>NZ_SHKU01000002.1:0-623773 GCF_004217355.1 Streptomyces sp. BK022
GGTTGATAGGCCAGATATGGAAGCCTGGTAACGGGTGGAGTTGACTGGTACTAATAGGCCGAGGGCTTGTCCTCAGTTGCTCGCGTCCACTGTGTTGGTTCTGAAACCACGAACAGCCTCATGTGCCACACATGACGGTTTGATTGTTTCATAGTGTTTCGGTGGTCATAGCGTGAGGGAAACGCCCGGTTACATTCCGAACCCGGAAGCTAAGCCTCACAGCGCCGATGGTACTGCAGGGGGGACCCTGTGGGAGAGTAGGACGCCGCCGAACTAATTTTGAGGGAGACCCCCGCACCTTTTGGTGCGGGGGTTTTCTGCGTTCCGGGTCATTTAGGGTCGGAGATATGCGCTACGACCTCATCCTCTTCGACAACGACGGCGTCCTCGTGGACAGTGAACCCATCTCCAACCGGCATCTCGCCGCCTATCTGACCGAGCTGGGACACCCGACGACCTATGAGGAGTCCCTCCGGGACTACATGGGCTCGGCCATGCACCGCGTGCACGACATCGTGCTGGAGCGGACCGGGGAGAGGCTGCCCGGGGACTTCGACGACGTCTTCCACGCAAGGGTGTTTGCGGCGTTCGAGGAGGAGCTGCGGCCCGTGGCCGGCGTCGAAGGGGTGCTGGAGAAGCTGACCGCCGGCGGGGTGCCCTACTGCGTGGCCTCTTCCGGGAGTCATGAGCGGATCAGGGTCGGGCACCGGGTTACCGGGCTGGACCGCTGGTTCGACGACGACCGTATCTTCAGCTCGCAGGACGTCGGCCGGGGCAAGCCCGCTCCCGACCTGTTCCTGTACGCGGCCGAGCGGATGGGGGTCGCCCCCGAGCGGTGCCTCGTGGTGGAGGACTCCCCGCTGGGCGTACAGGCGGCCGTGGCGGCCGGGATGGACGTGTACGGGTTCACCGGGATGACCCCTGCCGAAAAGCTGGCGGACGCCACTCAACTCTTCTCCACCATGGGTGAGTTGGCTGACCTGCTGGTGTGACCGTGGCCACCGGGCGGACCTGACGGATGTCATGCCGACCTCTGGACGTTCGTTCCTGTCGGCCGGGCCCCCTCGGCCGCCAAGCTGAGGGCATGACGAAGAACACGGGGAACCAGGGCCGGGGCGGCCGACGCCAGGACCAGCACCGCCCGCCGAGCGCGCTGGAGAACTTCGAGCCGCTCCTCATCGACGTGGCGCTGCCGCTCGGCTCGTACTACGTCTTCAAGGAAGCCTTCGGGATGAGCACGTTCGCCGCGCTCGCCTGGAGCAGTGTCGGGCCCGCGCTGCGGACGGTGTGGAGCCTGGTGCGGAAGCGGTCGGCCAATGGGCTCGCGCTGCTCATCCTGACCGTGAACGTGGTCGGCCTGGCGCTCAGTTTCGTCTCCGGGGACCCGCGGCTGATGCTCGCCAAGGACGGGGCGGTCAGCAGTACGGTCGCCCTCGGCATCCTGGTCTCCGTGGCGCTGGGGCGGCCGATGATGACCGAGGGGATGAAGCCGTTCCTGGTGAAGGGGGACCCCGCCAGGGAGGGGGCCTGGCAGCGGCTCACCGCGGGGACGGTCGCCGGGTCCGCCGGCTTCCGGCGCAAGGAGCGGGTGTTCTCCCTGGTGTGGGGGGTGGCACTGTTCGTCGAGTGCGTGGCCCGGGTGGTGGGGGCCTACACCGTGCCGGTCGACACCATGGTGTGGCTCGGTGGGGTGCTGATGGCCGTGGTGATGGTGGGGACCTTCGTGGTGAGCGGCGCGGTCGCGGTCGTCCCGATGGAGTGCCTGCTGAGCGAGGAGGCCGCCGCGGAACGCGGTGATGCCACGAAGCCCGCCGAGCCGGCCGAGGACAGCCGTGGCGAGCTCGCCGCCGCAGCCTGACGCGACCCGGACCGGCCGAAGATGAGCACAACTCATCTTTGGCCGGATCTGTTCAGCGCACCATCCGGGGCCCTACGCTCGCCGCCATGACTGACGTGCTGCGGCGGGGCAGGGCCTCGCTGGCGTTCGGTTTCTTCGTGCAGGGCGTCGCCTTCGCCCTGCTGGTGACGCGCATCCCGGCCATGCAGGACCGGTACGGGGTGTCCGACGGGCTGTTGCCGGTGTTCCTGGCGGCCGTGCCGATCCTGGCCGGGGTCGGCAGCGTGACGACCGAGCGGCTGGTGCGCCGGGTGCGGCCCAGCCGGCTGCTGCGCTGGTCCCAGCCGGTGGTGCTGCTGGCGCTGCTCGGCGTCGGTGCCGGGGACCAGGTGGCCGAGCTGGCGGTCGTCCTGGGGGTGTTCGGGCTGTCCGTGGGGATGCTGGACGCCTCCATGAACATGCTCGGGGTGAGCCTGCAGCGGGCGTACGGGCGCAGCATCATGCTCAGTTTCCACGCGGCGTACAGCCTGGGCGGAATCCTCGGGGCGTCGCTCGCCTGGGTGGGCGCGCACGAGGAGTTGGCGCTGTGGGTGTCGTATCTGCCGGTCGTGGTCGTGCTGTTGCCGGCCGTGCTGGTGGGGAGCCGCTGGTACGTCGACGGCGAGGCGGAGCCGGCGGAGGGGGGCGAGGCCAGGGGGGTCGCCTTCCGGTTGCTGCTGCCGCTGTGCCTGGTGATGACGTTCGCGTACATCGGGGACTCGACGGTCAGCAACTGGAGCGCGAAGTACGTCAAGGACGTCCTGGGCGGGTCGGAGCAGTTGGCGACCGTTCCCTACAACGTGTACATGGTGACCACGCTGGTGGGGCGGGCCGTCGGGGATCTCGGGGTGCGGCGGTTCGGGGCCGTGGCGGTGGTGCGGCTGGGGGCGCTGGTGGCGGCCTGCGGGTTCGCGGTGGTGGCGGTGGCGCCGGGGGCGTGGGTGGGGATGCTCGGGTTCACCCTGCTGGGGATCGGGCTGTGCGTGCTGGTGCCGCAGACGTTCGCGGCGGCGGGACGGCACGCTTTTGAAGGACACGGCCGGGGGGCGTCGGACGCGGCGGTGGCCCGGCTCAACATCTTCAACTACGTCGGTTTCCTGGTCGGTTCGCCGTTGGTGGGGGCGCTCGGGGACGCCTGGAGCTACCGGGGCGCGATGCTCGTACCGATGGCACTCGTGCTGGTGACGACGGTGTACGCCCGGTCGTTCGCGTCCGGGGGCGACCGATACGGTGGCGGGCATGAGCGGCCGCGCACAGTTGATGTGGGACGAGGCAGTAACGGGCTATGACTTCGGCCCGGACCATCCGATGGCTCCGGTGCGGCTGGAGCTGACCCGGAAGCTGGTGGCGGCTCTCGGCCTGGACCGGGAGCTGGAGATCGTCGCGGCCAAGCCGGCCGGGGAGTCGACGCTGCGGCTGGTGCACCGGCAGGACTACATCGACGCGGTGCGGACCGCGTCGGCCGACCCGCGCGCGGCGGACGGGTCGTACGGTCTGGGGACGGTCGACGATCCGGCGTTCGCCGGGATGCACGAGGTGTCCGCGCTGATCGCGGGGCAGTCGGTGGCGGCGGCCGAGGCGGTGTGGCGGGGGGACGCGGACCACGCGGTGAACTTCGCGGGCGGGCTGCACCACGCGATGCCGGGCGGGGCGTCCGGGTTCTGTGTGTACAACGACGCCGCGCTGGCCATCGCCCGGCTGCTGGAGCTGGGCGTGGAGCGGGTCGCCTACGTGGACGTGGACGTGCACCACGGGGACGGGGTGCAGGCGGCGTTCTGGGAGGACCCCAGGGTGCTCACCGTCTCGCTGCACGAGCATCCCCGGACCCTTTTCCCGGCGACCGGGTGGCCGCAGGAGACCGGTGCGGGCGCGGGGGAGGGGGCGGCGGTGAACGTGGCGCTGCCCGCCGGGACCGGGGACGCCGGGTGGCTGCGGGCGTTCCACGCGGTGGTCCCGGAGCTGCTGGCGGAGTTCCGGCCGCAGGTGCTGGTGTCGCAGCACGGGGCGGACACGCACTTCGAGGACCCGCTCGCGCATCTCGCGGTCTCGCTCGACGCGCAGCGGGCGGTGCAGCTGGCCTGCCACGAGCTGGCGCACACCTACGCGGACGGCAAGTGGCTGGCGCTGGGCGGTGGCGGGTACGCGGTGGTCGACGTGGTGCCGAGGTCCTGGACGCATCTCGTGGGCATCGCGGCCGGGCGTGAGATCGCGCCGGAGACGGTGATCCCCGAGGGCTGGCGGCAGGAAGCGTACGCGCGCACCCGGCAGTTGGGGCCGCAGCGGATGACCGACGGGCGCTCGCCGGTGAGCTGGGCGTCCTGGGAGTCGGGGTACGACCCGGCCGACCGGCTCGATCAGGCGGTCCTGGCCACCCGGCGCTCGGCGTTCCCGCTGCGGGGTCTGCTGGCCTGAGCGGGGCGTGGCGAGTAATCGTTACGCCAACCGTGCGGTCTTTCCCGGTTCCCCCTCCGGCCGTCGGCCCGATGGGCCACGATCGCACCCGTGTTGGACACCGGTGCCCTGCGCGCGCACCTGCTCGCCGCCCGTCTCGCCGGGGAGGTCGCCACCGCGCGGGAGGACAGCCTCCGCAACTACCGGCTGTTCGCCGCTCGCGACCCCCGCGCGCTGATCGGGATCGATCCCGAACGGTCCTGGGGGCAGCGGGAACTGCTCGGTCTGATGGCGGACCGGTGCGGCGTCTCGGCCGATCCGCTGCATACTTCGGGCCGGGACGTGATCGACCCGGAGCGGACGCTGGCCGCGCTGGACGCCTTCGCGCTGGCGATCGCCGGCGCGGCCCGGCGGGGGGTGCCGGTGCTGTTCGGTACCGGGCACCCGCGGCAGCTCCTGGGGTTCTACGCCGCCCTCGCGGACGCGGTGTCGGCGGCGGGATGTGAGATTCTCACCCCCGCGCAGGGTCGCTGTGTCGACATATTGACCCGGTTCGGTCTACGTACGCACCACCTCGACTACGTACGAGGGGTTGCCCTGGTGCGGGAACCGGCGAGCGGGCGCCGGGGTGGTGAGCCGGGTGCGCACAGCCATTCCCCGCTCCCGGTTCGGCTCGCGCTGGCGGCCGCCGCGGAGTCCGGCGGCCCCCTTCCCGGGCTGGTGGTCGGAGATCACGGATGGGTCTGCGGCGCAGGTCAGTTGGGGTTCGAGGCGATCGGCCTGGCCGACTCCGACGACCCCGCGCCCTTCGTCGGCGAGGCCGAGGGAACGGTGTCCGTGGTCGTTCCGCTTGACGACGCCGTACGGTCTGGTCACTACCGCCCGCTCACCCGCTACGTACTCAAACGAGCGTGTCTGTCACAGTAGGCCGCCGATGGGGACACCTCTTCCCCATTCGCATCACCCGCCCCTAGTCTGGGGAGTGAGCACGCAACGACGAAGAGTCACCGGAAGGGGAAGCCGGTGGCCGTCGAGTGCGGAAGGTTCAGGTGTGTCATGGCTGGTGCAGGCGAGAGGCCGTTGAACGAGGTCCAGTTCCTCACCGTGGCGGAAGTCGCCTCGGTGATGCGAGTGTCCAAGATGACCGTGTACCGCCTGGTGCACAGCGGTCATCTGCCCGCGATCCGGGTGGGGCGGTCCTTCCGCGTCCCCGAGCAAGCGGTTCACGAGTACCTCCGGGAGAGCTACGTGGGGGTGGAAACGGCCTGACGGCGGTCCGGAAGATCCCGGAACAAGCCCTCGATTACGACCTCGGCGCTCGGGCGGGTAGGCTGACCCCTCGTAGGTCGTATGGGCCCATGGCGCCCAGCAACCGAGTCATGAGAAGTGAGCGAGGGTAGTCGTGGGCTCTGTTATCAAGAAGCGGCGTAAGCGGATGGCCAAGAAGAAGCACCGCAAGCTGCTCAAGCGCACGCGCGTTCAGCGCCGCAACAAGAAGTAAGCGGCACCGCGCGAAGACGCGTTCCCGGTGGCCCCCCGTCCGACAAGGACGGGGGGCCACCGGCATGTCCGGGTCACCTCCCGGTGACAGTGACCCGATAGGTTGGCCGCACACGGGGAACGCGGACGAGGACGCGGTCCTCGTGCGCGCTCCCGCGAGGTCGGAAGAGAGGCGCTGGTCTTGGGAAAGGTCGTGCTCGTCACCGGAGCCGCCCGGCAGCTCGGCGGCCGGTTCGTGCGGCGCGTCCAGCGGGACCCGGAAGTCGACCGGGTGATCGCCCTGGACGCCGTACCGCCCGCGCACGACCTCGGCGGGGCGGAGTTCATCCAGGCCGACATCCGGCAGCCGACCGTCGCCCGGGTGCTCGCGGAGACCGGTGCCGACACGGTCGTCCACATGGACGTGACCGGCACCGCCCTGGCCGGCGGCAGCCGGGCCACGGTCAAGGAGACCAACGTCATCGGCACCATGCAGCTGCTCGGCGCGTGCCAGAAGTCGCCCGCCGTCAGGCGGCTGGTGGTGAAGTCCAGCACCAACGTCTACGGCTCCGCGCCGCGCGACCCGGCCGTCTTCACCGAGACCACCCCCGCCAAGTCGCTGCCCAGCGGCGGCTTCGCCAAGGACGCCGTCGAGGTCGAGGGCTACGTACGCGGGTTCGCCCGGCGCCGCCCCGACGTCGCGGTGTGCGTGCTGCGGTTCGCCAACATCCTCGGGCCCACCCCGGACACCCCCCTCGCCTCCTATTTTGCGCTGCCCGTGCTGCCGACCGTGCTGGGCTACGACCCCCGGCTGCAGTTCGTGCACGAGGACGACGTGATCGAGGTGCTGCGGATCGCCTCGCACGAGCCGCGCCGGGGCACCCTCAACAGCGGCACCTTCAACATCGCCGGCGACGGGGTGCTGCTGCTCTCGCAAGTCTCGCGCCGGCTCGGCCGGCCCACCGTGCCGCTGCTGCTGCCCGCGGTCACCTGGGCCGGGTCGCTGGTGCGTACGCTCGGTATGACGGACTTCTCACCCGAGCAGATCCGGCTGCTCACCCACGGCCGGGTGGTCGACACCGGCCAGATGCGCGACACCCTCGGGTTCGTGCCCACGTACACGACGGCGGAGGCGTTCGCGGACTTCGCGCGCGGACAGGGTCCCGGGCTGCTGCCGCCCGAGACGCTCGCGGAGGCCGTCGACCGGGTCGCCGTGCTGACCGCCGGGAGCGGCGCCCGTGTTCCGCAGCCCGGCGCCAACTGAGGAGCGGCAACGATGGCGGACGCCAAGGTCATTCCGTTCGACGACGACCGGTCCCGCGGGGGCGCGGGGCAGCGGCCGCAGCGCCGCCGGAGCACGGGCGGCCGGCCCGGCGCGGTCCAGCCGCTGCCCACCAGAGGGGACGCCCGTGACGAGAAGCCCCCGGCCGAGGAGCGCGCGCGGGAGGCGGCCGACGCCCTGGAGCAGCGCGTCGCCCGCGGCCTCGCCTTCCTGCGCCGCCGGCTCACCGGGGACTACGAGGTCGACGACTTCGGGTACGACGAGGAGCTGACCGACCAGGTCCTGATGTCCCTGCTGCGCCCGGTGTACGAGAAGTACTTCCGGGTCGAGGTGAAGGGCATCGAGAACATCCCGGCCGAGGGCGGGGCACTGATCGTCGCCAACCACTCCGGGACGCTGCCGCTGGACGGGCTGATGATGCAGGTCGCCGTGCACGACCGGCATCCGGCCGGCCGGCATCTGCGGCTGCTCGCGGCCGACCTGGTGTTCGTGCTGCCGGTCGTCAACGAGCTGGCCCGCAAGCTCGGTCACACCCTCGCCTGCGCCGAGGACGCCGAACGGCTGCTGGGCCAGGGCGAGCTGGTCGGGGTGATGCCGGAGGGGTTCAAGGGGATCGGGAAGCCGTTCGGGGAGCGGTACAAGCTCCAGCGGTTCGGGCGGGGCGGGTTCGTCTCCACCGCGCTCAGGCAGGGGGTGCCGATCATCCCGTGCTCGATCGTCGGCGCCGAGGAGATCTACCCGATGATCGGCAACGCCAAGACGCTGGCGCGGCTGCTGGGCTTCCCGTACTTCCCGCTGACGCCGACCTTCCCCTGGCTCGGGCCGCTCGGGGCGATCCCGCTGCCGACGAAGTGGACCATCCAGTTCGGCGAGCCGATCCGGACGGACGGGTACCCGCCGGAGGCGGCCGAGGACCCGATGCTGATGTTCAACCTCACCGACCAGGTGCGCGAGCAGATCCAGCACACGCTGTACAAGCTGCTGGTGCAGCGGCGTTCGGTGTTCTTCTGAGCTCCGGCTGAGGCAATGACAACGGGGCGCCCCTGCTCGGAAAGGGGCGCCCCGCTGTCGTACGCGCTACTCGGCGTCCTTGCTGTCGATGCCCAGGCCGGGCAGGAGACCCGGCAGGAGCGGCGGCAGGGTGACGTCCGGCTTGCCCGACGGGCCGGACGACTTGCCCTCGGACGGCGAACCGCCCTCGGAGCCACCGGCCTTCGGCGGGTCCAGCAGACCGCCGGTGTTGCCGCCGAGGAGTCCGTCGCCGCTGTCGCCGGTGGCGGAGCCGCTCGGGGTGCCGGGGCTGCTGTCCCGGTCCTTGCCCGCCGGGGGGGAGCCACCGGTGCTCGGGGAGCCGGACCGGTGGCCGCTCGCGGGGCCGGACGGGGCCACGCCGGGACGCCCGCCGCCGTGACCCTCGTCGCCCTTGGTGGCGGGCGGCTTGGGCAGCAGGGACTCCAGCGGGGCGACCTCTTCGTCTATGGCGTCGAAGACGGAGGACACCTCGTCCTTCACATCGCCGAGCTGGACCGGGAGCCGGTCGCTCAGCGTGCTCCAGACCTCGCGGTGGGAGCGGGAGAAGGCGGAGAGGGCCTGGATCGGGCCGAGGGAGTCCGGGTCCGCCTCATAGGCCGCGTGCAGCAGGCGGTGGCCTTCGGTGACGTCGTTGCGCATGCCGGAGAGGGTGCGGCGGATCTCGCCGATGGACTCGTGGTCCAGTCGGCCGCTCCGGTCGCGCTCCATCAGCCTGCGGGCCTCGTTCAGCCGGGTGGAGGCGTGGTCCAGGTACGCCTGGCCGCGCTCCCCGTCGCCCTCGCTGAGGTAGTTGAGCTGGAAGTCCTCGATGCCGCGCTTCAGTCCGTACAGCGAATCGCCGGGCAGGGCCTCGGAGCTGGCGGCGGCCACTCCGCCGAAAGCACCGGCGGCCACGCCCACGCTGAGTCCGCCCGCGGTGAGCCCCTTGGCCAGCCGGGACCTGGGCCGCAGCTTGCTCAGCGGGCTGGCCCGGTGCGCGCCCCGGCCGGGGGAACGCTGCTCGGGTACCGACGCCGGAGCCGCTCCGCCCAGCACGCCCTCCTGGACCATGGCCTCCATCGCGGCCACCAACTGGGCCCGCTGGACGACCTTGACCTCGGGGTCGAGCTGGGGCCTGGGCAGCTCACCGAGTCCTTCCGCCAGGGCCAGCAGCTCGCCCTGATCGGATCTGTTCTCGGCGGGCGGTGGTTCCGCCCGGGGTGCGTGCTCGGCCGCCGTGTCCCGGTCGGACTGCTCCTCCAGGGCCTGGGCGAAGGCGTTCGCCCGCCGGTGCGCCGATACGTTCGCAATCACTGGCGGCACCTCCTCTCGTCATGACGGTCGACTCACAGGGAGCCTGTATCCCGCACAACGAGCGGCTCGGCACTTGGGTTACGGACGACGGGCCGTCGGATCGCAAAACCAACTCACTTTCACCAAGCGTGAGTTGGGGGTCGCTCTGCGTCGCGGGGCGGGCGGTCTCAGCGGGCGTCTTCCGGGAGGAGCCGGGCGAGCGTGCGCACGGCCCGGTACTGGAGGGTCTTGATGGCCCCCTCGTTCTTGCCCATCACCCGCGCGGTCTCGGCGACCGACAGGCCCTGGAGGAAGCGGAGCGTCACGCACTCCTGCTGCTGGGGGTTGAGCCGGCGCACCGCGTCCAGCAGCGCGGCGTTGGAGAGCGACTCCAGGACGGAGTCCTCGGGGGAGCGCGCGACCTCGTTGGCGTCGAGCATCTCGCCGGTGGTGACCTCCAGCCGGAAGCGGCTGGACTTGAAGTGGTCGGCGACCAGGTTGCGGGCGATCGTCACCAGCCAGGCGCCGAAGTCGCGGCCCTGCCAGGTGAAGGTGCCGATCCGGCGCAGGGCGCGCAGGAAGGTCTCGCTCGTCAGGTCCTCGGCCGTGGCCTTGCCGCCGACCCGGTAGTAGATGTACCGGTACACGGTGTCGCTGTACTGGTCGTAGAGGCGGCCGAACGCGTCCGCCTCACCTGCCTGGGCGCGTTCGACCAGGTCCATCATGCGGGCGCTGTCACTGTCCGCGGCCGGCCGGCGGGCGGCGGGCGCGCCCGTGGAGCGGGCTCGTCTGCCGACGGCCGCGCCGCGTTCGGCCAGTGCGTAGCACGGACCGAGGGGCGCGGCGCCGGCGCCGGCGAAGGCGGGGACGGTGTGCGCGGTGGGGACGAGGCCGCGCAGCGTGTCTTTGACCGTTGCGACAGTTGCGCGCAGCGTAGCCAGGCCCGAGGCGTCAACCCCGACGTGTGGGTACACGGGACTCCCAGAGGCAGAGCTTCCATCACGTGCAGTACGGGCCCTTTCACCCGTCGTAGCGACGGAGGGGTACCGGTTTGCGTCTGAGGAGAATAACGCTTCGTGTAGACCCTGCTACACCCAGTTGCTCAAATCGTCGATTAGGTCGCCTGTGTTAGCGATTGACGACCTTTCAACTTACGGAATGTGATCGCTTGTTGATCGAAACTGGGCTGATTTCTGTGAAAGCTGGGGCGTGTTCGAAGACCGGATGCATACTTCGGGCGCGCGGGAGCCGCGGCCGGATCAGCGCCGGCGGCGGCTGAGCGCGATCGCCGCGGCCGTGCCGCCCGCCACCGCGCCGACCCCGGCGGCCGCCGGGATGCCGACCTTGGCGGCCTTGCGGCCGGTGCGGTAGTCGCGCAGCCGCCAGTCCTTGTCGCGGGCGTGCCGGCGCAGCTTGGTGTCCGGGTTGATCGCGTAGGGGTGGCCGACCAGGGAGAGCATCGGGATGTCGTTGTGGCTGTCGCTGTACGCGGCGCAGCGGGAGAGGTCCAGTCCCTCGGCGGCGGCCAGCGCCCGTACCGCCTCCGCCTTGGCCGGGCCGTGCAGCGGCTCGCCGACCAGGCGGCCGGTGTAGACGCCGTCGACGGACTCCGCGACCGTGCCGAGCGCGCCGGTGAGGCCGAGGCGGCGGGCGATGACCTGGGCGATCTCCACCGGGGCCGCCGTCACCAGCCAGACCTTCTGGCCGGCGTCCAGGTGGGCCTGGGCGAGCGCGCGGGTGCCGGGCCAGATGCGGTCGGCCATGTACTCGTCGTAGATCTCCTCGCCGATCGTCTCCAGCTCGGCCACGCGGTGGCCCTTGACGATGGAGAGCGCCGAGTCGCGGGCCTCCTGCATGTGCTCGGGGTCCTCGACCCCGGCCAGCCGGAACCACGCCTGCTGCCAGGCGAACCGGGCCAGCTCGCGGGTCTCGAAGAACTTCCGCTTGTACAGACCGCGCCCGAAGTGGAAGAGCGCGGCGCCCTGCATCACGGTGTTGTCGAGGTCGAAGAAGGCGGCGGCGCGGTCGTCGCCGAGCACGGGGAACTCCGGTTCCCGCTCGGCGCCCGCGGGTTCCGGGTGTTCCTGCGAGGACTTGCGGGCGGCCTCCGCGGAAGCCTCGCCTGCCAACACGCTCCGCGCCGTGGCGGAGCGCCTACGGGGGGTGAGCCATCCAAGAGCGGCCATGGCGTGAGCATAGCCAGTCCGTTCGGCGGTTCCGGAGCCGAGAGGTTCGGAGTCTGTGAACTCCGGGCATACGTATCGCTCCGGGCAAGGGCCGGGGCGGGGGCGCGGGGCGGGACAATGACCCGTATGAGTCCCCTCTTCCGGCGCAAGGCCGCCCCCCAGGAGCGGTTGGTCACCCTGATCCGCAAGCCCGGCTGTCATCTGTGTGACGACGCGCAGGCCGTGATCGAGAAGGTCTGCGGCGAACTCGGCGTGCCCTGGGAGGGGCGGGACATCACCGAGGACCGCGCGCTGCACGACCAGTACTGGGAGCAGATCCCGGTCGTGCTGGTCGACGGCGAGCAGCACACCTTCTGGCGGGTGGACGCGGGACGGCTGCGCCGCGCGCTGACCGGGTGACGGACGGCGCACCAGGGGCCGTCGGGGGCGCGAGACGCGGTGAGTGTGTAGCTTTGCCCCCAGGTAGGGCCCCGCAACGGGCATGCGTGACCCCGGTCACGTTGGCCGGGCAAATCGGACACCATCTTTGTGCACACGTTCACAAAGACATAGCCTTCTTGTCGACGGGGCGGTCCGGGGAAGCATGACCGCTCGCAGCCCCGCTCTACCCGCAGGAGCACCGTGGCAACTGGCCGAACTCACCGACCGGCGACCCGCAGCCGAGGGATTCCCGAGGCCACCGTCGCCCGGCTTCCGCTGTACCTCCGAGCGCTGACGGCCCTGTCGGAGCGCTCGGTCCCCACGGTCTCCTCCGAGGAACTGGCCGCGGCGGCGGGCGTCAACTCCGCCAAGCTGCGCAAGGACTTCTCCTACCTGGGCTCCTACGGCACCCGCGGCGTCGGGTACGACGTGGAGTACCTCGTCTACCAGATCTCCCGCGAGCTGGGCCTGACCCAGGACTGGCCCGTCGTCATCGTCGGTATCGGAAAC
Source organism: Streptomyces sp. BK022 (assembly GCF_004217355.1). Taxonomy (NCBI): domain Bacteria; kingdom Bacillati; phylum Actinomycetota; class Actinomycetes; order Kitasatosporales; family Streptomycetaceae; genus Streptomyces; species Streptomyces sp. BK022. The sequence continues at coordinate 12,449 of NZ_SHKU01000002.1, forward strand.
CTCGGCGCGGCCCTCGCCAACTACGGCGGCTTCGCCTCGCGCGGCTTCCGGGTCGCGGCGCTGATAGACGCCGATCCCGCGATGGCGGGCAAGCCGGTCGCGGGCATCCCGGTGCGGCACACCGACGAACTCGAGAAGATCATCGAGGACAACGGTGTCTCCATCGGCGTCATCGCCACCCCCGCCGGCGCCGCCCAGCAGGTCTGCGACCGGCTCGTGGCCGCCGGGGTGACCTCCATCCTGAACTTCGCGCCGACCGTGCTGACCGTCCCCGACGGCGTCGACGTGCGCAAGGTCGACCTCTCCATCGAGCTGCAGATCCTCGCCTTCCACGAGCAGCGCAAGGCCGGCGAGGAGACCGCCTCCGGCGACGGAGCCGTACCCGCCAAGCGCGCGAGCGCCGACGGCCAGGGACCCGACGGGGACGTGCCCGCCGTGATGCCGGCATGAGCCTCCTCGTCGTAGGGCTGAGCCACCGCAGTGCCCCGGTCAGCGTGCTGGAGCGAGCCGCGCTGAACGCGGACGCCCAGGTCAAGCTGCTCCAGGACACCGTCGCCGCCGACCCGGCCACCGAGGCCGCGGTGCTCGCCACCTGCAACCGCATCGAGCTGTACGCCGACGTCGACAAGTTCCACGCCGGTGTCGCCGAGCTGTCCACGCTGCTCGCCCAGCACAGCGGGGTGGGTCTGGAGGAGCTGACGCCCTTCCTCTACGTCCACTACGAGGACCGGGCCGTGCACCACCTGTTCTCGGTGGCCTGCGGGCTGGACTCCATGGTCGTCGGCGAGGGGCAGATCCTCGGCCAGATCAAGGACGCCCTCGCCCGTGCCCAGGACCTGCACACCGCGGGGCGGCTCCTGAACGACCTCTTCCAGCAGGCGCTCCGCGTCGGCAAGCGCGCCCACTCCGAGACCGGCATCGACCGCGCCGGGCAGTCCCTGGTCACCTTCGGCCTGGAGCAGCTCGCCGCGGACACCGACGTGCCGGGCTGGGCGCGGGGCCGTACCGCGCTGGTCATCGGCGCCGGGTCGATGTCCTCGCTGGCCGCCGCCACGCTGGCGCGGGCCGGGGTCGGCGAGATCGTCGTCGCCAACCGCACCTTCGAGCGCGCCGAGCGGCTCGCGCGGAACCTCGCCGACGCCGAGGGCGCCACCGCCCGCGCGGTCCGGATGGACGCCGTCGGGGCGGAACTTACACGTGCCGACGTGGTCGTCTCCTGTACCGGCGCGACCGGTCTGGTGCTGACGGCGGACGCCGTCGCCGAGGCCGTCGCCGGCCGCACCGGGGAGCCGGCACCCGACGTGAGCGCCGAGGCCCCGGCCCAGGCCACCGCCCTGCCGCCGGCCAGTGCCGGCACCGACGAGAACTGCCCGCTGGACCTGGCCTCCGTCCAGGGCACGCCCGGCTTCTCCGTGCACGGCGAAGCCGCCGTCGCCGGGATGGACGCGGCCACCCTGGAGCAGCACGCCGCCTGGGTCGGCGAGGGCACCTCCCTGCGGGAGCACGGCCGCGAGCACGACGCGGGCGGCCGCTCCACCCCCGAGGCCGACGCCGTGCTGATCGCCGCGCTCGCCGAGACCGTCGCCGCCTCGGGCCGCGTCCCCGAGTACCGCAGGCCCGAACCGGTCGCCGGAATCCCGCGCCCGGCCCCGGCCGTCTTCCTCCTCGACCTCGCCATGCCCCGCGACATCGACGCGGCCGTGCACCGGCTGGCCGGGGTGCGCCTGGTGGACATCGAGTCGCTGGCCGAGGCGTCCGCCGACGCCCCGATGGCGTCCGACGTGGACCAGGTTCGGCGTATCGTCTCCGACGAGGTCGCGGCGTTCGGCGCGGCACAGCGGGCGGCGCACATCACACCCACCGTGGTCGCGCTGCGCACCATGGCCGCCGACGTCGTCGCCGCCGAGATCGCGCGGCTCGACGGACGCCTGCCCGGCCTGGACGACCGCCTGCGCGGCGAGATCCGGCAGACCGTGCACCGCGTGGTGGACAAGCTGCTGCACGCGCCGACCGTACGGGTCAAGCAGCTCGCGGCCGAGCCCGGAGGCACCGGGTACGCGGACGCGCTGCGCACCCTGTTCGACCTCGACCCGGAGACGGTCGCCGCCGTCTCGCGGGCCGTGGACAACACAGACGAGAAGGACCGACCGGCATGACTGACAAGGCACTGCGACTGGGGACGAGGCGGAGCAAGCTCGCCATGGCCCAGTCCGGGCAGGTGGCGGACGCCGTGAGCCGGGTGACCGGCCGGCCCGTCGAGCTGGTCGAGATCACCACGTACGGCGACGTCTCCCGGGAGGCGCTGGCGCAGATCGGCGGCACCGGGGTGTTCGTCACGGCGCTGCGCGACGCGCTGGTGCGCGGCGAGGTGGACTTCGCGGTTCATTCGCTCAAGGACCTGCCGACCACGCAGCCCGCAGAACTCGCGCTGGCCGCCGTGCCGGAGCGGGAGGATCCCCGCGACGTGATCGTGGCCCGCGACGCGCTGAAGTTCACCGACCTGCCGCGCGGCGCGCGCATCGGCACCGGCTCGCCGCGCCGCATGGCCCAGCTCAACGCGTACGCGCGGACCCACGGGCTGGACATCGAGACGGTGGCGATCCGCGGCAACGTGGACACCCGCATCGGGTACGTCCACGAGGGACGGCTGGACGCCGTCGTGCTCGCGGCCGCCGGACTCAACCGGATCGGCCGGATCGACGAGGTGACCGACTTCCTGTCGGTCGACACGGTCCTGCCCGCCCCCGGCCAGGGGGCCCTGGCGATCGAGTGCGCGGCATCCGACGCGGAGCTCGTCGCGGCCCTCGGCGAACTCGACGACCCGCACACGCGGGCCGCCGTCACCGCCGAGCGGTCACTGCTCGCCGCGCTGGAGGCCGGCTGCAGCGCCCCTGTGGGTGCGCTGGCCGACCTCTTGACCGACGGGCCTGTAATCAAGGAAATGCGCCTGCGCGGCGTCGTCGGCACGACCGACGGCTCGCGGATGGTGCAGCAGTCCACCACCGGTTCCGTGCCCCTCACGCACGACGGGGCGATGGCACTCGGGCGCGAACTCGCCACCGAGATGCTCGCCCAGGGCGCGGCCGGTCTGATGGGGGAGCGAGCACATTGAGCCCCACCGCCTTTCCCGCCTGTCCCGAGCACGGGCACGTCACCTTCCTGGGTGCCGGACCCGGAGATCCGGGACTGCTGACTCTGCGCGCCGTGGAGGCGCTGTCCCACGCGGACGTCCTGGTCGCCGAGCCCGAGGTGCTCGACGTGATCCGGACGCACGCCCGGCAGGGCGTCTCCGTCGTGCCGACGGAGGCGGTCTCCTCCCCGGACGCGCTTGCGGGCGCACCGCAGCTCACGGTCGTTGACGGTGCGTCAACTCCCGCTGTGGCCCCGGCTCCCGCCCAGGATGCGGCTCATCTTGTCATGGAGGCCGCACGGGGCGGCAGGCGGGTGGTCCGTGCGGTCGCCGGTGATCCGGGACTGGACACCGACGCCGCCGAGGAGATGCTCGCCTGCGCCGCCGCCGGGGTGCCCTTCGAGGTCGTCCCGGGTGTCGCGGCCGCGACCGGCGTGCCCGCGTACGCCGGTGTCCCGCTGCGCGACGCGCAGGGCGCCGACGTGCGGTTCGTGGACGCGCGTACCGCCTCCGACCGGTGCTGGACGGAGGTGGGTGCCTCGGACGGCACGGTGGTCGTCTCCGCCTCGCTGGACTCCGTCGCGGCCGCCGCCGCCGAGCTGGTGTCGGCGGGCCGCAAGCCGGACACCCCGCTCACCGTCACGGTCGCCGGTACGACGACCCGCCAGCGCACCTGGACGGCGACGCTGGGCACGATCGCGCAGACGCTGAAGCAGGCCAAGGTGCTGCCGTCCCCGGACGGCGGCCGCCCGGTCATAGCCGTGGTCGGCGAGCGGTCCGCCGCCGCCCGCCGCGACCAGCTCTCGTGGTTCGAGTCCAAGCCGCTGTTCGGCTGGAAGGTCCTCGTGCCGCGCACCAAGGAGCAGGCAGCCTCGCTCTCCGACCAGCTCCGCTCCTACGGCGCGGTGCCGCACGAGGTCCCGACCATCGCCGTCGAGCCGCCGCGCACTCCGCAGCAGATGGAGCGCGCGGTCAAGGGCCTGGTCACCGGCCGCTACGAGTGGATCGCGTTCACCTCGGTCAACGCGGTCAAGGCGGTGCGCGAGAAGTTCGAGGAGTACGGGCTGGACGCGCGTGCCTTCGCGGGCATCAAGGTGGCCGCGGTGGGCGAGCAGACCGCCAGCGCGCTGATCGCCTTCGGTGTGAAGCCGGACCTGGTGCCCAGCGGTGAGCAGTCGGCCGCGGGCCTGCTGGAGGACTGGCCGCCCTACGACCCGGTCTTCGACCCGATCGACCGCGTCTTCCTGCCGCGCGCCGACATCGCCACCGAGACCCTGGTGGCCGGGCTGATCGAGCTGGGCTGGGAGGTGGACGACGTCACCGCGTACCGCACGGTCCGCGCGTCGCCGCCGCCGCAGGAGACCCGCGAGGCGATCAAGGGCGGCGGTTTCGACGCGGTGCTCTTCACCTCGTCCTCCACGGTCCGCAACCTGGTCGGCATCGCGGGCAAGCCGCACAACGTGACGGTCATCGCCTGCATCGGCCCCGCCACGGCCAAGACGGCCGAGGAGCACGGGCTGCGGGTCGACGTGATGGCCCCGGAGCCGTCCGTCCACAAGCTGGCGGAGGCGCTGGCCGCGTTCGGCATGAAGCGCCGCGCGTCGGCGCTGGAGGCGGGCGATCCGGTGACCCGGCCGAGCGAGCGGCGGCCGGGGGCGCGCAGGCGCCGGTCGACGACCTGATGCTCTCCACGGCATGAGCGGGGCGTCCCGTCACAGGGGGCGCCCCGCTCCGCTTTTCACGGACGACCCCATGTGACTGGCTCTTGATGTCCAGCCTCACCGGTTGTCTCAAACCCCTTGCCACTGTCGTGTGTTCATGTCATCCTGCAAGGCTTTGCGCATGACATGACGACCAGAGAGCTGGGGGAAAGCATGGTGTCGGCGGCAGCTGGGAGCCCGTCCGGTGGGGATGCCGATCAGGTAGCGCGATTGGCGGCGGGCTCAGCCAACTTCGGGCACCTGCTTCAGCATGAGCCGCTGTTGGTGACGCTGGGGTGTGCGGCGGAGTCGTACGTCCATACCGATCCGCACGCGGCCATGGTGAAGGCTCGCCTCTACGGCGAGATCATGGCGCGGCATCTCGTGACCCTGCTCGGGATCACCGTGCCCGGTAACAAGCAGGTCGACCGGATCAACGCCCTGACCAGGGCAGACGTCCTCGTGCCGCAGGTGCGTGCCTGGTTCGAGGCGATCCGTACGACGGGCAACCGAGCGGTCCACGAGTACTACGCCAACGTCCGTGAGGCACTCCAGTCCGTGGAGATGTGCTTCCGCCTCGGCGACTGGCTGCACCGCTCCCTCGACCAGTCCGACACGACCCACAGGGTCTTCCTGGCGCCCGCCCCGTCCGAGGCGGCCCCCGCGCCCGCGACCGTCGCCGACCAGCAGGAGCTGGACAAGCTTCGCACCGAGCTCGGCGCCTACCGCCGTCGGCTGGAGGAGGCCCGCCTTCGCTACGACGGCAAGCACAGCCGCCTGGAGCGGGAGCAGGCGGCGCGCGCGCAGGCCGAGGCGGAACTGGCTCGTGCCGAGAAGGAGCGGGCCGCTCTGCATGATCTGGTCGCCGAACTGAGCGACAAGATCACCGAACTGACGGCTCCGGCCGTGGAGTCCCGTACGGTCGCCCGCCCGCTGGACGGGGCCTCGCAGCGTGACGAGTTCATCGCTCATGCGCAGAAGGCCGCCAAGCCTCCCATGAGCGAGGCGCAGGTCCGTACGGAGCTGGACCGCCTTCTCGAGAAGGCGGGCTGGGCCGTCCAGGACGACAGCGCGAAGAACCTGTACGCAGGCCAGGGCGTCGCCGTCCGGGAGGTCTCCACCGCCGTCGGCCGCGCCGACTACCTCCTCTACGTCGACCAGCGCCTGGTCGGCGTCATAGAGGCCAAGAGGGAGGGCGCCGACCTGGAGGCCGCCATGCAGCAGGCCGCCCGCTACGCCACCGGCCTCACCCGCAGCCAGCAGCTCAGCGCCTGGCGCGCCAGCCTGCCCTTCCGGTACGTCGCCGACGGCAACACGGTCCGTTTCCACAACGACCTCGACCCGTCCCCGCGTACTCGTGAGGTGTTCGCGGTGCACCGCCCGGACACGATCGCCCGCTGGGTCGAGGAGGCCGAGGCGGACCCGACGGCGCCGACCCTGCGGGCCCGGATGCGGCGCCTTCCGCAGACCTTCCTCGACTCGAAGGACCTGCGTCCGGCGCAGGAGAAGGCGATCAACGGCCTGGAACTCTCCCTGGCCAAGGACGACCCGCGCGCCCTGATCCAGATGGCGACCGGTGCCGGCAAGACGTACACGGTGGTCAGTGAGAGCTACCGGCTACTCAAGCACGCGAACGCCAAGCGCATCCTCTTCCTCGTCGACCGGAACAACCTCGGCACCCAGGCCGCCACCGAGTTCGAGAACTTCGACACCCCGGACGACGGCCGCAAGTTCACGGAGCTGTACGTCGTGCAGCGCATGGCGGGGGACACCGTCCTTGGCTCCGCGCATGTCGTGGTGTCCACGGTGCAGCGGCTGTGGCTCGCGCTGACGGGCCAGGCGGTGCCGAGCGCGGACGACGAGAACGAGGCTCTCGACCGCTACGACCTCGTCGACGAGCCGGTGGCGGTCGGCTACAACCCGGCCCTGCCGCCGGAGTCCTTCGACCTGATCGTGGTCGACGAGTGCCACCGCTCCATTTACGGCAAGTGGCGCGCGGTCCTGGAGTACTTCGACGCGCACCTGGTCGGCCTGACCGCCACCCCGGTCGCCCAGACCTTCGGCTTCTTCTTCCAGAACCTGGTCAGCGAGTACCCGTACGAGCAGGCGGTCGCCGACGGCGTGAACGTCGACTTCGACGTCTTCCGTATCCGTACGGAGCTAGGAGAGAAGGGCGGCACCATCCCGGCGGAGACGGTCGTTCCCATGCGGGAGCGCAAGACCCGCCGCGAGCGGTACCAGGAGCTGGAGGAGGACCTGGAGTGGAAGGCGACCCAGCTGGGCCGCCAGGTCATCAGCAAGGGCCAGTTGAAGCTCGTCATCGAGACCTTCCGCAAGCACCTGTTCACGGACATCTTCCCGCCGGTGGGGGAGGGGGACGCCCAGCGGACGCGTACCCACGTGCCGAAGACGCTGATCTTCGCGGTGGACGACAACCACGCCGACGAGATCGTCCAGATGGTCCGGCAGGTCTTCGGCGAGAGCGACGACTTCTGCAGGAAGATCACGCACGCCGCGAAGAAGCCCGCCGAACTGATCAAGGCGTTCCGTAACAGCCCCGAGCTGCGTATCGCGGTGACCGTCGACATGATCGCCACCGGGACCGACATCCCGCCGCTGGAGTGCGTGTTCTTCCTGCGGGACGTGAAGAGCTGGGCCTACTTCGAGCAGATGAAGGGGCGCGGCTCCCGGACCGTGGACGCGGCGGAGTTCCAGGCGGTGACGCCCGACGCCGAGGTCAAGGAGCGGTTCGTGATCGTCGACGCGGTCGGCGTCACGGACTCGCCCCGCGTGGACGCGCGCCCGCTGAGCCGGATCTCCGAGCGGAAGATCCCGCTGGAGCGGTTGATGGCCAAGACGGCGGGTCTGGCGATGACCGAGGACGAGGTCGCCACACTGGCGGGTCGCCTGGCACGCCTGGACCAGCAGCTCAAGCCCGAGGAGCGGGAGGAGATCGAGGAACTCGCCGGCCAGCCGCTCCGGGAGATCGTCGGCGGTCTGGTCCAGTCCGTCGACCCCGACCAGCAGGAGCGGGCCCGGCGCATCGGCGGCCAGGAGCAGGTGCGGCGGGACATGATGGACGCCCTGAAGCCGATCGCCTCGAACCGCGAGCTGCGGGACCGGCTGATGGCCATGCGCCGGGCGCACGACATCGTGATCGACGAGGTGAGTGTGGACGAGGTGAAGGAGGCGCGCGGCATCACGGCGGACGAGCTGGCGATGCGGCGGGTGACCTCGTGGAAGCAGTACATCAAGGACCACCAGGACGAGATCGCGGCGTTCAACCTCGCGTTCAGCGAGCGGCGGGAGCCGAAGGAGGTCTACCGGCGGCTGCGGGACCTTGCGCGCAAGATCGAGCGTCCCCCGTTCCAGTGGACTCCGGCACGGCTGTACGACGCGTACGTACAGCTCGGCAAGGCGACCCGGCATCCGCGGGGCGCGGCTGGTGTCGTCGACCTGATCGGGCTGCTGCGCTTCGAGTTGGGGCTGGACCAGGAGGTACGGCCTTACCGGGCGCTGGTGGAGGAACGGTACGCCGCGTGGCGGGCCCGGCAGGAGCAGGCGGGGGCAGTGTTCACGGCAGACCAGGTGTGGTGGCTGGACCGGATGGTGGACGTGATCGCCACCGATGCGGCCATCGAGCCGGACCATTTGAAGGACGTACCCTTCATTGAGCGTGGCGGTGTGGACGGGTTCCTGCGGGAATTCGGGGCCGATCGCGGGGCTGAGATTTTGAGTGAGCTGGGACGGGAGTTGGGCGCGTGAGCGGGTTGCCTAGCGGATGGGTGCGAGTGAACCTCGACGAGATCGCCGAGGTTCAGGGAGGTATCCAGAAGCAGCAGAAGCGGCGTCCGGTCGATAACAAGTTCCCCTTTCTTCGGGTCGCCAACGTCGGCAGTGGGTCGCTTGATCTCCGGGAGGTGCATGAGGTCGAGCTGTTTGATGGCGAACTGGAGAGGTTCGTTCTCCGTCCCGGCGATCTGCTTGTCGTGGAAGGGAACGGTAGTGTTTCTCAGCTCGGCCGGGCTGCTCGCTGGGGTGGTGAGATTGAGAACTGCGTGCATCAGAATCATCTGATTCGGGTACGGCCGGGCCCCGCGATCTCGGCCAAATTCCTGGAGCTTCTATGGAACTCGCCGGAGGTATCTGCGCAGCTTCGAAGCGTAGCGGCATCGACTAGTGGATTGCACACCCTAAGTACGGCAAAGCTGAAGAGGGTGAGTATTCCACTGCCTCCGCTGGAGGAGCAGCGGCGCATCGTTGCCGCGCTCGAAGAGCACCTTGTCCAGATGGCTCGGGCGGAGGGGCTTCTGCAAGTGAACCTGCGAAAGCTCTCGGCGTATGGCGAGCGTCTGCTGCTTCAGGCATGCAACGGGCATTTGCTCGGACTGCCTCCTGCGACAGGCCAGCCGGTGCCCCCTGCCGCCGATTGCGTCGACGGAGAGCTCCCGGCCTTGCCAGCAGGTTGGATTTGGGGTCGCCTCGGTGAAGTCGCCGATGTTGTAGGCGGTATCACGAAAGATGCCAAAAAGCAGTCAGATCCGAAGCTTCCGGAGGTTCCGTACCTTCGCGTAGCGAATGTGCAGCGCGGACATCTGAACCTGGCGACAATCGCCACCATTCGAACTTCACATGAAAAGATTTCCGCGCTGACCCTCCAGGCAGGTGATGTTCTGCTGAATGAGGGAGGAGACCGAGACAAGCTTGGGCGGGGATGGATCTGGGAAGGTCAAATCGAGAGCTGTATCCATCAGAATCACGTTTTTCGGGCCAGGGTGCGTAATGGTCTCCTTGATCCGAAGATCTTGGCCTGGCATGCAAACAGCTTTGGGCGTCGCTGGTTCGAGGTGAATGGGAAGCAAAGCGTAAACCTGGCGTCGATCAGCCTGCGAAAGATTAAGCAATTTCCGGTACCGATTCCTCCCTCGGATCTTCAAAAGCAGATCGTGCAGGAGGTCGAACGGCAACTGTCGGTCGTGGAGAAGACGGAAACGGCTGTCCGAGCCGCTCTCGCCAGGGGGACTGTACTCCGACGATCCCTCCTCGCTGAGGCGTTCGCTGGCCGTTTGGTCCCTCAGGACCCTGCAGACAGGTCCGCCGACGCGTTGCTTGACGACATCCGAGTCGAACGAGAGGCGGCCGGCGCTGCTAAGCCCCGGCGCCGAAGCCCCCGCCGGGCACCCGCTCAGCACCAGCGCACCCCCGACGCCGCACCCATGCCGGACGCACCGCCGCCCCCCACGGACGTCCCTACCCTCGCCACCGCCACCCAGCCCACTCTCGACATGGAGATCCCCTCGTGACCACGACCGAGGCCCGTCGGCTTGTCGACAAGCTCTGGAGTTACTGCCACGTTCTGCGTGACGACGGTGTCTCCACCATCGACTACGTCGAGCAGTTGACGATTCTCGTGTTCCTGAAGATGGCGCACGAGGCGCAGACCCGGCCCCCGATGTTCCGCGAGCAGATCATGCCCGAGGGGTCGGTCTGGGAGAACCGTGGCTGGCCCGAGCTGCTGAAGAACGACGGTGCCGCGCTTGAGGCCGCGTACACCCAGCTCCTCGAAGATCTCGGAAACCAGCTCAAGGGCACCACGTTCCACCTGATCTTCAACGGGGCCAGGAACCGCATCCACGACCCCGCCAAGCTCAAGCGCCTGGTCAAGGACCTGATCGATAAAGAGAACTGGTCGGGTCAGAAGACCGACATCAAGGGTGACGCATACGAGGAGCTGCTCGCGCGCGGTGCGGAGGACGTCAAGTCGGGTGCAGGGCAGTACTTCACGCCCCGCCCGCTGATCCAGGCCATCGTCGACTGTGTCCGTCCGACTCCGGAGGACTGGATCACCGACCCCGCCTGCGGAACCGGTGGCTTCCTGCTCGCCGCCGCCGAGTACATCCTCCACGAGTACGGCAGCCAGCTCACTCCCGAGCAGCGCAAGCACCTCAGCGGCGGTGGCATTTGGGGCACCGAGCTGGTGAGGAACACCGCGCGTCTCGCCGCGATGAACCTCTTCCTGCACGGCATCGGGCAGCCGACTGGCAACGCGCTGGTGCACACCACCGACGCCCTCGCCGCCCCGCCCACCCAGCGCGCCACCCTGATCCTGGCCAACCCGCCCTTCGGCAAGAAGTCGTCCATCACCGTTTACGGCGAAGACGGTTCCGCCGCCCGCGAGGCGATCGCCTACGAACGGCGTGACTTCTGGGTCACCACGACCAACAAGCAGCTCAACTTCGTGCAGCACATCGCGTCTCTGCTGGAGATCGACGGCCGCGCGGCAGTCGTCGTACCGGACAACGTGCTTTTCGAAGGCGGTGCGGGCGAGACCATCCGCCGGCGCCTGCTCAAGGAGTACGACGTCCACACGATGCTGCGCCTGCCCACCGGCATCTTCTACGCGGGCGGCGTCAAGGCCAACGTGCTGTTCTTCGAGCGCAAGCGGGCCCGGCCCAACGAGCCGTGGACCGAGAAGCTGTGGGTCTACGACTTCCGTACGGCCCAGCACTTCACGCTCAAGCAGAACCCGCTCACCCGGGCGTCTCTTGAGGACTTCGTCCAGTGCTACCGCCCTGACGAGGACCGCTCCAAGCGCGTCGAGACGGAGCGCTTCAAGGCGTACACGTACGAGGAGCTGATCGCCCGCGACAAGGCGAACCTCGACATCACCTGGCTCCGTGACCCGAGCCTCGACGACGCGGACAGCCTGCCCGCGCCCGAAGTGCTCGCCGCCGAGATCGTCGAGGACCTCCAGGCCGCGCTGGAGGAGTTCGCCGCGATCGCTGAGACGCTTCAGCAGGCTCGCGAGCAGAGCACCGATGCGGAGGAAGTCTCTGACGAGGAATGACAAACGCGCCTGAGGGCCGCGCCAGTGGACTCGGGCGCGGGCCTCAGGCGTTCGCCATGTCAGCGTGGGGAGATGTACGGCAGGAACGTGGCCCAGGCCGCGGGGGTGAGGGCCAGGCGGGGGCCGTCTGGGTTCTTGGAGTCGCGGATGTGGATGGTGGCGGGAGCGGCTGCGATCTCTATGCAGTCGGGGCCCTCTGCGGTGCTGTAGCTGCTCTTTATCCAACCAAGCCCTGATCCGGCCTCGGCGGAGGGGATGCGATTCATGTGTCTCCCAGCACTTTCTCGATGAAGGCCAGTGACTCACGCGGTGCGAGAGCCTGCGCCCGGATGATCCCATAGCGCATATCCAGGACCTGTACGTGTTTTGGGTCGGCGATCACGCGGCTGATCTCATGGATCTCGACGTGACCCACGGTGCTGCCGTCCTTGAGTCTGAGCAGCCTGAACGAACCACCGAGACCTGAGTTTTCCTCCTGGCTCAGAGGGAGGATCTGTAGGTCCACGTTACGGAACTCGCCGACCTTCAGCAGTCGTTCGAGCTGCGCTCGCATGACTGTCCTGCCTCCGACGGGGCGGCGGAGCGTCGACTCGCACTGGACAAAGCTGAAGACCGGGCGCCCCGCAGACTCGCTCACGATCTCCTGCCGGGACATACGGGCGGCCACCCGCTGCTCCAGCTCGTCTTCCATGAAGGGAGGCCGGCTTCCGGCGAACACCGCTCGCGCGTACGCCTCCGTCTGCAACAGGCCATGGATGACCGAGTTGTTGTAGGCGTCCAGCTCAACGGCGTCTTCCTCCAGCTTCTTCAGGTCCCGCACCTTCTTCGGGTACCGGGCCTCCGCCACGTCCCGCTGCATGGCGGCGACGCGGCCACCCGCTTCCAGTACCCGGTCGGCCGCGTCCAGGTACTCCGGGCGCGGAATGCGCCGTCCCTGCTCCACGGAGGAGACGAGGTCCTCCCCGTAACCGATGGCCGTGGAGAAGTCGGCCCGGGTGAGGCCGGTCGCCTCGCGCCACAGCTTCAACTGACGGCCGACCGCCCGGATGACCGCACCGGACTCGTCGTCCTCCAGCCCCGCGTCCCAGTTCCTCACGCTCGCCGTCCCTTCGTGCACTTCCTGTGCCCAACAGGGCTTTTTCACAAGGTACGCAGGAGTGAACACGCTGGGTGACGTGATTCAGTGAAATCGCCTCGCCCGTCGGCCCACCGGCGCCAGGGAGCCCGTAGGGCGGTCGGGTGGGAGCCGGGGCCGCGGGACGTAAAAAGACCAAAGAACCGGGGAAAAGAACCTGCCTACCGGCCAAACCCCGAGTCGATCACTCGGCCGGGTGAAAAGGCGTGAACCGGCTGGCGCGGCGCAGCCGTTGGGGTGCAATCTCGCTCCGAGGCGTTGACGCGCCTCCACAACCCCACACATGCTTCGGCCCCCGCCGGGACGGCAATCCCAGTGCGAGGGCCTGACCAACGAGGAAGAAGCACCTTCCCTATGGCTGAGAAAAATCCTAACCCTGCCCCGCCCCGGATTCATGAGGTTCGGCGGACCGACACCCCGTCCGGTGTGACCCACGTACGGGCCGTCCACCCGGACCGGTTCACGGTCGTCGGAAACCACCTGGTCCAGCACCCCGTGCTGTCGCTGACCGCCATCGGCCTTGCCGCGCACATCCTGTCGCTGCCCGAGGGCGCCCCCGTCGACATCCGCAGCCTCGCCGAGCGGTTCCCCGAGGGCCGGGAGCGGATCGCCTTCGCCCTGCGCGAGCTGGAGACGCACGGGTACCTCCGGCGGGTGCGGGAGCGTACGGAGAGCGGGCGGATCGCCACCCGCACCTACGCTCACCACCTTCCGGTCCACGTACCCGCCGTACCCGGTCCTGCCACGGCGCCCCCAGCCCGCAGGCTGGTATCCCGGCCCTCACGGGACGCCCGGACAGCGCCGCAGGAGGAGGACCGGGGCGCGGGCCATGCGGACCCGGTGCCTCCAGGGACGACCACCGTTCCCTCGGCGCCCTCCGCACCCGAGGCACCCGTCGTGGCAGCCACGCCACCCGCCTCCCCCGCAGGGGCAGACCAGCCCGACCCACCCGGCGCCGATGCCACACCACGCCCCCGCGACGACAAGGCCGTCGCGCTTCTCGCGGGCCTGCGCCGCACCGACGCCAGGCTCACCCTGTCCCGCCGGGACGTGTACCGGCTCGCGCCCGCCGTCACCGCCTGGTTCGACGTCGGCGCGGGCGCCTCCACCGTCATCCACACCCTGACGTCGGGTCTGCCGGCGGTCCTGGAGAGCCCGGCGGCGCTGATCGCCTACCGCCTGCGCGATCACCTCCCTCTGCCCCTGCCGAAGCCCACCGCGCCGCCTGCCCGGCCCGCCACCGCGCCCCACCCCATGTGGAACTGCGACGGCTGCGACCGGGGATTCCGGGCGGCCGAGCCGAGGCTCTGCAGGGACTGCCGGTCCGGGTTCGAGGCAGGTCGGGTGGCCTGAGCTCGATCGTCTCTTGAGCCTGGCCGCGGCGAGAGGGCGACTGGAGGTGGTGATGGGTCGGGTGATTCCGGCCGACTTGATGCCCCTTGACGTTCCATCAGGATGACTGCTGAGCTGACGAGGTCCGTTTCGTGGCATAGGGGGTGTGGGGTGTCCGGATCTGATCTGCGCGCACTGTTCCGGTCCAACGATCGTGAACTGAAGGCCGTCGACTTCTTCGCCGACCGGCAGGGCGAGTGGGCTTCCGTGGCCGAAAGCCTGGTGCGCCACACCGAACGGGTGCGTGCTCCTGGGTTCGACGTCCAGGATCTGGAAACCCCGCGCCGCAACGTCCTGGTCTTCTACGGTGTCGGCGGTATCGGGAAATCGACGCTGTCGCGTGGCGTGGCCGACCGGCTCGCGGACGGTATCGGCGGCAGGGAGGACTGGCCCCCGCTGCACCCGAGTGTGGGCCGCGTCCTACCCATACGCATCGACCTGTCCCGTGAGACAGGCTCGGACGTGGAGTCGCTGATGCTTGCCCTGCGGTTGGCGGTGGCGGATCTGGGGCACGCGATGCCCGCGTTCGACATCGCCTTTCAGCGCTACTGGCAAAGCGCGCACCCGGGCGAGCCACTTGAGGAGTACCTCCGGCACCGAGCGTGGTTCAGTCGACTGCCCGGCTCCAACGTGCTGCCGCAGCAGATGCAGTCGGTGCTCTCCGACGCCGCCCAGGCTGTGACCCTTCCCGGCACTGCGGGAGCCCTGGTGGGTGTCGGCCTGCGGGCACTCGTGGGAGCGCTGCGCGACCGACGTCATCGGGTGCGGACACTCGCCGGATGCCGGAGGCTGGCCGACCTGCTGGAGGCCGAGCCCAACCAGGACACGCTCAGCTACTTCGCCCACCTCTTCGCCTGGGATCTGGGACAACTCCCCGAGAAGCACCGCGTCACGCCGGTCGTCATGTTGGACACCTTCGAGGAGGCCGGTCACCGAGGACATCGCGACCTGGAGAAGCTGCTCCAGCGTGTCGTATGGCTGATGCCGAATGTGCTGTTCGTCGTCACCGGCCGGAACCGGTTGCAGTGGGCGGATGCCACCCTGGAGGGACAACTCGACTGGGCTGGACCGGAGTACTGGCCGCAACTCGTCGGCGGCGCCCTTGAGGAGCCCCGACAGCACACAGTCGGGTACTTGTCGGCCGAAGACTGCGAAATCTATCTGTGCGAGCGGCTGACCATCGGCGGGGAACCTCTGCTGGACGACCGCGCACGCCGATTCATCACCCGTAACTCCTACGGTCTGCCGCTCTACCTCGACCTTGCCGTCATGCGGTTCCTGGACCTGTACCGGCGCAGCGGACGCGCCCCCGACGTGCACGAATTCAATCTCGACTTTCCCGCACTGGTCGCGCGCACGTTCCGGGATCTGGCGCCGGAGACACGACGAGTCTTACGTTCGGTGAGCCTGCTCGACTCCTTCTCGATCAGCCTGGCCACGGCCGCCGCCGGCCTGGATCACGACGCGCCTGCGATGGATCTGGCCGAGCGTCCGTTCGTTGATGTCGACCCGGCCGCACCCTGGCCCTACCGGCTTCACGACTTGATCCGCGGAACGGTTCGAGAAGCGGACTCGACCAGTGAGGACCGCTGGAGCGAGGCCGACTGGCAGCGGGCAGCCCTGCGAGCCTTCCATGCCCTGGGCCTGGAGTCCGACCGGGACCGCACTCGGTTGGTCGCGTCCCTCCGCCAGGGATTGCGGTTGGCGAACGACTACCGCCTCGACCTCGGCTGGCTGGAAGATGCCGCTTTCCGTTACGTCGAGGACTTCATCTGGGAACCCCTCGGTACCGCGGGCACCGACATGAGCGACTCGGCCTCGATCATCACCCCGGCCCACGCGCTGTCGGTGACGCTGACCGCAGTCGCCGGCCGACAGCGCCGACACCGCAGCCTGACCGCCGAGACGCTGCGGCGCGTCCTCGCGTCCGGGCATCTCCCGGAGACACTGCGCGAGCTGCCGCAGTACTTCCTCGCCGAGTGCGACCGAGACCTGGGTAACTTCCAGGCGTCGCTGTCCGGGATGCAGCAGGTCATCGACATCGGCGGCAGGCTGGCAGCGACGGCCGCTCGTGGACAGGCGCACCTCGCCCGCCGAGTGGGGTGCTTCCCGCAGGTTCGCGATGCCGTCGGCACACTCGGAACCGAAGGGCGGCGCGATCGCGTACTGGGGGACCTGTGGTGGAGCCAGGGCTCCGTCGCCCTCGCGTGTGCCTCCTACGCCGCCAGCCGCGACGAGGCCCTGAGTACAGGGCAGTCCGGCGAGGCGGCACTCTCCCAGGCGTGTTTGTCCTTCGCCTCCGCCTTCCAGGACAGGCCCCGCGCCGCAGAGCAGATCGCTCGTGCGAAGGACCTGCTCGGGCACGCGTCCATCCGCTGGGCAGAGATCCAGGTGGAGATCGCCGCGCTGGTCCGCGACGCCGGCGTGGCGACAGATCTGCCGGAGCGCGCGGAGCAGGTAGCAGTGCTGGCGCGGGAAGCGGGACTGACCTCCTCGGTCGCCTACGTGCATCTCGCCGCCTGCTTCCATGCCGCCGTCCTCGACTCCCCCGCACTGTTGGAGGCTGCACGGGATCGGCTGGCTACCTCTGTGCGAGGCGAGGAATTCGCTTACCTGATGGAGCTCACCTATCTCATGACAGGTGACCAGCGCCCCAGTGAGCTGCCTGCCGCGCAATGGCTCGACGGTGTTCAGCAGACCCAAGCCCGTTGGGCGGCCCTTGTAGCCGATCGGCGGCGGGAAGCCGCAACGAACAGAGGAGCGTAAACCCGGTGGCGAACTACACCACGCTCGACCAGATCGACGTGTCCGCACTGGCCGATGGATACGGCATCGAGCAGCCGACGCTGACGGCCCTACCCGGCGGTGCCGCCAACTCGAGCTTCCGTGTATCCAGCCCGAGCGGTGCCTATGTCCTCACGATCCTGGACAACCACGATGCCCGTAGTGCCCGGCGCCTGGCCGCACACACTCAGGCCCTGTTTCGTGCCGGCATCCCCACCATCGAGGTCATCCCCGCCCGCGACGGGTCGCTGACTACTCCGCTGGGTGACTCCACTGTGATCCTGAAGAGGTGGGTGGACGGCAAGGTGGTCGAGCCTCTGCCGTTGGAGCTGCTCGCGGATGCCGGTCGTGCCCTGGCACAGCTCCACGCCGTGGACCCGACTTCCGCCGGGCTCACGGACGTACCGGTCGGCACCCGGCGCCTCTCCGCGGCTCATCTCGACTACATCCCGCGCTTCGAGGATCGTGCCTTCGCGGACTGGCTGACCGCAGGGCTCGATCGCGTCCGTTCCGCAGAGGCCGGGACCCAGCGGACCCCCAGGATCACTCACGGCGACCTGTTCGCCGACAACCTGGTGATCAGCGGGGGCTCCCGGCTGACGATCCTGGACTGGGAGACCCTGTCCCTCGACGACCCGCTCCTGGATCTGGGCATGGCCGTCGTCGGCCTCGCCCAGGAGGACAACGCACTCGTTCCCGCCCGGGCGCGAGCCCTGGTCGACGGCTACCGCTCCATTGCCACCCTGACCCGCGCTGACCTCACGGGGCTGCCGCTGGAGATCGAGCACGCCGCGTTGATCATCGCTTTTCACCGCTACTTCCGCCACAACATCCGCTTTCCCGACCCGGACAAGCGGACCATCCACCGTGCTTTGATCCGCTTCGTGGACTCGATCGAGGGGCACGTGCCCGGTGTCTGACAGAGCGGCCGACAGGCCGACTGCGCGTCGGTAAAGGCACCGGATGAGCGGGCGTAGCGTAGAAGCCATGTCGAAGTACGGTTCCTTTCCCGGTGCGCGGCCGCGGCGGCTGCGGACCTCGCCCGTCATGCGTCGGATGGTCGCGGAGACGCGGCTGCATCCGGCCGACTTCATCCTTCCGGCCTTCGTCCGGGAGGACGTGAGCGAGCCGGTGCCGATCGCGGCGATGCCCGGTGTCGTGCAGCACACCCGCGACAGCCTGAAGAAGGCCGCGCTGGAGGCCGCCGAGGCGGGCGTCTCCGGGATCATGCTCTTCGGGGTGCCGGAGGAGTCGAAGAAGGACGGGCTCGGCACGCCGGGCACCGACCCCGACGGCATCCTCCAGGTCGCCCTGCGCGACGTGCGGGCCGAGGTCGGCGACGACCTGCTGGTCATGGCCGACCTGTGCCTGGACGAGTTCACCGACCACGGCCACTGCGGGGTGCTGGACGCCGAGGGCCGCGTCGACAACGACGCCACCCTGGAGCGGTACGCAGAGATGGCGCAGGTCCAGGCCGACGCGGGCGCCCACGTGGTGGGCCCGAGCGGCATGATGGACGGCCAGATCGGCGTCGTCCGCGACGCGCTGGACCAGATCGGCCGGGAGGACGTGGCGGTCCTCGCGTACACCGCGAAGTACGCCTCCGCCTTCTTCGGGCCCTTCCGCGAGGCGGTCGGTTCCTCTCTCCAGGGCGACCGCAAGACCTACCAGCAGGACCCGGCGAACCTGCGCGAGTCGCTGCGCGAGCTGGAGCTGGACCTCGCCGAGGGCGCGGACATGGTCATGGTCAAGCCGGCCGGGCCCTACCTGGACATCCTGGCGCGGGTCGCCGACGCGGTGGACGTGCCGGTGGCCGCTTACCAGGTCTCCGGGGAGTACTCGATGATCGAGGCCGCCGCCGGGAAGGGCTGGATCGACCGCGACCGGGCCATCCTGGAGTCCCTGACGGGGATCAAGCGGGCCGGGGCGCGGAACATCCTGACGTACTGGGCGACCGAGGTGGCGCAGAAGCTGCGCTGAGGCTGCTGCAGAGTGGGCGGGGCCCGGTGGCTCCGCCCAGGTCCGTCAGTCCTGCGGACGGTAGACGTCGCAGGAGCCCCAGCTCTTGTCCTCCTGCTTGCAGGTCAGCTTGCCGTCGGTGGTGAAGTCGGCGGTGGGGGAGTACTTGGGGCCGCCGTTCTTGAGGTCGGTGTCCCCGTCGGGGTTCTCCACCGCCAGGGCGAAGGCCTGGAAGTTGCCTGTGGTCAGGTTGCGCGCGGAGCACAGACCCAGGTTGCTGTACCAGACCTGCCCGGCGTCGATTCTGACCTTGGTCATCGAGTAGGGCCCCTGAGGGCACTCCGTAGCCATTCCGCCGCGCAGGTACTTGACCGAGACGTCGACGACCACTTGGCCGCTGCTGACGTTCTTCACCCTGACGCCGAACGCCGCATCGGTTCCGGTGATCTGGGAGCAGGCGCTCGCTACGAGGCCGGACCCTGACGGGGAGCTCCGCCATTCACCGCAGTAGAGGCGGTCGCGGGCGTACGGGGTGCTGGGAGTCGCTGCTTTCCGCGTCACCTTCGGCTTGGCCTCCACGGCGGGCGGCTTCTCGTCCCGGGCCTCGCTCACAACGGACGGACTGGGCTTCGCCGAGGGCGAGTTGACCGACGGTGCGGGGGATGTGCCGGTGACCGCCGCGCTCTGCTGGGCTGCTCCGGCGAGCTGTCCCGCTCCGCCGCTGCCGGCGTTGGCGTGCACGACGAGGAACGTCAACGCGCCGACGGCGGCCAGCCCGACCGCGGTCAGGCCGAGCTGGCGGCCGCCGAAGTGCATGTGCTTGGCCTGGTACGCGTTGCCGCCGACCTTGGAGGCGCCGGAGATCTCGTTGCTGGTGCGGTCGGACGAGGTTGGTGCTTCCACGGGTCAGTCGCCCCTGCCCATGAGGCCGCGGAAGGTGAAGCGGCCCTTGATGTTCTGCCCTTGGATGACAGACCCGTGGACGGTGCCGGAGACCTGGTTGCTGTGCACGAGCTGGGTCGTCGGCGCGGCACCCCGGTTCGCCGCCTCCTTGAGCCAGTCGCGGAGATCGTCGGCGAAGGCGGGGTCGCTGTCGATGTACCGGTCCAGTGAGGCGATCAGCGGGGCGGGGTCCGTCGCCGCGCCGTCGAGCGTGGACAGCGCCTCCTCGTCGCGACGGAACCGGTGCCGGATCATGCCGAGCAGGGCTTCGAGCGCCCTCGCCCCCACGGCGTCCAGCGCTCCCTGGCCGACGGCCGAGGCCACCGACTGCGCGAGTGACACATCCATACGATCCTCCAACCGTGCTGCGCTGCACGGCACTTGACCAGACGGGGAGTCAGATCATGGCAGAGGGGACACCCTCTCCGCGACCGGGTGGCGGAGACGATGCCCGCGCCACGTGCCCCGCCGCAGGGGCACCTTCCGGCGACGGCATACGGCAACGGCACCGCCCCCGCTGGGACGGTGCCGTTCGTGTGCGGGGCCGGGAGACGGCTACTTCTCCTCGCCGGTCTTCCGCTCCTGCGCGGCCGGGCCCTGGATCTCCAGGCGGCCGTTGTGCTGCTCGGGGTGGTCGGACGGCTGGGCGGCGCCGTTCTGGCCGCTGAGGTTGTTGCGGACCGAGTCCAGGATCGTCAGGCCCTGGGCGACCAGCCCGGCCGCTATCTCGCCGAGGCCGTCCGCGCCGTTCAGGACGTTGACGTTGGCGCCCTTGAGGCCGCCCGCGGCCTCCTTCACGATCTGCGGGAGCTGGTCGATCAGCATCCGGTCCAGCGCGACCCGGTCGTGCGAGGCCGCCGCCTCCGCCTGGATCTTCATCCGCTCGGCGTCCGCGATGGCGAGCACCCGGACCCGCTCCGCCTCCGCCTCCGCGGGCTTCACGATCTCCGCGACCAACTCCTGCTGACGCAACTTCGCCTTGCGCAGCGCCAGTTCGGTCTGCGCGGCCAGCACCTCCTGCTGCGCGTGCGCCTGCGCCAGCGGACCGGCCTGGGCGGCCTCGGCCTGCGCGCGGTCCACCTGCGCCGAGTACTCCGCCTGCACCACCGCGGTCTGCCGGGCGTACTCCGCCTGCTTGCGGGCCGCGACCTGCTCCGCCTCGGCGGCGGCCTGGTTGGCCTGGGCCTGGGCGATCTGGGCCTGGCGCCGGATGGCCGCCTTGTGCGGGGCGGACATCGCGTCGATGTACCCGGTGTTGCCGTCGTCGATCGACTGGATCTGGAGCGAGTCCACGGTCAGACCGATCTTCGCCATCTCCGTCTTCGAGGTGTCCAGCACCTCGGCGGCCAGCTTCTGCCGCTCGGTGACGATCTCCTCGACCGTCATGGAGCCGATGATCGCGCGCAGGTGGCCCGCGAAGATCCGCCCGGTCAGCACCGACATCTGCTCCTGGTCGGAGAGGAAGCGCTGGCCGGCGTTGATGATGCTCTCCGGGTCGTTGCCGACCTTGAACGCGATCACGGCGCGGACGTGCAGCGCGATGCCCTGCCTGGTCACACAGGTCTCGGTGACCTCGGCCTCGCACATCGACAGCGTGAGGAAGCGGACCTTGCGGAACACGGGGAGCACGAACTTCCCGTGCCCCGTCACCACCCGGAACGGCGCGCCCCCCAGTCCCCGCCTGCCACCCGAGATCAGCATCGCCTCGTCGGGAGCGGGAACGCGGTAACCGAACATACTGCTCGTCTCCTCAGTCGACGCCGGCGGACAGCCCGCCCAGCGTGTCCAATGGATCGCCCCACGCGATGACATCGACCTCACGCAGCCCCCGTGACTCGATCACGAGTACGGTCGCCCCGCGCGGCAGCGGCTCCTGCGACCAGGCGAGGAAGGTCTCGGAGCCGCCTCTGACCCGCACCAGGATCTCGCCGGGACCGGCGGAGCCACGCGTGCCGATGAGCAGTTCCCCCGTGCAGCCGATCACGGCTTCGTCCTGTGCCATCGCCCGGCTGCCTCCCGTCGTTTCTGGTCCTCCGGTCCGACGATAGACCTGCTGTTGACGGGCGTACACCAAGGTTCTCTCTGGCTTTTGAAGGGCCGCCGGTCATGCGAATCGGCCCGGTCCGCACAGGGCGGGCCGGGCCGATCGGTGTCGTACGGGTCAGAGCTTGTCGGGCGTCCGGATGCCCAGCAGCGCCATGCCCTCGTGCAGGGTGCGCGCGGTCAGGTCGACCAGGAACAGGCGGTTCTCCACCTGGGCGGGGGAGTCGGCCTTCAGCACCGGGCACTGGTCGTAGAACGAGGTCAGCAGCGAGGCGAGCTGGTAGAGGTAGGCGGCCATCTTGTGCGGCTCGCGGGCCGCGGCCACCTCCAGGACCGTCTCCGCGAACTGGTCCAGGTGCAGCCCCAGCGCGCGCTCCGCCGGGGCCAGCGCCAGCTCCGGGTGGGCGGCGGGGCGGGCCTCGCCGGCCTTGCGGAGGATGGACTGGATACGGGCGTACGCGTACTGGAGGTACACCGAGGTGTCGCCGTTGAGCGAGACCATCTGGTCCAGGTCGAACTTGTAGTCCCGCACGGCCGAGGTGGACAGGTCGGCGTACTTCACGGCGCCCACGCCGACGTACCGGCCGTTCTCGACGATCTCGTCCTCGGTCAGGCCCACCTTCTGGGCCTTCTCCCGGACCACGGCGGTGGCCCGCTCGACGGCCTCGTCCAGCAGGTTCTCCAGCTTGACCGTCTCGCCCTCACGGGTCTTGAACGGCTTGCCGTCCTTGCCGAGGACCGTGCCGAAGGCGAGCTGGAGCGCGGTCACGTCGTCGTTCAGCCAGCCCGCGCGGCGCGCGGTCTCGAAGACCATCCGGAAGTGCAGGGCCTGCCGGGCGTCCACCACGTACAGCAGGGTGGTCGCCTTGAGGTTGAAGACGCGGTCACGGATCGCGGAGAGGTCGGTGGCCGCGTAGCCGTAGCCGCCGTCGGACTTCTGGACGATCAGCGGGACCGGGTTGCCCTCCGGGCCCTTGATGTCGTCGAAGAACACGCACAGCGCGCCCTCGGAGCGCACGGCGACGCCGGACTCCTCCAGCAGGCGGCAGGTCTCCGCGAGCATGTCGTTGTACCCGGACTCGCCGACGATGTCGGGGTCGCGGACCTCCATGTCCAGCTTGTCGAAGACGGAGAAGAAGTAGATCTTCGACTCGTCCACGAACTTCTGCCAGATGGCGAGGGTCTTCGGGTCGCCCGCCTGGAGGTCGACCACCCGGCGCCGGGCACGGGTCTTGAACTCCTCGTCGGAGTCGAACAGCCGGCGCGCGGTCTTGTAGAGGCGGTCCAGGTTGGACATCGCCTCCTCGCCGGACACCTCGGACTCCTTGTGGTCCAGCTCGTGCGGGTGCTCGTCCAGGTACTGGATGAGCATGCCGAACTGGGTGCCCCAGTCGCCGATGTGGTGCCGGCGGACCACGTTCTCGCCGGTGAACTCCAGCAGCCGCACCATCGCGTCGCCGATGACCGCCGAGCGCAGGTGGCCGACGTGCATCTCCTTGGCCACGTTCGGCTGCGCGTAGTCGATCACCGTGGTGCCGGGGTGCGCGGCGTAGGGCACGCCGAGACGGCCGGTGTCGTCCGCGTACCGGGCGGCCAGGTTCTCGGTGATCGCCCGGTCCGCGACGGTGATGTTGAGGAAGCCGGGGCCGGAGACCTCGACGTCCGCGATCACCTCGCCGGTGACGATGCCGGAGACGACCTGGGCCGCCAGCTCGCGCGGGTTGGCCTTGGCCTTCTTGGCGAGCGCGAGGATGCCGTTGGCCTGGTAGTCGGCCCGGTCACTTCGTCGCAGCAGCGGGTCCGCACCGGCGGCCTCCGGCAGGGCGGCCGAGAGCGCGGAAGCGAGGTGCTGCTGGACGGAGTCGCTGAGGGACGTGACCGAGGCCATAGGTAAGGGTGCCGTTCTCCTCGTGGGAATGGATGGTCCCGGCCAGTATCCCATGGGGGGTAAAGCCGTTTTTCGCGTGCGCGGCCGTCTGGGAGTATGAGAGGAGGCCGGCGGACGAGCGACCGCCGGACTCCCAACGCTCCGAATTGAACCGAAGGACGTGCCGACCGTGGCTCAGAGTGCCGAGACCACCGACTGGGTCTCCCGTTTCGCGGATGACGTCATCCAGGAGTCGGAGCGTCGGGCTCCGGGCAAACCGGTCGTCGTCGCCTCGGGGCTCTCCCCGTCCGGCCCGATCCACCTGGGCAACCTGCGCGAGGTCATGACCCCGCACCTGGTCGCGGACGAGATCCGGCGGCGCGGGTACCAGGTGCGGCACCTGATCTCCTGGGACGACTACGACCGCTACCGCAAGGTCCCGGCCGGGATCGCGGGCGTCGACGAGTCCTGGGCCGAGCACATCGGCAAGCCGCTGACCTCGGTCCCGGCGCCGGCGGGTTCCGCCTACCCGAACTGGGCCGAGCACTTCAAGGCCGCCATGGTCGAGGCGCTCGCCGAGCTGGGGGTGGAGTTCGACGGGATCAGCCAGACCGCGCAGTACACCTCGGGCGTCTACCGCGAGCAGATCCTGCACGCGATGAAGCACCGCGGTGACATCGACGCGATCCTCGCCCAGTACCGCACCAAGAAGGCGCCGGGCAAGAAGCCGCAGCAGAAGGCGGTCGACGAGGCCGAGCTGGAGGCCGAGGAGGGGTCCGGCGCGGCCGCCGAGGACGACGGCAGCTCCGGCTCCGCCGGGTACTTCCCGTACAAGCCGTACTGCGGCGAGTGCGGCAAGGACCTCACCACCGTCACGTCCTACGACGACGACACCACCGAGCTGGCCTACACCTGCACCGCCTGCGGCTTCGGCGAGACGGTCCGGCTGAGCGAGTTCAACCGGGGCAAGCTGGTCTGGAAGGTCGACTGGCCGATGCGCTGGGCCTACGAGGGCGTCATTTTCGAGCCCTCCGGTGTCGACCACTCCTCGCCGGGCTCCTCCTTCCAGGTCGGCGGCCAGATCGTCGGGATCTTCGAGGGCGAGCAGCCCATCGGCCCGATGTACGCCTTCGTCGGCATCTCCGGCATGGCCAAGATGTCGTCCTCGCGCGGCGGTGTGCCGACCCCGGCCGACGCGCTGAAGATCATGGAGCCGCAGCTCCTGCGCTGGCTGTACGCCCGCCGCCGCCCCAACCAGTCCTTCAAGATCGCCTTCGACCAGGAGATCCAGCGCCTCTACGACGAGTGGGACAAGCTCGCCGGCAAGGTCGCCGAGGGCTCCGCGCTCCCCGGTGACGTCGCCGCGTACACCCGCGCGGTGGGCACCGCCGCCGGTGAGCTGCCGAGGACCGCGCACCCGCTGCCGTACCGCACGCTGGCCTCGGTCGCGGACATCACCGCCGGACACCAGGACCAGGCGCTGCGCATCCTGTCCGAGCTGGACCCGGCCAACCCGATCACCGACCTCGCCGACGCCCGCCCCCGGTACGACAAGGCCGAGGCGTGGATCAACACCTACGTCCCCGCCGACCAGCGCACCATCGTGCGCGAGGAGCCGGACGCCGAGCTGCTGAAGTCGCTGGACGACGAGGCACGCGAGTCGCTGCGCCTGCTGCTCGACGGGCTCGCGGACAGCTGGTCCCTGGACGGCCTGACCCACCTCGTCTACGGCGTCCCGAAGGTGCGCGCCGGCTTCTCCGCCGACGCCACGCCCAAGGAGCTGCCGCCGGAGATCAAGACGGCCCAGCGGACCTTCTTCGCCCTGCTGTACCACCTGCTCGTCGGCCGGGACACCGGCCCGCGCCTGCCCACCCTGCTGCTGGCGGTCGGTCAGGAGCGGGTGCGGGCCCTGCTCGGGGAGTAGGACGCGCATACGAGGAGGGGGCGCCCGGTGTCACACCGGGCGCCCCCTCCTTCGCGTGTCACGCGATGTGGTCCTCCTCCAGCTCCGCCATGTGGCGCTGCTGGAAGCGCTCCACCAGGACCTTCAGCCGGCCGGGGTCCGGTGAACTGCCGTAGGTGGCCTGGATGTTGTCGCCGAGCACCAGCGGGGTCGGGTAACTGCCGTCTATCGACTGGCGGAAGACCTGGTACAGCTCCTCCTCGTCCGGCTCCGCGGGCCCGCCGCCCTCGCCCAGCTCGCGGGTGCGGTGGGGGCCGACGGGTATCGGGAAGCTGCCCGTCTCCTCCGGGGAGGGCTGCTGGAACTGCTCCGGGGGCTGCTCCTCGTACCAGTCCCCGTACTGCTCCTCGGGGAAGTACTGGGGGTCCGGGCCGGGTTCGAAGGCCGGGTCGTAGCCGCCGTGGTAGTCGACGTCACGCGGGGGCGTCTGGAACCAGGGGCTGTTCTCGTCCTCGGCCTCCGGGGGCGGAGGCTGCTGCTCGGCCTGGGCCGGCGGTGCCGGAACGGCCTGCGCCGGGGCCGGAGTCTGCGCGGGCGCCGCCTGGAGCGCGGCCGGGGCCGGCTGGGGGAGTGCGGGGGACGGGGCCGGTGCCGGGGGCAGCAGGACCGGCTCGATGCCCGCCGCCGCGAGACCCGCCGGGGCGGTCTCCGCGAGCGGGACGCCGTAGCGGGCCAGGCGCAGCGGCATCAGGGACTCCACCGGCGCCTTGCGGCGCCAGGCGCGGCCGAAGCGGGAGCGCAGCCGGGCCTGGTAGACGAGACGTTCCTGCTCCAGCTTGATGACCTGCTCGTAGGAGCGCAGCTCCCACAGCTTCATCCGCCGCCAGAGCAGGAAGGTGGGCAGCGGGGAGAGCATCCAGCGGGTGAGGCGGACGCCCTCCATGTGCTTGTCGGCGGTGATGTCCGCGATCCGGCCGACCGCGTGCCGGGCCGCCTCGACGGAGACCACGAACAGGATCGGGATCACCGCGTGCATGCCGGTGCCCAGCGGGTCGGGCCAGGCGGCGGCGCCGTTGAAGGCGATCGTCGCGGCCGTGAGCAGCCAGGCCGTCTGACGCAGCATCGGGAAGGGGATGCGCATCCAGGTCAGCAGCAGGTCGAGGGCGAGCAGTACGCAGATGCCCGCGTCGATGCCGACCGGGAACACGTACGAGAAGTTCCCGAACCCCTTCTTGAGGGCCAGCTCCCGGACGGCCGCGTACGAACCGGCGAAGCCGATACCGGCGATGACCAGCGCGCCGGTGACGACCACGCCGATCAGAACGCGGTGCATCCGAGTCAACTGCATTGGCGCGGCCACTCGTACTCCCCTCCCTTGCGTGTTGTTGCGCGCAACAGAGTGGCACAGGTGTGCGCCGAACGTGGTGTCGGTCAGCCCTTCTTGGGGGCGCCGGAGGACGCCGAGCCCTTGGGGGAAGGAGACTTGGAGGTGCCCTTGGAGGGGCTGGCCGAGGGGGAACTGCCCTGCGCCGCACGGCCGTTGGCACTGGCCACCGCCGTGACGACCTCCTTGGCCGCCTTCTTGGCGTCCGCCGTCAGGTCGTCCGCGTCCGGGGTCTTGTCGCCCGCGAGACCGGCGCCGTTGTAGTCGAGGGTGACCACGACGTTCTCCACGCGCGCCACCACCGTCTGCTGCTTGAAGGCGCCTTCCTTCTTCTTCAGGTCGTAGCGCACCGCGGTCGCCTCGTCGCCGGTGCCGCCGAGCGCCTCCGTCTTGGTGTTCTTCGCACCCGAGGCGGCCTTGGCGTCCTGGACCTGGCGCGTGTAGTACGCGTGCGCCTGGTCGTTGCCGCTGCCGCGCGAGGTGTCGGAGTCGAAGCGGAGCAGGGAGACGTTCAGCCAGCGGAACTGCGATCCCTTGACGCCGTTGTTGTCCAGGCTGGTCCAGGAGCAGGAGGACCGGTTCGCGGTGTCGTCGCCCGAACCCTTCTTGCCGTCCGTGTCCGCCTCCGGGGCCAGGTCGCCCAGCGTCTTCTTGGGCAGCACCTTGCACGGCTCGGGCAGCTTGCGGAACACCGACGCCTGCACGGTCGGGGAGGGCTTCACCGACGGCTGTGCGGAGCCGCCGCCGGCCGACGGCTCGGCGGAGGCGCCCGCCTTGCCCGGGGCGTCGCCGGAGTCCGAGGAACAGGCCGCGGTGATCAGTACCGCGGGAACGGCTGCCGCGCACACCAGGGCACGGCTCAGACGCGTGGCACGCGGTCCACGCTGGGCACGGTCGTATCGCTGGGCTGCTCGCTGCATGGTTCCTTCACTCGTGACGCTCGGTGTTCGTGCGGGTTCCTGCGGGGCCACCGTACGCGGTACGCGCGGCCCGCGGTCGCCGGTCGAGCACCTTCGGGGAGGGGGACCAAGGCGGGCGAAGAGGCGTCAGCCGTCCAGCACGTCGGCCAGTTGAGAGGCCAGATCGCGGGCCCTGTCCTGCATTTCCTTGCTGTCCGGGACCGTGCCGACGGCCATCGGCTGCTCCTCGTAGTCGATGGTGACGACCACGTTGGACGTGCGGAACACCACAGTCACCGTCCGGGGTTCGGCGGTCGAACCGGACGAGCCGAGCTGGTCGTCCAGGTACGCCTCGTCACCGAGGTCGGGCAGGACGCGGGGCTGGAGATCGGTGGGCGCGGCGCTGCCGGAGTCACCCGCCGCCGGGTCGGTGGAGGCGCCCGAGGAGGGGCTGCCGGAGGGGTCGGCGGACGGGGAGGGGGTGCCGCTGCCGCTCGGGCCGGTGCTGGGGGAGGCGGGCGCGGAGAGGGAGGGCACGGGGAGGTCGGCCGCCTTCGCCATGCCCTGGAACAGCTTCTGCGCCTGGGTGTCGTCGCTGACCGCGCCGTCGTACGACACCACGCGCTCGAAGTCGACCGCGAGGCGGTCGGTGGCGAGGGCGGACTCCACCTTCCAACGGCAGCCCACCTTGCGGTCGGTGTCGTAGGTCAGCGCGGGCACGCCCCGGTACGCCTTGTCGCGCTGGTCGGTGTCGGTGAGCTGCTGGATGCCGGGGAGCAGGGTGCCGAGGGTGTCGTGGCCGACGGCCCCGCAGGGCTCGGGCAGCGTGCGGTACCGGCCGGGCTGGGCGGCGGCCGGGGCGGAGGCGGCGTCACCGGGGTTGGCGTCGTCGGTGGGCGTGCCGCCGCCGGAGCCCGAGCTGCAGCCTGCCAGCAGGGCCGCGAGGAGGGCGGCGGTGCCGGTGATGTACGCCTTCCGCTGCACGGTCGGGCTCCTTAAGGACGGTGTGCGACCCGACGGCGGTGCCCGGTCGATGCTCCAGTGTCCCCGCTGGTTAATCGCTTGCCGCGGCGGGGCGCCTGCTGGACACAATGTGTATCGCACGCACTGCCGTGGTCGCCGGTCCCCTGTCCCATTTCACCGGCCCTGGCGCCGCTTTTGCGTTCTGCCGGTTCGGGTGACTTCCGTGAGCAATGACCCTTGCCCGGCATACGAGTTGTCATGTCACCTTTGGGGGATTGATCGGTTATGTCGTACGTGGAGATACCGGGCGCCCGCGTCCCGGTGCGGATGTGGACCGACCCGGCCACCGTGGAGGACGGCGCGCTGCGCCAGCTCCAGAACGTGGCCACGCTGCCCTGGATCGAGGGGCTCGCCGTGATGCCGGACGTGCACTACGGCAAGGGCGCGACGGTCGGCTCGGTCATCGCCATGCGCGACGCGGTCTGTCCGGCCGCGGTGGGCGTCGACATCGGCTGCGGCATGTCCGCGGTCAGGACCTCCCTCACGGCCAACGACCTCCCCGGCGACCTCACCCGCCTCCGCTCCCGCATCGAAGAGGCCATCCCGGTCGGCCGGGGCGCGCACACCACCGCCCTCGACCCCTCCCGCTTCCACGCTCTGCCCACCGCGGGCTGGGACGCCTTCTGGTCCCGCTTCGACACGGTCGCCCAGCCGGTCCACTTCCGCCGGGACCGGGCGGCTCTGCAGATGGGGACGCTGGGTGGCGGCAACCACTACATCGAACTCCTGCTCGACACGGACGGCGCGGTCTGGCTCACCCTGCACTCCGGTTCCCGGAACATCGGCAAGGAGCTGGCCGAGCACCACATCGGCGTCGCGCAGAAGCTCCCGCACAACCAGGGCCTGGTCGACCGCGACCTCGCCGTCTTCGTCGCCGACACCCCGCAGATGGCGGCCTACCGCAACGACCTGTTCTGGGCGCAGGAGTACGCCAAGTACAACCGCACCCTGATGATGGCGCTGCTGAAGGACGTCGTCCGCAAGGAGTTCAAGAAGGCCCGGCCGGTCTTCGAGCCGGAGATCTCCTGCCATCACAACTACGTGGCGGAGGAGCGGTACGACGGCAAGGACCTGCTGGTGACCCGTAAGGGCGCGATCCGCGCGGGCGCGGGGGAGTACGGCATCATCCCCGGCTCCATGGGGACGAGTTCGTACATCGTGAAGGGCCTCGGCAACAGCGCCGCCTTCAACTCCGCCTCGCACGGAGCAGGCCGGCGCATGAGCCGCAGCGCGGCCAAGCGCCGGTTCGGCACCCGGGACTTGGAGGAGCAGACACGGGGCGTGGAGTGCCGCAAGGACGCCGGAGTGGTGGACGAGATCCCCGGTGCCTACAAGAACATCGACCAGGTGATGGAGCAGCAGCGCGACCTGGTCGAAGTGGTCGCCAAGCTCAAGCAGTTCGTCTGCGTGAAGGGCTGAGGCGCCTCACAGCTCCCGGTGGATCTTCGTGTTGCTGGCCTGGGCCCGGGGGCGGAGGACCAGCAGGTCGACGTTGACGTGG
Organism: Streptomyces sp. BK022; assembly: GCF_004217355.1. Classification (NCBI taxonomy): domain Bacteria; kingdom Bacillati; phylum Actinomycetota; class Actinomycetes; order Kitasatosporales; family Streptomycetaceae; genus Streptomyces; species Streptomyces sp. BK022. The sequence continues at coordinate 42,958 of NZ_SHKU01000002.1, forward strand.
CTGGGGCGGGTCACGGCCCAGGTGATGGCGTCGGCCACGTCGTCGGCGACGAGGGGGGCCGCCACGCCCGCGTAGACCTTGGCGGCCTTCTCCGTGTCGCCGGCGAAGCGGGTGAGGGCGAACTCGTCGGTCTTGACCATGCCGGGGGCGATCTCGAGGACCCGGACCGGCTTGCCGACGATCTCCAGGCGGAGGGTCTCGGCGAGCACGTGCTCGGCGTGCTTGGCGGCGACGTAGCCCGCGCCGCCCTCGTAGGTGGAGAGGGCGGCGGTCGAGGAGACGACGACCACCGTGCCGTCGCCGCTCGCCTCCAGACTGGGCAGCAGGGCCTGGGTGAGGTTGAGGGTGCCGAGGACGTTCGTCTCGTACATCGTGCGCCACTGCTCCGGGTCGGCGCTGGCCACCGGGTCCGCGCCGAGCGCGCCGCCCGCGTTGTTGACCAGGACGCCGATGGTGCGGAACGCCCCGGCGAACTCGTCCACGGCCGCCCGGTCCGTCACGTCCAGCGGGTACGCGGTGGCCGAGTGGCCCGCCTCGGTCAGCTCCTTCGCCAGCGCCTCGATACGGTCCGCCCGGCGCGCGGTGAGCACCACCCGGAACCCGGCCTCGGCGAGCTGCCGCGCGGTGGCCGCGCCGATACCGCTGCTCGCGCCCGTGACGACGGCGATACGGGAGGCGGCGGAGGGGGCGCTGGCCATGGGCTACTCCTCGGGAGAGAGAACGCGGACTGGCGTCCAGCCTAGGGCCTGTCTTCCGGACCTTGCCGGGGTCGCGGGGTCTGGCACGCACATCTGCGGCGTTGTCGTCACTCGCCGACGCTCCGCGTCGACTCCCTCCTCCGCCTTGCAGCTGCACGCACCAGACCCCGCTCGGGTCGGCCGAGAGGCACCCTCTGCCCACCCCGGCCTTATCCGGAAGAAAGGCCCTAGGCGAGCCTCAGCCGCCGCTTCTCGGGGCCCACATGATCACGGCCATGCCGGCCAGGCAGATGAGGGCGCCGGTGAGGTCGAAGCGATCGGGGCGGTAGCCGTCGGCGACCACGCCCCACAGGATCGACCCGGCGACGAAGACGCCGCCGTACGCCGCGAGGATGCGGCCGAAGTGGGCGTCCGGCTGGAAGGTGGCGACGAACCCGTACGCACCCAGCGCCAGCACCCCGCCAGTCGTCCACAGCCAGCCGCGGTGCTCGCGCACGCCCTGCCAGACGAGCCACGCGCCGCCGATCTCGAAGAGCGCGGCGACGACGAACAGGGCGGCGGAGCGCAGGATCAGCATGGGGGAAGCCTGGCACGTGCCCCCCGTTCACCTGTTGGAGGGCGCCTGCGGTCCAGCTCGCGTGGCATACATCGGGTGGGCGGAACGGTGACGGAGACAGGAGTGGTCGGCGTGCGCGTACGGACGAGGGCATGGCTGCTGCTGGTCGGCTGCGCGGGCGGCGTCCTGTGGACCGGGGGACCGGCCCAGGCGACGGGCCGGCCCGGCCCCGCCTCCCCGGCACCCGGCCCTGGCACCGTGGCGCCCGGTGGCGTCTTCCCGGCACCCCGTCCCGGCTCGGTGGCCGCGCCCCGTGTCGTCTCCGCGGCCGTCTCCCCGCCGCGCACCGGCCCGGCGCCGGCCGCCGCCCCACGCGCCGACCTCGCCTTCCACGGCCACGCCGTGATCGACGGCGACCGGATGGAGGTGCGGCTCACCCCGCGCGACCACGGGCCGGCCGCCGTGCCGGAGGCGAGTGTGCGGGTGCGGTGGTCGGTGGGGCCCGCCGGGGCGGTGACGTCGTCGCCGGGATGCGCGCGGACCGGGGAGCGGACGGTGGTCTGCGGGACCGGCGCGCTCGTCGCGGGCCAGGCGGGTCAGGAGATCCGGCTGGGCGTCCGGCTGCGGGTGCCCGCGCCGGAGGTGACCCTGGAAGTGGAGACCGCGTGGAACGGCGGGGTCACCGACCCCGACCGCACCAACGACCGGCTGCGGGTGCTGGTCCTGCCCACCGGCGACGAGTACTCGTTCTGACCCGCGACGCGAGGAGGCCCGCATGGCCGGGAACGACAGCGCGCGGCCCCGGCTGCTCGCGGAGCTGGACGCGGTGTCCCGCCGCTACATCGCCTCCTACGCCCTGTTCAACCAGGCCGTCGCCGACCGCATCGGCCTGCACCCGACCGACCTTCAGTGCCTGAACCTGCTCACCCTGGAGCCCGAGCCCGTCACCACCGGCCGCGTCGCCGCGCTGACCGGCCTCACCACCGGCTCCGCGACCCGCCTGGTGGACCGGCTGGAGCGCGCCGGGTACGTCGTACGGCGCCGGGACGCGGGCGACCGGCGCCGGGTGCTGGTCATCCCCGTGCCGGAGAGGATCGCGGAGTTCCGGCGCGTCTGGGAGGAGCTGTCCGGGGACTGGTCGCGCATCTTCGGGGAGCTGGACGACACCGAACTCGCCGTGATCATCGGGCACATGCAGCGCACGGTGGAGTTCACCAAGGAGCGGATCGCCCGGCTGCGCGAGGGCCGGGACGCCGACGGCGCGGGGTGAGAGCCGGGTAAAAAGGGCGCCCCCTGGCCCCCGGCCCAGGCCGGAGCGCCGCCGCCCTTGGCAGACTGGGGGCGTGCCCCACACCGTGCCCCACACCACGCCCCCGACCGTGCTCCTCGCCGAGGACGACCGCGCCATCCGCCATGCCCTGGAGCGGGCCCTGACCCTGGAGGGCTACGCGGTGACGGCGGTCGCCGACGGCGTCGAGGCGCTGGCGCAGGCCCACCGCACCCCGCCGGACGTGCTGCTGCTGGACGTGATGATGCCCGGCATCGACGGCCTCCAGGTCTGCCGGGTGCTGCGCGCCGAGGGCGACCGCACCCCGATCCTGATGCTCACCGCGCTGGTGGAGACCGCCGACCGGATCGCGGGCCTGGACGCGGGCGCCGACGACTACGTGGTCAAGCCCTTCGACGTCGAGGAGGTCTTCGCCCGCCTGCGCGCCCTGCTGCGCCGCACGAGCCCCGCCCCCGCGGGCGAGCCCGGCCCGGCGCGCGAGGCGCAGCTCTCCGACCGGCAGATCGAGGGCGCGGGCATCCGCATGGACCTCCAGGCCCGCCGCGCCTGGCGCGCGGGTCGTGAACTGGAGCTGACCCGCACCGAGTTCGAGCTGCTGGAGCTGCTGGTGCGCAACGCGGGCATCGTGCTCGACCACGCCACCATCTACGACCGCATCTGGGGCTACGACTTCGGCCCCGGCTCCAAGAACCTCGCCGTCTACGTCGGTTATCTGCGCCGCAAGCTGGACGCGCCCGGTGCCCCGCAGCTCATCCACACCGTGCGCGGTGTGGGGTACGTGCTGCGGGAGGAGTAGTGGGCCGCACCTGGCGGCTGCCGGGCGGCTCCCGCACCGGGCTGCGCTCGCTGCGCGCCACGTTCGCCGTGTCGTTCGCGGCCGTCACCGCCGCCGTCACGATCCTGGTCGGCATCCTGTCGTACGGCTCGGCGGCGCGGCTGGTCCGGGTGGACCAGCAGTCGGTGTTCACCCAGGTCGTGCGGGACGTCCAGGCCGAGGTGCGGCAGCACCCGATGACCCCGGAGGACTTCTCCTCCGCCCGGCCCGGTCACGACCTGGTGCGGCCCGCCCGTACGGACGTGCAGGTGCTCGGGCCGGGCGGCGAGGTCGTGGACCACGGCTCCCCGGGCCTGCCCGTCACCGCCCGCGACCGCGAGGTGGCGGGCGCGCCGGGCGCGGGCAGGCTGGCCGAGCACAAGGACGTACGGGTCGGTGAGGATCTCTTCCGGGTCGCCACCGTCTCGCTCGGCGGGGGGCGGGGCGCGGTGCAGGTGGCGCAGGAGTTCAGCGACACCGAGGACCTGCTGCGCACCCTCCAGCAGCGCACGCTGATCCTGATGGCGGCCGTGGTGGTGGCCGCCGGACTGTTCGGCTGGTGGCTGGCCCGCCGCATCACCCGGCGTCTGGTCCTGCTGACCTCGGCCGCCGAGGACGTGGCCCGCACCCGCCGCCTCGGCATCCAGGTGCCGGTCGCCGGGCCGGACGAGGTGGGGCGCCTCGGCCGCGCCTTCGACCGGATGCTGGGCCGGCTCGCCCAGTCCGAGGAGGACCAGCGGCGGCTGGTGCAGGACGCCGGCCACGAGCTGCGCACGCCGCTGACCTCGCTGCGGACGAACATCTCGCTGCTGCGCCGGATCGACGAGCTGCCGCCGGAGACGCGGGAGGACCTGGTGACGGACCTCACGCTGGAGGCGCGGGAGCTGACCGACCTGGTCAACGAGCTGGTGGACCTGGCCGCCGGGCAGTCCGACTCCGAGCCGCCGCAGCGGGTGGACCTCGCGGACGTCGCGGAGGACGTGGTGGGTCTGGCGGGGCGCCGTACCGGGCGGCGGATCGTGCTGGCGGTGAGCGGGGACACGTGCGCCGAGGGCCGTCCCGGGCTGCTCCAGCGGGCGCTGTCCAACCTGGTGGAGAACGCGGCCAAGTTCGACCGCGAGGGGACGGAGCCCATCGAGGTGCGGGTGACCGGGGCGGCGGCGGGGACGGTCCGGGTGGAGGTGCTGGACCGGGGGCCCGGCATCGCCGAGGTCGACCTGCTCCGCGTCTTCGACCGCTTCTACCGGGCCGCGGACGCGCGCTCCCAGCCCGGCTCGGGGCTCGGGCTGTCCATCGTCCGGGAGATCGCGATGTCCCACGGCGGGGCGCCGTTCGCCTACCGCAGGGAGGGCGGCGGCGCGGTGATCGGGTTCACGGTCGGCGGGGGAGCCGGTCCCGCGGAGGGCTAGGGCGTGCCCTGCGGGCAGACGGCGCTACTTTGCTTAACACGCCCTAGGAGCGCTCGTCCTCGGGCCCCCGGCGGGCCGCCGAGAGGGTCCAGGCCAGGTTGCCGAACGCCGCTCCGGCCGCGACCGCGGCGACGATCACCCCGCCGGTGGTCAGGCCGTCGCTGAACAGATGCGGGCGCTGGTCCAGGCTGTGCAGGCCGAAGCCGCACAGTTCGTAGACGCCGATGGCCGCGATGGCGAGGCTGACGAAGAGCAGGGTCAGGGTGGGTTTCAGGTCCCGCACATCGACGACCGGCGTCGACGCGGTCCCCGCCGGTTCGGACTCGGATCGTGTCTGGTGCATGTCTCCCCGATGAACTGGCTTGTGGCTGGGGGCGGTTGAAAACCTACGATACGTAGGCTGAGCCCGGTGCGGGCGGGATTGCCGTGCGGTTGCTCCCTGGGTGTGGACAACGACGGCCGGCCCCTCCGGGCGACGGCTCTGGCGTCCGGACTGGCGAGCGAGGCCGTGTGTACGACCCCCTCCATCATGGCCGACGGCTCAGTGCCGCAGCGCCGTCCCCACGTCGGCCCGTATGTCGCCGGACAGCTCGCGGTGGCTGCGGGCGGTGGCCCGGCCGGTCGCCCCGGCCGCCACGTCGTCGACGTCCACGATCACCGTGTCCTGCAGATCACCCTTCGCGTCACGGAAGTTGACCTGCACGGTGAAGGACTTCTTCCCGCCGGCGGTGTTCCTCGCGGACACCTCGGCCGTGGGTACGCCGTCCTTGCCGGTGGTGACCTTTCCCACCGAAACGTCCTTCTTGGCGTCCACCCCGCCCTTGACCTGGTCCAGCTTCCGCTTGGCCTCCGCCGTGGCCGAGGCCACCGTGCCGGAGGCGCGCGAGGCGAGGGAGGAGGCGGCCGAGGCGGCCTTGCTGGCCTGGCCGGAGGGGCTGCTGCCGTCCGAGCAGCCGGTCACCGCGACCGCGAGCGCCACCACCAGGGCCGCACCGGCCGCCCGCCGTGTCCCGCACCCAGCCATGCCAGCCTCCCGAATTCGGCTCCGCTGCCCCCAGTGAAGGCGGGGTCACCGCCGTCCGCACGCCGGGTGCGGCAGGCGTGGGGCGCGCACACCTGAACGGCCCACCGTCGCTCGCGCCCGCTCCGGGCCCGGGGTGTGCTGCTCCTAGGGCGCAGGGCACGGCTTCGAGGGAGGTGGACCGGCATGGCGGATCGGGAGCCGGGCGGCGACGAGATGGCCCGGCTGCGGGAGCGCGTCGACGCGCTGGAGTCCCGCCCGGCGCCCGTACGGCACCGCGCGCGCTCGGCGTGCGCGGCCGTCCTGATCGTTCTGGGCTGCCTGCTGGCCCCGCTGGCCCTGGTCGCCACCTGGACGGCCGACCTGGCGGACGACACCGACCAGTACGTCGCCACCGTCGCGCCCCTGGCCCACGACCCCGCCGTGCAGGACGCCGCCGCCGCCCGGATCACCGACGAGCTGATGCGGTACCTGGACCTGAGCGACCTGCTGAAGGACGTGGCCCCGGCCGACCGGCCCCGGCTGGAGAAGGCCCTCGGCGCGCTCGGGAAGTCGCTCGACGACGCGATCTCCGGGTTCGTCCAGGACAAGGCGCGCGAGGTCGTCGCGTCCGACACCTTCGCCCGCTTCTGGACCGACGCCAACCGCCGGCTGCACACCACGGTGGACAAGGCGCTGACCGGCAGCGGCGGGGGAGCGGTACGGATCGAGGGCGACGCGGTGACGGTCGATCTGGCCCCGGTCATCGAGCAGGTCAAGTCCCGGCTGGTGGACGCGGGTCTGAAGCCCGCGGCGAAGATCCCGGACGTGCACACGGACTTCACGGTCCTGCGGACGGAGAAGGTCGCCGATCTCCAGACGTACTTCCGGCTGCTGCAACTGGCCGGGGTGTGGCTGCCCGTCGTCGCCGCGCTGCTGCTCGCCGGCGGGGTGCTGCTGGCGGTCCGCCGCCGCCGGGCGCTGGTCGCGGCGGCCCTCGGCTTCGCCGTCACCGCCCTGCTGCTGGGCGTGGGCCTGACCGTCTTCCGGGCCTTCTACCTGGACGCGCTGCCCGCCTCGGTGTCTCAGCCCGCCGCGGGCGCGGTCTACGACACCCTGACCCGCTTCCTGCGCACGGCGGTACGGGCGGTGGTCGCCCTCGGTGTGGTCCTCGCCGTGGCCGCCTGGCTCAGCGGTCCCGGCCGCCATGCCCGCGCCCTGCGGCAGATCTGGCACGCGGGCATCGGCGCGGCCCGCGCCCAGACCGACCGCCTCGGCCTGCGCACCGGCCCGGTGGGCCCCTTCGTCCACCGCCACCGCGTCTGGCTCGGCTGGCTGCTGGTGGCGGGGGCGGTGGTGGCGTTCGTCCTGTGGCCGCATCCCACCGGCTGGGTGGTCGTGGGCATCGCCCTGGTCCTGCTGTTCGCGCTGGCGGTGGTGGACTTCGTGGGGGAGGAGCGGACGGGCTGAGCCGTCAGACGGCGTCGCGGCGGAGGCGGAGGCACGGGTGAACCCGCCCCCGGAGCCCTCCGCTCACGGCCACACCAAGCAGTACGGCTGATGCCCCGCCTCGTGCAGCCGGTGGCTGAAGTCCTGCCACTCGTGCAGGAGTTGGTACACGTTGAACGCGTCGCGGGGGCCCCCGCGGTCGGGGACGGTGGACCAGATGAAGGCGGCGGCGCCGACCGCTTCCTCGCCGATGTCGCGGAGGGGGTCGACGACGGTCATGGGGAGCTTGACCACGGCGTAGTCGGGGTGGAGGACGACGAGTTCCAGGGGCGGGACCTTGTGGAGGGGGACGCCCTCGATGCCGGTCAGCACCATCGCGGCCATCGTCTCCGGCTTGATCTTGGTGAACATGCCGTTCATGCCCAGCTCGTCGCCGCCGAGTTCCTCGGGACGCATCGAAATGGGGACGCGGGCGGCGGTCGCGCCGTCCGGCGCACCGAAGTATTTGTACGTCACCCCCACCCGACCACCATTTCTGCTCCCCGCCCCGAGGTCGGCGGTCCGGTCGCCCCGCTCGGGCTCACTCGGTAGACCCTGTGCCTGACGCGCGTCGGCCTGACGTGTTTCGGTCGCTTCCTCCGCCTCGCGCCGGTGCCTTCCCCGCCGGGCTCGTCGAGGACCCAGGTCGTCAGTCCCCTCGCCCAGTCCGCCACCGCGATGCATATCTCCACCCGAGTGCTTTTCTAGGACGCGTGGCCCCCGCCGCGCAACCCGATCATCGTGTCAGTGACCTCCCCCACGGCCGCCCGCCGAAACGTGCGGTGAAACCGAAGTCCGCAGGATCTTCCCGGTCTCAGATCACTACGTGCCGCGGAGGTGTGTGTATCAGGTGTCAGTCTCGCAGATCGTGAAACACCGGCCAGGAAGGTCGGCCGGATCGGCCCGCGGGAGCGACGGGAGGAGCGCCGGACCCCGCCCCGACGGGGCACGGCGCCGCCGCCGGGCCGCTCCGCCTACCCTGAGGGGGTCACCACCCCACCGGAGTCCGAGAAGTCGGAGAAGCCGCACGTCATGAGCGAAACGCCCTACCCCTACGACGCGCCCGCCTCGCAGGCGCTCTTCGACCGCGCCTCCGAGGTCACGCCGGGTGGCGTGAACTCGCCGGTGCGCGCCTTCCGCGCGGTCGGCGGCACGCCCCGGTTCATGGTCTCGGGCAGCGGGCCGTACCTGACCGACGCCGACGGGCGGGAGTACGTCGACCTGGTGTGCTCCTGGGGTCCGATGATCCTGGGCCACTCGCACCCCGAGGTCATCGCCGCCGTCCAGGAGGCGGTCGCGCGCGGCACCTCCTTCGGCACGCCCGGTGAGGGCGAGGTCGCGCTCGCCGAGGAGATCGTCGCCCGCGTCGAGCCGGTCGAGCAGGTCCGTCTCGTCAGCAGCGGCACCGAGGCCACCATGTCGGCGATCCGGCTGGCCCGCGGCTTCACCCGGCGGTCCAAGGTGATCAAGTTCGCCGGCTGCTACCACGGCCACGTCGACTCCCTGCTGGCCGCCGCCGGCTCGGGCCTCGCCACCTTCGCGCTGCCGGACACCCCCGGTGTCACCGGCGCGCAGGCGGGCGACACCATCGTGCTGCCGTACAACGACCTCGAGGCCGTGCAGGAGGCGTTCCACCGGCACCCCGGCGAGATCGCCTGCGTGATCACCGAGGCGTCGCCGGGCAACATGGGCGTCGTCCCGCCGGAGCCCGGTTTCAACCAGGGACTGAAGGACGCCTGCGCCAAGAACGGCGCGCTGTACATCTCCGACGAGGTGATGACCGGCTTCCGCACCTCCCGCGCCGGCTGGTACGGCGTCGACGGGGTGAAGCCCGACCTGATGACCTTCGGCAAGGTGATGGGCGGCGGCTTCCCCGCGGCCGCGTTCGGCGGGCGCGCCGACGTCATGGCGCACCTCGCCCCGGCCGGCCCGGTCTACCAGGCGGGCACCCTCTCCGGTAACCCGGTCGCCACCGCCGCCGGCCTCGCCCAGCTCCGGCTGCTGGACGACGCGGCGTACGACAAGGTCGACGCGGTCTCCGCGCAGATCCAGTCGCTGGTCACCGAGGCGCTCACCAAGGAGGGCGTGGCCCACCGGCTGCAGCACGCCTCCAACATGTTCTCGGTGTTCTTCACCGACCGGCAGGTGCGCACCTACGAGGACGCCAAGCGGCAGGAGTCGTTCCGCTTCACCGCGTTCTTCCACTCGCTGCTGGCGAACGGCGTGTACCTGCCGCCGTCGTCCTTCGAGTCCTGGTTCGTGTCCACGGCCCACGACGAGCGGGCCATCCAGAAGATCGCCGACGCCCTCCCGGCGGCGGCCCGAGCCGCCGCGGAGGCGACCGCGTGACCACCCCCGAGAGCAACACCGGTGAGAAGGACGTCACCGTCGTCCACCTGATGCGCCACGGCGAGGTGCACAACCCCGACGGCCTGCTGTACGGGCGGCTGCCCGGCTACCACCTGTCCGAGCTGGGCCGGAAGATGGCCGAGCGGGTCGCCGAGCACCTGGCCCCGCGCGACATCACCCATGTCGTCGCCTCCCCGCTGGAGCGGGCGCAGGAGACGGCCACCCCGATCGCCAAGGCGCACGGTCTCGACCTCGCCACCGATGCCCGGCTCATCGAGGCGGACAACGTCTTCCAGGGCAAGGCCTTCGGGGTCGGGGACGGCGCGCTGCGCAACCCGGACAACTGGAAGCACCTGGTCAACCCGTTCAAGCCGTCCTGGGGCGAGCCGTACGTCGACCAGGTGGTGCGGATGATGGGCGCGCTGAACGCGGCCAAGGACGCGGCGCGCGGGCACGAGGCGGTGCTGGTGAGCCATCAGCTCCCGATCTGGATCGTGCGCAGCTATGTCGAGCGGCGCCGGCTCTGGCACGACCCGCGCAAGCGGCAGTGCACGCTGGCCTCGCTGACGTCCTTCACCTACCTCGGCGACAAGATCGTGTCCGTCGGCTACAGCGAGCCCGCGATCGACCTGGTCCCGGCGCATCTGCGCGCGGGGGCCAAGCCGCAGAAGGGCTCCGGGGCGCAGGGCAAGGCTTTCGGCGCCTGAACCGGCCGATCGAGGAACCTCCCCGTTCGTCACATCATCTGACTGGGTGAATCCAGTGAGCGTGACGAATCGGGGAGCTTCATGCAGACCATCACCCGGCGGGGAATACTCGGCCTCGGCGCGGGTGCGGCGGCGGCCGGACTCGCCGGCTGCGGCACCTCCGCCTCCGTGGGCGGCGGCAAGCACCCGAGCGGTTCGGACAAGCCCTCGCCCAGCGGCAGCACCCCCGCCAAGGCCCGCCCCATCGGCGACGGCTCCACCGCCTTCACCGGCAGGCAGCCCCACCAGCCCGCCCGCCCCCAGCCGCTGGAGCCGGGTCAGACCCCGCCCCAGTTCGTGGTCTTCTCCTGGGACGGCGCCGGCGAGGTCGGCAACGGCCTCTTCCCGCGCTTCCTGGACCTGGCCAAGGAGCACGGCGTGAGCATGACCTTCTTCCTCTCCGGGCTGTACCTGCTGCCCGAGTCGAAGAAGCGCCTCTACCACCCGCCGAACAACCCGCGCGGCGCCTCCGACATCGGCTACCTCACCGACGAGCACGTTAAGGCCACGCTGACCAACGTGCGCCGGGCCTGGCTCGAGGGCCACGAGATCGGCACCCACTTCAACGGGCACTTCTGCGGCGGCTCCGGCACGGTCGGCAACTGGACGCCCGCCCAGTGGCGCAGCGAGATCGAGCAGGCCAAGAAGTTCGTCAAGGAGTGGCGCACCAACACCGGCTGGACCGACCTGCCCGCGCTGCCCTTCGACTACGACAAGGAACTCGTCGGCGGCCGCACCCCCTGCCTGCTCGGCCAGGACAACCTGCTGCCGACCGCCCGCGAGCTGGGCTGGCGCTACGACGCCTCCTCGCCCGGCGGCCGCCAGACGTGGCCGGTCAAGCGCCAGGGCATCTGGGACCTGCCCCTCCAGCAGGTGCCGTTCCCCGGGCACTCCTTCGAGGTGCTGTCCATGGACTACAACATGCTGGCCAACCAGTCGGTCAACTCGACCAAGGCCCCGTCCTACAACTACCCGGGCTGGCGCAAGCAGTCGGCGCAGGCGTACATCAGCGGCTTCCAGCGCGCGTACGAGACCAACCGGGCGCCGTTCTTCATCGGCAACCACTTCGAGGAGTGGAACGGCGGGATCTACATGGACTCCGTCGAGGAGGCGTTCAAGCACATCGCGCGCGAGAAGGAGAAGGGCGCCGACGTGCGGCTGGTCTCGTTCCGGCAGTTCACCGACTGGCTGGACGTCCAGCGGCCCGAGGTGCTGGAGAAGCTGCGCACCCTGGAGGTCGGCCAGAAGCCGGCCGGGGGCTGGAGGACGTTCCTGGCGGCGGAGAGCCCCACCGCGGGCGACAAGAGCCCCGGCCCGGACGCCGCGTGACGATACGTCCGTAATGTCCGGTGTAAATGCCCCCTGAAAGGCACTTTTCGGCCCGGCAGGGGGGCGGGCGAAACTGCCGGAACCGCCATGCGAAACTTTTCACATGAGTACCCGTAGCCGCGCCGCCCTGCTCGGTGCCGTGGCCGCCGCCGCGGCCCTGACCCTGTCCGCGTGCGGCAGCGGCGGGACCTCCGGCGGTGGCGGCGACACCAACTTCGTCACCGGCCACAACGGCATAGACACCGCCGCGAAGAGCGAGCGCGCCAAGGCCCCCGCCCTGTCCGGCAGGACGATCGACGGCAAGACCCTCGACATCGCCGACTACCAGGGCAAGGTCGTCGTCCTCAACGTCTGGGGCTCCTGGTGCGGACCGTGCCGGGAGGAGGCCAAGTACTTCTCCAAGGTCTCCATGGCGTACGCCGGCAAGGGAGTGCAGTTCGTCGGGATCAACACCCGTGACACCAGCACCACCCCGGCCCTCGCCTTCGAGAAGGCCAACGGGATCACGTACCCGAGCCTGTACGACCCGACCGGCAAGCTGATGCTCCGCTTCCCCAAGGGCACGCTCAACCCGCAGCTCATCCCCTCCACGCTGATCCTGGACCGGGACGGGAAGGTCGCCGCGCGGGCGCTGGAGGCGCTCGACGACACGGGCCTGCTGAAGATGCTCAAGCCGGTCCTGGCGGAGAAGTGACGTGAGCGCCCTGCTGACGCTCGCCGCCGTGACGAGCCGGAACGAGACCGTGCTCAACGGCGCCCTGCTGCTCGCCCTGCCCGTCGCGGTGCTGGGCGGGCTGGTCTCGTTCTTCTCGCCCTGCGTGCTCCCGCTGGTCCCCGGCTACCTCTCCTACGTGACCGGCGTCACCGGCACCGACCTGGCCGACGCCCGGCGCGGCCGGATGACCGCCGGCGCCGCCCTCTTCGTCCTCGGCTTCACCGTGGTGTTCGTCTCCGGCGGCGCCCTGTTCGGGTACTTCGGGCAGACGCTCCAGGGCTACAAGGACGTGCTCACCCACGTCCTGGGCGTCCTGATGATCCTGCTCGGCATCTTCTTCATGGGCCTGATGCCCTGGCTGACCCAGCGCGAGTTCCGCTTCCACAAGCGCCCCGCGACCGGCCTGATCGGCGCGCCGGTGCTCGGCGCGCTCTTCGGGATCGGCTGGACGCCCTGCATCGGCCCGACCCTCGCCTCCGTCGTCGCCCTCTCCTCCCAGCAGGCGAGCGCGGGCCGGGGCGCGATACTGACCGTCGCGTACTGCCTCGGGCTCGGCGTGCCCTTCGTGCTCACCGCGATCGCCTTCCGCAAGGCGCTCGGCGCCTTCGGCTGGGTCAAACGCCACTATGTCTGGGTGATGCGCGCCGGCGGCACGATGATGATCGTGACCGGCGTGCTGCTGCTGACCGGTGCCTGGGACAGCCTGGTGCAGGAGATGCAGACCTGGTCCGACGGCTTCTCTGTGGGGATCTGAACGATGAGCGACACCGAAACCGAGCAGAGCCAGGACCAGGAGGGTCTCGGCGCGGCCGGACAGCAGCTCTCCACCGCGCCCCAGGAGGACACCGGCGCCCTGCCGGGCTTCGGCGTCATCGGCTGGGCCCGCTGGTTCTGGCGGCAGCTCACCTCCATGCGGGTCGCGCTGCTGCTGCTCCTGCTGCTCTCCCTCGGCGCGATCCCCGGCTCGCTGATCCCGCAGACCGGCGCGGACGCGAGCAAGGTCGAGGCGTTCCGGGTGGCGCACACCACGCTGGCGCCGGTCTACGACAAGCTCGGGCTGTTCCACGTGTACAGCTCGGTGTGGTTCTCCGCGATCTACATCCTGCTGTTCGTCTCGCTCATCGGCTGCATCGTGCCGCGCACCTGGCAGTTCGTCGGCCAGCTCCGCGGCCGCCCGCCGGGCGCCCCGCGCCGCCTGGACCGGCTGCCCGCGTACACCACCTGGCGCACCACCGCCGACCCCGAGCAGGTGCGCGCCGACGCGCTCGCCCTGCTGCGGAAGCGCCGCTTCCGCGCGCACACCGCGGGGGACGCGGTCGCCGCCGAGAAGGGGTACCTGCGCGAGCTGGGCAACCTGGCCTTCCACATCGCGCTGATCGTGCTGCTGATCGCCTTCGCCTCCGGCCAGCTGTTCAAGTCCGACGGCACCAAGCTGGTGGTCGAGGGCGACGGCTTCTCCAACGCGCTGCCGATGTACGACGACTTCAAGTCCGGCAGCCTGTTCCGCAACGACGACCTGGTGCCGTTCAGCTTCGACCTCAAGGACTTCAAGGGCACCTACGAGCTGTCCGGCCCCAACCGCGGTACCCCGCGCACCTTCGAGGCGAAGATCGACTACAGCGTCGGCGCGGACGGGAGGACCCGCGCCAAGACGGTGCAGGTCAACGAGCCGCTGAAGATCGACGACTCCAAGGTCTACCTGGTCAGCCACGGCTACGCGCCCGTCATCACCGTCCGCGACGGCAAGGGCAAGGTGGTCTACAAGGACGCCGTGCCGCTGCTCCCGCTGGACGGCAACGTCACCTCGCAGGGCGTCATCAAGGTCATGGACGGCTACCACGACGCCAAGGGCCGGTACGACCAGCTCGGCATCCGGGCCTTCTTCCTGCCGACCTACGGCGGCGGCGCCTCCGTCCTCTCCCAGTTCCCCGCGCTGCTCAACCCGGTGCTCAACCTGGAGCCGTACCACGGCGACCTCGGGGTGAACTCGGGACTGCCGCAGAGCGTGTACCAGCTCGACAAGAAGCACATGAAGGGCTTCGAGGACGCCGACGGCAAGCAGCTGCGGGCCAACCTCAAGCCGGGGCAGACCATGAAGCTGCCCGGCGGTGCCGGCACCGTCACGTTCGAGAAGGACGTCAAGGAATGGGCCGGCTTCCAGATCGTCCAGGAGCCGGGCGGCGCCTGGGCCCTGGGCGGCGCCGTCGTCGCGATCCTCGGCCTCGCCGCGTCCCTCTTCATCCAGCGCCGCCGGATCTGGGTGCGGGCCGTGCGCGGCGCCGACGGGGTCACGGTGGTCGAGATGGCCGGGCTCGGCCGCAGCGAGTCCGCCAAGGTCCCCGAGGAACTGGGCGACCTCGCCGGAACCCTCTACGACCGCGCGCCGGGCGCCCCCGACACCCACGAAGACGTATCCCACGCCGTACCTGCCGAAGGGGCTGAGCAGTGACTCTCGCCGCCGCAACCGACCTGGCCGCCGCGACCAACGAGCATCTGGCGAGCATCAGCAACACGCTCATCTACTCCTCGATGGCCGTGTACACGCTGGCCTTCTTCGCCTACATCGCCGAGTGGCTGTTCGGCAGCCGCAGCAAGGTCGGCCGCACGGCCGCCGCGCTCACCGCCGACGCCAAGCCGGCCCGGAGCGCTCCCGCCGTCACCGTGAAGCAGGCGGGCGGCACCACCGTGCTGGAGCGCCCGCAGGTCGTCGTGCGCTCCGCCGCCGGTACCCGTGACGTGCCGGACGGGCCCGGCGCCCACGGCGGCGACGCCCAGGGCGACATGTACGGCCGGATCGCGATCTCCCTGACCGTGCTCGCCTTCCTGGTGGAGCTGGCCGGTGTGGTCGCCCGCGCGGCCTCCGTGCAGCGCGCCCCGTGGGGCAACATGTACGAGTTCAACCTGACCATCTCCACGGTCGCGGTCGGCGTCTACCTGGGCCTGCTCGCGCTCAAGAAGAACGTGCGCTGGCTCGGCCTGTTCCTGGTCACCACCGTCCTGCTGGACCTCGGCCTCGCCGTCACCGTGCTCTACACCGCCAGTGACCAGCTCGTCCCGGCGCTGCACTCGTACTGGCTGTACATCCACGTCTCCACCGCCATCTTCTGCGGCGCGGTGTTCTACGTGGGCGCGGTCGCCACGATCCTGTACCTCTTCAAGGACTCCTACGAGAACAAGCTGGAGAGCGGCGGCACGCCGGGTACCTTCGCCCGCTCGGTGCTGGAGCGGCTGCCCGCCTCGGCGTCGCTGGACAAGTTCGCCTACCGGGTCAACGCGGCCGTCTTCCCCCTGTGGACGTTCACGATCATCGCGGGCGCGATCTGGGCGGGCGACGCCTGGGGCCGGTACTGGAACTGGGACCCCAAGGAGACCTGGTCCTTCATCACCTGGGTCGCCTACGCCTGCTACCTGCACGCCCGCGCCACGGCCGGCTGGAAGGGCCGCAAGGCCGCCTACCTGGCGATGATCGCCTTCGGCTGCTGGCTGTTCAACTACTACGGGGTCAACATCTTCGTCAGCGGCAAGCACTCGTACGCGGGCGTCTGAGCGCGGGGTCGTGGAGACTGGGGGCATGCACGGTTCCATCGAACAGGGCATGAGCCAGACGCACGGCAACACGCACATCAGGCACTTCCTGGTGCGGCTGCCGAGGTCCGTGGAGGAGGTCTGGCCCGCGGTTGCCGCCGCCGAGGGCCTGTCCGCCTGGTGCACCCCGGTCGACGTGCTCGAACCCCGCCTCGACGGCACGGTCGCGCTGCGCGACCTGGGCGCCGGGCGGATCACCGCCTGGGACGTGGACCGGGTCGCGGAGTACAGCGTCGAGCGCGGCGGCAGGCTGCGGTTCCACCTCGAACGCGACGGCGAGGACGGCAGCACCCTGCGCTTCACCCACGAGTACCAGGGCGAGGGCGCGTCGGAAGCGGAGTGGCGGAATCGCTTCGAACGGCTGATCGGCTACTGGGGGTCAGACGAGCGGAGCGGTGAGCAGGTCCCGTAGCCGCTCCACATACAGGCCCATGTTCTTGGCCGCCACGTCCGTGTCCGGGTGGCGGCTGGCCAGCCAGAGGCCGTCGTGCAGCCGGTTGACCCACACGCACACCTGATCGCCGTACGACACCCGCAGCAGGGCGTGCGCGTTCTGCTCCGCCCAGCGGGACGCGCCCGGAATGCCGCGGGTGTCGACGAAGGAGACGATCGAGTACAGGTCCGGCGAGGTCGGCCGGAAGTCCGCGCCCAGCAGGCTCAGCACCCGGGCCAGCGGCATCCGGGCCAGCGTGCGGTTGGCCTGGAGCTGCGCGCGCACCTCCCGCAGGGTGGCGGCCAGGTCGGGCGCGTGGCCGAGCGGCACCTCGATGGGGGCGCCCCCGACGAACCAGCCCACCGAGTCGTTCCACTGGGACTTCACCCGGGTGTGGAACGGCACCACCGTCCGGTACACCGACTGCTCGCCCAGCTCCTGCACGATCAGCGCGGTCGCCGCCAGCAGCCCGACCAGACTGCCCCCGTACGGCCGGCAGTACGCCTCGAACGCGGCCGCCGCCTCCGCGTCCACCAGCGGCTCGCAGATCATCCGCTGCGGCGGCAGCGGGCCGCCGGGCTCCACCCCCAGCTCGACCGGGAACGAGGGCAGCGTGCCGTCGCAGCGCCGGATGAACTCCCGCCAGCGGGTCACCGTCTCGTGCCCGCCGTCCAGCCGGTCGGCGTCCGCCCGCTCGATCTCGCAGAAGTCCACGTAACTGGCCGCCGGGGTGCGCACCACCGGCCCGCGCCCCTGACGACCCGCGGTGTACAGCTCCTCGATCTCGGCCGGGATGCCGTGCAGCGAGTAGGCGTCCACATTGCTGTGGTCGAAGGCGAGGAAGACGGTGGCCGAGTCGTCCCGGACCACGGCCGCGTAGATCAGGTTGGGCCAGCGCAGCGCGTCCGCGACCGTGTCGAAGCGGGACTGGAGATGCGCGGTCAGCGCGGCCGCGTCCCCGAAGTCGCCGACCGCCTCCCGGCGCAGGGTGACGTCGTCGGCGTCCAGGGTGAAGCGGCGCAGCTCGTCGCCGTCCTCGCCCGCCCAGCGGAAGCCGCTGCGCAGCGTCTCGTGCCGGACCGTCCAGGCCCGCAGCGACTCCTGGAGCACGTCGAGGTCGACCGGTCCGGCCAGGTCGAAGGAGGTGCCGAGCCAGGTCGGCACGAACAGGCCGTCCTCCCGGACGTGCCGGGCCGTGCGGATGTGCGACTCCTGGATGTAGGCGGGCGGGCGGGAGTCCTCCGGCAGGCCGTGCGCCGTGGCGACGGTCGCCGGACTCAGCGTCCACTCCACGAGCCGCCCCGGCCGGACCTCGCAGCGCTGGATGTCAGTGATTCGCACGCGTCTCCGATCGCAGAAGGGGACCCCGGTGTGGTGGGGCCCCCGTCAAGGGAATGCCGTCGCACGCGGTGGAGACATGCCCGCGCGGGGCTTTTCAGCGGAACGGATGGCGGGCCGAACGCGTGACCGTGCGCCGCCGGCGCTCTTTCAGACCCCGATGTCCTCGTTCCACAGCTCGGGGTTCCCGGCCACGAACTCCCGCATCAGCGCGCCGCATTCGGGATCGTCCAGCAGCACGACCTCCACGCCGTGCGCGGCCAGCCACTCGTGCCCGCCGCTGAAGGTCCCCGCCTCGCCGACCACGACCCGCGAGATCCCGAACTGCCGCACCAGCCCGGAGCAGTACCAGCACGGCGACAGCGTGGTCACCATGGTGGTCCCCCGGTACGACCGCCGCCGCCCCGCGTCCCGGAAGGCCGCCGTCTCCGCGTGCGTGGCCGGGTCCCCGTCCTGCACCCGCCGGTTGCGCCCCCGACCGAGCACCTCGCCGTCCGGGCCGTAGAGCGCGGCCCCGATCGGGATGCCGCCCTCCGCGTGCCCCGCCCGCGCCTCGTCGACGGCGGTACGCAGCCAGTGCCGTGCCTGCTCCAGCTCCATGGGGGCCCTCACTCCGTGTCCGGCTCGTCCTTCTTCAGGGAGCGCAGGAAGTCCGGGTTGTCGTCGGGGGCCACCCAGGTCGGGGCCGGACCGGCCGCCTGGCGGACCTTGCCGGTGATCAGCCAGGCCAGCGGGCCGACCAGGACCTCGCCGAAGAGCAGCACGATGAACACCCAGGCCACCTTCGGCAGGTGGCGGACCTCGTCCTCGGGGGTGTTCAGACAGTCCACGAACGCGTAGATCCACAGGGCCAGGACCAGCAGGAACGGCAGATACCTGAGCATGGTCGCGCGATCTCCCCACGGTGTGGACGGCCCCGGTGACCGGGCCAGCGTAGCCGGTGGCCGATACTGGGACACATGGCTTACGACGATCTTCGCTCCCTGCTGCGGGCGCTGGAGCGCGAGGGAGACCTCAAGCGCATCAAGGCCGAGGTCGACCCATACCTGGAGGTCGGTGAGATCGTCGACCGCGTGCAGAAGGCCGGCGGACCGGCGCTGCTCTTCGAGAACGTCAAGGGCTCCGCGATGCCCCTGGCGATGAACGTCTTCGGCACCGACCGCCGCCTGCTCAAGGCGCTCGGGCTCAAGTCGTACGCGGAGATCTCCGACAAGATCGGCGGGCTGCTGCGGCCCGAGCTGCCGCACGGCTTCGTCGGCGTCCGCGAGGCGTTCGGCAAGCTCGGCGCGATGGCGCACGTACCGCCGAAGAAGGTCAAGGGCGACCACGCGCCCGTCCAGGAGGTCGTCCTCACCGGTGACGACGTGGACCTGGACATGCTCCCGGCCCTGTTCACCTGGCCCCAGGACGGCGGGTCCTTCTTCAACCTCGGGCTCACCCACACCAAGGACCCCGACACCGGCGTCCGCAACCTCGGTCTCTACCGGCTCCAGCGGCACGACAAGCGCACCATCGGCATGCACTGGCAGATCCACAAGGACAGCCGGAACCACTACCAGGTCGCCGCGCGCCGGGGCGAGCGGCTGCCGGTCGCCATCGCCTTCGGCTGCCCGCCCGCCGTCACCTACGCCTCCACCGCGCCGCTGCCCGGCGACATCGACGAGTACCTGTTCGCCGGGTTCATCGCGGGCAAGCGGATCGAGATGGTCGACTGCAAGACCGTCCCGCTCCAGGTGCCGGCCAACGCCGAGGTCGTCATCGAGGGATGGCTGGAGCCGGGCGAGATGCTGCCCGAGGGGCCCTTCGGCGACCACACCGGGTTCTACACCCCGCAGGAACCGTTCCCCGCCCTGAAGATCGACTGCGTGACGATGCGGAAGCGGCCGCTGCTGCAGTCCATCGTGGTCGGCCGCCCGCCCACCGAGGACGGCCCGCTCGGCCGCGCCACCGAGCGGTTCTTCCTGCCGCTGCTGAAGATCATCATCCCGGACATCGTGGACTACCACCTCCCCGAGGCGGGCGGCTTCCACAACTGCGCGATCGTCTCGATCGACAAGAAGTACCCGAAGCACGCGCAGAAGGTGATGTCCGCGATCTGGGGCGCGCACATGATGTCGCTGACCAAGCTGATCGTGGTCGTCGACTCCGACTGCGACGTGCACGACCTGCACGAGGTCGCCTGGCGGGCGCTGGGCAACACCGACTACGCCCGTGACCTGGTGGTCGCCGAGGGCCCCGTCGACCATCTCGACCACGCCTCCTACCAGCAGTTCTGGGGCGGCAAGGCGGGCATCGACGCGACCAAGAAGCTGCCCGAGGAGGGCTACACGAGGGACGGGGGCTGGCCGGAGATGGTCCTGTCGGATCCCGCCACGGCGGCGCTGGTCGACCGGCGCTGGAAGGAGTACGGACTGTGAGCACCGCCGCCGCGATCCCGCAGCCGGGCCGCACCAGAGCCTTCCTGCGCCTGGTGATGATCGAGCACTCGGTCTTCGCGCTGCCCTTCGCCTACATCGCCTCGCTCACCGCCATGTACCAGTGGGACAGGAACATCCACTGGGCGCGGCTGCTGCTGGTCACCGTCTGCATGGTCGGCCTGCGCACCTTCGCCATGGCGGTCAACCGGATCATCGACCGCGAGATCGACGCCCGCAACCCGCGCACCGCCCAGCGTGAGCTGGTCACCGGCGCGATGTCGGTACGGCACGCGTGGACCGGCGCGCTGGTCGCGCTGGTGGTCTTCCTCGGCTCGGCCGCCCTGCTGAACCCGCTGTGCCTGGCGCTCGCGCCGGTCGCGGTGATCCCGATGGTGGTCTATCCGTACGGCAAGCGGTTCACCAACTTCCCGCAGGCGATCCTCGGCATCGCCCAGGCGATGGGCCCGGTCGGCGGCTGGCTGGCGATCTCCGGCACCTGGTCCTGGGACGCGGTGATCCTCGGCCTCGCGGTCGGCATCTGGATCGGCGGCTTCGACCTGATCTACGCCTGCCAGGACGTGGAGACCGACCGCGAGGTCGGTGTGAAGTCGGTCCCGGCCCGCTTCGGTATCCCGGCCGCCATCTGGGGCGCGCGGGTCTGCCACGCGATCACGATGGCCCTGTTCGTCTGGTACGCCGTCCTCACCCACGCGGGCCCGTTCTTCTGGCTCGGCCTGGTCATCGTCGGTTCGGCCTTCGTCTACGAACACCGCATCGTCCGCCCTCACGACCTGTCGCGCCTGAACCGGGCGTTCTTCCAAGTCAACGGTTTCATCGGCATCGCGCTGTTCGTCTGCGCGCTGCTCGATCTGCTGATGCGGGGACTGACGGTCTGACCAACGCCCACCCGGCCTGAGCACAGTGCGTCACGCCGGTACTCTCAAGGTGTGAACGCAGGACAAACGCAGCGCGTGCCTTGGATCGTGGGGGTTTCGGGAGCTTCCGGGACGCCGTACGCGGCGGCCGTGCTGCGGGCGCTGCTGGACGCCGGGGAGGATGTCGACCTGGTGGTCAGCCGCGCCTCGCGGCTGACGCTGCTGGACGAGACGGGGATCTCGTTCCGCGACGCCCACTGGCGCGAGGACCTCGGCGACTGGCTGGCGCGCGGCGCCGACGGCAAGCCGGACAGCTTCGAGGTGGACCTCGGCCGGGTGCGGTACTGGAACGCGGGCGACCTCGCGGCGGGACCGTCCTCCGGGTCGTACCCGGTCAAGGGCATGCTGATCGTGCCGGCGTCGACCGCGTGCGTCGCGGGGGTGGCCCTCGGCCTGTCCAAGGACCTGCTGCAGCGGGCGGCGAGCGTGACGCTGAAGGAGCGCAGGCCGCTGGTGGTGGCGGTGCGCGAGACCCCGCTGAACGGGCAGACCCTGCGCCAGCTCGTCGCGCTGGACGACGCCGGGGCGAGCGTGGTCCCCGCCTCTCCGGCCTTCTACGCGGGCGCCACGCACATCCAGGACCTGGTGGACTTCGTCGCCGGCCGGGTGCTGGACGCGGCGGGCGTGCGGCACGGCCTGTACCGGCGCTGGAAGGGCGAACTGGGCGGCGGGCAGGACAAGTAGGCGTGCAGGGCAAGTAGCGGTACCTCTTATCTCTACGGCGAATTTCACACCGGAAGGCTTCGATCGCATGGACGCGGTGGACAGGCAGCTCATCCAGGCCCTGAGGGAGAACGGCCGGGCCTCGTACGCGGAGCTGGGGCGCCTCGTCGGCCTGTCGGGACCCAGCGTCACCGACCGCATCAACCGGCTGGAGGCGGCCGGGGTCATCACCGGTTACCGCGCCACGGTGGACGCGGCCTCGCTGGGCCTGGGCGTCACCGCGCTGATCGGCATCTCGCTGTCCGACGCCGCCGACCACGAGGACGTGGCCCGCAGGCTGAAGGACCTCACCGAGATCGAGGACTGCTGGTTCATCGCCGGCGACGACTCCTTCATGCTCAAGGTCCGTTCCTCCGACGTGGACGGGCTGGAGAAGACGATCCGCCGGCTGAGCGGAACCAAGGGTGTCTCCCGCACCCGCACCACGATCGTGCTCTCCACCAAGTGGGAGAACCGGGTGGGGGAGCTGCCCGAAGAGGTGTAGCCGCGGGGGAGCGCGGATGCGGGGGAGTACGGTTGGTCAGGTTGTCGTGGAAAGGTGTTGGTATGGACGTCGGACTCAAGCGCGAGCTGGAGGACAAGGTCCGCTCCGGTGAGCGGCTGACCCGTGAGGACGGCATCGCGCTCTACGAGTCGGACGACCTGGCGTGGCTCGGCGGCCTCGCCCACGAGGTGCGCACGCGCAAGAACGGCGACGTGGTCCACTTCAACGTCAACCGTCACCTCAACATGACCAACGTGTGCACGGCGTCCTGCGCCTACTGCTCGTTCCAGCGCAAGCCGGGCGAGAAGGACGCGTACACGATGCGCATCGAGGAGGCCGTGAAGCTGGCCAAGGCGATGGAGTCGGAGAACCTCACCGAGCTGCACATCGTCAACGGCCTGCACCCGAACCTGCCGTGGCGCTACTACCCGCGCTCGCTGAGGGAACTGAAGGCCGCGCTGCCGCACGTCTCGCTGAAGGCGTTCACGGCCACCGAGATCCACCACTTCGAGACGATCTCCGGGCTGAGCGCGAGCGAGATCCTGGACGAACTCATCGACGCCGGTCTTGAGTCGCTGACCGGCGGCGGCGCCGAGATCTTCGACTGGGAGGTCCGGCAGCACATCGTGGACCACCGCACGCACTGGGAGGACTGGTCCCGTATCCACCGCCTGGCGCACGAGAAGGGTCTGAAGACCCCGTGCACCATGCTGTACGGGCACATCGAGGAGCCCCGGCACCGGGTGGACCACGTGCTGCGGCTGCGCGAACTCCAGGACGAGACCGGCGGTTTCCAGGTCTTCATCCCGCTGCGCTACCAGCACGACTTCGTGGACATGAAGGACGGCAAGGTCCGCAACCGCCTCCAGGCGCGCACCCAGATGGCGACCGGCGCGGAGGCGCTGAAGACGTTCGCCGTCTCCCGGCTGCTGTTCGACAACGTGCCGCACGTGAAGGTGTTCTGGGTGATGCACGGCGTGCAGACCGCCCAGCTCGCCCTCCAGCACGGGGCGGACGACATGGACGGCTCGGTCGTCGAGTACAAGATCACGCATGACGCGGACAACTACGGCACGCCGAACAAGCTGACCCGCGAGGACCTGCTCGACCTGATCCGCGACGCCGGCTTCCGCCCGGTGGAGCGCAACACCCGGTACGAGATCATCCGCGAGTACGAGGGCCCGGACCCGCTGCGCCGGGAGACCCCGCAGGCGATGCGCGTCTGACGTCGCGGACGCTGGTTGAGCCGGGGCCGAGGTAAGGATTACCTTGGCCCCGTGTCTCTTACCTTCACCCTGGACCCCGCCGTCACCCCCGACCTGCGCGACGGGCTGCTCGGCCTGTGGGCGGACGTCACCAACGCGGGCGGCGCCGTCGGCTTCGTGGCAGCCGCCACCGCCGAGGACATACGCCCCGAGCTGGTCCGCTCGCTGGCCCGGCTGGCCCAGGGACACAGCAGGCTGCTGGTCGGGCACGACGAGGAAGGGCGGGTCGCCGCGACCGCGTTCCTCACCTTCAACGCGCACCGGCTGATGGACCACTGGCTCTGGCTGTACACGGTGATGGTCCACCCCAAGCACCAGGGCCTCGGGTACGGCCGCGACCTGCTGGCCGCGGCCGCCGACGCGGCGCGCGGGATCGACGGCATCGAGGCGATACGGCTGGGCTGCCGGAGCGGCCTGGGCCTGGAGCGCTTCTACGCCTCCTGCGGCTACCGCGAGGTGGGCCGGGTACCGGACGCCATCCGGGTCGCGCCCGGCGAGTACCGCGACGACGTCACCATGCTGCTGACCCTGCGCTGAGCCCGCGCACCCCCTGCCAAGATCGGGTACGGGGCGTGCTTCACTGGACGGTGCACGCCTTTGGGGCCGAAACGACACGGAAGAGTGGATTGAGATGCTCCGCTACACGCTGATGCGCCTCGGCGTCTTCGCCGGTTGCCTCGTGGTCGCCTGGGGAGCCGTCTACTCCGGGATCTTCCCGCGCGGGTTCGGCGCCTCCAACCTCTTCTGGATCGTGCTGCTCGCCATGATCCTCTCGGCGCCCATCAGCTGGGTGGTGCTGCGCAAGGAGCGCGAGCGGGCCTCGGTCCAGGTGGCCGGCCGGGTGGAGCGGATGAAGGCCAACCTGGACGCCAACCGCAGCCAGGAGGACGCGGCCGAGACGGCCGGCCGGACTTCCTGACGCCGGCCGGGCTTCCTGACGCCGGCCGAGAAGCGGAACATCCCTCACGAAACCTCCGGGACTGCACACACCCGGTGCCGGACCACCGCCCGATGCGCACAGGGTCACCACAGGTGCCTCGTACGATCGCCAGCCTGACGGCGGCGCACCGGTGCGACGGACGGCCGCCCTGAACGCCCCGGTGCGCGGGGCGCGTATGTCATGCAGCAAGCAGTACGCCGCTGCACGTCCCAGGAGCCGCCCGTGACCGCCCCGTACCCCAACGCCCCCGTCTCGCCCGCCCCGCACGTCCAGGCCCTCGACTACGACGGCCGCCCGGTGCTGGTGGAACCGGAGATCCGGCGCCTGGACGGGGCCGTCCGGGAAGTGGCGGTGCCGCCCTTCGCGCCCCCGGTCACCCACGGCTCGCTGGCCGACCTGCCCTTCGACAACGCCGAGGCCGCGCCCGGCGCGGTCGTGCTCAGCCGGAAGAACGCCGCCGGCGAGTGGGAGGACGTGACGGCCGGACAGTTCGCCGCCGAGGTACTGGCGGTGGCGCGCGGCCTGGTCTCGGAGGGGCTGATGCCGGGCGAGCGGATCGCCGTCATGGCCCGCACCCGGTACGAGTGGACCCTGCTGGACTTCGCCGCCTGGGCGGCCGGTCTGGTCACCGTGCCCGTCTACCCGACCTCCTCGGTCTTCCAGACCCGCTGGATACTCCAGGACTCCGGCGCCGTCGCCCTGATCACCGAGACCACCGCGCAGGGCGCCGCCATCGCCCCCGAACTGGCCCAGCTCCCCGACCTGCGGCACGTCTGGGTCATCGACGAGGGCCACGTGGAGCTGCTGGCCGAGGCGGGCGCGGGCACACCGGACGGTGAGGTCGCCGTACGCCGGGGCATGCTCGGCCCCGACACACTCGCCACCCTGATCTACACCTCGGGCACCACCGGGCGCCCCAAGGGGTGCGCCCTCTCGCACGGCAACTTCTTCGCCGAGGTCGACAACGCCATCGAACTCCTGCACCCGGTGTTCAAGGTGACGACCGGTGAGGAGGCGTCGGTGCTGCTGTTCCTGCCGATGTCCCACGTCTTCGGCCGCATGGTCGCCATCGCCTGCGTCCGGGCCCGGGTGCGCCTCGGCCACGCGCCCAGCCTCAAGCCCGAGCATCTGCTGCCGGACCTGGCCGGGTTCCGGCCGACCTGTCTGCTGACCATCCCGTACATGCTGGAGAAGGTGTACAACACCGCCCGGGCGAAGGCCGAGTCGAGCGGCAAGGCCGCCGCCTTCGACCGCGCCGCCGCCACCGCCGTGCGCTACGGCGAGGCGCTGGAGGCCCGCCAGACCGGCACCGGCAACGGTCCGGGCGCGGCCCTGAAGGCCAGCCGTTCCTTCTACGACCCGCTCGCCTACCGCAAGCTGCGTGCCGCCATGGGCGGCAAGGTCCGCTACGCCATCTGCGGCGGCTCCCCCCTCGGCCGCCGGCTGGCCGCCTTCTTCGCGGGCGCCGGCATCGAGATCTTCGAGGGGTACGGCCTCACCGAGTCCACCGCCGCCACCACGGTCACCCCGCCGCTGCGGCCCCGCCTCGGCACCGTCGGCTGGCCGCTGCCCGGCACCCGGGTCCGGATCGCGGCCGACGGCGAGATCCTGATCTCCGGCGACCATGTGCTGCGCGGCTACTGGGACCAGCAGGCGGGCGGTGTCGTCCCCGCGACCCGCGACGGCTGGCTGGCCACCGGCGACCTGGGCGAGCTGGACGACGACGGCTACCTCACCATCACCGGCCGCAAGAAGGAACTGCTGATCACGGCGGGCGGCAAGTCGGTCGCCCCGGCCCCGCTGGAGAACTGGCTGCGCCAGCACCCCCTGATCTCCCACTGCCTGCTCGTCGGCGACGGCCGCCCCTACATCGGCGCCCTCATCACCCTGGACCCGGACGGCATCCACCACTGGCGCCAGATGAACGGCAAGCACCCGGTGCCGCCGGAACTCCTCGTCGGCGACCCCGACCTGAACGCCGTGCTGTGGGAGGCGATCGAGCAGGCTAACCAGCTCGTCTCCCGCCCCGAGTCCATCCGCCGCTTCACCGTCCTCCCCGGCGACTTCACCGAGCACACCGGCCACCTCACCCCGTCCATGAAGCTCCGCCGCGCCCGCATCCTGCGGGACTTCGCGG
Source organism: Streptomyces sp. BK022 (assembly GCF_004217355.1). Classification (NCBI taxonomy): domain Bacteria; kingdom Bacillati; phylum Actinomycetota; class Actinomycetes; order Kitasatosporales; family Streptomycetaceae; genus Streptomyces; species Streptomyces sp. BK022. The sequence goes on from NZ_SHKU01000002.1 coordinate 69,607, forward strand.
ACGCGGTGGAGGGGCTGTACGACGGGGCGGGTCGGGTCACCGGGCCGTAGAGCCCAGTTGGGCCAGCAGGTACGCCTGCGGTACGGGCTCGGTGGGGCCCGGCGCGCGTACCGTACGGGAGGTCAGGGCGAACCCCGCCTCCTCCAGCAGCGCGGCCATGCGGTCCGGGTCGCGGCGCAGGAAGTCCAGGCTGACCGGGTGGCCCCAGGGCCGGTCGTGGCGCCGGGGTTCCTCGCCCGCCTGGAAGGCCAGCAGCAGATGCCCGCCCGGCGCCAGCACGCGGCGGAACTCGGCGAACAGCGCGGGCAGCCGCTCCACCGGGGTGTGGATGCTGGAGTACCAGGACACGACACCGGCCAGCGTCCCGTCCGGGAGGTCCAGCTCCAGCATCGAGCCCTCCTCGAAGCGCAGGCCCGGATTCTCGCGGCGGGCGACCGCCAGCATGGCGGGGGAGAGGTCGAGCCCGAACACGTCGAGTCCCTCGGCCGCCAGGAACCCGGTGACCCGGCCCGGTCCGCACCCCAGGTCGGCCACGGCCGCGCCCGCCCCCACCAGCTCCGCGAACACCTTCAGCAGGGCCCGGTCGAAGGGCTGGGCGAGATGCGCCTGGCGGAAATGATCCGAGTAGTCCTCGGCGATCGCGTCGTAGAACGTCCGGGTCGCGGCAAGGAAGTCGGGGGAGGCGGGGGAGTCGGTCATGGGGAGCGACCCTAGGGGTTCCGGCTACGCCCCCGCGGCCGTTCGGGTGAGAACTCCGGGGCCGGAATGCCTCCGCCGCCGGTGATCATTGCACGGCGGGCGGGACGCGGAATTCGCCCGGAATTCATCGGGTCGTCACGGTCGTCACGGCGAAAAGGCAGGAGCCCCTTCGCCGGAAGGCGTGGGGCTCCTTGGGTACTGCACTCAGGTTCTGCGATCAGGCAGTGATCAGACGGGGGTGACGTTCTCCGCCTGCGGACCCTTCGGGCCCTGGGTCACGTCGAAGTTCACCTGCTGGTTCTCCTCGAGGGAGCGGAAGCCGGTGGCGTTGATCGCGGAGTAGTGAACGAAGACGTCGGGGCCGCCGCCCTCCTGGGCGATGAAGCCAAAGCCCTTTTCGGCGTTGAACCACTTAACGGTTCCGGTAGCCATAAGCCCTCCTTGGGCCCAAAAGGGTTGCCCTGCTCCAGAACCTGCAAGTGCGAACGGTGCTGCACAACTGCATTCATCTGAAAACGACGAGAGCCCGCGGTCACATGCTCCGCAGGCTCTGTACTGCAAGGGAAACCAAACTGCAACTTGCGGCGAGCCTAGCACGCGGGCACCGGAAAGCAATAGAGGTCAAGATCACGTCACCCGAATGTTTGAACCCGCCCCCCGGGGCGCACACGCCGGGCCGGTCGGGGCCGTGTATCGCAAGGGGTCTAGTCTCGCGATGTGGACAATTCTCGCACCCGGCCGCGCGTCGGCCACATCCAGTTCCTCAACTGCCTGCCCCTCTACTGGGGGCTCGCGAGAACCGGCACGCTCCTCGACTTCGAGCTGACCAAGGACACCCCGGAGAAGCTCAGCGAGCAGCTGGTGCGCGGTGATCTCGACATCGGCCCCATCACCCTCGTGGAATTCCTGCGCAACGCCGGTGACCTGGTCGCGTTCCCCGACATCGCGGTGGGCTGCGACGGCCCGGTGATGTCCTGCGTGATCGTCTCGCAGCTGCCGCTGGACCGGCTCGACGGTGCGCGTGTCGCCCTCGGCTCGACCTCGCGGACCTCGGTCCGCCTCGCCCAGCTGCTGCTGGCCGAGCGGTACGGGGTGCGGCCGGAGTACTACACCTGCCCGCCCGACCTGAGCCTGATGATGCAGGAGGCCGACGCCGCCGTCCTGATCGGTGACGCGGCCCTGCGTGCCAACCTGGTCGACGCGCCGCGGTACGGCCTGCAGGTGCACGACCTCGGCGCGCTGTGGAAGGAGTGGACGGGGCTGCCGTTCGTCTTCGCGGTGTGGGCCGCGCGGCGCGATTACGCCGAACGCGAGCCGGAGATCACCCGCAAGGTGCATGAGGCGTTCCTCGCCTCCCGGAACGTCTCCCTGGAGGAGGTCGGCAAGGTCGCCGAGCAGGCCGCCCGCTGGGAGGCGTTCGACGAGGCGACCCTGGAGCAGTACTTCACCACCCTCGACTTCTCCTTCGGCCCGCCGCAGCTGAAGGCGGTCGCGGAGTTCGCCCGCCGCGTCGGCCCCACGACGGGCTTCCCGGCCGACGTGAAGGTGGAACTGCTCGGGGCGTAATCACTACGCTGCGAGGGCGCGGCTTTACGGGGGAGCCCGCGGGGGAGGGGTCGCCATGCAGCCGCTCGGAGCGGACGAACCGGCCGTCGTCGGCCCGTACCGGCTGCTGGGCCGGCTCGGCTCCGGCGGCATGGGCCGCGTGTACCTGGGCCGCAGCGCGGGCGGCCGGACCGTGGCCGTGAAGATCGTCCACCCGCAGTACGCGCTGGACGAGGAGTTCCGGGCGCGCTTCAGCCGCGAGGTGGCGGCCGCGCGGCGGGTGGGCGGTGCCTGGACCGCGCCGGTGCTCGACGCCGACCCGGACGCGCCGGTGCCCTGGGCCGCCACGGCGTACGCGGCGGGTCCCTCCCTCGCCCAGGCCGTCACCGCCCACGGCCCGCTGCCCGCCCGCACCGTGCGGGCGCTGGGCGCCGGCCTCGCCGAGGCGCTGGCCACCGTGCACGCGCTGGACCTCGTCCACCGGGACGTGAAGCCGTCCAACGTGCTGCTCACCCTGGACGGCCCGCTGCTGATCGACTTCGGCATCGCCCGCGCCATCACCGGCACCGCCTCGCTCACCGCGACCGGCGCCTCGGTCGGGTCACCCGGCTACATGGCGCCCGAACAGATCCTCGGCGGCCGGGTCGCCGGCGCGGCGGACGTCTTCTCCCTGGGCGCGGTCCTCGTCCACGCGGCGACCGGCACCCCGCCCTTCCCCGGTGACTCCTCGGCGGCCCTGCTCTACAAGGTGGTCCACGAGGAACCGGAACTCGGTTCGCTGGACGGTGAGTTGCGCGAGATGGCCGCCGCCTGCCTGGCCAAGGACCCGGCTCGCCGCCCCACCCCCGACGCCCTCGCCCGCCGCCTGGCCCCGCAGGGTGCCGTTGCCCTGATCACCGGCGGCTGGCTGCCCGGCCCGCTGGTCGAGCAGGTCAGCCGGAGCGCGGTGCGGGTCCTCAACCTGGAGGCGTCCGCCGACGCGCCCTCGGGCACGGTGGACTTCAGCAGCCCGGCGGTGCCGGGGGAGTTCGGCCCGGCTCCCCTGATGGCCCCGGCCCCGGTCATGACCCCGGCCCCGGAGACGACCGCGCCCGGCAGGGTGAGCGTCAGCCTGGCGGCCACCTCGGCACCGGGGGAGCGGGGGCGTGGACGCCGGATGAGCTGCACGGTGGCCCTCGCGGTGGCGGGCGCCCTGGCGGCGGTCTCCCTGGGCGTCACGACCTGGCTGCACCCCGGCGGCGAGGGCGGCAAGGACACGGCGGGCAGCGCCCCCGCCCACTCCGCCCCGGCCGACCGGGCCGGCGCGATCCCGGCCCGCTACCTGGGCACCTGGGAGGGCAGCGCCACCGCCCTGGACGGCGCGCTGCCCATGGGCACCTTCCGCGTCACGGTCCACCAGGCGACGCCGGGCAAGGAGCTGGGCAGCCTCCGGCAGACGGACCAACTGGGCGGAACCTGCGTGGACATCCTCACCCTGAAGCAGGTGAACCCCACCCGCCTGCTGGCCACCTCCACCGGCGCCAAGTCCAACCACAGGGGCTGCGACCCCGCCCCGCACGAGATCCGCCTGACCCCCACCGGAGACGACCTCACCTACACCTCCACCGCCGCCGCGGAGGGCGACCCCGAGGCCCGCCTGTCCAAGGTGGCCCCCGGTGAGTGACCTGCTCCCGGTGGCGCTGGCCGCCCTGTGGGGCGCCCTGACAGGCGCCCTGCTCCCGAGAGCCGCGTACCGCTTCACGACCCCGCAGGGCACCCCGTGGCGCACGGCCTGCGAGGCGGACCACCCGTTGCCCGGCTGGCTGGGCCCGACGCCGTGCCCGAGGTGCCCCCGCAGGGCAGCGGCCACCCTCCCCCTGCTCACCGCCGCGATCTGCGCCCTCCTGGCCCTGGCGACGGGCCCCCGCCCCGAGCTGGCGGCCTGGCTGGCCCTGACCCCGGTGGCGACCCTCCTGACCGCGGTGGACCTCCGCGTCCACCGCCTCCCGGACCCGCTGACCCTCCCCCTCACCCCGGCGGTCCTGCTCCTCCTGGCCGTGGCGGCACGACTCCCCGACCACACCGGCACCTACCGCACAGCCCTCTACGGAGCCCTGACCCTGGCGGCCGCCTACCTGGCCCTCCACCTCCTCAACCCCTCCGGCATGGGCTTCGGAGACGTGAAACTGGCCCCGGCCCTCGGCGCGTCCCTCGGCTGGTACGGCTGGCCGACCCTGATGCTCGGCACCTTCGCCACCTTCACCACCGGCGCCCTCTACGGCCTGACCCTCCTCCTCACCCACCGAGCCACCCGCAAGTCAGCTATCCCCTTCGGCCCGTTCCTCCTGACGGGCACGTTGCTGGGCGTACTGCTGGGCGCGTACACCTCCTGACGGCCCACACGGCCTGAAGTCGGGTGATCCAAGACGCTGGCGTAGGCTGGCGAGGTCCGCCCACCCGTCTCCCGCCCCCACCCTTGTTTCGAGCGCTACGCGCACTGCCCTTGATTAACCCTTGACGAAAGGGACGCCCGGTGACCGAGAAGGCCGAACTCGCTTCTTTGGATGTCGCAGCCGTGCTGGACCGAGCCGCAGCGGGCGGACGCATCACGCCCGAGGAAGCGCTCGTCCTCTACCGCGACGCCCCCCTGCACGCGCTCGGCGCGGCCGCCGACGCCGTGCGCCGCCGCAAGTACGCGGGCACCGAGCACATCGCCACGTACATCATCGAGCGCAACATCAACTACACGAACGTGTGCGTCACGGCGTGCAAGTTCTGCGCCTTCTACGCGGCCCCGAAGGACACCAAGAAGGGCTGGTCCCGGGACCTGGACGACATCCTGCGCCGCTGCGCGGAGACGGTCGAACTGGGCGGCACCCAGATCATGTTCCAGGGCGGTCACCACCCGGACTACGGGGTCGAGTACTACGAGTCGCACTTCAAGGCGATCAAGGACGCGTTCCCCCAGCTGGTCATCCACTCCCTCGGCGCGTCCGAGGTCGAGCACATGGCCAGGATCTCCAAGGTCTCGGTGGAGGAGGCCATCACCCGCATCCACCAGGCGGGCCTGGACTCCTTCGCGGGCGCCGGCGCGGAACTCCTCCCGGCCCGCCCCCGCAAGGCGATCGCCCCGCTGAAGGAGAGCGGCGAGCGCTGGCTGGAGATCATGGAGACGGCGCACAACCTGGGCGTGGAGTCGACGTCCACGATGCTGATGGGCACGGGCGAGACGAACGCCGAGCGCATCGAGCACCTGCGCATGATCCGGGACGTGCAGGACCGTACGGGCGGCTTCCGGGCCTTCATCCCGTACACCTACCAGCCCGAGAACAACCACCTGAAGGGCCGCACGCAGGCGACGCTCTTCGAGTACCTGCGCATGATCGCGATCGCTCGCCTCTTCATGGACAACGTCCAGCACATCCAGGGCTCGTGGCTGACCACGGGCAAGGAGGTGGGCCAGCTCTCGCTGCACTACGGCGCGGACGACCTGGGCTCGATCATGCTGGAGGAGAACGTGGTCTCCTCGGCCGGCGCCAAGCACCGCAGCAACCGCCTGGAGATCATCGACCTGATCCGCAAGGCGGGCCGCACGCCCGCGCAGCGGGCGACCACCTACGAGCACCTGGTGGTCCACGACGACCCGGCGAACGACCCGGTCGACGACAGGGTGGTCTCCCACATCTCCTCGACCGCGATCGAGGGCGGCACGGCCCACCCCGAACTGAAGCTGATCGCCTCCAGCTAGCCGCACAGTGCTGACACTTCACGTAGCCGAGAACTCCCCGGAGACAGCGGTCCTGGTCGACGGGGCGACGGTCGCAGCCGTAGCCCCGTACGAGACCCTGACCGCGGCCGCCCCCCAGGCACGCGTACGAAGGTGGCCCGGCATCCTCACACCGGGCCTCCTCAACCCGTACGCCCCGGAACTCCTGGAAGCGACGTACCACCCGGACCCCCGCGAGGCGGACGCCCTGGGCACGGAACCGATCACGGGCGAGCGAGCGGCGGAGATCTTCCGCAAGAACCCGGCGTCCCTGGGCGCGAGCGCCCGCAGAGGCGTCCAACGCATGCTGGCCCACGGCACGGTGGCGGTGGCAGGCGACCTGAGAACCCGCACGGTGGCGGACGTGGTACGCCGGGCGGCCTTGGCGGTAGGCCAACGCCCACCCCGCCTACCGGGCCCCCCGTCACTGTCTCCCCGCCCCCTGATCCTCCTGCCACCACTGGCCCGGGGCGGCGCGGCCCGCTTCGCGGTGTTCGACGTCGAGTCGCGCGAGGACTTGGTGACCCGAGGCGCGGGCACCTGCGTGGCGACGGTGATCGAGGGCCGCATCGTCCACAGAAGCCGCTGACCGAGACGGCGGGAGAGCCGGGTACGGCGGCGAGGGGACGTGCCGGGGGGTGTCCGCCCGCAGCGTCCGGCGAAAAGCCAAGTCGAACGCATCGTGGAAACAGAAGTCGCCGGACCGAGGACGGACACCCCCCGGCGCGGCCCCGCCCCACGACGCACCGCACCCCTACCGACCCGAACCACGACGGACGAGCCTGCAACAATGACAGCGTGACCCGCGCTTCCCTGAACAAGCAGCCCCACGAAGTCGCCGAGATGTTCGACGACGTGGCGGAACGGTACGACCTCACGAACGACGTGCTGTCACTGGGCCAGGACCGTCGCTGGCGCAAGGAGGTGGCGAAGGCGGTGGACGCCCGCCCCGCGCAGAAGGTCCTGGACCTGGCGGCGGGCACGGCGACGTCGTCGCTCCCGTTCGCGAGGGCGGGCGCCTATGTGGTCCCCTGCGACTTCTCCCTGGGCATGCTCCAGGTGGGCAAAAAGAAGCACCCGTGGCTGCCGATCACGGCCGGGGACGCGACGAGGCTCCCGTTCAGGGACGACACCTTCGACGCGGTGACGATCTCCTTCGGCCTGCGCAACGTCCAGGACACGGACGCCGCGCTGAGCGAGCTGTACCGGGTGACGAAGCCGGGCGGCAGGGTGGTGATCTGCGAGTTCTCGCACCCCACGTGGACCCCGTTCCGCACGGTGTACACGGAGTACCTGATGAGGGCGCTCCCCCCGGTGGCACGGTCGGTGTCCTCGAACCCGGACGCGTACGTGTACCTGGCGGAATCCATCCGCGCCTGGCCCGACCAGCCGGCGCTGGCGGAGAAGCTCCAGAAGGCCGGCTGGTCCAAGGTGGCCTGGCGCAACCTGACCGGCGGCGTGGTGGCCCTGCACCGGGGCTTCAAGCAGCTCTGACCGCTCAGCGCCCGATCATCTCGAACGCGTCGCCGGGCTCCCCGAGTTCCCGCTGCAGCCCTCCGGAGGGCGGCGCGGGCAACCGGGGCTCCCGCACACCCCCGCCCCCTTCGCCCTCCCCGAAGTCGAACCACACGTAGACGACGGAGTCGGGCGGAACCTCCGCACCGGGCGCGGGGAACTGCCGTACGACGTAGTCCACGACGACCCCCGCGAACTCGGGCCGGTCCGGCGCGTTGAGAAGGAGTCCGCGGGCCCGAGCGGCCGCGCGGGCGTCCACGGCCATGAGCCCGACAAACCGAGGCACCCGCACCTCGGGTGTTTTGGGTGGTATTCGCACTGATGTCACCCCCAGTGGTACTGGCAGGGTAACTCCGGGGATGAGCACCCGGAACGACATCTCTCTTTCTGTGACAATCAACTACGCGGAGTCACAACTCAAGGGCGTAGCAGAGCCCTTGCCGCTCGGAGGCGGGAGTGACGAACCGCTCGGAGAGCCGCATCCCCAGCCGCCGCGTCACAGCGATGGACCGCTCGTTCTCGGCGTCGACCATGGCGACGACCCGCCGGACCCCGGCGGAGCGAACCCGTGCGAGACAGTCCGCGGCGGCGACGGACGCGTACCCGAGCCCCCAGTGCGCCCGCCCCAGCCGCCACCCGATCTCGATCTCCCCGGCGGGCCCCCAGGCGTGCGGCCAGGGCTGGGCTCCGGTGAACCCCACGACATCGCCGGCGGAGTCGAGCACGGACCACAGGCAGAAGCCCAGCTCGGCGTCGTGCCGCCGCTGCCGGGCGGTGAGTTCCTCGTACACGGACAGCTCGGCCGCCCGCCCCCCGTGGAAGCGCATGACCTCGGGATCGGCGAAGGCCCGGTGCCAGGCGAAGGCGTCCTCGTCGGTGGGCACACGCAGCTGTACTGCGGGGGGAGTTCGGTTCACGGAGCAGCCCTTCAGCCGGTTGATCAATTCTGCTGAATAGACTGCCCGTGTCCAGTGCCCGTCGGCACGAAGATTCACAACCTTGGGGAGAACCCGCCGTGACTGAGCCCCTCTCCGACAACACCGCAGACGTGATCGTCGTGGGCGCGGGGCCGGCCGGCTCCACCACGGCCTATCACCTCGCCAAGGCCGGACTCGACGTCCTGCTGCTGGAGAAGACCGAGTTCCCGAGGGAGAAGGTCTGCGGTGACGGCCTGACCCCGCGCGCGGTCAAGCAGCTCGTGGCCATGGGCATCGACATCTCCGAGGAGGCCGGCTGGCTGCGCAACAAGGGCCTGCGCATCATCGGCGGCGGCTCCCGGCTCCAGCTGGACTGGCCCGATCTCGCCTCGTACCCGAACTTCGGGCTGGTGCGGAAGCGGGACGACTTCGACGAGCAGCTGGCCCGGCAGGCGCAGAAGGCGGGCGCCCGGTTGTTCGAGCTGTGCAACGTGAGCGGCCCGATCGTCGACGACCGTACGGGCCGGATCACGGGTGTGACGGCGAAGCTGGGCGACGACAAGCGCCCGGTGACCTTCCACGCGCCCCTCGTCGTCGCCGCCGACGGCAACTCCACCCGGCTCTCCCTCGCCATGGGCCTGCACCGCCGGGAGGACCGCCCGATGGGTGTCGCGGTGCGTACGTACTTCGAGTCGCCGCGTCACGAGGACGACTACCTGGAGTCCTGGCTGGAGCTGTGGGACCGCAGGGGCGCCCAGGACCGCCTGCTGCCCGGCTACGGCTGGATCTTCGGCATGGGCGACGGCACGTCCAACGTGGGCCTCGGCGTGCTGAACACCTCGGAGTCCTTCAAGGAGCTGGACTGGCGCGAGGTGCTCAAGGCGTGGTGTGCGTCGATGCCGGAGGAGTGGGGCTACACCCCGGAGCACATGACGGGCCCGATCCGGGGCGCGGCCCTGCCGATGGCCTTCAACCGCCAGCCGCACTACACCAAGGGCCTGCTGCTGGTCGGTGACGCCGGCGGCATGGTGAACCCCTTCAACGGCGAGGGCATCGCCTACGCCATGGAGTCCGGCCAGCTCGCCGCCGACGTCATCGTCCAGGCCCACGCCCGCCCGACCCCGGCCGCCCGCGAGATCGCGCTCCAGCGCTATCCCCGCGTCCTCAAGGACACCTACGGCGGGTACTACACCCTCGGCCGCGCCTTCGTGAAGCTCATCGGCAACCCCAAGGTCATGCAGATCGGCGCCCAGCGCGGCCTCACCCACCCCCTCCTGATGAAGTTCGTCCTCAAACTCCTCGCCAACCTGACGGACCCCACCGGCGGCGACACCATGGACCGCGTCATCAACGGCCTGACGAAGGTGGCGCCGAAGGCGTGAGCCCGCGCTGAGGGCGCCTCGCCCCGACCGCTCAGGCGCCCCGTCCGGCGAGACGCACGAAGGCCGCTGCCCCCCGAGGGCAGCGGCCTTGTCGTGCGGGTGGGGCGGAGGGGGTCAGAGGACCCGGACCGCGCCGGTGGGCTGGTCGTAGGAGAGGGGACGCTCCACGACGCCCGTGGAGGGGTTCTGGGCGCCGACGAACATGCCGTCGCCGACGTAGACGCCCACGTGGTACGCGCTGCCCGCGCTGCCCCAGTAGAGGATGTCGCCGGGCTGGAGGTTGCTCAGGGAGACCTGGGTGCCGGCCGTGGACTGGTCCTGGGAGACGCGCGGCAGGCTGATGCCGACCTGCTTGAACGCCGTCTGGACCAGGCCCGAGCAGTCGTAGGCGGAGGGGCCGGTGGCGCCGGAGACGTACGCCTTGCCGACCTGGGCCTTCACGAACGACACGATGGACGCGGCCGAACCGGTCGCGCTGGAGGAGCCGGTGACCGTGGCGCTGCCCGCGTCGGTGCTCGCGGACGCGGAGAGCACGGTGCGCTCGGCGTTGCGGGTGGCACGGGCGGCGGCCTCCTTGCGGGCCTCCTCCTGCGCCTTCTTCTTCGCCTCGGCCTTCTGCCGCGCCTCGGCGAGGTCCGCCTTGGCCTGCTTCGCGGCGCTGGCGGCGGCCGCGTCACGCTCGGCCTGCAGCTCGTAGTTCGCGGCCGCCTGCTGGGTGGCGTCCGCGGACTGCGCGACCTGGGTGGCCACGTCGGCGGTGAGGGTGGGGAGTTCGAGCGTCTGCGTCACGGGCTCGGCCTCGGCCGCGTTCGCGTAGCCGGCCGCTCCGGCGACCGCCAGGGTGCTGAGGACGCCGCCGGCGACACCGGACCGCACGACGATGGACGACGCGCTGCGGCGGGGCTTCCGGTGGCTGCGTATGTGAGCGGTGTGGGACATGGGAACAACCGGTACCAGGGGCTCCTTCATATCTTCAACAAACGTGTGCTGCGCCACAATTGTTCAATCGGATCTCCGAAACCCGGTCGCGTCACTCTTTATTGACGCCGTAACGGACATAGCGGACGGAGATCATTGGGCCGTTGATCACGGTCTTTGATCATTACGTCCGGATTGCCCCGCGCCTACCATCGGTTGGGGTCGATGGCCAAGCCCGGCTCCGGAAGGCCCGTCACCGGTGTGGCGGAGGTCACGGAACGGTCACCGGAGGAGTCGCGTCCGCGTCGGCGGCGGGACTTCGTGAACGCGCGCACGTGCCCGGCCGCGTCCACATCGCGCCCCGGGCCTCCCTCCGAGGTGTGAACGCCTCCTCTAGCAGTCGCAGGCGTCCCACACCAATTTGCATGCACCGGAACCCTCTTGATATTGAGCCACCCCTCCCGCACCCCCTCTGACGTGCGCCGACGAGCAGGATTGTCACTTCTGGTGATCAACTGAACGCTTCGCGTGTGAAGATCACCCATCCTCCGCCTTCATGATCCTTCGTTAGGTGGTGGAGATCACAAAGCTTGTGTAATACCCCGTGTCGCAGATCACAGAGCGGCGGGCATAAGATGCGGAGCAGTTGGGCTTGTGACCTGCTTCACATGTTCTCGATCTTCGCCGGGACGGGTGGGGTCGGTGAGACGGAAGAGGCGGCTGTGAGCCCGTGATCCGCCACCAGTCAATGCCGACTGAAGGGAGCGAGGAGCGGTGAACGCGTACGCGCCCATCCTCGTACTGGGAGCCCTCGGGGCAGGCTTTGCGATCTTCTCCGTGGTCATGGCCGCGCTGATCGGTCCGAAGCGCTACAACCGCGCGAAGCTCGAAGCCTACGAATGCGGCATCGAGCCGACCCCCACGCCGGCCGGCGGCGGGCGCTTCCCCATCAAGTACTACCTGACGGCGATGCTCTTCATCGTCTTCGACATCGAGATCGTCTTCCTCTACCCCTGGGCCGTCACCTTCGACGCGCTCGGGGTCTTCGGGCTCGTGGAGATGCTGCTCTTCGTGCTCACCGTCTTCGTCGCGTACGCGTACGTATGGCGGCGCGGCGGCCTGGAATGGGACTGAGGGGCCTTTAAGTCATGGGACTCGAAGAAAAGCTGCCGAGCGGCTTTCTGCTGACCACCGTCGAGCAGGCCGCGGGCTGGGTGCGCAAGGCGTCCGTCTTCCCGGCCACCTTCGGACTCGCCTGCTGCGCCATCGAGATGATGACCACCGGCGCCGGACGCTACGACCTCGCCCGCTTCGGCATGGAGGTCTTCCGCGGCTCACCGCGCCAGGCCGACCTCATGATCGTCGCGGGCCGGGTCAGCCAGAAGATGGCACCGGTGCTGCGGCAGGTCTACGACCAGATGCCCAACCCGAAGTGGGTCATCTCCATGGGCGTCTGCGCGTCCTCGGGCGGCATGTTCAACAACTACGCGATCGTCCAGGGCGTCGACCACATCGTGCCGGTCGACATCTATCTCCCCGGCTGCCCGCCCCGCCCCGAGATGCTGATGGACGCGATCCTCAAGCTCCACCAGAAGATCCAGGGCGGAAAGCTCGGCGTCAACGCCGAGGCGGCCGCCCGGGAGGCCGAGGAAGCCGCGCTCCAGGCACTGCCCACGATCGAGATGAAGGGGCTGCTGCGGTGAGCGAGGACAAGGGCACCAACGGTGTGAACCCCGAGAAGGACCTCTCCGCCTCCAACCTCCCCGGCCAGCGCGGCCAGGGCGGCGAGGAGATCCGCGTCCAGCGCGGCATGTTCGGCGCCGACAACGGCGGCGACACCTCCGGATACGACGGTCTGGTCCGCTCGATCCGGCTCCCCGGGGCGGCGAGCCGCCCCTACGGCGGCTGGTTCGACGAGGTCGCCGACGAGTTGGAGGGCGCGCTGGAGGAGCAGGGCCTGCTCCCGGAGAACGCCATCGAGCGCACCGTCGTCGACCGGGGCGAGCTGACCTTCCACATCGAGCGCGAGCACCTGCTCCGGGTGGCCCGCACCCTGCGCGACGACCCGGCGCTCCGCTTCGAGCTGTGCACCGGCGTCAGCGGGGTGCACTACCCGAGCGACAAGGGCCGCGAGCTGCACGCCGTCTACCACCTGCGCTCGATCACCCACAACCGGCTGATCCGGCTGGAGGTCAGCGCCCCCGACGCCGACCCGCGCATCCCGTCCCTGGTCGCGGTCTACCCGACCAACGACTGGCACGAGCGCGAGGCGTACGACTTCTTCGGCATCGTCTTCGACGGCCACCCGGCCCTCACCCGGATCATGATGCCGGACGACTGGCAGGGCCACCCGCAGCGCAAGGACTATCCCCTCGGCGGCATCGCCGTCGAGTACAAGGGCGCCCAGATCCCGGCTCCGGACCAGCGGAGGTCGTACTCGTGAGCACTTCCCACGCGTCAGCGCGCGAGACCACCGAGGGGACCGTCTACACGGTCACCGGTGGCGACTGGGACGAGGTCGTCCAGTCCGCGGCCAAGGCGGACGACGAGCGCATCGTCGTCAACATGGGTCCGCAGCACCCGTCCACCCACGGAGTGCTCCGGCTCATCCTGGAGATCGAGGGCGAGACGGTCACCGAGGCCCGCTGCGGCATCGGCTATCTGCACACCGGCATCGAGAAGAACCTCGAGTACCGCACGTGGACGCAGGGCACCACCTTCGTCACGCGGATGGATTACCTGACGTCCTTCTTCAACGAGACCGCCTACTGCCTCGCCGTGGAGAAGCTCCTCGGCATCGAGGACCAGATCACCGAGCGGACCGACATCATCCGGGTGCTCCTGATGGAGCTGAACCGGCTGTCGTCGCACCTGGTGTGCATCGCCACCGGCGGTATGGAGCTGGGCTCCACCACGATCATGATCTACGGCTTCCGCGACCGGGAGATGATCCTCGACATCTACGAGCTGATCACCGGCCTGCGGATGAACCACGCGTACATCCGCCCCGGCGGCCTCGCGCAGGACCTGCCCCCCGGCGCGGTCGACCAGATCCGCGAGTTCGTCAAGAAGATGCGGAAGAACCTCCCGGAGTACGACAAGCTCGCCACCGGGAACCCCATCTTCAAGGCCCGCATGCAGGACGTCGGCCACCTCGACCTGGCCGGCTGCATGGCGCTCGGCGCCACCGGCCCGATCCTGCGCTCCACGGGCCTGCCGCACGACCTGCGCAAGGCCCAGCCGTACTGCGGTTACGAGACCTACGACTTCGACGTCCCGACCGCCGAGACCTGCGACTCCTACGGCCGCTTCCTGATCCGGCTGGAGGAGATGCGCCAGTCGCTCAGGATCATCGAGCAGTGCCTGGACCGGCTCCAGCCCGGCCCGGTCATGGTCGCCGACAAGAAGATCGCCTGGCCCGCGCAGCTCGCGCTCGGCCCGGACGGGCTCGGCAACTCGCTGGACCACATCAAGAAGATCATGGGCACCTCCATGGAGGCCCTGATCCACCACTTCAAGCTGGTCACCGAGGGCTTCCGGGTCCCGCCGGGCCAGGCGTACGCGGCCGTGGAGTCGCCCAAGGGCGAACTCGGCGTGCACGCCGTCTCCGACGGCGGCACCCGCCCCTTCCGGGTCCACTTCCGCGACCCGTCCTTCACCAATCTCCAGGCCATGGCGGCGATGTGCGAGGGCGGCCAGGTCGCCGACGTCATCGTGGCCGTGGCGTCCATCGACCCCGTGATGGGAGGCGTCGACCGGTGACCACCTCTTCTTCCGAGCGGGGCGTCGGCCTGGGCATGCCGGAACTGCCCCCGCCCGCCTACCCGGACGACGTCCGGGCCCGGCTGGAGGCGGACGCGCGCGAGGTGATCGCGCGCTATCCCGACTCCCGCTCCGCCCTGCTGCCGCTGCTGCACCTCGTGCAGTCCGAGGACGGCTACGTCACCCGGACCGGCATGAAGTTCTGCGCCGACGTGCTGGAGCTGACCACCGCCGAGGTCACCGCGGTCGCCACCTTCTACTCCATGTACCGGCGCCGCCCCTCCGGCGAGTACCAGGTGGGCGTCTGCACCAACACCCTGTGCGCGGTCATGGGCGGCGACGCCATCTTCGAGACCCTCCAGGAGCACCTGGGCGTCGGCAACGGCGAGACCACGGGCGACGGCAAGGTCACCCTGGAGCACATCGAGTGCAACGCGGCCTGCGACTACGCGCCGGTGGTGATGGTCAACTGGGAGTTCTTCGACAACCAGACCCCGGCCAGCGCCACCCGCCTCGTCGACGACCTGCGCGCCGGGCAGAGCGTGGAGCCCACGCGCGGCGCCCGGCTGTGCACCTTCAAGGAGACCGCCCGCATCCTGGCCGGCTTCCCCGACGAGCGTCCCGGCGCCGTCGAGGAGGGCGGCAGCGCGGGCCACGCCTCCCTGGTCGGCCTGCGCCTGGCCAAGGGCGAGACCCAGCCCGCGCGCGTGGTCCACCCGCGCGACGCGGCCCCGCGCGAGGAGCCGGTGCACGAGCCCTCGCCCGCCGAGCGGCTCAGCTCCCACGACCCGGTCGACACCTCGGCCTCCGACCCGGCGCACCCGTCCGGACCGACCGCAGAGGAGGGGGAGTGATGACCGTGGTCACCGACGTCAAGGACGACACCAGCCCCGAGAAGCTGCTCGCCCCCGTCCTCTCCGCCTTCTGGGACGAGGACCGCTCCTGGTCCCTGGAGGTCTACCGGCGGCACGACGGCTACGAGGGCCTGCGCAAGGCGCTCGCCATGTCCCCGGACGACCTGATCGCCTACGTCAAGGAATCCGGTCTGCGCGGCCGCGGCGGCGCGGGCTTCCCGACCGGCATGAAGTGGCAGTTCATCCCGCAGGGCGACGGCAAGCCGCACTACCTCGTCGTCAATGCAGACGAGTCCGAGCCCGGCACCTGCAAGGACATCCCGCTCCTCTACGCCAACCCGCACAGCCTCATCGAGGGCATCGTGATCGCCTGCTACGCGATCCGCTCCTCGCACGCCTTCATCTATCTGCGCGGCGAGGTCGTCCCCGTCCTGCGCAGGCTGCACGAGGCGGTGCGCGAGGCGTACGAGGCCGGGTTCCTCGGCCGGGACGTCCTCGGCAGCGGTCTCGACCTCGAACTCACCGTGCACGCCGGCGCGGGCGCGTACATCTGCGGCGAGGAGACCGCGCTGCTCGACTCGCTCGAAGGGCGCCGGGGCCAGCCGCGGCTGCGGCCCCCCTTCCCCGCCGTCGAGGGCCTCTACGCCTGCCCCACCGTGGTGAACAACGTCGAGTCGATCGCCTCGGTCCCCGCGATCATGCACCAGGGCAAGGACTGGTTCCGCTCGATGGGCAGCGAGAAGTCGCCCGGCTTCACGCTGTACTCGCTCAGCGGGCACGTGGCGAGCCCCGGCCAGTACGAGGCTCCGCTCGGCATCACGCTGCGTCAGCTGCTCGACATGAGCGGCGGCATGCGCCCCGGTCACCGGCTGAAGTTCTGGACGCCGGGCGGCTCCTCCACCCCGATGTTCACCGACGAACACCTCGACGTCCCCCTCGACTACGAGGGGGTCGGCGCGGCCGGCTCCATGCTCGGCACCAAGGCGCTCCAGTGCTTCGACGAGACCACCTGCGTGGTGCGGGCGGTCACCCGATGGACCGAGTTCTACGCCCACGAGTCCTGCGGCAAGTGCACGCCCTGCCGCGAAGGGACGTACTGGCTGGTGCAGTTGCTGCGGGACATCGAGGCGGGCAAGGGGTCGATGAGCGACCTCGACAAGCTGGGCGACATCGCCGACAACATCAACGGCAAGTCCTTCTGCGCCCTGGGCGACGGCGCGGCCTCGCCGATCTTCTCCTCGCTGAAGTACTTCCGCGAGGAGTACGAGCAGCACATCACGGGCCGGGGCTGCCCCTTCGACCCGGCCAAGTCGACGGCCTGGGCGGACCGCCCGGAGGTGAACGCATGACCGTGACCACCAATGCCCCCTCAGGCGGGGGGCAGGCGGCGGTCCCGCCGGAGGACCTCGTCTCGCTGACGATCGACGGCATCGAGATCAGCGTGCCCAAGGGCACCCTGGTCATCCGGGCCGCCGAGCAGCTCGGCATCGAGATCCCGCGCTTCTGCGACCACCCCCTGCTGGACCCGGCAGGCGCCTGCCGCCAGTGCATCGTGGAGGTGGAGGGCCAGCGCAAGCCGATGGCGTCCTGCACCATCACCTGCACCGACGGCATGGTGGTGAAGACCCAGCTCACCTCACCGGTCGCCGAGAAGGCGCAGCACGGGGTGATGGAGCTGCTGCTCATCAACCACCCGCTGGACTGCCCGGTCTGCGACAAGGGCGGCGAGTGCCCGCTGCAGAACCAGGCGATGTCGCACGGCAACGCGGAGTCCCGCTTCGAGGGCCGCAAGCGCACCTACGCCAAGCCGGTGCCGATCTCCACCCAGGTGCTGCTCGACCGCGAGCGGTGCGTGCTGTGCGCCCGCTGCACCCGGTTCTCCAACCAGGTGGCGGGCGACCCGATGATCGAGCTGATCGAGCGGGGCGCGCTCCAGCAGGTCGGCACCGGAGAGGGCGACCCGTTCGAGTCGTACTTCTCCGGCAACACCATCCAGATCTGCCCGGTCGGCGCGCTGACCTCGGCCGCCTACCGGTTCCGCTCGCGCCCCTTCGACCTGATCTCCTCGCCGTCGGTGTGCGAGCACTGCGCGGGCGGCTGCGCCACCCGTACCGACCACCGGCGCGGCAAGGTCATGCGGCGGCTCGCCGCCAACGACCCGGAGGTCAACGAGGACTGGGTCTGCGACAAGGGCCGGTTCGCCTTCCGCTACGCCCAGCTGCGCGACCGGCTCGACACCCCGCTGGTCCGCAACGCCGAGGGCGTGCTGGAGCCCGCCTCCTGGCCCGAGGCGCTGGACGCGGCCGCGCGGGGCCTGGGTGCCGCCCGCTCCCGCGCCGGGGTGCTCACCGGAGGCCGGCTGACGGTCGAGGACGCGTACGCGTACAGCAAGTTCGCGCGGGTGGCGCTCGACACCAACGACATCGACTTCCGCGCCCGCGTGCACAGCGGCGAGGAGGCCGACTTCCTGGCCGCCCGGGTGGCCGGCCGGGGCCGCGACCTCGACGGCACCGGGGTCACCTACACCGCGCTGGAGCAGGCGCCCGCCGTGCTGCTGGTCGGGTTCGAGGCCGAGGAGGAGGCGCCCGGGGTCTTCCTGCGGCTGCGCAAGGCGTGGCGCAAGCGCGGCCAGAAGGTGTACGCCCTGGCCACGCACGCCACCCGGGGCCTGACCAAGGCGGGCGGCACGCTGCTGCCCGCCGCGCCCGGCACCGAGCCCGAGTGGCTGGACGCGCTGGCCGGCGGGGTCGGCCTGGAGGACGCCGGCTCGGAGGCGGCCGAAGCGCTGCGCGCCGAGGGCGCCGTGATCGTGGTCGGCGAGCGGCTCGCGGGTGTCGCGGGCGGCCTGACCGCCGCCACGCGGGCGGCGGCCGCGACCGGTGCCCGGCTGGTGTGGATTCCCCGGCGGGCGGGGGAGCGCGGCGCCGTCGAGGCGGGCGCGCTGCCCTCGCTGCTGCCGGGCGGCCGTCCGGCCACGGATCCGCGCGCGCGAGAGGAGGTCGCCGCCGCCTGGGGGCTGGCCGAACTCCCCGCCCGCTACGGCCGTGACACCCAGCAGATCGTGGAGGCCGCCGCCACCGGCGAGCTGTCCGCGCTCCTGGTCGCCGGGGTGGAGGTCGCCGACCTGCCCGATCCGGCACGCGCGCGTGAGGCGCTCGACAGCGTCGGCTTCCTGGTCTCGCTGGAGCTGCGGCCCAGCGAGGTCACCGAGCGCGCCGACGTGGTGCTGCCGGTCGCCGCGGTGGTCGAGAAGACCGGCACCTTCCTCAACTGGGAGGGACGGGTCCGCTTCTTCGAGGCCGCGCTCAAGCCCGACCAGATGACCCGCCGGCTCGCCCCGGCCGACGCCCGCGTCCTGCAGATGCTGGCCGACGCCATGGACGTCCACCTGGGCCTGCCGGACCTGCGCACCACCCGCGCGGAGATCGACCGGCTCGGCGGCTGGACCGGGGGCACCGCCACCGACCCGGCCCACGGCGGGGCCGTACTGCCCCGCCCGGCCGCCGGGGAGGCCGTGCTCGCCGGGCACCGGCTCCTGCTCGACCTCGGCGTCCTCCAGCAGGGCGACGAGGCGCTGGCCGGCACCCGGCACGCGGCCCGCGCGCGCCTGTCCGCGGCGACGGCCGCCGAGGCGGGCGTCAAGGAGGGCGACGCGCTCGCCGTCACCGGCCCCGCCGGGACCACCGAATTCCCGCTCCAGATCACCGAGATGCCCGACCGGGTGGTCTGGCTCCCGCTGGACTCGGCCGGCCGGGGCGTCGCCTCCGACACCGGGGCCCGGCCCGGCTCCCTCGTCCGTATCGGCCCGGCGGCGCACGTCGACGAGGCCCCCAAGGAGGTTCGAGGATGAGCCCGTTCCTCGCCGCTGAAGACCTCTCGCTGTTCGGCCGCGACCCGTGGTGGCTGGTCGTCGTCAAGGCGGTGTTCTGCTTCGCGTTCCTGATGCTGACGGTGCTGCTGTCCATCGTCTGGGAGCGCAAGGTCGTCGCCTGGATGCAGCTGCGCATCGGCCCCAACCGGCACGGCCCCTGGGGCATGCTCCAGTCGCTCGCCGACGGCGTGAAACTGATGCTCAAGGAGGACGTCGTCGTCAAGCGCGCGGACAAGGTGATCTATGTCCTCGCGCCGATCGTCGCGGCCATCCCGGCCTGCATGGCGATCGCGGTCATCCCGTTCGGCCCGGCCGGCAACGAGATCTCGATCTTCGGCCACCGCACCACGATGCAGCTCACCGACCTGCCGATCGCGATGCTGTACATCCTGGCCGTCGCCTCGATCGGCATCTACGGCATCGTGCTCGCCGGCTGGAGCAGCGGCTCGACCTACCCGCTCCTGGGCGGTCTGCGCTCCTGCGCGCAGATGATCTCGTACGAGATCGCCATGGGCGCCGCGTTCGCCTCGGTGTTCCTCTACTCGGGGTCGATGTCGACCTCCGCCATCGTGGAACAGCAGCACGACCGCTGGTACATCCTGCTGCTGCCGGTCTCCTTCATCCTCTACGTGATCACGATGGTGGGCGAGACCAACCGCGCCCCCTTCGACATGCCGGAGTCGGAGGGCGACCTGGTCGGCGGCTTCAACACCGAGTACTCCTCGATCAAGTTCGCGCTGTTCATGCTCGCCGAGTACATGAACATGGTGACGGTGTCGGCGGTGACGGCCACCCTCTTCCTCGGCGGCTGGCGGGCCCCCTGGCCCATCAGCACCTTCTGGGAGGGCGCCAACCACGGCTGGTGGCCGATGCTCTGGTTCGTCATCAAGGTCCAGCTCCTGCTGTTCTTCTTCATCTGGCTGCGCGGCACGCTCCCGCGCGTCCGCTACGACCAGCTCATGAAGCTCGGCTGGAAGGTCCTGATCCCGGTCTCGGTGGTCTGGCTGATGCTGGTGGCGACCGTGCGGGTGCTGCGCAACGAGAACTACGACTTCGCCGACATCGCGCTCTACGTCGGCGGCGGTGTGCTCGCCCTGCTGCTGATCTCCTTCGTCGCCGACATGTTCCGCGACAAGGCCAAGGCGGCCGAAGAGCCCGCCCCGCAGCCCGCGTTCGATCCGCTGGCGGGCGGCTTCCCCGTACCGCCGCTGCCCGGACAGCAGCTGCCCGCGGTGCCCAGGCGCCGTCCGCGCCAGGAGCGGGAGCTGATTGTCAGTGGCGGAGCGGACACTGTCAGTGACGGAACTTCGGATGGAAAGGAGGCGTCCGATGGCTGAGGAGCCCAAGGAGACCGCACCCGGTTTCCAGAACCCCGTGGCCGGCTTCGCCGTGACCTTCAAGGCCATGTTCAAGAAGCGGCTGACCGAGCAGTACCCGGAGCAGAAGAAGACCACCGCTCCCCGCTTCCACGGACGGCACCAGCTCAACCGCCATCCGGACGGCCTGGAGAAGTGCGTCGGCTGCGAGCTGTGCGCCTGGGCCTGCCCCGCCGACGCCATCTACGTCGAGGGCGCCGACAACACCGACGAGGAGCGCTACTCGCCGGGCGAGCGGTACGGCCGCGTCTACCAGATCAACTACGCCCGCTGCATCCTGTGCGGCCTGTGCATCGAGGCGTGCCCCACCCGCGCGCTCACGATGACCAACGAGTTCGAGCTGGCCGACTCCAGCCGGGCCAACCTCATCTACACCAAGGAGCAGTTGCTCGCCGGTCTGGACGAGGGCATGGTCGACTCCCCGCACTCGATCTTCCCCGGCACCGACGAACAGGACTACTACCGGGGCCTGGTGACCGAGGCCGCCCCCGGCACGGTCCGCCAAGTCGCCATCTCCAAGGGTGAGAAGCCCGAAGAGGGGGTGGAGGCATGAGCACACAGCTCGCCGCCTACACGACCTCCACCGGCGAAGCGGTCCAGTTCTGGATTCTCGGCAGTGTCGCCGTGATCGGCGCCCTGTGCACCGTCCTCATGCGGCGCGCGGTGCACAGCGCGCTCTGCCTCGCCGGGACCATGATCGTCCTGGCGGTGTTCTATCTCGCCAACGGCGCCTATTTCCTGGGGGTCGTGCAGATCGTCGTCTACACCGGCGCGATCATGATGCTCTTCCTCTTCGTGGTGATGCTCGTCGGCGTGACCGCCGCGGACTCGCTGAAGGAGACCATCAGGGGCCAGCGCTGGCTGGCCCTGCTCTGCGGGCTCGGCTTCGGCGTCCTGCTGCTGGGCGGCATCGCCAACGCCTCGCTCACCCAGTTCAACGGCACCGGCCAGGCCAACGCGGGCGGCAACGTGGAGGGCCTGGCGACCCTCATCTTCACCAAGTACGTCTTCGCCTTCGAACTGACCGGCGCCCTGCTGATCACCGCCGCGATCGGCGCCATGGTGCTCACCCACCGCGAGCGCACCGAACGGGCCAGGACCCAGCGCGAGCTGGCCGCCCAGCGCGTCCGCGAGAACAAGAACGTCCCCCCGCTGCCCGCCCCCGGCGTCTACGCCCGGCACAACGCGGTGGACATCGCGGGCCTGCTGCCCGACGGCACCCCCGCCGAGCTGAGCGTCAGCCGGACGCTGCGCGAACGCGGTCAGATCCGGGACGTCTCCGCCCAGGCCCTCGGCGACCTCAAGGCGCTTCAACAGCGCGCGGAGGAACGCCTGGAGCGCACGGAGAACACCCCGGCCACCTTCAAGCGGACGGAGGACGCGGCGCAGTGAACCCCGTCAACTACCTCTATCTCGCGGCCCTGTTGTTCACCATCGGCGCCACCGGCGTGCTGATCCGGCGGAACGCGATCGTGGTGTTCATGTGCGTGGAGCTGATGCTCAACGCCTGCAACCTCGCCTTCGTCACCTTCTCCCGGATGCACGGCAACCTCGACGGCCAGATCATCGCGTTCTTCACGATGGTCGTCGCCGCCGCGGAGGTCGTGGTGGGCCTGGCGATCATCGTGTCGCTGTTCCGCACCCGCCACTCGGCCTCGGTCGACGACGCCAGCCTGATGAAGCTGTAAGGGGTCGGAAGAATCGTGGAGAACCTGATCGCGCTGCTCATCGCGGCGCCCCTGCTCGGAGCCGTCGTGCTCCTGCTCGGTGGCCGGCGCCTCGACGCCGTCGGCCACTGGGTCGGCACCCTGCTGTCGACCGCCTCCTTCGCCATCGGCCTGGTCCTGTTCGCCGGGCTGCTCGGCAAGGACGCCGAACACCGCACCTGGACCCAGCACCTGTGGAGCTGGATCTCCGTCGGTGACTTCCAGGCCGACGTCACCCTCCGGCTCGACCAGCTGTCGATGACGTTCGTGCTGCTGATCACCGGGGTCGGCTCGCTGATCCACCTGTACTCCATCGGGTACATGGAGCACGACGAGCGGCGCCGCCGTTTCTTCGGCTACCTCAACCTGTTCCTCGCGGCGATGCTCCTGCTGGTCCTCGCCGACAACTACCTGCTGCTGTACGTCGGCTGGGAGGGCGTGGGCCTCGCCTCGTACCTGCTGATCGGCTTCTGGCAGCACAAGCCCAGCGCCGCGACCGCCGCGAAGAAGGCGTTCCTGGTCAACCGGGTCGGCGACGTGGGCCTGTCCATCGCCATCATGCTGATGTTCACCACCTTCGGCACCTTCGCCTTCGGCCCGGTGCTGGAGCACGCGGGCGACGCGTCCGAGGGCCGGCTCACCGCGATCGGCCTGATGCTGCTGCTCGCCGCGTGCGGCAAGTCCGCCCAGGTGCCGCTCCAGTCCTGGCTCGGGGACGCCATGGAGGGCCCGACCCCGGTCTCGGCCCTGATCCACGCGGCCACCATGGTCACGGCGGGCGTCTACCTGATCGTGCGCTCCGCCGCGATCTTCAACGGCGCGCCGGACGCGCAGCTCGTGGTCACCGTCGTCGGCGGGGTCACGCTGCTGTTCGGTGCGATCGTCGGTTGCGCCAAGGACGACATCAAGAAGGCGCTGGCCGGCTCGACCATGTCGCAGATCGGCTACATGGTCCTCGCGGCCGGCCTCGGCCCGATCGGGTACGTCTTCGCGATCATGCACCTGGTCACCCACGGCTTCTTCAAGGCCGGGCTGTTCCTCGGCGCCGGTTCGGTGATGCACGGCATGAACGACGAGGTCGACATGCGCAAGTACGGCGGCCTGCGGAAGTACATGCCGATCACCTTCGTCACCTTCGGCCTCGGCTACCTCGCGATCATCGGCTTCCCGGGTCTGTCCGGCTTCTTCTCCAAGGACAAGATCATCGAGGCGGCCTTCGCCAAGGGCGGCACCGAGGGCTGGATCCTCGGCGGGGTGGCCCTGCTGGGCGCGGCGATCACCGCGTTCTACATGACCCGCGTGATGCTGATGACGTTCTTCGGCGAGCCCCGCTGGAAGAACCAGCCGACCCGCCCGCCCCAGGCCCCGAGCGCCGAGCCCGCCGCCGAGCACCAGGGCGCGCACGGTGAGCCGCACCCGCACGAGTCCCCGCGGACCATGACGATCCCGATGATCGTGCTGGCCGGCGGCTCGGTGGCCGGCGGCGCCTTCTTCGACGTGGGCGACCGCTTCCTGCACTGGCTGGAGCCGGTCACCGGCCACAGCGAGGGCCACTCCCCGCTGAGCGCGCTCACCGTCACCGGCGCCACCATGGTCTGCCTGGTCGTCGGCGTGGGCCTGGCCTGGGCGCAGTACGGCCGCAAGCCCGTCCCCGCGGTCGCCCCGCGCGGCTCCGTGCTCACCCGGGCCGCCCGGCGCGACCTCTACCAGGACGACTTCAACCACGTCGTGCTGGTGCGCGGCGGCGAGCACCTGACGCGCTCGCTGGTCTATGTCGACCACACCCTGGTCGACGGTGTCGTCAACGGCTCGGCGGCCGGTTTCGGCGGCCTGTCCGGGCGGCTGCGCCGTGTCCAGAACGGCTTCGCCCGCTCCTACGCGGTCTCGATGTTCGGCGGCGCGGCCCTCCTGGTCGCCGCGACGCTGCTGATGAGGGCGGTCTGATACCGATGTCCTTTCCTCTGCTGACAGCGACAGCCGCGCTCCCGGCGCTCGGTGCGGTGGCCACGGCCGCCGTGCCGGCCCGGCAGCGCACCGCCGCCAAGTGGCTGGCCCTGCTGGTCTCCCTGGCCACGCTCGCGCTGGCGATCGTCGTCCTGGTCCGCTTCGACCCGGACGGCGCCCGCTACCAGCTCACCGAGTCCCACTCCTGGATCAGGGACTTCGGGGTGCGCTACGAACTGGGCGTGGACGGCATCGCGGTGGCCCTGATCGGGCTGACCGCGCTGCTGATGCCGTTCATCGTGCTGGCGGGCTGGCACGACGCCGACCCCCTGGAGACGGGCAGCAGGCGGTGGCGGCCCACGCAGGGCTTCTTCGCGCTGATCCTGGCCGTCGAGGCGATGGTGGTCATCTCCTTCGAGGCGACCGACGTCTTCGTCTTCTACATCTTCTTCGAAGCCATGCTGATCCCGATGTACTTCCTCATCGGCGGCTTCGGGGACCGGGCCCACAGCCAGGGCGAGGAGGCCGCGTCCACCCAGCGGTCGTACGCGGCGGTGAAGTTCCTCCTCTACAACCTGGCCGGCGGTCTGATCATGCTGGCGGCGGTGATCGGGCTGTACGTGGTCGCCGGGAGCTTCAGCCTCCAGGAGATCGTCCGGGCGCGGGCCGACGGCTCGCTGACCATGGCGACGAGCACCGAACGCTGGCTGTTCCTCGGCTTCTTCTTCGCCTTCGCGGTGAAGGCCCCGCTGTGGCCGCTGCACACCTGGCTGCCCAACGCCATGCAGGAGTCCACCGCGCCGGTCGCGGTGCTCATCACGGCGGTGGTCGACAAGGTCGGCACCTTCGCCATGCTCCGCTTCTGCCTCCAGCTCTTCCCGGAGGCGTCGAAGTGGGCGACGCCGGTGATCCTCGTCCTCGCCCTGATCAGCATCGTCTACGGGGCGCTGCTCGCGGTCGGGCAGCGGGACATCAAGCGGCTGGTGGCCTACGCGTCGATCTCGCACTTCGGCTTCATCGTGATGGGCATCTTCGCCATGACGACCCAGGGCCAGTCCGGCGCGACCCTCTACATGGTCAACCACGGCATCTCGACGG
Source organism: Streptomyces sp. BK022 (assembly GCF_004217355.1). Taxonomy (NCBI): domain Bacteria; kingdom Bacillati; phylum Actinomycetota; class Actinomycetes; order Kitasatosporales; family Streptomycetaceae; genus Streptomyces; species Streptomyces sp. BK022. The sequence goes on from NZ_SHKU01000002.1 coordinate 94,939, forward strand.
CCGCGCTCATGCTGGTGGCGGGCTTCCTGATCTCCCGCCGCGGCTCCCGGCTCATCGCGGACTACGGCGGAGTGCAGAAGGTCGCCCCGGTGCTCGCCGGCACCTTCCTGATCGGCGGCCTCGCGACCCTGTCGCTGCCCGGACTGGCGCCGTTCGTCAGCGAGTTCCTGGTACTGGTCGGCACGTTCAGCCGGTACCCGGTGATCGGGATCATCGCCACCGTCGGCATCGTGCTGGCCGCGCTGTACACGCTGGTGCTCTACCAGCGCACGATGACCGGCCCGGTGAAGCCGGAGGTCTCGGCGATGCCCGACCTGAGGGTGCGGGAGGTGCTGGTGGTCGCGCCGCTGATCGTGCTGCTGGTCTTCCTCGGTGTCTACCCGAAGCCGCTGACCAGCATCGTCGACCCGGCGGTCAAGCAGACCATGTCCGATGTCCAGCAGAAGGACCCCAAGCCCGCGGTGGAGGCGGCCAAGTGAGCGCAGCAGCCGTCCACAGCCTGTGGACAACGGCGGCCGATCCGATCTCCAAGATCGACGCGCCGAAGATCGAATACGGACAATTGTCGCCGACGCTGATCGTCTTCGGCGCCGCCCTCATCGGGGTGCTCGTCGAGGCGTTCGTGCCGCGCCGCTCCCGCTACTACGCCCAGGTGTTCGTCTCCGCCGTGGCGCTGTGCGCCGCCTTCGCCGCGGTCGTCGCGCTCGCGGCGGGCGGGTACGGCACCACCAAGGCGCACATCGCGGCCATGGGCGCGGTCGCGGTGGACGGCCCGGCGCTGTTCCTCGAGGGCACGATCCTGCTGGCCGCGCTGGTCGGCCTCTTCACCTTCGCCGAGCGGCGCCTGGACCCGGCGGCGCACGGCAACCGGGTCGACTCCTTCGCGGCGCAGGCCGCCTCCGTTCCGGGCGGTGAGGGGGAGCAGGCGGCGGTCAAGGCCGGGTTCACCACCACCGAGGTGTTCCCGCTGCTGCTCTTCGCGGTCGCGGGCATGCTGGTCTTCCCCGCGGCGAACGACCTGCTGACGCTGTTCGTCGCCCTGGAAGTGCTCTCCCTCCCGCTGTACCTGCTGTGCGCGCTGGCCCGCCGCAAGCGGCTGATGTCGCAGGAGGCCGCGGTCAAGTACTTCCTGCTGGGGGCGTTCGCCTCGGCGTTCACCCTGTTCGGCATCGCCCTGCTGTACGGCTACGCGGGCTCGGTGTCCTACGCGCGCATCGCGCAGGTCGTGGACGGCACGGTCAGCGGGGTCGACCCGGCGCTCGCGGACACCATGGGCAACGACGCGCTGCTGCTGATCGGCATGGCGCTGCTGGTGATGGGCCTGCTGTTCAAGGTGGGCGCGGTGCCGTTCCACATGTGGACCCCGGACGTGTACCAGGGCGCCCCGACCCCGGTGACCGGCTTCATGGCGGCCGCGACCAAGGTGGCCGCCTTCGGCGCGCTGCTGCGGCTGCTGTACGTGGTGCTGCCGGGACTGCGCTGGGACTGGCGGCCGGTGATGTGGGGCGTGGCGATCGTCACCATGCTGGCCGGCGCGATCGTGGCGATCACCCAGACCGACATCAAGCGGCTGCTGGCGTACTCGTCCATCGCGCACGCGGGCTTCATCCTGGCCGGTGTGATCGCCACGACGGAGGACGGTGTCTCGGCGGTCCTCTTCTACCTCGCCGGGTACTCCTTCGTGACGATCGGCGCCTTCGCGGTGGTCACCCTGGTCCGCGACGCGGGCGGGGAGGCGACGCACCTCTCCCAGTGGGCCGGGCTCGGCCGCCGCTCACCCCTGGTCGCCGCGGTCTTCGCCGTCTTCCTGCTCGCCTTCGCCGGCATCCCGCTGACCAGCGGCTTCGCGGGTAAGTTCGCGGTGTTCAAGGCGGCGGCGGAGGGCGGCGCGGCCCCGCTGGTCGTGGTCGGCGTGATCTCCTCGGCCATCGCCGCCTTCTTCTACATCCGCGTCATCGTCCTGATGTTCTTCAGCGACCCCAAGCCGGACGGGCCCACGGTCGCGGTCCCCTCGCCGCTGACGATGACCGCCATCGCGGTGGGCGTGGCGGTGACGGTGGTCCTGGGCGTGGCGCCCCAGTACTTCCTGGATCTGGCGGGGAGTGCGGGGGTGTTCGTCCGCTGACCCGACCCCGACTGCCCGGCGCTTCCTTCTCCCTGGGGGGCGCCGGGCAGTGGTGTGTGCGGGGACCGCTATTCGCCCCTCTCCCACCAGGCCTCGAACCGTCGTACGTGCTCGTCGACGCGATCGCCCGCGGTCAGGCTGGTCTCGTAGACGCGTGACGGATCGCCGTCCGCCGGGATGGTCTCGTAGCTGAGGGCCCGGTCGAAGACGACGAAGTTCTTCACCGCCTCCCGCTGCTCCCAGGTCTCCAGCGTGGACAGCACCAGCACTCGGATCTCGAAGCCCAGGCTCCGCTGCCAGGCCCGCAGCTCCTCCACGCCGGTGTCGAGGTCCGCCGGGGTGCCGAGGATGAGCAGCCGCCGGACGCGGACGCCCCGTGACACCGCCTGCTCCTGGGCGGTCACGTAGTGGCGGCCGAGGTCGGTCCCCCAGAAGTTCCGGTCGACCGAGGTGCTCGCCGCGTCGATGGACGTCCCCGCGCAGCGGGCCAGGTCCAGCAGCCAGTCACGGTCCTCGCCCGGGTAGCCCGCGTGGTTGCCCCGCAGCTCCTCCACCAGGTTGGCCACCCGCCGTACCTCGGCCCGGACGAACGTGTACAGCAGGTCGGGACGACCGGGTTCGAGCGCCGCGACGTTCCGCGCCAGGCGCGTGACCTCCGCGGAGCCCACCGGCGAGGTGTCCAGCCGGGAGATCAGCCGGGTCGTGTCGTTGAAGCCGGTGAGACCGTCGTCCAGCCGCCGTTCGAAGTCCGCGAGCTGCTGGACGATGAGGGTCGCCCCGGCGATGAACACGGACAGGGTGATCTTCCAGATCTCGGGCTGGTCCGTGAGGTTGGTGATCAGATAGGTCGCGCCGCCCAGCAGGGCGGTGACGGCCACTCTCACCACTACTTCGGATATCCGGCGCGTCCGCCGCATGGCTCCCCCGATGTCACTGTCGACGACGATGCTGATGGGGGCGCCGGAAGGTTCGTCGCGGCCCGCCGGGGGCGCCCGTGCCCGGCAGCGAGTACAGAACCAGCAGGTCACGGACCCGCTGGGCGAGCGACTGCCACTGGCGGGTGAACCCCGGCGTGCGCTCCAGCGCCTCCCACAGCGGGAGGAGCCGGGGGTCCGGCCGGGCCGCCGGCATCCACAGGTGCAGCAGATGACCGGCGGCCGGGCGCAGCGCCGTGCGCAGGAATTCCCCCGGCGCGCCACCGGGAGGGGCCTCGTCCAGCAGTCCGGTCAGGGCCGTCAGCAGCCAGTCGTGCAGCGCGAGGTCCGCGCAGAAGGCGGCGATGACGGTCGGCTCGATCGTGGCGGGCAGCCGCAGTTCCACCGTCCGGAGCCCGTCCCCGGCCACGGTGAAGCGGATGGCGGGCGCGGTGGTCCCGTCGGCGGGCCGCGCCGCCACCCACCGCAGCCGGGTGCGCGGTGTCCGCAGGGGCGGCCGGTGGTCGAGCAGGGGATGGCCGAGCACCTCGGTGAGCAGCCCCTCCGCGATCAGCCCGACGTCCAGTTCCTCCGGGCGGCAGGTGGTGAGGAACCCCTGGGCCGCGGCCGGTTCGGGGAGCTTGCCGAGCGGTTCGACCACCCCGGGCCGTGCGAGGTAGTGCCACCACGGCCGACGGCTGCCGGGCCCCAGGAGGGGCACACTGGTGAAGGCCGCGGCCTGGACGACCCGTCCCTCGGTGACCGAGGCACGGGAGACCACCGTGCCGACGGCGCGGATCTTGGTGCCGTCGGCGGTGGGCAGGGCGCAGTCCACGCCGGTGAGCAGGGGCGGCGACAGCGCGTGGCGGATGGGGCGCGCGGAGAGCTGGACGGGCTCCCCCAGGCGCAGGCTCAGCAGCCGGGCCGTGTCCTCGGCGGCCGGCGGCCGGGAGGTGGGCAGCAGGCAGGTCCGCACCTCGCCGCAGCGGAGCACCACCGGCACCGGGCTCGTGGCGGACGTCATGTCAGGGGCCGGGGTAGAAGACGTAGCCGGCGCGTTCGGCCACCGAGGCGGGCAGGTCGATGCCCTCGTCGGCGGCCCGGCGCAGGCTCTGCGCGAGGGCTTCGGGGTCCACGTCGGTCTGGTCGAGGACGACCATGACGGCGTGTTCGACGGGCAGGAACCGGTACGGCAGCAGGGAGCAGGTGCGGTATGCGGCGAAGGGTTCGGCGGCGGCGTTGACCTGGAGCAGCGCCGGGAGTTCGTCCCAGTCGCCGGGCAGCGTCCGCCCGTCCCAGAGGGCGGGCCGCAGGACCGGCGAGCCGTCGTGCCGCAGCAGTCCGAGGCGGAGCAACTGCCATACGGCGGCCAGGAAGGCGCAGGACCAGATCCGTACCGGCCCGTCGTCGTCCCAGAGTTCGGTGTCGAGGAACACCGAGTGCCGCCGGGCCAGGGTCTCCTCGGGAGGCTGCCAGGTCTCGTGCCCCACCAGGCCGGTGGGGCCGCGCCTGCCGTTGGCGAGCCAGCCGGTCCGGCGGGCCGGCGGCCGTCCGCCGTTGCTGCCCGGCGGGGGCGACTCGACCAGCCGGTCCGCCACGGACCGGGCCAGCTCGAAGCCGTCGGCCACCGCGCAGCCGGACTCCCTGACCAGGTAGTCGATGGTCAGGCCCGCGCGGGCGGCCTCGGCGAGCAGCGGCGGCACGACGTCGGCGGGGGAGGAGAACCGGGAGAAGTAGTCGTCGATCAGGAAGCAGGTGCTGATCCTAGGCCGTCGTCCGGCCGTACCCGCGACCGCGGACGCGGCCGCGGCGTCCGCCCAGGGGCGGGCGAGGGCGAAGTGCTCCCGTAGCCGGTCCGGTCCGCGTTCGAAGTCCTCCGAGTAGAGGTGCCCTATCTCCAGGGAGAGATGGGACAGCGGAACGGACTGGGTGCGCGCATCCGCCGTGGTCTCGCGGAACACGTCCTCGATCACGCATCCCCCAGGTGCTCGTCCGCTAGCGGGTGTCGTCCCGGCGTCGGCCGCAGGCCAGGATCATGCCCAGGTAGCCCTCCCGCAACGCATGGCCGTCGTGCAGGCGCGTGACCGTCAGGTCGTCCGCCGTGTGCGGGGCGAGGCTCGCGGCCACCGCCCGTTCGTCCACGCTGCACGACGGGAAGAAATGACCGCCCACGCGGTAGCCCCGCGAGCCGGCCATGAAGGCGGCGGCGAACGGCGCGCCGGGGACCAGCGACTCCACGAAGCGCCGGACGCCGTCCCGGAACACGTCGTGGGAGTCCGTCATGGACTCGGCGGTGAAGAACATGGTTCCGACGTCCCAGCGTCCCTCGGGCAGCAGGAACAGGTCCCCGTGCTCGACCCGGGCGCTCGCGCCCAGGACGCCACGCGGATCGGTGATCTCCCGGTACGGGCTGGCGGTGTTCAGCACGTCCCAGAACGCGTCCCAGCTCCCCGGGTAGCCCCCGGTGTGCCGCTCGAGCCACGTGACATTGGCCGGGGAGAGGTCGAGCAGGGTGATCTCGGCACACCAGGGGAGCAGCATCAGGGCGGGGTACAGGTTGGGCCCGGAACCGACGTCGATGCCCGCGCGGGCGGACAGCGCGTCGTGACGCTTGAAGTGCCGACGGAAGAAATCGCCGCATATCCGCATGATCGACGCGTCGTCCGCGTGCAGCCGGCTGTAGTTGTCCTGGACGTACGCCGCCGGGTCGAAAGCCTCCCAGAGAGGTGGTCCGACGACCTCGACGGCAGGGAACTCCGCCGCGCCGCGCGTGCTTCGCTGATCCATCGTCCGAGAGTAGGGCGACCGGGACGCCCCGGTCCGGCACGTCTCGACCACGGCCTCTTTTCGCCGTGGGCCTGTCCGTATTTCGTCCCACGGCGACTCCCCGAGGTCCTGGTGCGGCCTGTGGAAAACTCCGGGTCTGTCCGTGGCGGCGCCTATGGTGGAGGCGGTGGTCGAGGGACGGCGCACGGGGTACGGCGATGAGCGGGACAGGTGGATCAGCGAGATGACGACGGTGACCGAGGGGCCGGGCGCGGACCGGAGTGAGGCGCTCGGTGCGCTGCACCGGGTGTTCGGGTACGACGCGTTCCGGGGTGAGCAGGAAGCGATCATCGAGCATGTGGTGGCCGGCGGGGACGCGCTGGTGCTCATGCCGACCGGTGGCGGCAAGTCGCTGTGCTACCAGATCCCGGCGCTGGTCAGGCCGGGCACCGGTGTCGTGGTCTCGCCGCTGATCGCGCTCATGCAGGACCAGGTGGACGCGCTGCGCGCGCTCGGTGTGCGGGCGGGGTTCATCAACTCCACGCAGGACTTCGACGAGCGCCGGACGGTGGAGGCCGAGTTCCTCGCCGGTGAGCTGGACCTGCTCTACCTGGCCCCGGAGCGGCTGCGCGTGGAGGCCACGCTCGACCTGCTCGCCCGCGGCAGGATCTCCGTCTTCGCCATCGACGAGGCGCACTGCGTCTCCCAGTGGGGCCACGACTTCCGTCCGGACTACCTGAATCTCTCGCTGCTCGGCGAGCGCTGGCCGGACGTGCCCCGCATCGCCCTGACCGCCACGGCCACCCGTGCCACCCACCAGGAGATCACCCAGCGGCTGAACCTCCCCGAGGCCCGCCACTTCGTCGCCAGCTTCGACCGCCCCAACATCCAGTACCGCATCGTCCCCAAGGCCGACCCCAAGAAGCAGCTCCTCGCCTTCCTCCGCGAGGAGCACGCGGGCGAAGCCGGCATCGTCTACTGCCTCTCCCGCAACTCCGTCGACCGCACCGCCGAGTTCCTCACCGCCAACGGCATCGCGGCCGTCCCGTACCACGCGGGGCTGGACGCGGCCACGCGCGCCCGCCATCAGTCCCGGTTCCTGCGCGAGGACGGCCTGGTGGTCGTCGCCACCATCGCCTTCGGCATGGGCATCGACAAGCCCGACGTCCGCTTCGTCGCCCACCTCGACCTGCCGAAGTCCATCGAGGGCTACTACCAGGAGACCGGCCGCGCGGGCCGTGACGGACTGCCCTCCACGGCCTGGATGGCGTACGGCCTGAACGACGTCGTGCAGCAGCGCAAGCTGATCCAGTCCGGTGAGGGTGACGAGGCGTTCCGGCGCCGCGCCGCCTCCCACCTGGACGCGATGCTCGCCCTGTGCGAGACCGTCCGGTGCCGCCGGGGCCAGCTCCTCGCCTACTTCGGCCAGGACCCCACCGAGGAGGGCTGCGGCAACTGCGACACCTGCCTCACCCCGCCGGAGACCTGGGACGGCACGGTGGCCGCGCAGAAGGTGCTCTCCACCGTGGTCCGGCTCCAGCGCGAGCGCGGCCAGAAGTTCGGCACCGTGCAGATCGTGGACATCTTGCTCGGCAAGCGCACCGCCAAGGTGATCCAGTTCGACCACGACCAGCTCTCCGTCTTCGGTATCGGCGAAGACCTCGCCGAAGGCGAATGGCGGGGCGTGGTGCGGCAGTTGCTCGCGCAGGGACTGCTGGCCGTCGAGGGGGAGTACGGCACCCTGGTGCTCACCGAGGCCAGCGGGGAGGTGCTGCGCCGGGAGCGCGAGGTGCCGCTGCGCAAGGAGCCCAAGCGCCCGACCACCGCCCGGGCGGCCGGCCGGGGCGACCGCAAGGGCAGGACGCCGGCGGCCGACCTGCCCGCCGAGCTGGTCCCCGTCTTCGAGGCCCTGCGCACCTGGCGCGCGGAGCAGGCGAAGGAGCAGGGCGTCCCGGCGTACGTCATCTTCCACGACGCCACCCTCCGCGAGATCGCCACCAGCCACCCCCGCTCGGTGGCCGAGCTGGGCACGCTGAACGGGGTCGGCGAGAAGAAGCTCGCCACGTACGGGGAGGGGGTCCTCGCGGTGCTGGAGGCCCAGGCCGCCCCGGCCGGCGCCCCGGAAGCGGCGCCGAAGGCTCCGGCATCCGCCGCCGTCCCGGCCCCCGCCGCCGATTCCCCGGACCTCCACTGGCCCGACGGCGAGGAGGAGCCCGACTGGTCCTGACCGGCGGCCCTACGCCAGCGCCGTCAGCCCCGGCGCGAACGTGATCAGCAGGGGCAGCAACGGCACCAGCGCGGCCAGAGCCGTGGTCAGCGCCCGGTGCCCGCGCGGCAGCCGGGGCGGCGGTTCCAGCAGCCGGTCGACCCGCTCGCCGAGCAGCCGCCGGCTGGAGGCGCAGGACAGCACGCCCCGGTGCTGGTTCAGCTCGATCAGCGCCAGCGCGGTGGTGACGTGCCCGCAGCGCCGCGAGGCGGTGTCGTCGGCGGCCAGCTCCACCAGCCGGTGCGTCTGGTCGCAGAAGTGCGCGAAGAGCGGGACGCGCGGAAAGCCCGTGGCGAGCGCGCTGGACAGATGCAGCAGCCAGTCGTGGTGGGCGCGGGCGTGCCCCCGCTCATGGGTGAGCACCGCGTCGACCTGATGCCCGGTGAGCCGGTGCAACGCGCCCGTGGTCACCACCAGTTGGGCCGGATGGCCGGGCATCCACCAGGCGTCCGGGTACTCGTCCTCCAGCACCAGCAGCGGACCGCGTGCCGGGGGCAGCCCGCCGGGCAGGTCCGGCGCCCGCTCCCGCAGGCGCGCGCGGGCCACCCCGCGCCGCCGCCGCGCCTCGGTCAGCTCACGGCCCAGCATCGCCGTGGTCCAGGCCGCACCGGAGGCCAGCAGCAAGGTGAGGGCGGTGGCCCAGGCGGGCGCGGCCGACAGGTCGTAGGCGGCGGTGACGGCGGGCGGGGCCGGGGCGAAGACATGGTCGCGGACGGTGTGGAAGACGGCCGCCGCGCCCAGGACCAGCGCGGTCAGGCAGCACAGCAGCACCGTGGCGACCAGGCACTGCCACACCCACAGCGCCACCACCGGCTCCCGCTCCGGCCACTCGGCACGCGTCAGCGCCCGCGGCGCCGGTACGGCGGCCGTCAGGGCGAGGACGGTCAGCAGGAGCAGGCAGACGGTCATGCCGGGGCTCCGGTTCCTGGTCGGACGTGCCTGGTCGGAAGGGGGGTGCGGCTCGCCGGCGAGCAGGGTGCGGGCCGCCTGTTGCGTATGCCGCCAGTATGACGGCCCGCGCCCGCCGAAGACAGGCGTACGGCCCATCCGCACCCCGGTTCCGGCCGTCCGCCCCCGTGCCCCCACAGCCGGCCTCAGCCGCTGACGATCCGCCCCTCGACCTCGCCCAGCCCGATCCGTCCCCCGTCCTTCCCCGGCGCCCACGCCGTGAGGGTCACCACGTCCCCGTCCTCCAGGAACGCCCGCTTGCCTTCGGGGAGTTCGAGCGGGTCACGCCCGTTCCAGGTCAGCTCCAGCAGCGACCCCCGCTGCCCCTTAGCCGGCCCGCTGACCGTGCCGGAGGCGTAGAGGTCGCCGGTGCGCAGCGAGGCGCCGTTCACCGTGAGGTGGGCGAGCTGCTGGGCGGCGGTCCAGTACATGGTGGAGAAGGGCGGCTCCGCCACCACATGGCCGTTGACGGCGACGGAGATCCGCAGGTCGTAACCGCCGGGGCCGGCACCGGGCGCGGAGTCGTCGAGGTAGGGCAGCAGCGGGTGGGTGCGCTCGGGCGGGGCCACCCGCGCGTCCTCCAGGGCGGCCAGCGGGGTGATCCACGCCGAGACCGAGGTGGCGAAGGACTTGCCGAGGAAGGGCCCGAGGGGCACGTACTCCCAGGCCTGGATGTCCCGCGCCGACCAGTCGTTGAGCAGGCACAGCCCGAAGACGTGGTCCCGGAACCCGGTCAGCGGGACCGGAGTGCCCTGCGCGGACGGCACGCCCACCACGAAGCCGACCTCCGCCTCGATGTCCAGCCGGACGGAGGGCCCGAAGACCGGCGCCGGGTCGGCGGGGGCCTTGCGCTGGCCGGAGGGGCGGACCACGTCGGTGCCGGAGACCACGACCGTGCCCGCGCGGCCGTGGTAACCGATGGGCAGGTGCTTCCAGTTGGGGGTGAGCGGGTCGGGGGAGTCGGGGCGGAAGATCTGGCCGACGTTCCGGGCGTGGTGCTCGGAGGCGTAGAAGTCGACGTAGTCGGCGACCTCGAAGGGCAGGTGCAGCGCGACCTGCGCCAGCTCGTGGAAGTGGGGCTCGACGGCCGTCCGGTGCGCGGGGTGCGTGACCCACTCGGTGAGCGCCGCGCGCACCTCGGACCAGACGGCGGGCCCGGCGGCCAGCAGCGGGTTGAGGTTCGGCGCCAGGAGCAGGTCCCTGTGCGGGAAGTCCAGCGCGCGGGCGGCGGCGCCCGCGTCCAGCACGTGGTCGCCGAGCCGGACGCCGACCCGGCGGCCGGCGCCGTCGGTGCCGCCGGCGGGCGAGAACACGCCATAGGGAAGGTTGTGCGGACCGAAGGGGTCGCCCTCGGGAACGTCAAACGGTGGCACGGGGGGCATGGGGTGCTGCCTCACTCTCATCCGCGTCGGCCTGGGTTGATGATCCATAGCGTCGGGCCACACGTTACGGCCGGAACCGGTGTGTTGGGCAGGGTGCGGCGGCCGGTGGGCGCCGTGTCTAAAGAGTTCGCAATGCCCGAATAGCACTTGTCGGAGGGATGTGTTCCGGCTTAGCGTCCTTCGGGGGACACGGACGGGGTGGGTCCGGTCCAAAGGGGGGACACGTGGGGGGACCCGTGGCCGGAAGACGCTTTGGCGCGCCCATCGAGGCGGACCGCGAAGTGCCTGGCCTGATAGTCAAGTTCGGCGGATATCCGCTGCACCACGGCGGAGTCGGCGCGATCCGCAGCCTGGGCAGGCTGGGCGTGCCGATGTACGCCATCACCGAGGACCCGTACACCCCGGCCGCCGCGTCCCGGTATCTGGAGCGGGCGTTCGTGTGGCCGACGACCGGCGCGGAGGAGCCGGAGCACCTGGTCGAGGGACTGCGCCGGATCGGGCGCCGGATCGGCAGGCCCACGGTCCTGATCCCGACCGACGAGGAAGCGGCCGTCCTCATCGCCGAGCACCAGGAAGAGCTGTCCGGTGCCTTCCTGTTCCCGCCCGTCGACCCGGCCCTGCCGAGGCGGCTGGCCAGCAAGCAGGGGCTGCACGAGCTGTGCGAGGAGCACGGCGTCGCCAGCCCCACCTCCGTCTTCCCGACCTCCTACGACCAGGTCGTGGCCTTCGCCGACGAGGCGCTGTTCCCGGTGGTGGCCAAGAACCGGGAGGCGTTCGTCCGGCGCAGCCGCCCCGCCGTGGGCGGCACCACCCGGATCGGCAGCCGCGCCGGTCTGCTGGCCCTCGCCCGCGACTGGGGCGACGACCCCGGGGTGATCCTCCAGGAGTACCTGCCGAGGGAGGCGGCGGAGGACTGGATCGTGCACGCCTGCTTCGACGCGGACGCGAACCCGCTCGCCGTCTTCACCGGCGTCAAGGTCCGCTCCTGGCCCCCGCACGCGGGCATGACGGCCCACGCCTACGTCGTCGACAACCCCGAACTCGCGGACCTGGCGACCCGGTTCGTGAAGCAGCTCGGCTTCACCGGGGTCGTCGATCTCGACCTGCGTTTCGACCGCCGGGACGGCCAGTACAAGCTGCTGGACTTCAACCCCCGGATGGGCGCCCAGTTCCGGCTCTTCGAGAGCGAGTCGGGCGTGGACGTGGTCCGGGCCCTGCACCTGGACCTCACCGGCCGGGCCGTCCCCGAGGGGGAGCAGCGGGCCGGGCGGCGGTTCGTCGTGGAGAACATCGACCTGCCCGCCTGGCTCGCCTACCGGCGCAGCGGCTACACCACGCCGTCCGCCCCCGCACGGGCCGAGGGCACGGAGCTGGCGTGGCTCGCCGGCGACGACCCGATGCCGTTCCTCACGATGCTCGCCCGCTTCGGCCGCCCCGGCGCGAAGCACCTCTACCAGCTCTGGCGGACCAGCCGCCGGGGCGGCGGCACCTCGCACTCCACGGAGTAGGCAAGGCCACACACGTGGCGTACCGCGTCCTGGGGAGGGACTTCGTGATCCGACCGGTTGCAGTCATCGGGGCCGGGCCGTACGGCCTGTCCACCGCCGCCCATCTGCGGGCGCGCGGCATCCCCGTACGGGTCTTCGGCGACCCCATGGTGAGCTGGCGCGCGCACATGCCGGAGGGGATGCTGCTGAAATCCACCCCGGCCGCCTCGAGCCTCGACTGCCCGCAGCCCGGCCACACGCTCGCCGACTACTGCGCCGCGGCGGGTGTCCGGCGCCTGGTCACCGACGAGGACATCATCCCGGCACAGACCTTCATCGCCTACGGCGACTGGTTCCGGCAGCGCCTGGTGCCGGACCTGGAGCAGGTCCGGGTGGTGTCGGTGGAGCGGGGGCGGCCCGGCGGGTTCGAGCTGAAGCTGGACTCGGGGGAGCAGTTCGCCGCCCGTGCCGTGGTGGTCGCCACCGGACTCACCGGCTTCGCCCACCTGCCGCCCGAGCTGGCGGGAGCCGCGCTCGGCGGCCCCGCGCCGGTCACGCACAGCTCCCTCCACCACGACCTGGACCGGTTCGCGGGCAAGGAGCTGATCGTCGTCGGCGCCGGCCAGTCCGCGCTGGAGACCGCCGCCCTCGCCGCCGAGGCGGGCGCCCGCGTACGGGTCGTCTCGCGCGGCCGGGGCAAGGTCGCCTTCGGCGCGCCGCCCTGGGAGCAGCCGAGGTTCCGCCCCGAGTCGCCGTTCGGCCGCGCCTGGTCGCTGTGGGCGCTCAGCTACCACGCCCAGCCCTACCGCTTCCTGCCGGAGAGCGTCCGGCACCATCTGGTCCGCCGGGTGCTCGGACCGCTCGGCGCCTGGTGGCTGCGGGAGCGCTTCGAGGGCCGGGTGCAGGTGCGGGAGGTGGCGCGGGTGGTGTCCGCCGAGGCGGTGGACGGCGCGCCGGTGCTCACCGTACGCACCCACGGCGGGCGCACCGACCGGCTCACCGCCGACCACGTCATCGCGGCCACCGGCTACCGGGTCGACCTGGCCGCGCTGGACTTCCTCGGCCCCGGCCTGCGCACGGACCTGGCGGTCACGCGGGGGGCGCCGCGCCTCGGCCCCGGCTACGTCTCCTCGCTGCCCGGCCTCTACTTCACCGGCCTGCCCGCGGCCGCCTCGTACGGCCCGGTGATGCGCTTCGTGTGCGGCACGGAGTTCGCCTCCCCGAGGCTGGCGAAACACCTGGCCGCGGCACACGGCGCGCGGAGCTGAGCCACGCGTCAACTCCGGTGCGCCGGGGGTGAGTCGGGAAGAGCGGTGATCCGTATTCTCTGATCATGGCCGCACCCTCCGCTCCCTCCCGTCCCTCGCTCATCGCCACCGACCTGGACGGGACGCTGCTGCGCGGCGACGACACGGTCTCCGCCAGGTCGCTCGCCGCGCTCGCCGGGGCGGCACGCGCCGGGGCCCGGCACCTGGTGGTGACGGGCCGCCCGGCGCCCCGCGTGCGCCCCCTGCTGGCCGCGCTCGGCGGCACGGGGCTCGCGGTGTGCGCGCAGGGCGCCCAGGTGTACGACGCCGCCACCGGCACCCTGCTGTGGTCGGTCCGGCTGGACCGGGAGCTGGCCGAGACCGCGCTCGGCAAGATCGAGGCCGAGGTCGGCCAGGTGCACGCGGCCGCCGACCAGGACGGCGTGGACGGGCTCACCCTGATCGAGTCCGGCTACCGGATGCCGCACCCGACCCTGCCCGCCGTACGGGTGGAGCGGCGCGAGCAGCTCTGGCGGGCGCCGATCAGCAAGGTGCTGCTGCGCCACGACCGGCTGTCCGACGACGAGCTGGCGGCCACCGCCCGTGCGGTCGTCGGCTCGCTGGCCACGGTCACCATGTCGGGACCCGGCACGGTCGAGCTGCAGCCGTGCGGGATCACCAAGGCGACCGGTCTCGCGCTGGCCGCCGAGCACCTGGGCCTCGGCCGCGCGGACGCCGTCGCCTTCGGCGACATGCCGAACGACATCCCCATGTTCCAGTGGGCGGCCCACGGCGTCGCCATGGCCGGCGCCCACCCGGAACTGAAGGCGGTGGCCGACGAGGTGACCCTCTCCAACGAGGACGACGGGGTGGCCGTCGTCCTGGAGCGCCTGTTCACCCCCTGAAGCCGACGGCCCCCGCCGCATGCGCGAGGCGTGCGACGGGGGCGCGGTGCACGGTGATCGTGCGGCGGGCCTAGTACGGGCCGTTGACGTTGTCGATGGAGCCGTAGCGGTGGTACGCGTAGTTGCAGGCGGCGGTGATGTTGGCGACCGGGTTGTACGGGTCGAAGGACGTGCCGGCGACGTGGTACGTGCGGAAGGTCGGGTCGATCACCTGGAGCAGGCCCTTGGACGGGGTGCCGTTGATGGCGTTGATGTCCCAGTTGTTGATGGCCAGCGGGTTGCCCGAGGACTCGCGCATCACGTTGCGGTGGATGCCGTTGTAGGTGCCCGGGATGCCCTTCTCGGCCATGATCGCCAGGGACTGGCGGATCCAGCCGTCGAGGTTGTTCGGGTACACGGCGGAGGCGGCGGCGGGCTTGGCGGCCGGGGCGGCGGAGGCGCTGGTGGCGCCGACGAGGGGGAGCGCGAACATCGCGGCACCGGTACCGGCGACGGCGAGCGTGCGGACGATGCGCTTGGTGCGGGCACGGCGCGGCTGAGCGGCAGCAGACATGTCGGTGTTTCCTCTCCGTCGCCTGCGAGGTGAGCTGTCGGGTTCGGGCGGGGAGGTGCCCGGCCGCGTCGTCCCCGGTGCCCGTCGGACACCGGGGACGATCACGGCTTCACCCCGAGCCGTCCCGGCGCGACATGGGTCGCGCCGGTCCGGCGGCTTACCTGGGTCCCCCGCTCCTGCCGTACGAATGAGTTCGTGAGTGGGTGTGCCAGGCGCGGCAGGATTCGGCGTTCGCCTGACAGGGCGGGAACGTATGCGACCGCACATGTCCGGAACAAGTACCGGATTCACCCAAAGAGCTAGTTGACCTTGATCTGTCCCAAATGGCCCACTTGATCCTTTGCGCCCGCCAATCCCCAACTTCCGTACCGCGCACGGTAAGAAGGGGGTGAGAGGGGGGCTTTCGGGGGTATGCGCGCCGAGGTGGTCCGCGTGAGCCAACTCACGGAATCGCAAAATACGCAAAATCAGACATGGGGGATTATGTGGATTTGAGCCGTCTGTGGGTATTAGGGAGTGTCGGTCCCCCACAGGCGGAACCTCTTGCACTCTCCCGTTCGTTGGCCCGGTGTGACCCCCGGAGTGTCGGATCGTCCGGCCGACTCCCCCTATACCGACCGTTGTCGGCCATTCGGCACATGCCGGACGAAATCCGATACCTCACGAGCTGGACCGGTGGGTGCGATCGGTGATCGAAAGAGGACCGGATACGCTGACTTGACTGATGGCAGCGACCTATCGACAAGCCGTGAAGTCGCCAGCAGACACCAGCAGACAGGAGAACCTCGTGACCGTCGTCGGGCCGTTCGGGCTGAGCGTGCGGGACCAGGCACTGGAAGCCGATGTCCAGGCCGGACTGGCGGCTGTCGAGGCGGGCCTGCTAGAGGCCACCAAGAGCGAGGTCCCCTTCATCACCGGGTCCGCCCAGCACCTGGTGCGGGCCGGGGGCAAGCGGTTCCGTCCGCTGCTCGTGCTGCTGTCCGCCCAGTTCGGCGACCGGCACGCCCCGCGCATCATCCCCTCGGCCGTCGTCGTCGAGCTGACCCACCTGGCCACGCTCTACCACGACGACGTCATGGACGAGGCGGCCGTGCGGCGCGGCGTGGACAGCGCCAACACCCGCTGGGGCAACTCGGTCGCGGTGCTCACCGGTGACTTCCTCTTCGCCCGCGCGACGCAGATACTCGCCGATCTCGGCCCCGAGGCCGTCCGCGTGCAGGCCCTCGCCTTCGAGCGCCTCGTCACCGGCCAGATAATGGAGACCGCGGGTCCCCAGGACGGCCGCGACCCGGTCGAGCACTACCTCGACGTGCTCTCCGGCAAGACGGGCTCGCTGGTCGCCGTGTCCTGCCGGTTCGGCGCCATGATGTCCGGCGCCGACGAGAGCGTGGTCGACGTGCTCACCCAGTACGGCGAGCGGCTCGGCGTCGCCTTCCAGCTCGCCGACGACGTGCTGGACATCGCCTCCGACTCCGACGAGTCCGGCAAGACGCCCGGCACCGACCTGCGGGAAGGCGTGCCCACGCTGCCCGTGCTCCGGCTGCGCGAGCGCGCCGCCCGGCTCGGCGAGCCCGGCGACCTCGCGCTGTGCGAGCTGCTGGACTCCGACCTCAGCGACGACGCCCGGCTCGCCGAGGCGCTCACCGCCCTGCGCGCCCACCCCGCGCTGGACCAGGCCCGCCGCGACGCGGTCCGGTACGCGGAGGAGGCCCGCGCGGCCCTCGCCCCGCTGAAGGACTGCACCGCCAAGTCGGCCCTGATCGAGCTGTGCGACGCCGTGGTGCACCGGGCGGGCTAGGGCCTGCCCGACAGGCGCCGGCGCGTACGGGCGCTCGTACGACCCCTACGGGTCGGTGCGGGCGCCCGGTCGTCACGTCATACCGCAGGTGTACGCCGAGTTGGCTCCGTGGGCTGACGTACGAGGACTGCCGAATTGGTGTGATGGGCACCAGGGAAACCACCACTCCTCACCGATCCGGGTGAGAATGGCGGCTCAGGTGGAACCCATAGAGCGCAGCCGCCGCCGACGACGGAGGTAAGGCAGACATGGCACCGTACGAATCCGACCACGCGACCGGCACCGGCCCCGAGGACCCGCGTACCGGACGCCGCAAGGCCGCCCGGTACGTCGTGCCCGTCGCGGTGGTGGGTGTCGCGGCCGCCACCATCGGGCTGGTCCCGGCGCTCGCCGCCTCCGGCGACCCGGACCTGCCGAAGATCACCGCGCAGCAGCTCGTCGAGAAGATCGCCAAGTCCGACGTCCAGCGGATGTCCGGCACCGTGAAGATCAGCACCGACCTCGGCCTGCCCGACCTCGGCAGCCTCCAGCAGGGCATGGGCTCAGGCCAGGGCGACTCCTCCGCCGACCCGCGGACCAAGCTCACCGAGCTGGCGTCCGGTACCCACACCCTGCGCGTGGCCGCCGACGGCCCCGAGAAGCAGAAGGTCTCGCTGCTGGAGCGCGACGCCGAGTACAGCCTCATCCACCAGGGCAAGGACGTGTGGGGCTACGACAGCGCGAGCAACGAGGTCTTCCACACGACCGACCGGCACACCGGGGACAAGCGCGAGCACCGGCCGAGCGCCACGCCCGACGACTTCGCCGAGGAGGCGCTGAAGTCGGTCGACTCCACCACCTCGGTCACCGTCGACGGCACCGCCCGCATCGCCGGCCGCGACGCCTACCAGCTCGTGATCAAGCCCAAGCAGTCCGGCTCCACCGTCCGTGACGTCACCATCGGTGTCGACGCCAGGACTGGCCTGCCGCTGAAGTTCACCCTCACCCCGAAGAGCGGCGGCGCCCCCGTCCTCGACGCCGGCTTCACCAAGGTCTCCTTCGCCGCCCCGCCCGCCTCCACCTTCGACTTCCGCCCGCCCAGGGGCGCGAAGGTGACCGAGGAGAAGCCGGGCAGGGACGAGCACACCCCCGGCTTCGGCGGGCAGTTCGCGCCGGGCGGGCTGAGCGGCGCCGACACCATCGGCGAGGGCTGGACCACCATCGCCACGTTCGACACCGGCGCCAAGGGGGACAAGACCTCCCAGCAGGGTGGCGGCGCGATGGGCGGCTTCCTCGGCTCGCTGGGCGACCAGGTCTCCGGCGACTTCGGCAAGGGCACCGTCTTCTCCACCCGCCTGGTCAACGCCCTGATCACCGACGACGGCAAGGTCTACGCGGGCGCGGTCACCAAGGGGGCCCTGATCAAGGCGGCTGACGCGGACAAGTAACCGCCCGACACGCGAGGGGACCCGATGGAGCCAGCGTCCGTCACGGAGGAGGAGGCCGCGCCCGCCATCGCCACGCGCGGCCTCACCAAGCGGTACCGGGGCGGACAGCTCGCCGTGGACGGTCTGGACCTGACCGTCCCGGCGGGCAGCGTCTTCGGCTTCCTCGGCCCCAACGGCTCCGGCAAGACCACCACCATCCGCATGCTGATGGGCCTGATCGATCCGACCTCGGGCACCGCGCACGTCCTGGGCCGCCCCATGCCGGGCGCCACCCGTGCGGTCCTGCCCGAGGTCGGCGCCCTCATCGAGGGCCCCGCGCTCTACGGCTTCCTCTCCGGCCGGGACAACCTGCTGCGCTACGACGCCGCCGACCCGGCCGCCGACCCCCGTACCCGGCGCGCCCGCACCGCCGCCGCGCTGGAGCGGGTGGGGCTCGCCACGGCCGGGGGCAAGAAGGCGAGGGCGTACTCGCTCGGCATGAAGCAGCGCCTCGGACTGGCCGCCGCCCTGCTCCGGCCGCGCCGCCTGCTCGTGCTGGACGAGCCGACCAACGGGCTCGACCCGCAGGGCATGCGCGAGATCCGCGGCCTGATCCGGGAACTGGCCGCCGACGGCACCACCGTCTTCCTCTCCTCCCACCTCCTCGACGAGATCGAGCAGGTCTGCACGCACGCGGCGGTGATGACCCGCGGCCGGCTCGTGGTCCAGGGCGCGGTGGCCGACCTGTCCGCCGGGGCGCGCGGCCGGCTCGCCGTGACCACCCCGGACGCGGCGGACGCGGCCCGCGTGCTCAAGGAGCAGGGCGTCACCGACCTCACCGTGGCCGGCGGGACGGTCACCGGGGAACCGCCCGACCGCGACCTCGCCGAGGTGAACGCCGCCCTGGTCGCGGCGGGCGTGCGGGTACGGGGGTTCACGCTCGAACGGGCCTCGCTGGAGGACGCGTTCGTGGCACTGACCGGAGAGGGCTTCGATGTCGCGGGCTGAGACCACGTTTCCCCCTGCCCCCCGGCCGCTGTGGACCTTCGGGTTGCTGCGCAGCGAGCTGGTCACCACTCTGCGCCGCTGGCGCACCCTGGTGCTGCTCGCGGTGCTGGCGGCCGTACCGGTACTGATCGGGATCGCGGTGCGGGTCGAGACCGGGGGCGGCGGTGACCCGGAGCGGGGCGGCGGTGGCCCCGCCTTCATCGCGCAGGTCACCAACAACGGGCTGTTCCTGGTCTTCACCGCGCTCGCGGCGACCCTGCCGTTCTTCCTGCCGATGGCGGTCGGGGTGATCGCGGGGGACGCGGTGGCGGGGGAGGCGGGCGCGGGCACGCTGCGCTATCTGCTGGTCGCCCCGGCGGGGCGCACCCGGCTGCTGCTGACCAAGTACGCGACCGTCCTGGCCTTCTGCCTGCTGGCCACCCTGGTGGTCGCGGGCTCCGCGCTGGTCGTGGGCGCGCTGCTGTTCCCGCTGGGGGAGGTCACCACGATCTCCGGTACGCGGATCGGGTTCGGCGACGGGCTGCTCCGGGCGCTGCTGATCGCCCTCGCCGTGGCGGCCTCGCTGGCCGGGGTGGCGGCGCTCGGACTGTTCGTGTCGACGCTGACCAACAGCGGGATCGCGGCGATGGCGACCACGGTGGGGCTGCTGATCACCGTGCAGATCCTCGACCAGATCCCGCAGCTCCACGCGATCCAGCCATACCTGTTCTCGCACTACTGGCTGTCCTTCGCGGACCTCCTGCGCGACCCGGTCCTCTGGGACGACCTCCGCCGCAACCTGGTCCTCCAGGGGGTCTACGCGGCGGTGTTCGGCACGGCGGCGTGGGCGCGGTTCACGGCGAAGGACATCACGGCCTAGCTGTTCGGTTCAGGCGCCGGGGAAGCGGGCGAACGGGGGCTCGCCGGCGAAGAAGGTCTTCGCGCGGGCCAGGGCATCGGTGTCGTGGCGTACGTCGCCCGGCCCGCTGCCGTTGCCGAGCAGCACCCCGCCGAAGCGCATCCCCAGGTACGCGGCGGAGTTGTTCAGGCTCCCGATCAGGGGCTGTGCCACCGAGGAGTCCTGGGCCGCGAGCGCGGTCACGCCCCACAGGGTCCGGCCGGCCATCGCCTCCTTGAAGCCGGCCTCGGGGATGCGGAGCCAGCCCGACCAGTGGTCCAGGTAACGCTTGGTGAGGCTGGAGAGGGAGTACCAGTACAGCGGCGAGGCGATCACCACGTCCGTCGCGGCGAGGGTGGCGTCCAGCAGCGTCCCGGCGGGGGTGCCGGGGGCGGGGCGTACGTGGTCGCTGTCGTGCCGGAGGTCCTCCGCCTCGGGCAGCGGCAGCCCGGCCAGCCTGATCCACTCCTGCTCCACCCCCTCCGGCAACTGCTCGGCGGCGGCACGGGCCAGGAACTCGGTGTTGCCCTGAGTGCGGGCACTGCCCAGGACGAAGAGGAATCTACGGCGCATGAGGACCCCCGGGACGAGAGAAGTTAAATCCGCATGCATCTTATGCACATGCAAGTACTGCGCGGAAGGGCGGCTGGTGCGAGGCTGTGACGTCGCGGTGACGCGCGGAGGCACCGTGGGCGGCGAGACTGGACACTGGAGGCGTACGACCGGGCGTGGCGCCGGGGGGAATGAGGGAAAAGGGATGTCTCGACTCAGCTTCGAGAAGCGGCGCGCGGACCGTCCGGTCCAGGTGCGCGTCTCGGCCACCGGCACGGCGTCGGTCGCCGGTACCCCGGTCCTCCGGGCCCCGGACGAGGACATCCACGACGCGGTCCTCAACCACCTCCGCGATGTGGCCACGTCCCACGGCGCCCCGATACGGGCCACCATCCACGACGACGCGGCGGGATGCCTGGTCCCCCTGGAGGTCTCGCCGGACGGGACGACGCGGATGACGGGCGAGCCGACCAGGCTGCCTGCCGCACCGGGGACGGTGCAGCCGCCCCGGGGGGTGTTCGGGCCGCCGCCGGTGATGGGGGGTGCGGGGGAGAAGCCCCTGCCGGAGCGGAAGCCTCGGACGGCCTCCGGCACCGTCAACTTCCGTAAGGTCAAGCCCGGTTCGGGAGCCAAGGCCGCCCCTGTCC
Source organism: Streptomyces sp. BK022 (assembly GCF_004217355.1). Classification (NCBI taxonomy): domain Bacteria; kingdom Bacillati; phylum Actinomycetota; class Actinomycetes; order Kitasatosporales; family Streptomycetaceae; genus Streptomyces; species Streptomyces sp. BK022. The sequence goes on from NZ_SHKU01000002.1 coordinate 115,820, forward strand.
CGGGTCCGGAATGGGGCCTCGGTGCCAAGCCGGCTCCCGGCCCGGGTCCCGAGATGGGCCTCGGTGCCAAGCCGGCTCCCGGCCCCGGCCCCAAGCTGGGCCTCGGTGCCGAGCCCGCCTCCGGTCCGGGGCCCGAACTCGTCCTCGGTCCCAAGCCGGCCCCCGAAGCCGAGCCCGAGCCCGTCCCGCCGAGCCGGTTCGACGCCATCGCGGAGGAGATGCTCGCGGAGGTGCCGGTGGGGGAGACGGCGGACGGGGCCGAGGTGTGGACGTCCGCGCTGGCGCGCGTCGGGGACGCCGTTCGGGACGGAGAGGTCGAGCGGGCGGCCGAGCTGGCGAGCCGGGCGGTGGCGAAGGCGTCCGGCGCGCTGGGACCCCGGCACCCCGAGGTGCTGCACCTGCGCGAACTCTGCGCTTACATCGCGTACTTGACCGGCGATCCAACCCGCGCCTTCGACCTCTCGCTGGACCTGGCCCGTAAGCGCGCCGAGTCGGGCGACCCGGCGGCGGCCTACGGCAACGTACGCAGCGCGGCGACCGCGTGGCGCGTGGTGGGCGACGCGGAGCAGGCCCTCCGTATGGGGCGCGAACTCATCGACGTATGGACCGCGTTGGCCGCGAAGCCGGGCCCCGCCGCGTCCGACCCCCGCCCCCTGGAGTCGGCCCACACCCGCATGGGCCGCCTGACGGCCCGCGCGGCGGCAGCCGAGGCGTGAGGCCGGCTCAGCCGCAGCTCTCCCCGACCCGTACCACCCCGAGCACGACCGGGTAGTCGGTGATCTGCTGGTTCGGTCCCGGCCGGGTCTCGCAGATCTTCCACTCGGCCGGATCGTCCACCGAACGCCCCTTGCCGCTCACGTCCTTGAAGGTCACCTCGGTGTCGGGGCCCATCTGCTCGGCCGCGCGGCCGGCGTTGCCACCGATGATGTCCATCATGGTGGCGGTGACGGGCTCAGGACGCGCACTCGCGGACGTGGCAGGGGCGGCCGTAGGGGCGGGGGCAGGCCGCGCCGCCCCCGCGCACGCGCTGACCGAGGCCAGCAGAGCGACCACGACGAGGGGCCCGGGGAACTGTCTTTTCGTCATGCCCCTGTCTACTACTGCACGCAGAACTCGTTCCCCTCGGGGTCTTCCAGTACGGTCCACGTCCCCGCGGGCTCATTCACCTCGCGCAGCACGGCGGCCCCCAGCGCGGTGAGCCGCGCCACCTCCCCGGCCCTCCGCTCCGGCCCGGCGTGCAGATCGAGATGCAGCCGGTTCTTGCCGCTCTTGGCCTCCGGCACCCGCTGGAAAAGCACCCGCCGCCCCAGCCCGGTCCCCGTCTCGGAGTCGTACGGGTCATCGGGATGCCGCACCGCCACCAGATCCCGGAACGCCGGCCGCCCGTGATACTCCACGATGGCCTCCCCGGCCAACGCCCCGACCGCCAACAGCCGCTCGATCAGCGCACTGTTGTCCTCCGGCTCGTAGTGCAACGCGGCCCCCCAGAAGTCCGCCTGCGCATGCGGGTCGACCGCGTCGACCACAACCTTCCAGTGCAGCGGCTCGGGCTGCGAAGAAGAGGTCACCATGGAGCCCTTTATATGGCTGAAGCCCGCCACACATGGCGAGTTACGGCACCTCCGCGCGGACCGGAGCAGAATCGCCGCGACATGGCTCCACTTCTCCGGCGAACGGTGACCGAATCATGCCGATCACTCCCGAACACATCCGCGCGACGGTGAGCGAGTATCTCGCCGCGCATCCCGCCGAGAAGGCCGCGCTGTCCGGCGTGCTGAAAGGGCTGGACCGAGGTGACGACCTCACCGGCCGCGGTACCGGTCCCCTGCATGTTACGGCGGGGGCGGTGCTGGTCGACGGCTGCGGCGACGTGCTGTTCGTCCGGCACAACATCTTCCGTAAGTACCTCCTGCCCGGCGGGCACCTGGAGGCCGAGGACGAATCCCTGATGGATGCCGCCTCGCGCGAGCTCCGGGAGGAGACGGGCATCGCGGCGGGCGTCGCGCCCCTGTCGCCCCGGCCCGTGCACATCGACGTGCACGACATCCCCGCGAACGACGCCGAGGGCGAACCCGCACACCAGCACGCGGACGTGCGCTACCTGTTCAGGACGGCGGGCCCCGTCGAGGTGACGTTGCAGGAGGAGGAGGTGAGCGGGTGGGAGTGGCGCAGCCCGGACACCCTCGCCGACGCGACGTTGCGGCGGCGGGTGCTCACCGCGATCCGTACCTCAAGCTGACCGGTACACCCCATCAGGGCTCTCCCCCGCCCAGGCCGCGTACTCCTCGAAGCCCAGGTTGCCCAGGCTCAGGTTGGCGTGGATGTCGGGGACGCCGGCCGGGGTGGTGCGGAAGGTGGGGCCGGACTCGGTCAGGCGGGCGTGGTCCTCGGCGTCCTCGCAGTCCTCGCGGGTCAGGGTGGTGACCGCGAGGAGGGCGGGCGGACGGGAGTGCGTCGTGGTGGTGTCCGCGAGGAAGACGACGCTCAGGTCCTCGGCGTCGCGGGTCGCCGTCAGGACGCGGTCGACGGTCGCCCCGGACCAGGAGGGGTCGTCGACGACGTGGACGTGCGGGGGCAGCGTCGCCGCCAGGGCCCGCCACGCCCGCTCGTCGGTGTAGTCGGTCCGGATGACCACCGCGTCGAACTCCCCCCGCGTGGCCAACCCCTCAGACATCGACCGCCTCCACCGCGGCCGCGGCCGGATCGGTCCGGCGGGACATCGCCACCACCCGCGCCCGCCGTGCGGAGCGCATCGCGTCCCAGGTGAGCAGGACCAGCGCCAGCCAGACCAGGGCGAAGCCGGCCCAGCGCTCGGGGGGCATGGCCTCGTGGAAGTAGAGGATGCCGAGGAGGAACTGGAAGACGGGGGCCAGGTACTGGAGGAGGCCGAGGGTGGAGAGGGGGACCCGGATGGCGGCGGCGCCGAAGCAGACCAGGGGGAGGGCCGTGACGATGCCGGTGGAGGCGAGGAGGGTCGCGTGGGCGGGGCCCTCCGTGGCGAAGGTGAGGTCGCCATGGGTGCTGAGCCAGACCAGGTAGGCGAGGGCGGGGAGGAACTGGATGGCCGTTTCGGCGGCCAGGGACTCCACGCCGCCCAGGTTGACCTTCTTCTTTACCAGGCCGTACGTCGCGAAGCTCACCGCCAGGCAGAGGGAGATCCACGGGGGCCGGCCGTAGCCCACGGCCAAGACGACGACGGCCGCGAGGCCGACGCCCACCGCCGCCCACTGCGTCGGCCGCAGCCGTTCCTTCAGCAGCAGCACGCCCAGCGCGATCGTCATCAGCGGGTTGATGAAGTACCCGAGCGACGCCTCCACCACGTGACCCGAGTTCACAGCCCAGATGTAGACGCCCCAGTTCACCGTGATGACAGCGGCGGCCACCGCGATCAGCGCGAGCCGCCGCGGCTGGCGCAACAGCTCGCCCGCCCACGCCCACCGCCGGGTGAACACCAGCGCCACGGCGACGAAGACCAGGGACCACACCATCCGGTGGGCCAGGATCTCCATGGCCCCGGCCGGCTTCAGCAGCGGCCAGAAGAGGGGAACCATCCCCCACATCCCGTACGCCGCGATGCCGTTCAGCAGCCCTATCCGGTGTTCACCCTTGGACGTCCCGACCACGGGGTCCTCCTTCTCGCAATCCGCCACGCGAGGACGAAGGTAACGCCGCCCCACCCCGCCTGTCATGCCCGTATCGCCATACGGTCATGACCGGACGGAGGGTGGGTTGGGGGCGCCCGCCCGGCGAACCCGCTCAGCCGGCCTGCGCCGCCTTCAGCCCCTCCTCCACCGCCACGGCCAGCGGCGTCGTCGGCCGCCCGATCAGCCGGGACAGCTCCCCGCCCGGCACCACCAGCTCGTCCCGCGCGATCGACGCGTCCACCCCGACCAGCATCTCCGCGAACGCGTCCGGCAGCCCCGCGCCGGTCAGGATGCCCTTGAGGGTCTCCCCGGACACGGACCGGTAGCTGATCGTCCGCCCCGTCCGCGCGCTCAGCTCGGCCGCGTACTCCGCGAAGCCCCACGCCACGTCGCCGCCCAGCTCGTACGTGGTGTTCTCGTGGCCCTCGCCGGTCAGCACGGCGACCGCCGCGGCGGCGTAGTCGGCACGCGCGGCGGAGGAGACACGGCCCTCGCCCGCGGCCGTCACCACCGCGTCGTGGGCCAGCACGGGTGCCAGGTTCTCCGTGTAGTTCTCGTGGTACCAGCCGTTGCGCAGCAGCGAGTACGGCAGCCCGGAGGCGAGCACCGCCTCCTCGGTCGCCCGGTGGTCGTCGGCCAGCGTCGCGGTCAGGGTGCCCGGCGCGCTGGTGTACGCGAGCAGCGCCACCCCCGCCGCCTTCGCCGCGTCGATGACGACCTGGTGCTGGGCCACCCGGCCCTTGTCGAACTCGTTGCCCGAGATCAGCAGCACCTTGTCGCCGGCCGAGAAGAGGCCGTCGAAGGTCTCGGGGACGTTGTAGTCGGCGACAGCCAGCCGCACACCGCGCTCGGCGAACCCGGCGCCCTTGGCCTTGTCCCGCACGACCGCGGTGATCTCCTCGGCCGGGACCCGCTCCAGCAACTGGGCGATCACATGGCGGCCGAGGTGTCCGGTGGCTCCGGTGACGACGATGCTCATGGGGTTACTCCTAGGGGGAAGACCGGGGTTATGTCGCTAACCCTAGGGAGGGCGCTAACCAAAAGACAGTACCCACTTTCAAGTAAGGTACTGCCATGAAGGTAAGCAACAAGGCCGGCGAGGCCCTGTGCCCGCAGCGGCTGGTGCTGGAGCATGTGACGAGCCGCTGGGGCACCCTCGTCCTCATCGAGCTGCTGGACCGCTCCTACCGGTTCGGGGAGCTGCGGCGGGCGGTCGGCCGCTGGGGCGGGCGCGAGGTCAGCGAGAAGATGCTCACCCAGACGCTCCAGACCCTGGAGCGCGACGGCCTCGTCCACCGGGACGCCAAGCCGGTCATCCCGCCCCGCGTCGACTACTCGCTCACCGACCTGGGCCGCGAGGCCGCCGAGCAGGTCAGGGCGCTGGCCGGGTGGACCGAGGACCGCCTGGAGCAGGTGGAGAAGGCCCGCCGCGCATACGACGAGGTCCGGGAGACGCGCTCCCGGACCTCGTAGGACGCCGCCACGCGCAAACGTCAGCCGACGACCGTCCAGGTGTCCCCGCCCGCCAGCAGCGTGCCCAGATCGCCCTTGCCCTGCTGCTCGATCGCGGTGTCCAGCTGCTCGGACATCAGGCTGTCGTAGACCGGCCGGTCCACCGCCCGGAACACCCCGATCGGGGTGTGGTGCAGGGTGTCCGGGTCGGCCAGCCGGGACAGCGCGAACGCCGTGGTGGGGGAGGCGGCGTGCGCGTCGTGGACCAGCAGGTCCGCCTCGTTGTCCGGGGTCACGGTGACCACCGCCAGCTCACCGGTCCGGTCCCGTACGACACCCCGCGAGCCGTCCGCGCCGAACCGCACCGGCTGACCGTGCTCCAGCCGGATCAGCGCCTCCTCGGCCCGCTGCTTGTCCTTGAGGGCGTCGAAGGCACCGTCGTTGAAGATGTTGCAGTTCTGGTAGATCTCGATCAGCGCGGTGCCGGGGTGGTCGGCGGCCGCCCGCAGCACCTCGGTCAGGTGCTTGCGGTCGGAGTCGATGGTCCGGGCGACGAACGACGCCTCCGCGCCGAGCGCCAGCGACACCGGGTTGAACGGCGCGTCCAGCGACCCCATCGGCGTGGACTTGGTGATCTTGCCGAGTTCGGAGGTCGGCGAGTACTGGCCCTTGGTGAGGCCGTAGATCCGGTTGTTGAACAGCAGGATCTTCAGGTTCACATTGCGGCGCAGCGCGTGGATCAGATGGTTGCCGCCGATGGACAGGGCGTCGCCGTCACCGGTGACCACCCACACCGACAGGTCCCGCCGCGAGGACGCGAGCCCGGTGGCGATGGCCGGGGCGCGACCGTGGATGGAGTGCATCCCGTAGGTGTTCAGGTAGTAGGGGAAGCGGGACGAGCAGCCGATGCCCGAGACGAAGACGATGTTCTCCCGGGCCAGCCCCAGCTCCGGCATGAACCCCTGCACGGCCGCGAGGATCGCGTAGTCACCGCAGCCGGGGCACCAGCGGACCTCCTGGTCGGACTTGAAGTCCTTCATCGACTGCTTGCCCTCGGCCTTGGGGACAAGCTGGAGCAGCTCGCGTGCGGAGTCAGTCATCGATGGCCTCCTTGAGCGCGGTGGCGAGCTGTTCCGCCTTGAACGGCATGCCGTTGACCTGGTTGAACGAGCGGGCGTCGACCAGGTACTTCGCCCGGATCAGCAGGGCGAGCTGCCCGAGGTTCATCTCCGGGACCACCACCTTGTCGTACCCCTTCAGGACCTCGCCGAGGTTCGCCGGGAAGGGGTTGAGGTGGCGAAGGTGCGCCTGGGCGATGGACTCGCCGGCCGTGCGCAGCCGCCGTACCGCCGCCGTGACCGGGCCGTACGTCGAACCCCAGCCGAGCACCAGCGTCCGGGCGCCTTCGGGATCGTCGACCTCGATGTCGGGGACGTCGATGCCGTCGATCTTCGCCTGGCGGGTGCGGACCATCAGGTCGTGGTTGGCCGGGTCGTAGGAGATGTTGCCCGTGCCGTCCTGCTTCTCGATGCCGCCGATACGGTGCTCGAGCCCCGGTGTGCCCGGCACCGCCCAGGGGCGGGCCAGCGTGCGCGGGTCCCGTTTGTACGGCCAGAAGACCTCGGTGCCGTCCTCCAGCGTGTGGTTCGGGCCCTGCGCGAACCGCACCTGGAGATCGGGGAGTTCGTCGAGGTCGGGGATGCGCCACGGCTCGGAGCCGTTGGCCAGGTAGCCGTCGGAGAGCAGGAACACCGGGGTCCGGTAGGTCACCGCGATCCGGGCCGCCTCCAGCGCCGCCTCGAAGCAGTCGGCCGGGGTGCGCGGGGCCACCACCGGGACCGGCGCCTCACCGTTGCGCCCGTACATCGCCTGCAGCAGGTCGGCCTGCTCGGTCTTGGTCGGCAGACCCGTCGACGGGCCGCCGCGCTGGATGTCGATCACCAGCAGCGGCAGCTCCAGCGAGACCGCGAGCCCGATCGTCTCGCTCTTGAGCGCCACCCCCGGCCCCGACGTCGTCGTCACCGCGAGCGAACCGCCGAACGCCGCGCCCAGCGCCGCGCCGATGCCCGCGATCTCGTCCTCCGCCTGGAAGGTCCGCACACCGAAGTTCTTGTGCTTCGACAGCTCGTGCAGGATGTCGGAGGCCGGGGTGATCGGGTACGAGCCCAGGAACAGCGGGAGATCGGCCTGCCGGGAGGCGGCGATCAGCCCGTACGCCAGGGCCAGGTTGCCGGAGATGTTGCGGTAGACACCGGGCGGGAAGGCCCGCGCGGCCGGCGCCACCTCGTAGGAGACGGCGAAGTCCTCGGTCGTCTCGCCGAAGTTCCAGCCCGCGCGGAAGGCCGCCACGTTGGCCGCCGCGATGTCCGGCTTCTTGGCGAACTTGGTGGTCAGGAACTTCTCGGTGGCCTCGGTCGGCCGGTGGTACATCCAGCTCAGCAGCCCCAGCGCGAACATGTTCTTGCTGCGCTCGGCCTCCTTGCGGGAGAGGTCGAACTCCTTCAGCGCCTCCACCGTCAGCGTGGTCAGCGGTACCGGGTGCAGGTGATAACCATCGAGCGAGCCGTCGTCCAGCGGGGAGTCGGCGTACCCCACCTTCGCCAGCGCCCGCTTGGTGAACTCGTCCGTGTTGACGATGATCTCGGCGCCGCGCGGCAGGTCGCCGATGTTGGCCTTCAGGGCGGCGGGGTTCATGGCGACCAGTACGTTCGGCGCGTCGCCCGGGGTGAGGATGTCGTGGTCGGCGAAGTGGAGCTGGAAAGAGGAGACGCCGGGCAGGGTGCCGGCGGGCGCGCGGATCTCGGCGGGGAAGTTGGGAAGGGTGGAGAGGTCGTTGCCGAAGGACGCGGTCTCCGAGGTGAACCGGTCCCCGGTGAGCTGCATACCGTCACCGGAGTCCCCCGCGAACCGGATGATCACCCGGTTCAGGCGCCGTACGTCCTTCGCTCCGCCCGGTCTGCGCTGCTTGCCGGCGGCGTTCTCGTCGGCCTGCTCCGCCGGGCTGCTGACCTGACTGGTCACTGAACTGGACCTCCTTCGAGGCGGCCGTCCGGGGGCGGTCTTCCCCCGGACCAATCCCAGGGTCAACCCTACGTCGCTCAGGGTCGGCTTCCGAGGATCGCTTGGGTATCTCCCGTTATGTGGACTCGCCACACCGCCCAGTCTGGGTGCCGTCAGGAGTTCAGGTAGGTCAGCACCGCCAGAACACGCCGGTGGTCTCCGTCGCTCGGGGTGAGGCCCAGCTTCATGAAGATGTTGCCGACGTGCTTCTCCACCGCGCCGTCGCTCACCACGAGCTGCCGGGCCACCCCCGAGTTGGTCCGGCCCTCCGCCATCAGCCCCAGCACCTCCCGCTCGCGCGGGGTCAGCGCGGCCAGCACGTCCTGCTTGCGGCTGCGGCCCAGCAGCTGCGCCACCACCTCCGGGTCCAGTGCCGTACCGCCCTCGGCGACCCGCTCCACGGCGGCGACGAACTCGCGCACGTCCGCGACCCGGTCCTTGAGCAGATAGCCGACGCCCCGGCTGGAGCCGGCCAGCAGTTCGGTGGCGTAGCGCTCCTCCACGTACTGCGACAGCACCAGCACCCCGAGGTCCGGGTGCCGGCCGCGCAGCTCCACGGCGGCCCGCACCCCTTCGTCGGTGTGCGTCGGCGGCATCCGTACGTCCGCCACCACCACGTCCGGCAGCTCCTGCCGGCCGGCCAGCTCCGCGATGGTGGCGAGCAGCGCCTCCGCGTCGGCGACCCCGGCCACCACCTCGTGGCCGAGGTCGGTCAGCAGCCGGGTCAGCCCCTCTCTGAGCAGCACCGAGTCCTCGGCGATGACCACACGCACCTTGTTCTCCACGATTCCCCGAGCCCCCACACGCCTGCCGACAAGGAGGCCCAGCATTCCAGCTCCGTCAGGCGCGCCAGGGCAGTTCGGCGGTGATGAGGGTGGGTCCGCCGGGTGGGGAGTCGATGGTGAGGGTGCCGTCGACGGCGTCGAGGCGTTCGGCGAGTCCTGCGAGGCCGGTGCCGTGGGTGGGGTCGGCTCCGCCGGTTCCGTCGTCGTGGATCTGGAGGGTGAGGTGGTGGGGGGTGTGCCGGAGGTCGAGGGTGGCGGTGCGGGCGTGGCTGTGTTTGCTGATGTTCTGGAGGAGTTCGCTGGCGGTGTAGTAGGTGATGCCTTCGATGGCGGGTGCGGGTCGGGTGGGGAGGTCGACGGTGAGGGTGACGGGGACGGTGCAGCGGGTGGCGATGTGGGAGAGGGCTGCGTCGAGTCCTCGGTCGGTGAGGATGGCGGGGTGGATGCCTCGGGCGAGGTCGCGGAGTTCTTTGAGGGCGGTTTTGGCTTCGCCGTGGGCTTCTTCGACCATGCGGGCGGCTGTTTCGGGGTCGTGGTGGAGTTTTTCCTTGGCGAGTCCGAGTCCCATGGCGAGGTTGACCAGGCGTGCTTGTGCTCCGTCGTGGAGGTCGCGTTCGATACGGCGCAGGTCGGCGGCGGCGGTGTCGACGACGACACCCCGGTCCGACTCCAGCTCCTCCACGCGGGCCGTCAGCCGGGAGGGACCGAGCAGGCCGCGCACCAGCAGCCCGTCCACCGTGGTCAGGGCCCGCAGCAGCCACGGCGTGAGCAGCGTGAACACCAGCCCGACCAGCGCGGTCACGGTGATCTCGAAGGGGTTGTCCAGGTAGACGCTGTGGTGGTCGTCCCCGTAGAGCTGGATGCCGCCCTGCCCGGCCCACATCGGGAACACCCAGAACCACAGCGGGTACGTCAGCAGCGCCCAGCCGTACGTCCAGAAGCTGAGGGCCAGCGAGAAGGAGAGCACCGCCCACGGGAAGTGGACCAGCGCGTACACCAGATGCCGCCAGGACGAGCCGCTCTTGAGCACCGCGCCGAGCCAGGGCAGCAGCCCCGGCCCGCTGGGGTCCAGCGGCTCCGGCGCGGCCACCCGCACCTTCAGCAGCGCCCCGGCCCGCGCCCGCTCCAGCGCCCCGAAGCCCCGGCAGCCGACCAGGGCCAGCGCGAGGACCGGCACCCCGAGGAAGGTCACCAGCAGGCCGGCGCCGAGCGAGACCATCGTGACCGTCCAGACGAACAGGGCGACGGCCACCGGCAGTCCGGTCAGCGCGTAGCCCAGCTCCCGCCAGGTCCGCGCCGCCAGCGGCGCCCGCAGCGCGGCGGGGAGGCGGTGGCGGGCCGGCTCATCCCGGTAGGGCGTGTGGTGCGTGGCCATCGGTGGGGGTCCCCGTTCTCCTCGTCTGGGCTTGCCTGCTGAAGCCTGCTCGTCCGCACCTGGTGCGGACCATGGCGTGCGTCCCCGTCTCGACCAGGGGGTTTTCCCTACCGGCCGGCGCGGCGCTCGTCCTCCCGGTCCCGCCAGGGCAGTTCGGCGGTGATGAGGGTGGGTCCGCCGGGTGGGGAGTCGATGGTGAGGGTGCCGTCGACGGCGTCGAGGCGTTCGGCGAGTCCTGCGAGGCCGGTGCCGTGGGTGGGGTCGGCTCCGCCGGTTCCGTCGTCGTGGATCTGGAGGGTGAGGTGGTGGGGGGTGTGCCGGAGGTCGAGGGTGGCGGTGCGGGCGTGGCTGTGTTTGCTGATGTTCTGGAGGAGTTCGCTGGCGGTGTAGTAGGTGATGCCTTCGATGGCGGGTGCGGGTCGGGTGGGGAGGTCGACGGTGAGGGTGACGGGGACGGTGCAGCGGGTGGCGATGTGGGAGAGGGCTGCGTCGAGTCCTCGGTCGGTGAGGATGGCGGGGTGGATGCCTCGGGCGAGGTCGCGGAGTTCTTTGAGGGCGGTTTTGGCTTCGCCGTGGGCTTCTTCGACCATGCGGGCGGCTGTTTCGGGGTCGTGGTGGAGTTTTTCCTTGGCGAGTCCGAGTCCCATGGCGAGGTTGACCAGGCGTGCTTGTGCTCCGTCGTGGAGGTCGCGTTCGATACGGCGCAGGTCGGCGGCGGCGGTGTCGACGACGACACCCCGGTCCGACTCCAGCTCCGCTATCCGGCGCTCCAGCTCGTCCGACGGCGCCAGCAGGGCGCGGGCCAGCGCCCGGTCCACGTTCGCCAGTCCCCGCGCCAGATAGCCCAGCAGCGGCCACAGCACGAAGAGCGAGACCAGCACGGTGGTGAAGGTCAGCACGCCCCAGGGCAGCCGGATCAGGCAGTAGAGCAGGGACCGCCAGCCCACCGGGTCCCGCAGCGCCTGCCACAGCCGCCGCACCACCCCGCCGCCCCGCGCCGACGGCAGCGGCGACGGCTCCGGCACCCGCACCCCGAGCAGCCCGCGCACCCGCGCCCGCTCCAGCCGGCCCAGCAGCCGGGCGCCCAGCAGGGAGCCCGCCAGCAGCGGCAGCCCGAGTACCGTGACGGTGAGACCCCCGCTCACGGACAGCACGGTGACCGCGTACACGAAGCCCACCACCGCCAGCGGCAGGTTCAGCAGGAGATGCGCGATCTCCTTCCAGGTGTGCGCGTCGAAGGCGAGCCGGGCGGACGGCGGACGGCCGGGGTCGCCGGCCGGTCCGGCGGCGGGAGCGGGAGCGGTCATGGCGGCCAGCCTGCCGTGCCCGAAGGCCCGTACGCCATGCGGTGGACCGCCTTCCGGGCCCTGGGGAAAACCCCACCCCGGGCCTCGCAGCCCGTCACGGGCTGCTTACCGGCGCTTTATCAGGGCCTAGACTCCCGTGCGTACGCAAACCTCCGGCCGCGTCCGTCACAGGGCGCCCGGAGGTCACGGAGACACCCGGTCAGGGAGCGAGGGACGGACGGTGCGGGAGACGTTGGGGGTGACGACGGTCGCCGCGGGCGGCACCGCGTCGGACTACTTCGGGTCCTACTCGGTCGTGGGCCTGCTCGCTGTCGTCGGCGTGCTCTTCGTGGCGGCCGCCTTCGGCGCCGGCCGCCTGCTGCGGCCCGTGGTGCCCACCCCCGAGAAGCTCATGACCTACGAGTGCGGCGTCGACCCCGTCGGGGAGGGCTGGGCCCACACCCAGGTCCGGTACTACGTCTACGCCTTCCTGTACGTCATCTTCGCCGTCGACTCGATCTTCCTGTTCCCCTGGGCGACGGTCTTCGCCGCCCCCGGCTACGGCGCGGCCACCCTGGTGGAGATGTTCATCTTCCTGGGCTTCCTCGCCGTCGGCCTGCTGTACGCCTACAAGAAGGGCGTCCTGACATGGACGTGAACCCGGCCGCCCCCGAGCCGGTACTGCTGCCCGAGCCGAAGCGGCTGGGCGCGCTGGCCCGGCTCGCCCCCGAGCCGATGAAGGTCGTCCTCAACTGGGGCCGCCGCTACTCGCTCTGGGTCTTCAACTTCGGCCTCGCCTGCTGCGCGATCGAGTTCATCGCCGCGTCGATGGCCCGCCACGACTTCATCCGGCTCGGCGTCATCCCCTTCGCGCCGGGCCCCCGCCAGGCCGACCTGATGGTCGTCTCCGGCACGGTCACCGACAAGATGGCGCCCGCGGTGAAGCGGCTGTACGAGCAGATGCCCGAGCCGAAGTACGTCATCTCCTTCGGCGCCTGCTCCAACTGCGGCGGGCCCTACTGGGACTCCTACTCCGTCACCAAGGGCGTCGACCAGATCATCCCGGTCGACGTGTACGTGCCGGGCTGCCCGCCGCGCCCCGAGGCGCTGCTCCAGGGCATCCTCAAGCTCCAGGAGAAGATCGCCCGCGAGTCCCTGGCGGAGCGGTACGGCAAGGGGGGCGCGGCCCGGCCGTCCGCCGCCGCGCTCCAGAGCGGTCTGGTGCGTCCGCCGGCGGCTCCCGCCGCGGAGGGGACCGAGCGATGAGCTGGCTGCCCGCCCCCGTGGAGGAGCTCTTCGGCCCCGACGCCACCGCCGAGGAGTCGTACGACGTCCTCACCGTCGACGTGCCCCCCGCCGCGTGGCTCACCGCGCTCGAGACGGCTCGTACGACGCTGACCTGCACCTTTTTCGACTGGCTGAGCGCGGTCGACGAACCGGGAACCGGGTTCCGGGTCTCCGCCCACGTCGTCGCCCTGCACCCGGTCCGCCGCCTGCTGGTGCGCACGACCGTCCCGCACGAGGCGCCGGTGCTGCCGAGCGCCGTCGGCGTGTACGCGGGCGCCGCCTGGCACGAGCGGGAGACCCACGAGATGTTCGGGGTCGACTTCACGGGCCACCCCGCGCTGGACCACCTTCTCCTGCCGGAGAACTTCGAGGGCCACCCCCTCCGCAAGGACTTCGTCCTCGCCGCCCGCGTCGCCAAGGCGTGGCCGGGGGCGAAGGAGCCGGGCGAGTCGGAGCACGGCGGTCCCAAGCGGCGCCAGATGCTGCCGCCGGGTGTGCCCGACCCCAACGAGTGGGGCCCGCTGAAGGGCCAGCTGCCGCCGGCGCCGTCGCGTCCCGCACGGGGCGCGGCGGCTGGAGAGCGTCCGGCTCGGCGTACCCGGACCGCGGGGGAGCCGGGGAGTGACGCGGCGCAGGAGGCCGTGCGACCTCGGCGGGCCCGGAGCGCGAGTGAGGGGTCGGCGAGTCAGGGGGCTCCGGAGCCGGAGGGTGCCGCTGGGCCGCGCCGGATGCGGAGTGCCGGCGAGGACTCGGCCGGCCAGGGCACGGGCGAGCCGGGTGCCGGGGCTTCGCCTCGCCGGATGCGGAGTGCGAGTCAGGGGTCGGCGAGTCAGGGGGCTCCGGAGGGTGCCGAGGCCCCTGCCGAGACGCCGACCGAGGCGCCCAGGGGGCCGCGCAGATCGCGCAGCGCCTCGCAGGGATCGGCCTCGCAGCGCACCGGGGCACCCGAGCCCGCTGAGCCCTCGGTACCGGCAGAGCCGACCGCGCCTTCGAGCCCGACCGAGTCTTCGAGCCCGAGCGGGCCGAGCGGGTCGACCGGGCCTGCCGAGCCCGCAACGCCTGCCGAGCCCGCAACACCGGCCGAGCCGGCGCGGCGTCGCAGCGCCGACGCGCCCTGGCATCACGCCCGCCCGGCCTTCGAGGAGGCCGACGAGCCGCCGAAGACGCCCCCCGCTCCCGAGCCCGAACCCACCGACACCCCCGACGACCCCGCAGGAGGCGCGCAGTGAACGACGTGCTGGACGTCGCCCTGCGACTCGTCGTGGTGTTCGTGGTGTTCCTGACGTTCCCGCTGGTCATCGGGCAGACCGAGCACAAGGTGATGGCGCACATGCAGGGCCGCCTCGGTCCGATGTACGCGGGCGGCTTCCACGGCTGGGCCCAACTCGTGGCGGACGGGGTGAAGTTCGCGCAGAAGGAGGATGTGGTCCCGGCGGGAGCCGACCGCCGCGTCTTCCAACTGGCTCCTGCCGTAGCGCTGTTGCCGTACCTCCTCGTACTGCTCGCCATCCCGATCGGCCCGGGCGCCGGTGCCGTGGGCCAAGTGCTGGACGCCGGCATCTTCTTCGTGCTCGCGGTGATGGGCGTGGGCGTCCTCGGCTCGCTGATGGCGGGCTGGGCCAGCGCGAACAAGTTCTCCCTGCTCGGCGGCCTGCGCACCGCCGCCCAGTTGCTCGCCTACGAACTCCCGATGCTGCTCGCCGCCGCCTCCGTGGCGATGGCGGCCGGCACGGTCTCGCTGCCCGGCATCGTGACCGCCTTCCACTGGTGGTGGCTGCCCTGGCAGCTCACCGGCGCGGTGGTGTTCTTCGTGGCCGGACTGGCCGAACTGCAGCGGCCGCCGTTCGACATGCCGGTGGCCGACTCGGAGATCATCTTCGGCGCGTACACCGAGTACACCGGTCTGCGCTTCGCCCTGTTCCTGCTCGCGGAGTACGCGGGGATCGTCGTCCTGTGCGGTCTGACCACCGTGCTGTTCCTGGGCGGCTGGCACGGCCCCTGGGGCGCCGACGGGCTCGGCTGGGTGTGGACCCTGGTGAAGACCGCGATCCTGGCCTTCCTGGTGATCTGGCTCCGCGTCACCTACCCCCGGCTGCGCGAGGACCAGCTCCAGAAGCTCTCCTGGACCGTCCTCGTCCCGCTCGCCCTCGCCCAGATCGCCCTCACCGGCGTCGTCAAGGTGGTGACCGCCTGATGTCCCCCGTACTCGGCTCCGGCCTGGCCAAGGGCCTCGCCGTCACCCTCCGCACGATGACGAGGAAGACCGTCACCGAGCGCTACCCGGACGTCCAGCCCGACCTTCCGCCCCGCACGCGCGGGGTGATCGGCCTGTTCGAGGAGAACTGCACGGTCTGCATGCTCTGCGCCCGTGAGTGCCCCGACTGGTGCATCTACATCGACTCCCACAAGGAGACCGTCCCGGCCGCCACCCCCGGCGGCCGCGAGCGCAGCCGGAACGTCCTCGACCGGTTCGCCATCGACTTCTCCCTCTGCATGTACTGCGGCATCTGCATCGAGGTCTGCCCCTTCGACGCGCTGTTCTGGTCCCCGGAGTTCGAGTACGCCGAGACCGACATCCGCGAACTGACCCACGAGCGCGACAAGCTCCGCGAGTGGATGTGGACCGTCCCGGCCCCGCCCGCGCTGGACCCGCACGCGGAGGAGCCGAAGGAGATCGCGGCCGCCCGCAAGAGCGCCGACAAACTGGCCGCCGCCCAGGCGGCCGAGCAGGCCCAGGCGGCCGAGCAGGCCGGCCAGGACCCGGACCAGGAGGGAGAGCAGTGAGTCTCGCCGCCACCGCCCCGCACGGCTTCCTGTCCCCGACCGGCGTCGAGATCGCCTTCCTCCTCGTCGGCCTGGTCACCCTCGGCGCCGCGCTGGTCACCGTCACCACCCGCCAGCTGGTGCACGCCGCCCTGTGGCTGGTCGTCACCCTCGGCGGCCTGGCCGTCGAATACCTCCTGCTCACCGCCGAGTTCATCGCCTGGGTGCAGGTCCTCATCTACGTCGGCTCCGTCGTCGTCCTCCTCCTCTTCGGGCTGATGCTCACCCGGGCCCCCATCGGCCGCTCCCCGGACGCCGATTCGGGCAACCGGCTGCCCGCGCTGGTCGTCGCCGCGGGCTCGGCGGGCGCCCTGGTCTGGGTGGTGGCGGACGCGTTCCGCGCCACCTGGATCGACCTGGACGGCCCGGCCGCGGGCACCACCCGGGTCACCGGCGAGAGTCTCTTCCGGCACTGGGTCCTGCCTTTCGAGGCGCTGTCCGTCCTGCTCCTCGCGGCGCTGGTCGGCGCGATCGTGCTGTCCCGCAAGACCAAGGCCGAGCAGGCCGCCGGCACCCCGAGCCCGGCCAGGACCCCCGGCGACAAGGAAGGCGTCCGCTGATGCACCTCGCCTACCCCGCCGTACTCGCCGCCCTCCTCTTCTGCACCGGCCTCTACGGGGTCCTCGCCCGCCGCAACGCCATCCTGGTCCTGATGTCGGTCGAGCTGATGCTCAACGCCGTCAACCTCAACCTCGTCGCCTTCGACGTCTGGCTCAGCCGGGCCGCGCAGGACACCCTGCACTCCGGCCAGGCGCTGACCCTGTTCACCATCGCCATCGCGGCAGCCGAGATCGGCATCGGCCTGGCGATCGTCCTCGCCGTCCACCGAGACCGGGGCACCGCCGACATCGACAGGCTCCGCGACACCGCCGAGACCCCCGGCGACGACCCCGACCACCCCGACGCCTCCGGGACCGAGAAGGCTGAGGCCACCGCGTGACCACCACCACCCTCGCCGCGCTCGTCCCCCTCCTGCCCTTCCTCGGCGCCGCCGCCGGACTCCTGCTGGGCCGCACCGCGCCCGGCTTCGTCCGCCCGCTCGCCGTGCTGCCGCCGCTGGCCTCGCTCGTGCTGGCCGCGCTGGTGGCGGCCCGCCAGGGCGGCGGCCGGGCCGTCGACGCGTACACCCTGCTGACACCCACCGGGTCGGTCCCCGTCGACCTGGCGCTGCACATCGACGGCTTCGCCGCGCTCGTCGCGATCCTGGTGGCCTTCGTGGCGACCTGCGTGCAGATCTACTCCACCGGCTACCTGCGCGACGACCCCCGCTACCCCTCCTACGCGGCCCTCGTCTCCCTCTTCACCTCCGCGATGCTCCTCGTCGTCTACTCCGGCGACCTGATCGTGCTGCTGGTCGGCTGGGAAGTCATGGGCATCTGCTCCTACTTCCTGGTCGGCCACTACTGGGGCACCCCCGAGGCCCGCGCCGCCTCCCTCAAGGCGTTCCTGGTCACCAAGCTCGGTGACGTCCCGTTCCTGATCGGCCTGTTCGCGCTCGGCACCGACGCCGGGTCCTTCCGCATCACCCGCGTCCTCGACGCCGTGGCCGCCGGCGGACTCGGCCACCCCACCCTGATCGCCCTGCTGCTCCTCGCGGGCGTGGCGGGCAAGTCGGCGCAGTTCCCGCTGCACACCTGGCTCCCCGACGCGATGGCGGGTCCCACGCCGGTCTCCGCGCTGATCCACGCGGCCACGATGGTCGCCGCCGGTGTCTACTTCACCGCCCGCCTCCTCCCCGTGTTCGAGGCGTCCGCCGCCGCGATGACCGTCCTCGCGGTGATGGCCGCCGTCACCATGCTGGGCTCCGGCCTCGCCGCGCTCGCCCAGGACGACATCAAGCGCGTCCTCGCCTATTCGACGATCGGCCAGCTCGGCTACATGACCGGCGCCCTCGCCGTCGGCGACCGCGGTGCCGCCGTCTTCCACCTCCTCGCCCACGGCGCCTTCAAGGCGCTGCTGTTCCTCGCCGCCGGAGCCGTGATCCACGCCGCCGGCACCAACTCGCTGGCGGCCATGTCCCGGATGAGCCACCTGCGCGACCGGGTCCCGGACGCCTTCTGGACGATGACCGTGGCCCTGCTCGCCCTGGCCGCGATCCCGCCGTTCAGTGGGTTCTTCTCCAAGGAGTCCGTCCTCGGCGCCGCCGAGCGCCTCGCCACCGGCCACCCCGGCCCGGCACCGGGCGCCGCCGGCTGGATCGTGCTCGTCGCCGCGCTCGCCACGGCCCTGCTCGCCGCCGCCTATGCCACCCGGCTGTGGCTGCTGGCCTTCCGGGGCCGGGGCGCGGAGGCCCCGGACCACGGGCGCCAGCCGCTGACCATGACCGTGGTGCTCTGGGTGCTGGCCGTGCCCTCGCTGGCCTTCGGCGCGCTCGCCTACCGCACGCTGCCCGGCTGGTTCGACGGCCGGAGCCTCGCGCCCACCCTGCTCACCTCCCTCCTCGGCACCGGCCTCGCCGTGGTCGGCGGCCTGCTGGCCTACGGCGCCTGGCAGCGCGCCGCGGCCCGGGCGCCCCGGGTCCCGCTGGGTGCCGTCGCCGCCCACCCGGAGGGCGACGCGGGCCTGGCCGAGGCCGAGGCCATCGCCGCCCACGAACCGGCGTACGGCGACATCGCCGAGGCCCCCGACCCGGCCGACCCCGGCCGCCTGCTGCTCGGCCCGCTGTACGGGCCCGCCGCCGCGGGGTTCCACCTGGACGCCGTGTACTCGGCGCTCTTCGTCCGCCCGGTCCTGGGCGCGGCGAGCCTGGTGCGCTTCCTGGACCGCGAGGTCGTCGACACCTACGTACGCGGCGCCGCCGCCCTGCCCCGGCTGCTCGGCGCGGCCGTGCGGCGGGCGCAGACCGGCAATGTGCAGACCTATGTGAGCGCGCTGCTCGCCGGCACCGTCGTCCTGACGGTCGCCGTCCTCCTCGTCGCCTCGGGAGCGTGAGCGGGCGTGATCGGTATCAGCGAATCAGTGATGCAGTTCCTTCTGGCGTTCGTCGTCGCCGTGCCGATCCTCGGCGCGGCCGCCGCCCTGCTGCCGGCCCCGCCCGGACTGAAGGGCAGGTCCCCCGACCAGGCCGTGCTCCGGCACGGCGCGACCGTGACCGGCGTGGTCCTCATCGCCGCGATCGTCCTGGCGCTCGGCTTCGACCACGACCACCCCTCGAAGATGCAGGCCACGACCGACATCAGCTGGATTCCCGCACTCCACGTGCGCATCCACCTCGGCATCGACGGCATCTCCCTCCCCCTTCTCCTCCTGACCGCGCTGCTGACCTTCCTCTGCGCGCTCTACTCCTACTCCAAGCCGCCCGCGGGGCCCTCCCCGAAGGCGTTCACCGCCCTGGTCCTGCTGCTGGAAGGGGGCACCCTCGCCTCCTTCGCCGTGCTCGACCTCGTCCTCTTCTTCCTGGCCTTCGAGACCGTGCTGATCCCGATGTACTTCCTCATCGCCCGCTGGGGCGGCGAGGGCCGGACCCGGGCCGCGTGGAAGTTCATCCTGTACACGCTGCTCGGCTCCGTGATCATGCTGCTCGGCCTGCTGCTGATCGGGACCAAAGCGGGCACTTTCGACATGGTGGCACTCGCCACTGACAACGGCCGGTCGCTGACCACGTCCGTGCAGGTCATCGCCGTTCTGGCGATCGGGATCGGGCTCGCGGTGAAGGCGCCGATGTGGCCCCTGCACAGCTGGCTGCCGGACGCCCACACCGCCGCCCCGACCGTCGGCTCGGTGCTGCTCGCCGGCGTCCTGCTGAAGATGGGCACGTACGGGTTCGTCCGCATCCTGCTCCCGGTCGCACCCGA
This sequence comes from Streptomyces sp. BK022, assembly GCF_004217355.1. Taxonomy (NCBI): domain Bacteria; kingdom Bacillati; phylum Actinomycetota; class Actinomycetes; order Kitasatosporales; family Streptomycetaceae; genus Streptomyces; species Streptomyces sp. BK022. The sequence goes on from NZ_SHKU01000002.1 coordinate 135,326, forward strand.
CGGTTTCCGGGTCTTCGCCCCGTACCTCGCCGCGTTCGCCGTCGTCGGGATCATCTACGGGTCCCTGGCCTGCCTCTCCCTCGCCGGACGGGGCGCCAAGGGAGACCTCAAGCGGCTGATCGCGTACTCCTCGGTCGGCCACATGGGCTTCGTGCTGCTCGGCATCTCCACCATGACCCCGACCGGCGTCAACGGCGCGCTGTTCGCCAACATCGCCCACGGCCTCATCACCGGCCTGCTGTTCTTCCTGGTCGGCGCCCTGAAGGACCGCACCGGCAGCACCGACCTCGACACGCTGGCCGCGCACGGCGGGGCCGCCCTGTACGGCCGGGCCCCGCGGCTCGGCGGGCTGCTCGCCTTCGGCGCCGTCGCCTCGCTCGGGCTGCCCGGACTGGCCGGGTTCTGGGGCGAGATGCTCGCCCTGTTCGGCGCGTTCCAGCCCGCCGCCGGGCTCAGCCGGACCGCCTACCTGGTCTTCCTGGCGGTCGGAGCCTTCGGCACGCTGCTGACCGCCGCGTACCTGCTGGTCGTGGTCCGCCGCGTCTGCATGGGCGACCCGAAGCAGGACCTGCCCGAACTCGCCGACGTACGCGGCTACGAGTTCGCCGCCTGGACCCCGCTCGTCGTCCTCACCGTCCTCGCCGGACTCTGGCCGAGGGCCCTGCTCGGCCTCAGCGACCCGGCCGTGCAGCAGCTCCTCGCAGGAGGCACCCGATGAGCGCCCTGGCCCAGCCCACAGCGGGACACCTGGCCGCGCCGGCGGTCGACGCCCTGATCCAGTCCGTCGACTGGCTCGCCATCGCCCCGCCTGTCATCGTCGCCGTCACGGCCCTCGCTGTACTCGTCACCGACCTGTTCCTGCCCGAGAACCGGAAGCCGCTCCTGGGCTGGTTCTCCGTCGCCGGCCTGGCCGCCGCCGCGCTCATGCTGCTGCCGCTCCTGGACGGCGACCGCGCCACCTTCTGCCTGACCGGCTCCACGCGCGCGTGCAGCTACACCGCCGACCACTTCACGGTCGTCATCCAGTTCCTCGTCCTCGGCGGCGCCCTCCTCGCGGCCCTGCTGTCCGTGACCGGTGTCCAGGACGACCGGCGGCGCGTCCCGGCCGGGGAGTTCTGGTTCCTGCTGGTGTCCTCGGCGGCCGGTGCCGCCCTGCTCCCCGCCTCCCGCGACCTCGCCACCCTGATCGTCGCCCTGGAGGTCGCCTCCCTGCCCGCCTTCGCCCTGGTCGGCATCCGGCACGGTGAGGCACGGTCCGCCGAAGCGGCCCTGAAGTTCTTCCTCTCCTCGGTCACCGCCACCGCCGTCAGCCTGATGGGCGTCAGCTTCGTCTACGCCGCCACCGGCACCCTGCACCTCACCGAGATCGCCCGCCGCCTGCCCCAGACCGACGGCCAGCTCCACACCCTCGTCCAGACCGGGGTCGTCCTCACCCTGGTCGGCTTCGCCTTCAAGACCGCCGCCGTGCCCTTCCACTTCTGGGTCCCCGAGACCTACGTGGGCGCGCCACTCCCGGTCGCCGCCTACCTCTCGGTCGTCGGCAAGGCGGTCGGCTTCTCCGGCCTGATCCTCGTCACCGTGATCGCCTTCCCGTCGTACGCCGACGTCTGGGGCCCCGCCCTCGCCGTCCTGGCCGCACTCACCATGACCGCGGGCAACGCCGGTGCCCTCCGGCAGCGGGCCACGCGCGCGTACAGCGCCGTACGCCTCCTCGCCTGGTCCTCCATCGGCCAGGCCGGCTACCTCCTGGTCCCGATCGCCGCCGCCGGGTACACGCGGGACGGCCAGAAGGCGATCGGCTCCACCGTCGCCTACGCCCTGATGTACGCCGCCGTGAACCTCGGCGCCTTCGCGGTCGCCGCCCTGGTGGGCCGTACGCGGCCGGCCAACCGGATCGCCGACTACCGGGGCCTGTACGCCACCAACCCGGTCACCGCCGTCCTCCTGGCCTTCTTCCTGCTCTGCCTGGCCGGGCTCCCGCCGGGCGTGATCGGGCTGTTCGCCAAGGTCACGGTGTTCTCGGCGGCCGTGGACGCCGGGCTCGGCTGGCTCGCCGTGGTCATGGCGGTCAACGTGGTGATCGCGCTCTTCTACTACCTCCGGTGGACGGCCCTGCTGTTCCGCGCCCCCGAGGGCGAGCCCGTACGGCACCGCCTCCCCGCCCCGCTCACCGCCGCGCTCGCCCTCACGGCGTCCGTCGGCGTGGCCCTCTCGGGCGCGCCCCAGCTGGTGCTGCGCTTCGCCGCGACGACCCTCTTCTGACGGGCGCGGCGGACCCCGCTCACTCGTACGGGTGTCCGCGCCACCACGCCCACCTGGGAACTCGCGGCCGTCGCCTGGCGTTGTTCCGATCGGGAGGGTCCACTGGACCGAAGGGTTCCCGCGTCGCACGATCGGGAGGGTCAGGGTGCACCGCCGGCACAACGGGCTCAGGACCGCGGTACTCCTCGGGGCACTGTCGGCGATCATCATCGTCATCGGCAGCTTCTTCGGCCGCACGGGGCTGATCGTCGCCGTCCTGGTCGCGCTCGGCACGAACGCGTACGCGTACTGGAACAGCGACAAGCTGGCCCTGCGCGCGATGCGGGCGCGCCCGGTGAGCGAGTTCGAGGCGCCCGAGCTGTACCGGATCGTGCGCGAGCTGTCCACGCAGGCCCGCCAGCCCATGCCCCGGCTGTACATCTCGCCCACGGAGGCGCCCAACGCCTTCGCCACCGGCCGCAACCCGCGCCACGCGGCCGTCTGCTGCACCGAGGGCATCCTCCGCCTGCTCGACCCGCGCGAACTGCGCGGTGTCCTCGGCCATGAACTGAGCCATGTCTACAACCGGGACATCCTCATCTCGTCCGTGGCCGCCGCCCTCGCCTCGGTGATCATGTTCCTGGTCAACTTCGCGTGGCTGATCCCGGTCGGCCGCTCGGACGACGACGAGGGCCCGGGGCTGATCGGCATGCTGCTGACCATGCTGCTCGGCCCCGTTGCGGCCACTCTGATCCAGCTGGCCGTCAGCCGCTCCCGCGAGTACGAGGCGGACGCGTCCGGCGCCCAGCTCACCGGCGACCCGCTGGCCCTCGCTTCGGCGCTGCGCAAGCTGGAGAGCGGCACCCGGCAGCTCCCGCTGCCCCCGGAGCCGCGTATCGAGACCGCGAGCCACATGATGATCGCCAACCCGTTCCGGCCCGGTCAGGGACTGTCGCGGATGTTCTCCACGCACCCGCCCATGGCCGAGCGGATCGCCCGACTGGAGAAGATGGCAGGTCGCAACCGGTGAAGACCCTTCTGAACATCATCTGGCTCGTCCTGAGCGGCTTCTGGCTGTTCCTCGGCTACCTGCTCGCCGGCGTGCTGCTCTGCGTCACGATCATCGGCATCCCCTTCGGGATCGCCGCCTTCCGCATCGCCGTCTACGCCCTGTGGCCCTTCGGGTACACCACCGTCGAGCGCCGGGACGCGGGCGCGCCGTCGTGCGTCGGCAACGTGCTCTGGCTGGTGCTGGCGGGGTGGTGGCTGGCGCTGGCCCACATCACCACGGGCATCGCGCTGTGCCTGACGATCATCGGCATCCCGTTCGGCATCGCCAACTTCAAGCTGATCCCGGTCTCGCTGCTCCCGCTGGGCCGCGAGATCGTCCGCACGGACGAGCCGTTCGGCACGCGCGTCGCCTGAGGCAACCGGAACCAGCCCGCGCGGCGTCCTGGCAGGAGACAGGGCACACCGGCTTCTTACGGAGCGAGGGTGTGCGGACGCGGCGCGGAAGGGCAGGTTTCTGGCATGAGCATTCTCGGTTGGATCATCCTGGGCCTGCTGGCAGGAGCCATCGCCAAGCTGCTGCTGCCGGGCCGCGACCCGGGCGGCTTCCTCGGCACGACCCTGATCGGCATCGCGGGCGCGTTCCTCGGCGGCTGGATCTCGTCACGCTGGCTGGACCACCCGGTCTCGAAGCACTTCTACGACGGCGCCACGTGGGCGGCCGCGATCGGCGGCTCGCTGGTGCTGCTGATCCTTTACCGGGTGATCTTCGGCAACTCGCGCGACTGAGCCGGCGCTAGTCCTCGGAGCGGCGCTCACTGCGGTGGGTACCGCGGGCCAGCTCCTGGAGGATCTCGTGCTCGGACCGCCGTGTCGTACGGGCCAGCGTGTGCAGCAGCGCCGCGCACAGGGCCGCCGTACCGTCCAGCAACGTGTCCGTCGCCCCGGGGTCCTCCTGCCGCCGCTCCTCCAGATACTCCGTCAGGAGCTCGTCCCCGGAGACATAGGCAGTCATGAACTCGATGCCGGTGCGCACGCGGTCGTAGTCACTGCTCATGCCGGAACGATCGCACATACCGAGCCCCGCCGCCGGGGAAGCCGGGGCGGGGCGGGGTTGCGCGGCCGGTCCTACCGGTAGTTCACGAACTGGAGCGCGAAGTCGAAGTCCTTGCCCTTGAGCAGGGCGATGACGGTCTGGAGGTCGTCGCGGCTCTTGGAGCTGACGCGCAGCTCCTCACCCTGGACCTGCGCCTTGACGCCCTTGGGGCCCTCATCGCGGATGATCTTCGCCACCTTCTTGGCGTTGTCCTGGGAGATGCCCTCCTCGATGGACGCGAAGATCTTGTACTCCTTGCCGGACAGCTGGGGCTCGCCCGCGTCCAGCGCCTTCAGCGAGATGCCACGCTTGATCAGCTTGGACTCGAAGACGTCGAGCACCGCCTTCACCCGGTCCTCGGAGTTGGCCTCCATGAGGATCTTCTCGCCGGACCACGAGATCGAGGCGCCCACGCCCTTGAAGTCGTAGCGCTGCGAGATCTCCTTGGCGGTCTGGTTGAGGGCGTTGTCGACCTCCTGCCGCTCGACCTTCGAGACGATGTCGAAACTGGAGTCGGCCATGTCCTGTGGCTCCTTGCATCGGGGGCGGAACGGGAGCGGACCGTGCGCCGGAGCGCCGGCCGCCGAGCCCGGCATTCAGCCGGACCGCATCCGCCCCAGCCTAGCCACCCCCGGCCCCCGAGGACGGCGATCAACCGGGTGGCGGAGCACCCCCGCGCATCAGGTATTGTTTACGTCGTTGCCAGGGAGCACCGCCAAGGCGGGACCCCCTACAACAACCCCCGGCGGTGTGCCCGAGCGGCCAAAGGGAGCAGACTGTAAATCTGCCGGCTCAGCCTTCCCAGGTTCGAATCCTGGCGCCGCCACACGGGAAACTCAGGGCCCGTGACCTGCTATCACAGCAGGTCACGGGCCCTGAGTCGTTGATCGCCCTTCACAGGGTGATGTCTCGCGCTGTCTCGCGTTCGACCGCCCCGTCTCGATTCTCACGGACAGAGCGCGGACAGGATTTCCGGCCCATCAGGTGTGCCGGTCCAGGCGCGCGGAGATCTTGGCGTTGGCCGCGTCGTCTCCGTCCTTAAGGAACTTGGCGTAGACCCGGAAGAGAACGGCCACGCTGTGACCGGCCCGCGCGGCGACGAGCTGCGGTTCCACACCGGAGCTGAGCCAGGTGGACACAGCCGCGTGGCGGAGGTCATACGGGCGCTTGGCGAGTCGGGACTCGAACTCCGCCGGCGTCAGAGCCCGCGAGCGAGCTTCGGCCCACACCTCTCCGTATCCGGTGTCCTGCACGAGTCCACCCCGCAGCGTCTGGAAGACGCGGCCGTCAGGGGCCGTGCCGTACGCCGTGAGGTGCCACCGCAGCAGCGCGACCAGCTCGGGCGGGATGGGCACGGGGCGGACCTCTTTGCGAGGGCGGTGCTTGAGGCCGCGTTTTTCGTGCGCCTCGCCGCTGTCCGTCCATGCGGTGCCTGACCGTGGGCGCGTGTCGTGGAGACGGATCACGCCCCACCCCCGCCGGGGAAGGTCGCAGTCCGAGGCGCGCAGACCGATGACCTCGGCCGGCCGTGCGGCGGCGTAGTACATGCAGCCGAAGAACGCGGCGAGGCGCCGCCCCCGCTTGCTCTGCTCTCGGACGGCGGCCAGCAGCTTCGCTGCCTGCGTCGGATTCGGGACACAGGCTGGGTCGACTTCCTCCGTGACCTGCTCCGGCGCCTTCCACTTGATGCGGTCCAAGGGGTTGTCCGACAACAACTCCGCGTCGACCGCGAACTCAAGTGAGTTGTAGAAGATGGCGCGCTTCCGGCTGATGGTTCCCGGTGCGGCCGTAGCCCCGTCCAGCCGCTTCGACAGCGCCCGTAGGGCGTTCTTCACGAGCAATCGATCCGAGAGAGCCGACGTGGGGAGCGACTTGCGCTCGAACCAGTTCAGCACCTGCGCCACTTCGGTCGGCGGCTCTACGTCCCAGCGGTTCTTGTTGAACGCCCACCCGTACAGGGCGCGACGTACGACACGAGCTTCCGGCATCCCCTTGGTGTCCTTGACGAACGCGGGGGTCACGGTGGCCATGGCTTCGGCGAGGGTCTGACGAGTGTTGCCGGGGGAGTCGTCCCACTTCATTTCGATGTAGGCCCGTGCGTGCTCGTACCAACTGATGTCACGCGTCTTGGCGACCATCGATTTTGGGAGACCACTGTCGATCTCGAACGGCTCGCCTTTCCGGGCGGCTGTCATGAGTTCCGATCGGTGGCTGTCCGCAAGCCCTTGCGTCAAGAACGACTTCGCGTGCTCGCGCGTCCCCACCATCCAGCGCAACTGAAAGGGCTGGCGGGCATTGCGCTTACGGATGGCCCAGAACCTGACCTCGTAGCTCCACTCGCTCACGCAGCCTCCAATTCATCCTTGAAGGCGTCCAGCACGCTTCGGCGGACGCAGATGCGGCCAGACGGGGTGCGACGGGCTTCCGGGCCGAAGCCACGGTTGCGCCAGCGGTACCAGGTCGGGCGGCTGATGCCGAGTTCGTCCAGGACGTCGGGCAGGGGGATCAACTCGTCTTTCGGGATGCGGCGGCGCCGGGTTGGCGTACTCATCGGGGATCTCCAGGTAAGGGGCGGGGGTGGGCGGAGGCTTTGCGGAAGGGGTGGGGAGGGGAACGCATCTGTCCGAGGTGGGGATTTCTGCGTCACCTGCGTCACCTGCGTCATTCGCGGCTTTGACCTGCACTTTTGTGGTGACGCAGCGCGGTGTGGTGTGTCATCGGTGACGTAGACCTGCGTCACTGGGTGACGCGGGTGACGAAGGGTGACGCAGGAATTGGCTGTCTGCGTCACCTGACTTTGGGCTGGTCACTGGCCGTTTTTGGGGTGTGGGTGACGCAGGTGACGCAGCGTCTCTCTACTTCGGACAGAGAGGGGGTGGTGTCTGTTGTGGTGCGCGGCTCAGAGCGTGAAGAAGGGGCCGCTTCGCGGCGCGACCATCGCAGGGCGGCGCTGCCGCCGAACAGCAAGAGGAGCACGCGTGCACGGGTGCTCCTCTTGCTTGTGCAGCGGGTGCCTTGCGGTCAGAAGGCCGCTGCCTGCTCGTGCGGGGGCGGCGCGGCGCCCGCCCGCGCGATTTCGATGTAGCGGGACGCGTTGGTGCGTCCCCAGTCGATGAGGACGCCCCGAGCCGCGAGAGTGGGTTGTAGGCGCTTAAGGCGGTCTGAGAGCACCTTGCCGGTGGTCGGCCACCCTTTAGGCAGGGGACGGAAGTCCTCGCCCGCGTAGAGGCCCGTGAGGCAGTGCAGCCATTCCGCGGAGGTCATCCGCTGCTCTGTCCCCTGGTCGATGCCGGCGGCGTGCTTGAGTACCGTCTGCGCCAGCAAGTCGCCCTCGATGACGTCGTCGTTGAGGTCGTCCAGGCTGGCCCGGTAGGCGGCGAGAGCTCCCAGACCGGTGGCCGCGTCGAGCTGCGCGCACAGGTGCGCGAAGTCGGCCATGCGCAGGTCGGTCGGGATATCCGCCTCAGCCGCCCGAACCTGCACGGTGAGATCCAGGAGCGAGCCGAGGATGACGGGCAGCACTTCTGCGAAGTCCGACCACAGTTCGGCTTCGGTGCGCCGGACGCGGGGACGTTCCAGCCGCAGGGGCAGCAGCCGTTCGGCAAGGTCGGGCCGGATCACGCCCACGTCGATGCCGGTCAGCAGCAGCGGGCGGCGGTAGCCGACGCGGAACACGTCCCCATCGGTGAACAGGGCCCGCTTCACGTTCTCAGCCCCGGTCACGATGCAGCACATCGCGTCCGACAGCTCCGGCGTCATGTGGGACAGGTTGTCCAAGGCAGTGACCCACCCGGCCGCCACCGCCGTGATTAGGTTCTCCTCATCCTTCGGAGCCCGGCGCAGGTCGCCCGTCATACCCTCGATGATCCGCACGAGCATCCGACCCCCGGTGGACTTCCCCGCGCCCTGTGGGCCAGTGAGAAACGGCGCCGGGACGGGCACAGTCGGACCGAGACAGCCGATGAGCCACGCAATGGCCAGGCACTCGGTCTCGGCGGTGGCGAAGTTGCACAGCCGCATCAGGAGATCGATTCCCTTGCCATCGGTGTCCTTCACCGGCACGGGCAGCTCCCCCGTGAGCTGGGTGCGCCGCCAGCAGACTTCCTGCGGGTCCGGGACGCGGATGTCCCACCCGGTGGGGTGGATACGCACGGACTGCCCATCGGCACGGCCAAGGTCCAGCCACGTCGCCCCGTCGAATCCGGGAGCCACCCGGATGTGCACGGGCTGCACGCCCTCGGTCAGCGCCAACGCCTCGATCAAGTCGAGCGCCTCTTTCATGGCCGTGCCGTTGAACACGCCGCGGCCGTCGCGGAACAGGCCGACCATGAGTTCCTGCCGGTGGCTTCCCGTGGTGCCCTGCGAGCGAATCGGACGCGCCACGGGATGGCCGTTCTTCTGCGCGTACACCGTGCCGTCGGCGGTGCGGAAGTACCGGAAGTGCGCCTGCGCGTAGTCGGTGATGACCTCGCGGGCCGGGTTCTTCTCGTCCTCAGACATGGTCACAGTCCCAAGGTGGTCAGGGCGTTGGTCCACGCCTCGGTGCAGTGCCGGGGCGATTCGCCTTTGGCCTGCGCTGCGGTGAACAGGCGCGCGGTGTGCGTCTCGGTGAGGCAGCCGCACCGGCCGTGCTTGGAGAGCACCGCGAGAAACGTGCGATACACGGTGGCGTGCACCGCGCTGCGTGCCTCGGTGATGCGCCGCTCCGCCATGGCGATGCCACGATCCAGATAGGTGGGGGTACGGTGCGGGCACTCGCCTCCCCCGCCCAGCGTGGGCACGTTCACGCCGCTGTGCGGCGCCGGCCGGGTCGCGGTGGACGACTTCACGGCCAGCGCTCGCACGGCTTCCGGCAGGGCGGCCAGGGTGCCGGTGCCGGGGCCGAGGTAGCGGGCGTAGGACATGGTCGACTTGATGTCGACGCCGGGCCGGACCGCGTTGGATGAGGCCATGGCGCCGCGGTAGATCCAGTGTTCACCGCGTGTCGTCTGCACGGTCCGGGTAATGGGCAACACCTCGCGGGCCCATGCAACGGCCACCGGGTCGTCAAGGTCGACCACGGTCAGCCCGGCGGCGCCGGGATGGTAGGCGACGCAGACCGCTCGGCGCCATGCTGCCGTCCACGGCGGGGAGGTGAGGACGCGCGGGTCTGTGGTGGCGGCAGCCCACGCGTGGCAGACGCCGGCACAGTGGCACGGTCCGGGGGTCTTCATGTTCGGCCGGCCGCCGCACGCGTTGTCCACGCAGGTGCGGCAGTTCCCGAACGGTGCCTTGCCCGCGCGCAGGGGCAGTACGGGGAGTCCCGCGGCGGCCAGGGTGAGGGCCACTCGCCGGAGCGGGGTCTGTTGCGTCATGCTGGTGGTCTCCAGTTCGTCTTCCGCGTGCTGGATGAGGGCGGCCCCGGTTCTTGGTCGGATTGGGGGTCGCCCTTTCGCCTGCCACCTGCGAGAAAGCGGGCAGCAGGTTGTCAGTGGGGGCGGTTATGGTCGCCGGCATGACGACGACCTTTGATCTTTCGCCGGGTGTGCTCACGAGCCGTGAGGAGATCGCCGCGGTCTACGGCTGTGGCAAGTACCAGGGGATCGAGCCGGCCGATGCGGCGGGCAAGGTGTTCGTGTACTCCGACCCGAACGCGGGCGAGGAGTACGGCTACACCTTCGATGGCCGCGCGGACGACGACGAGTTCGGACCGCTGTACCTGTACACCGGCGCCGGCGCGAACGGGGATCAGAAGCCGTCCGACCGCAACGGATCGTTGCTGACCGCGGCGAAGAAGAACCGGGAGATTCATCTGTTCGTCGCCCACGGCACCGTGCCGGGCAGTGGCGCCGTGCAGCAGCGGTACATCGGGCCGATGGTGGTGGACCTGATCAAGCCGTACGACGTGCGCCGCGGGCCGGGGAAGAACGGCGTGATGCGGAATGTACTGGTGTTCCGGTTCCGTCCCGCGCCGGGAACGACGCCGGCGTGGACGGACGCGGATCGTCAGCAGGCCGCTACGAAGACCGGTTACGAGATCACCGAACCGGTGGTGGATATCCCGGAGCCGGTCACGCTGCCGGCGCAGGACGCGACCAAGGTCAAGAAGACCGAGCAGCACAAGACTGCCGAGACGGTCATGGATGTTCCCGCGGGGCAGCGGAAGGTCCTGCGTCGGGAAGGCCAGTTGGTCAAGGCGTTCGTGGCCCACCTGAGCGCAGCCGGGCACCACACCCACAGCTTCCAGTTCACCATCGAGGGCGAGCCGGGCACGCTGACCCCGGACCTGTACGACGCGACCGCTCACGTGCTGTTCGAGGCGAAGGGAGTCACGACCCGGGCCAACGTCCGCATGGCTATTGGTCAGTTGGCCGACTACCGCCGCCGCGTCCCCGGACACGAGACGCTGCGCGTCGCCGTTCTGCTGCCTAGCGCGCCCACGCCTGATGTTCAGCAGCTTCTCGCGGAACAGAAGATCGGTCTGGTCTACCAGACCGCCGATGGCTTCGCCGGGTGGCCTCTCGGCCCCGCCGCGTAGGCGGAGTCAGCGGGTGCGTTGGCGGTAGGCGCGTTGCCGGCAGGCCGGCGAGCAGTAGCGGGCGGGCCGCCCGGTGGCCGCTGCCGTGATCGGCTTACGGCACAGCGGGCAGCGCTTACGCCTTCCCCGGCCGCGGGTTTCGTCACGGCTTTCGTCATACGGTGCGGGCAGCGGCGGCGCGTTGTGGGTGGTGATCTCCCACCGTGTGCGGGCCACGTGTTCGGTGCCGAGTGTGCGGCGGGGACGGCTGGGGGCGTGCCAGCCAGGTCGGGCCGGCAGCTCAGCAGTCTTGCGCCAGCCGGCGGCGCGCAGACTGGCGCCGCTTTCGCCGTCTTGGGTGTAGGTGATTGCCCGTCGGTAGCCTGCGCTGCGGGCGGTGCGCCATGCAGCTGCGTATAGGGCAGAGCAGGCGTTCGGCGTTCCGTCCGTGGCCAGCCGTGTCACTTCCACAGTGAGCCCGTCGTCCAGGACCTTGCTGACGGGACGACCGACGATGGCCACCCCGACCAGCAGGCCGGCATCGGTCCGCACGCCCAGCGAGAATTGATGCCCCTGCGGAGCGTCGTGGTGACGGTGGATGCGGTCGACGTAGGCACACGCGGCCCTGAACTTCATCGGGTAGATGTGCAGTCTCACTGCACCGGGCGGGGCACTCATGCCGCTACCGGTGGAAGTGGTTGCGCTTGATCACGGCCTTACGGATGTTGACCGTGGTCCCGCCGCCGCGGCTGCCGGCGCCGAGCACCTGCACGGCGATGAACCCACCGAACAGCACCGCGGCGAGGGTGATGAGCTGGGTGACCAGCGCGGTGAGGGCGGCGATGAACGTGGTGAGCAGCAGCAGTCCACCGCACACGGCGAGGAACCCGACGCCCCCGAGGGCAACGTTCACCGCCGCGCGGGAGACGACCGGTTTGGCCGCAACCGGTTCCGGCTGGACAGGGTCGATGGCGTAGCCGGTGGCCATTCGGCCGTCTGGGAGGACGACGCTCACCACGCTCGGCGCGCTGAGCGGCTGGACGGGGATGGGTGCAGCCGGCCGCATCACGAGGGGAATGGGCTGGTGGACTTCCGGCGCCGCCATGGGTGTCGTGTGACGGCGGGTGGGCTCGTTCACGTCGGGTCTCCCTACTTGCCGAGGGCGGACAGGGCGTCGGCGAACGCCTGCACGAGGTCGTGAATCGGGCCGTAGGCGCCGGTTCCGGCGGCGAAGAAGCCGAACAGGAACAGGACCAGGGCGGCGCCCACGTTGGCGGAACGCGTGCGGACGGCGAAGGCGGAGGCGGCGCCGAACAACAGCACGGCGGAGATGTCGAGGACCATCGCTCAGAAGCCTTCCGTTCGGGGGGTGTCGGTACCGGCGCGGTAGATGCGGGCCCACCGGTTGTAGAGCCAGCGGCCGGCGCGGATGCGCTTGCCGGTCGCGCGGCAGCGGCGGCAGTCCTTGCCGCGCTTCAACCGGCCCTTGCGGTCGTGCTTGAGGGCGTGGCCCATGCCGTGGCAGCGGCGGCAGTCGCCGAACGGCGAGGCCACACACAGTCCGACGTAACCGAACGTGACGGCTATCAGGCAGGTGATAGCAAGGACGATGGGGGTCATGAGGGTCCCTCCGGGCGGGTTTTCAGGGGGTTTCCGCTGGTGGGGTGCTATCCGCTAGATCACAGGTGAGACCCCGGATGGGGTGCTAGCGGGGGTGCTACCGGTAGCAGGTGTGGCTGCTACCGGTAGCACCGGTTCGGGCCTATGCGGCGCCCGGCTTTTCGTTACGCTCCGCAATCGCCTTGAGGAGGTCGGCGCGGGCGATGCCGCGCCGGGTGGTGCGGGTTCCGTCGTCCGTCATGCCGGCGACGTCCCGCGTCTTGATGCCGTGCGGCTTGAGCGCGCTGGTGACGTTCTCGCCCTTCCACCCGGCGTAGACGTCGGGGCGGAGTTCGGCGAGGCGGGCGGCGATCCGCTCGTTCCACACCCGCTCCTCCTTCCCCGCAACGACCGCCGCGACGTCGGCGAGCAGGTCGTACGCCGGGCCGGTGACCGTCTCGGGTGCCTCGCCGAGGGCGTAGCCGGACAGCAGTCCGGCCTTCTCGCGGATGGTGCGGGCGCGAGCGGCGATGGCTTCGGCGCCGGGCGCGTCCACAAACGTGCTGGACACGATCCGGGCATCGGAGCCTTCACCCACGAAGTAGTGCAGGCCCTTGTCACCCCACGCGAACATGGTTGCGCGCACCCCGCGCTTGTAGCTGCTAGTGCCGAGGACCATGTCGTTCTCGGTCTGGCCCATGACCTTCAGGCACCACCGGGCGCCAGCGTTGGCGCTGATGCCGGTGGGCAGTGACTTGGCGTCGGGTCGCTGGGTGGCCAGCAGGAGCACGATTCCGGTGGCCGGGCCGCGCTTGACCAGGTCGGTGGCGATCTCCTCGAACTCCTTGCCGTACTCGGGGTGCTCGAACAGCACTTGGCACTCATCCACCCCGATCACGATGGGGTGCAATCCCAGGGACCGCTTGGAGGCGAGTTCGCTGGTCACCTTCGACTCCGGGCAGATGTCCCGCGGCAAAGAGCGGATCACCTTCGTGCGGCGGCGCAATTCCTCGCGCAGGGCACGGAAGTCGGCCAGCGCGTACTGGAGGGTTTCGTCTTCCTCGCCGACGCCGTGCCGGTGGGAGACCTTCTCTCCGACCGGGTCCAGGTCGCCGGTGCCCTTCATGTCGTAGGAGTGCAACTCCGCACGCGGGTCGAGTGCGGCGATGAGCAGCAGCAGCCTGAGCAGGAAGGTCTTGCCCATGCGGGGGATCGCGCCGATGACGCCGGCGATGAACATCAGGGTGACTTCGACCCAGCGTCCGCGCTGGTCGGTGCCGTACGGGACGGGCTTGAACAGGTCCACCGTCCCGGACTTCAGCAGCGGCCACACGGGCTTGCGCGCGGACTTGAGGTCCTGGTCACCGACCCACAGCACCAGCCGGCCGGTGTGCTCATCCGGGACCGCTTCGGGCCACACGCAGCCCAGCGGCCGGCGCAGACCGGAGGCGAGCCGGTCCCGGCGCTCGATCACGTCCGTGACCGTGACGCCGTACGGCAGGTCGCCTTCGGCGCGCCAGCCGGGACCGTCGCGGGTGATCGGCGCGGTGAACGCGAACCCGTCCCGCCCCTTGCCCTGCGCCTGATTGATCGCCGGAATGCCCAGTGCCCCCAGCGCGCGGAGCACGATGTCACTGGTCAGCTTCGGTGCGTCGGGGAGTTCCACAGCCTTGTGGACGACCGGCGCGTCCGCCTTCCGGCCGGCCGACCCCAGCGCCAGCACCAGGGCGCCGGTCGAGAGGGCTTGCAGCCAGTCGGGGGCGAGGACGTAGATGGCCAGCGCCGCCCCGACTCCCACGAACAGAGCGAGCACGGCGACCAGGGTGCGCAGCCGGACCCGGCCGTCGCGCTGTCGGGACAGCTTCAGGTACTCGGCGGCGTCCTCGCGGCGCACGGCGGCGAGTCGGACGGGTTCGCCCTCGCGGTCGGCGACCCACCGCATCGTGCCGCCCACGAACCGCGCCGCTCCGGCCGGCGCCTGAAGGGCGAGCCGCGCGGCATACACGGGGGTGCGTAGAGCGTGGTAGCCGGCGGTGTGGGCGTAGTGGCGGGCCACCCACCCGGAGGCGGTCTTGAGCTCGGAGAGCGAGCGCAGCCAGAGCGGGATGACCGCGCGGCGCTTGGCTCCGGCGAGCCGACCGAGGTAGCCGGGACCGGCCGCCTTCAGCGTCGGCGAGTCGACCAACACCCTGCCGCTCGGGTCGCCCGACTCAAGGCCCGACCCGCCGGGGCCGGTGTCGGCCGACCGGTCGGCGGCGGTGTCGGTCGACTCTGCACGGGCCGATCGGGCGGCGTTCAGGTCGACTACGTCGCCGCCGGAGTCGGCGGCGAGTTCGGCTTCCAGTCGGTTGAAGAGTTCGTTGTCGTCGTCGGGGTGCTTCACTGGCTTCGTCCTTCTCTCAGGAGGATGAGGGGCCCGGTCGCTGCTTTGGTCGGTCGTGACCGGACCCCACGCGGAAGGGTTCAGGCGGCGCACTGTTCGTCGTCGGGGTAGGCGCAGGCCACGCACATCCCGAGCGAGGTCGGGATGCAGTAGCCGTAGGTGATCCGGCAGTTGGGGCAGGTGCGGCGGGCCAGCATCGCCAGCGCGAGCGCACCCCACTTCCGGGACGTCATCGGCCGCACCGGCTTCGCGCGGTCGACGCGGTAGAGGAACGCCACCTGCACCCCCGCCTTCCGGCCGCGGTGCGTGCGCATGATCTGCGCGGCCACCTCCTGCCCGCCCGGACGCAGCCCGGAGGCGCGCAACTGTCGGCGGGTGGCGTAGCCGTCCGGGGCGAAGTGCCACGGGTAGGTGGGTATCCCGAACCGGGCCCCGGAGGGGTCAAAGCACTTGGCGTAGGCGGACATCAGACCGCCACCCCCACCACGGGCCCATCCGACCGGGCTCCGGCACGGCCGGAGCGGCGCCCGGCGACACTGGCGAACAACCGGCCCAAGCCGGCGCGGCGGGTGCCGGAGCGGGCTTGCTTGGCCGCGTACATCGCCTCATCCGCCCGGCGCAGCAACCCTGACAGGTCATCGGCAGGGAAATCCGCGGCGCGCACCCAGCCGAGAGAGACCGTGGTGTGTACGGCGGGGTCGTGGCCGTCGATGGGGCGGGCCAGTACGCCGTGTAGCAGGGTCAGCATGTCGGCGGCGGTGCCGTGCGGGTCGATGAGCACGGCGGCGAACTCATCGCCCCCCAACCGGCCGGCGACCCCGGTCCGGCCCACGTGATGGGCGAGGCGGTCCGCGGTCGCCTTCAGCAGCGCATCGCCCGCGGCGTGCCCGTGGACGTCGTTGATCTGCTTGAACTTGTCGACGTCGGCGAGGACGACGACTGCCTGCGGGTCCTTGAGCAGGGTGGTCGCGCGGCGGGTGAACCCGTCGCGGGTGACCAGCCCCGTGAGCGGGTCCCGGCGGGCGGTGTTCAGGCAGCGTTGCAGCCACCACACATGACCCGCCCAACCCGCCAGTAGGGGCAGGGCAGCTAACAGGGCATTGGTCGGGGTGCTCATGCCGCCACCCCTTCAGCCTCAACCGGAGTGGCGTCCACGGCGTGCACGGAGCGGGCTTCCGCGCGTTCGGCGAGCAGGGCGTCACGCACCTGCCGCGCCGGCGCCGACCCGCACCGCAGGGCCTTCCGCAGCGCTTCCGCGTTGACCGCGTCATCCGACCAGCCAGCCGCCAGTTTGCGGGCTTCGGCCAGTAGTTCGGCCGCGGTGCGCTGACCGGCAGCAGGCTTCGGCTTGGCCGGCCGCTTGCGCGCCGGGCGGGGCGCCGGCGACTCCGGTGCTTGCATGGGCTCCGGGTCCGGGTCGGCCTCAACCGCCGCGGGCGCGGTTGTGGTGGCGGGGGTGAGTTCGCCCATGCGGAGCATCACGCGCTCACGCCGGGGCGTCTTCCGGCGCCAGCCGCGGCCGAACCGCTCGTGCAAGTCCGCACGGGCCAACAGCCGTTCCCGCTCCATGCCCAGGGCTGCGCTGTAGGAGGTCACCTCCCACAGGGTCATGCGCCGCCACAGGGCGAACGTCGACAGCGGCGCCAGCAACCACCGCGAGAACCGGATCTTCTCCATACGCCGGCCGGTCACCGCCCCGATCCGCACCGCGTAGATGTGGGCGCCGATCTCGGAGAACACCACCCATAGCAGCGGCATCGTCCCGTGCGCGACCTTCGCCCACACCCCGCTCCCAGCCGCGACGTTCAGCCCGCACGTGACCAGCGTGAGCACCCAGGGCACAAACCGCACCCACGCCAACGCCATGTCCATACGGATCAACAGCAGGTTGGCCACCGTGAACACCGGAATCGCCGTGTCGATACCGACCGGCAGCATCCACGGCTCACCGAACCCCCACTGCGCCGCGGCCAACGACACCGCGTCGAACGAGGAGATCAGACCGAGCGCGCCGACACCGGCCGCGGCCAGCGCCCCCACACCGGCAAGCCCCATTTCCGGGCGGGTCAGCGGCGGCACCGCCGCCCGTTCTACAGCCTGCGACGTCATGCCGCACCACCGGGAAGGCTCGCACCGGCCGCCCGGTTGAGCCAGGCGACGCGGGCGGCCAGCGCCTGGCGGCGGGCCCGGCGGACGCGGCGGGTGTCCAGCTCGGTCGGGGCGCGGTCGATGGTGGCGATGTGCGCGTCCAGCAGCTCAACGTCCGCCAGGATGACGGGCATCTCCCGCTCGATCGCGTCCAGCTCCGCGCTTGTCGGCTCCATGAAGTCGGCGAACGCGGTGATGGCGTCCTGAAGTGTGACAACGTGGTTCATGGGTCGTGGTTCCTTCCACGGAGGAACGGCCCGAACAGAGCCCCCGGAGCTGCAACTCCGGGGGCTCACGCCGTTGAAGTCGGGGGGTTCCGGCTCCCCACCACCCCGCCCGTACAGCCGACGCGCACGGCGTGGCCGGACGGGCGAGGGAGGCAACCGGCGCGGCGATAGCCACCGCGAGACGGAAGTAGGCGACCGATCGTCCGCCGCCCTCGAACGAGGCGAGGGACCAGGGATGAAGCGGCGCGGTCATGCCGGTCGATCACGGCCGCGCCTAACGCTTTCGCTTGATCACAGGTATTCCTTCCGAGGCGACGAACACGGGCTTCGCACTGCAAGGGGGACCGCTGTCCCCACTCTCCGGCCGTTGCTCGCGGTCGCCGGGCCACCTCGCCAGTACGGGCCGAAACCCTGTTTCACCTGGCCTTTAGCGGGATTGCAGCGTCCCCGCCCTCTGCGTCGGAGCAGCCCAAAGAAGGGCCCCTCCGAAGCACCGCGAACCGGATGCGATCCCGATTTCTGGTGCGCACCAGAAGACTGCATCTGGTGCGCACCAGATGTCAACTGGTTCGCTGGCTTCGGGGGTGATCCCCTGTCGCGGTGCTTCTTCAGGAGACCGCTCGGGGAGGGGCGCTCGGTAGCCAACAGCCCTTAACCATCGGCCTGTTAACCCCTTTTGACCTGCGCGAATCTGCGGCACCCTGGAGATGCAGAGATCGGAACCGACACCAGGCGGGACCCGTGGACTCAGGACTTCGAAAAGCGCGAACGGCGCGCGGCTGGTCGCAGGAACGGCTCATTCGGGAGATTGAGCGATACGCCCGGCAGCACCTCACCGACATCGCCTCCACGGCGAGCCTGCGGGTGTACGTCTCCGAGTGGGAGAACGGCAAACGGACGATCTCGGATCGGTACGCCAGCCTGCTCCGACAGCTTCTCGGCGCAACCGACGAGGAGTTGAGGGGTGCGCCCACTGCCCCGGTCATGCCCACCGCTGACGGTTACGACGACCTGTTGAGCAGGATTGATGCCGCCAGCAGCGTAAGCACCTCGATGGTGGACACGTTCAACGCGCAGACGGAGATTCTGCGGTCTATGGATCGCCAGATGGGTGCGGCCGGACTCATCGACCAGATGACGGGGCACCTTGCGGCACTCGAAGACGCGCTCAACTTCGCGGTCTTGCCGAGCGCACGCCGGCCAGTCGCGCTGGCGCTCGCGGGAGCATCGACACTTGCGGCGTGGCAGGCCGTCGACTCCGGAGCGGTTGAACGGGCCTGGCGCCACTACGAGACAGCGAAAAGCGCCGCACGCGATGCTGAGGCGCCCATGTATTTGGCGCACGCGATGGGGGAGCAGGCGTTCGTACTGTGCGCAGCCGGCCGCCCTGCGCTTGGCGTTGAGCTGGTCCGGGACGCTCAACGGTCCCTAGGGCAGTCTGGGTCACCTCGTCTAAGGGCCTGGCTGCACGCCACCGAAGCTGAACTGTGCGCCCATGCAGGCATGGTGGACGATTGCCGGCGCGCGCTGGACAAGGCTTCGGCATGCATTCCGGACGGCACCGAAGACCGTGACCCGGACATGCTGAGCATCTTCCTCAATGGCTCACACCTGACGCGCTGGCGTGGCAACGTGCTCGGTTTGCTCGGAGACGCTGAAGCGGTGAGCAGCCTCTACGACGCGCTACAGGGCATGGACCCCACCTTTGTTCGAGCGCGCGCCGGCCTGCACACGGACCTGGCGCACGCCCATCTGGCGCGAGCCGAGTATGACGACGCACACACCCATCTCAGGCAGGCGCGGCTACTGGCAAGCCGCACCGGGTCGGTGCGGCAGCGCAGGCGTGTAGATCTGCTCAGCCAGCATCTGTAGGGGCAGGCCGGTTCCGGGTCGCAAGGATGTGCAGCAGCGCAACGAGAGTCCCTGAGCCGAGTAGCTCACCCCGCGCCATGAGTCCCGGAACGTCGGATAGGGGGACCCACTCGATGTGCCCGGCCTCTTCCAGGTCGGTGGGCTCGCCCACCTTCTCTGCGCCGTGAGCTACGAAAATCTCGTGCGGGGAGTCCACCATGCCGACCATCGGCTGGTAGGTGACGATGTGTTCCAGGGCGGACGGGCGCCAGCCCGTCTCTTCAACGACTTCCCGAAGTGCCGCGTCCGCCGGCGTCTCGCCCTTGTCCACGATGCCGCCCGGCAACTCCCAGCCGAATCGGCCGGGGACGAACCGGTAGCGCCACATCATTAGGACGCGGTCCTGGTTGTCCACGACCGCCGTGATTGCGACGTGCTGAAGCTTGACGACGTGATGTTCGAAACGCTTTACGCCGGGAGGCTCTACGTCCCAGAGTTGCAGCTTGACCCACTGGTTGTCGTAGAGGTCGCGCTCGCCGTGGATCTGCCAGGGTTCCATTCCTTCAGGGGTACTCACGCTCACTGCGCCGGGCACCCGGTACGAGCTACGCCCTCGCACCTCTAGCGCTCCTTCGGACACGAGGCGAGCCAGCACTTGCCGAAGGGCTGTGCGTCCGATGCCCAGTTCCTCCGTCAAGGAACGCTCGGACGGGAACTTGTCGCCCGGTACGTACTGCCCCGATGCGAGCCGTTCCCGGAGCGTCTCGTAGACCTTGGTCGTTTTGGGTCCCATGCGCGGAGCACTCCCCGTTCTGCCGTGGTGCGTACCAGCGTAACCACCCGAGGGTAGGCGTAGTTCGGTCGTGCGCGTGGCGATCTTTATGGGGGAGAACCTGTCCCATTGGGCCCACATGGGGTCTGAGGTGCAGGTGCGCGCTGATCGCGGTGACGCCGCCTGGTTGTTCCGCCCCTGAGACCGGAGATGCCACTATTGGCGGCACTTGGGCCGATGTGGCGCTCTGACCGTGCCAAGCACGGTCTGACGTAGGCGTCAGGCCAGCAGCCGTTGGGCGGATCTCTCTGCCCAATCTCCCCTTCCGTGGCCTATCTTGGTCCCATGACTGACGGCGAAGTCGACGCTCACCTCAAAGAAGAAGAATCTCTCACCCCGGAGGAACAGGAAGATCTTGCGGCTGCTGAGGCCGAAGCTGAACCAGTTACATATACAGGAACTGACTTCGACGCTGAAGGGCTGGTCCGCCGACTTACCCGTGGCGACATTGTAATTCCCACATTCGGGCACGGGGACGATTCTCTAGAGGTTGCTGGGTTCCAGCGCGGTTTCGTATGGCGTAGACCTCAGATGGATAGGTTCATTGAATCCCTTCTAATGGGGTACCCAATTCCAGGTATCATGCTAGTTCAGCAAGTCGACCGCAGGTACTTGGTCCTTGATGGTCAGCAAAGACTACGCACACTCCGCGCCTTCTATGAGGGTGTCCATGCCGGCCGAGAGTTCGCCCTCGAAAACGTCGCTGATGATTTTAAGGGCCTGACATATCGCACCCTTCTCCCGGAACAGCGACGTACGCTTGACAATACCTTTATTCAGGCGACGATTGTCAAAACCGACGGCAGTGGCAAGTCGCTCGAAGCGATCTATCAAGTGTTTGAACGGCTGAATTCTGGCGGAACGCAGCTCACGCCTCATGAAATCCGGATCGCCCTTTATCCCGGCACTTTTGTTGACTTCCTGGAGAGGCTAAACAAGAACAAAGACTGGAGGCAGCTTTACGGCAGCAAGTCTCTCCGTCTGCGGGATCAAGAGTTGATCCTGCGGATTCTGGCTCTCTATCAAAATTCGGCTGGCTATTTTAGGCCGCAGAAAAAGTTCTTGAACGATTTCCTGGGCAAGCATCGCAACCTTGAAGGTCTCGACAATCACAAGCTGGAAAAGCTGTTCAGTGATGCGTCGAAGTTGTTGCTCGCGGGCCCTGGTCGGGCTGCCCTGAGGTTTCAGAGTTCGCAGGTCAACGCAGCACTCGCTGAGGCGTTGTACGTCGGGCTCATGCGCAGGCTTGACGGGGGTACAGTGCCAGCACCGGACTCGGTCGCAGATGCTGTGCGCGTATTCACCACTAACCGTGAAACGGCACCCACCATCTCCGGGTCCACCGCGACTGAAGAGTACGTTCGAAAGCGTCTCGATATGGCCACGAAGACGTTTGCGGCTATCTAGGGAGCGGTATGTCGCCGTCGTGGCCACCTCGTGATGTAATCCATTTGCGTCAGGATGTCGAATCCTTGGCAGAGTGGGTGAAGAATCCCCCCGTCGACCGCACGGACGACGAGAAGATCTGGCTTGTTAGATTCTTCATAGTGAGAGTCTGCGGATACCTGGAGCAAGTTACCTTTGAATGCGCCAGGGCCTACATTGATGGGAAGTCCGGGGGGCCGGTTCGGGTATTTTCTCAATCTTGGATAGTCAGAACCAAGAATCCATCTCCAGATAACATTCTTTCGCTGGCGGGGCGGTTCGGAGGTGATTTCGAGGCGAGCCTTAAGGATCTCCTTGACGCTGACGATGCGAGACTTTCACGTGACCTCTCCTTTCTTGTTAATCGGCGGCATCGAATCGCTCACGGGCAAAGCGAAGGGCTTAATAGGGACAGGGCGATATCTCTCTATGAGGGCGCGCTGGAGATTGCGAATTGGTTCTTGGAGAATCTGAACCCGAATAGCCGGTAGGGATTGAGGCGCAGTCCACAGCTTGCCCAGGATGTGATCCGAGCGTCGTTGATCCTTGGGTCGCGGGGAGGCGTGGGTTCATCCGGGTCGCATATCAAGATCCGGACGGGGAGCGGACCGGAAGGGGCGGCGAACTGTGTGGCTGCGTCAAACTTGCAGGTCAGAGAGGGTGTGGTGCAGTGATCGCAGCGAGACTGTAAATCTGCCGGCTCAGCCTTCCCAGGTTCGAATCCTGGCGCCGCCACACTGGGGAAAACCCCCTCCGACCAGCCATTACGGCAGGTCGGAGGGGGTTTCTTCGTTTCCGGTGCCCGTTCGAATCATCGTGGCCGCCCACGCCTCCCCGTAGCCGGTCTCATGAAAGGGACCCGCCGGCCGTCGGAGCAAGATCGACTTGGGGCGACGCCCGCGCGAATCCCTTACGGACGCTGTTGCCGGATGCCAGGATCATGGAGTGGCCAGCTTTATGGATCTTTCTCATATGAACAATGTCGCCAGTGTGCTCGGCGGGGCTGCGGGCCTGGCGGCAGCGGGCGTGGCACTTCGGCAGGCGAGCGTTTCCTACCGGCGTGACGTCAACGAGAACCGTGATCGTCTCCGGCGAGAGCTGCAGCTGACTGTGGGCCCCGATCGGGGGATCGAACTCAAGCTGCCTGAGCATCCAACGGCGACCGAGGAGGAGAGCGACCAGGACACCGAGCAGGCCCGGTCCGGCTCGACCACACACAACACCACGACGTACAACATCCACTTCGAGCCAGGTGCCGTCGAAGAGCGGCGTGCCGAGTTGGAAGAGCAGCGATTCGCCGTGCTCCTCGCCGACTACTACGCCCACGGACTGACTCAGGCTCAGCGCAGCTCGCTCGTGAGTCTGGTGTTCTCGGGCTTCGGCTGTCTCATGCTCTTCGTAGGGGTGGGGCTCGCGATCTGGCGCTCCGAGACAACAGGGGATCTCTACGCCACGATGGTGACCAATGTGACCGGCGTAGTGACGGGCGTCGTCGGCGTTCTGTTTCACCGTCAAGCGCGGCGCGCACTTGAACACTTGGAAGGCCAGACCAGGCTTCTGCGGCAAGACATGCGCTCAGAGCGGGGTGTGCGGCAAGCCATCCAACTCGTGGGCGAAGTAAAGGATGTCGACCTGAAGGCACGGCTACAGGCAGCCCTGGTACTTCAGTTCACGGAGGCGTCCCTCCCTGATGTCCAGGTCTCGGTGCCCCGTCCCAGAGCCGAGACCCCGCATCGCCCGGACGGACAGCACGCGGGTACGTCGACCGCGGGCCCCGGCCTGTAGTCCCGCACGACGGGCCCGTCGGTTCCACGGCGGACCACGGCGACAACCGGCGCGGACCCCCAGAAGGGTGCCGCGCCGGTCATGGTGAGTCCGGACCCGCCCGTCAGGGCGACGGATCAGCGGCGGTGGCCGTGGCCCCGGCCGTCGTGGCCGCGGTTGTCGTCCCAGCGCTGGCCGCGCTCGCCCCACGAGACGCTGTCCACCACGCGGCGGGTGTCGTTGCGGAGGGTGGCGGTGTCGCGGCGGTTGTCCCAGACGTAGTCGTGGCGGTCCTGGAAGAGGTCGCGGGCGGTGTCGCGGCCGACACCCGTGTGGACGCGGACGGTCTGGTGGCCGCCGAGGCTGAAGTGGCGGAAGGTGTACGAGGCTCCGCGCCGGTCCTCCGTCAGCCGCCAGCCGTCGAGGTTCACGCGGTGGCGGGAGTTGTTGGTGACCTCAACCCACTCGTTGTTGAGGGAGCGGTTGGAGCCGTTGTCCCAGCCGGGGGAGTCGTACTGCACGCGGCTGATCTCGACGTGCTCGCGGTGCGAGCGGTCCGCGGCGGTGGCCGGCAGGGCCGCCGCTCCGACCAGCGCCCCGGCAGCGAGAGCGGCGGCGGCCAGGCGACGGGCGGTCACGGAAGACGAAGTCACAGGGTCTCCTGCAAGGTGCGGGCACCCGCCCACGGGACGAGCCGGGGCGGAAAGCGTGCGGTGTGCGGATGGCGACCTGCTGGCCGCGCAGACACCACTTTGGCGGGATGCGGAGGACATGTGGTGGAAACGTGAACCGTGTTACCGAGCGCCCATGTTTCCGTGACTCTCGGCTGTAACGTCCATTCATAGGAAGAATGCACCAAGTTGACGCGGTGAAAGAGGCAGAGCCCTTGTGATCACTGGACCTGGTCCCCGTTTCGCCAGGCCACGCCACCCCGGCCACCCCGCACGCGTCACCCGAAAGTGAGTAACAGCCCTGTCGGACCCCCAGGGCACACTGGTCCCATGTCCTCGCGCCGCAGAACCTGTCCCGTGTGCCACCGCGAGATCGCCGTCGTCGCCGGCCGCTTCGCGCGCCACGACCCGCCCGGCGCGCGGGAGAGCCAGGAGATGGTCTCCTGCGCGGGCTCCCGGCAGCACGCCCAGATCGGCGCGGCCCAGCCCACGCTGGACGGCTACGTCGTCCCCGACTTCCCCGGCCAGCTCCCGCTGTTCTGACCGCGGCCGCAGCCCTGCCGGGACCGTCTCCCCGGCGTGGGCGCACCGCTGTTCGGACCGGTGCCACAGCCCCGCCGAGACCGTCTCCCCGGCGTGGGCGCCCTGCTGCCCGGACCGGTGCCACAGCGCCGCTGAAGCCGCCTCGCCGGCGCCGGTGCCCCGCTGCTCCGGCCGGCGCCGCAGCCCCGCCGGGGCCGCCTCAGTTCCCCGCGACCGCCTTCACGGCCACCGCCACCGGCACCGACCCCTCGATCAGCTCCAGCGTCAGCCCCGCCGTCGACGAGGACTCCACCAGCTCCGCCAGCACGGCCGCCACGTCGTCCCGCGGGACCTTGCCGCGTCCGGTGTGCGCCGCCAGCTTGACCAGCCCCGTGCCCGGCTCGTCCGTCAGCGAACCGGGGCGCAGGATCGTCCAGTCGAGGGCGTCCTGCGCGGCGATGTACGCGTCCGCCTCGCCCTTGGCCCGCAGATACACGTCGAAGACCTCGGTGCCGGTGTGCCGGGGGTCCGCGCCCATCGAGGACACCACCACGAACCGGCGCGCCCCGGCCCGCACCGCCGCGTCGGCGAACAGGATCGCCGCGCCCTTGTCCACCGTCTCCTTGCGTTCCTTGCTGCTGCCCGGACCCGCGCCGGCCGCGAACACGGCGGCGTCGGCACCCCTGAGCGCCTCCGCGACCTCCTCCACCGACGCGGACTCCAGGTCCAGCACGACCGGCTCGGCGCCGGCCGCCCGCAGATCCGCCGCCTGCTCCGGCTTGCGGATGATGCCCGCGACCTCGTCCCCGCGCGCCGAGAGCAACCGCTCCAGCCGCAGCGCGATATGACCATGACCTCCGGCGATGACAGTGCGCATGATTACGACCGTACGCCCGCCGCGACCCATCCGCCCCACGGGGCGGGCCTCACCCGGAGAACGTCCCCCGGCAGGGACGCGGCGCACGGCGGCAACCGGGGGCGCACAGGGCGGCCGTCCCTGCCACGGGTGGCCCAACTCGCCGTAGATAAAAGGCTGTTACGACAGCCTCTTGCGGCCCTGCCGAGGCAGCCCCAGCTCCGCCTCGGCCGCCGAGTTGCAGTACTCCCGCACCGCGCTGGTCCGGGCCACGACCCGCCCCCGGTGCACGACGATCCTGCTGTACGCCAGCGACAGCGCCCCCGCCAGCTCCTCCCCGCGCACCGCCAGCAGCTCGGCGGGGAATCCCGCCTCCACCCGCACCTCCGGCAGCCCCAGCACCGCCCGCGCCGACGCGCTCACCACGTCGTAGGCGTCGGCCGGGCGCATCCCGTGGGCGGAGGCGAGGAGGTACGCCGCCTCCAGGGGGTCGCCCCGGCCCACCGGGTTGGCCAGGTCCCGCAGAGCGCCGCTGCCCGCCGCGACGCGCACCCCGGCCGCGCGCAGCAGCCGTACCGGCGCGGTGCCCCGGCGTTCGGTGCCGGCGCAGCCGCCCTGGGGGAGGCAGACCACCGTGATCCCGGCGGCCGCGAGCCG
This sequence comes from Streptomyces sp. BK022, assembly GCF_004217355.1. NCBI lineage: Bacteria > Bacillati > Actinomycetota > Actinomycetes > Kitasatosporales > Streptomycetaceae > Streptomyces > Streptomyces sp. BK022. Next base: position 161,102 of record NZ_SHKU01000002.1, read on the forward strand.
GTCCGCGACGCGGTGCGCGGTCTCGGCCGGCAGCCGGGCGAGAGCCGCGCACGGGCCGAGGGTCACGCCGGGACGCAGGCCCCCCGCCATCGCCGCGAGCCGGGACAGCCGGGCCGAGTCCGCCGCGTCGGTGTGCAGATCGACCGGGCAGCCCTGTTCGGCGGCGACCTCCAGCACCGCCTCCACGTAGCCGATGGGATCGGGGTCCAGGTCGGGGCAGCCGCCCACCACGTCGGCGCCCATCTTCACGGCGTCCCGCAGCATCGCCAGCCCGTCCGCACCGGCGACTCCGGTCAGCAGCCTGGGCATCGCCACCGCGGTCAGTTCCGCGAGCCCGCGCAGCGAACGGCGGGCCTGGAGCACCGCCTCCAGCGCGCCGAGCCCCTGCACGTCGCCGACGCGCACATGGGCCCGTACCGCCGTGGCGCCGTGGCCGAGCTGGAGCAGGGTCGCCTCGGTCACTCTGCGTTGCATTTCCTCGGGGGTGGCCGAGGGCGGGCCGGGGGGTTCGGCGGTGAGGCAGGTGTCGCCGTGAGCGTGCGGCTCGGCGGGGGCGGGGAGCAGCAGGTAGCCGCGCAGGTCCACCCGGGGGGCACCGGCGCGGGCCGGCCCGCGGGCCAGGGTGCCCGCCGTGCCGACCGCCTCGATACGGCTGCCGCCCAGCCGTACGTCGACCGTCCGCCCGTCGGTGAGCCGCGCCCCGCACAGCACGAGGGAGCCCTGGTCGGGGGCGGGCGGGGGATGCTGCCGGCTGTCGGGCATAGGGCGCTCGGACTCCTGAGGCGGGGGAACACGGAGCAAGATCACGCAGAGTGTCCGAGCGTAGGGTCGGCGGCCGTGTGGACCGCGCAGGAGGGCAATAGTCGTACCGGCGTGGCACCGGGCTCTCAGGGGTGCCGGAGCGGCTTCGGAGGCAGGGGAGACGGCCCGCGATGGGCGCCCCGATACGGATTTGGGCGATCGGCGGCGGACCGTGTAATGTCTTCCTCGCTCGCCCCAATAGCTCAGTCGGCAGAGCGTCTCCATGGTAAGGAGAAGGTCAACGGTTCGATTCCGTTTTGGGGCTCTGGTGTGAGAGGTACCCGTCGCAAGGCGGGTTCCGATCTCATCAAAGCGGTGTAGCTCAGTCGGTAGAGCAAGCGGCTCATAATCGCTGTGTCACCGGTTCAAGTCCGGTCACCGCTACTGACAGTAGCCGATTGCGGGGTCGGTCCTTCGATCGGCTACTCTTACATGCGTTGAACTAGCCCATCCGTTCGTCCTAGGAGCACTCACGTGGCTGCCACCGACGTCCGCCCGAAGATCACGCTGGCCTGCGTGGAGTGCAAGGAGCGGAACTACATCACCAAGAAGAACCGGCGTAACAACCCGGATCGCATGGAGATGAAGAAGCACTGCCCGCGTTGCAATGCGCACACCGCGCACCGCGAAACGCGATAATTTCAGGCTCGTACTTGAGGTCGCCCCCGGCACTATGGGGGGCGGCCTCAAGTCGTTTTTCCCCTTGTACTCACTCCGCTAGACCAGGAGGTACCGGGCCCATGGCGCTCGACCAGTCCTTCGTGGGGCGTACCTACCCGCCCACCGAGCCCTACGAGGTGGGCCGGGAGAAGATCCGCGAGTTCGCCGAGGCCGTCGGCGACACCAACCCGGCGTACCGCGACCCGGAGGCCGCCCAGGCGTACGGGCACGCCGATGTGATCGCCCCGCCGACCTTCGTGTTCTCCATCACCTTCCGCGCCGCCGGACAGGTCGTCGAGGACCCCCAGCTCGGCCTGGACTACAGCCGCGTGGTGCACGGCGACCAGAAGTTCGCCTACACCCGCCCGGTGCGCGCCGGTGACCGGCTCACCGTCACCTCCACCATCGAGGCCGTCAAGTCCATGGCGGGCAACGACATCCTGGACATCCGGGGCGAGGTGCACGACGCGTCCGGCGAGCACGTGGTGACCGCCTGGACCAAGCTGGTGGCCCGCGCGGCCGAGGAGGTCTGAGCAGCGATGACCGCGAAGATCGCGTACGACGACGTCGAGGTCGGCACCGAACTCCCGGCGCAGACCTTCCCCGTGACCCGCGCCACCCTCGTGCGCTACGCGGGCGCCTCCGGGGACTTCAACCCCATCCACTACAACGAGCGGTTCGCCAGGGAGGTGGGCCTGCCGGACGTCATCGCGCACGGCATGTTCACCATGGCCGAGGCCGTCCGCGTCGTCACTGACTGGACCGGTGACCCGGCCGCCGTCGTGGAGTACGGCGTCCGCTTCACCAAGCCGGTCGTCGTGCCCGACGACGACAAGGGCGCGCTGATCGAGGTCTCGGCCAAGGTCGCGGCCAAGCTCGACGACAACACCGTCCGCGTCGACCTCACCGCGACCTGCGCCGGCCTGAAGGTGCTCGGCATGTCCCGGGCGGTCGTCCGGCTGGCCTGACCGGCGGCCGCGGCACAGCGGCAGAAGTAAGGGGCGTCCGGCAATGGCGGGCGCCCCTTACCGTTCGCCCCGCCCCGTAGTCTTGCCTCCGTGCACGTACTCCACGACGCCCCCCTGGCCCCGCTGACCACCTTCCGGCTGGGCGGTCCCGCGACCCGGCTGGTCACCGCCACCACCGACGCCGAGGTGATCGACGCCGTCCGCGAGGCCGACGGCAGCGGCACCCCGCTGCTGATCATCGGTGGCGGCTCCAACCTGGTCATCGGCGACAAGGGCTTCGACGGCACCGCCCTGCGCATCGCCACCCGTGGCGTCGAACTGCGCGGCACCACCCTGGAACTGGCCGCCGGCGAGGTCTGGACGGACGCCGTCGCCCGCACCGTCGAGGCCGGGCTCGCCGGGATCGAGTGCCTGGCCGGCATCCCCGGCTCGGCGGGCGCCACCCCGATCCAGAACGTCGGCGCGTACGGCCAGGAGGTCTCCTCCACCATCACCGAGGTGACCGCCTACGACCGCCGCGCGGGGGAGACCGTCACGCTCACCGGCGAGGAGTGCGCCTTCTCCTACCGCCACAGCCGCTTCAAGGCCGACCCCGAGCGCTACGTCGTGCTCCGCGTCCGCTTCGAGCTCCAGGACGCGGGCGGCCTGTCGGCGCCGGTCCGGTACGCGGAGACCGCGAGCGTGCTCGGCGTCGAGCCCGGCGACCGGGTGCCGCTGGCCGACGCCCGCGAGACCGTGCTGAGGCTGCGCGCGGGCAAGGGCATGGTCCTCGACCCCGAGGACCACGACACCTGGTCCGCCGGGTCCTTCTTCACCAACCCGATCCTGGACGAGGAGCGGTTCGCCGCCTTCCGGGACCGGGTGCGCGAGCACCTCGGCGCGGACGCCGTCCCGCCCGCCTATCCGGCGGGGGAGGGGCTCACGAAGACCTCCGCGGCCTGGCTGATCGACAAGGCCGGCTTCACCAAGGGGTACGGCACCGGGCCCGCCCGCATCTCCACCAAGCACACCCTGGCCCTCACCAACCGGGGCGAGGCCACCACCGAGGACCTGCTCGCGCTGGCCCGCGAGGTCGTCGCCGGGGTCAGGGACGTCTTCGGCGTGACCCTGGTCAACGAGCCGGTGACGGTGGGCGTCAGCGTCTGACGGCGCCGGCGGCTAGTACGCCACCCCGACCCCCTGCCGGACCGTGGCCGGGTCGCCGAGCGCCGCCAGCATCGCGTGCGCCACGTCCGCGCGGCCGATGGTCCGGCCGGCGCGCGGGAAGCCGCCGGCCACCGTGCGGTAGCGGCCGGTCAGGGGCCGGTCGAGCAGGCGCGGCGGGCGTACCGAGGTCCACTCGGCGCTGCTGCGGGCCAGCTCGGCCTCCGTCTCGCGCAGATCGGCGTAGACGTCCTTGAGCACCGCCGACACCACGGACCGCAGCGCGCGGTCCAGCGGGCCGTCGTCCTCGGGGGCCGGGCCCACCGGGGCGGCGCTGACGATCACCAGCCGGCGCACCCCCTCCGCCGCCATGGCGGCCAGCACCGCGCGGGTCAGCCCGGCCGTCACCCCCGCGGCCTTGCGGGACCGCGCCCCCAGCCCCGACAGGACCGCGTCCCGGCCCGCCACGGCACCGCGCACCGCCTCCGGTTCGGACAAGTCGGCCCGGACCACGTGCAGCCGCTCCCCGGTGACGGTGAGCCGGGCGGGGTCCCGCACGACGGCCGTCACCTCGTGCCCCGCGTCCAGGGCCTGCCGGACGATCTCGCCGCCCACCCCGCCGGTGGCGCCGAACACGGTCAGCCTCATGCGCTCACCGGCTCGGCCAGCCACGCGTCCACGCCCGCCAGCAGACGCTCCTTCGTCTCGGTGGGCGCCGCCGAGCCGCGCACCGACTGCCGGGCCAGTTCGGCGAGTTCGGCGTCGGTGAAGGCGTGGTGGTGGCGGGCGATCTCGTACTGGGCGGCCAGCCGGGAGCCGAAGAGGAGGGGGTCGTCGGCGCCGAGGGCCAGCGGGACGCCGCCCTCGAACAGAGTGCGCAGGGGGACGTCCTCGGGCTTCTCGTAGACGCCGAGCGCCACGTTGGAGGCCGGGCAGACCTCGCAGGTGATGCCCCGGTCCGCGAGCCGCTTCAGCAGGCGCGGGTCCTCCGCGGCGCGCACTCCGTGCCCGATCCGGGTGGCGTGCAGGTCGTCCAGGCAGTCGCGCACCGACGCCGGGCCGGTCAGCTCACCGCCGTGCGGCGCCGACAGCAGGCCGCCCTCGCGGGCGATGTGGAAGGCACGGTCGAAGTCGCGGGCCATGCCGCGCCGCTCGTCGTTGGAGAGGCCGAAGCCGACGACGCCCCGGTCCGCGTACCGCACCGCGAGCCGGGCCAGGGTGCGGGCGTCCAGCGGGTGCTTCATCCGGTTCGCGGCCACCAGCACCCGCATCCCGAGCCCGGTGTCGCGGGAGGCGGTGTCCACCGCGTCCAGGATGATCTCCAGCGCCGGGATCAGCCCGCCCAGCCGTGAGGCGTACGAGGTCGGGTCCACCTGGATCTCCAGCCAGCCCGAGCCGTCCCGGACGTCCTCCTCGGCGGCCTCCCGGACCAGCCGCTGGATGTCCTCGGGCTCGCGCACGCACGAGCGCGCCGCGTCGTACAGCCGCTGGAAGCGGAACCAGCCGCGCTCGTCGGTGGCCCGCAGTCTGGGCGGCTCGCCGCTGGTCAGGGCATCGATCAGGGCCTCGGGCAGCCGGACGCCGTACTTGTCGGCCAGCTCCAGGACGGTGCCGGGGCGCATCGAGCCGGTGAAGTGCAGATGCAGATGGGCCTTGGGAAGCTCCGAGAGATCACGTACACGCTCCATCCAGAGATCCTGCCGCACCGGGAGGCCACACCGGTAGCCGGTTCCCCTTTCGTGGTCTTGCTCGCACACAGAAGCGGGGCGCACCCTCCTCGCCGTGAGGAGGGTGCGCCCCGCTTCAGAAGGACCTCAGTCCCGCGCCTCGGCCAGCAGCTTCTGCATCCGGCTGACGCCCTCGACCAGGTCCTCGTCACCCAGCGCGTACGACAGCCGCAGGTAGCCCGGCGTGCCGAACGCCTCACCGGGGACGACCGCGACCTCGGCCTCCTCCAGGATCAGCGCGGCCAGCTCGACCGTGGTCGCGGGGCGCTTGCCCCGGATCTCCTTGCCCAGGAGGTCCTTCACCGACGGGTAGACGTAGAAGGCGCCCTCGGGCTCCGGGCACAGCACGCCGTCGATCTCGTTCAGCATCCGCGTGATCGTCCGGCGGCGCCGGTCGAACGCCTCGCGCATCTCCGCCACGGCCTTCAGGTCGCCGGAGACGGCGGCCAGCGCGGCGGCCTGCGCCACGTTGGAGACGTTGGAGGTGGCGTGCGACTGGAGGTTGGTCGCGGCCTTGACCACGTCCTTCGGACCGATGACCCAGCCCACCCGCCAGCCGGTCATCGCGTACGTCTTGGCGACACCGTTGACCACGATGCACTTGTCCCGCAGCTCGGGCAGGATCGCGGGCAGCGAGGTGAAGGTGGCGTCGCCGTAGACCAGGTGCTCGTAGATCTCGTCGGTCAGCACCCACAGGCCGTGCTCGACGGCCCAGCGGCCGATGGCCTCCGCCTCGGACTCGCTGTAGACCGCGCCGGTCGGGTTGGACGGCGAGACGAAGAGGACGACCTTCGTCTTCTCCGTGCGGGCCGCCTCCAGCTGCTCGACGGTGACGCGGTAGCCGGTCGTCTCGTCGGCCACGACCTCCACCGGGACACCGCCCGCGAGCCGGATCGACTCCGGGTAGGTGGTCCAGTACGGGGCCGGGACGATGACCTCGTCGCCCGGGTCGAGGATCGCGGCGAACGCCTCGTAGATGGCCTGCTTGCCGCCGTTGGTCACCAGGATCTGCGAGGCGTCGACCTCGTAGCCCGAGTCCCGCAGGGTCTTCGCGGCGATGGCGGCCTTCAGCTCGGGCAGGCCGCCGGCCGGGGTGTAGCGGTGGAACTTCGGGTTCCGGCAGGCCTCTACGGCCGCCTCGACGATGTAGTCCGGGGTCGGGAAGTCGGGTTCACCGGCGCCGAAGCCGATCACCGGACGCCCGGCGGCCTTGAGGGCCTTGGCCTTGGCGTCCACGGCGAGGGTGGCGGACTCGGAGATCGCGCCGACTCGGGCGGAGACCCGGCGCTCGGTGGGAGGGGTTGCAGCGCTCATGGCCCCATCGTTCCAGACCGGAAACACGGCGGGCACACGGGTTTCACAGACTGAACAGCACCGGGCGGCCGGCGGAACAAGGGTCCGAATCCGGGCCGCGGCCTGGACGATCTTCCACTCCGGGCGCCCGGCCGGGCACTTTCTGTTCGACGCCGGGCCGTGGAGCACGTACACTCATTCCTCGTTGGCCTCCAGCAGCCACCGCGTGACCGCATCACACCGGGCGGTCGGGCGGATGCGGTAGGTTGGGGGACATCAAAGGGTCGTAGCTCAATTGGTAGAGCACCGGTCTCCAAAACCGGCGGTTGGGGGTTCAAGTCCCTCCGGCCCTGCTACACACACCGCCAGGATGTGTGCGCATGTACGTACAGCAATGCACCGCCGTGCGGCTCTGAATTCACCGGGCGCGGCACGGCCACGATTCCGGGATCAGGTGAGGACGCATGACGGACGCCGTGGGCTCCATCGACACGCCTGATGCCCAGGACGAGCTGTCGGATGCCAAGAAGCCCCGCAAGGGCGGCAAGCGTGCCAAGAAGGGCCCGCTGAAGCGTCTTGCCACTTTTTACCGCCAGATCATCGCGGAACTCCGCAAGGTCGTCTGGCCGACCCGCAATCAGCTGACGTCGTACACGACCGTCGTGATCGTCTTCGTCGTCATCATGATTGGCTTGGTCACCGTGATTGACTATGGCCTCAACCACGCGGCCAAGTACGTCTTCGGCTGAGCCAAGAGCGAAGGGCGCCGTGGTACCGGCGCCTTTTTTCGCATGTTCCACCCCTATGTATCCAGGAAGAAGCAGCCATCGTGTCTGACCCGAACCTGAACGACGCCACCGAGCCTCGCCGAGAAACCGCCGAGGCGGTGGACGCCGAGCTCGACATCGTCGAGGGCGCGGACGAGCAGGACGAGTTCCAGGCTGCCGAGGCCGCTGCGGGCGAGCCCGCCGAAGCGGTCACCGAGGTCGAAGAGGACGTCGTCGAGACCGGCGAGGCGGACGAGGCCGGCGACGACATCGCCGAGGCCGAGGAAGCCGTCGAGGTCGTCGAGGAGGAGCCGGCCGAGCCGGTCGACCCCATCGCCGCGCTCCGCGAGGAGCTGCGCACGCTGCCCGGCGAGTGGTACGTCATCCACACCTACGCGGGTTACGAGAACCGCGTGAAGACGAACCTGGAGCAGCGCGCCGTCTCGCTGAACGTCGAGGACTACATCTTCCAGGCCGAGGTGCCGCAGGAAGAGGTCGTCCAGATCAAGAACGGCGACCGCAAGACGATCAAGCAGAACAAGCTCCCGGGTTACGTCCTGGTCCGCATGGACCTGACGAACGAGTCCTGGGGTGTCGTCCGCAACACCCCCGGCGTCACCGGCTTCGTGGGCAACGCCTACGACCCGTACCCGCTGACCCTGGACGAGATCGTCAAGATGCTCGCCCCGGAGGCCGAGGAGAAGGCCGCCCGCGAGGCCGCCGAGGCCGAGGGCAAGCCCGCCCCGCAGCGCAAGGTCGAGGTCCAGGTGCTGGACTTCGAGGTCGGCGACTCGGTCACCGTCACCGACGGCCCCTTCGCCACCCTCCAGGCCACGATCAACGAGATCAACGCCGACTCGAAGAAGGTCAAGGGCCTCGTCGAGATCTTCGGCCGCGAGACCCCGGTCGAGCTGAGCTTCGACCAGATCCAGAAGAACTAGTTCTTCAGGTCACACGCTTCCGTGCAGGTCAGACCGGCTCTCGTAGCCGGTCTGACCTGCACGGTTTTTAGCCGCACATCTATACCCGCTATCGTTGTGCGGTATGCCTGCGTCCGGGTTGGTCCCCTTACGCGGGCAGGACCCGAATCGAAAGGACCCGGAGAGCTATGCCTCCCAAGAAGAAGAAGGTCACGGGGCTCATCAAGCTCCAGATCAACGCCGGTGCGGCGAACCCGGCCCCGCCGGTCGGCCCCGCGCTCGGTCAGCACGGCGTCAACATCATGGAGTTCTGCAAGGCCTACAACGCCGCGACCGAGTCGCAGCGTGGCTGGGTCATCCCGGTGGAGATCACGGTCTACGAGGACCGTTCCTTCACCTTCGTGACCAAGACTCCGCCGGCCGCGAAGATGATCCTCAAGGCCGCTGGTGTCGAGAAGGGCTCCGGCGAGCCGCACAAGACCAAGGTCGCGAAGATCACCGACGCGCAGGTCCGCGAGATCGCCACCACGAAGATGCCCGACCTCAACGCCAATGACCTGGACGCCGCGGCGAAGATCATCGCCGGTACCGCGCGCTCCATGGGCATCACGGTCGAGGGCTGAGCCCCACCTTCGTAGTTCCCCGCGGCTGCCGAACGGGCGGTCGCGCGTGGTAGGGCCTGCTCGGCCCGTACACCACGACTCCTTTTTCAGAACACACAGGAGCAAGTTGTGAGCAAGCGCAGCAAGGCTCTCCGCGCTGCGGACGCCAAGGTCGACCGGGAGAAGCTGTACGCCCCGCTCGAGGCCGTCCGTCTCGCCAAGGAGACCTCCACGACCAAGTTCGACGGCACCGTCGAGGTCGCCTTCCGCCTGGGTGTCGACCCGCGCAAGGCCGACCAGATGGTCCGTGGCACCGTGAACCTCCCGCACGGCACTGGTAAGACCGCTCGGGTCCTGGTCTTCGCGACCGGTGACCGTGCCGAGGCCGCGCGTGCCGCCGGCGCCGACATCGTCGGTGCCGACGAGCTGATCGACGAGGTGGCGAAGGGCCGTCTGGACTTCGACGCCGTCGTCGCCACCCCGGACCTCATGGGCAAGGTCGGCCGCCTCGGCCGCGTCCTCGGCCCGCGTGGTCTGATGCCGAACCCGAAGACCGGCACCGTGACCCCGGACGTGGCCAAGGCCGTGACCGAGATCAAGGGCGGCAAGATCGAGTTCCGCGTCGACAAGCACTCGAACCTGCACTTCATCATCGGCAAGACGTCGTTCGACGACGACAAGCTGGTGGAGAACTACGGCGCCGCGCTGGAGGAGATCCTCCGTCTGAAGCCGTCCGCCGCCAAGGGTCGCTACATCAAGAAGGCCGCCATCAGCACCACGATGGGCCCCGGCATCCTGGTGGACCAGAACCGCACCCGCAACCTCCTCGTCGAGGAGGACCCGGCCGCCGTCTGAGCCTTCGCTCACCGGTAGCCGCGTCTGCGACGCGTGACGCAGGTCGAGGACCCCGCACCCCCTCCGGGTGCGGGGTCCTCCCCTTTCGCGCCTCCCCTCCCGGCCGGGAGCACCGCTGGGTTACGGTGCGGACAGACGCGTACAGGGGTGGGGGACCGGATGAGGAGCACGAACGTCCGCCGGGCGGGGTTCGCGGCGATGGCGCTGGCCCTGTCCGCTCCGGCCGCGTGCGGCGACGCCCACGACGACGGCCGGGCCCGCTCGCTGGCCGCCCTGCGCTCCGCCGAGCACTCCACCGACCGCGCCGAGTCGGTCCGGGTGCGTTCCACGCTCAGCTACGGCACGGCCCTCTCCCTCTCCTCGGACGGCGCCCTGCGCTGGCACGACGGAGTCACCGGCCACCTCACCATCCGCTACACCGGCGGAGCCCTGGCGACCGCGATGCGCAAGGCCGGCACCCCGTCCCTCACGGCCCGCTACCTCCCGGACGCCTACTACGCGCGGATGAGCGACACCTTCGCCAAGCGGGCCGGCGGCAGGCACTGGATCAAGTACGGGTACGCCGACCTGGTGCGCGGCGGCGAGGGCTTCGGGATGTATCTGAAGGACCAGATGCGCAACACCACCCCCAACCAGTCGGTGAAGATGCTGCTGGCCTCCGGGGACGTACGCCGGGTGGGCACCGAGCGGGTCCGGGGCGCCCGGGCCACGCACTACCGGGGCCGGATCCGGGTGGCCGACCTGGCGGGCCGGGAGAGCGGGCTGAGCGCGCGCGAGCTGGCCGGGCTGAAGCGGCAGCTCGACCAGGCCGGGGTGCGCACGGAGACGGTCGACCTGTGGATCGACCACCGGAACCTGCTGGTCAAGAAGGTGGAGCGGGCCGACACCGCTCAGGGCAGCCTGGTCAGCACCGCCTACTACCGCGACTACGGGCTCCGTGTCGTCGCCGAGGCGCCCCCGGCCTCCGACACCCGTGACTTCACGGAGCTGGCCCGCTCCAAGGGTGCCGCCGGAAGCCGCTGAGCACCGGATTTGCCCGTCGGTGCCCGAGTCACGTACTCTCCTCGAGAAGCCAAAGACCGCTGGTCGTTGCCGCACGCTCACCTGAGGGTGTGGTGGCCGAAGGACCTACTGCAAAGTGGGCGACCCGCGCAGGTGTCAGTGGAAGTACTCCCGGAGCAGACGCGCTCACGCGTAGGCGCCCGGTCGAGTCCGCCCCGAGCGCCTGCGCCGGGGCGTTTCGTTTTTTCCAGTCTCCTCCTTCGGGTCCGCGCGGTCAGAATCACCCGGAAGGAGGCCGAGGCTCTATGGCGAGGCCCGACAAGGCTGCCGCAGTGTCCGAGTTGACGGAAGCGTTCCGCAACTCCACCGCTGCCGTGCTTACCGAGTACCGCGGTCTCACCGTGGCGCAGGTCAAGACCCTGCGCCGGTCGCTCGGTGAGAACGCCAAGTACGCCGTGGTGAAGAACACGCTGACCAAGATTGCGGCCAACGAGGCCGGGATCACCACGCTGGACGACCTGTTCAACGGTCCGACGGCTGTCGCCTTCGTCACCGGTGACCCGGTGGAGTCGGCGAAGGGTCTCCGTGACTTCGCCAAGGACAACCCGAATCTCGTCATCAAGGGCGGTGTCCTTGACGGTAAGGCGCTGTCCGCCGACGAGATCAAGAAGCTTGCGGACCTCGAGTCCCGCGAGGTTCTGCTCAGCAAGCTGGCCGGTGCCTTCAAGGGCAAGCAGTCTCAGGCTGCTCAGCTCTTCCAGGCGCTGCCCTCGAAGCTCGTCCGCACCGTGGACGCGCTCCGTGCCAAGCAGGCCGAGCAGGGCGGTGCCGAGTAATTCGGCTCGCTTTCTGACCCTTGCCGCATGAGGCGGCCAGGGTCGCAGCGGGCCGACGTACGCCCGCCACATCCAGTACATCCGGCACCCGCCGATCGAGTGGAAGGACCGCCATCATGGCGAAGCTCACCCAGGACGAGCTGCTTGCCCAGTTCGAGGAGATGACCCTCATCGAGCTCTCCGAGTTCGTGAAGGCCTTCGAGGAGAAGTTCGACGTCACCGCCGCCGCCGCGGTCGCCGTGGCCGGCCCGGCCGCCCCCGGCGCCCCGGTCGAGGCTGCCGAGGAGCAGGACGAGTTCGACGTCGTCCTCACCGGCGCCGGCGACAAGAAGATCCAGGTCATCAAGGTCGTGCGCGAGCTGACCTCCCTGGGTCTGAAGGAGGCCAAGGACCTCGTCGACGGCGCCCCGAAGCCCGTCCTCGAGAAGGTCACCAAGGAGGCCGCGGAGAAGGCTGCCGAGTCCCTCAAGGGTGCCGGCGCCTCCGTCGAGGTCAAGTAACACCTCACGGGGTTCCGCGAACCTCACCCGCGTGACCGCGGCCTGAAGAGGCTGTAACGCGAACGCACCGAAGAGCGATCATCCATCCGGGTGGTCGCTCTTCGGCGTATCCGCAGGGGGATCACGGTTGCCTTGCACTCGTCCTGGCGAGGGGTATGGTGATCTTCGTTGTGCCTCCGGAAGGCCCCGTTCCGGCTGGGGGGCCTTGACGAACCGCACGCAGCGCGCAATTCTCAGGACGCGTCGTCACAACGATCCGAATCCGAGGCATGGATCGACGGCGAAGAGGGCAGGATCATCCTGCGTCGAGGGCAACGGGCCGAGGGCGTCGAAGACGAGGGCGTTGAGAAAAACGAGGGTCTCCGAAGCCGGGACTGGACATCAGTGTGCCAAGTGGCTACACTGACCCTTTGCGCTGCCTGTTAGCTGTCCCCTGCCCGTCACCAGGGGTCTGCCCTCACTCGAGCACCGACGCCGAACTTCCCTGAGCTGGGGTTTCCCGTCGTGAGCCTGAGAGAGGGACCGGTACGCGCGTAGTGAGTCCGAGCCCTCGGAAGGACCCCCTCTTGGCCGCCTCGCGCACTGCCTCGACCGCGAATACGAACAACGGCGCCAGCACCGCCCCGCTGCGCATCTCCTTTGCAAAGATCAAGGAGCCCCTCGAGGTTCCGAACCTTCTTGCGCTCCAGACCGAGAGCTTCGACTGGCTGCTCGGCAACGACGCCTGGAAGGCTCGCGTCGAGAAGGCTCTCGAGAACGGTCAGGACGTTCCCACCAAGTCCGGTCTGGAGGAGATCTTCGAGGAGATCTCCCCGATCGAGGACTTCTCCGGGTCGATGTCGCTGACGTTCCGCGACCACCGCTTCGAGCCGCCGAAGAACTCCATCGACGAGTGCAAGGACCGCGACTTCACGTACGCCGCGCCGCTCTTCGTCACCGCCGAGTTCACCAACAACGAGACCGGCGAGATCAAGTCCCAGACCGTCTTCATGGGCGACTTCCCGCTCATGACGAACAAGGGCACCTTCGTCATCAACGGCACCGAGCGTGTCGTGGTGTCGCAGCTCGTCCGCTCGCCGGGTGTCTACTTCGACTCCTCCATCGACAAGACGTCCGACAAGGACATCTTCTCCGCCAAGATCATCCCGTCCCGGGGTGCCTGGCTGGAGATGGAGATCGACAAGCGCGACATGGTCGGTGTCCGCATCGACCGCAAGCGCAAGCAGTCGGTCACCGTTCTGCTCAAGGCGCTCGGCTGGACGACCGAGCAGATCCTCGAGGAGTTCGGCGAGTACGAGTCCATGCGCGCCACCCTGGAGAAGGACCACACCCAGGGCCAGGACGACGCGCTGCTCGACATCTACCGCAAGCTGCGTCCGGGCGAGCCGCCCACGCGTGAGGCCGCGCAGACGCTGCTCGAGAACCTCTACTTCAACCCCAAGCGCTACGACCTCGCCAAGGTCGGCCGCTACAAGGTGAACAAGAAGCTCGGTGCCGACGCCCCGCTCAACGCGGGCGTGCTCACCACCGAGGACGTCATCTCGACGATCAAGTACCTGGTCAAGCTGCACGCCGGCGAGACCGAGACCGTCGGCGACAGCGGCCAGTCGATCGTCGTCGAGACCGACGACATCGACCACTTCGGCAACCGCCGCCTGCGCAGCGTGGGTGAGCTGATCCAGAACCAGGTCCGTACGGGTCTCGCCCGTATGGAGCGCGTCGTGCGCGAGCGCATGACCACCCAGGACGTCGAGGCGATCACGCCGCAGACCCTGATCAACATCCGGCCGGTCGTCGCCTCCATCAAGGAGTTCTTCGGCACCAGCCAGCTGTCGCAGTTCATGGACCAGAACAACCCGCTGTCGGGTCTCACCCACAAGCGCCGCCTGTCGGCGCTCGGTCCGGGTGGTCTCTCCCGTGAGCGGGCCGGCTTCGAGGTCCGTGACGTGCACCCCTCGCACTACGGCCGCATGTGCCCGATCGAGACGCCCGAAGGCCCGAACATCGGTCTGATCGGCTCGCTCGCCTCCTACGGCCGGGTCAACGCGTTCGGTTTCGTGGAGACCCCGTACCGCAAGGTCGTCGAGGGCCAGGTCACCGACGAGGTGGACTACCTGACCGCCGACGAGGAGGACCGCTTCGTCATCGCGCAGGCCAACGCCACGCTCAACGACGACATGCGGTTCGAGGAGGGCCGCGTCCTGGTCCGCCGTCGTGGCGGAGAGGTCGACTACGTCCCCGGTGACGACGTCGACTACATGGACGTGTCGCCGCGCCAGATGGTGTCCGTCGCCACCGCGATGATCCCGTTCCTCGAGCATGACGACGCCAACCGTGCCCTCATGGGCGCGAACATGATGCGCCAGGCCGTGCCGCTCATCAAGAGCGAGGCCCCGCTCGTCGGCACCGGCATGGAGTACCGCTCCGCCGTCGACGCCGGCGACGTGGTCAAGGCCGAGAAGGCGGGTGTGGTCCAGGAGGTCTCCGCGGACTACGTCACCACCGCCAACGACGACGGCACGTACATCACGTACCGCCTGCACAAGTTCTCGCGCTCCAACCAGGGCACGTCGGTCAACCAGAAGGTCATCGTCAACGAGGGCGACCGGATCGTCGAAGGCCAGGTCCTGGCCGACGGTCCGGCCACCGAGAACGGCGAGATGGCCCTCGGCAAGAACCTGCTCGTGGCGTTCATGCCGTGGGAGGGTCACAACTACGAGGACGCGATCATCCTGTCGCAGCGCCTCGTGCAGGACGACGTCCTCTCCTCGATCCACATCGAGGAGCACGAGGTCGACGCCCGTGACACCAAGCTCGGCCCCGAGGAGATCACCCGGGACATCCCGAACGTCTCCGAGGAGGTCCTGGCCGACCTCGACGAGCGCGGCATCATCCGCATCGGCGCCGAGGTCACCGCGGGCGACATCCTCGTCGGCAAGGTCACGCCCAAGGGTGAGACCGAGCTGACGCCGGAGGAGCGTCTGCTCCGCGCGATCTTCGGTGAGAAGGCCCGCGAGGTCCGCGACACCTCCCTGAAGGTGCCGCACGGCGAGACCGGCAAGATCATCGGTGTCCGCGTCTTCGACCGCGAAGAGGGCGACGAGCTGCCGCCGGGCGTGAACCAGCTGGTCCGCGTCTACGTCGCGCAGAAGCGCAAGATCACCGACGGTGACAAGCTCGCCGGCCGCCACGGCAACAAGGGTGTCATCTCCAAGATCCTGCCGATCGAGGACATGCCGTTCCTGGAGGACGGCACCCCGGTCGACATCATCCTGAACCCGCTGGGTGTCCCGTCCCGAATGAACCCGGGACAGGTCCTGGAGATCCACCTCGGCTGGCTCGCCAGCCGCGGCTGGGACGTCTCCGGGCTCGGCGAGGACTGGGCGCAGCGCCTGCAGGTCATCGGCGCCGACCAGGTCGACCCCGGCACCAACGTCGCCACCCCGGTGTTCGACGGCGCGCGCGAGGACGAGCTGGCGGGTCTGCTGCAGCACACCATCCCGAACCGCGACGGTGAGCGGATGGTGCAGCCGACCGGCAAGGCGAGGCTGTTCGACGGCCGCTCCGGTGAGCCGTTCCCGGACCCGATCTCCATCGGGTACATGTACATCCTCAAGCTCCACCACCTGGTCGACGACAAGCTGCACGCCCGCTCGACCGGTCCGTACTCGATGATCACCCAGCAGCCGCTGGGTGGTAAGGCCCAGTTCGGTGGCCAGCGCTTCGGTGAGATGGAGGTGTGGGCGCTGGAGGCTTACGGCGCCGCCTACGCCCTCCAGGAGCTGCTGA
Source organism: Streptomyces sp. BK022 (assembly GCF_004217355.1). NCBI lineage: Bacteria > Bacillati > Actinomycetota > Actinomycetes > Kitasatosporales > Streptomycetaceae > Streptomyces > Streptomyces sp. BK022. Next base: position 176,965 of record NZ_SHKU01000002.1, read on the forward strand.
CGATCAAGTCCGACGACGTGACCGGCCGCGTGAAGGTCTACGAGGCCATCGTCAAGGGCGAGAACATCCCGGAGCCCGGCATTCCTGAGTCCTTCAAGGTCCTCATCAAGGAAATGCAGTCCCTGTGCCTCAACGTGGAGGTGCTGTCCTCGGACGGCATGTCCATCGAGATGCGCGACACCGACGAGGACGTCTTCCGCGCTGCGGAGGAGCTCGGCATCGACCTGTCCCGGCGCGAGCCGAGCAGCGTCGAAGAGGTCTGACGGGAGTCCGGCGGGGTCCTCTCCCCGAGGACCCCGCCGACCCCCAGGCCCCCGTTTCAGACCACAGACTTACGACACTGAGAGGGATTGACGCATAGTGCTCGACGTCAACTTCTTCGACGAGCTCCGGATCGGCCTGGCCACCGCGGATGACATCCGCCAGTGGAGCCACGGCGAGGTCAAGAAGCCCGAGACGATCAACTACCGCACCCTCAAGCCCGAGAAGGACGGACTCTTCTGCGAGAAGATCTTCGGTCCGACCCGGGACTGGGAGTGCTACTGCGGCAAGTACAAGCGTGTCCGCTTCAAGGGCATCATCTGTGAGCGCTGTGGCGTCGAGGTCACGCGCGCCAAGGTGCGCCGTGAGCGGATGGGCCACATCGAGCTCGCCGCTCCCGTCACCCACATCTGGTACTTCAAGGGCGTTCCGTCGCGGCTGGGCTACCTGCTCGACCTCGCCCCGAAGGACCTCGAGAAGGTCATCTACTTCGCCGCGTACATGATCACGTACGTGGACGAGGAGCGCCGTCAGCGCGACCTGCCGTCGCTGGAGGCCCACGTCTCCGTCGAGCGTCAGCAGATCGAGAACCGCCGCGACTCCGACCTGGAGGCCCGCGCCAAGAAGCTCGAGACCGACCTGGCCGAGCTGGAGGCCGAGGGCGCCAAGGCGGACGTGCGCCGCAAGGTGCGCGAGGGCGCCGAGCGCGAGATGAAGCAGCTCCGTGACCGCGCGCAGCGCGAGATCGACCGCCTCGACGAGGTGTGGAACCGCTTCAAGAACCTCAAGGTCCAGGACCTCGAGGGCGACGAGCTGCTCTACCGCGAGCTGCGTGACCGCTTCGGCACGTACTTCGACGGTTCGATGGGTGCCGCGGCGCTGCAGAAGCGCCTGGAGTCCTTCGACCTGGAGGAGGAGGCCGAGCGCCTCCGCGAGATCATCCGTACCGGCAAGGGCCAGAAGAAGACCCGTGCGCTCAAGCGCCTCAAGGTCGTCTCCGCGTTCCTGCAGACCTCCAACAGCCCCAAGGGCATGGTCCTGGACTGCGTCCCGGTCATCCCGCCGGACCTGCGTCCGATGGTGCAGCTGGACGGTGGCCGCTTCGCGACCTCCGACCTGAACGACCTGTACCGCCGTGTCATCAACCGCAACAACCGCCTGAAGCGGCTTCTCGACCTCGGCGCGCCCGAGATCATCGTGAACAACGAGAAGCGCATGCTCCAGGAGGCCGTGGACGCCCTCTTCGACAACGGTCGTCGTGGTCGCCCGGTCACCGGTCCCGGCAACCGCCCGCTGAAGTCCCTGAGCGACATGCTCAAGGGCAAGCAGGGTCGTTTCCGTCAGAACCTGCTCGGCAAGCGAGTCGACTACTCGGCGCGTTCCGTCATCGTCGTCGGCCCGCAGCTCAAGCTGCACCAGTGCGGTCTGCCCAAGGCGATGGCGCTGGAGCTCTTCAAGCCGTTCGTGATGAAGCGCCTGGTCGACCTGAACCACGCGCAGAACATCAAGAGCGCCAAGCGCATGGTGGAGCGCGGCCGCACGGTCGTGTACGACGTCCTCGAAGAGGTCATCGCCGAGCACCCGGTTCTGCTGAACCGTGCTCCCACCCTGCACCGCCTCGGCATCCAGGCCTTCGAGCCGCAGCTGGTCGAGGGCAAGGCCATCCAGATCCACCCGCTCGTCTGCACCGCGTTCAACGCGGACTTCGACGGTGACCAGATGGCCGTGCACCTGCCGCTCTCCGCGGAGGCGCAGGCCGAGGCCCGCATCCTGATGCTGTCCTCGAACAACATCCTCAAGCCCGCCGACGGCCGTCCGGTGACGATGCCGACCCAGGACATGGTCCTCGGTCTGTTCTTCCTCACCACCGACGGCGAACTCCGTGACACCAAGGGCGAGGGCCGCGCGTTCGGCTCCACGGCCGAGGCGACCATGGCGTTCGACGCCGGCGAGCTGGCCCTGCAGTCGCCGATCGACATCCGCTTCCCGGTGGGCACCATCCCGCCGCGTGGCTGGACGCCGCCGGCGCGCGAGGAGGGCGAGCCCGAGTGGCAGCAGGGGGACTCGTTCCGCCTGCGCACCACGCTGGGCCGCGCGCTCTTCAACGAGCTGCTGCCCGAGGACTACCCGTTCGTCGACTACTCGGTGGGCAAGAAGCAGCTCTCCGAGATCGTCAACGACCTGGCCGAGCGCTACCCCAAGGTCATCGTGGCGGCGACGCTCGACAACCTGAAGGCGGCGGGCTTCTACTGGGCGACCCGTTCCGGTGTCACCGTGGCCATCTCCGACGTCGTCGTTCCCGAGGCGAAGAAGGAGATCGTCAAGGGCTACGAGGCGCAGGACGAGAAGGTCCAGAAGCAGTACGAGCGCGGTCTGATCACCAAGGAAGAGCGCACTCAGGAGCTCATCGCGATCTGGACCAAGGCGACCAACGAGGTTGCCGAGGCGATGAACGCGAACTTCCCCAAGACGAACCCCATCTTCATGATGGTTGACTCGGGTGCCCGAGGAAACATGATGCAGATGCGGCAGATCGCCGGTATGCGTGGTCTGGTGTCGAACGCCAAGAACGAGACCATCCCGCGTCCGATCAAGGCGTCCTTCCGTGAGGGCCTGTCCGTGCTGGAGTACTTCATCTCCACGCACGGTGCCCGTAAGGGTCTGGCGGACACCGCCCTGCGTACCGCCGACTCGGGTTACCTCACCCGTCGTCTGGTGGACGTCTCGCAGGACGTCATCATCCGCGAGGAGGACTGCGGCACCGAGCGCGGCCTCAAGCTGTCGATCGCCGAGCGCGGCGCCGACGGTGTGCTGCGCAAGGCGGACAACGTCGAGACGTCCGTGTACGCGCGCTGCCTCGCCGAGGACATCGTCGTCGACGGCAAGGTGCTGGCCCCGGCCGGCACCGACCTGGGCGACGTGCTCATCGACGAGCTGGTCAAGCACGGCGTCGAGGAGGTCAAGACCCGCTCGGTCCTGACCTGCGAGTCCGCCGTCGGCACCTGCGCGATGTGCTACGGCCGTTCGCTGGCCACCGGCAAGCTGGTCGACATCGGTGAGGCGGTCGGCATCATCGCCGCCCAGTCCATCGGTGAGCCCGGTACCCAGCTGACGATGCGTACCTTCCACACCGGTGGTGTGGCCGGTGACGACATCACCCAGGGTCTGCCCCGTGTGGTCGAGCTCTTCGAGGCCCGTACCCCGAAGGGTGTCGCCCCGATCTCCGAGGCCTCCGGCCGCGTGCGGATCGAGGAGACCGAGAAGACCAAGAAGATCGTCGTCACCCCGGACGACGGCAGCGACGAGACGGCGTTCCCGATCTCCAAGCGTGCCAAGGTCCTGGTCCGCGACGGCGAGCACGTCGAGGTGGGCCAGCAGCTCACCGTGGGTGCCACCAACCCGCACGACGTGCTGCGCATCCTGGGTCAGCGTGCCGTCCAGGTCCACCTGGTCGGCGAGGTCCAGAAGGTCTACAACTCGCAGGGTGTGTCGATCCACGACAAGCACATCGAGATCATCATCCGGCAGATGCTCCGCCGTGTGACGATCATCGAGTCCGGCGACGCCGAGCTGCTGCCCGGCGAGCTGGTCGAGCGCTCGAAGTTCGAGACCGAGAACCGTCGTGTGGTCCAGGAGAACGGACACCCGGCCTCCGGCCGTCCGCAGCTCATGGGTATCACCAAGGCGTCGCTGGCGACCGAGTCGTGGCTGTCCGCGGCCTCCTTCCAGGAGACGACCAGGGTTCTGACGGACGCGGCGATCAACGCCAAGTCCGACTCCCTGATCGGCCTCAAGGAGAACGTCATCATCGGTAAGCTCATCCCGGCCGGTACGGGTCTGTCCCGCTACCGCAACATCCGGGTCGAGCCGACCGAGGAGGCCAAGGCCGCGATGTACTCGGCCGTCGGCTACGACGACATCGACTACTCGCCGTTCGGCGCGGGCTCCGGCCAGGCCGTTCCGCTGGAGGACTACGACTACGGTCCGTACAACCAGTAGGCGAGCAGCCGAAAGGCGCTTGAACTGAAGGGCGGCATCCCCCCGGGGATGCCGCCCTTCGGCGTTTTCCCCCCGTGCGGCGGACAAGTGGGCGCATGATGGGAGAACCCCGGCCGGGGGTTCGGGAGGTGCTCCGTGTCGCATCCGTCGTCGCAACCGTCGTGGCAGCCGCCGCGCCCGCAGAACTGGCCCGCGGCGCCCCACCCCGGCGCCTTTCCCGGTCACTTCCCGCCGCAGCCGCCCGTGTACTGGCCGGCGCCGCCCCACGGGCCGGCCGGGGGAGCGGCGTTCATGCTGGCCTCGCACGCGGACCGGGAGCGGGCGGTGGACGTGCTGCGCGCCGGGTTCGCCGAAGGGCGGCTGGAGAAGGACGAGTTCGACCGGCGCGTCAGCCGGGTCCACGCGGCCCGTACGGTGGGGGAGCTGGCCTTGGTGGTGGCCGACCTGCCGCAGGGCCCGGCGCCGTATCCGGGGCCCGTGGCGGCCGTGCCGCAGGTGTTCCTGGCCACACCGAGGCCGGCGCAGAACGGACGGGCGGTCGGGTCCGCGGTGTGCGGGCTGCTGTGCCTGCTGACCGCGGGGCTCACCGGAATCCCGGCCGTGGTGCTCGGACACACCGCCCGCGCGGAGATCCGGCGCACCGGTGAGGACGGTGACGGACTGGCCCTGACCGGCCTCGTTCTGGGCTGGCTGGCCGTCGGCGGCTGGGCGCTGTTCTGGCTGCTGCTGATCGCGGTGGACGTGCTGGACTGACGGCGGGGGCGATGACAGGGGTGTGGCGCGGTGTGTGCGCTACGTGAAATCGAAGATCGTTGACGGCGTTGGGACTTGACATGCCCTGTCCGTCACGGGGGGCCGCCTCGCATTTGTTTTGACCGAAGTCCGTGCGATAGGTACGCTCAGACCTTGTGCCTGGGGTGTGCCCTGGCTCCCGTGTGTGCCACTCACCGCGCGGCGAGCCGTCAGTGGCCACCGAAATCCGCGCTCTTCCCTTTGCGGCGGGAGTCCGCGGGTTCGACACACCCGACCGCGTGGGTCGGAGTCGTTCCAGGTTAGCTTCACCATTCGGCACACAGAAACCGGAGAAGTAGTGCCTACGATCCAGCAGCTGGTCCGGAAGGGCCGGCAGGACAAGGTCGAGAAGAACAAGACGCCCGCACTCGAGGGTTCGCCCCAGCGTCGCGGCGTCTGCACGCGTGTGTTCACGACCACCCCGAAGAAGCCGAACTCGGCCCTGCGTAAGGTCGCGCGTGTGCGTCTGACCAGCGGCATCGAGGTCACGGCCTACATTCCGGGTGAGGGACACAACCTGCAGGAGCACTCCATCGTGCTCGTGCGCGGCGGCCGTGTGAAGGACCTGCCGGGTGTTCGTTACAAGATCATCCGCGGCTCGCTCGACACCCAGGGTGTCAAGAACCGCAAGCAGGCCCGCAGCCGCTACGGCGCCAAGAAGGAGAAGTAAGAATGCCTCGTAAGGGCCCCGCCCCGAAGCGCCCGGTCATCATCGACCCGGTCTACGGTTCTCCTCTGGTGACCTCCCTCATCAACAAGGTGCTGCTGAACGGCAAGCGCTCCACCGCCGAGCGCATCGTCTACGGCGCCATGGAGGGTCTGCGTGAGAAGACGGGCAACGACCCGATCATCACGCTGAAGCGCGCGCTGGAGAACATCAAGCCGACCCTCGAGGTCAAGTCCCGCCGCGTCGGCGGTGCGACGTACCAGGTGCCGATCGAGGTCAAGCCCGGTCGCGCCAACACGCTCGCGCTGCGCTGGCTCGTCGGTTACTCCCGCGCCCGTCGCGAGAAGACGATGACCGAGCGTCTGCTCAACGAGCTTCTCGACGCTTCGAACGGCCTCGGTGCGGCCGTCAAGAAGCGCGAGGACACGCACAAGATGGCCGAGTCCAACAAGGCCTTCGCGCACTACCGCTGGTAGTCGCTACCCACATCGAGACCGAGAGAAGACTGAAGCCTTATGGCTACCACTTCACTTGACCTGGCCAAGGTCCGCAACATCGGGATCATGGCCCACATCGACGCGGGCAAGACGACCACCACCGAGCGGATCCTGTTCTACACCGGTGTGTCGTACAAGATCGGTGAGGTCCACGACGGCGCCGCCACGATGGACTGGATGGAGCAGGAGCAGGAGCGTGGCATCACGATCACGTCCGCTGCGACCACCTGCCACTGGCCCCTCGAGGGCAGTGACTACACCATCAACATCATCGACACCCCGGGTCACGTCGACTTCACCGTCGAGGTGGAGCGTTCGCTCCGCGTACTCGACGGCGCCGTGACGGTGTTCGACGGTGTCGCCGGTGTGGAGCCGCAGTCCGAGACGGTGTGGCGTCAGGCCGACCGTTACGGCGTGCCGCGCATCTGCTTCGTCAACAAGCTGGACCGTACCGGCGCCGAGTTCCACCGCTGCGTGGACATGATCAAGGACCGCCTCGGCGCGGTCCCGATCGTCATGCAGCTCCCGATCGGTGCCGAGATGGACTTCCAGGGCGTTGTGGACCTCGTCCGCATGAAGGCGCTCGTGTGGTCCGCCGAGGCGGCCAAGGGCGAGATGTACGACGTCGTCGACATCCCGGCCACGCACGTCGAGGCTGCCGAGGAGTACCGCGGCAAGCTGGTCGAGACCGTCGCCGAGCACGACGACGAGATCATGGAGCTCTTCCTGGAGGGCCAGGAGCCCACCGAGGAGCAGCTCTACGCCGCGATCCGCCGGATCACCATCGCCTCCGGCAAGTCCGAGGGCGTCACGGTCACCCCGGTGTTCTGTGGCACCGCGTTCAAGAACAAGGGCGTCCAGCCCCTGCTCGACGCGGTCGTGCGCTACCTGCCGACCCCGCTCGACGTCGAGGCCATCGAGGGCCACGACGTCAAGGACCCCGAGGTCGTCGTCAAGCGCAAGCCGTCCGAGGACGAGCCGCTGTCCGCGCTCGCCTTCAAGATCATGAGCGACCCGCACCTGGGCAAGCTCACCTTCGTCCGGGTCTACTCGGGCCGCCTGGAGTCCGGCACCTCGGTGCTGAACTCCGTCAAGGGCAAGAAGGAGCGCATCGGCAAGATCTACCGCATGCACGCGAACAAGCGTGAGGAGATCGAGTCGGTGGGCGCCGGCGACATCGTCGCCGTCATGGGCCTGAAGCAGACCACCACCGGTGAGACGCTGTCCGACGACAAGAACCCGGTGATCCTGGAGTCCATGGACTTCCCGGCGCCGGTCATTCAGGTCGCCATCGAGCCCAAGTCCAAGGGTGACCAGGAGAAGCTGGGTGTCGCCATCCAGCGTCTCGCGGAGGAGGACCCCTCCTTCCAGGTCCACTCGGACGAGGAGACCGGCCAGACCATCATCGGCGGTATGGGCGAGCTGCACCTCGAGGTGCTGGTCGACCGCATGCGCCGTGAGTTCAAGGTCGAGGCGAACGTCGGCAAGCCGCAGGTGGCCTACCGCGAGACGATCCGCAAGGCCGTCGAGCGGCTCGACTACACCCACAAGAAGCAGACCGGTGGTACCGGTCAGTTCGCCAAGGTGCAGATCGCGATCGAGCCCATCGAGGGTGGCGACACCTCGTACGAGTTCGTGAACAAGGTCACCGGTGGCCGCATCCCGAAGGAGTACATCCCTTCGGTGGACGCCGGTGCGCAGGAGGCCATGCAGTTCGGCATCCTGGCCGGCTACGAGATGACGGGCGTCCGCGTCATTCTTCTCGACGGTGGTTACCACGAGGTCGACTCCTCCGAGCTCGCCTTCAAGATCGCCGGTTCGCAGGCCTTCAAGGAGGCCGCGCGCAAGGCTTCGCCCGTGCTCCTCGAGCCGATGATGGCCGTCGAGGTCACCACGCCCGAGGACTACATGGGTGAGGTCATCGGCGACATCAACTCCCGCCGTGGCCAGATCCAGGCCATGGAGGAGCGGGCCGGTGCCCGCGTCGTGAAGGGCCTCGTGCCCCTCTCGGAGATGTTCGGCTACGTCGGAGACCTCCGCAGCAAGACCTCGGGTCGCGCAAGCTACTCGATGCAGTTCGACTCCTACGCCGAGGTTCCCCGGAACGTCGCCGAGGAGATCATCGCGAAGGCCAAGGGCGAGTAACGCACCCCGTTTACACGCTTTAGGCTTGACACCGAACGCCGGGATCGGACCACTCGGAAAGATCCCGGCGGGCGGCATCCCAGCAAAGATCACCTGGCGCCGATGAGTAAGGCGTACCAGAACCACTCCACAGGAGGACCCAGTGGCGAAGGCGAAGTTCGAGCGGACTAAGCCGCACGTCAACATCGGCACCATCGGTCACATCGACCACGGTAAGACGACCCTCACGGCCGCCATTACCAAGGTGCTGCACGACGCGTACCCGGACCTGAACGAGGCCTCGGCCTTCGACCAGATCGACAAGGCTCCCGAGGAGCGCCAGCGCGGTATCACGATCTCGATCGCGCACGTCGAGTACCAGACCGAGACGCGTCACTACGCCCACGTCGACTGCCCCGGTCACGCGGACTACATCAAGAACATGATCACCGGTGCCGCGCAGATGGACGGCGCGATCCTCGTGGTCGCCGCCACCGACGGCCCGATGCCGCAGACCAAGGAGCACGTGCTCCTGGCTCGCCAGGTCGGCGTTCCGTACATCGTCGTCGCCCTGAACAAGGCCGACATGGTGGACGACGAGGAGATCCTGGAGCTCGTCGAGCTCGAGGTCCGTGAGCTCCTCTCCGAGTACGAGTTCCCGGGCGACGACCTGCCGGTCGTCAAGGTCTCGGCGCTCAAGGCGCTCGAGGGCGACAAGGAGTGGGGCAACACCGTCCTCGAGCTCATGAAGGCCGTGGACGAGAACATCCCGCAGCCCGAGCGCGACGTCGACAAGCCGTTCCTGATGCCGATCGAGGACGTCTTCACGATCACCGGTCGTGGCACCGTCGTCACCGGTCGTATCGAGCGTGGTGTCCTCAAGGTCAACGAGACCGTCGACATCGTGGGCATCAAGCCGGAGAAGACCACCACCACGGTCACCGGCATCGAGATGTTCCGCAAGCTGCTCGACGAGGGCCAGGCCGGTGAGAACGTCGGTCTGCTGCTCCGCGGCATCAAGCGCGAGGACGTCGAGCGCGGCCAGGTCATCATCAAGCCCGGTTCGGTCACCCCGCACACCGAGTTCGAGGCCCAGGCCTACATCCTGTCCAAGGACGAGGGTGGCCGCCACACGCCGTTCTTCAACAACTACCGCCCGCAGTTCTACTTCCGCACCACGGACGTGACCGGCGTCGTGACCCTCCCCGAGGGCACCGAGATGGTCATGCCGGGCGACAACACTGAGATGACCGTTTCGCTCATCCAGCCCGTCGCCATGGAAGAGGGCCTGAAGTTCGCCATCCGCGAGGGTGGCCGCACGGTGGGCGCCGGCCAGGTCACCAAGATCGTCAAGTAAGTACTCCTTGCTTGAGGGTCGTTGACTGACCCAGAGAGGCCCGCACGACTTCGGTCGCGCGGGCCTCTCTGCTGTCCCCTGAGCGGGGCGTACGGCGACGCCCAGGCGCACGCGGGGCGTTGGAGCCGGGGGAGCGGGGCGGGAGGCCCAGGAGAAGGGCGCCGGCTGCCCGTGAAGGGGCGACCAGGGGCAGCGCCGGTGTCCCCGGCGGCCGTTTCCGTTGCTTCGCCCTGTTTTGCGGCTGGTTCGCCTGCATCCGGCGGGAGTTGAGGGGAAGACCCGGGGGCGCGGGGAGTTTGACCTGCGTCACTATCGGGGTAATCTACTCGGCTCGATTGGCCAGGGGGGTAGGCCATATGGCAGACTGTCGGAGTTGCTCGGCCGAGTGTTGATGCTGCGCGCCTCCCGCCGGGAGGACCGGAAGCGAGTCCCACAGTACTCGTCAACCCCCTGGGGTTGGACGTACGGGAATCTTCCGGGAAGCGTGGGCGCAACACCGACCAGGCGCCCGGTGGGCCTTCCGCCCCCGGCCCGCGGTTCCGGCAGGGCCGTGTGCATTCCCTGAAGGGGTGTTCCAGCGATGGGCATTCTCGTTAGCGGCAGTGCGACACGCCCGACCGCGTGGGTCGGAGAGAAGGCAGTGTGAAACCGCCGGGTTCCAGAGCGTGAGAGAAGACAGGACTACTGAGTAGCCATGGCGGGACAGAAGATCCGCATCCGGCTCAAGGCCTACGACCACGAGGTCATCGACTCCTCGGCGAAGAAGATCGTCGAGACGGTGACGCGCACTGGTGCGTCGGTCGCGGGCCCGGTGCCGCTGCCCACTGAGAAGAACGTGTACTGCGTCATCAAGTCGCCGCACAAGTACAAGGACTCGCGCGAGCACTTCGAGATGCGCACGCACAAGCGCCTGATCGACATCCTCGACCCGACGCCCAAGACCGTTGACTCCCTGATGCGACTCGACCTCCCGGCCGGTGTCGACATCGAGATCAAGCTCTAAGGGTCGGTGATCTGAGAATGGCTAAGCAGATCAAGGGCATCCTGGGCGAGAAGCTCGGCATGACGCAGGTGTGGGACGAGAACAACCGTGTTGTTCCGGTCACCGTCGTCAAGGCCGGCCCCAACGTCGTCACCCAGGTCCGTACGAACGACGTCGACGGCTACGAGTCGGTCCAGATCGCCTTCGGCGAGATCGACCCGCGCAAGGTGAACAAGCCCCTCAAGGGCCACTTCGCCAAGGCCGACGTCACCCCGCGCCGCCACCTGGTGGAGCTCCGCACCTCCGACGCCAGCGACTACACGCTGGGCCAGGAGATCACTGCCGAGGTCTTCGAGTCGGGCGTCAAGGTCGACGTCACCGCGAAGAGCAAGGGCAAGGGCTTCGCCGGTGTCATGAAGCGCCACAACTTCAAGGGTGGCAAGGCGTCCCACGGTGCCCACCGTGTGCACCGCATGCCCGGTTCCATCGGTGGCTGTGCCACCCCCGGTCGTGTCTTCAAGGGCATGCGCATGGCGGGTCGCATGGGCAACGAGCGGGTCACCACCCAGAACCTGACCGTTCACGCCGTTGACGCGGAGAAGGGCCTGCTCCTCATCAAGGGCGCGGTTCCTGGTCCGAACGGCGGCCTCGTCCTGGTCCGCACCGCGGCCAAGGGGGCCTGAGGACTATGAGCACCATTGACATTCTGTCGCCCTCCGGCGACAACGCCGGGACCGTAGAGCTCCCGGCCGAGATCTTCGACGTCGAGAAGATCAGCGTTCCGCTGCTTCACCAGGTCGTCGTCGCGCAGCTTGCCGCCGCCCGTCAGGGCACGCACAAGGTCAAGCGTCGTGGCGAGGTCCGCGGTGGCGGTAGGAAGCCCTACCGTCAGAAGGGCACCGGCCGCGCGCGCCAGGGTTCGACCCGTGCGCCGCAGTTCGCCGGCGGTGGCGTCGTCCACGGCCCCACGCCGCGTGACTACTCGCAGCGGACCCCGAAGAAGATGAAGGCCGCGGCCCTGCGCCACGCCCTCACCGACCGGGCCCGCAACGCTCGTATCCACGTCATCACCGGCGTGGTCGAGGGCGACACCCCCTCCACCAAGGCCGCGAAGAGCTTCCTCGGCAAGGTCAGCGAGCGCAAGAACGTGCTCCTGGTCATCGAGCGCTCCGACGAGGCCGCGCTGCTTTCCGCGCGCAACCTGCCCCAGGTCCACATCCTGGAGCCGGGCCAGCTGAACACGTACGACGTTCTCGTCTCGGACGACGTGGTCTTCACCCAGGCCGCTTTCGAGTCCTTCGTGTCCGGCCCGAAGGCCAATGACACCGAAGGGAGCGAAGCCTGATGGCTACGCGCCACCCGAGCATCGCCTCGAAGGCCGCCAAGGCCGCCAAGGCCGCGCGCGTCGCCAAGGCGAAGCGTCACGCCACCGAGGGCAAGAACACGGTCGAGACCCCGCTGAGCAAGTCCTTCACGGACCCCCGTGACGTGCTGCTCAAGCCGGTCGTCTCGGAGAAGAGCTACGCGCTCCTCGACGAGGGCAAGTACACGTTCATCGTCGCCCCGAACGCCAACAAGACCCAGATCAAGCAGGCCGTCCAGGCGGTCTTCGACGTCAAGGTCACCGGGGTCAACACGATCAACCGCCAGGGCAAGCGCAAGCGCACGAAGACCGGTTTCGGTCAGCGTGCCGGCAGCAAGCGTGCGATCGTGACCCTCGCCGAGGGCGACCGTATCGACATCTTCGGCGGTCCGACCGCCTGACGGCGGTCTGGATCGTCCGATATCGGACGAGGACTGAGAAATGGGAATCCGCAAGTACAAGCCGACTACGCCGGGCCGTCGTGGCGCCAGCGTCGCCGACTTCGTCGAGGTCACGCGGTCCACGCCGGAGAAGTCGCTGGTCCGCCCGCTGCACAGCAAGGGCGGCCGTAACAACGCCGGTCGTGTGACCGTTCGCCACCAGGGTGGCGGACACAAGCGCGCCTACCGAGTGATCGACTTCCGTCGTCACGACAAGGACGGCGTGCCGGCGAAGGTCGCGCACATCGAGTACGACCCCAACCGCACCGCGCGCATCGCGCTGCTGCACTACGCGGACGGCGAGAAGCGCTACATCCTCGCCCCGCGCAACCTGCAGCAGGGCGACCGCGTCGAGAACGGTCCGGGCGCCGACATCAAGCCGGGCAACAACCTGGCGCTCCGCAACATCCCGGTCGGTACCACGATCCACGCGATCGAGCTCCGTCCCGGTGGCGGTGCCAAGTTCGCCCGCTCCGCCGGTGCGTCCGTGCAGCTCCTTGCGAAGGAGGGCTCCATGGCCCACCTGCGCATGCCGTCCGGCGAGATCCGTCTCGTCGACGTGCGCTGCCGCGCCACCGTCGGTGAGGTCGGCAACGCCGAGCAGAGCAACATCAACTGGGGTAAGGCCGGCCGTAAGCGGTGGCTGGGCGTTCGCCCGACCGTCCGTGGTGTGGTCATGAACCCGGTCGACCACCCGCACGGTGGTGGTGAGGGCCGGACCTCCGGTGGTCGCCACCCTGTGTCCCCGTGGGGCAAGAAGGAAGGCCGTACTCGTTCGCCCAAGAAGGCGTCGAACAAGTACATCGTCCGCCGCCGCAAGACGAACAAGAAGCGCTAAGGACGGGTTGAGATGCCTCGTAGCTTGAAGAAGGGACCCTTCGTCGACGACCACCTGCTCAAGAAGGTGGACGTCCAGAACGAAGCCGGTTCCAAGAACGTCATCAAGACCTGGTCCCGTCGCTCGATGATCGTCCCGGCCATGCTCGGCCACACGATCGCGGTGCACAACGGCAAGACCCACATCCCGGTGTTCGTCACCGAGTCGATGGTCGGCCACAAGCTCGGCGAGTTCTCGCCGACCCGCACCTTCCGCGGCCACGTCAAGGACGACCGGAAGTCGAAGCGCCGCTAGTAGCGGATCGCATTCAGACACGTAAGTAACTGAGAGGGACAACCATGGAAGCCAGGGCCCAGGCGCGGTACATCCGCGTTACGCCCATGAAGGCCCGCCGCGTGGTGGACCTTATCCGTGGCATGGATGCCACGGAGGCTCAGGCTGTTCTGCGATTCGCTCCGCAGGCAGCCTCCGTGCCGGTCGGCAAGGTGCTCGACAGCGCCATCGCCAACGCCGCGCACAACTACGACCACACCGACGCCGACAGCCTCTTCATTTCCGAGGCCTACGTCGACGAGGGCCCGACCCTGAAGCGGTTCCGGCCGCGCGCCCAGGGCCGTGCCTACCGGATCCGCAAGCGGACCAGCCACATCACCGTGGTCGTCAGCAGCAAGGAAGGAACCCGGTAATGGGCCAGAAGGTAAACCCGCACGGGTTCCGGCTCGGTGTCACGACCGACTTCAAGTCGCGTTGGTACGCCGACAAGCTGTACAAGGACTACGTCAAGGAAGACGTGGCCATCCGTCGCATGCTGACGCAGGGCATGGAGCGCGCGGGCATCTCCAAGGTGGAGATCGAGCGCACCCGTGACCGTGTCCGCGTGGACATCCACACCGCGCGTCCGGGCATCGTCATCGGCCGCCGCGGTGCGGAGGCCGACAAGATCCGCGGTCAGCTGGAGAAGCTGACGGGCAAGCAGGTCCAGCTGAACATCCTCGAGGTCAAGAACCCCGAGACGGATGCGCAGCTCGTGGCCCAGGCCGTCGCCGAGCAGCTTTCCTCGCGTGTCTCCTTCCGCCGTGCCATGCGTAAGAGCATGCAGTCGGCGATGAAGGCCGGCGCCAAGGGCATCAAGATCCAGTGCGGTGGCCGCCTCGGTGGCGCCGAGATGTCCCGCTCGGAGTTCTACCGCGAGGGCCGTGTGCCCCTGCACACGCTCCGCGCGAACGTGGACTACGGCTTCTTCGAGGCCAAGACGACCTTCGGCCGCATCGGCGTGAAGGTCTGGATCTACAAGGGCGACGTCAAGAACATCGCCGAGGTCCGCGCCGAGAACGCTGCGGCCCGTGCGGGTAACCGCCCGGCCCGTGGCGGCGCCGACCGCCCGGCCCGTGGTGGCCGTGGTGGCGAGCGTGGTGGGCGCGGTCGCAAGCCGCAGCAGGCTGCTGGCGCCGAGGCCCCCAAGGCCGAGGCTCCCGCTGCCGCCGCTCCGGCTGAGAGCACCGGAACGGAGGCCTGACCGTCATGCTGATCCCCCGTAGGGTCAAGCACCGCAAGCAGCACCACCCGAAGCGCAGTGGTATGGCCAAGGGTGGCACGCAGGTCGCGTTCGGCGAGTACGGCATCCAGGCGCTGACCCCGGCGTATGTGACGAACCGTCAGATCGAAGCGGCTCGTATCGCCATGACCCGCCACATCAAGCGTGGCGGCAAGGTCTGGATCAACATCTACCCGGACCGTCCCCTCACCAAGAAGCCTGCCGAGACCCGCATGGGTTCCGGTAAGGGTTCCCCGGAGTGGTGGATCGCCAACGTCAAGCCCGGACGCGTCATGTTCGAGCTGTCGTACCCCAACGAGAAGATTGCGCGTGAGGCCCTCACTCGTGCGGCCCACAAGCTGCCGATGAAGTGCCGGATCGTCAAGCGCGAGGCAGGTGAAGCGTGATGTCGGCCGGTACCAAGGCGTCCGAGCTGCGCGAGCTGGGCAACGAGGAGCTTCTTGCGAAGCTCCGCGAGGCCAAGGAAGAGCTGTTCAATCTCCGCTTCCAGGCGGCGACTGGTCAGCTCGAGAACCACGGCCGTCTGAAGGCGGTCCGCAAGGACATCGCGCGGATCTACACCCTGATGCGCGAGCGTGAGCTGGGCATCGAGACGGTGGAGAACGCATGAGCGAGAAGAACGTGACTGAGAACGCAGAGGCCCGCGGCTTCCGCAAGACCCGTGAGGGTCTCGTCGTCAGCGACAAGATGGACAAGACCGTCGTCGTCGCTGTCGAGGACCGCGTGAAGCACGCGCTGTACGGCAAGGTCATCCGCCGTACGAACAAGCTCAAGGCCCACGACGAGCAGAACGCCGCCGGCGTCGGCGACCGTGTCCTCCTCGCGGAGACCCGGCCGCTGTCCTCGACGAAGCGCTGGCGCATCGTCGAGATCCTCGAGAAGGCCAAGTAATTCCCGTAAGGGAATTCCTTTCGCAAGGTATTCCTGCGGGATAATCCGCAGGACAGTTCCGCCAGGCTCGGCCGGGGTTCTTAACGGAACCCCGGCCGGGAACCGGCAGACAAACAGGAGATAGACGTGATCCAGCAGGAGTCGCGGCTGCGTGTCGCCGACAACACTGGTGCGAAGGAGATCCTTTGCATCCGTGTGCTCGGTGGCTCCGGTCGCCGCTACGCGGGCATCGGTGACGTCATCGTCGCCACCGTCAAGGACGCGATCCCCGGCGGCAACGTGAAGAAGGGTGACGTCATCAAGGCGGTCATCGTTCGCACCGTCAAGGAGCGCCGCCGTCCGGACGGCTCGTACATCCGCTTCGACGAGAACGCCGCTGTCATTCTCAAGAACGACGGCGACCCTCGCGGCACCCGTATCTTCGGCCCCGTCGGCCGTGAGCTGCGCGAGAAGAAGTTCATGAAGATCATCTCGCTCGCGCCGGAGGTGCTGTAAGCATGAAGATCAAGAAGGGCGACCTGGTCCAGGTCATCACCGGTAAGGACAAGGGCAAGCAGGGCAAGGTCATTGCCGCTTACCCGCGCGACGAGCGTGTCCTGGTCGAGGGTGTCAACCGGGTCAAGAAGCACACCAAGGCCGGCCCGACCGCCAGCGGTTCGCAGGCGGGCGGCATCGTCACGACCGAGGCGCCCATCCACGTCTCCAACGTCCAGCTGGTCGTTGAGCAGGATGGCAACAAGGTCGTCACGCGTGTCGGCTACCGCTTCGACGACGAAGGCAACAAGATCCGCGTTGCCAAGCGGACGGGTGAGGACATCTGATGGCTACCACCACCACTCCGCGTCTGAAGACGAAGTACCGCGAGGAAATCGCGGGCAAGCTGCGTGACGAGTTCAAGTACGAGAACGTCATGCAGATCCCCGGCCTCGTCAAGATCGTGGTCAACATGGGTGTGGGCGACGCCGCCCGCGACTCCAAGCTGATCGAGGGCGCCATCCGCGACCTCACCACGATCACCGGTCAGAAGCCGGCCGTCACCAAGGCCCGCAAGTCCATCGCGCAGTTCAAGCTGCGCGAGGGTCAGCCGATCGGTGCCCACGTCACGCTCCGTGGCGACCGCATGTGGGAGTTCCTGGACCGCACCCTGTCGCTGGCGCTTCCGCGCATCCGCGACTTCCGCGGCCTGTCCCCCAAGCAGTTCGACGGCCGTGGCAACTACACCTTCGGTCTCACGGAGCAGGTCATGTTCCACGAGATCGACCAGGACAAGATCGACCGCGTCCGGGGTATGGACATCACCGTGGTCACCACGGCGACCAACGACGCTGAGGGCCGCGCGCTCCTTCGTCACCTCGGCTTCCCGTTCAAGGAGGCGTGAGCGAGATGGCGAAGAAGGCTCTTATCGCTAAGGCTGCTCGCAAGCCCAAGTTCGGTGTGCGTGGCTACACGCGCTGCCAGCGCTGCGGCCGTCCGCACTCCGTGTACCGCAAGTTCGGCCTCTGCCGCGTGTGCCTTCGTGAGATGGCTCACCGTGGCGAGCTGCCGGGCGTGACCAAGAGCTCCTGGTAATCCCCTTAACAGGGATTCCGGAAGCTCTCGGTAAGCAACTGGGTCGACAGGGGCCCGCCCCCACATGCCGTAGGCTTGCGGGGTCGGGCGTCTGTCGCGCCCGTACGACTTACTACGCCGTAGGTCCACCGCGCCGCACCCGTCCCGTCCCGGATCGGGGAGAGGGATGGCGCACCAGGAAACCCCGGCGAGAGAGGCCGAAGGCCAATTCATGACCATGACTGATCCGATCGCAGACATGCTTACGCGTCTGCGGAACGCGAACTCGGCATACCACGACTCCGTGACGATGCCGTCCTCGAAGATCAAGTCTCACATCGCAGAGATCCTCCAGCAGGAGGGCTTCATCACGGGCTGGAAGGTCGAGGACGCCGAGGTCGGCAAGAACCTCGTCCTGGAGCTGAAGTTCGGCCCCAACCGTGAGCGCTCCATCGCGGGGATCAAGCGCATCTCCAAGCCCGGTCTCCGGGTTTACGCGAAGTCCACCAACCTGCCGAAGGTGCTGGGCGGCCTGGGCGTGGCGATCATCTCCACGTCGCACGGTCTCCTCACCGACAAGCAGGCCGGCAAGAAGGGCGTGGGTGGGGAAGTCCTCGCCTACGTCTGGTAACGGAAGGGAACGGAGGAAACAGCTATGTCGCGTATTGGCAAGCTCCCCATCACGGTTCCCGCCGGCGTGGACGTCACCATCGACGGCCGTACGGTCGCGGTCAAGGGCCCCAAGGGCTCGCTGACCCACACCGTCGTCGCGCCGATCGACATCGTCAGGGATGAGGACGGCACCCTCGCGGTGACCCGTCCCAACGACGAGCGTCAGAACAAGGCCCTGCACGGCCTGTCCCGCACGCTGGTGGCGAACATGATCACCGGCGTGACCCAGGGTTACGTGAAGAAGCTCGAGATCAGCGGTGTCGGTTACCGCGTCGTGGCCAAGGGCTCGAACCTCGAGTTCGCGCTCGGCTACAGCCACCCGATCGTCGTCGAGGCGCCCGAGGGCATCACCTTCAAGGTGGAGAGCCCGACCCGCTTCCAGGTCGAGGGCATCGACAAGCAGAAGGTCGGCGAGGTTGCGGCCAACATCCGCAAGCTGCGCAAGCCTGACCCGTACAAGGCCAAGGGTGTCAAGTACGAGGGCGAAGTCATCCGCCGCAAGGTCGGAAAGGCGGGTAAGTAAGCCATGGCATACGGACAGAAGATCCTCAAGGGCGACGCCTACAAGCGCGCCGCGATCAAGCGCCGCCACATCCGGATTCGCAAGAACATCTCCGGTACGGCGGAGCGTCCGCGTCTGGTCGTGACCCGCTCCAACCGTCACATCGTGGCGCAGGTGATCGACGACCTCAAGGGCCACACCCTGGCCTCCGCGTCCACGCTGGACGCGTCGGTCCGGAGCGGCGAGGGCGACAAGTCGGCGCAGGCCAAGCAGGTCGGCGCCCTGGTCGCCGAGCGTGCCAAGGCCGCCGGCGTCGAGGCTGTCGTGTTCGACCGTGGTGGCAATCAGTACGCCGGGCGCATCGCCGCCCTGGCGGACGCCGCCCGCGAAGCCGGCCTGAAGTTCTGAGCCGGTTCCGTAGCTAGCGGAAACAGAGAGAGGTAATTCCAATGGCTGGACCCCAGCGCCGCGGTGGCGGTGCCGGTGGCGGCGAGCGGCGGGACCGGAAGGGCCGTGACGGCGGCGCAGCCGCCGCCGAGAAGACCGCTTACGTTGAGCGCGTTGTCGCGATCAACCGTGTCGCCAAGGTTGTGAAGGGTGGTCGTCGCTTCAGCTTCACCGCGCTGGTCGTGGTGGGCGATGGTGACGGCACCGTAGGTGTCGGTTACGGCAAGGCCAAGGAGGTGCCGGCCGCCATCGCCAAGGGTGTTGAGGAGGCCAAGAAGCACTTCTTCAAGGTCCCCCGTATCCAGGGCACCATCCCCCACCCCATCCAGGGTGAGAAGGCTGCCGGCGTCGTGCTGCTCAAGCCCGCGTCCCCGGGTACCGGTGTTATCGCCGGTGGTCCGGTGCGTGCCGTGCTCGAGTGCGCCGGTATCCACGACATCCTGTCGAAGTCCCTGGGCTCCGACAACGCGATCAACATCGTGCACGCCACCGTGGCGGCCCTCAAGGGCCTGCAGCGTCCCGAGGAGGTCGCGGCCCGCCGCGGTCTGCCGCTCGAGGACGTCGCCCCCGCGGCTCTGCTGCGTGCGCGTGCCGGGGCTGGTGCGTAATGGCGCAGCTCAAGATCACGCAGGTCAAGTCCTACATCGGTAGCAAGCAGAACCACCGTGACACCCTGCGTTCCCTTGGTCTCAAGGGGATCAACACGCAGGTCGTCAAGGAGGACCGCCCCGAGTTCCGCGGCATGGTGCACACCGTCCGCCACCTCGTGACGGTCGAGGAGGTCGACTGATCATGGCGGAGCAGAACCCGCTCAAGATCCACAACCTCCGTCCGGCCCCCGGCGCCAAGACCGCCAAGACCCGTGTTGGTCGTGGTGAGGCGTCGAAGGGTAAGACGGCCGGTCGTGGTACCAAGGGCACGAAGGCCCGTTACCAGGTTCCGGAGCGCTTCGAGGGTGGCCAGATGCCCCTCCACATGCGTCTCCCGAAGCTGAAGGGCTTCAAGAACCCGTTCAAGACCGAGTTCCAGGTCGTGAACCTCGACAAGCTGGCGGCGCTCTACCCCGAGGGTGGCGAGGTCACCGTCGAGGGTCTGGTGGCCAAGGGTGCCGTTCGCAAGAACAGCCTCGTCAAGGTCCTGGGCCAGGGCGAGATCTCCGTGGCGCTGCAGGTGACGGTCGACGCCGTCTCCGGCTCCGCCAAGGAGAAGATCACCGCTGCCGGCGGTACGGTCACCGAGCTGGTCTGAGGCCCGCAAGGGTCCCTCAGGGTCACTCGATGACATAGACGATCCCGACCGGGGATACCCCACAATGGGGTATCCCCGGTTGGTCGTTCCTAGGGGGGCGGTGTCGCCGGTAAGGTGGCCAGCGCTGTTCCCTTCCACTTATTCGTCGAACCTCTAGACCGTCACCCTTGACGCAGTTGCGCGGGGGTCGCAGGAGGCACCGTGCTCACCGCGTTCGCCCGGGCGTTCAGGACGCCCGACCTGCGCAAGAAGCTGCTCTTCACGCTGGGCATCATCGTGGTCTACCGGGTCGGTACCCACATCCCGATCCCCGGCGTCAATTACAAGGCCGTCCAGACCTGCGTGACCGAGGCCTCCGGCAACCAGGGCCTGTTCGGTCTGGTCAATATGTTCAGTGGTGGAGCGCTGCTCCAGATCACGATCTTCGCCCTCGGCATCATGCCGTACATCACGGCGAGCATCATCCTTCAGCTTCTCACCGTGGTGATCCCGCGTCTGGAGGCCCTCAAGAAGGAGGGTCAGTCCGGCACCGCGAAGATCACGCAGTACACCCGCTACCTGACCGTGGCGCTCGCCATCCTGCAGGGCACCGGCCTGGTGGCCACCGCCCGCAGCGGCGCGCTGTTCAGCGGGTGCACGGTCGCCGGGAACATCGTCCCGGACCAGGCGATCTTCACCACGATCACCATGGTGATCTGCATGACCGCCGGTACGGCGCTGGTGATGTGGCTCGGTGAGCTGATCACCGACCGCGGCATCGGCAACGGCATGTCGATCCTGATGTTCATCTCGATCGCCGCGACCTTCCCGTCCGCGCTGTGGGCCATCAAGAAGCAGGGCACGCTGGCCGGCGGCTGGATCGAGTTCGGCACGGTCATCCTGGTCGGCCTGGTCATGGTCGCGCTCGTGGTCTTCGTGGAGCAGGCCCAGCGCCGCATCCCGGTGCAGTACGCGAAGCGCATGATCGGCCGCCGGTCCTACGGCGGTACGTCGACCTACATCCCGCTGAAGGTCAACCAGGCCGGTGTGATCCCGGTCATCTTCGCCTCGTCGCTGCTCTACATCCCGGCGCTGATCGCGCAGTTCGCGGGGGGCAACTCGGGCTGGAAGCAGTGGGTCGAGACCAACCTGTCCAAGGGCAACCACCCGGTCTACATCACGATGTACTTCCTTCTCATCGTGTTCTTCGCGTTCTTCTACGTGGCGATCTCCTTCAACCCCGAGGAAGTCGCCGACAACATGAAGAAGTATGGTGGCTTCATTCCGGGTATCCGGGCAGGCCGGCCGACCGCTGAGTACCTGAGTTACGTGCTCAACCGGATCACCTGGCCGGGCTCGCTGTATCTGGGTCTGATCGCTCTCGTGCCGACGGTGGCGTTGGTGGGCTTCGGAGCAAGTCAGAACTTCCCCTTCGGCGGGACCAGCATCCTGATCATCGTGGGTGTGGGACTCGAGACGGTGAAGCAGATCGAGAGCCAGCTCCAGCAGCGCAATTACGAAGGGTTCCTCCGCTGATGCGTATCGTCCTCGTCGGGCCGCCGGGTGCCGGTAAGGGAACGCAAGCCGTCCGTCTCGCCGAGAAGCTGGGCGTCCCGCACATCTCCACGGGCGACCTGTTCCGCGCCAACATCTCTCGGCAGACGGAGCTGGGCAAGCTGGCCAAGTCCTACATGGACGCGGGCAACCTCGTCCCGGACGAGGTCACCATCGCCATGGCCAAGGACCGCATGGAGCAGCCGGACGCCGAGAACGGCTTCCTGCTCGACGGCTTCCCGCGCAACGTCTCCCAGGCCCAGGCGCTGGACGAGCTGCTGCAGAGCGAGGGCATCAAGCTGGACGCCGTCCTGGACCTGGAGGTCCCGGAGGAAGAGGTCGTCAAGCGGATCGCCGGCCGGCGCATCTGCCGCAACGACTCCTCGCACGTCTTCCACGTGACGTACAGCCCGCCGAAGAAGGAGGGCGTCTGCGACGTCTGCGGCGGCGAGCTCTACCAGCGCGACGACGACTCCGAGGACACCGTCCGCAAGCGGCTCGAGGTCTACCACACGCAGACCGAGCCGATCATCGACTACTACAAGGCGCAGGGGCTCGTCGTGACGATCTCCGCCCTGGGTCCGGTGGACGAGATCACCAAGCGAGCGCTCGAGGCGCTCAAGCGCGAGAAGGCCGGCAGCGAGTAAGACTCCCGGTCCCTCCGGCCGCGGTGCCCGCCCTGGGCGCCGCGGCCGTAGTGTTGTGCAGGTAACCCAGTCGGTGACGAGTGACGGAGAGCGCAGGCCCCCCATGGTGCAGATCAAGACCCCCGAGCAGATCGCGAAGATGCGGGCGGCGGGCCTGGTCGTCGCCGCGATCCACGCGGCCACCCGCGAGGCGGCGGTGCCCGGCGCGACCACCAAGGACCTGGACGACGTGGCGCGCAAGGTGCTGGACGAGCACGGCGCGAAGTCGAACTTCCTCGGGTACGGCGGATTCCCCGCGACCATCTGCACCTCGGTCAACGACGTGGTGGTGCACGGCATCCCCTCCGAGGACGTCGTCCTGAACGACGGCGACATCATCTCCATCGACTGCGGCGCGATCGTGGACGGCTGGCACGGTGACGCGGCCTACACCGCCTTCGTCGGCTCGGGGCACGCCCCGGAGCTGATCGAGCTGTCGCGGGTCACCGAGGAATCGATGTGGGCCGGGATCGCCGCGATGAAGCTGGGCAACCGGCTGGTCGACATCTCCCGCGCGATCGAGACCTACATCCGCCGGCAGCCGAAGCCGGGCGGCGGCAAGTACGGCATCGTCGAGGACTACGGCGGCCACGGCATCGGCACCGAGATGCACATGGACCCGCACCTGCTGAACTACGTCGAGCGGCGCCGCGGCAAGGGCCCCAAGCTGGTCCCCGGCTTCTGCCTCGCCATCGAGCCCATGGTCTCCCTCGGCACCCCCCGCACCAAGGTCCTCGAGGACGACTGGACGGTCATCTCCACCGACGGCACCTGGTCCTCCCACTGGGAGCACTCGGTGGCCCTCACCGAGCAGGGCCCCCTGGTCCTGACGGCCCCGGACGGCGGCAGGGCGAAGCTCGCGGAGTACGGCGTCACGGCGGCACCGGACCCGCTCGCCTGAGAGGAGGCCCCGCGCCGCGACCGCCGGTCGGAGGCCGGCGCAGCCGCTCGAAGCTTGTGAGGCGCCTTGGCGCCGAAACCCGCGAGAGGGGCGTCGAGAACGGGTCGACTGGACCGTCATCTCCACCGACGGCACCTGGTCCTCCCACTGGGAGCACTCGGTGGCCCTCACCGAGCAGGGCCCCCTGGTCCTGACGGCCCCGGACGGCGGCAGGGCGAAGCTGGCGGAGTACGGCGTCACGGCCGCTCCTGATCCGCTCGCATAACGATCAGTGGTATGGGGCAGAATCCTTCGATTCGTTTTTCCGGGTGGCCTGACGTAGACTGACTCGTCGGCTCTCGTGCACCCGCATGTCCGCATGCGCCCGCAAGGGAAAAGTGTGGGAGCCGATCAAGGTAGTCGATTCGAAGGGCGAAGCGTGGCCAAGAAGCAAGGTGCCATCGAGATCGAGGGCACTGTCGTCGAGTCTCTGCCGAACGCCATGTTCAAGGTCGAGCTCCAGAACGGCCACCAGGTTCTGGCACACATCAGCGGCAAGATGCGCATGCACTACATCCGCATCCTCCCTGACGACCGGGTCGTGGTGGAGCTGTCTCCGTACGACCTGACGCGTGGCCGGATCGTCTACCGGTACAAGTAGATCTTGCCCGCATCCCGGCTCGCGCCGGGGTGATGGCACTGACCCGGAGAACCTCACCCCATGAAGGTCAAGCCGAGCGTCAAGAAGATCTGCGACAAGTGCAGGGTGATCCGCCGTCACGGCCGGGTCATGGTCATCTGCGACAACCCGCGCCACAAGCAGCGCCAGGGCTGACGCACGGCCGAACCCTCTGCACTCATCGCAGAGTTTCGCGCGACGCAAGCTGAATTGTTCATACGCAGAGCCCGAGCCAACCAGCTCGACACCCTCGGTCGGAGGCCGAGGACCCGGTTCGTACCTCGTACGGCGGCCGGGACCCGGTTCTGTGGAAGACCTCCGAAGAATCACCAGGAGCCATTGAATGGCACGCGTTTCCGGTGTTGACATCCCGCGCGAAAAGCGCGTGGAGGTTGCCCTCACCTACGTGTTCGGCATCGGCCGGACCCTCTCCCAGGAGACGCTGGCTGCGACCGGCGTCGACCCGAACACCCGCGTCCGCGACCTGAGCGAAGAGCAGCTCGTCGCCATCCGCGAGTACGTGGACAGCAACATCAAGACCGAGGGTGACCTCCGTCGCGAGATCCAGGCAGACATCCGCCGCAAGGTCGAGATCGGCTGCTACCAGGGTCTCCGTCACCGTCGCGGCCTGCCCGTCCGCGGTCAGCGCACCAGCACCAACGCCCGCACCCGCAAGGGCCCGCGTCGCGCCATCGCCGGCAAGAAGAAGCCGGGCAAGAAGTAGTCCTCAGCGGACAACGCTTCATCAGCGGTCTTCGCTGTAGGACCGACCACCTCCCCGTAGGAGTTTGTAGATGCCCCCCAAGGGACGTCAGGGCGCTGCCAAGAAGGTGCGCCGCAAGGAAAAGAAGAACGTCGCTCACGGCCACGCGCACATCAAGAGCACGTTCAACAACACGATCGTCTCGATCACGGACCCGTCCGGCAACGTGATCTCCTGGGCCTCCGCCGGCCACGTCGGCTTCAAGGGTTCCCGGAAGTCGACGCCGTTCGCCGCGCAGATGGCCGCCGAGTCGGCTGCCCGCCGCGCCCAGGAGCACGGCATGCGCAAGGTCGACGTGTTCGTCAAGGGTCCGGGTTCCGGTCGTGAGACCGCCATCCGCTCCCTGCAGGCCACGGGCCTCGAGGTCGGCTCCATCCAGGACGTCACCCCGACCCCGCACAACGGCTGCCGCCCGCCGAAGCGCCGCCGCGTCTGACGCACAGCGCTCCGCTGGTTTCGCGGGTCCGGGCGGTACGGCTCTTTCGGGCCGTGCCGCCCGTACCCTTGCAGTACTGAGTCGGGCGTCAAATAGCGGGCGCCCCTGACTGAAGGATTCGCACATGCTGATCGCTCAGCGTCCCTCGTTGACCGAAGAGGTCGTCGACGAGTTCCGCTCCCGGTTCGTGATCGAGCCGCTGGAGCCGGGCTTCGGCTACACCCTCGGCAACTCCC
This sequence comes from Streptomyces sp. BK022, assembly GCF_004217355.1. Taxonomy (NCBI): domain Bacteria; kingdom Bacillati; phylum Actinomycetota; class Actinomycetes; order Kitasatosporales; family Streptomycetaceae; genus Streptomyces; species Streptomyces sp. BK022. The sequence continues at coordinate 202,361 of NZ_SHKU01000002.1, forward strand.
TCCGCCGTACCCTCCTCTCCTCGATCCCCGGTGCCGCTGTCACCAGCATCCGGGTCGACGGTGTCCTGCACGAGTTCACCACCGTGCCGGGCGTCAAGGAGGACGTCACCGACCTGATCCTCAACATCAAGCAGCTGGTCGTCTCCTCGGAGCACGACGAGCCGGTCGTGATGTACCTGCGCAAGCAGGGTCCGGGTCTGGTCACCGCCGCCGACATCGCGCCCCCGGCCGGTGTCGAGGTGCACAACCCCGACCTCGTCCTCGCCACGCTCAACGGCAAGGGCAAGCTGGAGATGGAGCTGACCGTCGAGCGCGGTCGCGGCTACGTCTCCGCCGTGCAGAACAAGCAGGTGGGCCAGGAGATCGGCCGTATCCCGGTCGACTCCATCTACTCGCCGGTTCTCAAGGTCACGTACAAGGTCGAGGCCACGCGTGTCGAGCAGCGCACCGACTTCGACAAGCTGATCGTCGACGTCGAGACCAAGCAGGCGATGCGTCCCCGTGACGCCATGGCCTCCGCCGGTAAGACCCTGGTCGAGCTGTTCGGTCTCGCGCGCGAGCTGAACATCGACGCCGAGGGCATCGACATGGGTCCGTCCCCGACGGACGCCGCGCTCGCGGCCGACCTCGCGCTGCCGATCGAGGAGCTCGAGCTCACCGTCCGGTCGTACAACTGCCTCAAGCGTGAGGGCATCCACTCCGTGGGTGAGCTCGTCGCCCGCTCCGAGGCCGACCTGCTCGACATCCGCAACTTCGGTGCGAAGTCGATCGACGAGGTCAAGGCCAAGCTCGCGGGCATGGGTCTTGCGCTCAAGGACTCGCCTCCCGGGTTCGACCCGACCGCCGCCGCCGACGCTTTCGGTGCCGATGACGACGCTGACGCCGGTTTCGTGGAGACCGAGCAGTACTGATTCGGCTGCCGGTCCGTCGTGGCTGGTCGCGCCCACACGGCGGAGCCGCAAATGGGTAGAGCCCCGCGCCCCTTTGGGGCGCGGACCACTCCGGGCAGCTGAGAAGCTGCCCGGATCTCCGAAGAGCAACCGCTCGCTCGGATACTGACTCCGGTACCTGACACGGCCGGGGCAGACACTTAGGAGAAACATCATGCCGAAGCCTTCCAAGGGTGCCCGTCTGGGCGGCAGCGCCGCGCACGAGAAGCTGCTGCTCGCGAACCTCGCGAAGAGCCTCTTCGAGCACGGCCGCATCACCACCACCGAGGCGAAGGCGCGCCGTCTGCGCCCGTACGCCGAGCGTCTGGTCACCAAGGCGAAGAAGGGCGACCTTCACAACCGCCGTCAGGTGCTCCAGGTGATCACGGACAAGAGCGTCGTCCACACGCTCTTCGCCGAGATCGGCCCGCGCTACGAGAACCGCCCCGGTGGTTACACCCGCATCACCAAGATCGGTAACCGTCGTGGCGACAACGCGCCCATGGCTGTCATCGAGCTGGTCGAGGCGCTGACCGTCGCGCAGCAGGCGACCGGTGAGGCCGAGGCCGCCACCAAGCGTGCGGTCAAGGAGTCCGAGGAGGCGAAGGTCGAGCAGACCGAGGCCACCGAGGCTCCCGCCGAGGAGTCCAAGGACGCCTGAGGCTGACGCCTGAGAAAGCGGGTCCGTCCCTGTGGGGGCGGGCCCGCTTTCACGTTTTCCAGCAGCACGGCGCCCTTGAGAGGATTCCCGCGTGAGTGATGAAGCACAGCCCGGCCATGTCCGTATCCGCCTCGACCTGTCCTACGACGGCACCGACTTCCACGGGTGGGCCAAGCAGGCCGGCGGCCGGCGGACCGTACAGGGGGAGATCGAGGACGCCCTGCGCACGGTGACCCGGTCCAAGGAGACGTACGAGCTGACGGTGGCCGGGCGGACGGACGCCGGGGTGCACGCGCGGGGCCAGGTCGCGCATGTCGACCTGCCGGAGGCGGTGTGGGCCGAGCACCGGGAGAAGCTGCTGAAGCGGCTCGCCGGCCGGCTTTCCAAGGACGTACGGGTCTGGTCCCTGACCGAGGCCCCGCCCGGCTTCAACGCCCGTTTCTCCGCCGTCTGGCGGCGCTACGCCTACCGCGTCACCGACGACCCCGGCGGTGTCGACCCGCTGCTGCGCAACCATGTCCTCTGGCACGACTGGCCGTTGGACGTGGACGCGATGAACGAGGCGGCCCGCGCCCTGCTGGGCGAGCACGACTTCGCGGCGTACTGCAAGAAGCGCGAGGGCGCGACCACCATCCGCACCCTGCAGGAGCTGAGCCTGGTGCGCGGCGCGGACGGTGTGATCACGGCCACCGTGCGCGCGGACGCCTTCTGCCACAACATGGTGCGCTCGCTGATCGGCGCCCTGCTGTTCACCGGCGACGGGCACCGGGGGCCCGAGTGGCCGGGGAAGGTCCTGGCGGCCGGGGTGCGGGACTCGGCGGTGCACGTGGTGCGGCCGCACGGGCTGACGCTGGAGGAGGTCGGCTACCCCGCCGACGAGCTGCTGGCTGCCCGGAACAAGGAGGCGCGCAACCGGCGCTCGCTGCCGTCGGCGGGCTGCTGCTGAGGCGAGGGGGCGCGGGCGGGGGAGTGCGGGCGGCCGCTACTGGTTCGCGGCCGCCGACGCCTGGGCCTCGCCTCGCCGCCGGATCTGGCGGAAGGAGAACTGGGCCAGGTCGTTGCCGGCCGCGAACACCTTGGTGTCCTTGGTCGTCACGTCCTTGCCGTTGGTGAACCCGGCGATGGTGAAGTAGGCGTACCGGCCGAGGGTGTTGGTGGTGGAGCGGCAGATCGCGGAGTCGCAGAACGCCTTGACGCCCTTGCCGGGCAGCGCGGCGACGATGCTCTTCTTGTCGGCGCGGTCCTTGAAGCGCTGGGCGTCGGTGTCGTTGTCGAAGACGGCGACGCCCACGGTGACGGCCACGCCGTCCTTCACGTAGCTGACCCGCATCAGCCGGGTGCACTTCCCCGCGGCGAGCGCCTTGGCCAGGGTGCCGCCGGCGCCGGACGCGCAGTCCTTGCTGTCGCTGGTGGCGCCCTTCTTGTACACCGTCTCGCCCATGGTGAGCTGGGTGCCGGGGAACAGGGTCTCCGGGCTCAGCGGGGCGGTGTCCTTGTTGGCGCTGGCTATGAAGTCCTTCGGGTCCAGCGGCGGGGGCGCGCTGGTCGGGGCGAAGGAGGGGGCCGTGGTCGCCGTGCCGCCCGGCAGGGACGCGGTCGCGGGCAGGCTGGAGGGACCGCCCGCCCGGTTGTCCCCGCCCGCGTTCGACACGGCCATGGCGACGGCGGTGCCTATCGCGCCCGTGGCGAGCACGCCGCCCGCGACGAGCAGCACCTTGCGACGCTTCTTACGGTTCTCCGAGGCGTCCGCGAGCGCGGCCCAGTCCGGGGTTCCGTCGTCGTCGCCGCTCTTCCACGGCTGCTGGGATTGAGGTGTCCAAGGGTCCCACTGAGACTGGGGACCCCCCTGCCCGTAACTCATGGGGCGCATCTTAGAGGGGGCCGCGAGGTCCCGGCGCGCCCGAGGGGAGCGGGTACGGAGGCGATACGGGGACCTTCGGCGCACGGGGGAACATTGCGGCCGGGAGGATTTCCGGCAAGCTCGTTTTGACCCGTCCGGGGGCGGCCCGGTAACCTGGCTCCTCGTTGTGTATTGGCTTGCTCATTCTCACGGGACGGGCCCTTACACCGGTCCACCGGGCCGATGACCAGCGATCAGCACGCGGTTGCGTCACCGCAGTGCGATCGAGGCTGTCGTGATCGTTTCGGTGACCTGTTCAGGACCATTCACTCGAAGCGAAGGCTACGAACCGTGCGTACGTACAGCCCCAAGCCCGGCGATGTGACGCGCCAGTGGTACGTCATCGACGCTCAGGACATCGTCCTGGGTCGTCTCGCCACCACCGCCGCGACCCTTCTCCGGGGCAAGCACAAGCCGATCTACGCGCCGCATGTCGACACCGGTGACTTCGTCATCGTCGTCAACGCCGACAAGGTGCACCTGTCCGGCAACAAGCGGACCCAGAAGATGGCTTACCGTCACTCCGGCTACCCGGGTGGTCTGCGCTCCGTCCGCTACGACGAGCTGCTGGACAAGAACCCCGAGAAGGCCGTCGAGAAGGCCGTCAAGGGCATGCTCCCCAAGAACTCCCTTGGCCGTCAGATGCTCTCGAAGCTGAAGGTCTACAAGGGTGACCAGCACCCGCACGCTGCCCAGCAGCCGGTGCCGTTCGAGATCACCCAGGTCGCGCAGTAATTCCGGCCACCCTTTAAGACTGAAGAGAATCTGAGGAGAATCGTGGCCGAGACCACCCCCGAGCAGCCGCTCGAAGAGACTGAGCTCGTCGACATCGAGAGCTACACCACCGAGACCGAGCTCCCCGTCGAGGGCGAGTACACGTCGGAGTCCCTCGCGTCCCGCTTCGGTGAGCCCCAGCCGGCCGCCGGCCTGGGCCGCCGCAAGAACGCCATCGCCCGCGTCCGGATCGTTCCGGGCACCGGCAAGTGGAAGATCAACGGTCGCACCCTCGAGGACTACTTCCCGAACAAGGTGCACCAGCAGGAAGTCAACGAGCCCTTCAAGGTGCTCGAGCTCGAAGGCCGCTACGACGTTGTCGCCCGCATCGCGGGTGGCGGTGTCTCCGGTCAGGCCGGTGCGCTCCGTCTCGGTGTCGCCCGTGCGCTGAACGAGGCGGACGTCGACAACAACCGCGGCGCCCTCAAGAAGGCCGGCTTCCTCAAGCGCGACGACCGTGCGGTCGAGCGCAAGAAGGCCGGTCTCAAGAAGGCCCGCAAGGCTCCGCAGTACAGCAAGCGCTAAACAGCGGCGCTTCGCGCGTACTCCGAACGCCCCGGCGGCACGCCCTGTGTGCCGCCGGGGCGTTCGCTTATCTCCGCCAAGGGCGTATAACGACACAAGACGCTCAAAGTCTTGTGTGATCGGATGCTCGGGCGCATGTCATGATTCCTGGCAGCAGTGACGCTTCCTCGGGAGGACTAGTGGGACGACTCTTCGGCACCGACGGCGTGCGTGGCGTCGCCAACGCGGACCTGACGGCCGAGATGGCGCTCGGCCTGTCCGTCGCGGCGGCGCACGTGCTGGCCGAGGCGGGCACGTTCGAGGGTCATCGGCCGACCGCCGTGGTGGGCCGTGACCCGCGCGCGTCCGGGGAGTTCCTAGAGGCCGCCGTCGTCGCGGGCCTCGCCAGCGCGGGCGTGGACGTGCTCCGCGTCGGTGTGCTGCCCACGCCCGCCGTCGCCCACCTGACCGGCGCGCTCGGCGCGGACCTCGGTGTGATGCTGTCCGCCAGCCACAACGCGATGCCGGACAACGGCATCAAGTTCTTCGCCCGGGGCGGCCACAAGCTCGCGGACGAGCTGGAGGGCCGTATCGAGGCCGTCTACGAGTCGCACCGCCACGGTGAGCCCTGGGAGCGCCCCACCGGCGCCGGGGTCGGCCGGGTCCGCGACTACGAGGCGGGCTCCGAGACCTATGTCACCCACCTGCTGTCGGCGCTGCCCAACCGGCTCGACGGGCTGAAGATCGTCCTGGACGAGGCGCACGGCGCGGCCGCCGGTGTCTCCCCGGAGGCGTTCGCCCGCGCCGGTGCCACCCTCGTCACCATCGGTGCCGAGCCGGACGGCCTCAACATCAACGACGGCTGCGGCTCGACCCACCTGGAGCTGCTGAAGGCCGCAGTGCTGGAGCACGGCGCCGACCTCGGCATCGCGCACGACGGTGACGCCGACCGCTGCCTGGCCGTGGACCACACCGGCGAGGAGGTCGACGGCGACCAGATCCTCGCCGTGCTGGCCCTGGCGATGCGGGAGCGCTCCACGCTGTCCGCCGACACCGTCGTGGCCACCGTCATGTCCAACCTGGGCTTCAAGCTCGCCATGGAGCGGGCCGGCATCCGCCTGGTGCAGACGGCCGTGGGCGACCGGTACGTCCTGGAGGAGATGAAGGAGCACGGCTACGCCCTCGGCGGCGAGCAGTCCGGGCACGTCATCATCCTGGACCACGCCACCACCGGTGACGGCACGCTGACCGGCCTGCTGCTGGCGGCCCGGGTCGCCGAGACCGGCCGGGCGCTGCGCGAGCTGGCGTCGGTGATGGACCGGCTGCCGCAGGTGCTGGTCAACGTCCCGGACGTGGACCGCTCCCGGGTGGGGACCTCGGCCGACCTCGCGGCCGCCGTGGGTGAGGCCGAGCGTGAACTCGGCCAGACCGGACGGGTGTTGCTGCGCCCCTCGGGCACGGAGCCGCTGGTGCGGGTGATGGTGGAGGCCGCCGACATCGACCAGGCCCGCACGGTCGCCGGGCGGCTGGCCGACGCGGTCAAGTCGGCGCTGGGCTAAGCGACTTCGGCCTTCGCGCCGGTGGCGTCCGGCCCGCTCTTCCCGCTCTTCCCGCTCTTCCGGCCCTTCCTGGCCCAGAACGCCTTCTGGGCCAGGAGGGTCAGCACTCCCGCCACCACGATGCCGAACAGGTTCAGCAGCAGTTGCTCGCTGGAGCCGACGGTCTGCGTGGTGTCCCCGTAGGCGAGGGCCACGGCGGCGTTCGCGGCGGCCGGGACCGTGGTGACCGAGATGGCCACGCCGACCAGGGCGCCGGACTTGGCCGAGGTCAGCGAGAGCGTGCCCGCCACCCCCGCGAGCAGAGCCACCACGAACGAGAACGCATCCGGCGCGTACACGAACCCGGTGTTGGGCCGCTCGCCCTCCAGCTTGCCCTCGCTGAACAGTCCGGCGGCGTCCATCAGCACGCTGAAGCCGACGGTGAGCGCCATGGCCACGGCGAAGCCGACGACCAGCGCCAGCAGCGAGCGGGACGCCAGGCGGGGCTTCCTGCGCACCAGCGCCGTACTGATCCCCGCCAGCGGCCCGAACTCGGGGCCCACCGCCATCGCGCCCACGATCAGCACGGCGTTGTCCAGCACCACACCGCAGGCCGCGATCATCGTGGCGATGGCGAGGAATGCGACGTAGGTCACCGAGAGGGTGGACTCCTCGTGGGTCTCCTCGACCAGGTGCTGCCACAGCACGGCGTCCGCGGCCTCGCCGGGCGCCTCCTCCTCGGCGCGGTCGGCGCGTGTCGACAGCGACAGGTCGATGTCGTCCGCGGCGATCGAGCCGGTGCGGTCGATGCCGAGTTCCTGGAGCCGGGAGAGCAGGCCGTCGGCCGCCTCCCGTGCCACGTCGCACATCACCACGTCCCCGGCCGGGTCGCGGGCGGCGCCGGGCAGGAGGACGAGGTGGGTGGCGCCGACCGTGGACTCGATCAGGCGCACCACCTCGTCCGTGCGGTCGGACGGGACGATCAGACGCAGATGCAGCATGCGCCCATCCAACCCGGTCCCCGCTACAGCTTGCGCAGGCGCAGCCGCTGCACGGTGTGGTCGGGACCCTTGCGGAGCTGGAGGGTGGCCCGGCCGCGGGTGGGGGCGATGTTCTCGGTCAGGTTGGGCTTGTTGATGGTCCGCCACAGCATGCGCGCGTAGTCCGCCGCCTCCTCCTCCGAGACCTGGGTGTACTTGCGGAAGTACGAGGACGGGTTGTGGAACGCCGTCTGCCGCAGCTTCTTGAACCGCTCCAGGTACCAGCGCTCGATGTCCTCGCCGCTGGCGTCGACGTACACGCTGAAGTCGAAGTAGTCGGCGAGACCGACGCGGGTGCGGCCGTCGCTGCCGGGCAGGGCGGGCTGGAGGACGTTGAGACCTTCGACGATGAGGATGTCCGGGCGGCGCACGGTGAGGCGTTCGCCGGGGACGATGTCGTAGATGAGGTGGGAGTAGACCGGTGCGGTGACCTCGTCCTTGCCGGCCTTGATGTCGGCGACGAAGCGGGTCAGGGCGCGGCGGTCGTAGGACTCGGGGAAGCCCTTCCTGGACATCAGCCCGCGGGCCTGCAGCTCCTTGGTCGGCAGCAGGAAACCGTCCGTCGTGACCAGCTCCACGCGGGGGTGCTCGGGCCAGCGCGAGAGCAGGGCCTGGAGCAGGCGCGCCACGGTGGACTTGCCGACGGCCACCGAGCCCGCCACGCCTATGACGAAGGGGGTGCCGGACTGGGAGCCCTTCTCGCCCAGGAAGGTGTTCAGGGCGCCTCTGAGGCCGTCGGTCGCGCCGACGTAGAGGTTGAGCAGCCGGGAGAGCGGGAGGTAGATGTCCCGCACCTCGTCGAGGTCGATGACGTCGCCGAGGCCGCGCAGCTTCTCCACCTCCTCGGCGGTGAGCGGCTGCGGCGTCTTGTCGCGCAGCGCGCTCCACTCCGCGCGGGTGAGATCGACGTAGGGAGTCGCCTCCGGCTTGTGCCGGTGGGCGCTCCTGGGGAACTCGGAGACCGGTGAGATCACATTCCATTGTTAACGGAGTTTGAACGGGGATGGGGCGTGGGGTAGGTCACGCCCGGCTCCGTCTCAGGGAGACCGCGGACCGAGCAGGGCGGCCGTCAAGGCTTCACCTGTCATCTCGACCGACACCGAGTCCTCCCTCATGGCCACCGGGAGCTGGGCGTACGTCTCCTCGTCGCACAGGAAGACACCGTTGTTCGGGTCGATGACGACTGCTCGCAGCCGCGCGGCGAGTTCGGCGATGATGCCGAACACGCCGGTACCGGACTGGGGACGTTCCACCAGGACGCTGCTGCCGTCCGCGAAGATCTCGGCCTCGCTCCCGTCGGACGCCCGGACCCAGAACTGCAGCCAGCCGTCCTCCATCACCGTGAGAGCCGGGTCACCCGTCTCGTACGGGCCGAGCACGGACCGGACGACGTCCATGTCCAGAGGGACAGGCACGTCACTGCCTTCGACGAACGTGCGCAGGGACAGGCTGTAGCTCACAACGGGTTCTCCTTCTGTGCTGGGTGGTGGCCCCGGGCGCCACCCCCGGGCAGGGGTGGCGCCCGGGTGGCTTACGCCGGGCCCGGCCTGTGGACGACCGTGATGGTCTTGATGTCGTTGTCGGCCATCATGTACTTCTTCGCGAACTCGGCCCTCGTCCGTCCCTCATGTGCCCCCGCGCGCCCCCACCCTTCGTACCTCCGTGGGAATTTCCGATATCGGGCACGCGGCGGCTCTTTTGGGTCGCTCCGCGCCCGTAGGCTGCCGCTCATGTGCGGAATCGTGGGATACGTGGGGGCGCGGTCGGCGCTCGATGTCGTGATGGCCGGGCTGAAGCGGCTGGAGTACCGGGGCTACGACTCGGCCGGTGTCGCGGTGCTCGCGGACGGCGGGCTGGCCACGGCGAAGCGGGCCGGGAAGCTGGTCAACCTGGAGAAGGAGCTGGCCGAACACCCGCTCCCGGCCGGCGCCACCGGCATCGGGCACACCCGCTGGGCCACCCACGGCGGCCCCACGGACGCCAACGCCCATCCGCACCTGGACAACGCGGGCCGGGTCGCGGTCGTGCACAACGGCATCATCGAGAACTTCGCCGTACTGCGCGCCGAACTCGCCGAGCGCGGCCACGACCTGGTCTCCGAGACGGACACCGAGGTGGTCGCGCACCTGCTGGCGGAGGAGTTCTCCGCGAGCGCCGACCTCGCGGAGGCGATGCGGCTGGTGTGCCGCCGCCTGGAGGGCGCGTTCACCCTGGTCGCGGTGCACGCCGACGAGCCGGACGTGGTCGTGGGCGCCCGCCGCAACTCCCCGCTGGTGGTGGGCGTCGGCGAGGGCGAGACGTTCCTCGCCTCCGATGTGGCCGCGTTCATCGCGCACACCCGCGAGGCCGTCGAGCTGGGCCAGGACCAGGTGGTCGAGCTGCGCCGCGACGGCGTCACGGTGACCGGCTTCGACGGCAGCCCGGCCGAGGTCCGCGCCTACCACGTCGACTGGGACGCCTCGGCCGCCGAGAAGGGCGGCTACGACTACTTCATGCTCAAGGAGATCGCCGAGCAGCCCAAGGCCGTGGCCGACACCCTCCTCGGCCGTATCGACCCCTCCGGCTCGCTCACCCTGGACGAGGTCCGGATCGGCGCGGCCGAGCTGCGCGAGGTCGACAAGGTCGTCATCGTCGCCTGCGGCACCGCCTTCCACGCGGGGCTGATCGCCAAGTACGCCATCGAGCACTGGACCCGCATCCCCTGCGAGGTCGAGCTGGCCAGCGAGTTCCGCTACCGGGACCCGATCCTGGACGGACGTTCGCTGGTCATCGCCATCTCCCAGTCCGGCGAGACCATGGACACCCTGATGGCGCTCAGGCACGCCCGCGAACAGGGCTCCAAGGTGCTGGCCATCTGCAACACCAACGGCTCGACCATCCCGCGCGAGTCCGACGCCGTGCTCTACACGCACGCCGGCCCCGAGGTCGCCGTCGCCTCCACCAAGGCGTTCCTGACCCAGCTGGTCGCCTGCTACCTCGTCGCCCTCTACCTGGGCCAGGTGCGCGGCACCAAGTGGGGCGACGAGATCCGGGACGTCGTCCGCGACCTCTCCCGGATCTCCGGCGCCGTCGACCGGGTCCTGGAGACCATGGAGCCGGTACGGGAACTCGCCCGCTCGCTGGCGGAGAAGAACACGGTGCTCTTCCTCGGCCGCCATGTGGGCTACCCCGTCGCCCTGGAGGGCGCGCTCAAGCTGAAGGAGCTCGCCTACATGCACGCCGAGGGCTTCGCGGCGGGCGAGCTGAAGCACGGCCCGATCGCGCTGATCGAGCAGGACGTGCCGGTCGTCGTCATCGTGCCCTCCCCGCGCGGCCGTTCCGTGCTGCACGACAAGATCGTCTCCAACATCCAGGAGATCCGCGCCCGCGGCGCCCGCACCATCGTCATCGCCGAGGAGGGCGACGAGGCGGTCGTCCCCTACGCCGACCACCTCATCCGCGTCCCGGCCACGCCCACCCTGCTCCAGCCGATGGTCTCCGCGGTGCCGCTTCAGGTGTTCGCCTGCGAGCTGGCCACCGCGCGCGGCAACGAGGTGGACCAGCCGAGGAACCTGGCGAAGTCGGTGACGGTGGAGTAGGGGAGCGGCCGTAGGCTCCCGGCATGAGCATCATCGGGGTCGGGATCGACGTGGCCGAGATCGACCGGTTCCGGGCGGCGCTGGAGCGCACGCCCAACCTGGCCGCCCGGCTGTTCGTCGCCGGGGAGCTGACGCTGCCGGGCGGGGAGCGGCGCGGGATCGCCTCGCTCGCCGCCCGCTTCGCGGCCAAGGAGGCGCTCGCCAAGGCGCTGGGCGCCCCCGCCGGGCTGCTGTGGACCGACGCCGAGGTGTACGTCGAGGACAGCGGGCAGCCCCGGCTGCGGGTCAAGGGCACCGTCGCGGCCCGCGCGGCCGAGCTGGGGGTGTGCTCCTGGCACGTCTCGCTCTCCCACGACGCGGGCGTGGCCTCCGCCGTGGTGATCGCCGAGGGGTGAACCATCCGGGTGCGAGGGCCCGCGATCCGGGGGCAGACTCGGACCCATGCGTACTGCGTACAGCGTGGAGACGGTACGGGCCGCCGAGCGCGCCCTGATGGCCCGGCTGCCCGAGGGCACCCTGATGCAGCGGGCGGCCGCCGGACTGGCCGCCGCCTCGGCCGAGTTCCTCGGGCGGGTGTACGGCAGCCGGGTGGTGCTGCTCGTCGGCAGCGGCGACAACGGCGGTGACGCGCTGTACGCCGGAGCCCGGCTGCGGCGGCGCGGCGCCGGGGTCACCGCCGTCCTCCTCACGCCCGACCGCGCCCACGAGGGCGGCCTCGCCGCGCTGCGCCGGGCGGGCGGCGACGTCATCGGCCCCGAGCGGGCGCTCGGCGCGATCGAGCGGGCCGACCTCGTGGTGGACGGTGTCGTCGGGATCGGCGGCAAGGGGGGCCTCAGGCCCGAGGCCGCCCGCCTCGCCTCGGCCGCCGAGCGGGCGCGGGCCGCCATCGTCGCCGTGGACCTGCCCAGCGGGGTCGACGCGGACACCGGCGAGGTGTCCGGCTCCGCCGTACGCGCCGACCTCACCGTCACCTTCGGCGCCTACAAGCCCGGCCTGCTGATCGACCCCGGCCGGGAGTACGCCGGGACGGTACGGCTCGTCCAGATCGGCCTCGAACTCCCCCCGGAGCCGGTGCTCCAGGCCCTCCAGCACGAGGACGTGGCCCGGCTGCTGCCCCGGCCCGGCGCCGAGAGCGACAAGTACCGGCGCGGGGTGCTCGGCATCGCCGCCGGCTCCGCGCGCTACCCCGGCGCGGCCGTGCTCGCCGTCTCCGGCGCGCTGCGCGGCGGCGCGGGCGCCGTACGGTACGTCGGCCCCGCCGGGGACGCGGTCATCGCCCGCTTCCCCGAGACCCTCGTCTCCGACCAGGGCCCCGCCCACGCGGGCCGGGTGCAGGCGTGGGTGGTGGGACCGGGTGCCGGGGACGACGCGGCGACCGTCGCCGAGGTGCTCCGCGCCGACGTACCCGTGCTGCTGGACGCCGACGGGCTGCGGCTGGCCGACCGCGACCTCGTCCGCAGGCGAACCGCGCCGACCCTGATGACCCCTCACGCCGGGGAGGCCGCCGCCCTGCTGGGGGTGCGGCGCGAGGAGGTCGAGGCGGCCCGGCTGACCTCGGTGCGCGAACTCGCCGCCGCCTACCGGGCGACGGTGCTGCTGAAGGGCTCCACCACGCTGGTCGCCGACCCCGGCGGCGGACCGGTACGGGTCAACCCCACCGGCACCGGCCGGCTGGCCACCGCGGGCAGCGGTGACGTGCTGTCAGGGCTCGCCGGATCGCTGCTCGCCTCCCACCTGTCCGCTGTGGACGCCGGCAGCGTCGCCGCCTACCTCCACGGTCTCGCCGGGCGCCTGGCCTCGCGCGGCGCCCCCATCACCGCCCTGGACATCGCCGAGCACCTCCCCGACGCCTGGCGGGACGTCGTACGCGACTGAGCGGATCACCGAGGAGTGCGGCCGGGGGCCGCCGACGCCCTCTGAGAGACTGGGGGCGCCATGAACGAGACTTCCGCTGTGCCGACCGCGCCCCTGCGCGCCCGCGCCGAGATCGATCTGGGTGCCCTGCGCGCCAACGTCCGGGCGCTGCGCGCCCGTGCCCAGGGTGCGCACCTGATGGCCGTCGTCAAGTCGGACGCCTACGGCCACGGTGCCGTGCCGTGCGCCCGCGCGGCCCTGGAGGCCGGGGCGACCTGGCTGGGCACGGCCACCCCGGAGGAGGCCCTCGCGCTGCGCGCGGCCGGGCTGCCGGGCCGGATCATGTGCTGGCTGTGGGTGCCCGGCGGGCCCTGGCGGCAGGCGATCGAGGCCGACGTCGACGTCGCGGTCAGCGGCATGTGGGCGCTGCGCGAGGTGAGCGAGGCCGCCCGGGCGGCGGGCCGTACCGCGCGCGTGCAGCTCAAGGCCGACACCGGGCTCGGCCGCAACGGCTGCCAGCCCGAGGACTGGCCCGAACTGGTGGGCGCCGCCCTGGAGGCCGAGGCCACCGGGCTGATCAAGGTCACCGGGGTGTGGTCCCACTTCGCCTGCGCCGACGAGCCCGGCCACCCCTCCATCGCCGCCCAGCTCACCCGGTTCCGGGAGATGGTGGCGTACGCCGAGGAGCGGGGCGTGGAGCCCGAGGTGCGGCACATCGCCAACTCCCCGGCCACGCTGACCCTTCCGGAGACCCACTTCGACCTCGTCCGCACCGGCATCGCGATGTACGGCATCTCGCCCAGCCCCGAGCTGGGCACCCCGGCCGACTTCGGGCTGCGCCCGGTGATGACGCTGAGCGCGTCGCTGGCGCTGGTCAAGCGGGTGCCGGGCGGGCACGGCGTCAGCTACGGCCACCACTACGTCACCCCCGGCGAGACCACCCTCGGTCTGGTGCCGCTGGGCTACGCCGACGGCATTCCCCGGCACGCCTCGGACGGCGGCCCGGTGCTGATCGACGGCAAGCTGCGGACCGTCGCGGGGCGGGTGGCGATGGACCAGTTCGTGGTCGACCTCGGCGGCGACGAGCCCCGGCCGGGCACCCGGGCGGTGCTGTTCGGGCCCGGCGACGGGGGTGAGCCCACCGCGGAGGACTGGGCGCAGGTGTGCGGCACGATCGCGTACGAGATCGTCACCCGGATCGGCACCCGCGTGCCCCGCGTCCATCTGAACGGATGACCCCTGCCGGTGCCGGGCACGCTACTGTCCGGTAGCCCCGGCGCGCACCGGCCCGGCGGACGGCAGTACGGCAGTACGGCGAGGAGGAACGGCACGTGAGCGAGAGCAGTGCGGAGGCCGTGGTGGACGCGGTGGCCGCGACCGCCGCGTCCGGCGGCTGGCGCAAGGCGACCGGTCTCGCCGGCGCCGCGATAGGCGTCCTCGCCGCGGGCGCGGCGGCCGGGGTCGCCATAGAGCGGATGACGGTCGGCCGCGGCATGCGCCGCAAGGCCGCCCTGGCGCTGGACTCCACCGGCCCCTACGGCACCCTGCGCGGGACCCCCGGCAAGGCGGTCGCCGACGACGGCACCGAGTTGTACTACGAGGTCGACGACGTCGAGCCCGACCCCGGTCCGAACGTCTCCCCGCGCCGCCGCAGGCTCTTCGGCCGCAAGGCGCCCGCCCCGGTGACCGTCGTCTTCTGCCACGGCTACTGCCTCGGCCAGGACTCCTGGCACTTCCAGCGGGCCGCCCTGCGCGGCGTCGTCCGCACCGTCCACTGGGACCAGCGCAGCCACGGGGAGTCCGGGCGGGGCGTGGCCCAGATACGCGACGGGCTGCCCGTCACCATCGACCAGCTCGGCCGGGATCTCAGGGCGGTGCTGGACGCCGCCGCGCCCGAGGGGCCCGTGGTGCTGGTGGGGCACTCCATGGGCGGGATGACGGTCATGGCGCTGGCCGCGCAGTTCCCGGAGTACATCCGGGACCGGGTCGTCGCCACCGCGTTCGTCGGCACCTCCTCCGGGCGGCTCGGCGAGGTCAACTTCGGGCTGCCGGTGGCCGGGGTCAACGCGGTGCGCCGGGTGCTGCCGGGCGTGCTGAAGGCGCTGGGGCAGCAGGCGGAGTGGGTGGAGAAGGGGCGCCGGGCCACCGCGGAGCTGTTCGCCGGGGTGATCAAGCGGTACTCGTTCGCGGGGCGGGACGTCGACCCGGCCATCGCGCGGTTCGCGGAGCGGATGATCGAGTCCACGCCGATCGACGTGGTCGCGGAGTTCTACCCGGCCTTCACCGACCACGACAAGACCGAGGCGCTGGCCTGCTTCCGGGACATGCCGGTGCTGGTGCTGGCCGGGGTGCGGGACCTGGTCACGCCGAGCGAGCACAGCGAGGCCATCGCGGACCTGCTGCCGGAGGCCGAGCTGGTGCTCGTGCCGGACGCCGGGCACCTGGTGATGCTGGAGCACCCCGAGGTCGTCACCGACCGCCTCGCGGACCTGCTGACCCGCGCGGGAGCCGTCCCGGCAGGGGCTACCGTAAGCGGTTATGGAAGAGGCAGCAGCACCGTACAACCCGGCTGAGACCCGGCTCACCGTCACCTCCCCCGAGCAGATGAGGAAGCTGGGCCTGCGACTGGCCGGGCTGCTGCGCGCGGGCGACCTGGTGATGCTCACCGGCGAGCTGGGCGCGGGCAAGACGACGCTGACCCGGGGGCTCGGCGAGGGGCTCGGGGTGCGCGGCGCGGTCACCTCGCCGACCTTCGTCATCGCACGGGTGCACCCCTCCCTGGTCGACGGGCCGCCCCTGGTCCACGTCGACGCCTACCGCCTCGCCGGCGGTCTCGACGACATGGAGGACCTGGACCTCGACGTGTCCCTGCCCGAGTCGGTCATCGTCGTGGAGTGGGGCGAGGGCAAGGTCGAGGAACTGACCGACGACCGGCTGGAGATCCTCATCCACCGCGCGGTCGGCGACACCACCGACGAGGTCCGCCACGTGACGCTCACCGGACTCGGGGACCGCTGGGCGAAGGCCGGCCTGGACTCGCTCGCGGGCTGAGGGCGCCGATATCCCGACAGGCTGTCGGAAACGTATTGCGCGGGACGTACCGGGCGTGGTCACATGGTACCCAGCCCGTGGTTAGGCATACCTAACCACGCCTGCCCCCGCAGCTCAGGAGGCGCCCCATGTCCGCTCCGCGTCCCCCGGCCCGCCCCGAGCCCGCCCCGCGGTTCCCCATGCGCGACCTGCTGGCGTCCTGCGCGGCGGCCAGGGCGATCTCCACGCCGCCCCCGGCTCCGGACCCCGCCGAAGCCGAACGCACGGTGGATCACTGCGAGGCGGCCTGAGCGGCGCGCGCTCCCGTCAGCGGATCACCACCACCGGCACCCCGATCGTGGCGAACTGCCACATCGCCTCGCCGTCGGGACGGGTCTCCCGGATGGCGCCGGTGCGGGGGGAGCCGGGTTCGGCGGCCCGGTTGCGGGTGGCGGCGCTGAAGCCGACCGTGACGCCGTCGACCTGGGTGAAGCGGACGACGTGTTCGACCGGGAGGCCGTCGCTGCCGGTGATGGCGTTGGAGCGGGAGGTCACCCAGTAGGAGCCGGGAGCGGGGTCGACGCCGCCGGGGCGGACGCCGAAGGTGCGGGTGACGCGGCCGCGGTCGTTCACCAGCCAGACCCGGTCGTCGTCGACCGAGTACACGACCCGCTCGCCCTTCCCGGAGCCGGGCGGCAGGGCCGCGGGGTGGCGGCGGTCGCGCGGGGCCTTGGTGACGGCCACCGAGGGCGAGGCGCTCGCCGAGGGCGCGCGCAGGCTCGCCGGGACGGTCGCGTCGGCCTGGTAGGCGAGGAGGCCGACGGTGCCCACGGACACCGCGACGAGTCCGGCCACGATCCCCGAGCTGGTCCCTGCCACGTGCGCCACCTCTGCCTCGTACCGACCCGTCACGGTTCGCGGGATATGTCGTACTTCATACAGACCGTAGCAGTCAGTGACGGTCCGACCGGGACGGGCGTGCGCGAGCCGTCGGCGCCGTAGGCTGTTCGCGTGCTTCTGCTCGCTCTGGATACCGCCACCCCCGCCGTCACCGTCGCCCTGCACGACGGGACGGACGTCGTCGCCTCGTCGAGCCAGGTGGACGCCCGCCGCCACGGCGAGCTGCTGCTGCCCGCCGTGGACCGTGTGCTCGCCGCCGCCGGGCTCGGGCTGGACGCCGTCACCGGCATCGTCGTCGGCACCGGGCCCGGCCCCTACACCGGGCTGCGGGTCGGCCTGATGACCGCCGACACCTTCGGGCTGGCCCTCGGCATCCCCGTGTACGGCGTGTGCACCCTGGACGGCCTGGCGTACGCGGCCGACATCACCGAGGGCCCCTTCGTCGTGGCGACCGACGCCCGGCGCAAGGAGGTCTACTGGGCGACGTACGCCGACTCCCGCACCCGGCTCACCGGCCCGGCCGTGGACCGCCCGGCCGACATCGCCGAGCGCGTCGCGGGGTTGCCCGCCGTGGGCGCGGGCGCGCTGCTCTACCCGGACACCTTCCCCGACGTCCACGAGCCCGAGCACGTCTCCGCCGCCGCGCTCGCCTCGCTGGCCGCCGCGAGGCTGGCCGCCGGGGAGGAGCTGGACGAGCCCCGCCCGCAGTACCTGCGCAGGCCCGACGCCCAGGTGCCGAAGAACTACAAGGTGGTCACCCCCAAGTGACCGCGAAGCTGCGCGAGATGCGCTGGTGGGACATCGACCGGGTCCTGGAGCTGGAGAAGGACCTGTTCCCCGAGGACGCCTGGTCGCGGGGCATGTTCTGGTCCGAGCTGGCCCACGCGCGCGGGGACGGCGCCACCCGCCGCTACCTCGTCGCGGAGGACGACGGCCGGCTCGTCGGATACGCCGGGCTCGCCTCCTCGGGCGACCTCGGCGACGTGCAGACCATCGCCGTCGCCCGCGACCAGCAGGGCACCGGCCTCGGCGCCCGGCTGCTGACCGAGCTGCTGCGGGCCGCGACCGCCTTCGAGTGCGCCGAGGTGATGCTGGAGTGCCGGGTGGACAACACCCGCGCCCAGAAGCTCTACGAGCGCTTCGGCTTCGCCCCCATCGGCTTCCGGCGCGGCTACTACCAGCCGGGCAACGTGGACGCCCTGGTGATGCGCCTGACCGACCCCTCTTCCTCCCTGGAAGACGTACAAGGAACCGAGATCAATGGCTGACGAACCTCTCGTCCTCGGCATCGAGACCTCCTGCGACGAGACCGGCGTCGGCATCGTCCGCGGCACCACCCTGCTCGCCGACGCGGTCGCCTCCAGCGTCGACGAGCACGCCCGCTTCGGCGGTGTCGTGCCCGAGGTCGCGTCCCGCGCGCACCTGGAGGCGATGGTCCCGACCATCGAACGCGCCCTGAAGGAGGCGGGCGTCACCGCCCGCGACCTCGACGGCATCGCGGTGACCGCGGGCCCCGGCCTCGCGGGTGCCCTCCTGGTCGGCGTCTCGGCCGCCAAGGCGTACGCCTACGCGCTGGGCAAGCCGCTCTACGGCGTGAACCACCTGGCCTCGCACATCTGCGTGGACCAGCTGGAGCACGGCCCGCTGCCCGAGCCGACCATGGCGCTGCTGGTCTCCGGCGGGCACTCCTCGCTGCTGCTCTCCTCGGACATCACCTCCGACGTCCGGCCGATGGGCGCCACCATCGACGACGCGGCCGGCGAGGCGTTCGACAAGATCGCCCGCGTGCTCGACCTGGGCTTCCCCGGCGGCCCGGTCATCGACCGCTACGCCCGCGAGGGCGACCCGACGGCCATCGCCTTCCCGCGCGGCCTGAGCGGCCCGCGCGACCCGGCGTACGACTTCTCCTTCTCCGGCCTGAAGACCGCCGTGGCCCGCTGGATCGAGGCCCGGCGCGCGGCCGGCGAGGAGGTGCCGGTGCGGGACGTGGCCGCGTCCTTCCAGGAGGCCGTGGTGGACGTGCTGACCCGCAAGGCGGTGCGCGCCTGCAAGGACGAGGGCGTGGACCACCTGATGATCGGCGGCGGTGTCGCGGCCAACTCCCGGCTGCGGGCCCTGGCCCAGGAGCGCTGCGAGGCGGCCGGCATCCGGCTGCGCGTGCCGCGCCCGAAGCTGTGCACGGACAACGGCGCGATGGTGGCCGCCCTCGGCGCCGAGATGGTCGCCCGCAACCGTTCCGCCTCCGACTGGGACCTGTCCGCCGACTCCTCCCTGCCGGTGACCGACCCGCACGTGCCGGGCAGCGGGCACAGCCACGACCACGACCACGTGCACGAGGTCAGCAAGGAGAACCTGTACTCGTGAGCGTCGCCCTGATGTGGGAGGCGAAGGCCGCCGAGGGCCGGGGCGGGGAACTCCTCGCCTGGGCCCGCGCGCAGCGCCTCGGCGAGACTCCGCTGCGCCGCGAGACCTTCCGCGCGCCGGGCGACCGGGTGCTGGTCATCACCTTGTGGGACGCGGCCTACGACGCGGACGTGCCGGAACTCCCGGCGCCGGACGCGGAGCTGGTGTCCCGGCCCGTGCACCGGTGGCGGTTCGAGCGAGTCGGGGACTGAGGGGCCCGGCCCGGCTCGGGTGGCGCATCTCCGCGATCACGCGCTATGATCATCACACAGCGAACGGCCGGAACAACTCCGGTACGAACGCCGCGCGTTGGTGGTCCAAGTCAAGACGCCCCGCTTCCTGCGGGGAAATGCAGGTGCAATCCCTGCCCAGCGCTCCAGCACGAAGGCCGCCCCGGTTCCGACCGGGGCGGCCTTCGCCGTTCCCGGCCTACTCCACCGGTGCCACCGAGGTCCGGCAGCGCAGCACCCGGTCCGGTCCGGGCCGGCGCACCGGCCCGGTCAGCCGCAGCCGGGTGGTGTGCCGGACCTCGGCGCCGGAGGGGCCGAGCCGCAGCTCCAGCAGCCCCGGCTCGACCACCCGCGCCCCCGCGAGCCCGGTGAAGGCCGCCAGGTCGGCGTGGAAGGCGAAGGTGACCCGGCGGGCCTCGCCGGGCGCCAGCTCGACCCGCCGATAGCCGACCAGCCGTACGTCCGGCCGGGTCACCGAGGCCACCGGGTCGTGCAGATAGAGCTGGACCACCTCCGCGCCCGTCCGCGCCCCGGTGTTGCGCACGGTCACCGTCACCTCGTACGAGCCGTCCGTGCCGGTCTCCGCCTCCGGCGGGCCGAAGTCCGTCCAGGCGAAGGAGGTGTACGACAGGCCGTGGCCGAAGGGGTGCAGCGGGGTCGGGTCGAGGCTGCTGACCTCGCTCGCCAGGCCCAGCGGCGGCTGGAGGTAGGTCCAGGGCTGGCCGCCCGGTGTACGCGGCACGCTCACCGGCAGGCGCCCGGAGGGGTTCACCCGGCCGGCCAGGACCCCGGCCAGGGCCGGGCCGCCCTCCTCGCCGGGGAAGAACGCCTGCACCACCGCGCCGAGCCGCCCCGCCCAGCGGCCCAGCGCGTAGGGGCGTCCGGTGAGCAGCACCAGCACCACCGGCGTACCGGTCGCCACCAGCGCGTCCAGCAAGTCGCCCTGGACGCCCGGCAGGCGCAGGTCGGCCGCGTCGCAGCCCTCGCCGGAGGTGCCGCGCCCGAACAGCCCGGCCCGGTCGCCGAGCACCGCCACGCACACGTCCGCCTCCGCCGCGCGGGCGACCGCCCCCGCGAACCCGGAGGTGTCCGCGTCCGACACCCCGCATCCTTGGGTGAACGTGACCGTCGTGTCCGGGAGTTCGTCCCGCAGCGCCTCCAGCACGGTCGGGATCGCGATACCCGGCGCGACACCGGGGTGGTGGGGGAGCACGTGGGCCGGGAAGGAGTAGCAGCCGAGCATGGCCAGCGGGTCGGCGGCGCGCGGGCCGACCACCGCGATCCGGGCGCCGGGGGCCAGCGGGAGCAGGTCCGCCGGGTTCTCCAGCAGGATCACCGACTCCTCCGCCAGCCGCCGGGCCAGCACCCGCCCCTCGGGGGAGTCCAGGACGACGGGACCGGCCGGCTCCGGGTCCCAGCCGGGGTCCAGCAGGCCCAGCTCGCACTTCTGGAGCAGCACCCGGCGGGCCGCCCGGTCCACCAGGGCCTCCGGGACGCGGCCCGCCTCGACGGCGTCGGCGAGCGAGGTGCCGTAGCAGTCCACGGTGGGCAGTTCCACGTCCACGCCCGCCTCCAGCGCCAGGTGGGCGGCCCCGGCGCGGTCCTCGGCGAGCCGGTGCTGGGTGCGCAGGAAGCCGACGCCGAAGTAGTCCGCGACCACCGTGCCGGTGAACCCCCACTCCTCGCGCAGCACCCCGGTCAGCAGCCGGGCGTCGGCCGAGGCGGGCACCCCGTCGGTCTCGGTGTACGCGGCCATCACCGACCGGGCCCCGCCCTCGCGCAGCGCCAGCTCGAAGGGCGGCAGCGTCACGTCGGCCAGCTCCCGCGCGCCCGCCCGTACCGGCGCGAGGTTGCGGGCGCCCGCCGAGGCCGCGTACCCGGCGAAGTGCTTCAGCGTGGCGACGATTCCGGCCGACTCCAGACCCCGCACGTAGGCGGCGCCGACCGTGCCGACCAGGTACGGGTCCTCGCCGATCGTCTCCTCCACCCGGCCCCAGCGCGCGTCGCGGACCACGTCCAGCACCGGGGCGAGGCCCTGGTGGACGCCGGCCGCGCGCAGGTCACCGCCGATGCGGGCGCCCACCTCGGCCACCAGCTCCGGGTCGAAGGAGGCGCCCCAGGCGAGCGGCACCGGATAGGCGGTGGCGCCCCAGGCGGTGAACCCGGCCAGACACTCCTCGTGGGCTAGGGCGGGGATGCCGAAGCGGCCCGCGGCGGCGATCCGGCGCTGGGCGGCGGCGAGGGCGCGGGCGCCCCGCTCGGCGTCGACCGGGGCGGTGCCGAAGGAACGGGTGAGCTGGCCCAGGCCGTGCGCGATCAGCTCGTCCCAGTCCGGCACCGCGCTCATCTCGCTCTGCAGCGGGGCGACTTCGCCGCCGTCCGGGCCGGCGCCCACCCAGACGCCGTACAGCTGGGCGGTCTTCTCGCGCAGCGTCATCCGGGACAGCAGGTCCTCGACGCGTTCGGCGGCGGGCAGGGCGGGGTCGCGCCAGGCGGCGGAGGTCATGGAACTCCTGTCGGGAGACATGGGGGAGCCGGTCACTTTCCGCCCGCGCCCATCAGGCCGCCGACCAGGGTGCGCCGGGCCACCAGGTAGACGGCGAACACGGGGACGCCGGAGAGGACGACCGAGGCGAGCAGGGCGGGGATGTTCACGCCGAACTGGCTGACGTAGGTGAACAGACCGAGGGTCAGCATCCGGCTGTCCTCGGACTGGGTGAAGATCAGCGGGAAGAGGAAGCCGTTCCACGCCTGGAGGGACGCGTAGACCACGACGGTGCCGATGCCGCCCCGGGCCAGCGGCACGACCAGCCGGAACAGCATCCGGGCGGGGGACGCGCCGTCCAGCGCCATCGCCTCGTACAGCTCCTCGGGGATGTCCCGCAGGGTGCCGGTGAGCACCAGCACGGACACCGGCATGGCGAAGGCGGCGGTCGGCAGGGCGACGGCGAGCAGGCTGTCGTAGAGGTTCAGCTTGGTGATCATCAGGTAGAGCGGGACCACCACCGCCTGGGCGGGGACGGCCACGCCGAGCAGGAACAGCCGGAACGCGCCGCCCGACCAGACGCCGCGGGTGCGCACGGCGACGTACGCGAGCGGGACGCACAGCACCAGGACGATCCCCACCACCACGGCCGCGACCAGCACGGTGTTGGCCAGGAAGTGGCCGAAGCCGTTGTCGAGGACGGTGCCGTAGTTGGCGAGGGTGGGGTGGCGCGGCGGGCGCAGGGCGTTGCCGCCGAGCGCCTCGTCCTGGCGGGTCAGGGACACCGAGACCATGACGTAGACCGGGACGAGGACGACGGCGAGCCAGATCACCGCGCCCAGGCCCGCCAGCGGGTTGGCCGGGCGGCTCACGGCGTCACATCCCTTCCCGGGTGCTGCGCATGGCGCCGAAGCCGGTCACCCGGAC
This sequence comes from Streptomyces sp. BK022, assembly GCF_004217355.1. Taxonomy (NCBI): domain Bacteria; kingdom Bacillati; phylum Actinomycetota; class Actinomycetes; order Kitasatosporales; family Streptomycetaceae; genus Streptomyces; species Streptomyces sp. BK022. The sequence continues at coordinate 225,114 of NZ_SHKU01000002.1, forward strand.
CAGCAGGAGCGACAGCGCGGTGGCGGCCACGACCAGGAAGGACGCGATGGCGCTCGCGTAGCCGAAGTCGTACGACTTGAAGCCCGCCTCGTACATCAGGTACGGCAGGATCGCGGTGTCGGTGCCGGGGCCGCCCTGGGTGAGGATCAGCACGGTCTCGAAGTAGGTCAGCGAGCCGACCACCATCAGCACCAGTGAGGTCGCCGCCGTGTTGCGGAGCTGGGGCAGCGTGATGGAGCGGAACCGGCGCAGGCGTCCGGCGCCGTCGATCGCGGCCGCCTGGTAGAGCACCTCGGGGATCTGCCGGGCGCCGCCCTGGTAGATCAGGGTGTGGAACGGGATGAACTGCCAGCCGCCGACGAAGACCAGGGCGAGGAACGCCCCGGAGGTCGTGCCGAGGGTGTCGCCGGGCACGATGCCGAAGTTGGGGTCGAGCAGGGCGTAGAACAGCAGCGAGACGGCGGTCGAGGAGAGCAGGAACGGCACGAAGAAGACCGCCGACAGCACCGCCCGGTTGCGCTGCGGGCCCGCCGCCCAGACGCCGAGGAGCAGGGCGGCGGTCGTCTGGAAGGCGCAGCTCACCACGGTCAGCGCGACGGTGACGCCCAGCGAGCGGGTGAGCCGGCCGTCGGTCAGCAGGGCGTGCCAGTTGGCCAGTCCGGCCGGGCGCGGCTCGCCCAGGCCGTTCCACGAGGTGAAGGACAGGCCGAACGCCAGGGCCATCGGGACCAGGGCGAAGAAGCCGAAGAACAGCACGGCGGGCAGCGCCCAGGAGGGGTGCGGGCGGCCGGCGCCTCGCGCGGCGCTCACTTCAGGGCCTTCAGCGCCGCCACGAACCGCTCCGGCGACGACTTGCCGACGAAGAGCTTGTTGACCTCGGTGAGCATCGGGGTGGCCGCGTCCGGGTCGACCGCCTGGTCCCAGCTCAGCGTGAAGGCGGGGGCCTCGCGGACCATCCGGTACTGGAAGCGGGCGAACTCGGGGCTGGGGGAGGCGTCCAGCAGCTTGTCGGCACCGGCCGTGGCGGGCACGTCGCCGTTGGCGATCAGCTCGCGGGCGTAGGTGTCCGAGGCGCAGGTGCGCAGGAAGGCGAGCGCGGTGTCCTTGTTGCGGGTACGAGTGTTCACGGACCAGTAGTTGGTGGGGTTGCCGACCACGTTGCGGATGTCGCCGGCGCCGCCGTCGAACTCCGGGAAGGGGCACCAGCCCAGGTGCCCGCGGGCGAAGTCCGGGAACTTGCCGAGCTGGGTGGAGTACTCCCAGGACCCCATCAGGTGCATCGCGGCCTTGCCCTTGGCGAGCGCGGCCGGGGCCCCGCCGTTGGTGTACGCGACCGAGCTGAAGCCCTTGCCGAAGGCGCCGTCGTCGACGAGTTCGCGTACCGTCCGGGCGGCCTTCAGCACGGCGGGGTCGCCCCAGCCGGCCGTGTCGCCGTTCTTGACCCGGTCGAAGACCTTCGGGCCGCCGATCCGGTCCACCAGGTACTCCAGCCACATCAGTTCGGGCCAGATGTCGGCGCCGCCCAGGGCGAAGGGGGTGATCCCGGCCTTCTTGAGCTTGGTGTTGTTGTCCAGGAGCTGGTCCCAGGTGGCGGGCGGCTTCAGGCCGTGCTCGGCGAACAGGGTCTTGTTGTAGAAGAGGATCACCGGCTGCATGCCGCGCATCGGGACGCCGTACTCCCGGCCGCCGAGCGCCCCGGCGGCGAGGACGGAGGGCAGGAAGCCGTTCTTCAGCACCGGGTCGCCGGCGATGGTGCCGGTGAGGTCGAGGATCTGGCCGGCCTCCCGGTACGCCTTGATGGAGCCGCCGCCCCAGTTGAAGAACACGTCCGGGGCGTTGGGGGAGCCCATCGCGGTGCGCAGCTTGGCCGGGTACTCCGCGCCGGGCACCTTCTCCAGCCGCAGGCTGCCCTTGGTCTCGCGGGCCGCCGCCGAGGCGTTGAACCGGGAGACCGCCTTCGCCTGCACCTTGGCCGCGTCGTCGCCGTACACGAACGCGGTGAGGGTGCCGTCCGAACCGCCGGAGCCGCCCGAGCCGCAGGCGGTGAGACCGGCGGCCGAGACGAGGGCGGTGGTGCCCGCGCCGAGGAACCAGCGTCTGCTGTAGGTCTCCATGTGCCGGGCACCCCTCACGTCGTTGCCGAAAGTTTCGATCAGAAACTCGAATGTTCCGGGAACGTAAGGCTCTCCTGAGGGTTCGTCAAGGGGTCGCGCAGGGCTACGATCACGGCCATGGAACCGTCGAAGACCGCCGCGAAGCGGAGCGCCACGCTCGCCGAGATCGCCCGAGAGGCCGGGGTGTCGGCTCCGACTGTTTCGAAGGTGCTGAACGGCCGGACCGACGTGGCGGCGGCCACCCGAACCCGCGTCGAGGAGTTGCTGCGCGCCCACGGCTACCGGCGCAGGCGGGCCGAGGTCACCCGCTCGCCGCTGATCGACCTGGTCTTCCACGAGCTGGAGAGCGCCTGGGCGATGGAGGTCATCCGGGGCGTGGAGAACGTGGCCCGCGACGCCGGGCTGAGCGTGGTCCTCTCCGAGAGCGCCGGACGCCTCACACCGGGCCGCACCTGGGCCGACCAGGTGGCCGGACGCCGGCCGCACGGGGTGATCCTGGTGCTGTCCGGGCTCGACGCGGCCCAGCAGGCCCTGCTGACCAGCCGTTCCGTGCCCTTCGTGGTGATGGACCCGGCGGGCGATCCGGGGGCCGACGTCCCCTCGGTCGGCGCCACCAACTGGCAGGGCGGGCTCGCCGCCACCCGGCATCTGATCGACCTCGGCCACACCCGGATCGGCGCGATCGGCGGGCCCTCGCGCATGATGTGCGCCCGCGCCCGCCTCGACGGCTACCGGGCCGCGCTGGACACCGCCGGGCTGCCCGCCGACCCGGCGCTGATCCTGGAGGGCGACTTCCACCACGAGTCCGGCCACCGCCTCGGCCTCGACCTGCTCGGCCGCGCCGACCGGCCCACGGCCGTCTTCGCGGGCAACGACCTCCAGGCGCTCGGCCTGTACGAGGCAGCCCGCGAACTGGGGCTGCGCGTACCGGAGGACGTGAGCGTCGTCGGCTTCGACGACCTGCCCGTCGCCCGCTGGGTGGGCCCGCCGCTGACCACCGTGCGCCAGCCGCTGACCGAGATGGCCGAGGCGGCGGCGCGGCTGGTGCTGGAGCTGGGGCGCGGGGAGCGGGAGCGGACGGCCACCCGGCTGGAGCTGGCGACCAGCCTGGTGGTGCGGTCGAGCACGGCGGCTCCGGCCGCGTAAGGGGGGCTTCGAAAGTTTCGAAGAGGCTGGGCCGGGCGCCCGAAGTCCCGCCCGGCTCCCTCAGGCCGGGTGCCCGATCAGCATGGTGGGGGCGCCCGCCACGCGGGTCATGAAGACGGTCGCGGCGTTGGGGCCCTGCGGCTTGACCTTCCGGCGCAGCTCCTCCGGCTCCACCGCCGAGCCGCGCTTCTTGACGGTCAGGTTGCCGACACCGCGCTCGCGCAGCAGCGCCTTCAGCTTCTTGACGTTGAACGGCATCCGGTCGGTGATCTCGTAGGCGGTGGCGTACGGGGTCGGGCGGAGTCCGTCGGCGGTGACGTAGGCGATCGTCTCGTCCAGCAGGCCGCCGTCCAGCTCCTCGGCGACCTCCGCGACCAGATGGGCCCGGATCACCGCGCCGTCCGGTTCGTACAGGTACCGGCCGGGCGTGCGCACCGCCGGGTCGGCGAGGCCCCGGCCCTCAAGGGTGCGCGGGCCGGGGAGCAGAGTGGCGCGGACACCGCCCGGCGCTCCGGTGCCGAACCAGAGCACGGCCTCCTTCACGTCACCGCCGTCCGAGATCCACTCCGCCTCGGCCTCGGCGGGCACCGCCTCGTGCGGGATGCCGGGCGCGATCTTCAGGGCGGCCCGGGGCGCGGCGAGCGCGGTGGCCACGGCCCAGGACAGCGGCGGTGAGTACGCCTCCGGGTCGAAGATCCGGCCGCGTCCGCCACGCCGGGCGGGGTCCACGAACACCGCGTCGTATCCCGCGGTGTCCACCTCGGTGACGTCGGCCTCGCGCACCTCGATCAGGCCGGCGAGCCCCAGCGCCTCGGCGTTGGCCCGCGCGACGGCCGCGGTCAGCGGGTCCCGGTCCACCGCGAGCACCCGGATGCCCGCGCGGGCCAGCGCGAGCGCGTCGCCGCCGATCCCGCAGCACAGGTCGGCCACCGAGGTGACCCCGAGCGCCCGCATCCGCTCCGCGCGGTACGCGGCCACGCTCGCCCGCGTCGACTGCTCGACCCCGTTGGGCGTGAAGAACATCGCCCGCGCGTCCGCCGCGCCGAACTTGGCCTCCGCCCGCTGCCGCAGCCTGGCCTGGCCGAGCGCGGCCGAGACCAGCCCGGCCGGGTGGGTGCGGCGCAGCCGGGTGGCCACGGCGAGTTCGTCGGCCGGCGCGGTGCCGCGCACCTCGTCGAGGAGGGCCCGGCCCTCGTCGGTGCGCAGCGCGTGGAATCCCTGGAGGGCGGAGAGCTGGTCGTTCACCGGCTCATTGTGGGCCAGTCGGTGGACCGTGCGCCTCCGGCGGCGGTGTCGGGCCGGGATCGGGACGGGGTCCTGCCAAGATCCGGCACCATGCGACATGTAGGACAAAATGACAATTTCCGGGCCGGGTTCCGGTCCCTGGCCGTACGGTGCTCGGTCGCCGCGCTGGCCACCGCCGCCGTACTCACCGGATGCTCGGGCACCGGCTCCCCGGGCTCCGCGCCCGCCGGTCAGGGTGGCCCCGCCAAGGCCCCTGACGCCGCCTCGGCCCGCCTCGCGGAGCAGCGGCGCATGGTGGCAGCGGCCCGCAAGTGGCGGCTCGACCAGGTGCCGCTCACGGCCCCGGCCCCGCCGAAGGTCAAGCCGAGGATCACCGCGCGCGCGGGCTTCGAGGTGGACCACCAGGAGGACGAGAACCTCCCCCCGGTCTTCACCACCGTCCCCACCGACAAGAAGATCGTCTTCCTCACCATCGACGACGGCGCGGAGAAGGACCCCCGCTTCCTCGCGATGATGCGCGAGCTGAAGGTCCCGTACACCGCCTTCCTCAGCGACTACCTGGTGAAGGACGACTACGGCTACTTCCGCAAGAGCCAGGAGTACGGCAACACGCTCGACAACCACACCCTGACGCACCCCTATCTGCCCGGCCTCTCCTACGAACAGCAGCGGCAGGAGATCTGCGGCATGCAGGACATCATGGAGAAGCAGTACGGCAAGCGCCCCGAGGTCCTGCGCCCGCCCTACGGCGACTACAACCAGGACACTCTGCGCGCGGCCAAGTCCTGCGGCATCAAGTACGCGCCGATCTGGAACGAGGAGGTCTTCGTCGACCACTGGGAGTACCGCGAGGACGACAGGCGACTGCGCAGGGGTGACATCGTCCTCACCCACTTCCGGGGCACCGACGACTGGGACGGCACGATGGTCGACGACATGCGCCGTTTCCTGAACAAGGTCACCCGCGAGGGATACGCCGTGGCGCGCCTGGAGGACTACCTGTGAGGCGCGGGGCGCGGCCGGCCCGCCGTGCGGCACGGGCCGTCGCGCTCGCCTCGGCCGCACTGCTGCTCACCGGCTGCGCCCAGTCGGTCGACCCCATCGAACGCCTCGGCAAGAAGGCCGCGCAGGGCGTCCGCCGCCCGGCTCCGGTCCGCCCCCTCTCGGTCCGTACGGGGACGCGTGCGGTGGACCACGTGGCCACGACCGACCGGGTCGTCTTCCTGACCTACGACGCGGGGGCCGTACGCGACCGAAGGCTGGCCGCCCTGATCGGCGAACTCCGCCTGCCGGTCACCGTCTTCACCCGTGCCGAGGCCCCCGTCCACTGGCGCGCGAGGACCACCCGCCACGGCCTCGCCTACAAGGGCACCCCCGGACACCTGACCCCCGGCGACATCATCCGCATCACCCCGGGCCGGGAGGGCACCTTGGCCGAGCGCACGGAACAGGTGCTGAGGGAGGCCGGGCGAAGGGGCCTGACGCCGGGAAAGCTGAAGGACTACCTGTAGGTGTCTCAGCCCGTCCGGCGCTTGAGGGCGAGGCCCGTCCAGGGCCGAAGCGGGGGGCCGGGGGCGGCGGCCCCCTGGACGGCACGCGCGCCAACAGCACGGTGAAGCCACGCCGAACAGGTCCCGGATGCCGACGCGCCGCGCGGCAATTGGCACTCCGCTTGACCGAGTGCTAATCGCGGTCATAGTCTCGGCACTGGCACTCGGCACGCGAGAGTGCCAACAAAGCGACGGGCAGGTCCGGCACCCGCGACGACGGATCCACCTGGTCGCCACCTCAGACAGTCAACCCCGTGAATTCTCAGAAGGGGGAGGTCGGATCGTGACGACCGCCAGCTCCAAGGTTGCCATCAAGCCGCTCGAGGACCGCATCGTGGTCCAGCCGCTGGACGCCGAGCAGACCACGGCCTCTGGCCTGGTCATCCCGGACACCGCGAAGGAGAAGCCCCAGGAGGGCGCCGTCCTCGCCGTCGGTCCGGGCCGCTTCGAGAACGGCGAGCGCCTGCCGCTCGACGTCAAGGTCGGCGACATCGTGCTGTACAGCAAGTACGGCGGCACCGAGGTGAAGTACAACGGCGACGAGTACCTCGTCCTCTCGGCCCGCGACGTTCTCGCGATCATCGAGAAGTAGTTCACCCCGAAGCATCTGCTTCACCACTGCGCCCCTGGTTCCCGCGACCGTTAAGAAGCCGGGCGGCCGGGGGCGCAGGCACATCCACCCAGATTTTCCGAGAGGGCTCCCGCTGTCATGGCGAAGACACTGAAGTTCGACGAGGACGCCCGTCGCGCCCTTGAGCGCGGCGTCAACAAGCTGGCCGACACGGTGAAGGTGACGATCGGTCCCCGTGGCCGCAACGTCGTCATCGACAAGAAGTTCGGCGCGCCGACCATCACCAACGACGGTGTCACGATCGCCCGTGAGGTCGAGATCGAGGACCCGTTCGAGAACCTCGGCGCCCAGCTCGTGAAGGAGGTGGCGACCAAGACCAACGACATCGCGGGTGACGGCACCACCACCGCCACCGTGCTCGCCCAGGCCCTGGTCCGCGAGGGCCTGAAGAACGTCGCCGCCGGCGCGTCCCCCGCCGCCCTGAAGAAGGGCATCGACGCCGCCGTCAAGGCCATCTCCGAGGACCTGCTCGCCTCCGCGCGCCCGATCGACGAGAAGTCCGACATCGCCGCCGTCGCCGCGCTGTCCGCCCAGGACCAGCAGGTCGGTGAGCTGATCGCCGAGGCCATGGACAAGGTCGGCAAGGACGGCGTCATCACCGTCGAGGAGTCCAACACCTTCGGTCTGGAGCTGGACTTCACCGAGGGCATGGCCTTCGACAAGGGCTACCTGTCCCCGTACTTCGTCACCGACCAGGAGCGTATGGAGGCCGTCCTCGACGACCCGTACATCCTGATCAACCAGGGCAAGATCTCCTCGATCACCGAGCTGCTCCCGCTGCTCGAGAAGATCATCCAGACCAACGCCTCGAAGCCGCTGCTGATCATCGCCGAGGACGTCGAGGGCGAGGCCCTGTCGACCCTGGTGGTCAACAAGATCCGCGGCACCTTCAACGCCGTCGCGGTGAAGGCCCCCGGCTTCGGCGACCGCCGCAAGGCGATGCTGCAGGACATGGCCGTCCTCACCGGCGCCACCGTCATCTCCGAGGAGGTCGGCCTCAAGCTCGACCAGGCCGGTCTCGACGTGCTGGGCACCGCCCGCCGCGTGACCGTCACCAAGGACGACACCACGATCGTCGAGGGCGGCGGCAACGCGGCCGACCTGACGGGCCGCGTCAACCAGATCAAGGCCGAGATCGAGAACACCGACTCCGACTGGGACCGCGAGAAGCTCCAGGAGCGCCTCGCCAAGCTGGCCGGCGGCGTGTGCGTGATCAAGGTCGGCGCCGCCACCGAGGTGGAGCTGAAGGAGAAGAAGCACCGTCTGGAGGACGCCATCTCCGCGACCCGCGCCGCGGTCGAGGAGGGCATCGTCTCCGGTGGTGGCTCCGCGCTGGTCCACTCCGCCAAGGTCCTGCAGGACGGTCTCGGCAAGACCGGCGACGAGGCCACCGGCGTGAGCGTCGTCCGCAACGCGGTCGTCGAGCCGCTGCGCTGGATCGGCGAGAACGCCGGCCAGGAGGGCTACGTCATCGTCTCCAAGGTCAAGGACATGGAGAAGGGCCAGGGCTACAACGCGGCCACCGGCGAGTACGGCGACCTGGTCAAGGCCGGTGTCATCGACCCGGTCAAGGTCACCCGCTCCGCCCTGGAGAACGCCGCCTCCATCGCCTCCCTCCTCCTCACGACCGAGACCCTGGTCGTCGAGAAGAAGGAAGAGGAAGAGGCCGCCGCCGGTCACAGCCACGGCCACGGCCACTCCCACTAAGGCGACTCGCCTTCAAGGCACACGACTTCGCCCCGCCGGGATCTCCTGGCGGGGCGAAGTGCTGTGTCAGCGGCCTCTGGACTCAGGGCATCCCCCGTCAGCTGGGACCGTACTTGCGCCCCGTACGCGCGCTGATTCCGCCCAGGAGGCCGCGCGGGGCCACCTTCGCCAGGCCCATGAGGGCCTTGTAGCGGGGGTCGGGGATGGAGACGGTCTTGTTGCGGGCGAGGTCGGCCAGGGCGGCCGCGACCAGCTTGTCGGCGTCGAGCCACATCCAGCCGGGGATGTTGTCCGTGCCCATGCCGGCCCGCTCGTGGAACTCGGTGCGGACGAAGCCGGGGCACAGGGCCATCAGCCGGACCCCACTGCCCGCGAGGTCCTTCGCCGCGCCCTGGGTGAACTGCACGACCCACGCCTTCGAGGCGCCGTACGTACCGCGCGGGACGAAGGCCGCCACCGAGGCGACGTTCACCACCCCGCCGCGCCCGCGCTCCCGCATGGCCTCCGCGGCGGCCGAGGTCAGCCGGAGCACCGCCTCGCAGTGGACCTTGAGCATGCGCAGCTCGTCGGCCATGGAGACGTCGAGATAGCGGCCCTTGTTGCCGAACCCGGCGTTGTTGACCAGCAGGTCGATCGGGTGCCGCCGGTCACCGAGCCGCTCGGCCACCGTCTCGATGCCCTTGTCCTCGGCGAGGTCGGCGGTCAGCACCTCCGCCTCGATGCCGTGCCGGTCGTGCAACTCGGTCGCCTGCTCGCGCAGCCGCGCCGTGTCGCGCGCCACCAGCACCAGGTCGTGCCCGTCCGCGGCCAGCCGCCGTGCGAACGCGGCGCCGATGCCCGCGGTCGATCCCGTAATCAGAGCCGTTGTCATGGCCCAAGACTAGTGACCCGCGCCGTCGGTCCCCGGCCCGTGGTGACGGCCGCTCAGCGCGCCTGGTCCGCCAGGTACTTGTGGACCTGGGCGAGGGCCTCGCGGTGCAGGGCGTCGCCCGCCGCGAGCAGCGAGGGCAGCAGCTCCCGCTCGGTGGTCACCGCGCGGAACTGCGTCGCCGCCGTCACCCCGTGGTCCGGCCGGTGCACGATCTCCACCGCGTCCCCCGCCCGTATCTCACCCGGCGCGATCACCCGCAGGTAGGCCCCCGTGACGGCCTTCCGGGTGAACCTCCTCACCCAGCCCGGCTCGGCCACATGGCCCTGGAACGTACGGCACGGAATCCGCCCCGAGGTCACCTCCAGCACCACCCCGGACCCGATCCGCCAGCGCTCCCCGATCAGCGCCCCGGAGACGTCGAGCCCCTGGGTCGTCAGGTTCTCCCCGAAGAACCCGTTGGACAGGGAGCGGCCCAGTTCGCGCTCCCAGTCGTCCAGGTCCTCGCGCGCGAAGGCGTACACCGCCTGGTCGTCCCCGCCGTGATGGCGCAGCTCGCACACCGCGTCCCCGGCCAGCCCGCTGCCCCCGACCCCCTTCGGCCCCGGCGCCGCCACCCGCACCGGACCCTCGACGGGCCGCTTGTCGATGCCCGTCACCCCCTCGGCCTGATCGGTGTACGGCACGGCACGGGGTCGCCCCAGATTGACGGAGAGAAGCTTCATGCGCGCACGGTACGTGACCGTCACCCAAAGCGTCGACGCGATATCGGGGGCCGCTCCCAAGCACCGCTTATGCTCGAAGGGTGATCGAGGCCCGTCATCTCCGTGTCCTGCGCGCCGTCGCCGCCAGTGGTTCCTTCTCGGCGGCGGGGCGCGAACTGGGCTGCACCCAGCCCGCCGTCAGCCAGCAGATGAAGGCGCTGGAAGCCTCCGTCGGCACCCCGCTGCTGGTCCGGGGCGGGCGGGAGATGCGGCTGACCCAGGCCGGAGAAGCCCTGGTCAGGCACGCCTCCGGCATCCTCGCCGGACTCACCGCCGCCGAGGAGGAGGTCGCCGCCATCGCGGGCCTGCGCGCGGGCCGGGTCCGGCTGGTCTCCTTCCCCAGCGGCACCTCCACCCTGGTCCCCACCGCCCTCGCCGCCCTGCGCGCCGCCCACCCCGGCACCCGTGTCTCCCTGGAGGAGGCCGAGCCGCCGAGGTCCGTCGAGCTGCTGCGCGAGGGGGACTGCGACGTGGCCCTCGCCTTCCGCTACCAGGGCGCTCCCGCCACCGAGGAGTGGGACGACCTGGTGATACGACGGCTGCTGACGGACCGTCTGGTCGCCCTGGTCCCGGAGCGGCACCGGCTCGCAGGTGCCGAGGCCGTCGCCATCGGGGAGCTGGCCGAGGAGCCCTGGATCGCGGGCTGCCCGCGCTGTAGGGGTCAGCTCGTGCAGGTCTGCGAGGGCGCCGGGTTCACCCCCCGCATCGACTTCGCCACCGACGACTACCCGGCCGTGGTCGGCCTGGTCGGCGCCGGTCTGGGCGTGGCCGTTCTGCCCCAGCTCGCGGTGGAGTCGGTACGGCCCAGGGGAGTGCGCGTGGTCCGGCTGGAGCCCGCGGTACGGCGGGAGATCGTCGCCCTCACCCTGCCCGACCTGGCCCAGGTCCCCGCCGTGGCCGCGACCCTGGAACAGCTCGGCAGGGCGGCTTCGCGAGGCTGAGCAGCGCCGCGCCTCGCCTCGCGGGCCTCGCCTCGCGGGCCTCGAACGGAGCGCCCATGCTTGAGACAAGAGGGCGCCGTCGTTCCGGGACTCGTCCTTCCTCAAGGCCGAACGAGGGCGCCTGAGAGGAGGAGGAAGTCATGCGTGTCCCAAGATTCCTGGCCCTCGTCCTGGCCACGGCAGCCCTTGCCGGCGTGAGCGCCGTAGGCGCTTCCGGCGCCGGGGCCGCCTCGTCCCCGAACATCTCCAGGGACGACTGCGTGGCCGCCGGCGGACAGATCGTTTCACGCCCGTACGCGGGTGACGCCTGCGCGCTGCCCGGCGGGACCACACCGGCGATCACCTGAACCACGCGGACCCGGGCACCTCGCCGCGCACGGCAGCGCCCCGCGGCGCTCGACCGCGGGGCGCGAGCGGCTGCGATGGCGGTCACGGCAGCCGGGGGGCCGGGTCCGGCCAGGCACGGCTCAGGGGCACGCGGGTGCGTGCCCTGATGGATGAAGAAACGTTCCTTCAGGCGTGAGAGCCGGGGCTCCCGCTGGTGGTGGACACCAGGCGGTTGCGCGCCCGGCCCATCAGCTCTTCGCGCTCGTCCTCGGTCAGCCCGCCCCACACGCCGTACGGCTCACGCACCGCCAGCGCGTGGGCCGCGCACTGCGCTCGGACCGGGCACCGCATGCAGACCTCCTTGGCCGAGTTCTCACGTGCGCTCCGCGCCGCACCGCGCTCGCCCTCCGGGTGGAAGAAGAGCGAGCTGTCCACCCCTCGGCAGGCTGCCAGCAGCTGCCAGTCCCACAGGTCCGCGTTCGGTCCGGGAAGGCGGGAGAAATCTGCCATTACGTGACCCCTTGTAGCCGTTCTGGGCGGATACCGTGCCTTCGACCGTACATCTCCGGTCTAAGGAGATGAAAATATGACTCATTGCGAATCTAGCCTCAGACACTGAGAAACGGCACCAAAAGCGACTAAATGGGGCACAAGTTGTGCGGAAAACCCGTGGGTCCGCCGCGCGTGACGGCACCGTGTCGGAGCCCTCACGTAGAGTGCCGAAGTCAGTACGCCGACCCGTAACTCTTTCGGGTGACCGTCGTTGAGAGTGCGGAGGCGGTTGAAAACACAAGTGCTCGGGCAGGCGTCCGAGACGGTCGACCGCACAGGTGACGATTCCGTACCAGCCTGGAGGCTCAAGGTGACGCGCATCAGCTCCGGAGGGCGGTCATGACTTCCGTCCTCGTCTGCGACGACTCCCCGCTTGCCCGAGAGGCGCTTCGCCGCGCGGTTGCGACCGTGCCCGGCGTCGAGCGCGTGACGACGGCTGCCAACGGCGAGGAAGTCCTTCGCCGCTGGGGCGCCGACCGCTCCGACCTCATTCTCATGGACGTACGCATGCCCGGCCTGGGCGGCGTCGAGACCGTGCGCCGTCTGCTGTCCGCCGATCCGGGCGCGCGCATCATCATGCTGACCGTCGCCGAGGACCTCGACGGCGTCGCCCTCGCGGTCGCCGCGGGCGCGCGGGGGTACCTGCACAAGGACGCCTCCCGCGCCGAGCTGCGCGCGACGGTGACGCAGGCCCTCGCCGACCCGACCTGGCGGCTGGCCCCGCGCCGGCTGCGCTCGGCCGAGATGGGGGCGGCGCCCACGCTCACCGCGCGGGAGATCCAGGTACTGGAGGGCATGAGCCACGGCCGTTCCAACGCGGAGATCGGCCGCGAGCTGTTCCTCTCCGAGGACACCGTCAAGACCCACGCCCGGCGCCTGTTCAAGAAGCTCGGCGCCTCGGACCGCGCCCACGCGGTGGCACTCGGCTTCCGCTGGGGACTGGTCCGGTAACGCGTGCGCGGCCGCTGCGCCCGGCCTTGGCCGTGGGGTTCTCGGTGGGCGTCGCAGGGTGTGTGCGGGCGCCCGGTAGTGCCCTCGGCCGGTGCCGGTGGGGCTCGTCGGTCCGGCTCGCCAGGGGCATCGGCCGTGGACGCGGCCTCCGCCGACGCCGAGGGTGTGCTCGTGCCCGGTGGCCGGACGGCCGCCGCGTACGGGGTGAGTCCGGCCGTCGCGGGGGCGCCTCGCGGGTGCGGCCGGCTCGGCTCGGGTGCCCCGCGTGCGCGTCGTCGGGCGGTGCCGGTCGCGGCCGGTGCCGGATGCGGGCCGGGCGCCGGAGACGCCTCTCGTCCGCGCGGTCCGGCGGGTCCACCGTCGGCCGTCGGCGGCGACCGGCCCTCGGGGCTGAGCCGCCTCGTCGGAGACACCGCTGCTCACGGGCACCCCCGTACCCGCCTCGCCGGAGGCGTCCGTGGCGGAATCGCCCCCGTTCGCGCCCCGCGAGGGACCGCGTGCTGCTTGTTTCGGTGGGGATGCCGCATCCTTGAGGTGTGGAGTCTCTCGGGGACGAGTCGAGCGAGCGGAAAACGAGCGGAAGGGGAGGGCGCAGGAGATGAGTGCCGGCGCACCTGCTCATAACGCTTCGGTGCACAACCACGAACGCGATGCCACGGACCGGACGGCCGCAAGGCACCATGGACCGATGCGCGACGACGAGGCGGGCACGGCCCCCGGGCCGATCGGCCCCCTGGTGCACCGTGCCGTCGATGGAGACGAACAGGCCACGCACGACCTGCTCGCACACGTCCACCCCCTCGCGCTGCGCTACTGCCGCACCCGTCTGTCCCGACTGCCCGGCGACGCCCGCCACTTCGTGGAGGACCTCGCGCAGGAGGTCTGCGTGGCGGTGCTGCTCGCCCTGCCCCGCTACCGCGACACCGGCCGCCCCTTCGAGGCGTTCGTCTTCGCCATCGCCTCCCACAAGGTGGCCGACCTCCAGCGCGCCGCGATGCGCCACCCCGGCTCCACCGCCGTCCCCTCGGACGAGATGCCGGAGCGCCCCGACGACTCCCTGGGCCCCGAGGAGCGCGCCCTGCTCAGCTCCGACGCCGCCTGGGCGAAGAAGCTGCTGGCCAACCTCCCCGAGAACCAGCGCGAACTACTGCTGCTGCGGATCGCCGTGGGCTTGACCGCGGAGGAGACAGGGCAGATGTTGGGAATGTCACCAGGTGCGGTCCGCGTGGCCCAGCACCGCGCGCTGAGCCGCCTGCGGGCCCTCGCCGAGCAGTAGCCCACGAGGCCTCCGTGCTGAAATTCGTACGAAAACACGAAGCCTGAAGCGCCCCCCTAGCGTGGAATTTGCTCACGACGCTTCCCGTTAGCATGGACATCCGCACCGATCAAGGCCATTTGGGGAAGGTGTCATGACTGCCAACGTCGACGGAGTGCCCGGTAAATTCCAGACACTCGGGCTGACCTACGACGACGTGCTGCTGCTGCCGGGCTCGTCGGACATGGCGCCCGACGACATCGACACCGCCTCGTACGTCTCCCGGAACGTGCGGGTGAACATCCCGCTGCTGTCCGCGGCCATGGACAAGGTGACCGAGTCCCGCATGGCGATCGCCATGGCCCGTCAGGGCGGCGTGGGCGTGCTGCACCGCAATCTGTCCATCGAGGACCAGGCCAACCAGGTCGACCTGGTGAAGCGGTCCGAGTCGGGCATGGTCACCGACCCGATCACCATCCACCCGGAGGCCACGCTCGGCGAGGCCGACGCGCTGTGCGCCCGGTTCCGGATCAGCGGTGTGCCGGTGACGGACAACGACAAGAAGCTGCTCGGCATCGTCACCAACCGTGACATGGCCTTCGAGACCGACCGCACCCGGCGCGTCCACGAGGTCATGACGCCGATGCCGCTGGTCACCGGCAAGGTCGGCATCTCCGGCCCGGAGGCCATGGAGCTGCTGCGCAAGCACAAGATCGAGAAGCTGCCGCTGGTCGACGACCGCGGTGTGCTCAAGGGTCTGATCACGGTCAAGGACTTCGTCAAGGCCGAGCAGTACCCGAACGCGGCCAAGGACTCCGAGGGCCGCCTGCTGGTCGGCGCGGCGGTCGGCGTGGCCGGTGACTCCTTCGAGCGCGCCCAGGCGCTGATCGAGGCGGGCGCCGACTTCATCGTCGTCGACACCGCGCACGGTCACTCCCGGCTGGTCGGCGACATGATCGCCAAGATCAAGTCCAACTCCTCCGGCGTCGACGTCATCGGCGGCAACATCGCCACCCGTGACGGCGCCCAGGCGCTGGTGGACGCGGGCGCGGACGGCATCAAGGTCGGCGTCGGTCCCGGCTCCATCTGCACCACGCGTGTGGTCGCGGGTGTCGGTGTCCCGCAGGTCACCGCGATCTACGAGGCCGCGCTCGCCGCCAGGGAGGCCGGGGTCCCGGTCATCGGCGACGGCGGCCTGCAGTACTCCGGCGACATCGCCAAGGCCCTGGTCGCGGGTGCCGACACCGTGATGCTGGGCTCGCTGCTCGCGGGCTGCGAGGAGTCGCCGGGCGAGCTGCTGTTCATCAACGGCAAGCAGTTCAAGTCGTACCGGGGCATGGGCTCGCTGGGCGCCATGCAGACGCGCGGCGACCGCAAGTCGTTCTCCAAGGACCGGTACTTCCAGGAGGGCGTCGCCTCCGACGAGGCGCTGATCCCCGAGGGCATCGAGGGCCAGGTGCCCTACCGCGGCCCGCTGTCCTCCGTGGTGCACCAGCTCGTCGGCGGTCTGCGCCAGTCGATGTTCTACGTCGGCGGCCGTACCGTCCCGGAGTTGCAGGACAACGGCCGGTTCGTCCGGATCACCTCGGCGGGTCTCAAGGAGAGCCACCCGCACGACATCCAGATGACGGTCGAGGCGCCGAACTACAGCAGCAAGAAGTGACGCACGCGCACGCGTGCCGGTCGTGACGAGGGCGGTCCCGGAGCATCCGGGACCGCCCTCCGCTTCGCCGGGGACGGCCATCGGCGGCCCCGTCGGGGATACTGGAAGACGCTGTAAGCATCAGGGAAAGGCATGACGTGACTGAGATCGAGATCGGGCGCGGCAAGCGCGGCCGCCGGGCGTACGCCTTCGACGACATCGCCGTCGTCCCCAGCCGCCGTACGCGGGACCCGAAGGAGGTCTCGATCGCCTGGCAGATCGACGCCTACCGCTTCGAGCTGCCGTTCCTGGCCGCTCCCATGGACTCGGTCGTCTCCCCGGCCACCGCGATCCGCATCGGTGAGATGGGCGGCCTCGGCGTCCTCAACCTCGAGGGTCTGTGGACCCGGCACGAGGACCCGCAGCCGCTGCTGGACGAGATCGCGGAGCTGCCGGCCGAGGCGGCCACCCGCCGCCTCCAGGAGATCTACGCGGCTCCGGTCAAGGAGGAGCTGATCGGGCAGCGCATCAAGGAGGTGCGGGACGCCGGTGTGGTCACGGCCGCCGCGCTCTCCCCGCAGCGCACCGCCGAGTTCTCCAAGGCGGTCGTCGACGCGGGCGTGGACATCTTCGTCATCCGCGGCACCACGGTGTCGGCGGAGCACGTGTCCTCCTCGCACGAGCCGCTGAACCTGAAGCAGTTCATCTACGAGCTGGACGTGCCGGTGATCGTCGGCGGCTGCGCCACGTACACCGCCGCCCTGCACCTGATGCGCACCGGTGCGGCGGGTGTGCTGGTCGGCTTCGGCGGCGGTGCCGCGCACACCACGCGCAACGTGCTGGGCATCCAGGTCCCGATGGCGACCGCGGTCGCCGACGTGGCCGCCGCCCGCCGCGACTACATGGACGAGTCCGGCGGCCGGTACGTGCACGTGATCGCGGACGGCGGGGTCGGCTGGTCCGGCGACCTACCCAAGGCGATCGCCTGCGGCGCCGACGCGGTGATGATGGGCTCCCCGCTGGCCCGTGCCACGGACGCGCCCGGCAGGGGTCACCACTGGGGCATGGAGGCGGTCAACGAGGAGCTGCCGCGCGGTCAGAAGGTCGACCTCGGCACCGTCGGCACCCTGGAGGAGGTCCTCACCGGCCCCTCCCGCACCCCCGACGGCTCCATGAACTTCTTCGGCGCCCTCCGCCGCGCCATGGCCACCACGGGCTACAGCGAGCTGAAGGAATTCCAGCGCGTCGAGGTCACGGTCGCGGACAGCCAGCACCGCCGCTGATCGTTTTCCGCACGAAGAGGGCCCGGTCACTTCGACCGGGCCCTTTCGTGTGCGCGGGGGCGCGTCCGAACGCACAGGGAGCGCACAGGTGCGTTCTGGACGGATACGCGGTTGGCCGCTCTTATGGGCCGATAGTGTCCCTTTCGGCGCCCCAGTTGTCTGGGACGCCCCCTTCCAAGGACACGTTCCGGACCCCGGCCCTCGGGGCCCGGCCCGAATCCAGCGGACCGCCTACCGGGCTGATGGGCGGCGGCGTGGAAGGGGGTCGTCCATGGGACGTCACCGCAGGCCCACTCGTCGGGATCGGAGCCGTCTGTGGATGGTGAAGTTCCGAAGGAGGTGGATCTTGCGGATTTTCGGATGGTGAGCGGCCGCCCCTAAAGACAGTAGGGGCGGACGCTCTGTGAACCATCCAGGAGCCTGCCGCAGTACCCGCTGCGGTGGGCTCCACCTGTATCTCAAGATACAGAAGGGTGGGGTTGCTTGCCGTCGGTCTCCCGGAGGCTGCTCCCGCGCGCCCCCTCTCACAACCGGTGCGCCGCGCCCGTCGGGGTCGCCCCTCGGGTGTCCAGGAGGAGCTGGGCCTTCACGGAGAGGCCCTGGAGGTCGTAGGTGCGGTGGGGCTGGAGGAGGAGGGTGAGGTCGGCGGCTGCCGCTGCTTCGTAGAGGGAGTCGGCGCGGGGGACCGGGCGGTCCAGGACGTGCCAGGCGGGGAGGTGGGGGTCGTGGTAGCTGACGGAGGCGCCGAGTTCCATCAGGCGGACGGCGATCTCGTGGGCGGGGGCGCCCTGCTGGTCGGCGAGGTCGGCCTTGTAGGTGACGCCGAGGAGGAGGACGCGGGCGCCTCGGGCGGACTTGCCGTGCTCGTTCAGGAGGGCGGCGGCCCGCTGGACGACATAGTGCGGCATGCGTTCGTTGACCTGCTGGGCCAGCTCCACCATGCGCAGACCCCGGCTGGCGTGGCCGGTGAGGTCCTGCGGCACGCCGTGACCGCCGACGCCGGGCCCCGGCCGGAACGCCTGGAAGCCGGACGGCTTGGTCTCCGCGCAGCGGATCACGTCCCACAGGTCGACGCCCAGCTCGTGGCAGACGACCGCCATCTCGTTGACGAGCGCGATGTTGACGTGCCGGAAGTTGGTCTCCAGCAGCCGTACCGTCTCCGCCTCGCGCAGTCCCCGCGCCCGGACCACCTTGTCGGTGAGCCGGCCGTAGAACGTGGCGGCCGACTCGGTGCAGGCCGGGGTGAGGCCGCCGATGACCCTGGGGGCCGGGGTGTGGTCGCGGCCGCCCGGGTCGGTCCGGCTGGGGGAGTAGGCGAGGTGGAAGTCGCGCCCGGCGCGCAGTCCGGAGCCGCGCTCCAGGATCGGCCGCAGCAGCTCCTCGGTGGTGCCGGGCAGGACGGGCGACTCCAGGATGACCGTGGTGTGCGGGCGCAGCCGCCCGGCCAGCGTGCGGGCGGCCGCCTCGACCTGGCCGAGGTCGAGTTCGCCGTCGGCGCCGCGCGGGGTGGGGGCGCAGATGACGGCGGTGCGGACCCGGCCGAGCTGGGCGGGGTCGGTACTGAGCCGGAAGCCGGTGGAGCGCATCCGGCGGAGTTCGGCGGGGCTGAGCGACCCCGCCTCGGGGCCGGTGGCGTACCCGACGGTGGGGATGCCTGCGGCGACGGCGGCCTGGGCCAGCGGCAGGCCGTAGGGACCGAGTCCGATGACGGCGAGATCTGCGGGCATGGCGTGGGCCGTCCTTCCCGATAGCCGAAGTGGGAATGGTGCGCAAGCCCGGTGGACCGCCTGAGCGAGCGCACAGTCAGACTAGGTACAAATATGACCGTTATGTGTGATTGTGTTCGTGTGTCTCCAGGGTGTCTTCGGGGCGATACACGCGGGTTGTCCACAGGCTGGGGGCCCGTGGTGGCCGAACCCGGCCGGGGCCGCCACACTTTTGAGCATGAGGTTCTGGGCATGAGGAGGGGACGAAGGGGCGGCGCCGCACCGGGCGCGGCCCACCAGGGGGCTTGCGAGAGCGGGAGGCAGCGGTGAGGACAGCGACCCTAGACCCGGCGCAGCGCGCCGAGGCACTGGCGGAGATGACCGAGCGCGAACTGGACGTGCTGGTGGTCGGCGGCGGCATCGTGGGCGCGGGCACCGCGCTGGACGCGGCCACCCGCGGCCTGTCCACCGGCCTGGTCGAGGCGCGGGACTGGGCGTCCGGCACCTCCAGCCGGTCCAGCAAGCTGATACACGGCGGCCTGCGCTATCTGGAGATGCTCGACTTCCCGCTCGTGCGCGAGGCGCTGAAGGAGCGCGGCCTGCTGCTGGAGCGTCTCGCTCCGCACCTGGTCAAACCGGTCCCGTTCCTCTACCCCCTCCAGCACCGCGGCTGGGAGCGCCTGTACGCGGGCGCGGGCGTCGCGCTGTACGACGCGATGTCCATGGCCCGGGGCCACGGCCGGGGCCTGCCCACCCACCGTCACCTCACCCGCAGCCGCGCCCTGCGCGTCGCCCCCTGCCTGCGCAAGGACGCCCTGGTCGGCGCCCTCCAGTACTACGACGCCGAGGTGGACGACGCCCGCTTCGTCGCCACCCTGGTCCGCACCGCCGCGTCCTACGGCGCCAAGGTCGCCAACCGCGCCCGGGTCACCGGGTTCCTGCGCGAGGGCGAGCGGGTCGTCGGGGTCCGGGTGGAGGACGTGGAGGCCGGCGGGGAGTACGAGATCCGCGCCCGCCAGGTGGTCAACGCCACCGGCGTGTGGACCGACGACACCCAGGGCCTGGTGGGGGAGCGCGGCCAGTTCCACGTCAAGGCGTCCAAGGGCATCCACCTGGTCGTGCCCAAGGACCGCATCCACTCCAGCACCGGCCTGATCCTGCGCACCGAGAAGTCCGTCCTCTTCGTCATCCCCTGGGGCCGGCACTGGATCGTCGGCACCACCGACACCGCGTGGGACCTCGACAAGGCCCATCCGGCCGCGTCCAGCGCCGACATCGACTACCTGCTGGAGCACGTCAACTCGGTCCTGGCCGTACCGCTCACCCGTGACGACGTCGAGGGTGTGTACGCGGGCCTGCGGCCCCTGCTGGCCGGCGAGTCCGAGGCCACCAGCAAGCTGTCCCGCGAGCACACCGTGGCCCACCCGGTGCCGGGCCTGGTGGTCGTCGCGGGCGGCAAGTACACGACGTACCGGGTGATGGCGAAGGACGCCGTCGACGCGGCGGTGCACGGCCTGGACCGCAGGGTGGCCGACTCCGTCACCGAGGAGATCCCGCTGCTCGGCGCCGAGGGATACCCGGCGATGTGGAACGCCCGCGAGCGCATAGCCGAGCGCAGCGGTCTGCACGTGGCCCGCGTCGAGCACCTGCTGAACCGGTACGGCTCGATGGCCGACCAGCTCCTCGACCTGATAGCCGCCGATCCCACCCTCGGCGAACCCCTGCGCCACGCGGACGACTACCTGCGCGCCGAGATCGTCTACGCGGCCTCGCACGAGGGCGCCCGGCACCTGGACGACGTCCTCACCCGCCGCACCCGCATCTCCATCGAGACCTTCGACCGGGGCACCCGCAGCGCCCGCGAGGCCGCCGAGCTGATGGCACCGGTGCTCGGGTGGGACGAGGACCAGATCGCCCGCGAGGTCGAGCACTACGAGAAGCGGGTCGAGGCCGAGCGCGAGTCCCAGCGCCAGCCCGACGACCTCACGGCGGACGCGGCCCGGCTGGGCGCGCCGGACATCGTGCCGCTGTAGGACCGGCCGGAGCTTCACTCGAACGAGTGGCCGGGTGCGGGATCTCCGTTCCCGGCCCGCCCGTTCATGGTGGCAAAGGGCTCAACTCGGCTGTGGCCGGTGCTGGTTCGGACCGGGCGTCGCGTCGTCGCGTCGGCGTGGTCGGCGCAGTCGGTGATGCCGCTGGTGCGGGTGGGCAGGGTGCGCGGGGTGGGGCCCGATTCCTCGCCGGAGTGCCGTGTCCCGGCGCGGAGTCGGGGCAGGAGTCCGGGGAGGTTCTGTTCGACGGTGTCGTACAGCCGGTGTTCCGCGGCGAGCCGCAGCACGACGATCGCCACGAAGGTCCTGCGCCGGCAGGGCCGCGGCGGGGGCTTCACCCCCGCTGACCAGCAACGCAAGCGCAGTGTCCGAGAACCCGGCGCCGGAGGTCGCGCCAGGAGTCGTGGGGGTGAGCAGCACAGCCGCGAGAACCGGTATGGATAGGACTGTCCGAAGGGTCGGCATCCCTGACTCCTTCCGCGCCGGGGACATGATCCCGGCAACTGGAACATCTGGTTCGACAGGCCCGCCGGCACGGCGGACGAGGGGCGCTTCGGAGGGGGCCCCTGGGCGTCGGCCGGTTGCCGGGTGAGGGACAATGAAGGCTCTGTCAGGGCGGGTTGCATGAGGGGACGCATGTCGGAGGCGGAGCGGGCGGGGTCATCCCGTCAGGAGACTCGTCAGGGCAAGAACGAGCGTCGTCTTCTCGCCGGGCGGTACCGGCTGGGGGACGTGCTGGGCCGGGGCGGCATGGGCACGGTCTGGCGTGCCGAGGACGAGACCCTGGGCCGGACGGTGGCGGTCAAGGAGCTGCGGTTCCCGTCGAACATCGACGAGGAGGAGAAGCGGCGTCTGATCACGCGCACGCTGCGCGAGGCCAAGGCGATCGCCCGTATCCGCAACAACAGCGCGGTGACGGTCTTCGACGTGGTCGACGAGGACGACCGGCCGTGGATCGTCATGGAGCTGGTCGAGGGCAAGTCCCTGGCCGAGGTCATCCGTGAGGACGGCGTGCTGACGCCCCGTCGGGCCGCCGAGGTCGGGCTCGCCGTGCTGGACGTGCTGCGGTCCGCGCACCGCGAGGGCATCCTGCACCGCGACGTGAAGCCGTCCAACGTGCTGATCGCCGAGGACGGCCGGGTCGTGCTCACCGACTTCGGCATCGCCCAGGTCGAGGGCGACCCGTCGATCACCTCCACCGGCATGCTCGTCGGTGCCCCCTCCTACATCTCCCCGGAGCGGGCCCGCGGCCACAAGCCCGGCCCCGCCGCCGACCTGTGGTCGCTGGGCGGCCTGCTGTACGCGTCGGTCGAGGGCGTGCCGCCCTACGACAAGGGGTCGGCCATCGCCACCCTGACCGCCGTGATGACCGAGAGTCCGGAGGAGCCCAAGAACGCGGGCCCGCTGGGCGACGTCATCAAGGGCCTGCTCACCAAGGAGCCCGAGCGGCGGCTCGACGACGCCGGCGCGCGGGCCATGCTCGACAAGGTCATCCACGCCGGTGACCCCGAGCCGCTCGACGCCACGCGGGTCGTGCCGATCCCGGCGCAGCCCGACTCCCCCGAGACGAAGCGCGAGGAGTCCGGCGACAAGGTGCGCGGCGCGCTGCGTTCGGTGCGCAAGGCCGCCGGAGCCGCGTCTGCCGCGGCTGTCGCCCGGTCGAAGAGCGAGTCCGGCGCGACGACCGGAGCCGGTGGACGCGGGGCGTCCGACACGCCGAACTCCAGCGCGAACAAGCCAAGTTCCAGCTGGCCCGTGATGCCCCGGCCCGACATCGATCTCCCGCCGAGGCCGGCGCCCAAGGCGTCGCTCACCGACGTGGTGCCCCGGCGCACGCTGATCGTCGTCGCGGCGGTGATCGCGCTGGCCCTGGTGGTGCTCGGCACCGTCCTCGCCCTCACCCTCGGCGGTGACGACGACAAGGGCACCGGCGCCCAGGGCTCGCCCAGCGCGAGCGCCTCCGGCAAGCGGGACCCGGACAAGGGCGGTTCCGGCGCGACCGGTCCCGACGGTTCCGGGTCCGCGCCCGCCCCCGACGGCTCCGGCGATCCCAGTGGCGCCGGCACCGCCGACGACTCCGACGGCAAGGGCAAGGGCAAGGGCAAGGACGGCAGCGGCGGTCCGGACGACGACTCCGCCGGCTCCTCCGGCAAGAAGGGCTCGGGCAGCGCGCCCGTCGTGACGACCCGCAAGAGCTCCCAGGGCTACTCGATCGGCCTGCCCAAGGGCTGGAAGTACGGGTCGACGAGCGCCGCGGGCGACCGCTACACCGGCCCCGACGGGCAGAAGCTGCTCGTCGCCTGGACCAGCACGCCCAAGAGCGACCCGGTGAGGGACTGGCAGAACCAGGAGCGCTACATGGTGCGCTCCCAGTACGACCGCATCCGGATAGCCAAGGTGGACTACCGGGGCTGGACCACGGCCGACTGGGAGTTCACCTATGTGGACGGCGGCACCAAGTACCGCTCCATCGACCGGGGTTTCAAGGTCAACGACCACCTCGGACACGCGCTGATGTACACCGCGAGGAGCGCCGACTGGGACAGCGCGCTGCGCGAGGACACGTGGAAGACGCTCACCGCGTCCTTCGAGCCCAAGTCGTGACCTGAACGAGTTCGGGTTGGGAGCCTGTAATCGGTCATCCCCTCGGTGCGGGTTGCCTCCGGCACGTATCGTGAATGGTTGAGAACCGTACGCAGCCGGGTGCGACGCGTGACGGGCGGTGAACGATCGCGGGCGACCGGAACGGCAGGGGGTGGCGGACGTGGACGACTACGCGGGGCGGGTGCTCGCCGACCGCTACCGACTGCCGCTGCCGCCCTCCGACGAGTACGAACTCACCGAGACGTACGCCTTCGACACCTACAGCGGGCAGGAGGTGCTGGTCCGTCAGGTGCCGTTGCCGGAGGTCGTCGAGGCCGAGGTGATCGACGCCGAGGGACTGCCCGAGGGGTTCACGGCGCGTGAGCGCGGCCGCCGTGCCCCGGCGGCCCGCAGCGCCACCCGCACGCCCAGGGACCCCGCCGTGCGGCGCGCCGTGGAGGCCGCGCAGGCGGCGGCGCGGATACCGGACCATCCACGGCTGGACCAGGTCTTCGACGTGTTCGCCGAGGGCGGTTCGCTGTGGATCGTCAGCGAGGCGGTGTCGGCGCGCCCGCTGTCCGCGCTCCTCGCCGAGCAGCCGCTGTCGCCCTACCGGGCGGCCGAGGTCGCGGCCGACGTGGTGATGGCGCTGCGCGTGCTGCACGCCCACGGCTGGACCCACCGCAACATCACCTCCCGCACGGTCCTGGTCTGCGACGACGGCCGGGTCATGCTGACCGGCCTCGCGGTCGGCGCGGCGGAGGAAGCGCTCTGCGGATACGACCCGGTCCCGGCCCAGGACGGCCCGGAGGACCACCCGCTGCCCGACCAGCGGCAGCCCGGCGCGGGTGTCGTCCCGCGTACGGCCGCGACGGCGGCCGTCGCCGACACGGACCCCGAGGCCGCACGGCGTGCCGCGATCCAGGCCCGCGTGGCCGGCGGACTGCCCGCCCCCGCGGGCGGCGACTCCGGCGCCCCCGCACCGGCCCCGCCGCGCCCGGTGGAGAGCGGGGACGACATCCGGGCCGCCCGCGCCGGTGCCATCGCCGCGTACCGCGCGGGGGCCCGCGCCGCCGCCCGCGTACAGGAGTCGCAGCGGGGCGGCCGTGCCGCCCTGCCCGGCGCGCGGACGCCCGCCGAGGGGGAGATCGCGGAGGAGGGCGGCAACCCGCCCGGTCACGTGGCCGACCCGTACGGGGTCGCCGGGCGGCCCTGGCACGGCGCCGCGCCCCGCCGAGCCCAGCCGGAGACGGCTCCGCCCTACCCGTTGAACCCCGCCCGGCCGGGTGTGCCCGGTCCGCCCCGGCCCGCGCTGCCCGCGCAGAACGGCGACGGGTCCGGCGTGTCCGGGTGGGACGAGCCGGAGGCGGCCGGGGCGCGGCGCGGGCCCGGTACCGCCATCGCGGCCGAGCGGTCGCGGCACATGCGGATGACCGTGGTCGGCCCGGTGACCGAGCGGTGGGCGCCGGAGCAGGCCGGCCCGGTGCACGAGAACTGGCAGCTGGCCGCACCCGTGGGTCCCGCGACCGACCTGTGGGCGCTCGGCGCGCTGCTCTTCCGCGCCGTCCAGGGGCACGCGCCCTACCCGGAGGAGTCCACCGCCGAGCTGGTGCAACTGGTGTGCGCGGAGCCGCCCGCCTACGCGGAGGAGTGCGGCCCGCTGCGCCCGGTGGTGGAGTCGCTGCTGCGTCAGGACCCCACCGAGCGGCTGGACTTCGAGGAGCTGAGCGGCTGGCTGCGCTCGCTGGTGCGGTCCGCGCCCGAACCGGACGCCGGCGCCCATGTGGTGCCGGTGCCGCCCGCCGACCCGGCCCGGCTGCCGATAGTGCGCCGGCGCGGTGAGCTGGCCCGGTGGCGGCGCCGCAACAAGGCGCCGGTGCCGCATCCGCACGCCCGGCACAAGCGGGCCCGGCAGGAGGCGCAGGGCTCCCCGCGCAGCCTCGGCCGCACCCTGCTGCTGCTCGTCCTCCTGCTGCTGGCCGGAGCCGTGGCGTACGCGGTGATGTTCATGCCCAAGCAGGGCGAGGACGGCGACCGTGCCGGAGTGGCCGGGCAGGCGAGCCCCGCGCCCTCTCACCGGCGGGAGCCGTCCGAGGAGGCGAGCACACCGGAGGACGGGCCGACCGCGTCCTCGCCCGCCACCGAGACCCAGACCGGCGGCGGAGCGGCGGCGGACGGGTTCACCCTGCGCACCGACCCGGCCGGCTTCAAGGTCGCCGTCGCCAAGGGCTGGTCGCACGCGCCGCGCAACGGCAGCGGCCAAGTGGTCTACTCGCGCGGCAACTTCGAGCTGGTCGTGGTACCGGGCCGGGACAGCACCGCCACCTACGGCAGCGATCCGATGGTGTACCAGCGGGACAAGGAGAAGGAGTTGCAGCCGTACCGCGACTCCAGCTGGGCCACCGCGTCCGGGCTGCGCACCATCGAGGTGGGCGGACGGACCATGGCCGAGGGGCAGTTCACCTGGACCGACGCCCAGGGGCGCGACCTGTTCGTGCGCAACATGGCGATGCTGCTGAACGGGCGGTACCACATCGTGCAGGTGCGCGGTCCGGAGGCGGAGCGGGACGAGGTCACCCGGCTGTACGACCAGGCGACGGCCACCTACCGCTACACCGGCTGAGGCGACGCCCCGACAGGCCCCGTTGCGGAAGCGGGCGTTCGGTTGCGCGGACTGTGCGGAAGCGACAACGGTCACAGTGCCGATTCCGTGGTACCCCGCCGGTTCCCTGGGCGGGGAGCGGTCCATAGTCTGACCCTGACAAGAGCATTGCGGGGCAACGTGAATCAGATGCAGGGCCAGCTCGTGGCGGGCCGCTACCGGCTCACCGATTCCATCGGCAGCGGCGGCATGGGACGGGTGTGGCGCGCCCACGACGAGGTGCTGCACCGGAAGGTCGCCGTCAAGGAGCTGACCGCGGCGCTGTACGTCTCCGAGAGCGACCAGCACGTGCTGCTGGCCCGTACCCGCGCCGAGGCCCGCGCGGCCGCGCGCATCAACCACTCCGCCGTCGTCACCGTGCACGACGTGCTGGAGCACGACGGCCGCCCGTGGATCGTGATGGAGCTGGTCGAGGGGGAGTCGCTGGCCGACGCGGTCAAGGAGCGCGGGCGGATCGAGCCCCGCGAGGCCGCGCGGATCGGGCTGTGGGTGCTGCGGGCCCTGCGCGCGGCACACACGGCGGGGGTGCTGCACCGCGATGTGAAGCCCGGCAACGTCCTGCTGGGCCGGGACAACCGGGTGCTGCTCACCGACTTCGGCATCGCGCAGATAGAGGGCGACAGCACCATCACCCGTACGGGTGAGGTCGTCGGCTCGGTCGACTACCTCGCGCCGGAGCGCATACGCGGGCACGACCCCGGTCCGGCCTCCGACCTGTGGGCGCTCGGCGCGACGCTGTACACCGCCGTCGAGGGGCGCTCGCCGTTCCGCCGCACCTCGGCCCTGGGCACCATGCAGGCCGTCGTGGAGGAGGACGCCGAGGAGCCCCGCAACGCCGGTCCCCTCGCCCCGGTCATCGCCGCCCTGCTGCACAAGGACCCGGCCCGCCGCCCGGACCTGGCCACGGCCGAGCGCATGCTGGACGACGCGGCGGCGGGCCGCCGGACGCGGACCGCGCCGGTGTACACCGCGCCCCCGCGGAGTACCGCGCCCGCGCCCCGCGACACGGCCGTCACCGCCGTGAGCCCGGCCCGCCGCGGCCACCGCACCCGCGTGCTCGCCCTGGCCGCCGCGGCCGTCCTGGTCTTCGGCGCGAGCCTGACCGTGGGCTACCTGCAGTGGGGTGGCGGCCACCGCGCGACGGGCACGGACGATCCGGCCGAGAGCCCGTCCGCGTCGGCCACGAACAGTTCGAGCGCCGTCCCCGACGACTGGGAGCGGTACGACGACCCGGTCGGCTTCAGCATCTCCCTGCCCAAGGGCTGGAAGCGGTCCGTCTCCATCGACAAGGACGGCATCCGGCAGGTCGACTACTCACCCGACAAGGGCAAGCACCTCGTCCGGGTGGCCGTCGACACCGACCCGGACTTCCGTACCTCCTACGAGCACCTCACCGACCTGGATCAGCGGGTCTCGGCCCGGCTGCTGGAGTACCGGCGGCTGGTCCTGAAGGAGGAGGTCTTCCGCGACGAGCCGGGCGCCCGCTGGGAGTACACCTGGAACGCCCTGGCCAAGGACGGCCCCCACTACTTCCCGGGCCCGTACCACGCCATCGACGTCGGCTACATGAACGCCGACGACACCGAGTACGCCCTCTACTCGTCCTCCCCGGCCGACGACTGGCCCACCACCAAGAAGCAGTTCACCTGGATTCTCCGGAGCTTCCAGGAGGGCTGAATCGGCCGCCACCTCCCTACCTTGGCCGGTCAGCGCCCCGGAAGGGGTGGGTCCGGTGCGGCATGATGGGCGGTATGGGGACCGAGGGGCACGACCTCCGTGTGGTCGCGGGCCGGTACCGCCTCGAGGCGCGCATCGGACGCGGCGGGATGGGTGTCGTCTGGCGGGCCGACGACCTGGTGCTGGGCCGTCAGGTGGCCGTCAAGGAACTCACCCTGGACGACTCGCTGTCCGAGGAGGACGCGCGCCGGCGGCGGGAGCACTCCTTCCGGGAGGCGCGGGCGGTGGCGCAGTTGCGGCACCCGCACATCATCGTGGTGCACCACGTGGTCGAGCAGGACGAACGCCCCTACCTCGTCATGGAGCTGATCGACGGCTGCTCGCTCGCCGAGCGCATCGCCGCCGACGGCCCGCTGGACGCCGCCGAGGCCGCCCGGATCGGCGCCGACCTGCTCAGCGCGCTGGCCACCGCGCATGCCGCCGGGGTGCTGCACCGGGACATCAAGCCCGCCAACGTGCTGCTGGAGTCGGGTACCGACCGGGTGGTGCTCACCGACTTCGGCATCGCGCGGGTCGCGGGCGCGACGACGCTCACCGAGACCGGCTCCTTCGTCGGCTCGCCCGAATACACCGCCCCGGAACGGATGTCGGGGCTGCGCGGGGGGCCGGCGTCCGACCTGTGGTCGCTGGGCGCGCTGCTGTGCGCCGCGCTCAGCGGCGAGTCGCCCTTCCGGCGCGACTCGCTCGGCGGCATCCTGCACGCCGTCGTCACCGACGAGATCCGGCCGCCGTCCGAGGCCGGCCCGCTGCTTCCCGTCGTGCGGGGCCTGCTGGAGCGCGATCCCGAACTGCGGCTCGGCGCCGCCGACGCCGAGCGGATGCTGCGTACCTACCTGGAGACCGGCCGCATGCCCCCGGCGTCCGGGGTTCCCGCGGCCGCGCGCACGCTCCGGCTGCTGGGCGCGGTACGCGGCACCAGGTCCGACGCGCCGCCGACCGCGCCCGAACCAGCGCAAGGCCCCGCCCGGCCGTCCCCGAGGCGGGTGAGGCTGATCGCCGCCCTGCTGGTGGCCGCGGTGGCCGGAGCCGCCGTGTCGGCGGCGGTGCTGATGCTGCACCAGAACCGGGGCGGCGGCGACGACGCGCCCGGCGCCCCCTCCGCCTCCCGCACACCGGGCCCCACCGGCACCCGGGCGCCCTCCGGCTACCGCACCGTCCGCGACCCCGCGGGCTTCGCCCTGGCCGTGCCGGACGGCTTCAGCCGCGAACGGCAGGGCGAGCGCGTCTTCTACCTCTCCGCCGGCGGCACCTTCCGCCTCGGCATCAAGATCTCCCCGCCGGAACCGGGCGGCCCCGCCGCCGTCCTGGAACGCCTCGCGGCCGGGGGCGCGGACAGCAACCCCGGCTACCGCGACGGCCGTGTCACCGAGACCAGCCACGAGAAACACCCCGCCGCCCTCTGGGAGTTCACCTGGAACGGCTACACCCCCGCCGAGGGTGCCCGGCACACCTACGACCTGTGCTGGGAGGAGGGCGGCCGGATGTACGACGTGTGGGTCTCGGGCCCGCTGGGCAAGATGCGCGAGGCCCGCGAGCACTTCGACGTGGCCGTGGACACCTTCACCGTCACGGCCCCCTGAACGGACCGACGGCCGCCATGGAACGTCATGGAGCCGGTCCACGGCCGACCGGGCGCCTCATCCTTCGACACCGGCGAGGGCGGCACGGACCGCGGCAAGGATGGTCTGGGGGCTGGCCGGTACCGGAGTCCCCTGGACCGCCACGGTCGGCGTTCCGCCCACGCCCCGCTGGACGGCCACCGCCGTCACGTAGGAGCTCCAGTCCAGGTAGACGCCCTGCCGGACGCACTCGGCGAACGAGCTGTCCTCCAGTCCCACCGCGCGGCCGAGCTCGACCAGTTCGTCGTCGGACAGGCCCGGCCCGCCCTCGGGGGGCTGGTGGGCGAACAACGTGTACAGGTAATCCATGAAGTGGCCACCGTCGGAGGCACAGCCCGAGGCAGCCGAGGCGCGGGAGGAGTACCGGGTGGTGGACAAGCCGTCGAGAAACCCCATCGGGTGGTAGACGAGACTGATCGCCCGGTCGGCCACCAGCTCGTCGAGGAGCGGCCCGCTCCTCCCTTCGAACTGCTTGCAGAACGGGCACAGAAAATCGATGTAGGCATCCACCTGTACCGGGCCGGTTCCGACGACGATGCCGTCCCCGCTCGGCGAGGCATGGGCCGGAACACGGGAGGGCGGGCTGGTGTGGGGCGTCCGAGTACTCATGCCGAGTCCCCTGCCGTGAGGTCGATGGAAATCGCGTCGTACCGCGCGCCACGCACGGCGGACCGACCACCCGCGCCCGGGCGTGCGCACAGCCGCGTTCCGGACGCCGGGATGTCCGACGCTAGAGGTCCTGGAATTCGTTCGGCAGTTGCGCCATCACATCCTCGAACTCGGTGCCCGGGACGGCCTCTCTCAGAGTCCTGAAAACCGCCGCGACGCCGTCGCGCGCCACGGCCTCGTCGACGCCCGCCCGCTCACTCACCCGCCGGACGAACTCGGCGACGCCGAATTTCTCGGCGACATCCTCCGGTGGGACCAGGGGCGGGGCGATCTCGGCGGGCAGGACGCCGGCCAGATGCCTGGCCTCGCCGCCGGTGATCCGCTCGCCCAGCGTCAGCATCGTGGCCCGGGTCAGCTCCCCGGCCTCCTCCTCGGGCACACGGGCCCGCTCGCTGACGAGACGGATGAACTCGTCGCTGTCCATGGCGCCTCCAATCCGGCAACCCATCACGGGTACCGCGTCTGCATGGCCCCAAACGGTGATCGAAATGCCGGTGCGAACCCGGCGCCCGGTGCTTGAAGGCCGGTCACCGCCCGTCCTCTTCGCCCTCCTCGGTGAAGGGGCGCACCGCGTCCAGCAGGGCTCTCAACGCACCGGTGAGCATCCCGACCTCTGCGACGCGCTGGGCGGACGGGTCCTCCGGGTAGAGCCGCTCGGCCTCTCCGGCCGGTTCGGCGACGTTCGCCAGGGCCTGCCGGGCGGCCTGAGCCGCGGCGCGCAGGGCGGCACGTTCGATATCGCCGGGCATGTGATCTCCCCTGGATCCGGCCGCCGGACACCGGATTCCCGGAATGCTCCGACGTCGCCACATCAGGTTCTGCCGGGAACGCCACGGCTGGCGCGAATCAGTACGAAGGCGTGTCTTCCCCCAGCGTACGGGCGTGCCGGACGCGCTGCAGGACGTCGGCTTCCCGGCGAGCCGAGGAGATCGCGCGGGGCGCGAAGGCGTCGTGCGGCACCCGGCCCGCCGCACCGGGCGCTTGGGGTTCAGGGTGTGCTGCCCGCTGACGGGCGGGCCGAGAACGTGGCGCGGGGAGAAAGCCGGGCGGCGCTTCGACAAGCCCTGGAACCAGCCGAGTTGAAGGCGTGCGCCCGCGTCGACAAGTGCCGGGTGGGCGCGGTACTGATGGGGCATGAGTGACGACGGCGCACCCCCGCCCGACGGACCGCTGCTCGGCGGGCGCTACCGGCTCCTGGAACGGGTCGGGGCCGGGCCGACCGGCACCGTCTGGCGCGCCCGCGACGAGCGGGACGGGGACGTGGTCGCCGTCAAGGAGCCCCGGCTGCCCGGCGCGGCGGGCGGGAGGGCCGGGCGGACCGCGCACCGGCTGCGGCGCGAGGCGGGAGCCGCCGCCCGCGTCCGCCATCCGTCCGCCGTACGGGTCCGGGACGTGGCCGGCGAGGAAGAACCGCCGTGGATCGTCATGGAGTGGGTCGAGGGCGAGTCGCTGCGCGAGACCGTGGAGCGCGGTCCGCTGCCGCCTGCCGAGGCGGCCAGGATCGGGCTCGCCGTGCTGGGCGCGCTGCGCGCCGCGCACGCCGTCGGCATCGTGCACCGGGACGTCAAACCGGCCAACGTGCTGATCGAGTCCGGCACCGGACGCGTGGTCGTCACCGACTTCGGGATCGGTGACGGGCACACCGGGGACGCCCCCGAGGGGTTCGTCGCGCCGGAGCGGGCATCCGGGCGGGGCGGGCCCGCCTCCGACCTGTGGTCGCTCGGCGCCCTGCTCGCCGCCATGACGGACGGCGCCCCCGGCCCGCTCGCCCCGCTGCTGGACCGCCTGCGCGCCCCGGACCCCGACGCCCGGCCGGACGCGACGGAGGTGGCGGCGGAACTGGAGAGACACGCCGGGGTGCGGGTGGAGGAGCCGGAACCCGGACCCGAACCCGTCGCGGAGCCCGCGCGGACCGTCGTGGCGCCCGCCCCGGTCGTGCGCCGCACCCCGCTCGCGGCCCTGGGGCTGCTGCTGTCGAAAAAACCCGGAGCCGAGTGACCGGGCCGACAACGCGCTGATCAGCACGTTCGCCGCCAGTGATCACTGGCGGAATGTGTGCGGCCGGTGAAACCCCGTTACCGACGGGTACCGAAAAGGGCGGCCACCGGCATACCCTGCCGCTCATGACGGACTCGCAGGCCCCGGAAGTCACCGGCACCAATCCGATCGCCCCGGCCCCCGAGGGCGTGCGCACCGCCGCCGACGTGGTCACCCCCGAGCTGCTGGCCCAGCTCACCAAGGGCGTCACCGGCTCGGGCCGGACCAGCAACCACACCCCGCTCACCGGGGTCAAGCTCGCCGACCTGCCCGAGTCCACCCCGGACGACGTCGCCGCCGCCTTCGAGGCCGCCCGTGCCGCCCAGCGGGTGTGGGAGCGGACCCCGGTGCGCGAACGGGCCGCGGTGCTGCTGCGCTTCCACGACCTGGTGCTGGAGCGGCAGTCGGAGGTGCTCGACCTCATCCAGCTGGAGACCGGCAAGGCGCGGCTGCACGCTCACGAGGAGGTGCAGGCCGTCGTCGTCGCCGCCCGGCACTACGGCCGCCGCGCCCCCGCCTACCTGCGGCCCAAGCGGCACACCGGCGCCATGCCGACCCTGACCAAGGTGACCGAACTGCGGCACCCGCGCGGGGTCGTGGGCCAGATCGCCCCCTGGAACTACCCCCTCGAACTCTCCGTCGGCGACGCCCTGCCCGCCTTCGTCACCGGCAACGCGGTCGTGATGAAGCCGGACACCGAGACCTGCCTGACCGCCCTGTGGGCGCGTGACCTGCTGATCGAGGCCGGACTGCCCGCCGAGGTCTTCCAGGTGGTCCTCGGCGAGGGCCCGGTGGTCGGCCCGGAGATCGTCCGGCACGCCGACTACGTCTCCTTCACCGGCTCCACCCGCACCGGCCGCGAGGTCGCCCAGGGTGCCGCCGCCCGCCTGATCGGCGTCTCCCTCGAACTCGGCGGCAAGAACGCCATGCTGGTCCTGGAGGACGCCGACATCGAGAAGGCCGCCGCCGGCGCCGTCCGCGCCTGCTTCTCCTCGGCCGGCCAGCTCTGCATCTCCATCGAGCGGCTGTACGTCCACGAGTCGGTCGCCGACGCCTTCCTGGAGCGCTTCGCCGCCCGCACGAAGGCCATGCGGCTCGGCACCGCCCTCGCCTACGGCGCCGACATGGGCTCGCTCGCCGGGGAGCGCCAGCTCAAGGCCGTC
Organism: Streptomyces sp. BK022; assembly: GCF_004217355.1. Taxonomy (NCBI): domain Bacteria; kingdom Bacillati; phylum Actinomycetota; class Actinomycetes; order Kitasatosporales; family Streptomycetaceae; genus Streptomyces; species Streptomyces sp. BK022. Next base: position 258,317 of record NZ_SHKU01000002.1, read on the forward strand.
GAGGCGCATGTGACCGAGGCCGTCGCCAAGGGGGCCAAGGTGCTCGCGGGCGGGGTGGCCCGGCCCGACATCGGCCCGTACTTCTTCGAGCCGACCATCCTCGACGGCGTCGACGACAGCATGTCCGTCTGCGCCGAGGAGACCTTCGGCCCGGTCGTCTCCGTCTACCGCTTCGGCTCCGACGACGAGGCCGTGGAGCGCGCCAACGCCACGCCGTACGGCCTCAACGCCTCGGTGTGGACGACCAGTGCGAAGCGCGGCACGGAGATCGCCGCCCGGCTGCGCACCGGCACGGTCAACGTCAACGAGGGGTACGCCCCCGCGTACGGCAGCGCCCAGTCCCCGATGGGCGGCATGAAGGACTCCGGCCTCGGCCGCCGCCACGGCTCCGAGGGCATCCTCAAGTACACCGAGGCCCAGACCGTCGCCCGCCAGCGGCTGCTGCCCATGGCGCCCTCGCTCGGCATGGACGACGCCGCGTACGCGGCCTTCATGAGCCGCAGCCTGAAGGTGATGAAGGCGTTCCGCTTCCGCTGACACCTTCGCGCCGACCCGATCCGCCCGTTCCACCACCGTTCTCGACGAGGAGAGCACGTGCCGCAGGAGAAGACTGTCCAGACCCGGAACGACGAAGGGCGCGACGACGGTTACGACTACGACGTGCTCGTGGTCGGCTCCGGCTTCGGCGGCTCGGTGACCGCCCTGCGCCTGACCGAGAAGGGCTACCGCGTCGGCGTCCTGGAGGCGGGCCGCCGCTTCACCCCGGCCACCCTGCCCCGCAACTCCTGGGACCTGCGCAACTACCTCTGGGCCCCGAGGCTCGGCCTGTACGGCATCCAGCGCATCCATCTGCTGGGCAACGTCATGGTGCTGGCCGGCGCGGGCGTCGGCGGCGGCTCCCTCAACTACGCCAACACCCTGTACGTGCCGCCGAAGCCGTTCTTCGAGGACGCCCAGTGGCGGCACATCACGGACTGGCAGGACGAGCTGTCGCCGTACTACGACCAGGCCAAGCGGATGCTCGGGGTCCGGCTCAACCCGACGACCACCCCCTCCGACACGCACCTGAAGGCGGCGGCGCAGCGGATGGGCGTCGGCGACACCTTCCACATGGCGCCGGTCGGCGTGTTCTTCGGGGACGGAAAGGACGCCGACGGCGCGGCCAGGGCACGCCCCGGCGAGCAGGTCGCCGACCCGTACTTCGGCGGCGCCGGGCCCGCGCGGCGGGCGTGCACCGAGTGCGGCGAGTGCATGACCGGGTGCCGGCACGGCGCGAAGAACACCCTCAACGAGAACTACCTGTACCTCGCGGAGAAGGCGGGCGCGGTGGTGCATCCGCTGACCACCGTCGTCTCCGTCACGGACGACTCGCGCGGCGGCTACGCGGTCGCCACCCTGCCCACCGACCGCAAACGCACCGGCCAGGGACGGCTGTTCACCGCCCGCCGGGTCGTCCTCGCGGCCGGCACCTACGGTACCCAGACCCTGCTGCACCGCATGAAGGCCAACCACCTCCTGCCCCACCTCAGCACCCGGCTCGGTGACCTCACCCGCACCAACTCCGAGGCCCTGGTGGGCGCCCAGACCGACGACCGGCGCTACCGCAAGGCGCACGGCGCGGACAAGGTCGACTTCACACGCGGGGTGGCCATCACGTCCTCCGTCCACCCGGACGCCGACACCCACATCGAGCCGGTCCGCTACGGCAGGGGCTCCAACTCGATGGGCGGCCTCACCATCCTCCAGGTGCCCTACGCCGAGGGCTCCTCCCGCGTCCTCGGCTGGCTCGCGCACGCGGTCCGGCACCCGGTGCAGCTCGCCCGCTCGGTGTCCAACCGGCGCTGGTCGGAGCGGACCATCATCGGCCTGGTGATGCAGTCCCTGGACAACTCCCTGACGACGTATCTGAAGCCCGGAGGCGTCGGCAAGGGCCTGCTGACCGCCCGGCAGGGTCACGGGGCGCCCAACCCGACCCAGATCAAGGCCGCCACCGAGGCCGCCTCCGCGCTCGCCGCCGAGATCAACGGCTTCGCGGGCAGCAATGTCGGCGAGCTGATGGGCACTCCGCTGACCGCGCACTTCCTCGGCGGCTGTCCGATCGGCGACTCCGCGGAGACCGGCGTGATCGACCCCTACCACCGGCTGTACGGGCACCCCGGCATCTCGGTGGTGGACGGGGCGGCGGTCTCGGCGAACCTGGGCGTGAACCCGTCGCTGACGATCACCGCGCAGGCCGAGCGGGCCATGGCGTACTGGCCGAACAAGGGCGAGGAGGACCCGCGGCCGGCGCCGGGGGCGGCGTACCAGCGGCTGGAGGCGGTGGCGCCGCGCACTCCCGCGGTCCCGGCGGACGCCTTCGGCGCGCTGCGGCTGCCGCTGCTGGCGGTGCCCGAGGTGCCGCGCAGGAAGGGCTGAGCGGGCGGCCCGGAAAGCCGGACGGGCGGTCGGGAAAGAGACAGGGACCTGCGTCCCCCTCCGAACGCAGGTCCCTCGATTCTCACCGTTTTCTTGATCCCGGTGCCTGGTTCGATGCGCGAGGACGGCCCGGGGTTGTACCGGTGGCCCGGATTCCGCTGTGGCGTCGATCACACAGGGGTGCGGGGGTGCGGGTGCGGACATGACGAAGGGCCCCGCGGGACTCGGCCGCGGGGCCCTTGTCGTCGGCGCCGGCGTCGGGGAGGTGCCGGTGCCGGGGAAGCGGCGCCGGGGGGTCGCGCCGCCCGCCTCGATGGTCCGCACCGGGGGCGGTGGTGGTGCGGGGGAGGGTGCCGGGGATGCGCGGGGGACAGGGGGCAGGTGCGCTGCGTGCCGCACGCCCTGAGGCGTCCGCGGCCGCCCGGTCCGGCACGGGTTCATGTGTGCAGTTGTCCGCCGGACGGCCCCGGGCGTCCCCGGAGCCGGCCGTTCTCTTGGGTGACCGGGCTGCTGTCCCCTGCCGTCCGGTCACTGTTCCGGGACGAGGTCCCACGGCGTACGGCACGACCCGTACCCCTCATCGCCCCGGCGAGCCACGCGTGGTTCTGTCGGGCCCGCCCCTGGCTGGCACGGACATGGGGCTCAACGAAGCGGTGCGCGAGCCGGTCACGCGCCGTACGGGTGAGAGCGGCCCCGAACTCAGATGCGACCCCGGCACAGCTCCAGCAGGGTCATGGCGAGCGCGGTGCCGGGCTTGCCGAGGGCGTCCCGGTAGCGGCCGAGGATCTCCATCTCGCGGGAGAGGCTGACCCGGCGGCCGCCGGAGGCGATCCGGGTCCCCTGGACGACGGCGGAGACGGCCATCCGCTCCTGGACGAGCCCGATGATCCGGTCGTCGAGGGCGTCGATCCGCTCCCGGGCGTCGTCGATGGTCCGCTCGGGGTCGGTGTGCGGGGCGGCGGTGGTCATGGGGGCTCCTGGTGGCTGGTGGCCGCCCCGGACCGGCAGGACCCGGAAAGACGACAGGCGCTCCGGGCCTTGTCGGCCCGGAGCGCCTGTCGGAAGTCGCTTGTTATGTGCTCAAGCAGAACGACCATGGCAGCCGGCGGGCCCGGTGCCATAGGTAAAGCGGAACGTCGTCTGGGTGAACACGGGGTCAGTATGCCACGACCGCCGGTCACCCCGGACCGCCTCGGGACCTCTGTCTCCGGCGCCCGGGAGGGGGGCGGCGCCCACCCCGTTAGAATCGGTCATACAGACCCCCGCCCAACCGCCGGAAGGCACCCCGTGTCATCAGCGACCCAGTCTGCCGACGCCCCCGACACCGTTCTGGTCGTCGACTTCGGCGCGCAGTACGCCCAGCTCATCGCCCGTCGCGTCCGCGAGGCGCGGGTCTACAGCGAGATCGTGCCCAGCAGCATGCCGGTCGCTGAGATGCTCGCCAAGAACCCCGCGGCGATCATCCTCTCCGGAGGCCCCTCCTCGGTCTACGAGGAGAACGCCCCGCAGCTCGACGGCGACCTCTTCGAGGCCGGCGTCCCCGTCTTCGGCATGTGCTACGGCTTCCAGCTCATGGCGCAGACCCTCGGCGGCACCGTCGACAACAGCGGCGCCCGCGAGTACGGCCGCACCGGCCTGCACGTCTCGATGTCCGGCTCCACCCTGTTCGAGGGCACCCCGGACGAGCAGCCCGTGTGGATGTCCCACGGCGACGCCTGCTCCGCCGCCCCCGAGGGCTTCACCGTCACCGCCTCCACCGACGTGGTGCCGGTCGCCGCCTTCGAGAACGACGAGAAGAAGCTCTACGGCGTCCAGTACCACCCCGAGGTCATGCACTCCACGCACGGCCAGCAGGTGCTGGAGCACTTCCTGTACCGGGGCGCGGGCCTGACCCCGTCCTGGACCACGGGCAACGTCATCGAGGAGCAGGTCGCCGCGATCCGCGAGCAGGTCGGCGACAAGCGCGCCATCTGCGGCCTGTCCGGCGGCGTGGACTCCGCCGTCGCCGCGGCCCTGGTGCAGAAGGCCATCGGCTCCCAGCTCACCTGCGTCTACGTCGACCACGGCCTGATGCGCAAGGGCGAGACCGAGCAGGTCGAGAAGGACTTCGTCGCCGCCACCGGCGTCCAGCTCAAGGTGGTCGACGCCGAGGAGCGCTTCCTCAAGGCGCTCGCCGGGGTCTCCGACCCCGAGGAGAAGCGGAAGATCATCGGGCGCGAGTTCATCCGCGTCTTCGAGCAGGCCCAGGCCGAGATCATCGCGGACGAGGGCCCGGCCGTGGAGTTCCTGGTGCAGGGCACCCTGTACCCGGACGTGGTCGAGTCCGGCGGCGGCACCGGCACCGCCAACATCAAGTCGCACCACAACGTCGGCGGCCTCCCCGAGGACCTCGAGTTCCAGCTCATCGAGCCGCTGCGCAAGCTGTTCAAGGACGAGGTCCGCATGGTGGGCCAGGAGCTCGGCCTGCCCGAGGAGATCGTCCAGCGCCAGCCCTTCCCCGGCCCCGGCCTCGGCATCCGCATCGTCGGCGACGTCACCAAGGAGCGCCTGGACCTGCTGCGCGACGCCGACGCCATCGCCCGCGAGGAGCTGACCGCCGCCGGTCTGGACCGCGAGATCTGGCAGTGCCCGGTCGTGCTGCTCGCCGACGTCCGCTCGGTCGGCGTCCAGGGCGACGGCCGCACCTACGGCCACCCGATCGTGCTGCGCCCGGTCTCCTCCGAGGACGCCATGACCGCCGACTGGTCCCGGCTGCCCTACGACGTGCTGGCGAAGATCTCCACCCGGATCACCAACGAGGTCCGCGACGTCAACCGCGTCGTCGTCGACGTGACCTCCAAGCCGCCGGGCACCATCGAGTGGGAGTGACCCGGGTGCCGGCCCACTGACCGGCACCGCCCGAGGTGGAACGGCTCCGGCCGTTCCACCTCTTTTTTCGTCACTCGGCCTCTTTTGGTACCCGCCACCCGACGGTAACTTCCGGTCCGTAAAGCACCCCCAGCGCTGGAGGACTCATGCACCGGCCCACCCCTCCCTCGCCGCTGCCCACCGACAAGCTGCGGTTCGCCATGCCGCCCATGCACGAGTCGGTCGACGAGGAACGCCGCCACCGCAAGGAACGCCTCGCGGGCGCCCTGCGCCTCTTCGGGCGCGCCGGGTTCGAGGACGGCGTGTCGGGCCACATCACCGCCCGCGACCCCGAGTTCAGCGACTGCTTCTGGGTCAACCCCTTCGGGATGCCCTTCAAGCACGTCACCGTGAGCGACCTGGTCCTGGCCAACCAGGACGGCCAGGTCGTCGAGGGCGGCTACCACGTCAACCAGGCCGCCTTCACCGTCCACGCGGCGGTCCACGCGGCCCGCCCGGACGTCGTCGCCGTCGCCCACTGCCACTCCGTGCACGGCCGGGCGCTCGCCTCCCTCGGCGAGGTCCCCGACCCCATCACCCAGGAGAGCTGCGCCTTCTACGAGGACACCGCGCTCTACGACGACTACACCGGAGTCACCGTCGACGCCGAGGAGGGCCGCCGCATCGCCTCGGTGCTCGGCTCCAGCAAGGCCCTGGTGCTGCGCAACCACGGCCTGCTCACCGTCGGCGACTCGGTCGACGCGGCCGCCTGGTGGTTCATGTCCATGGAACGCTCCTGCCAGGTCCAGCTCACCGCCGAGGCCGCCGGGCGCCCCGTGCTCATCGAGCACCGGCAGGCCGTCGCCACCCGCGAGCAGCTCGGCGGCGACCTCGTGGCCTGGATCAACTACCAGCCCCTCTGGCAGGACATCAGCCGCAGCGAACCCGACCTGCTGAGCTGAGCGTCCCGTACGGGCGTGCGGGTGGGTCAGCAGGATGGGCGGTCCTTTCCGCCCAGCGCGGACCGGCGACCGCCGGGTGCCTGGCGTAGGGCACAATTCGCCTTGTTCACAGGGGAGTTGCCCGGCCACCGCACGTACTGTGCGTGACGGCCGTATTTCCGGGATCTCGGGTAGCGGGGAAGGCGGGCGTCGGTCGTGGCGGTGCAGGAGGCGAGGCAGGGCGCGGCGGACGGCGCGGGGGCCCACGGAGGCGGCTGTGCGTGCGGGGACTGCCCGCACGGGGCGCGCGAGGGGCACCGGCGGGCGCTGGCCGCCTTCCGGCAGGGCCGCGACGAGTTCGCCGCCGGACGCGGGCTGCCCCCGGCCGTGGCCCACTCCGCCTCGGCGTCCCGCCAGTGGATCTCCGCCGAACTGGCCCAGCGCGCCGAGGCGGTCGCCGAACGCGGCCGCGCCGAGGGCGACGCCTGGCTCGCCGGCCTCTGGTCCCGCACCGCCTTCCTGGCCTGGGGCGCCGTGGTGATCCTGCTGCTCGCCCAGGCCCTCACCGCGATCGGCGCGGGCTGGAGCAGCGCCCGCACCGCCGGACTGCTCGCCGCGGTGGCCGTCGCGGGCGCGCTGACCCTCGCCGGCTTCTTCCACCGGGGGCGCGGCGGGGCGCTGGCCCCGATGATCGGCGAGGACAACCGGATGTCGACCTCCCGCACGGTCGCCGCCTGCTGGGTGCTCTTCGTCGCCTACGCGGTCCTGCTGCTGGCGGGCCGCCTCGCCGCCGCCTCCGACCCCGCCGAACGCGACTCCCTCCTCGCCGGTCTCGACCTCGCGCGCGGCGCCGGCGTGGTGACCGTCCTCGCCGTGGTGTGCGGCATCGCCGTCCTGGTACGCCGGGTGGTCGGCCTGCGCGTCCTCGGCCAGCGGCTCCAGAAGATCCCGGCGCACCGGCCGCGCGCCGCCGACCTGCTCACCGACGACGCGGGCCGCGGTGCCTTCGCCGACATCCAGTACGTCGTCATCAGCGCCGTCGCCCTGGTCTTCGCCGCCGTCCGCCTCGGCCGCCGGCCCGACCAGCTCCCCGACCTGCCCTGGGGGCTGGCCGTGCTGGTGCTGATCTCCGCGGCCACCTACCTGGCGGGGAAGTACGCCGAGGGCGGCCGACCTGTGGTGCTCTCCGTGGTCCGGGCCCGCGAGCCCGGCGACCTGGACGGACCGATCCGCACCGGGGACGACATCGAGATCCGCGGCACCGGCTTCGTCCCGCCCGGGGCCCAGGGCGCCGACCGGCTCGCCCGCATGGTCGTCCGCATCGGCGCGGTCGACGTCCACGTGCCCCTGATCCCGGTCGCCGGCGGCTTCCGCAACCCCACCGACAGCGTCCTCACCGTCCCGGTCCCGGTCGAGGTGGAGCCCGGCGCGGTGGAGGTGCAGGTGGTGACCGCGGCGGGGCTGGCCACCAACCGGTACCCCATCGAGGTGACGGACTGACCCCCCGTACGCTGCACCGATATCCGGAAAAACCTCCGGGGAGGATTGAACCGGCTCCCTTCTTCATACGTATCGTCGGGTGAGGGGTCCGGGACGGCGGGTGAGAGGCGGCTGGCAGTGATGACGCACGGTATGCGGACGGACACGCACACCTCCCATCTCGACGGGGACCGTGACTGGCGGGCGACCGCCACCCGTTACGCCCTCCTCCCACTGCGGATCTTCCTCGGCGTCACCTTCGTCTACGCCGGTCTGGACAAGATCACCGACAGCGCCTTCATGAAGGCCGGCGGCGCCGGTTCGCTCGGCGACACGTTGCGCGGGGTCCGGGACTCCTCCGCCATCCCGGCCCTCGTCGACCTGGCCCTCAAGAGCCCCGTCGGCTTCGGCTACGCCATCGCCTTCGGTGAGCTGGCCGTCGGCATCGGCATCCTGATCGGACTCCTCGGCCGGCTGGCCGCCCTCGGCGGGGCGCTGATCTCGCTGAGCCTCTGGCTGACGATGAGCTGGGCCTCCAGCCCTTACTACTACGGCAACGACCTCGCCTACCTGATGGCGTGGCTGCCTCTCGTCCTCGCCGGCACCCCCTATCTCTCCGTCGACGCCTCTCTGCGGAACCGGCGCCGACGCCGGTCGGGCGTATACCGCTAGAAGGGGCCCCCACCCGCGTCCCGGGCGGGGGCTCAGACCTTCTCGTCCTCCGTGCCGTTCCGCCTGCGCAGGGCTCGGGTGAGGGCGGTCGTCACGCCCGCGAGGAACAGGCCGCCGACGGCCAGGGGAATCGCGGTGAACCAGGGAATGTCCCACAGCCCGCGCACGTCCCCCAGGTAGAGGGCGCCCGCGACGGTCAGGCAGACCCCGCCCACCAGCCGGCCGGGCTGGAACTCATGACGCAGCACGGCTGACCTCCACCTGTCCGATGCCCACATGCAGGTCGATCCGCAGCACACCGGCCTCCTTGGTCCTCTTGTCCGGCGCCAGATTCGCCGTCTCGTGCCGGCCCGGCCGCACGTCCACGTCCTTCGTGTCGTCGCCGGGCAACCGGATGTCGCCCACTCCCACGTCGATGTTCAGCACCGCCGCCGCGTCCGCCGGGACGATCACGCGCAGCCGGCCCGCTCCCAGCGCGGCTCCGGTGGACACCGTCTGGTCCTTGGCCGGGCGCACCCGGGCCAGGTCGAGTGTGGCGGAGCCGGACCCCAGCTCGTAGACGGGTCGGACATCCGCCGTGGCCGCCGGCCGCCAGGCCGTCTGCCGCCAGTGCGAGGTGACATCGCTCGGCAGCAGGGCGCTCCCGGCCAGCAGCAGCGCCGTCACCAGGGCCAGGAAGGCGGACCCGCCCCCCGTGCGCCCCAGGAAGGCGCTGACGGCTATGCCCAGTCCGAAGACCACCAGCGCGCAGGCCAGCCCGGTCTGGAGGCTCGTGGCCAGAGGGCGGGTCTCCCAGTCGCGGCTGCCGCCCAGGCCGCCCGCCAGCAGGGCCAGCAGGAACACCCAGCCGCTGATCCAGCGCGGCCCCCGGGGCCTGGGACGCTTGTCACCCGCCATGCGCCCGGCGAGCGAGTGGGGCCACGGGAGCTGCATGACGAAGTCGATCGGCGGGGAGGGCGAGACGTGCTGCTCGTCGTAGGCGTCGCTGGGGCCCCAGAAGTACCCGGTGCCGCCGACGTGGGTGCCGTCCTTGACGATCGGGTCCCGCCACCAGGAGGGCCCGCTGTAGTAGATCGGCGGCGCCTGGGTCTCCGGTGGGGCGTCGGCCGCCGCCTGCGCGGCTATGGGGTGGCCCCGGGGTGACTTCGGTTCGTCGCTCGGCGAGGGGGCCGGGTCGGAGGTGGCGCGGTGCCGCGACCAGTACCCGGCGCCGGCCAGCAGCAGGGAGAGCACCACGGCGAAGGTGAGCACTCCGCCGTTGCGCAGGGTGGTCAGGATGACTCCGCAGCCGATCAGGGCGAACAGGACGGCGGCCAGCGCCTGCCCGTCGACCCGGCCGGTCAGCAGCTTGCGTACCTCGTTCTCCTCCTCGTCGTCGTACGGGACGAGGAGCCACGCGAAGCCGTAGAAGATCAGGCCGATACCGCCGGTCGCGGACAGCACGGCCAGGGTGATGCGGAAGATCACCGGGTCCATGTCCGTGTGCCGGCCGAGGCCCGCGCACACGCCCGCGATCATCTTGTGCCGCCGGTCGCGGCGGAGGCGACGGAGGGTCTCGGCGGCGCGGTGCCCTGCCGGGGCGTCCGCTTCTGCCGGGTTTCCCGGGTCGCCGGCCGCCGAGCCCGGCGCTGCCGAGCCGCGGGCTCCGGATCGCTCCGCTCCCGGCCCGTTCGCCCCGGAGTCCTTGTCTCCCGTGTCCCTCACTGCTCCACCCCCTCTCTCCGTACCCCGCTCTCCCGCGGGCGTCTCCTGTGTCCGTGTGGTGTCCGCCCGGTCCGGTCCCGTCCGCTCCGCCGCGGCGGGTTCGGCATCCGTCGGCCCGGTGCCCGAGGCCGGGCGTGGGCCGGTGCCGGGTCCCGGACCCGTCGCGGCGTGCTCGTGATCCGTCATGTGTCCATGGTGACGGGCCGGGAGCCGTGTGGGCAGTCGGGTCGACCCTGGTCGAACCCTGAAATCGCCCCTGAGACGAGCGGGGGAGACGTTCGGCTCCGAGCCAGGGCTCCAGCCCGGGGCCCCCGCGCCGGGACCCGGGGAAACCCCGGTGAAGATCAGGGGAGTCTCGGGGGAGGACCCTGATGCCCCGGTCCCCGCCGCCGTGTGACCATCGTTGGCATGCCGGAAGCCGCAGCACTCCCACTCGAAGACCCGCGGCCGCCGCGCAAGCTCTACCGCAGCGGTGACGGCCGCTGGCTGGGCGGAGTGGCGCGGGGGCTCGCCGGGCATCTCGGGCTGCCCGTGGTGTGGGTGCGGCTGGCCTTCGTCGGCCTGCTCATGGCGAACGGACTCGGCGCGCTGCTGTACGCCACGTTCTGGTTCTTCGTCCCGCTCGGCGTCGGCGGGGTGGGCGACCACAAGCCCGCCTCGCTGGTCGGCACCGAGACGTCGCCGGAGGGGCGCCGCAGACTCGTCGCCCGCAAACCGGACAAGGGGCAGATGGTCGCGCTGCTCCTCATGGTCATCGTGTCCATCGTCTTCCTGGGCAGCGTCAACCTGACCAACACCGCCAAGGCGTACCTGGTGCCGGTGGTGCTGGTCGCCGCCGGCGTCGCCCTCGTGTGGCGGCAGGCGGACAACGCCCGCCGGGCCCGCTGGGTCGAGGTCGGCGGCCGTCGGCGCACGCTCACCCTGCTCCGGGCGGCCGTGGGTGTGCTGCTGGTCACCGCCGGGGTCTCCGCGATCTTCCTGATGCAGGTGTCCGCAGCCCACCTGGGCGCGGTGCTGGAGGCGGCACTCGCCGTGCTGGTCGGCATCACCCTGCTCGCCGGCCCCTACCTCGTCCGCGTGACGCAGGACCTGTCCGAGGAACGGCTGATGCGCATCCGTGCCCAGGAGCGGGCCGAGGTCGCCGCGCACGTCCACGACTCGGTGCTGCACACCCTCACCCTGATCCAGCGCAACGCGGACAACGCCGGGGAGGTGCGCCGCCTGGCCCGTGCACAGGAGCGGGACCTGCGCACCTGGCTGTACAAGCCGGAGGGCACCGGCAAGGACGAGGCCGACGAGCCGGACACGGTCGCGGAGGCGGTGCGGCGCAACGCGGCCGAGGTCGAGGACAAGCACGGTGTGCCCATAGAAGTCGTGGTGGTGGGCGACTGCCCGCTGGACGACCGGACGACCGCGCAGATGCAGGCCGCGCGCGAAGCGATGGTGAACGCCGCCAAGTACGGTGGCGAAGGCGGGGCCGTGCAGGTCTACGCGGAGGTCGAGGGCCGTACGGTCTTCGTGTCCGTCCGCGACCGGGGTCCGGGCTTCGACCTCGACTCCATACCCGCCGACCGCATGGGGGTCAGGGAGTCGATCATCGGGCGCATGGAGCGCAACGGCGGTACGGCACGGCTGCGGCCGGTGCCGGACGGCGGCACGGAAGTCGAGTTGGAGATGGAGAGGGCGGAGAAGACGGCATGAGTGACGCGACCGAGGCGAACGGCACGACGGGGGAGGCGGAGGTGGCCGAACCCGGACGCGACACCGCGACGACTGCGGAGGGCACCGAGGGCACGGCCGGGCGCCATGTGCGCGTGGTGCTCGTGGACGACCACCGCATGTTCCGTACCGGCGTGCGGGCCGAGATCGGGCAGACCGCGCGGACCGGGGTCGAGGTGGTCGGTGAGGCGCCGGACGTCGACCAGGCGGTCGCGGTCATCACCAGGACCCGGCCCGAGGTGGTCCTGCTCGACGTGCATCTGCCCGGCGGCGGCGGGGTCGAGGTGCTCCGGCGCAGCGCGGCCCTGATGGCCGACCCCGAGCAGCCGGTGCGCTTCCTCGCGCTCTCCGTGTCGGACGCGGCGGAGGACGTGATCGGGGTGATCCGGGGAGGGGCGCGCGGCTATGTCACCAAGACCATCACCGGGTCCGACCTGATCGACTCGATCTTCCGGGTGCAGGAGGGCGACGCGGTCTTCTCGCCCCGGCTGGCCGGGTTCGTGCTGGACGCCTTCGCCTCCACCGACGCCCCGCCGGTCGACGAGGACCTCGACCGTCTCACCCAGCGCGAGCGTGAGGTGCTCCGGCTGATCGCGCGCGGCTACGCCTACAAGGAGATCGGCAAGCAGCTCTTCATCTCGGTGAAGACGGTCGAGTCCCATGTCTCCGCGGTGCTGCGCAAGCTCCAGCTCTCCAACCGGCACGAGCTGACCCGTTGGGCCACGGCCCGCCGACTGGTCTGACTCGAAGCCGAAGCCGAAGCCGAAGCCGCACCCTGACCCCGCCACCCCGGAAGCCGGGCTCGCCCCCTGCGCACCCCCGACGGAACCCCTAGGCCACCCGGGTGGCCCCCGCGAACGGCATCTGGTCGATCGGCGCCACCCGGACCGGCGCCGAGGGGTTGGGCGCGTGGATCATGCGGCCGTTGCCCACGTAGATGCCCACGTGGCTGATGCCGGAGTAGAAGAACACCAGGTCACCCGGCTGGAGCTGGGAGCGGGAAACGCGTCGGCCGGCGTTGATCTGGGCGTAGGTGGTGCGGGGGAGGGAGATGCCGGCGGAGCGGTAGGCGGCCTGGATCAGCCCCGAGCAGTCGAAGGCGTTGGGGCCGGTCGCGCCCCACACGTAGGGGCTGCCGAGCTTCCGGTAGGCATAGGCGACGGCAGCCGAGGCCCGTGAGGTCGGCGCCGGCACCCGGGCGGTGGGCGCGGAAGGGCGGCCGGGGGACGCCTTGCCGGACCTGACCGGGGTCGGGGCGGAGCGGCCCCCGCTGCCCGCACGGACCCGAACCGCCGGGGCACCGCCGGTGGCCTTCGCCCGCTCGGGCGGGGTGAGCCGGGCGAGCAACTGCCGGGCCTCGTTCAGTTTGGCGGTGACGGCGTCCTTCCGCCGCTTCAGCTCCGCCTGCCGGGACCGTACCGACTTCGCCTCGACGCGGGCCGCGCCGCGCAACCGCTCGATCTCCCGGAGCTGGGCGCGCACCCGGCTCACCTGCTGGGCCTGGCGGTGGCCGGCGCGTTCCGCGAAGGCGGCGTCGTCCAGGTAGCGGTCGGGGCTGCTGGAGAGGGCCAGCTGCCAGCTGGGGGCGATCGCGCCGTGGCGGTACTGCGCGGCGGCGAAGGCGCCCAGGGCGCCGCGGGCGGTGTCGAGTCTGTCCAGCCGGCGGGCGGTCTCGTCGCGCAGGGCGTTGAGCCGGTGCTGCGCGGCGCCCGCCTTCTCATGGGCGCCGTTGTACTTCTCGGTGGCGGTCTCCGCCTCCCGGTACAGCCGGTCCACCCGGGACTTGACCTGGGCGGTGGTGAGTTGCGGCTCGGCGTGTCCCGTTCCGTCGAAGGCCGTCGCGGTGGCCGCTCCCGCCAGGGCGAGAGTGGCGGCCGTGCGGGCCGTGTTGCCGCCGAGTGAGCGCGCTCGGAGCTTTCGGTGCGCTGCCACCTGGACCGTCACGTCCTTCCATGGGACTCGTGCGGCCGAGAACCCCGGACCCCTGGGGGCGCCGGTGTCCGTCGGCCGTCCGCACAGGGGAGACGGCGGCCGACGGACGGTCCTCGGCGGTGATGTCCGGCTGCCGCCCCTGGTCCGGGCGGCTGTGGGGAGCCGGTCACCTGGGGGAGGACGCTAGGCCGCTTGGTGACGGCTTGGTAACGCGTGTGCGGAACTGTCCTCGACGGGCCTGGAAGTGACTGTTTCGGACCGGGCTGCCGGGGTGGCGGGGGCGCCCGTACGAAGCCTGGTGATCAAAGAGGGGAAGAAGAGGCCCGGGGGAGGCAGGGGGTGCTATGACCGGCGGAGCCGCGAGCGGGTGAGATCGGCCGGAGCCATGCCCGGACGCGGGCCCCGGTACGGTGCCGACGGGTTGTCGGGAACTAGGCTCGGCTCCCATGACCGTACTCATCCATGTCTTCGTCGCCCTGCACATCATCGGCATCGCCGCCCTGCTCGGCGGCTTCCTCACCCAGATGAAGGCGATGGGCCGGGGTACGGCCCGCTTCGTGCCCGCCATGCTGCACGGTGCGATCACCATGCTGGTCACCGGCGTGGTGCTGGTCGGCCTCAACGAGGCGGACGGTCACCACGTCAACAACATCAAGATCGGCATCAAGCTGGCGCTGCTGATCGTGATCCTCGGCCTGGTCTACGTGAAGCGCGACGAGGAGACGGTCGACAAGGGGATGTTCGGGCTGGTCGGCGCCCTGACCACGGCGAACATCTTCATCGCCGTGCTGTGGACGTGACGTCCGGCGCCCCCGCCTCCCGGGAGCCGCGGTGTCCGGCGCGCACCGCGAGCGCCGCGCCCGCCGCGGCCGCCAGCCACACCGCGACCGCCACCCAGACCAGCACCTTCCCCGGCCCGCTCAACCAGGACACGTCCAGGGCGGCCGAGACCGCGAGGGCCGCCGCCGCCGTCATCCCCATCGAGAACACGGTGGCCCAGCGCAGCAGGCCGTAGCGCGGCCGGGGGCGCGCCAGCTCGGCCAGCACCAGCACGGCGTAGCAGGCGAGGTCCAGTACCAGGAGGACCGCGGTGGCCTCGTGCAGGACCTCGCTGTCGTCCTTGTTCCACAGGTACAGCCGCGCGCTGTCGGCGGAGATCAGCCGGGCCCCGGCCAGCGCCGAGATGGACAGCGCGCCGCCCGCGATCCAGTGGTCGCCCGGCCCGTGCAGGACCTGGCGGGAGTCGAAGCGGGGCAGGGTGAGGGCATAGAGCAGCAGGCCGAGCCAGAACAGCACCAGCGCGGTGTGCGCGAGCCAGGCCGTCGCCTCGGCTCCGGCGAGGGTGGCCGCCAGGACGGCGAGCGCCTGTGTGGCCACGCAGCACATGAACACCGCGCCCGGCATGCGCTGCCCCCAGTGCCGGAGCACCGAAACCAGCAGCACCGGCCAGAGCAGCGCGGCCAGCGCCAGGAGCGCCCCGGCCAGGGGCTGGACGCCGAGCAGCGAGATCCGGGTGCCGAGTACCGCCGTGGCCGCCACCGCCGTGAGCGCGGCCGGGTCGCGGGCCTCCTCCGTCCAGCGCTCCCGGTGCCCCGCCAGCCGGCAGGCGAAGGTGGCGGCGAGGGCCAGCCAGGCGAGACAGGCCAGTACCAGGAAGATCCGGGACACCACCTCGACGCCCGCCAGACGCAGGCCGATGGAGACGACGGCGGTCGCCATGACGGCGGCGCCCGCCGCCGGAGGACGCTCCGCCACCCACGTACGCAAGTCCGAGATGCCCGACATGTCCCTGATGCTAGGGAGCGGCGCGCCCCCGGAAGGCGGGGCACGCGCGCGTGGGGCTCGAAAAGAGGACCGGGCCGCACGGAGACGTCCCGTTCTGATCGGGAGCCCGCTCTGCCGGAACGGGAGCCCGGCCCCCAGGGGCCAGGAGTCCACCCCCGGAGACGAGGACCTGCCCACGCCGGTACGAGGACCCACCCGGCCCGGGGCGAAGACCCGCCCCCGCCAGGGACGGGAAGCCCGCCCCACCGGGAACGGGAAGCCCGCCCCACCGGGAACGGGAAGCCCGCCCCACCGGGAACGGGAGATCGTTCCGCCGGGAATCCGGCCAGGTTCCGCGGACCGGGACCGGTTGTCGGTGCGGCGCCCTAGACTCGTAGAGCGATGAGCAGCCTCTTTGACGACAACTTCCTGGCCAGCCTCCAGCCCCCGCGGGGACCCGAGGAGGACTCCGCGCCGCCCGAGGACGAGCACGCTCCGGAGCAGGTCCCGGACGACCTGTTCGGGGGGAAGTTCGACGTGCCCCCGGACCGG
The DNA here is from genome assembly GCF_004217355.1 of Streptomyces sp. BK022. NCBI lineage: Bacteria > Bacillati > Actinomycetota > Actinomycetes > Kitasatosporales > Streptomycetaceae > Streptomyces > Streptomyces sp. BK022. Next base: position 274,342 of record NZ_SHKU01000002.1, read on the forward strand.
GACACCCACTACCGCGGCGGCGCCCCGCGCCCGCCGGTCGACGCGGCGGCCCTGCTGGAGGGGCTGAACGACAACCAGCGCGCGGCCGTCGTCCACGCGGGCTCCCCGCTGCTCATCGTCGCGGGCGCCGGTTCCGGCAAGACGCGGGTGCTCACGCACCGCATCGCCCACCTCCTGTCCGAGCGCCATGTGCACCCGGGCCAGATCCTCGCGATCACCTTCACCAACAAGGCCGCGGGCGAGATGAAGGAGCGCGTCGAGCAGCTCGTCGGCCCGCGCGCGGGCGCGATGTGGGTCATGACCTTCCACAGCGCCTGCGTCCGCATCCTGCGCCGCGAGTCGAAGAGGCTGGGCTTCACCTCGTCGTTCTCGATCTACGACGCGGCCGACAGCAAGCGCCTGATGGCCCTGGTCTGCCGCGACCTGGACCTCGACCCCAAGCGCTACCCGCCCAAGTCCTTCAGCGCCAAGATCAGCAACCTCAAGAACGAGCTGATCGACGAGGAGGACTTCGCCGCCCAGGCCACCGACGGCTTCGAGAAGACCCTCGCCCAGGCGTACGCGCTCTACCAGTCGCGGCTGCGTGAGGCCAACGCGCTCGACTTCGACGACCTGATCATGACCACGGTCAACCTGCTGCGCGCCTTCCCGGACGTGGCCGAGCACTACCACCGCCGCTTCCGGCACGTCATGGTCGACGAGTACCAGGACACCAACCATGCGCAGTACGCGCTGGTCAGGGAGCTGGTCGGCACCGGGGCCCACGATGAGGACGTCCCGCTCAACGAGTACGACGTCCCGCCCGCCGAGCTGTGCGTCGTGGGTGACGCGGACCAGTCGATCTACGCCTTCCGGGGCGCGACCATCCGCAACATCCTCCAGTTCGAGGAGGACTACCCGGACGCGACGACGATCCTGCTGGAGCAGAACTACCGCTCCACGCAGACCATCCTGTCCGCAGCCAACGCGGTCATCGAGCGCAACGAGTCCCGCCGTCCCAAGAACCTGTGGACCAACGCCGGCCAGGGCGCGGGCATCACCGGCTACGTCGCGGACACCGAGCACGACGAGGCCCAGTTCGTCGCCGACGAGATAGACCGCCTCACCGACGCGGGCGACGCCAAGGCCGGGGACGTGGCGGTGTTCTACCGCACCAACGCCCAGTCCCGTGTGTTCGAGGAGATCTTCATCCGCGTCGGCCTGCCGTACAAGGTCGTCGGCGGGGTGCGCTTCTACGAGCGCAAGGAGGTCCGGGACGTCCTGGCCTACCTGCGAGTCCTCGCCAACCCCGAGGACTCGGTGCCGATGCGCCGCATCCTGAACGTGCCCAAGCGCGGCATCGGGGAGCGTGCCGAGGCGATGATCGACGCCCTCGCCCAGCGCGAGAAGATCAGCTTCCCGCAGGCCCTGAAGCGGGTGGACGAGGCGTACGGCATGGCCGCGCGCTCCACCAACGCGGTGCGGCGGTTCAACGCGCTCATGGACGACCTGCGCACCATCGTCGAGTCCGGCGCCGGACCGGCGACCGTGCTGGAGGCGGTCCTGGAGCGCACCGGCTACCTCGCCGAGCTCCAGGCGTCCACCGACCCGCAGGACGAGACCCGGATCGAGAACCTCCAGGAACTCGCGGCCGTGGCGCTGGAGTTCGAGCAGGAGCGGGAGGACGCCGAGCAGGGCACGCTGGCCGAGTTCCTGGAGCGGGTCGCGCTCGTCGCGGACTCGGACCAGATCCCGGACGAGGAGGACGGCGACGGCGTCATCACGCTGATGACCCTGCACACCGCCAAGGGCCTGGAGTTCCCGGTCGTCTTCCTCACCGGCATGGAGGACGGCGTCTTCCCGCACATGCGCGCCCTCAACCAGACCAAGGAGCTGGAGGAGGAGCGGCGCCTGGCCTACGTCGGCATCACGCGCGCGCGCGAACGGCTCTACCTCACCCGTGCCGCGCTGCGCAGCGCCTGGGGGCAGCCGTCGTACAACCCGCCCTCCCGGTTCCTGGAGGAGATCCCGGCCACGCACCTGGAGTGGAAGCGGACCGGTGCCTCGGCCGCGCCGTCCTTCGGCAAGGCCGCCTCCTCGGTCGCCTCCACCCTCTCCTCGTCCCGGTCCCGCTCCTCGGCGGCCGGTGCCTCCGGGTTCGCCACCCGCCGGGCCGGCGAGAAGCCGGTGGTGTCGCTGGCGATCGGCGACCGCGTCACCCACGACCAGTTCGGCCTCGGCACGGTGGTCGCCGTGGCCGGCGAGGGCGACAAGGCCCAGGCGACGATCGACTTCGGCGGCGGCAACGCCAAGCGGCTGCTGCTGCGGTACGCGCCGGTGGAGAAGCTCTAGTGGCAGGCGCTAGCTGACCCAGTTGCGCTGGGCCGCGCGGACACCGGCCTCGAAGCGGCTGCGGGCCTCCAGACGCTCCATCAGCCCGCAGGTGATCCGCCGGACCGTACGGGCGGAGACGCCGAGGCGCTTGGCTATGGACTCGTCCGTGTGCCCGTCGGCGAGGAGCCGCAGGGCGGCGGTCTCCGTGTCGGTGAGGCCCTCGGGGTCGTGACGCGGGCCGTCCCCCAGCGGGTTGGCGCCCTGCCAGAGACCGTCGAAGAGGGCGCACAGGGCGGTGAGCGTGCCAGGGCTCGTCAGTACCAGGGCCGCGGCGGCGGAGTTGTCGCTGTTGACCGGGATGACGGCCTGCTCCCGGTCGACGATGATCAGTCGCGTCGGCAGAGTGGGCAGCGTGCGCACCTGACCGCCCCGCGCCGCCAGCCAGTTGACGTAGGCCAGGGTGTGGGTGCTGTTGCGCGCGCTGTCGAGATAGATGGTGCGCATCCGGACACCGCGCCCGAGCACCTCGCCGTTGAGGTTCTTGGCCGCCTCGATGCTGTCGGGGTGATGGGCGCCGTCCGGAGCCAGGGTCATCACCTCGCCGCGCACGGACTGGGTGAGCTGACCGAGCCGGTCCCGGATGCGGTCCAGCCCCTCCAGCCGCTCCACGCCCGATCCCGTACGCGGCGTCAGCGAGGCGTGCTCGGCGATGAGCTGCGCGGCGGCGGCGCGGGACGCCTCGACGCGCAACTGCTGTGCCGCCAGGTCGGCCTGCTGCCGGGCCAGCAGCAGTTCGAGCCCGATCTCCGGTGTCACCGGGTGCAGGTGGCCGATGCCGTCGCTCGCCGGACGGACCAGGGAGAGTCCGCTCAGCCGGTCCAGGGCGCCCCGCACGTCGTCCTCGGTCGCTCCCAGGTGGGCGGCGAGATCCGCGACGCCGTCGGCGGGGCGTGAGAGCAGCGCGCGGTACACCGATTCGGTCATCACGTCGAGACCAAGTGAATCAAGCACTTTCCCCCCCGGAAAAGTATGCAGTCCGTTCACGTTTTGATCATTGTATAGAGGTGCGGTGGCGATCCCCTTGACCGCTTCCGGCCAGTGTCAATTGCGGACACCGGACTGCTCTGGCGGGCGATGAGTCCCGACCGGCAAGGTGATGCGCATGTATCTCGTACATGCGCACTTTCGTGCCCATGTCCCTATGGCTGTCCCATCCGCACAGTTCGCCGAGCTGGTCCTGGCACAGGTCAGGGCGAGCGGCGGGGTCGAGCACGCAAGTGCCCATTTCCCCTTGCCGCGTGCGCCCGTTATCGGGTTCTGGCTGTCCGCGGGCACCCTGCGCGAAGCGGAGACCCGTGCCCGGAACCTGTGTGAGCGGGCTCTCGAAACCATCGACGAATTGTCCGGCTGGACGCTGCTGCGCGCCGAGGCGCCCCTTCTGGCGCCCACCGCCCTCGGCCGTCTCGGCCTGCCGGAATCCGCCGAACCGGAGCATGACGACGAATCCCCGGAATGACCGAATGAATACGCAACCCTCCGTTCCTCCAACGATCTGGAGCTCGTCATGACCCGTTTTCAGCGTCCGGCCCGGCGCACCTTCCTGCTCGCGGCCCTCGGTGTGGGTGCCGGTGTGGGGGCCGGTGTCGGGCTGCCGGCCCGCAAGGCCGTCGCCGCCACCCTGCCCCCGGTCCTCGTTTGCGACCAGAAGCGCCGGAAAGTGCTTCTGCTGGACTCGTCCCGGACCGTGTGGGACCCCGACACGGACCCCTCGGCGGTGCAGTGGTCCTTCACCCCCGAGGGCAACCCGGACTTCGCCGACCTCTCGCCGCAGACGAGCTGGACCTATGTCAGTGAGGCCAAGGCCAGAACACTGAACGGCAGGGCGTACGTACTGGTCACCGCCTCCTACGGGTTCGCCGCCGTGGTCGACCGGAACAGCGGCGCGCGGTACTGGGGCGGCATGGTGGCGGGAACGCCGGGCGACGACGACCTCAACCCGCACAGCATCGAACTGCTCGGCAACGGGAACGTGGCGGTCGTCGCGAGCACGGGCGGAGAAGTGCGCCTGTACGCCGCCTCCCAGGGGGCGTACAGCAACGCCTACGTGACAGCGCCGCTGGACGCGGCGCACGGCGTGTACTGGGACGCCCCGCGAAGTCTGCTGTGGGCGATCGGGGGCCGGCAGCTCGTCGCGTACTCCGTGGGTACGGCCGCCGCGCCGGCGCTGAAGCAGACCTACGCCGTCGATCTGCCCCAACTGCCCAGCGGGGCGAAGCCGGGCGGCCACGACCTGTACCCCGTGCAGGGCACGACCGACCAGGTCTGGATCGCCACCACCGAGGGCGTGCTCAGGTTCTCCCTGTCGGCCCGCGCCTTCAGCCCGTACGTGACCGACTCGGCCTGCTCGGGCCTGCTGGGCGGCGTCAAGTCGATCAGCAACGTGGGCGACGACGTGCTCTTCGTCAGCCCCGACGGCGACCTGAGTCCCAGTTGGTGGAGCGAGTACATCCACGACGGCGCGGGTGCGAAGGCGCCCCGGCGCCTGGTCGGCGGGGGCATCTACAAGGCCCGCTGGTGGCAGCCGTGATGGCCGCCCCCGGGCTCCCTGGACCGATCCGGACATGGCCGTCTGTGGCCAGCGGGAAAGCCTTCCCACCCCGCTGACCTGCGGCGAAAGTGTTCACAGCCGCCCCGGAGAGCAACTGGTCCGGAAGGCAGGAGGGACCGCCCCACCACCCGGTGGGCGTCCTGAACCTCCACCGGTCACGTCCTTCGAAAGGCACTCCCATGAACCTCCGCCGCTTCCCGCAGCTCTCCGCCCTCGCCCTCCTCGTCGCTCTTCTCGCCGGTGGCGCCTTCACCGCGGCCCACCCGTCGAGCGCCTCCGTCACGGCGTCCCAGGCGGCCGCCGGCGGAGCCACCACCCTGGGTGACTTCATCTGGCAGTAACCGGCGCCGGACCACCGCCCCTCCGCCGCCAGGCCTCAGCGCCCGCAGGTTCTCAGCACACCCCCGCAGGGACGCCCTGCTCCGCTCCGTACACCCCTCTTGGAGATATGTCATGCGCACTTCAACTCTGCGGGGCACGACCGTCGCCCTGGCCCTCGTTCTCTCCGGCGCCTCCATCGCGGCCGGCGCGGTCCCGGCCTTCGCCGGTACGGACCCCAACCCGGTCGTGCAGGACACCACCGGCTGGGGCCAGGGCCCGGTCACCCCGGTGCAGAGCGGCGCCTCCGGCCTCACCGCGAGTGCCATGGCACCCACCATCTCCCGGTCGACCGTGATCGAGCGGGCGGACACCTGGGTCGGTGAGGGTATCCAGTACAGCTGGACCGACAGCCACGACGGCTACCGCACCGACTGCTCCGGTTACGTGTCGATGGCCTGGAACCTCGGTGACTCGCTCACCACGGACACCTTCGCGGGCCAGGGAGTCACCGAGACCATCGGCAAGGACGACCTGAAGGCGGGCGACGCCCTCCTCAACGACAGCAGCGGCGCCAACGGCCACATCGTGCTCTTCCACAAGTGGGTGGACACCGCCAAGACCCAGTACTGGGGTTACGAGTTCACCCCGAGCGGTGTCCACCACCGCATCGTCGACTACCCGTACTACCCCGGCCACGGCACCTTCGTCCCGGTCCGCAACAAGTCCGTCGTCGACGACGTGACCAAGCCGGCGTCCGGGAAGGTCTTCGACCGGACCCGCTCGACCGCGGGCGCCTGGTCCACGGCCACGAAGATCGACGACAACGCGGCGGTCACCGCGATCTCGGCGTCCGGTCTCAAGGACGGCTCGATGCACGTGCAGAGCCTGGTGAATGGAAAGGTCTACGACCGCACCCGTTCCACCGCGGACTCCTGGTCGTCGGCCACGCCGATCGACGAGAACGGCTCCATCAAGGACATCGCGTCCGCGGCCCTGCCGGACGGCTCCCTGCACGTGCTGACCCTGGTCAACGGTGACATCTGGGACCGCACCCGCTCGGCCGCCGGTGCCTGGTCGTCGGCGGTCAAGATCGACGACAACGGCAGCCTCGTCGACCTCTCCGCCGCGGTCCTGCCCGACGGCACGCTGCACGTCCAGTCGCTGGTGAACGGCGACATCTGGGACCGCACCCGCTCCACCACCGGTGCCTGGTCCAGCGCCGTCAAGATCGACGACAACGGTTCCATCAAGGGCCTCGCCGCCTCCGGCCTCAAGGACGGCACGCTGCACGTCCAGTCGCTGGTGAACGGCGACATCTGGGACCGCACCCGCTCCGCCGCCGGTGCCTGGGACGGCGCCGTCAAGATCGACGACAACGGCGGCATCAAGTCCCTCTCCTCCGGCTCCGTCGCGGACGGCACCATGCACGTCCAGGCCGTCGTCAACGGCGATGTCTGGGACCGGAAGATGTCCACCGCGGGCACCTTCTCGAGCGCCACGAAGATCGACGACAACGGCAGCATCATCGCCAGCTACGCCACGGGGCTGCCCGACGGCACCTTCCACGTCGGCACCATCGCCTGACCCTCCCCCCCCCCCGAGCGGCGGCGTACCTCCGTCCTGCGGAGGTACGCCGCCGTCCCCCTTTCGCGCAGCCCTGGAGAGAACATGTCCCGATCCCGCACCGCCCGCACGGCCCTGGCCGGCGCCTCCCTGCTCGCCGTCGGCGTCACGCTCCTGTCGGGGACCGGCACCGCCCACGCCGCCTCGGTCGCCACCTGGGACAAGGTCGCCGCCTGCGAGAGCGGTGGCGACTGGAGCATCAACACCGGCAACGGCTACTACGGCGGGCTGCAGTTCTCGCTGAGCACCTGGAAGGCGTACGGCGGTGAGGCCTACGCGGCCTACCCGCACCAGGCCACCAAGAAGGAGCAGATCCTCATCGGGGAGAAGGTGCTCGCCGGACAGGGGGCGGGGGCGTGGCCGGTGTGCGGTGCCCAGGCCGGACTCGCCGGGGACACCGCCGACCCGTATCCGCCCGAACCGGCCCCGACCCCGGTCACCGGGAAGGTCTTCGACCGGACGCGATCGGGGTCGGGCTCCTGGGCGAGCTCGGTGAAGATCGACGACAACCCCGCCGTCGCCGCGATCTCGGCATCGGGACTCACGGACGGCTCACTGCATGTGCAGAGCCTGGTGAGCGGCAAGGTGTACGACCGCACCCGCTCGGCCTCGGACTCCTGGTCGTCGGCGACGCTGATCGACGAGAACGGCTCCATCGAGGGCATCGCGTCCGCGGCCCTGCCGGACGGCTCCCTGCATGTGCTGACCCTGGTCAACGGTGATGTCTGGGACCGCACGCGTTCCGCGTCCGGAACCTGGTCGAGCGCGGTGAAGGTCGACGACAACGGCCAGCTCACCGACATCTCCGCCGCGGCTCTGCCGGACGGGACCCTGCACGTCCAGTCGCTGGTGAACGGCGACATCTGGGACCGGACCCGCTCCGCCGCCGGTGCCTGGTCGAGCGCCGTGAAGATCGACGACAACGGCGGGATCAAGGACCTCGCCGCCTCCGGGGTCAAGGACGGGACGCTGCACGTCCAGTCGGTCGTCAACGGAGACGTCTGGGACCGGACCCGCTCCGCCGCGGGTTCCTGGTCGAGTGCGGTCAAGATCGATGACAACGGCTCCATCAAGGCCGTCTCCTCGGGCGCCGTCACCGACGGCACGGTGCACGTCCAGTCGCTGGTGAACGGCACCGTCTGGGACCGGACCCGTTCGGCGTCGGGTTCCTGGTCGAGCGCGTCGCAGATCGACGACAACGGCGCGATCCTCGCCAGCTACGGCGCCGGACTGCCCGACGGCACCTTCCACGTCGGCACCATCGCCTGACCGCTGCGCGAACCGCTCACGGGCCGGGGCTCCTCACGAGGGGTCCCGGCCGGCCGCGTTCGGGATCAGGTCGGGTCCAGGCCGTGGCTGCGGAGCCAGGGGAGGGGGTCGATGGCGGCACCGCCCGCCGGACGGACCTCGAAGTGGAGGTGGGGTCCGGTGGAGTTGCCGGAGTTGCCGGAGTAGGCGATCGGTTCGCCGGCCTTGACCGAGGTTCCGGAGGGTACGCGGTAACTGGAGAGGTGGCAGTACCAGGTCTCCGTGCCGTCCTTCGCCGTGAGGACCAGCATGTTGCCGTAGGCGCTGTTCCACTTGGTGGTGACGACACCGTCGGTCGCGGCCATCACGGTGGTGCCGTACGACACGGGGAAGTCGATACCGGTGTGGACGGACATCCAGTTGACGCCCGCCTGCCCGAACTGGGCGCTGAGGCCCTTCTGGAGCACCGGGAGCATGAACTTGGGCCGGAGTCTCTCCTTGAGCGCGGCCTCGGCGGCGGCCTTCTTCTTCTCGAGGGCCTGCTGCGCCCTGAGGTCGATGCGCTCCTGGGTCCGGCTCACCCGGTCGGTGAAGTCGTCGGCACCGGCGGACAGGGTCCGCAACTGGGTGTCGAGCTTGCTGTTGGCGACGGACGGCTTCACGGTGTGCGTGTCGGCGGCGGAGGCGGCGGCCTCCTGCGTCTCACCGGTCAGGTCGCCGACCGAGGCGGCGGCGATTCCCGCCACACCCATCACACAGGCCGACGGCACGGCGACGGTCAGCAGGGCGGAGCGCTTGGCGGGCGTGCGGCGCCGGGAGCGGGCCGCGGCGCGCGAACCCGCGCGCGGGACCGGGGTGACCTCCTCCTGGTCGTCCAGGAGAGAGGGGACGGCGGGGAGTTCACCGGTGCCGGCCAACTCGTCCTCGGCGTCCGGGCGTTCGGTGTGCCGGTGGTCCGCGTACTCGGCGTAGGCGGCGTCGTCCCCGTACGGGTCGTGGGTGACCTGGTCGAAGGTGGCCGTCGCCTGCTGGTCGAACGGCTCCTCGGCCCGCTGGTGCTCGGGCGTGCCGTCGGTGTTCCACTGGGTGGCGTCGTAGGCGCCGGTGTCGAAGGTCTGCGTGCCCCAGTCCCACTGCTGCGCGGGGTCGGAGGCGGACTGCTGCCCGTACTGCGTCCAGGCACCGGTGTCCTCCGGGCTGCCCTGCGCGGGGACGGTCCAGGCGGTGGTGTCGTAGGCGCCCGTGTCGTACGCGGTGTGCTGCTGGGCCGCGTAGGGGTCCTGGGCCAGGTGGCCGCCGTCGCCGGTCTGCCAGTGCGTCGTGTCGTACGCGCCCGTGGCGTGCTGGGCGTCCTGGTATCCGCCGAGGTGCGGGTCGGCAGCGTAGGCCGCCTCGGCCACCGGAAAACCGGTGGTGTCGTAACCGCCGTACGTGGTGAGGTCGTCGTACGGGACTTCCGGTGCTCCGTACGGCGCGTAGTGCGCGGTGGAGGCGTCGGAAGCCGGAGCCGGGGTCATGGTCCCCGACGGGTGACGGTCGTTCACCAACTTCTCTTTCGCCTCGACAACAGGGGCTGCCAGAGCAGTGCGGCGACTGTACCCGGCGGTATGCGGGCGCGACAATCTTCCGCTGGTTTCATGTGGACGGGAAACGGGCATTCGGCCGTGTTTCGGGGTTTGATGAACGCGAGTTTGGCTCTGTGTTCGAAGAGCGTTCGAAGATATGTGACGCTACGTCATCCCTGAGGAGGCTGTGACAGGGCGGACAGCCACTTCGTGTACCACCTGTGGAAGTCGCGCTCCCCTGCGGTGAAGCCATCCCAGTCGGGGTCCAGCAGCCAGATCTCTCCGGCGCGCGGTCCGTTCAGGACGAGGCGGACGTACGTCCCGCAGCCCTGGTCGGCCAGTGTGAGGGTGCCCGGTGTCAGCGCCTCGGCGGCGGCACCGAGGCGGCCGGGCGCGGGCTCGGTCAGAGGGAACGGCGAGGCCAGGCGGCCGGGGAGCCGGTCACGCGCCCACTCGTCGTCGACCGCCCAGTCGTCGTCGGCCTCGGGGCGCGGGGTGATCAGCGGCAGCAGGCCATGGCCGGGGCCGGCGGGGCCGTCGCCCACCTCGGCGACGAAGGAGCGGTACTGCGAAGGCAGCTCGATGCCGTGGGCGGTCTCGAAGGCCCGGATCTCTCGCTCCGCCAGCGGGGGCCGCAACCGGTAACGGTGGGTATCCGCCCCGAAACGCTCCATGCCCGGGTCGAGCGCCGCGGCCTCCCGCAGGCGCGCCTTCACGGTGGTCCACTCCCGGCTCTCCATGGGGTCGAACCTAACGAGGGGGTACGACCCGTCGTGGCCCGGGTGTCTCAGGCGACCGTGAGGCCGCCGCCCTCCTGCCGGCGCATGGCGGAGTCGGAGTCGAGGGCCTCGCGGATGCCGGCGGCGATCGTGGGGTGGACCGGGAGGGCGAGGTGACCGATCCCGCTGACGCGGATGTTGTGGGCCTCCAGGTCGGGGTGGTCGACGCAGGCCGCCTCCAGGGGGGCCATCACGGAGTCCAGGTCGCTCCAGAAGCTGACGAAGCGGGTGCGGCAGCCCGGTGCGGGACGGGCCAGCTCCTGGATCACCGGCGAGTCGGGCCGCATCTGCCGGACGATCGGGTGGGCGTTGGCCAGCGGCACCGCGCGGGTCCCGGAGTGCGGGGTGCCCAGGGTGACCACGGTGCGTACCCGGACGTCACCACCGAGGCACTGCGCGTAGTACCGGGCGATCAGGCCCCCCAGGCTGTGGCCGACGATGTCCACCTGGGCGCTGCCGGTGCGCTCGCAGATCTCCTCCACATGCCGGCCCAGCAGCTCGGCCGCGGTGCGGATGTCGCAGGTCAGGGGGGAGTAGTTCAGCGATTCCACCCGCTGCCTGCCGTGCTGGGCGAGGCTGCGGCGGAGCAGGACGAACACCGAGCGGTTGTCGATGAAGCCGTGCACCAGCACGACCGGCGGACCGGTGGGCACAGGGAGCATCGCCGTGCCCGCGGGCGCGGGAAGGGCGGCCTGACGGCGCTCCTGGGTGAGGCCGGTCGGGTACAGCAGCATGTGACCGGCCAGGATTGCGGCCTCCAGCGCGGTGGCCTTCACCAGCGTCACGGACACGGAGGCCAGTCTGCCGGGCCACAGACGTCGGCAGATCGGGAGGAAGAGTGGCAGTACCCCGGTGACCTTCATTGGCCGACCTCCTGTCGGCACGTGGGGGGCGGCTCTGTCCCCCGCGTGCCCTCATGTCCCACCATGTGATTTCCCCCTCGCAGGGTGCCGCGAAACAGTCCGCTGCGGGATGCTGGGGATAACGTTCGTTCACTTCTCACAGGTGGCGGAACGTGCCAGGTGTGCGGTACTTGTCGGTACGGGACGGAAGCGGCCGCTTCCGCGGTCCCTTGACGGTGGTCCCTTGATGGAGGCAGTGATGGGTGTGGCAGCCGGTCCGATCCGCGTGGTGGTGGCGAAGCCGGGGCTCGACGGCCACGACCGCGGGGCCAAGGTCATCGCCCGCGCGCTGCGGGACGCGGGCATGGAGGTCATCTACACCGGCCTGCACCAGACGCCCGAGCAGATCGTCGCCACGGCGATCCAGGAGGACGCCGACGCGATCGGCCTGTCCATCCTCTCCGGCGCCCACAACACGCTCTTCGCGGCCGTCATCGACCTCCTCAAGGAGCGCGACGCCGCCGACATCCTCGTCTTCGGCGGCGGCATCATCCCGGAGGAGGACATCCCGCCGCTGCGCGAGAAGGGTGTCGCCCAGATCTTCACGCCGGGTGCGACCACCACGACCATCGTGGAGTGGGTGCGGGAGAACGCGCGCCAGCCCGCCTCCTCCTCCTGAGCCCCCTCAGGCCGGGCCGTCCGGGGCCAGCTCGCGCACCATCGCCGCGCGCAGCCGCAGGGTGGTCGCCAGCCGCTGGAACGCCTCCGCCCAGTAGCCCCCGGCGCCGGGGGAGGCGTCCTCCCGCTCGTCCGGCACGGCCAGCAGGCTGTCCAGCCGGGCCGTCTCGGCCGGGTCGAGACAGCGCTCGGCCAGGCCCATCACCCCGCTGAAGCTCCAGGGGTAGCTGCCCGCCTCCCGCGCGATGTCCAGGGCGTCCACGACCGCGCGGCCCAGCGGTGCCGTCCACGGCAGCGCGCACACCCCGAGCAGCTGGAACGCCTCGGACAGGCCGTGTACGGCGATGAACCCGGCCACCCACGCGGCCCGTTCGTCCGCGGCCAGCGCGGCCAGCAGTTTCGCCCGGTCCGCCAGCGACACCGCGCCCGGCCCGCCCGCCTCCGGTGCCGACGGCGAACCCAGCAGCGCCCGCGCCCACCGCGCGTCCCGCTGCCGCACGGCCGCCCGGCACCAGGCGGCGTGCAGTTCGCCCTGCCAGTCGTCCGTCACGGGCAGCGCCACGATCTGCTCCGGGGTACGGCCGCCCAGCCGGTCCGGCCAGGTGTCCAGCGGTGCCGACTCCACCAACTGGCCCAGCCACCAGGATCGTTCGCCCCGGCCCGTCGGGGGCCGGGGGGTCACGCCGTCGCGCTCCATCTCCGGGTCGCAGGCGGCCGGCGCCTCCACGACGATCGCGGCCGCGCGGCCGGTGTGGTCCAGGGCGACGCAGGTCGCGGCCCGCCGCGCCATCCGCGCGGCGAGCGCCGAGCCGGGCAGGGTGGACAGCAGCTCGGCCGCCGTCGCCCGGACGTTGCGGCTGCGGTCGCCGAGCGCCTGCTCCAGGAAGGGCTCGTCGTCGGCCGAGAGGCCCGCGCGCAGCGAGTCCAGGAACATCAGCCGGTCCTCGGCCCGCTCCTGGGTCCAGGTCTCCGCCAGCAACTCCCGTGCGGACGCGGGGGTCCGGGCACGCAGGGCGGTCAGCAGAGCCACGCGTTCCGCGAACAGGCCCTCCTGCCACAGCCGTCGTACACCCTCCGCGTCCTCCGCGCCGGGCAGCGCCGAGCTGCCCCCGGAGGCCGAGCGCTGGGCGAACCGCCAGTCCGGGTTCAGCCGCGCCAGCCACAGGGCCCGCGCACCCGCGAACTTGAGCGCCGCCGGGCGGAGATCGGTGCGGGCACGGGCCGCGTCCAGCAGGGCGGGCACCGTCTGCGGGGGTGCCGCGTAGCCGTGTGCGTTGGCCGCGGCGAGCCATTGGGGGAGCAGTTCGGTGAGGTCGGGGGTGCTGCCCCGGCGGCCGCCGCCTCCGCCGGGGCGGTCGGCCAGGAGGAGGGTGAGGCGGTGGGCCGCTGCGGGCGGCAGGGCGGGGCGGGTCTCGGCGGGTGCGGGTGCCGGGCGGGTGCCCGCCCGGCCGGGACGCAGGCCGGCCCGGCGCCGCACGGCCGCCACGGCGGCGGCGTCCAGCAGGGCGGCCGGGGCCTCGCGGCCGGCGAGGTCGGCGGGGCCGAGGGGGAGCGCGCGGCGGTCGGTGCCCAGGAGGGCGGTGGTGAGGAGGTCGTCCCAGGTGGGCGCCGTGGTCATGGGGTTCCCTTCCGGGCGGGTCATGGACGTGGGCGGGGTGTTCAGCACAGGCTCACCGGCGCGGCCGTCCCTTCCGCCCATGCCGTCAAGGGCGTGAAGCCCCGGTGGCCGCACTCGCCGAAGACGGTGAGCGGAGCGCCGCCGGCCAGCGCGACCAGCCGCCACAGGCCCGGCCGGGCCAGGAACGACGGGGTGAGCGGCAGAGCGGTGTCCGACTCGGCGTCGGCCAGGTGCCAGGAGCCGGAGGTGTCCTCCGGCACGGGTATGACCGCGTCCAGGGTGACCGGGACGGAGTCCAGCCAGGGGTCCTCGCGGAGGGCCTGGCCGTAGGAGGTGAGGGCCTGGGCGGTCGAGGTGCCGGGCGGGCGGGAGGCGGCGGGTGCCGCCGGGGCGTGCCGTTCGCCCAGGGTGGCCCGGACCTGGCCCGCGCCCGGGTGGTCGGACAGGTCCGCGTCCAGGGACAGGCCGACCGGCAGGGAGAGTTCGGGCGCCCGGCCCGCCGCGCCGAAGGAGAGGAGCAGGCGGGTGCGGCCCGACTCCGCGCCGTGCAGCCAGATGCGGCGGGTCGTCAGCTTGGCGTCGGCCGTGTCGTACTGCGCCAGCACCTGCCAGTGGTCCCGCACCGGTGGCCCGTCCGCCGAGGTGGGCAGGCCGAGACGGGTGCGGACGGTGGCCGCGAGGGCGTCCGGGAGCCGGTCGCGGTGCAGCCAGCCCTGGTCGAGCAGATGGAGCAGGGCGCACTCCTCCAGCAGCCGGGCCGGCCAGCCCGTACCGGATGCCGCTATGGCCCCCAACTCCCGTACGCGTGAGGCGAGTCCCGGTGCCTGGGCGTCGACCATGCGGGCCGCCGTCTCCTCCCACAGCCCGTACCCCGCGCGCTCGGCCGAGGCCAGGCCGTCGCGGAGCAGGTCGGCGAGGCGGCGCTCCAGCTCGGTCGCGCCCGCGGTGACCCGCTGGTCCCGGCGCTCCGCACGCTTCCGCGCGGCCTCTGGATCGGCCGCGGGGCCCGCCGCTGCCCGCGTCCTCGTGGTCTCCGCCCGCCCGCGCCGGGCCGCGAGCCACTGCTCCGCCCAGTCCGGCGCCGCCTCCGACCCGGGCACCGCGCCTTCGTCCCCGGCCCAGAGCAGCAGCAGCCCCAGCGCGTGTTTGCACGGGAACTTACGGCTCGGACAACTGCACTTGTAGGCGGGTCCGGCGGGGTCCGACAGGTCCACCACCGTCTGGTACGGCTTGCTGCCGCTGCCCTTGCACAGCCCCCACACCGCCCCCTCCCGGCCGCTGCCCGCACCGGACCACGGCCCCGCCACACCCAGTTTGCTTCCCGCTTTGCGCGACGACGCGTCAGGCGCCAGGTCCAGCACCTGCTCCGCGGTCGGGCGCACCCCCTGCTGAGTCATGCCAACGACGTTAGAACGCCCCACTGACAATCGGTCATGTGAGCGCGTCAGTGCAGGTCAGGGCAATTGTCAGTGGGGTGCTGCATGGTGGATGCCAGATGACCCACGGCCGAGCTGGAGGGGGCCTCAGCCATGACTGTGTCCATGGAACCCACGCACGTCGAACCGATCCCGAGCCAGGCGCCGCAGGCGTTGCGACCGCACGCCGAAGACGCCTTCGCCGCCGAACTCACCGCGCTCGGCGCGCAGGACGACCGGCCGCGCCCGGAGCGCTGGAAGCTGTCCCCGTGGGCGGTCGCCACGTATCTGCTCGGCGGCACGCTGGCCGACGGCACCGTGATCACACCCAAGTACGTGGGCCCGCGCCGGATCGTCGAGGTCGCCGTGACCACTCTGGCCACCGACCGCGCCCTGCTCCTGCTCGGTGTGCCCGGCACGGCCAAGACCTGGGTGTCGGAGCACCTGGCGGCCGCCGTCAGCGGTGACTCCACCCTGCTGGTGCAGGGCACCGCCGGCACCCCGGAGGAGGCGATCCGGTACGGCTGGAACTACGCCCGCCTGCTCGCCCACGGCCCGAGCCGGGACGCCCTGGTGCCCAGCCCCGTCATGCGGGCCATGTCCGAGGGGATGACGGCGCGGGTCGAGGAGCTGACCCGGATTCCGGCCGACGTGCAGGACACGCTGATCACGATCCTGTCCGAGAAGACCCTGCCGATCCCGGAACTGGGCGAGGAGGTGCAGGCCGTGCGCGGCTTCAACCTCATCGCCACCGCCAACGACCGCGACCGGGGCGTCAACGACCTCTCCAGCGCGCTGCGCCGCCGCTTCAACACCGTGGTGCTGCCGCTGCCGGAGAGCGCGGACGCCGAGGTCGAGATCGTCAGCCGCCGTGTCGACCAGATGGGCCGCTCGCTCGACCTGCCCCAGGCGCCCGAGGGACTGGACGAGATCCGCCGTGTCGTCACCGTCTTCCGCGAGCTGCGCGACGGCGTGACCACCGACGGCCGCACCAAGCTGAAATCGCCGAGCGGCACCCTGTCCACGGCGGAGGCGATCTCCGTCGTCACCAACGGCCTGGCCCTGGCCGCCCACTTCGGCGACGGCGTGCTGCGCGCCGGTGACGTGGCCGCGGGCATCCTCGGTGCCGTGGTGCGCGACCCGGCCGCCGACCGGGTCGTCTGGCAGGAGTACCTGGAGACGGTCGTGCGCGAGCGCGACGGGTGGACGGACTTCTACCGGGCCTGCCGGGAGGTGAGCGCGTGAGCGAGGCCCCGCCCCCGGCCGGGGCGTTCGAGGCGGGCCCGCTGCTGCTCGGCGTCCGGCACCACGGGCCGGGCTCCGCGCGGGCGGTGCGGGCCGCGCTGGACGCCGCCGCGCCCGCCGTGGTCCTCATCGAGGGCCCGCCCGAGGCCGACCCGCTGATCCCGCTGGCCGCCGATCCCGGTCTGCGTCCGCCGGTCGCGCTGCTCGCCCACGCGGTGGACGAGCCCGGCCGGTCCGCGTTCTGGCCGATGGCGGAGTTCAGCCCGGAGTGGGTGGCGATCCGGTGGGCCGTCGAGCGAGGCGTCCCGGCCCGCTTCATCGACCTGCCCGCGACCCATTCGCTGGCCTGGGAGGAGGAGACGGGCGACGGCGATCCAGGGGAGGAAGGGGAAGAAGCCGAGCACGCGCGCGTGGACCCGCTCGCCGCCCTGGCCGAGGCCGCCGGGTACGACGACCCCGAGCGCTGGTGGGAGGACGCCGTCGAGCACCGGGGTCCGGGCCGGAGTGAGCCGTTCGCGCCGTTCGCCGCGCTGGAGGACGCCATGGGCGCCCTGCGCGAGCGGTACGGCGACGGCGGCCGGCCGCGCGACCTCGTGCGCGAGGCGTACATGCGGCTCCAGATCCGTGCCGCCCGCAAGGAGTTCGGGGACGAGGTCGCCGTGGTCTGCGGCGCCTGGCACGTGCCCGCCCTCCGCGCCAAGGCCACCGTCACCGCCGACCGGGCGCTCCTCAAGGGCCTGCCCAAGCTCAAGACCGACCTGACCTGGGTGCCCTGGACCCACCGCAGGCTGGCCCGGTCCAGCGGGTACGGCGCCGGGATCGACTCGCCGGGCTGGTACGCCCACCTGTTCGGGGCGCCGGACCGGCCGGTGGAGCGGTGGCTCACCAAGGTCGCCGGGCTGCTGCGCGAGGAGGACCGGATCGTGTCCTCCGCCCATGTCATCGAGGCGGTCCGGCTGGCCGACACCCTCGCCGTGATGCGCGGCCGTCCGCTGGCGGGCCTCACCGAGACCACGGACGCCGTGCGCGCGGTGCTCTGCGAGGGCTCGGACGTCCCCCTGTCCCTGGTGTACGACCGGCTGGTGGTGGGGGACGCGCTGGGCGAGGTCCCGGAGTCCGCGCCCGCGGTGCCCCTGCAGCGGGACCTCGCCCGCGAGCAGCGCCGGCTGCGGCTCAAGCCGGAGGCGCTGGAGCGCGAGCTGGAGCTGGACCTGCGCAAGGACACCGACGCCGCGCGCGGCCGGCTGCTGCACCGGCTGCGGCTGCTCGGCGTCGGCTGGGGCGAACCGGCCCGCTCGCGCGGGAGCACGGGCACCTTCCGGGAGACCTGGCGGCTGCGCTGGGAGCCCGAGCTGTCGGTGCGCATCGCGGAGGCCGGGGTGTGGGGCACCACCGTGCTGGGCGCGGCCACCGCCAGGGCCGAGGCGGACGCGGTCGGCGCGCGGGCGCTGGCCGACGTGACCGCGCTGGCCGAGCGGTGCCTGCTCGCCGGGCTGCCGGACGCGCTGCCCGTGGTGATGCGGGTGCTCGCCGACCGCGCGGCGCTCGACGCCGACGTGAGCCATCTCGCCCAGGCGCTCCCCGCCCTGGTCCGCTCGCTGCGCTACGGCGACGTGCGCGGTACCGACACCGGTGCGCTGGCCGATGTCGCCGCCGCCCTCGCGGAGCGGGTCTTCATCGGGCTCCCGCCCGCCTGCACCACCCTGGACACCGACGCCGCCCAGGAGATGCGGGGCCATGTCGACGCCGTGCACGGCGCGGTCGGGCTGCTCGCCGAGACGCTCACCGGGCACGACGGCCTCCGGCCCCGCTGGCGGGCGGTGCTGCGCACCCTGTCCGGGCGGGACACCGTGCCGGGGCTGCTCCGGGGCCGGGCGGTGCGGCTGCTGCTGGACGACGGCGTGCTCGAGGCCGAGGACGTGGCCCGGCTGATGGGGCTGGCCCTGTCGCCGGGGACTCCGCCCGGTGACGCGGCCGCGTGGGTCGAGGGGTTCGTCGGGGGCGGCGGTGGAGGGCTGCTGCTGGTGCACGACGAGCGGCTGCTCGGGCTGGTCGACGCCTGGCTGACCTCCGTACCCGCCGACGCGTTCACCGACGTGCTGCCGCTGCTGCGGCGCACCTTCTCGGCGTACGAGCCCGGTGTGCGCCGCACGCTCGGCGAGCTGGTCCGGCGCGGTCCGGGCGGCGGTGCCGGGGCCGCGGGCCACCCGGCGACCTCGTCCGGCTTCGCGCCCGAACCCGATGCCGGACGCGCGGACGCCGTGCTGCCGGTGCTGCGCCTGCTGCTCGGTCTCACACCGGAGCAGCCGCAATCGACGGACGACGACCTCGTGGGGGTGCGGGCATGACGAACGGGACGACACGACTCGACGGCGACGCCGAGCGGCTGCGCCGGTGGCGCCTGGTGCTCGGCGGGGACCAGGCGGACGGCACCGGGGTCGCGCTGACCGGCCGGGACGCCGCGATGGACGGCACCCTGACCGCGCTCTACGGCCGGGGCGACAAGGCGGCCAAGAGCCCGGCGGGGCGGGAGCGTTCGGCGGGACTCGGCGGTTCGGCGCCCTCCGTGGCGCGCTGGCTCGGGGACATCCGCACCTACTTCCCCTCCTCCGTCGTGCAGGTCATGCAGCGCGACGCCATCGACCGGCTCGGGCTGGCCGCGCTGCTGCTGGAGCCGGAGATGCTGGAGGCGGTGGAGGCCGACGTCCACCTGGTCGGCACCCTCCTCTCGCTGAACAAGGCGATGCCGGAGACCACCAAGGAGACCGCCCGGGCGGTCGTGCGCAAGGTGGTCGAGGACCTGGAGAAGCGGCTGGCGACCCGCACCCGCGCCACCCTCACCGGCGCCCTGGACCGCAGCGCCCGCGTCAGCCGGCCGCGCCACCACGACATCGACTGGAACCGCACGATCGCGGCCAACCTCAAGCACTACCTGCCGGAGTACCGGACGATCGTGCCGGAGCGGCTCATCGGGTACGGGCGGGCCGCGCAGTCGGTGAAGAAGGAGGTGATCCTCTGCATCGACCAGTCCGGGTCGATGGCCGCGTCCGTGGTCTACGCGTCGGTGTTCGGGGCGGTGCTCGCCTCGATGCGGTCGATCAGCACGCGCATGGTCGTCTTCGACACCTCCGTCGTCGACCTCACCGACCAGCTCGACGACCCGGTGGACGTGCTCTTCGGCACCCAGCTCGGCGGCGGCACCGACATCAACCGGGCGCTCGCCTACTGCCAGTCGAAGATCACCCGGCCCGCCGAGACGGTGGTCGTGCTGATCAGCGACCTGTACGAGGGCGGTATCCGGGACGAGATGCTGAAGCGGGTCGCGGCGATGAAGGCGTCCGGCGTGCAGTTCGTGACCCTGCTCGCGCTCTCCGACGAGGGAGCGCCCGCCTACGACCGGGAGCACGCGGCGGCGCTGGCCGCACTCGGCGCCCCGGCGTTCGCCTGCACCCCGGACCTCTTCCCGGAGGTGATGGCCGCCGCGATCGAGAGGCGTCCGCTGCCCATACCGGACACCGCGTGACAAGCTGGATGGGGGTAGGGGTCGAACAAGTGCACCCCATGAGGCACGGCGTGTCAGGGAAAACGGCATCATGTGACAGGTATCACCGCTCGGGTGTGACTCGCGATTTAGAGGCCCCCGGCAACCAGGGATAACCTGCGAGACGGACATGCCGCGCGCTCGGACACCGTGTGCGCACCCCTTGTGACAAGCGGACGTCACGTTGCCCTTCGCGGCACGCCCACGCATCCAACGACCGCGAGATCACTGATAGGGACGGAAGCGCGTGGACCTGTTCGAGTACCAGGCGAGGGACCTCTTCGCCAAGCACGATGTACCGGTGCTGGCCGGTGAAGTCATCGACACGCCTGAGGCGGCGCGCGAGATCACCGAGCGCCTGGGCGGCAAGTCCGTCGTCAAGGCGCAGGTGAAGGTCGGTGGTCGTGGCAAGGCCGGCGGCGTCAAGCTCGCCGCCACCCCGGACGAGGCCGTCGCCCGCGCGACGGACATCCTCGGCATGGACATCAAGGGCCACACGGTCCACAAGGTGATGATCGCCGAGACCGCTCCGGAGATCGTCGAGGAGTACTACGTCTCCTTCCTCCTCGACCGTGCCAACCGCACCTTCCTCTCCATCGCCTCCGTCGAGGGCGGCATGGAGATCGAGGAGGTGGCGGCCACCCGCCCCGAGGCCGTCGCCAAGACGCCGATCGACGCCATCGACGGCGTGGACGAGGCCAAGGCCCGCGAGATCGTCGAGGCCGCCAAGTTCCCGGCCGAGGTCGCGGACAAGGTCGTCAACGTCCTGATCAAGCTGTGGGACACCTTCATCAAGTCGGACGCCCTCCTCGTCGAGGTCAACCCGCTGGCGAAGGTCGCCTCCGGCGACGTCCTGGCCCTGGACGGCAAGGTGTCGCTCGACGAGAACGCCGAGTTCCGTCACCCCGAGTACGAAGAGCTGCACGACAAGGAAGCGGCCAACCCGCTCGAGGCCGCCGCCAAGGCGAAGGGCCTCAACTACGTCAAGCTCGACGGCGAGGTCGGCATCATCGGCAACGGCGCGGGTCTCGTCATGAGCACCCTGGACGTCGTCGCGTACGCCGGTGAGAACCACGGTGGCGTCAAGCCCGCCAACTTCCTGGACATCGGTGGCGGTGCCTCCGCCCAGGTCATGGCCAACGGCCTGGAGATCATCCTGGGCGACCCGGACGTCAAGTCCGTGTTCGTCAACGTCTTCGGCGGCATCACCGCCTGCGACGAGGTCGCCAACGGCATCGTCCAGGCGCTGCAGCTCCTCGAGGAGCGCGGCGAGAAGGTGGAGAAGCCGCTCGTCGTCCGCCTCGACGGCAACAACGCCGAGCTGGGCCGCAAGATCCTCACCGACGCCGACCACCCGCTGGTCCAGCGCGTCGACACCATGGACGGCGCGGCCGCGAAGGCCGCCGAGCTGGCCCACGCCGCAAAGTAAGCACTCAGGACGAGGACACCAACACACCATGGCTATCTGGCTCAACAAGGACAGCAAGGTCATCGTCCAGGGCATGACCGGCGCCACCGGCATGAAGCACACCAAGCTCATGCTGGGTGACGGCACCGAGGTCGTGGGCGGCGTCAACCCGCGCAAGGCGGGTCAGACCGTGGACTTCGACGGCACCGAGGTACCCGTCTTCGGGACCGTCAAGGAGGCCATCGAGAAGACCGGCGCCAACGTCTCCGTCATCTTCGTGCCGGAGAAGTTCACCAAGGACGCCGTCGTCGAGGCGATCGACGCCGAGATCCCGCTGGCCGTCGTGATCACCGAGGGCATCGCCGTGCACGACACGGCCGCCTTCTGGGCGTACGCCGGCAAGAAGGGCAACAAGACCCGGATCATCGGCCCGAACTGCCCCGGCATCATCACGCCGGGCCAGTCCAACGTCGGCATCATCCCGGGCGACATCACCAAGCCGGGCCGCATCGGCCTGGTCTCGAAGTCCGGCACGCTGACGTACCAGATGATGTACGAGCTGCGTGACCTGGGCTTCTCGACCGCCGTCGGCATCGGTGGCGACCCGATCATCGGCACCACGCACATCGACGCCTTGGCCGCGTTCCAGGACGACCCCGACACCGACCTGATCGTGATGATCGGTGAGATCGGTGGCGACGCCGAGGAGCGCGCGGCCGCGTTCATCAAGGACAACGTGACCAAGCCGGTCGTCGGCTACGTCGCGGGCTTCACCGCGCCCGAGGGCAAGACGATGGGCCACGCCGGCGCGATCGTCTCCGGTTCGTCCGGCACCGCCCAGGCGAAGAAGGAGGCCCTCGAGGCCGCGGGCGTCAAGGTCGGCAAGACCCCGACCGAGACCGCCAAGCTGGCGCGGGAGATCCTGAGCGCCTGACGCTCGGCCCCTCGCGGGCAGCACACCGGCGGGCCCGTCCCCTTGTCTGGGGGCGGGCCCGCCGCTGTTTTCCGCCGGCCGGGTGTCAGCCGGGTGACGGTGCCAGCCGTTCGGGGCCGTTGGCCGCCTCCCCGCGGAGCTTGGCGCGCAGGGTCGCCTCGGTCGGGGAGAGCGGGCCGAGGGCGGGGGCCGGGGGGACGCCCCGTACGGCCTGGGCGGGGGCGACGGGTGCCTCGTAGTGGGTGGGTGCGGAGCGCAGGGTGAGGCCGGTCGCGCCGATGATGGCGACCGTGAAGGCGATGGCGGCGCGGGTCCAGAAGACGTTGCGGCGCTCGCCCGAGGCGCGGACGGTGGTCGGGGCGTCGGCGCGGAGCCGTTCCGTGGAGGCGAGTTCCATCAGGCGCCGGTGCAGGGCGGCCGGGTCGGCCAGCTCCGGCACCTGGGCGGCGACGGCCTCGCGGGCGCGGGTCAGGCGGCCCGCCGCGGCCGGGGTGCTCGCCTCGGTCTCGGCCGCCGTCTCGGGCAGGTCGAGCCCGACGCCGTCGTACAGCACGAGGGTGCGGCGGTAGGAGGGCGGGAGGCGGAGCAGCGCGTTCAGCAGGGCGCGGGCGTCCGGGTCGGCGGGCGGGGGCTCGGGGGTGCGGTAGCGGGGGCGGAAGCCGTGCCAGGGGGAGAGGGCGTACTCGTACGCCGTCGCCCGGACCCAGCCGCCCGGGTCGCGGTCGCGGGCCACCTCGGGCCAGCGCTGCCAGGCCGCCTGGAACGCCCGCTCCACCGCCTCGCGGGCCAACTCCCGCCGCCCGGTGAGCAGATAGGTCTGGCGGACCAGGGCGGGGGCGCAGAACGCGTAGAGCGCGTCGAACGCCTGATCAGGGGTCAGGGAGAGTGCGGTGTTCCGCGTCACGGCTCACCCCTCTGTGTGAAAAGGCACATAAACATATATTGGGCGACACTTCGGAGGTTCGCCTGTTACGCCGGTAAAGCGCGTGTCGTTGGGAGCATGGCGGGCGTGATGCCGCTGACACTCCGTCGCATGTCGTCGTCCCTGCGGTCCCGGATGCGCGACCGTTCACCTGGCCTCGGGCCCGCGCTGGCGGGTGGTGCGCTCGCGGCCGGGCTCGGGCTCGGCGCGTGCGCGGCACTGGTGATGGTGCTGTGGGTCAGTTCGCCCTACCCCGACAGCGGACCCGGCGGGGCGCTGCACGTCGCGGCCGCGCTGTGGCTGCTGGCGCACGGGGTCGAACTGGTCCGCGCCGAGACGCTGTCCGGGGCGCCCCAGCCGGTCGGGCTGACCCCGCTGCTGCTGCTCGCCCTGCCGGTGTGGCTGGTGTACCGGGCCGCGCGGGACGCCACGGACGCGTCCGACGAGCCCGACGGCCCGCCGCCGGTTCCCGCGCGTACGGCGTGGACGGGGGTCGTGCTCGGGTACCTCGGCGTGGGCGCGGCCGCCGCGCTGTACGCCTCCGGCGGCGAACCCCGTCCCGAGTGGACCTGGGTGACGGTGTGTCTGCCGCTCCTCGCCGGCGGCGCCGCCGGGGTCGGTGTCTGGGCGGGCGCCGGGAGGCCGCACCCGCCGGTGTCGTCCCGCCTGCCGCACTGGGTACGGGGGGACACGCTCGGTACGGCGGCCCGCGCGGCCGGAGTGGCCACGGCCGTGCTCGCCGGGGGCGGGGCGCTGCTGCTCGGCGCGTCCCTGGTCTGGCACGGGGAGACCGCCCGGCTGGCGTTCACCCAGCTCACGCAGGGGTGGACCGGACGGCTCACGGTGCTGCTGCTCGCCGTCACGCTGGTCCCCAACGCGGCGCTCTGGTCGGCCTCCTACGCGCTCGGCCCCGGATTCGCCCTCGGCGCCGGGCACCTGGTGCATCCCCTCGCCTCGGACCCCGCCCCGCTGCTGCCCCCGTTCCCCCTGCTGGCGGCCGTCCCCGACGCGGGTGCCGGTACGCCGCTGAACTGGGCCGTCGCTCTGGTGCCGGTGGCGGCCGGGGTGACGGCGGGCTGGTTCGTGGCCGCGTCCGCCGTGCGGCGGGCCCGGCCCTGGCTGCACTGGTCGGCGGGCCGGAGCATCGGTGTCCTGGCCCTGGCCGCCCTGCTCTGCGCCCTCGCCCTCACCCTCCTCGCCGAGCTCTCCGGCGGCCCCCTGGGCACCTCGACCCTCTCCCGCTTCGGACCCCTGGGCTGGCAGACCGGCCCGGCGGCGGCCCTCTGGCTCCTCCTCCTGGGCACCCCGGTGACCCTCATGGCACGAGCCTGGCGCCTGCGTGGTCTCCGCCGCGGCGGCGCGCTGCCCGCCCGCCGCGGGAAGAAGCGCACCCGGCCGACGGCAGCCAAGGCCTCCCGTGCGGCGGAGCCGTCCCCGCAGCTCCCCGGCCCCACCCCGGAGCCGAAGCGGGAGGACCTCTACGACTTCCTGGAAGCGGACACCCCGGAGCCGGCGGCCCCGGCACCCCGGACCCCGGACCGGAGCGAAGACGGGGACCGCAGCGAACGCGGGGACCGCAGCGAACCCGGGGACCGGAGCGAAGCCGAGGACCGGAGCGAACGCGAGGCCCCGTCCCCCGGCGGCCCGACGTCATCCGAGCGCGAGGAGGCCCCCGACCCGGCAGCCGCACCCCGCACTCCCGAGCCGGCCGAAGCCCTGTCCCGGGCCCCGGAAGCCGACCCGGACCCGGCGGGGCCGACCCCCTCGGCCTGACGCCCCGTCGCTCAAGTGCCTACGGGGCGGAGGGGGCGCCCGACAGCCACCGGGCCCCCCGCCCCTGCTTCGTTCCTGCCGCCCGGCACCCCGGTTCCGACCGGGGCACGCCCTTCTCGGCCCGCCGCCGGGGACACTCCGAACCGCCGCCCCGGGAGCCCGCCGCGTGTCCGGCCCGCACCCCGTGGGGCAGTCGACGACGGAGCCGGTTCGGCCGCCGCCCCCTCCGGGCGACCCCTACGAGTCGGCCGACCCCAGGACCCCCCGCAGATGCTCCGGCAGGAGCTGGTCGCAGGACTGCTTCGACTGCTGGGTCAGGGCGTCGTTCACGCACGTGTAGTAGTCGCGGTACACCAGCTGGACGGTGAAGACGGCGGCGACCAGGACGAGGGCGAGAGCGGCGGTGATCATGCCGGTGACGGCCGCGGTGACCTGGGGGCGGGTGCCCGCCGGCCGGGGTTCGTCCGGCGAGGGGGTGCGGGGCTTGGCGCGCAGGGAGCTGCCGCCCCAGTAGAGCGCGAGGGCGCCGAGGAGGAGGGAGACATAGGGCCAGCCGAGGAGGACGAAGAAGACGGCCCACATGCCGGACAGCAGGGCGTAGCGGGCCCGGCGCTGGGCCGGGTCGGTGGGGTCCCAGCGCTGCTTGCCCGCACTGCCGCCGCCCTGGCCCTCCGGCCCCGCGCCGGGGCGCTCGCCGAAGCCGCCGGGGGCGCGGCCGGGCTGGCGGTCGCTCCACTGGCTGCCCCAGCGCGCGTCCCCGGAACCCTCGTGACCCTCCTGGCCCTCGGGGTGCCGCGGGCGCCACGGCTGGTCGGGGCGGTCCTCGGGCGGGGGCGCGTACGGGTTGTCGTCCTTGCGGTCACCGCCCCGGTCGTCGTCGCCGCGGCCTCCGGAGGGTGCCTGGGGCGGCGAGGTCGGCCGCTCCCGCAGCAGGACAACGCCACGCTCGCCCTCCTGGCCGGTCAGCGGCGGGAACGTGAGGAGTCGCGGGCTGCGATCGGGCATCAAAGGAGCGTCTTCCCCTAGGTGATTCGAAGTCCGGCATGAGCCGTCATCCCGTGAACGCGCCGCACGACGGCCGCGTTCCCGGGCCGGCTCGTCCAGAACGCTACCTTCCGGCCACGCCCCCGTCCCGTGGGGGCCGTCCGGAGTGCCGGTATCGTTGCTGGCGGCCGGCCGCTTCGTAGACTTCCCCGTATGGCGGGACGCGAAGCATTCGTAGAACCCTACAAACGTCGGCCGCGACCCACCGCCGTCCCGAGAAAGGGCCCCATCGTGGCCGCCACCCCCGCCGGTCCAGCGGCCCGGCGACTCGTCGTACTGGTCTCCGGTTCCGGGACCAACCTCCAGGCCCTGCTGGACGAGATCGAGCGCGTCGGAGCCGAGGCGTACGGCGCGCGGATCGTCGCCGTGGGGGCCGACCGTGACGGCATCGAGGGGCTGGCCCGCGCCGAGCGCGCCGGGCTGCCCACCTTCGTGTGCCGGGTGAAGGACCACCCGAGCCGCGAGGAGTGGGACGCGGCGCTCGCCGGGGCGGTCGCCGCCCACGAGCCCGACCTCGTGGTCTCGGCCGGCTTCATGAAGATCGTGGGCAAGGAGTTCCTGGCCCGCTTCGGCGGCCGGTTCGTCAACACCCACCCGGCCCTGCTGCCGAGCTTCCCGGGGGCCCACGGCGTACGCGACGCGCTCGCGTACGGCGCCAAGGTCACCGGCTGCACCGTCCACTTCGTCGACGACGGCGTCGACACCGGGCCGATCATCGCGCAGGGCGTGGTGGAGATCCGGGACGAGGACGACGAGAGCGCGCTGCACGAGCGCATCAAGGACGTCGAGCGAAGGCTGCTCGTCGAGGTCGTGGGGCGGCTCGCCCGCAACGGCCATCGCATAGAGGGACGAAAGGTAGTTATCCCGTGACCGCCACCGCCGAGAGCACCAAGCGGCCCATTCGCCGGGCGCTCGTCAGCGTCTACGACAAGACCGGCCTGGAAGACCTCGCGCGCGGCCTGCACGAGGCCGGAGTGGAGCTGGTCTCCACCGGCTCCACCGCGGCCCGTATCGCCGCCGCCGGCGTCCCCGTCACGAAGGTCGAGGAGCTGACCGGCTTCCCCGAGTGCCTGGACGGCCGGGTCAAGACCCTGCACCCCAAGGTGCACGCCGGCATCCTCGCCGACCTGCGCCTGGACAGCCACCGCGAGCAGCTCGCCGAGCTGGGTGTCACGCCGTTCGACCTCGTCGTGGTCAACCTGTACCCGTTCCGGGAGACCGTCGCCTCCGGCGCCTCGCCCGACGAGTGCGTGGAGCAGATCGACATCGGCGGCCCCTCCATGGTCCGCGCCGCCGCCAAGAACCACCCCTCGGTCGCCGTGGTCACCAGCCCCGAGCGGTACGCCGACGTGGCCGCCGCCGCCCAGGAGGGCGGCTTCGACCTCGCCGCCCGCAAGCGGCTGGCCGCCGAGGCGTTCCGGCACACCGCCGCCTACGACGTGGCGGTGGCCGACTGGTTCGCCTCCGAGTACGCCCCGGTCGACGACTCCCCGTTCCCCGACTTCCTCGGCGGCACCTGGGACCGCGCGCACACCCTGCGCTACGGCGAGAACCCGCACCAGCCGGCCGCGCTGTACGTGGAGCCGGGCGCCGAGGGCCTCGCGCAGGCCGAGCAGTTGCACGGCAAGGAGATGTCGTACAACAACTACACCGACACCGACGCCGCCCGCCGGGCCGCCTACGACCACGACGAGCCCTGCGTGGCGATCATCAAGCACGCCAACCCGTGCGGCATCGCGGTCGGCGCCGACGTGGCCGAGGCGCACCGCAAGGCGCACGCCTGCGACCCGCTGTCGGCGTTCGGCGGGGTCATCGCGGTGAACCGGCCGGTCAGCAAGGAGATGGCCGAGCAGGTCGCGGAGATCTTCACCGAGGTCATCGTGGCGCCGGACTACGAGGAGGGCGCGCTGGAGGCCCTCGCCCGGAAGAAGAACATCCGGGTGCTGAAGGCGCCGCAGGGTCCCGCCGCCACCGTCGAGATCAAGCCGGTCGACGGCGGGGTGCTGGTCCAGGAGGCCGACCGCCTCCAGGCCGACGGTGACGACCCGGCCAACTGGACGCTGGCCAGCGGTGACGCGCTCTCCCCGGCCGAGCTGGCCGAGCTGGCGTTCGCCTGGCGGGCGTGCCGTGCGGTGAAGTCCAACGCGATCCTGCTGGCCAAGGACGGCGCCTCGGTCGGAGTCGGCATGGGCCAGGTCAACCGCGTCGACTCCTGCAAGCTGGCCGTCGAGCGGGCGGGCGAGGAGCGGGCGCGGGGTGCCTTCGCGGCCTCCGACGCGTTCTTCCCCTTCCCCGACGGACCGCAGATCCTGATCGACGCCGGGGTGCGGGCCATCGTGCAGCCGGGCGGCTCGATCCGGGACGAGCAGGTCGTGGAGGCCGCCAAGGAGGCGGGCGTGACCATGTACTTCACCGGCACGCGGCACTTCTTCCACTGAGCGGACGTACGCCGAGGGCCGTGCCTCACCCGATCCGGGTGGGACACGGCCCTCGGCCGTACGCGGGTCAGTTCTTGTGCACGACCAGGGTGCCCGCGGCCTTGTCGTGCCAGCCCTGCAGCCGTCCCGAGTTGTCCCAGAACGGGGACAGGTAGACGAGGACCTGGCCGAGGCCGCAACTGACGTAGCCCGCGGCGGTGGGGATGATCCAGCGGACGAAGGACTTGAGCAGACCGGGCTTCTGGCCGGTGTCGGCGCGCAGGACGCGGATGCCGACGGCCAGCTTGCCCAGGGTCGCGCCGACCAGGCCGACCATCAGCCACTCGTACAGCAGCGTCGCTATGCCGAACATGAGCGCGATCGGGACGATCGTGCTCACCATCCCCGAGCTGGCGTCGTTCATGCAGGTCTCGTATGTGGTCGAGGCCGGGTCGCAGTCCTGGGCCGAGCTGGCGAAGCTCGCGATGCCGCCGCCCACCACGACGAGGTAGACCACGAACATGATCGCGAAGTCGATCGCGCGGGCACCGAAGCGGCGGCCCATCGACGCCTGGCGCGGGCCGGGGCCGCCCGGGTGGCCGAAGCCGGGCTGCTGCGGGTAGCCGTAGCCGGGCTGCTGCGGGTAGCCGTAGCCCTGGGGCGGGACGCCGTCGCCCTGCGGGTAGCCGTACTGCGGGGGCACGCCCTGCGGCGCCTGCGGGTAGCCGGGCTGCTGCGGCTGCCCGTATCCCTGCTGGGGGTCCTGAGGCTGACCGTACGGGTTCTGGGGCGAGCCGAAACTCATGGCTGGATTCCTCCGTTGGCACTGCGGGGACGACGCGGACAGCACGGAGGAACGTCAAGATCTGAGCGGTTTGCCCCCCCACCGGACCGCGATGTATGCGCCGTTCATGGTTGTGGAGCCGTCACGCGTTGTCCAGCCGCATTCGCGAGGTGTTGTGCAAGTGCAACATCAACGATCAACGGAGGACATCTGGGACGCGACGGTGGCGGAGCCCACGGGGACCGGATTGGAACCGGGGGGCCGTCATCCGCGAGGATGGGGGTATGACCGCCCAGATTCTCGATGGCAAGGCCACCGCAGCCGCGATCAAGTCCGATCTGACCGCCCGCGTGGCGGCGCTGAAGGAGAAGGGAATCACGCCCGGCCTCGGCACCGTCCTGGTCGGTGAGGACCCCGGCAGCCAGAAGTACGTCGCGGGCAAGCACCGCGACTGCGCCCAGGTCGGCATCGCCTCCATCCAGCGCGAACTCCCCGCCACGGCCACGCAGGAGGAGATCGAGGCGGTCGTCCGCGAGCTGAACGAGGACCCCGACTGCACCGGCTACATCGTCCAGCTCCCGCTGCCCAAGGGCATCGACGAGAACCGCATCCTGGAGCTGATGGACCCGGAGAAGGACGCCGACGGCCTCCACCCGATGAACCTCGGCCGCCTGGTCCTCAACGAGCCCGCCCCGCTGCCCTGCACCCCCAACGGTGTGCTCACCCTGCTGCGCCGGTACGGCGTGGAGACCAAGGGCGCCGAGGTCGTGGTCGTCGGCCGCGGTGTGACCATCGGACGCTCGATGCCGCTGCTGCTCACCCGGCGCAGCGAGAACGCCACCGTCACCCAGTGCCACACCGGCACCCGTGACCTCTCCTACCACCTGAAGCGGGCCGACATCGTCGTCTCGGCCGCCGGTGCGCCGCACCTGATCCGCGCCGAGGACATCAAGCCGGGCGCTGCCGTGCTGGACGTCGGCGTCTCCCGCAACGCCGAGGGCAAGATCGTCGGCGATGTCCACCCGGACGTCGCCGAGGTCGCGGGCTGGATCTCGCCGAACCCCGGCGGGGTCGGCCCGATGACCCGCGCCCAGCTCCTGGTCAACGTGGTGGAAGCGGCGGAGCGGCGTGCCGGCTGACGAGTCCGGGGAGCCGCAGGTGCGGGACGCGATCAGCGCTCCCGACGCGCAGGGGCGCACCAGGCGCATCACCCGCCGCTTCCCGCTGTTCACCAAGGACACCGCGCGCCCCGAGGGCGGCGGCCGGGCCGCGAGCGGCGACGCCCCGGCGCCGGCCCGGCAGTGGCCGGTGCTGGTCGTGCTCTTCGCCGTCGCGCTCGGCCTGCTGCTGGTCGCCGTCGACGTGACCCGCGCCGGGCTCCTGCTGATCGGCGCCGCCCTGCTGGCGGGCGCCGCGATGCGCTGGACGCTGCCCGGCGTCGGCATGCTGGCCGTCCGCTCCCGCTTCACGGACATCGTGACGTACGGGGTGCTGGGCCTCGCCATCGTCCTGCTGGCCCTGATGGCCCAGCCCGACCCCCTGCTGCAGATCCCGTTCCTGAAGGACACCCTGCACTTCACGGTGTCCAGCTAGGGCTCCGGGCAAGGCCGGTGGCTCGCCCCCACCCCCGATCAGGGGCGAGCCACCGGGACCTCACCCTGGCGGGCCGGGCCGGTGCCGGGCAATGTCCTGCCGTGCGCTGTGGCACGGAGGTGACCGTTCCGCCATCGTGTCCGCGCCCTGCCACATCCGGGCAATCGGCGCCGCGACAAGGGCAGTTCGCCGGATACGTTCCGATCACCCCCCTCCCGAGGGCTACCGTGGAGCGGGGGCGGCGGCGAGACGCGGGGAGGCG
Source organism: Streptomyces sp. BK022 (assembly GCF_004217355.1). Classification (NCBI taxonomy): domain Bacteria; kingdom Bacillati; phylum Actinomycetota; class Actinomycetes; order Kitasatosporales; family Streptomycetaceae; genus Streptomyces; species Streptomyces sp. BK022. Next base: position 305,275 of record NZ_SHKU01000002.1, read on the forward strand.
TCGCGGTGCCCGCCGGGGGAGGAACGAGGGGGGAGCGGGCCATGGCTCGTTGGAAGGCGCTGCCGGAGGAGCTCGACCCGCAGATCGGGGAGTTCACCCGTCAGTTGCGGCGGCTCGTGGACCAGGGGGGCCTGAGCGCCGCCGCGCTGGCCGACCGCACCGGATACAGCAGGACGTCCTGGGAGCGGTATCTGAACGGGCGGCTGCTCGCGCCCAGGGGGGCCGTCGTCGCCCTCGCCGAGGTCACCGGCACCAGCCCGGTGCACCTCGCCACCCTGTGGGAACTTGCCGAACGCGCCTGGAGCCGGGCGGAGTCGCGGCACGACCGGACGATGGAGCAGATCCGGATCACGCACGCCCGCGCGGAGCTGGGCGACCTCGGCGGGGGCACCGGGACCGCGACGGCCGACGCCCCGCCGGTGTCCCCGTCGTCCGCCGAGTCCCTGTCGTCCGCCGAGCCTCCGCCGTCCGCCGAGCCCCCGGCGGGCAAGCGCCGCGTCCTGTTCTTCCTCGCGGGTGCCGTGGCCGTACTCGTCGTCCTCGGCACCGTCTTCCTGCTCACCGGCCGGGGTGACGGCGAGGGCGCGGGGCAGGCCGCCGGGTCCCCTTCGCCGTCCGCCACCGGTGCCGCCGGTCTGCCGCCCGGCGTGAAGTGCGTGGGCGTCGGCTGCACGGGCAAGGACGCCGAGGCCATGGGGTGCGGCGGCGACCTGGTGACCACCGCCGGGACCGCCACCGTCGGCGCGGCCACCCTGGAGGTCCGCTACAGCAGGACGTGCGGCGCGGCCTGGGGCCGGATCACCGGCGCCAGGCCGGGCGACCGGGTGCGTGTCACGGCGGACGGCGAGACGCGGCGGGGCGCGGCCGTGGCCGGGGAGACGTACACGTACACCCCGATGGTCGCCGTCGGCCGCGCGGGCGAGGCCGAGGCGTGCGTGAGCCTGGTGTCAGGACGGACCGGGTGCACCAGGTAGGCGGAGTTTTCCGGCGCGGCACGCATGGGATGCCCGAACCGGGGCACGCGGACTTGTACCCCCCCCACGGGAGTCCGGCGAGCCGGTACCCCCACCGGCGGCCGCCTTCGTCCTCCTCTCCCGGACGGGCGGCCGCTGCCGTGTGTGGCGGCGGCCCCCGCCGAGCCGGGCTGTGGGGTGGGCCACAGGGCCCCGGACGTACCGCGTGCCGGATGCGCGATAGCCTGACCGCTGATCTCTCTTGATGCCAAGAGATCGATCATCCGCACGGGGCAGGGACGCCCCACCGCCAGCCATACGGAGAACGCCATGACCCGCACTCCCGTGAACGTCACCGTCACCGGCGCGGCCGGCCAGATCGGTTACGCCCTCCTCTTCCGCATCGCCTCCGGGCAGCTCCTCGGCGCGGACGTGCCGGTCAACCTCCGCCTCCTGGAGATCACCCCCGCGCTCAAGGCCGCCGAGGGCACGGCCATGGAGCTGGACGACTGCGCGTTCCCGCTGCTGAGCGGCATCACCATCACCGACGACCCGAACGTCGCCTTCGACGGCACCAACGTCGCCCTGCTGGTCGGCGCCCGCCCGCGCACCAAGGGCATGGAGCGCGGTGACCTCCTTGAGGCCAACGGCGGCATCTTCAAGCCGCAGGGCAAGGCCATCAACGACAACGCCGCGGACGACATCAAGGTGCTCGTCGTCGGCAACCCGGCCAACACCAACGCGCTCATCGCGCAGGCCGCCGCCCCGGACGTACCGGCCGAGCGCTTCACCGCGATGACCCGCCTGGACCACAACCGCGCGCTGACCCAGCTCGCGAAGAAGACGGGCACCCCGGTCTCCGAGATCAAGCGCCTGACGATCTGGGGCAACCACTCCGCGACCCAGTACCCGGACATCTTCCACGCCACGGTCGCCGGCAAGAACGCCGCCGAGGTCGTGAACGACGAGCAGTGGCTGGCCGACGACTTCATCCCGACCGTCGCCAAGCGCGGCGCCGCGATCATCGAGGCCCGCGGTGCCTCCTCGGCCGCCTCCGCCGCCAACGCGGCCATCGACCACGTGTACACCTGGGTCAACGGCACCGCCGAGGGCGACTGGACCTCCATGGGCATCCCGTCGGACGGCTCCTACGGCGTCCCGGAGGGCCTGATCTCGTCCTTCCCCGTCACCACCAAGGACGGCAAGTACGAGATCGTCCAGGGCCTGGACATCAACGAGTTCTCCCGCGCCCGCATCGACGCCTCGGTGCGGGAGCTGGCGGAGGAGCGCGACGCGGTCCGCGGTCTCGGCCTCATCTGAGCCCGGTGGACAACGAGTGACGGGCCCCCTCCGGTCTTCCGGACGGGGCCCGTTCCCGTCTCCCGCCTACTCCAGGCCGCGCTTGCCCGGCGCCCAGAACGGCTTGGTCAGCACCGAGCGCCGGTCCCAGCCCGCGTCCCGCAGCACATGCCGTACCGCCTGCACGGTCCGCGCCTCCCCGGCGACGTACGCCATCCCGCCCGGCGCCGGGGCCAGACGGCCCACCGCCTCGGGGAGCGGGACGGTGCCGCGCAGCACCCAGTCGAGCCGGCCGGCGTGGGCCAGCGGGAGCCGGTCGTCCGCCGTGGCGGTCTCCACACAGCCCGAGACCCGCGCGCCGTCGGGCAGCGCGGCGAGCATCGCGCCGAAGGCGACGGACGCCGTCTCGTCCCCGACGAAGACGTGGTGCGCGGCGTCCGGGCGCAGGGTGAAGGAGCCCTCCGGCTTGCCGAGGCGCACCTCGTCGCCCGCCGCCGCCCGGCGCGCCCAGCGGGCACCGGGGCCGTCGCCCTCGTGGTCCAGCACACACAACTCCAGGGCGCCGGACGGTTCGTAGTGCCACACCGAGTACGTGCGCCGGGTGAGCGCGGAGCCCACGAGCACCCGGACCTGCTGGCCGGGGAGCACGTCGAGCCCGGCCAGCGCGTCGCCCTCGATCCGCAGGCGCCGCATCCGCGCGGTGAACCGCTCCACGGCGGTCACGGTGCCACGGAGCATCAGCAGATCGAGGACAGGGTTCAGCAGCGCAGGCATGCACGGCTCCTAGAAGTGGACAACTCGGGTCTACCGGACCGGAGTTGATCATCGGTGGGGGGTGGAGGGCGATGCTACGCGCTCCGGGACGGGGGCGGCGGCGGGGTGGTCCGGTTCCGGTCGCCGGATTCCGGTTTCCTGACCGGCCGTCACCCCTCTATGCTCGGCGCTCGTCCACTCCTCGTGGGCGAGGGACTTCCATGCATCGGGGGATGGCATGAGCAGTGCTCAGGTGCCGCCGCAGGCGGAGCGGACGTCGGCCGAGCGGGCGCCGGTCCATCCGCCGCCCGTCCCGCCCCACACCAGCGAGGCCACCCGGCTGCTGTGCGCGGGCACCTATCTGGATTCCGGCTACCGCGACCGCGTCATCGAGGAACTCCACCTCAACGAGCAGCGGATCGCCGCCCCTTCGCTCGGCTTCGACGCGGCGCGGGTGCTGGCGCACGCGCTGCGGGCCCGGCGGCAGGAGCTGGTCTGGGCCGGGGCCATCGCCGGACTGTGGCTGGTGGGCATGCCGCTCAGCGGCGGGCTGCTCGCGCTCTACCTGTGGCCCAGCATCTGGCTCGCGCTCGCCCCCTGGCTGCGCGGCCGCGCCGCGACGCCGCCGCTGTACCGGCTGGTCCTCGCCTTCCTGGCGCGGTGGTGGGGGCGGGTGTGGTTCGCCGCGCTGTTCCTGCTGACCGTCGTCACCGCGTTCGGCGGGGGCCCCTCCCCCGAGCCGTCCTACGATCCGTACGGGTACGGGGGGTACGGCGACTACGGCGGTTCCGAAAGCCTCTCCGACTCGCTCACCCCGGCCGTGGAGCTGTGGCAGGCGTGGTGCACCCTCGTCGTGCTCGCGCTCATCGCGCTGTGCGTGCACGCGCAGCGGACCCAGTTCAGCCGGGCGCTGGCGGGTGAGCTGTCCCCGCAGCGCTTCCCGGACGCCGCCGCCGACCCCGCCGAGCAGGCGCCGAGCCCGCGTTTCCAGCGGCTCCGGCAGCGCATCCGGCTGGAGCAGCACGCCCCGCTGGTCATGTACCACGAGGCCCGGCCCTTCTGCGGGGCCGGAGACGCGTACGACACGTGGGTGCTGGCGGTGGAGCTGAAGCCGGACGAGTTGGCCAAGGAGCGGCAGCCGCTCAGCAACCGGGCGATCCTGGAGAAGATCCGCCCCCGCCTGGAGCAGCTCCGCGTCCCGGCCGCGTACGCGGGGCCCGGCGTCCGCGACCGGCTGCGCTGGCTGGAGATCGACGAGTGCGTGTTCCTCCCGGTGGAGGGGCTGAAGAAGCGGGAGCAGGCCCCTTACACGGCCGAGGCGTTCGAGCAGCACCGGGCGCGGGCGGTGGAGGAGGGGGCCGAGAAGCGGCGGCACTTCCTGCGGGTGCGGGTCGGCGGCTGGGAGGAGGAGCTGGTCGTCACCGTGTACGTCCGCGTCCACACCCAGGGCGGCATGCTGATGCTGGAGATCGCCCCGCATGTGCTGACCCCCGTGCGCGAGGACTTCAAGGACGCCGACCGGGCGGCCCACCGGTTCCGGCACAACAACTCCCTCGGCAAGGCCGCCACCGCCCTCGTCCTGGTACCGGGTTCCGCCGGGCGGGCGCTCGCCCAGCTCGGCCGGGGGCTGGTGCTCGGCTGGCGGCTGCTGACCGGCGGGTACGCGAACGCGCTGCCCGACGGTCCCGCGCTCTCGGTCCGCGAGCTGGGGTCCGCGCCCGTCGGCTCGCTGTTCCAGGAGATGGACGTGGTCCGGTACCTGCGCGGGGTGCAGGACCGGGTGGCCGACGGGGTGCGGTCCGCGCTCGCCGAATCCGGCTACCAGACCGGGGAGTTCGTCCAGAAGGTCGTCAACATCCGCAACGGGGACGTCCACATCGGCCGCGTCGAGGGCAGCACCTTCGCCGTCGGCAGCCACGCCAACGCCACGGGCGCGCCCGCGCCGCAGAAGGGAGCCGGAACATGACCGGTCAGGAGCCGAACGTGCGCATCGGGGACGTCTCGGGCAGCACCTTCGCCATCGGCAGCCACGCCCACGCCGAGAGCCACCAGCACGGTACGGGCACCCCCGCCGACCAGGAACTCCTGGCAGCGGTACGGGAGCTGCGCGCCGACCTCGCACGGGTACGAGCCACCGACCAGACCGCCGCGCTGGGCGAGGCGCTCGCCGACACCGAGGCCGAACTCAGCCGCACCGGCCAGGCGAGCCCCACCCGCCGGGAACGCCTGCGCGAGCTCCTCGCCGACTCCCAGTCCCTCCTGACCGTCCTCGCCTCGGCCGGCACGGTCGCCGGCCTGCTCGGACTCTGACCGCGACAACACAAGGGGGGCCGCGATGAGCGGGGGAGAGCAGCACTGGAACGAAGACACCCAACGCTGGGAGACGGGGCCGGGCACCGACCCGGCCCCGCCGCCACCGTCCCGCCCGGACCACGCCCCGGCTCCGGTGTGGCCCCCGGCCGACCCGCCGGGTCCCGCCGGGCCGCCGGCCTCCGAGTGGCCGGCCGCCCCCACCCAGGCCCCCGGCGCCCCGGCTGCCACCTGGCCGCCGGCGGACCGCCGCACGCCGCCCGCCCCGGCCGACTCCCCATCTTCCGTCGACCCGTCGCCCCCCACCCCGCCCCCGGCCGAGCCGCCGGCGTCCACCGACCCCTCCACGCCCACGGGGCCGACGGCCGGCGACCGGCCCCCGGCCGAGCCAACGGCGTCCACCGACCCCTCCGAGGGCCCCGTCACACCGCAGGGCGCGACGCCTGATACCCGGCCCCCGGAGGGCCCCTCGGCTCCCACCTGGCCGCCCGCAGGCCCGCGCACGCCCCCTCACTCGGCCTGGCCGCCGGCCGAGACCTCGACGCACGCCGAGCCCCCGGCCGCCTCGTGGCCCCCGGCCGAACCGGCCGCCGCCTGGCCGCCCGCCGATGCCTCGTCCCCGACCGCCAGCTGGCCCCCCACCGCTCCGACCTCGGTCTTCCCCGCCGCCGACCCGGTGCCGCCCCGCGACGGTCCCAGCCGTCGTGTCCTGTGGTCCGTCATCGTCGGGGCGGCGGCGGCCGGGATCGCGGTGAGCCTGGTGCTGACGCTGGTCGTCGGGAAGGACGACGGGGACGACCGGAGCCGGAAGGGCCTGGGGCACAGCTCTTCCGCTCCCGTCACCCGCAGCCCGAGCCCCGTCTCCACTTCCCCCGAGCCCAGCCCCTCGCCCAGCGCGCCCCCGGCCGGATACGAGCTGCACGACGACGGTGAGGGGTTCCGGGTGGCCGTGCCCGAGGGGTGGACGCGGGCCACCGTGCCCTCCGAGTACGGGATGGCCGTGGTGAACTTCCGCAGCCCCGACCGGGAGCGCAGGCTCCAGGTGTACGAGGTGTCGGAGGCGAGCCCGGACGCGTCCTTCGACCTGTACCTCTCGGACCAGACGGCCAAGCCGCGCGGATTCCAGCAGCTGGCGCTGACCAACCTGGACGAGGGGGACTTCACCGGCTCCCGGCTGGAGTACCTCGCGGACACCATCCGCAACGAGCCCGAGGTCGGGACCTGGCACGTCTACGACGAGCGTTTCGTCGCCGCCGACGGCAAGATCTACGCGCTCGCCGCCTACGGCCCGGACGCCGACGGCAGACAGGCTGAGCTGGAACTCCTCACCACCGCGCTCGCCTGGTTCTGCCCGCCCGGCATGAACTGCGACCCGGCCGGGAACGCGGCGCTGGACTGATCGAATAGACCCGGTTCGCACGGGTGCGTACCGCGGTCGTGATCCACGCCACCTTCTTACGTCCGATTCCTCCGGCTTTCTCCCGTAATTTCCGTGACCCAGCGCACTTTCGGCCACCAAATGCGCATGCGCTTCATCCGCCTCGGGCATGCGGTCATCCGCCCGGACGTGGCAGCTCTGGTCACGCAGGGCGTCTGAACAGGAACGGAAGGCAAAACCGATCATGGCGGACAGAACGGAACGACCGGCCGAGGCCACCATTCACGCCGGAGGCGCGTGGCTGGAAGCAGCCTCGGGTGCGACCCGCGAGATCCTCGACCCCGCGGACGGCAGGCCCTTCGCCGTCGTCGCGGAAGGCGGCAGCGAGGACGTCGACCGGGCGGTGGCCGCCGCCCGCCGCGCGTTCGACGAGGGCCCGTGGCCGCACACCCCGGTCGCCGAGCGCGCCGCCCTGCTGCGCCGCGTCGCCGACCTCCTGGTCCGCGACCGCGAGGAGCTGGGCCTGCTGGAGAGCAGGGACGCGGGCAAGACCGTCGAGGAGGGCCGCGTCGACATCGACTGCGTCGCCGACGCCTTCCGCTACTTCGCGGACCTGGTCGCCGCCGAGGCGCCCGGCCGGGTGGTCGACGCGGGCTCGCCCGACATCCACAGCGTCGTCGTGCACGAGCCGGTCGGTGTCTGCTCGCTGATCACCCCCTGGAACTATCCGCTGCTCCAGGCGAGCTGGAAGATCGCCCCGGCACTCGCCGCGGGCAACACCTTCGTGATCAAGCCCAGCGAGATCACCCCGATGACCACCGTCGCGCTCATCGGGCTGCTGATGGAGGCCGGACTCCCCGAGGGCGTCGCGGGCCTGGTCACCGGCCCCGGTCACACCGTCGGCGCCCGCCTGGCCGACCATCCCGACGTCGACCTCGTCTCCTTCACCGGCGGCCTGGTCAGCGGCGTCAAGGTGGCCCAGGCCGCCGCGCCGAGCGTGAAGAAGGTCGCCCTGGAGCTCGGCGGCAAGAACCCCAACGTGGTCTTCGCCGACGCCTGCGCCACCGAGGAGGGCTTCGACACCGCCGTCGACCAGGCCCTCAACGCCGCCTTCATCCACAGCGGCCAGGTCTGCTCGGCGGGCGGACGGCTGATCGTCGAGGAGTCCGTCCGGGACCGCTTCGTCGCCGAACTCGCCTCCCGCGCCCGGAAGATCAAACTCGGCCGCGGCACCGCCCCCGGCGTCGAGTGCGGCCCGCTCGTCTCCGAGCAGCAGCGCGCCAAGACCGAGGACTTCGTCGCCTCCGCGCTCGCCGAGGGTGCCACGCTGGTCTGCGGCGGCAAGCGCCCCGAGCCCACCGCCGACCGCCCCGAGTCCGGCTACTTCTACGAGCCGACCGTCCTCGACCACTGCCACCGCGAGATGCGCGTCGTGCGGGAGGAGGTCTTCGGCCCCGTCCTCACCGTCGAGACCTTCCGCACCGAGGACGAGGCCGTCGCCCTCGCCAACGACACCGAGTACGGCCTCGCGGGCGCCGTCTGGACCGCCGACCCCGGCCGCGCCCGGCGCGTCGCCGCCCGGCTGCGGCACGGCACCGTGTGGATCAACGACTTCCACCCCTACCTGCCGCAGGCGGAGTGGGGCGGCTTCGGCAAGAGCGGCACCGGCCGCGAACTGGGCCCCGCCGGCCTCGCCGAATACCGCGAGACCAAGCACGTGTACCAGAACCTCGCCCCGAGCCCGGTGCGCTGGTTCGCCGGCTGACCCCGGCCCCTGAAGACCTTCGTACGACCTCCCGCCCCCAGGAGTCAGACACCCCATGCCCGAAGACACCCACGAGTACGACTACGTCGTCGTCGGCGGCGGCACGGCGGGCTCCGTCATCGCCTCCCGCCTGACCGAGAACCCGGACGTCACCGTCGCCGTCATCGAGGGCGGCCCGAGCGACGTCGACCGCGACGACGTGCTCACCCTGCGCCGCTGGATGGGCCTGCTCGGCGGCGACCTCGACTACGACTACCCGACCACCGAGCAGCCGCGCGGCAACTCCCACATCCGGCACAGCCGGGCCCGCGTGCTCGGCGGCTGCTCCTCGCACAACACCCTGATCTCGTTCAAGCCGCTCCCCTCCGACTGGGACGAGTGGGAGCAGGCCGGGGCCACCGGCTGGGGCGCCGTGCAGATGGAGGCGTACTTCGCCCGGCTGAAGAACAACATCGTCTCGGTGGACGAGAAGGACCGCAACGCCATCGCGCGGGACTTCGTGGACGCCGCGCAGTCCACGCTCGGCGTGCCGCGCGTCGAGGGCTTCAACAAGAAGCCGTTCACCGACGGTGTCGGCTTCTTCGACCTCGCCTACCACCCCGAGAACAACAAGCGCTCCTCGGCCTCCGTCGCCTACCTGCACCCGGTGATGGACGAGCGTCCCAACCTCCACCTCTTCCTGGAGACCTGGGCGTACAGGCTGGAGCTGGACGGCACCCGTGCCGAGGGCGTCCACGTCCGCACCAAGGACGGCCGCGAACTGCTGGTCAAGGCGCGCAACGAGGTGGTCCTCTGTGCCGGCGCCGTCGACACCCCGCGGCTGCTGATGCACTCGGGCATCGGCCCGCGCGCCGACCTGGAGGCCCTCGGCATCCCGGTCGTGCAGGACCTTCCCGGCGTCGGCGAGAACCTGCTCGACCACCCGGAGTCGGTCATCGTCTGGGAGACCCACGGACCCATCCCGGAGAACTCCGCGATGGACTCCGACGCGGGCCTGTTCGTCCGCCGCGACCCCGAACACGCGGGCCCGGACCTGATGTTCCACTTCTACCAGATCCCGTTCACGGACAATCCGGAGCGCCTCGGCTACGAGCGGCCCGAGTTCGGCGTCTCCATGACCCCGAACATCCCCAAGCCCAAGAGCCGCGGCCGTCTCTACCTCACCAGCGCCGACCCCGAGGTCAAGCCCGCGCTGGACTTCCGGTACTTCACCGACGAGGACGACTACGACGCCCAGACCCTGGTCGACGGCATCCGCATCGCCCGCGAGGTGGCCAAGTCGGAGCCGCTGGCCCACTGGCTCAAGCGCGAGGTCTGCCCCGGACCCGAGGTCCAGGGTGACGAGGAGCTGAGCGAGTACGCGCGCAAGGTCGCGCACACCGTGTACCACCCGGCCGGCACCTGCAAGATGGGCGCCGCCGATGACGAACTCGCCGTGGTCGACCCCGAGTTGCGCATCAGGGGTCTGCACGGCATCCGCATAGCCGACGCGTCCGTCTTCCCGACGATGACCGCGGTGAACCCGATGATCGGAGTGCTCATGGTCGGGGAGAAGGCCGTCGAACTGATCGGTGGTGACGCGCGATGACGCTCACCGTTCCCACCCGTAAGCCGCCCACCTCCGCCGAAGGGTCCGACGCGCCGGTGTTCGCCGTCGACGGCCTGTGGAAGGTGTTCGGCCCCAAGCCCGAGCGCGTCCCCGCCGACCCGGCGCTGGCCGCGCTGAGCCCCGCCGAGCTGCGCGCCGAGACCGGCTGCACGGCCGCCGTGCGGGACGTGTCCTTCGAGGTCCGCAAGGGCGAGGTCTTCGTCGTCATGGGCCTGTCCGGCTCCGGCAAGTCCACCCTGGTGCGCTGCCTGACCCGGCTGATCGAGCCCACCGCGGGCACCATCGCCATCGACGGCGAGGACGTACGCGCCATGGACCGCGGCCGGCTGCGCGAACTGCGCCGGCACCGGGCCGCGATGGTCTTCCAGCACTTCGGCCTGCTGCCGCACCGCACGGTCCTCGACAACGTCGCCTACGGCCTGGAGATCCAGGGCATGGGCCGCGCCGAGCGCCGTGAGAAGGCCGCCGAGGTCGTCGCCAAGGTCGGCCTGGCCGGCATGGAGAAGCGCCGCCCCGGTCAGCTCTCCGGCGGTCAGCGCCAGCGTGTCGGGCTCGCCCGCGCCCTCGCCGTCGACCCCGAGGTGCTGCTGTTCGACGAGCCGTTCAGCGCGCTCGACCCGCTGATCCGGCGCGACATGCAGGACGAGGTCGCCCGCCTGCACAGTGAGGAGGGCCGCACCATGGTCTTCATCACCCACGACCTCACCGAGGCCCTCAAGCTCGGCGACCGCATCGCCCTGATGCGCGACGGCCGCGTGGTCCAGCTCGGCACCCCCGAGGAGATCGTCAACTCCCCGGCCGACGACTACGTCCGCGAGTTCGTCCGCGACGTGCCCCGCGAGCAGGTCGTCACCTGCCGCACCGCCATGCGCCCCGCCTCCCTGGAGGAGGCCGGCAGCGGCCCCGCCGTCCGCCCCGAGGCACCGGTCGCCGAGGCCATCGAGGCCGTCGCCCGCGCGGGTGAACCGGCCCGCGTAATGGACCACGGCACCTGCATGGGCGTCGTCGACTCCGACGCCCTGCTCAACGTGGTCGCGGGCACCGGCACGGCCGCCCCCGCCCCCGCCGAGCGGGAGGCCGAGCCCACCCTCGTGTCCGCCGCCCCCGAGTCCAAGGCGGTCTGATGGCCACGCTCACCGCCCCCGCGGCCCGGCGCGCCCTGCCCGGCCTGCTGAAGTCCCGTCCCGCGGCCAAGCTGCTCACGCTCGCCGTCGCCGCCGTGATCCTCGTCCCCCTGCTCGACAGCCGGTGGGGCAGCGGACACTGGCCGCACGCGCTGACCGTGAGCCTCACCGGCCCGCTCGGCGACGCCAGCGACTGGGTGATGAACAACCGGGACACCCACCCGCTGTTCCTGTACTTCTTCGGCCACATCAGCAACGCGGTCGTGCTCTGCGTACGCGGTGTCTACCTCGCCCTGCTCGCCATGGGCTGGGTCGGCGTCACCGTGCTCGGCTCCCTGGTCGCCTGGCGGGCGGCCGGAGCCAGGCTCGCCGCCGGGACGGCCGTGGCGTTCCTCGCCTGCGGTGCGCTCGGCATGTGGCTGCCCACCATGCAGACGCTCGCGCTCATGGTGGCCGCCGTACTCGCGTCCGTCGCCGTCGGCGTCCTGCTCGGCCTCGCCGCCGGGCTCTCCGACCGGCTGGACCGCGCCCTGCGCCCGGTGCTCGACACCATGCAGGTGCTCCCCGCCTTCGCCTACCTGCTGCCCGTGGTGCTGGTCTTCGGCATCGGCGTCCCCGCCGCCGTCCTCGCCACCGTGGTCTACGCCGCCCCGCCGATGGCGCGGCTCACCGCGCTCGGTCTGCGCGGCGCCGACCCCGAGGTGCTGGAGGCGGTGCGCTCGCTGGGCGCCACCCCGCGCCAGCGGCTGCTGACCGCCCGTATCCCGCTGGCCCGCAAGGAACTCCTGCTCGGCCTCAACCAGACGATCATGATGGCGCTGTCCATGGCCGTCATCGCCTCCGTCATCGGCGCGGGCGGCCTCGGTGACCGCGTCTACCAGGCGCTCGCCTCCGTCGACGTCGGCGCCGCCCTCGCGGCCGGCATCCCGATCGTGCTGCTCGCCGTCGTGCTGGACCGGGTGACCGGCGCCGCCGGCCGCGCCGCCGACAGCCCCGGCGAGTCCCGCCGTACGGTGTGGCTCCTCGCGCTCGCCGGCACCGCCGTCGCGGCTGTCGTCGCCCGGCTGCTCGGCCGCGCCGAGTGGCCCGCCGGCGCCACCCTCAACATCGCGGAGCCGGTCAACCACGCCGTCAACTGGATGACCGCGCACCTCTACTCCGGCGTGCCCGTCATCGGCGGCACCGCCGACTGGGCCGCGCACTTCACCACCTGGATGCTGGACCCGCTCCGCGACGGCCTGCGCGCGCTGCCCTGGTGGTCGGTACTGCTGATCGTCGCCGCGCTGGCGTGGCTGATCGGCACCTGGCGCACCGCGCTGACCGCCACCCTCGCCATGGCCGCGATCGGGGTGCTCGGCGTCTGGGACTCCTCCCTCGACACCCTCTCCCAGGTGCTCGCCGCCGTCGCCGTCACGCTGGTCCTCGGCATCGCCACCGGTATCGCGGCGGCCCGCAGCGACCGGGTGGACCGGATGCTGCGCCCGGTGCTGGACGTGTTCCAGACCATGCCGCAGTTCGTGTACCTGATCCCGGTCGTCGCCCTGTTCGGCGTCGGCCGCGCCCCCGCCGTCGTCGCCGCCGTGGTCTACGCCCTCCCGGCCGTCGTCCGGATCACCGCGCAGGGCCTGCGCCAGGTCGACCCGGCCGCGCTGGAGTCCGCCCGCTCGCTCGGCGCCACCGGCCGCCAGCAGCTCTGGCAGGTCCAGCTTCCGCTCGCCCGCCGCTCGCTGCTGCTCGCGGTGAACCAGGGCGTGGTCCTGGTCCTCGCCGTCGTCATCATCGGCGGCCTGGTCGGCGCGGGCGCCCTCGGCTACGACGTCGCCTTCGGCCTCGCCCAGGGCGACCTCGCCACCGGCCTGGTCGCCGGTGCCGCGATCGTCTGCCTCGGCCTGATGCTCGACCGGGTCACCCAGCCCACCGGCCGCCGCACGAAGAAGGGAGCGTGACATGCGATTCCGTACGACCCTCTCGGTGAGCGTCGCCGCCGCGTCCGCGCTCGCCCTGCTCACCGGCTGCGGCGCGGCCGACATGACCAAGCAGGCCAGCCCGTTCGCCAACGCGGGCGGTGCCAGGAGCATGACCCTGTCCGTGCAGTCCTGGGTGGGCGCGCAGTCCAACGTGGCGGTCGCCAAGTACCTGCTGGAACACAAGCTGGGCTACCGCGTCGACACCGTCCAGGTCGACGAGATCCCCGCCTGGGACGCGCTCAGCCAGGGCCGCGTCGACGCCCTGCTGGAGGACTGGAGCCACCCCGACCAGGAGAAGCGGTACGTCCACGACAAGAAGACCGTCTCCTACGCGGGCGGGCTCGGGGTCACCGGGCACATCGGCTGGTTCGTGCCGACGTACTTCGCCAAGCAGCACCCCGACGTCACGAACTGGAAGAACCTCGACAAGTACGCGTCGCGGTTCCGCACCGCCGAGTCCGGCGGCAAGGGCCAGATCATGGACGGCTCCCCGGCCTACGTCACCCACGACAAGGCCCTGGTGAAGAACCTGAAGCTGAACTACCAGGTCGTCTTCGCCGGGTCCGAGGCCGCGCAGATCACCCAGATCAAGCAGTTCGCCAAGGAGAAGAAGCCCTTCCTGACCTACTGGTACACCCCCCAGTGGCTCTTCAAGAAGGTGCCGATGACCGAGGTGAAGCTCCCGCCGTACAAGGAGGGCTGCGACACCGACGCCGCGAAGATCACCTGCGCGTACCCGAAGACCCCGCTGCGCAAGTTCCTCAACGCCGACTTCGCCCGCTCCGGCGGCAAGGGCGCCGCGTTCCTGAAGAAGTTCCAGTGGACGACGGAGGACCAGAACGAGGTCTCCCTCATGATCGCCGAGCAGAAGCTCAGCCCGGAGGAGGCCGCGAAGAAGTGGGTCGACGCCCACCCGGACACCTGGAAGCGCTGGCTTCCGTGAGCTGACGCCGGACGGCGGACGGCGGCGCGTGCCCAGGGGGCCGCGCCGCCGTCCGCCGTCCGGGCCGCTCACGTGTACTGCCCCGCCGTGTAGTGCCCCGGCACCATCCGGGTGGACACCGCGAAGCGGTTCCAGGCGTTGATCACCGTGATCGCGGCGATCAGCTGCGCCAGCTCCGCCTCCTCGAACTGCTTGGCGGCGCGCTCGTACACCTCGTCCGGCACGAAGCCGTCGGTGAGGACGGTGACCGCCTCGGTCAGCTCCAGTGCCGCCAGCTCCTTCTCCGTGTAGAAGTGCCGGGACTCGTCCCACGCGCTGAGCTGGACGATCCGCTCCACGCTCTCCCCGGCCGCGAGCGCGTCCTTGGTGTGCATGTCCAGGCAGTACGCGCAGTGGTTGAGCTGCGAGGCGCGGATCTTCACCAGCTCCAGCAGCCTCGGGTCGACGCCCTTCCGGGCCGCCGCGTCCAGGCGGACCATCGCCTTGTAGACGTCGGGGACGTGCTCCGTCCAGGTCAGGCGGGCGGGGTGCTCGGGGGTGTACTCGGTGGTGTTCTCCGTGGTCTCCATACGGAAAGCCTAGGAGCGAAGCAGCCCAGGAGTATGGTCCATTCCCATGGCGGAATCATGGGCCAATCTGGGGATCGACCTCCACCTCGAACCGGCCGGGAGCAGCGGTCTGCGCCGGGGTCTCACCGACGCGCTGCGCGACGCCGTGCGCACCGGCCGGCTCGCCCCCGGCACCCGGCTGCCGTCCTCCCGCACCCTGGCGGCGGACCTCGGCATCGCCCGCAACACCGTCGCCGAGGCGTACGCCGACCTGGTCGCCGAGGGCTGGCTCACCGCTCGCCAGGGCTCCGGCACCCGCGTCGCCGAGCGGGCCGTACCGGCGGCCGCGACGGCGGGCACGCCCGTCCGGCGCCGCACGCCGGGCCGCCCCGCGCACAGCCTGGTCCCCGGCACCCCCGACCTCGCCGCCTTCCCCCGCACCGAGTGGCTCAGGGCCGCCCGCCGCGCCCTGACCCGCGCCCCCAACGACGCGCTGGGCTACGGCGATCCGCGCGGCCGCCCCGAACTGCGCGCCGCCGTCGCCGGCTACCTCGCACGCGTCCGGGGCGTCCGCGCCGACCCCGACTCGGTGCTGATTACGGCGGGGTTCTCGCACGCCCTCCGCCTCCTCGGCACCGTGCTGCGCGGCCGGGGCGCCCGCACGGTCGCGGTCGAGTCGTACGGCCTCTACGTGCACCACGACCTGCTCGCCGGAGCGGGCCTGACGACCACCGCGCTGCCGTACGGGGAACTCGGCACCGACACGCGGCGACTGGGCGCGGAGGGCGCCGTACTCCTCACCCCCGCCCACCAGTTCCCCATGGGCACCCCGCTGCATCCCGACCGGCGGGCGGCCGTCGTCGACTGGGCCCGGCGGACCGGCGGACTGATCCTGGAGGACGACTACGACGGCGAGTTCCGCTACGACCGCCAGCCCGTCGGCGCCCTCCAGGGCCTCGATCCCGAGCATGTGGTCTACCTCGGCACCGCCAGCAAGTCCCTCGCCCCCGGACTCCGCCTGGGCTGGATGGTGGTGCCCCCGGCGCTGCTGGCGGAGCTGACGGAGGCCAAGGGGCACGCCGACACCGTCGGGGTGCTGGACCAGCTCACGCTGGCCGAATTCCTCACCTCGGGCGCGTACGACCGCCATGTGCGGGCCGTCCGGCAGCGCTACCGGCGCCGCCGGGACCAGCTGGCCGCCGCCGTCGCCGACCGGGCGCCGGAGGTGACGGTCACCGGGATCGCGGCCGGGCTGCACGCGGTGCTGCGGCTGCCGCCCGGCACCGAGCAGGCGGTCGTGCGGGCCGCGCACTGGCAGGGACTCGCGCTGCACGGTCTCGCCTTCTACCGGCACCGACTGGCCGTCGCCGAACCCCTGGAGGCGCTCGTCGTCGGCTACGGCACCCCACCGGACAGCACCTGGCCGACCGTCCTGGAGGCCCTGTGCCGGGCACTGCCGTGACCCCGCGCGGGTGCGGTGCGCGAGGCCGGCGCCCTTCCCGCGCGGGTCAGCCCACGGACGCGGTGCCCACGCCTTCCCGGGCGGCGGCCGGGCCGGAATCCCCGGCCTCCGCCCCCGGCGCCTCCCCGAACCGCGCCAGCGCCAGCGCCCCCGCCACCGCCACGACGAACCCCAGCACCGCGAGCGGGCCGAGCCCCACCCGCGTGCGGTCGCCCAGCCAGAGCACGCCCACCGCCGCCGGGCCCAGGGTCTCGCCCAGGACCATCCCGGCCGTGGCCGTGGTGACCGAGCCGCGCCGCAGCGCCGAGGTCAGGAGCAGGAAGGCGGCACCGCCGCCGAGGAGCAGCGCGTACAGGGACGGGTCGGTCAGCAGGGCGTACGGGCGAAGGGAGCCGACCAGGCGGACCGCCACCTCCACCACCCCGAAGCCGCACCCCGCGCCGAGCCCGAGGAGCAGCGCGCGCGGCCGTTCCGGGAGCCGGCCGCCCACCGCGCCGAGCAGCGCCACCCCCGCCGCCGTCGCGAGCAGCGCGTACGGCAGCCAGGCCGGGCCGCCGCGGTCGCCCTCCGCACCCGAGGCCAGCCCGAGCAGCGCGAGCCCCGCGCACACCACGCCGACCGCCGTCCACTCCGGCCCGCTCAGGCGTACCCCGAGCAGCCGAGCCGCGACCACCGCCGTCACCGCGAGGCTCGCGGCCAGCGCGGCGCCCACGGCGTAGATCGGCACCGAGCGCAGCGCCAGGATCTGGAACACGAAGCCGAGTCCGTCGAGGGCGAGCCCCGCCGCGTACCGCCACTGCCGTACCGCCCGCAGCAGCAGCGCCGCCTCCCCGCCGCCCCGTCCTGCTGCCGCCCGCGCGGCCACCGCCTGAAACACCGTGGCCGTACCGAAGCAGACCGCCGCACCGAGCGCGCACACCATTCCAAAAAGCACAAAGCGACTGTAGGGGAACGGGCGTACGCGGGGGCGCCCTGCCGGAAACTCACACCGATCTCTAGGCTGACTGCCGAACGGACCACCGACGGGGGAAAGAGAAAATGGCCGACACCCGCGCACAACTGCGCTCCACCACAGTCGTTCTGGGCGGCATGGGGCTGCTCGCTGCCGCCCTCACCGCATGCTCCTCGTCCGACCCGGACAAGCGCTGCGTGGACCGCGACAGCTACACCGTGGGCAAGGGCTACCACGTGGTCTCCGACAAGAACTGCAAGTCCGCCACGTCCACCGACGGCGCCTACTACTACGGCGGCAAGAAGAAGGGCTCCTGGGTCCGCAGCGGCTCCTTCACCCCGCCCCGCAAGTCCGGCGGCGGTTCCGGCCGTTCGGGCGACGACGACAGCCACAGCGTGCACCGGGGCGGCTTCGGCGGCGGCCACGGCAGCTCCGGCGGCTGACCGGCCGGGCCGCAGCGATGGAACGCCGTACGATCACGCCCCGCCCCGACTGGCAGCGCACCGTCGAGGAACAGGGGATCGTCTACCCGCTCACCCGCCACCCCGACGGCTCCCTGCGTCCCTACTGGGACGAGAGCGCCCACTACGTCTTCTCGCTGCCCGAGGTGGAGGCGCTGGAGGAGACCGTCGAGGAACTGCACGCCATGTGCCTGGCCGCCGCCGGGCACCTGGTGCGGCACGGCCGACTCGCCGACCTCGGCATCACCGACCCGCGGGTCGCCGCCGCCGTCACCGAGTCCTGGCACCGGCGCGCCGAACTCCCGTCCGTGTACGGCAGGTTCGACCTGCACTACGACGGCACCGGCCCGGCGAAGATGCTGGAGTACAACGCGGACACCCCGACCTCGCTGGTGGAGGCCGCGTCCGCGCAGTGGTTCTGGATGGAGGAGCGCTTCCCCGGCGCCGACCAGTGGAACTCGCTGCACGAGCGCCTGGTGGACACCTGGCGCCGGCAGGCGAAGCTCCTCCCGCCGGGCGCACCGCTGCACTTCGCGCACTCCTCGGCCGACGAACTCGGCGAGGACCTGATGACGGTCGCCTACCTCAAGGAGACCGCCGAGCAGGCCGGGCTCGCCACCGACTGGCTCGCCATGGAGGAGATCGGCTGGGACACCCTCTCCGGCCGCTTCGTGGACAACGGGCTGAAGTTCATCCGGGCGATCTTCAAGCTATACCCGTGGGAGTGGCTCACCACCGACGAGTTCGCCGGGCACGTCCTGGACACCCTGGACAACGGCGGCGGTACCGGCAGCACCCTGTGGATCGAGCCCGCCTGGAAGATGCTGCTCAGCAACAAGGCCCTGCTGGCCGTCCTCTGGGAGCTGTACCCGGGCCACCCCAACCTCCTCCCGGCCTACCTGGACGGCCCCCGCGAGCTGGCCGCCACGACCGGCTACGCCGCCAAGCCGCTGCTCGGCCGCGAGGGCGAGGGCGTCACCCTGCACCCGCCCGGCAGCCCGGCCCCGCCGGCACCCGAGGAGACCTGCTGCTACCAGGCCCTCGCCCCGCTCCCCGTCTTCGACGGCAACCACGTCGTCCTCGGCGCCTGGGTCGTCGGCGACGAGGCGGCCGGGCTCGGCATCCGCGAGTCCTCGGGCCTGATCACCGACTCCTACGCCCGCTTCCTGCCGCACGTGATCCTCTAGGGGGTGTCCCGCCGGCCGGGCCGCCCCCTGCACCCGTCCGCTCCTCGGACCGGCCCGCGCCCCTCACCCGCGGCCGGTAGGCTGGTCGTGGGCCGTGACTGGCGCGCTGGGATGGGATGGACCATCGGGGAGCGGCCCGGGAGTCAGTGCCGTGCGCCTGGGCCGAACCGAACACGACGACACACCGACGCCCTGTCCGGAGGCCCCCATGCCCGAGAACCCCACCCCGTCCGGCTCCGCCGAGACCACCGCCTACCGCGCCGCGCTCGACGTCATCCGCGCGGTCGAGCCCCGCGTCGCCGACGCGATCGGCCAGGAGGTCCACGACCAGCGCGACATGCTCAAGCTGATCGCCTCCGAGAACTACGCCTCCCCGGCCACCCTGCTGGCGATGGGCAACTGGTTCAGCGACAAGTACGCCGAGGGCACCGTCGGCCGCCGCTTCTACGCCGGCTGCCGCAACGTCGACACCGTCGAGTCCCTCGCCGCCGAGCACGCCCGCGAACTCTTCGGCGCCCGGCACGCCTACGTCCAGCCGCACTCCGGCATCGACGCCAACCTGGTCGCCTTCTGGGCCGTCCTCGCCGACCGGGTCGAGGTGCCCTTCCTCCAGAAGACCGGCGCCCGCCAGATCAACGAGCTGTCCGAGGCCGACTGGGCCGAGCTGCGCCAGGCGTTCGGCAACCAGCGCATGCTCGGCATGTCCCTGGACGCGGGCGGCCACCTCACCCACGGCTTCCGTCCCAACATCAGCGGCAAGATGTTCGACCAGCGCTCCTACGGCACCGACCCGGCCACCGGCCTGATCGACTACGAGGCCCTGCGCGCCCAGGCCCGCGAGTTCCGGCCGCTGATCCTGGTCGCCGGCTACTCCGCCTATCCGCGCCTGGTGAACTTCCGGATCATGCGGGAGATCGCGGACGAGGTCGGCGCGACCCTCATGGTCGACATGGCGCACTTCGCCGGTCTGGTCGCGGGCAAGGTGCTCACCGGCGACTTCGACCCGGTGCCGCACGCCCAGATCGTCACCACCACCACCCACAAGTCGCTGCGCGGCCCGCGCGGCGGCATGGTCCTGTGCGACGACTCCCTCAAGGACCAGGTCGACCGGGGCTGCCCGATGGTGCTCGGCGGCCCGCTCCCGCACGTCATGGCCGCCAAGGCGGTCGCCCTTGCCGAGGCCCGCCGCCCCTCCTTCCAGGACTACGCCCAGCGCGTCGTCGACAACTCCCGCGCGCTCGCCGAGGGCCTGATGAAGCGCGGCGCCACCCTCGTCACCGGCGGCACCGACAACCACCTCAACCTGATCGACGTCGCCGCCTCCTACGGCCTCACCGGCCGCCAGGCCGAGGCCGCCCTGCTGGACTCCGGCATCGTCACCAACCGCAACGCCATCCCCGCCGACCCCAACGGCGCCTGGTACACCTCCGGCATCCGCGTCGGCACCCCCGCCCTGACCACCCGCGGTCTGGGCACGGCCGAGATGGACGAGGTGGCCGGCCTGATCGACCGCGTCCTGACGGCCACGGAACCCGGCACCACGAAGTCCGGCGCCCCCTCCAAGGCCCAGCACGTCCTGGACGGGAAGACGGCGGACGAGATCGCGCAGCGGGCGACGGACCTGGTGGCGGCCTTCCCGCTGTACCCGGAGATCGACCTCGGCTGAGCGCCTGAGGGGCGCGGGGAACCGCGCGACCGGCCACGACGCCGCCGCGGTCACCCGCGCCCCGAACAACCCCCCAACCAGGGCGGAACGGCTGGTATTACTGGGGCATGCAGGAAGAGACCGCACGCTCCGCGATCGACACGTTCATCTCCGCGTTCAACGCCTCGGACGACACCTCTGTGACGGCCCTGCTCTCCCAGGCCCTGACCTCGGACGTGGTCTTCTGGGGGCCGCTGGGCCGCAGCGAGGGAATCGCGGCGGTCGAGCAGTTCGTGCTGGACATCCGGCGCCACCCGGCGGGGACCGGCACGATGGTGCGCTCCTCAGCGGTGGACATGCCTGACGAGTGGGCCCGGTACCGGTGGGTCTTCACCACGCCCGACGGAGGCCCCCGCCTGGCCGGAACGGACGTCGTCCATCTGCGGCGGAGCCTCATCGACCAGGTCATCGTCTTCGCGGGGGAGACCGAGCCGTCCGCCTCCTGAGCCGTCCTTCCGCCGCTGTCCTTCTCCTGCGGACGCGGTACCAGGCACTGGACCCGCCTCCACCTCTGGAAGAATGGGCACCATGGCCCCCGCTGAAAAGCCCACCGCTGAAAAGAAGCCCCGCGTACTCTCCGGAATCCAGCCCACCGCGGGCTCGTTCCACCTCGGCAACTACCTCGGTGCCGTCCGCCAGTGGGTGGCCCTCCAGGAGACGCACGACGCGTTCTACATGGTCGTCGACCTGCACGCGATCACGCTCCCGCAGGACCCGAAGGACCTCCGCGCCAACACCCGCCTCGCCGCGGCCCAGCTCCTCGCGGCCGGGCTGGACCCCGACCGCTGCACCCTCTTCGTGCAGAGCCACGTCCCCGAGCACGCCCAGCTCGCCTGGGTCATGAACTGCCTCACCGGCTTCGGCGAGGCCTCGCGCATGACCCAGTTCAAGGACAAGGCCGCCAAGCAGGGCGCCGACCGGGCCAGCGTCGGCCTCTTCACGTACCCGATCCTCCAGGTCGCGGACATCCTGCTGTACAACGCGGACGAGGTGCCGGTCGGGGAGGACCAGCGCCAGCACGTCGAGCTGACCCGCGACCTCGCCGACCGCTTCAACGGCCGCTTCGGCGAGACCTTCGTCAGCCCCAGGCCGTACATCCTCAAGGAGACGGCGAAGATCTACGACCTCCAGGACCCGGCGGTCAAGATGAGCAAGTCGGCGGCCTCCCCCAAGGGTGTCGTCAGCCTGCTGGACGACCCGAAGACGACGGCGAAGAAGGTGAAGAGCGCGGTCACCGACACCGACACGGTGATCCGCTTCGACCGGGAGAACAAGCCCGGCGTGAGCAACCTGCTCACCATCCACTCCACCCTCACCGGCACGCCGGTCGCGGACCTGGAGCGGAGTTATGAGGGCAAGATGTACGGCGCCCTCAAGACCGACCTCGCCGAGATCATGGTCGCCTTCGTCACCCCCTTCCGGGAGCGCACCCAGCAGTACCTGGAGGACACCGAGACGCTGGACTCGATCCTCGCCAAGGGCGCCGAGAAGGCCCGCGCGGTGGCCGCCGAGACCCTGGCCCTGGCCTACGACCGGGTCGGGTTCCTGCCGGCGAAGCACTGACCGGCACTGACCGGCACGGACCGGGCGTCCGGGGGCGCACAGCCGCCCCCGGATGTGCGACCCGCACGCGTGTCCGGTAGGGCAGAGCGCCGTACATCACTTCCGTTGCGCCTGCCCTGCGGACACCCGTGGCCGTACAGTCGATAGCCGACGGCCGTACGCGAGGACGGCCCACAGAACAGAAACGCGACGACAGGAGACGACGTGGGGATCGTAACGATCGGCGTGTCGATCGCGGTCCCGGAGCCTCACGGCAGCCTGCTCCAGCAGCGGCGCGCGGGCTTCGGCGATGCCGCCGCGCTCAGCATCCCCACGCACGTCACCCTGCTGCCGCCGACCGAGGTCGAGGAGTCGGACCTCGCCGCCGTCGACGCCCACCTCGCCGAGGTCGCCGCGGCCGGACGCCCCTTCCCGATGCGGCTGTCCGGCACCGGCACCTTCCGCCCGCTCTCGCCCGTGGTCTACGTCCGGATCGAGCAGGGCGCCGAGGAATGCACGGAGCTCCAGCAGCAGGTGCGGGACCCGGCCGGGCCGGTGCCGCGCGAGCTGCAGTTCCCGTACCACCCGCACGTCACCGTGGCGCACGGCATCGAGGAGGCGGCGATGGACCGCGCCTTCGAGGAACTGGCCGGGTTCGAGGCGGCCTGGCCGTGCGCCGGGTTCGCGCTGTACGAGCAGGGCGCGGACGGGGTGTGGCGCAAGCTGCGCGACTACCCCTTCGGCGCCAACGTCGTGCCCAGCCAGGGCGGTCCCGCCGAACGCGACCCCATCGCGAGCCGCTGAGCGCCTGCCGTTCAGAGCGGCAGCCGGCGGAACAGGGCACGCGGCGCGTGCCGCAGCAGTGACATCACCGGGCGCAGCGCGCCGGGCACCCACACCGTCTCCGAGCCCCTGCGCAGGCCCAGTTCGACGGCCGCGGCCACCAGCTCCGGGGTGGTGGAGAGCGGTCCGGGCGCCAGATGGGCGGTCTTGCCGGTACGGACGAAGCCGGGGCGTACGACCATCACGTGCACGCCCGTCCCGTACAGCGCGTCGCCGAGGCCCTGCGCGAAGGTGTCCAGGCCGGCCTTGCTGGAGCCGTAGATGAAGTCCGAGCGGCGGGCGCGTTCGGCGGCCACCGAGGAGAGGACCACCAGCGAGCCGTGGCCCTGGTCCTGGAGGGCGCGGGCGGCGACCAGGCCGGCGGAGACCGCGCCGGTGTAGTTGGTGGCGGCGACCCGGACCGCGCGCAGCGGCTCCCGCTCGTCCTGTGCCTGGTCCCCGAGGACCCCGAAGGCGAGCAGCACCATGTCGACGGCGCCCTCGGCGAACACCTTGCCGAGCACCGTCTCGTGGGACTCCGGGTCCAGCGCGTCGAAGGCGACCGTACGGACGTCGGCGCCGAGCGCGGCCAGGCGGCCGGCCGCGCGGTCGAGGGCCGGGCCGGGGCGGCCCGCGAGCCATACGGTGCGGGTGCGGCGGGCGACGAGGCGGCGCGCGGTGGCCAGCGCGATCTCCGACGTGCCGCCGAGGACGAGCAGGGACTGGGGAGGACCGCAGACAGCAGACATGCGGGTGACCGTATCGCCCGCGTATGGGAGGGTGGCCGCACGGCGGCACCGGGCTCCCCGCAATGGGTGATTAGTGCGACGCGCCGAGGGGCCGACGAGGGGGGGCGGGCGCCATCCGGGGTACCGGCACATGGAGTTCCCGCGAAAAGGGCAGAGGCGGATCATGGACTGGCTGAAGAAGCTGCCCGGCATCGGGCCGATCGTGACCTGGCTCGTGACCACGCACGCGTGGCGCTCGTACGCGCGCCTGGACCGGGTGAACTGGACGTGGCTCGCCGCGGCCATGACGTTCGTCAGCTTCATCGCCCTGTTCCCGCTGCTGACCGTGGCCGCGGCGGTCGCCGCGGCCACGCTCGACCCGGCCCGGCAGAAGACGGTCGAGAAGAACATCGCCGCCCAGTTCCCCGGCCTCGCCGACCAGCTCGACCTGAACGGGCTGGTGCAGAACGCGGGCACGGTCGGGCTGATCGCCGGCGCCGCGCTGCTGTTCACCGGTATCGGCTGGGTCGGCCAGGTCCGGGACTGCCTGCGCGCGGTATGGGAGCTGCCCGAGCGGGACGGCAACCCGATCGTGCTGAAGCTCAAGGACGCCGGGGTGCTGATCGGTCTCGGCGGCGCTCTGCTGGTGACTCTGGCCGCCTCCACCCTCGCCTCGGCCGCGATCGGCCGGCTGGCGTCGGCGATAGGGCTCGACGAGCACAGCTGGGGCACCGTACTGCTGCGGGTCGCCGCGTTCGCCGTCGCCGTCCTCGCCGACTTCCTGGTGCTGCTGTACGTGCTGAGCCTGCTGCCCGGCGTCGAACCGCCGCGCCGCCGCCTGCTGGTGGCGGCCCTGCTCGGCGCGGTCGGCTTCGAACTCCTCAAGCTGCTGCTGAGCGGCTACATCCAGGGCGTCGCCGCGAAGAGCGTGTACGGCGCCTTCGGTGTCCCCGTCGCCCTGCTGCTGTGGATCAACTTCACCTCGAAGCTGATCCTCTACTGTGCCGCCTGGACGGCGACGCGCAGCGACGAGGGCAAGGTCACGGACGCTGCCGACGACGCATCAGATCAGGCAGCGGCCAGCGGCGATTGACCAGGAACGCCCCGCCGGCGAGCAGCACCAGCAGCCCGGCCGCGATGGCCACCGCGGTACCCGCGCCCCGCGAACCGCCGCTCCGCGTGGCGGCGGCGGCGCCCTTCACCGGCTCCGACCCGGCGCCCGCGGTGCCCTGCGCGGCGCCGGTGACGTCCGCGCTGGGCGCGCCGCTCGGCCGTGCGCTCGGGGTGGCGTTCAGCGGCGGGACGAGCACGCCGACCGGCTTGACCTTGCCGGCCGCCTTGAAGCCCCAGTCGAAGAGCCGGGCGGTCTCCTTGTAGACCTCGTCGTGCTCGTGCTTCTCCGGGTTCATCACGGTGACCAGCAGCACCTTGCCGCCGCGCTCGGCGACCCCGGTGAAGGTGGCGCCCGCGTTGGTGGTGTTGCCGTTCTTGACCCCGGCGATGCCCGGGTAGACGGACGTGTCCGCGTCCCCGCTCAGCAGCCGGTTGGTGTTCTGGATCTCGAAGGTCTCGCGGGTGCCCTTGCCCTTGCCCTTCTGCGTGGTGGCGCCGGGGAACTTGGCGCGCACGGTGGAGCAGTACTCCCGGAAGTCCTTCTTCTGGAGCCCGGAGCGGGCGAACAGGGTGAGGTCGTACGCCGAGGAGTACTGCCTGGGGGCGTCGTAGCCGTCGGGGCTGACCACGTGGGTGTCGCCGGCCTGGAGGGCGTCGGCGTGGGCCTGCATGTCCCTGACGGTCTGCGGGACACCGCCGTTCATCGCGGAGAGGACGTGGACGGCGTCGTTGCCGGAGCGCAGGAAGACACCGAGCCACAGGTCGTGGACGGTGTAGGTCTCGTTCTCCTTTATCCCGACCATGCTGGACCCGGCGCCGATCCCGGCGAGGTCGGTGGGCGCCACCCGGTGGCGCTGGTCGCTGGGGAAGCGGGGCAGCACGGTGTCCGCGAACAGCATCTTCAGGGTGCTCGCCGGGGGGAGCCGCCAGTGCGCGTTGTGCGAGGCGAGCACGTCGCCGCTCTCCGCGTCGGTGACGATCCAGGAGCGGGCGGTCAGGCCCCCCGGCAGCACGGGGACGCCCGCGGCGAGGTTCACCTGCGTACCGGGCACGCCGAGGCGGGCACCGCCGACCTGGGACATGCGGGCCGGGGGAGCGGCCGTGGGACTGCCGGACGGCTTGGGTGCGGCGAAGGCTGACGGGGCGAGGCCGGAGACGGTCAGCAGTGCGGCGGACGTGATCAACAAGGATCGCTGAGCGATCTTCTTCGGTGCGGACACGATCGAGAACGTACCTGCCACGGGCTGTGAAGTCCCGCCTCCCGCTCCACCCCGGCCATGGAGCCGGATCGCGGGCGGTGATACTGGACTCATGAAGCTCAGCCGCCCGGTCTCCTGGTTCCTGCTCGCCTTCGGGGTGTGGAGCTGGGTCATCTGGGTCACTTTCGTTAAAAACCTGATTGCGGACGGCAGCGGTCTCGCCTTCGACGACGGGCATCCCACGGCCTACTTCTGGGTGCACCTGACGCTGGCGGTCGTGTCCTTCGTACTGGGGACGGTCGTCGGGGTCATCGGGTTGCGCGGACTGCGCGCACTGCGTCGGACGTCATAGGAGACACGCCGGGTGGTCATCGTCTTCGCGCTCGTCGCCCTGGCCGTGCTGGCCCTCGTCGCGGGCCTGCACCGGTACGTCTGGTCCCGCCTGATCCGCGACACCACCCGCCCGCGCGGCCCGGCCCGGCGCGCGGGCACGGTGCTCTTCGTCGCCGCCCCGGTGCTGATGATCGCCGCCCTGGTCGCGGAACGCTCCGGCGCGCCCTTCTGGCTCCAACAGGCCCTGGCCTGGCCCGGGTTCCTGTGGATGGCCCTCGCGCTCTACCTGCTGCTGGCGACGGTGGCCACGGAGCCGGTGCGGGTGTGGGCGGCCCGCCGGGCGCGCCGGGCGACCCGGGAGGCGGTGCTGGCGGGGCTGGGCGGTGTGCGGATGCCTCCGGCGGAGCGGGCCGGGGCGGCTGACGACGCGCCGACGTCCCGGGCGGAGTCCGTGCGGGCTGAGCGGGCACCCGCGCCCCCGACAGAGCCGTCCGTGCGGGCTGACGAGGCGCCCGCGCCCCCGGCCCCGGCCCCGGCCCCGGCAGAACCGTCCGAAGGGCCGCCGGCCACGGCGCTCGCCGCCTCCGCCCTCTCCCGCCGCGTCTTCGTCTCCCGCGTCGCCGGGGGCACGGCGGCCGCGGTGGCGCTGGGCACGACGGGCTGGGGCACCTACGGGGTGCTGCGCGGCCCGCGCGTGAAGCGGCTGACCGTCCCCCTGGCCAGGCTCCCGCGCTCGGCGCACGGCTTCCGGATCGCGGTGGTCAGCGACATCCATCTGGGCCCGGTGCTGGGGCGGAACTTCGCGCAGACGGTGGTCGATACGATCAACTCGACCCAGCCGGACCTGATCGCGGTCGTCGGCGACCTGGTGGACGGCAGCGTGAAGAACCTGGGTCCGGCGGCGGCACCGCTGGCGGGGCTGGAGTCCCGCCTGGGCACCTACTTCGTCACCGGAAACCACGAGTACTTCTCCGGTGCCGCCCAGTGGCTGGACGAGGTCCGCACCCTGGGCATGCGCCCCCTGGAGAACGCCCGCACGGAACTGCCGTACTTCGACCTGGCCGGGGTCAACGACCTCCAGGGCGAGAGCGAGGGCCACGGCCCGGACTTCCGGAAAGCCCTGGGCGACCGCGACCCCTCCCGCGCCTGCGTCCTCATGGCGCACCAGCCGGTCCAGGTCCACGAAGCCGTCCGCTACTCCGTGGACCTCCAGCTCTCCGGCCACACCCACGGCGGCCAGCTCTGGCCCGGCAACCTGATCGCCAAGGCGGCCAACCCGACCGTGGCCGGCCTCGACCGCTACGGCGACACCCAGCTTTACGTCAGCCGCGGCGCGGGCGCCTGGGGCCCGCCGACCCGCGTGTGGGCACCGTCGGACATCACGGTGATCGAGCTGGCCTCCCGCGAGGCATAGCCGACGCGGCCCGGCCGAGGGGGCCGCCCGGCCACGTTCCCGGGCGGCACCGTTCCCGGACCCCGGCTCAGCGGAGCCCGGCGAACAGGTCGGTCTCCGGGGTCGGGGCGCCCGTGGGGTCCTGGACGCGGAGGAAGGTCTCCGTGCCCATCAGCTCGGCGAAGCGCTCCTTGCCCATCCTCAGGAAGAAGATGTTCTCGCCCTGGCTGGCGTGGGCGGCGAGGGCGTCGTACTTCTGGTCGCTGTAGGGGGTGGTGTCGACCCAGGTGGTGATCTCGTCGTCGGGGAGGCCGATCTCGGCCAGGGCGGCGGCCTCGGCGGGGTCGGGCTCCGGCATGTCCTCCGCGAACTCGCGCATGACCTCGCCGAAGCGGGCCATCTGGGAGCGGGGGACGGTGGTCCAGTAGACCTTGGGGGTCAGGTCGGTCAGCTCCAGCGCGGCCATCGTGATGCGATGGGCCTGGATGTGGTCGGGGTGGCCGTAGAAACCGTTCTCGTCATAGGTGACGACCACATCGGGGCGGTAGTGCCGCATCAGCTCCGCGAGGCGAGCCGCGCCTTCCTCCACGGGGGTCCGCCAGAAGGAGCCGGGCGCGTCGTTGCTCGGCCAGCCCACCATCCCGGAGTCGGCGTAGTCGAGCATCTCCAGGTCGCTGATCTTCAGGACCTCGCAGCTCGCCTCCAGCTCCTCCCGGCGCATCCGGGCGACCGCCGCGGGATCGTGTCCGGGGCCGCCCGGCTTCACACCCCCCGGCCCGTCACCGCAACCGCCGTCGGTACAGGTCACCAGCACCGTCCGGATGCCTTCCGCCGCATACCGCGCGAGCACCCCTCCGGTCCCGGTCGCCTCGTCGTCGGGGTGGGCGTGCACTGCCATCAGCGTCAACGGCCGGTCGGTCATGAAGAGTCCTCCTGCGAGATACGGCTTGGCCCGTGGCGGGCGTACCGGTCAACCTCGCCGACGGGACCGGATGTTCCCGCCCCCTTGGTCCGCCTCGGTCAGGGCTCGATGCGCAGGTCCTCGATGAGGCCGCCCCACCGGGGAGCGCGGGCTCACGAACCGGCCGGCCTGATCATCGCGAACGGCGCGCCCTGCGGGTCGGCGACCACGGTCATGCGGCCCGCGGACATGTCGAACGGCGGGACGAGGACGGTGCCGTCGCGGCGGACCAGGGCGTCCACCGTGGAGTCGACGTCGTCGACCGCGAAGTACGTCAGCCAGTGGGCCGGGGTGCCGGGCGGGTCGTTGGCGAGACGGGTGACGCCGCCGACCGTGAGGCCGCCCACGCGCACTTCCCAGTAGGAGTCGCTGCCCTCCATCGGCGAGAACTCGATGCCGAACACGTCACCGTAGAAGGCCGCGGCACCGTCCACGTCGCTGGTGTGCAGCTCGGTCCAGGTCAGGGCGCCGGGCTCGTTGACCACGCCCGCGCCGGTGAACTCGCCCCGCTGCCAGACGCCGAACACCGCGCCCTGCGGGTCGGTGGCGACCAGCATCCGGCCGAGGTCGCCGACATCCATCGCCGGGGCGAAAGGCTCGCCGCCCGCGGCGATGATGCGCTCCTGGGTGGCGACCGCGTCGCCGGTGGCGAGGTAGGTGGTCCAGACGGTGGGCGGTTCCGGGACGCCCTCCGGGGCCGCCGCCGGGCCGATACCGGCGACGGGCCTGCCGCGCAGCTCGCAGACCGCGTACCCGCCGAACTCGGCCGGGCCGGGCGCGCCCTGCCAGCCGAACAGGTCCCGGTAGAAGTCCAGCGCGGCCTGCTGGTCCTGCGCCGTCAGATCGACCCAGCAGGGGGCGCCGGCCGGGTACGGGGTGGTGACTTCGGGCATCGCTCGCTCTCCAAGGTGGTATGTCGGGGTGGACACCCTTCCGTCCCGGTACGCACACGTCCCTCCGACACGCCGCGCGGCGGACACCGGCTCTACCCGTCCGCCTCTGCCCGGCCTGCCACCATGCGATGAAGTACGCAGGGGCGCCGGGCGGTTGGCCCTGTTGATCAGGCGGTGCCGAGGTGGACGCGGACGACCGGGTGGGGGAATTCCGCGGGGAATGGGCCGGCCTCTGGTCGCTGCGGCCCGTCGCCGGCGGGACGGAGTGGACCGTCCGCCCGGAGGAAGCCCGCCCGGCCCCCCCGGAGCAGCGCATACGCGCCCTGACCGCCCGCGCGAACGCCCGGAGCAGGGGTGAGTACCTGTGAGCCGCGCCGCAGGTTCTACTGACCGGGTACCGCGATTCAGCGAAGCGAAAGGCTTGGTCATGAAGCGAGTTGTCGCCTGGCTGTGGCACGCCCTGCGGGGGTCCGTGCAGTGGAGGGTCCTGTGGCTGGCGAACGCCACGTTCATGGTGGGTGTGACCGGGGTCGTCCGTGACGACGCCGGCCGGGTGCTCCTCCTCAAGCACCGGATGTGGCCCGAGCGGCGGCCGTGGGGGCTGCCCACCGGGTTCGCGAAGAGGGGCGAGGAGTTCCCGCTCACCGTCGTCCGCGAGGTCAAGGAGGAGACGGGGCTCGATGTGACGCCCGGCCGTCTGGTCCGCCTGACCAGCGGCTACCGACTCCGCGTGGAGGTCGCCTACGAGGCGCTCCTCACCGGAGGAACCCTGAAGATCGACGACTTCGAGATCGTGGAGGCCCGGTGGTTCGACCCGGACGAGTTGCCGCAGGGATTGCAGGACTCCCATCGCCGGCTCATCGCGCCATGAGGCACTGCAACCAGCCGGGCCGCCCGCCCCGCGACGAGCCGGCCCGGCACCTGAAGGTCACCGGCGAGGACCTCGCCGAGTTACCCCCACACGAACTGACTTACGTCACCTGTGAGTTGGAGGCCACCCACGACGGCCCCCACGCCGACCACCTCGGCGAGATCGACCGCGACACCCGGCTGTGGGTCCAGTGGGACGGGGACCGGTACGACTTCGTCCGGCTGGCCCCCTGCGAGGCCCCCGCCGAGGACGGCGACGCGTGCAGCCTCTTCGCCGGCCACGACCCTGGCCACTCCTGGGAGATGCGGGACCTCCTGCACGGCTGACTCAGTCGGAGGAACCGACGATCCGGCGCAGGTTCTCGACCGAGCCGGGCTCGTCCTTGAGGTGGCGTTCGCGGTCCGCCAGGAACGCCTCGCCCAGCTCCTCGCGGCGCTTCATCGGGACGTTCTCGCGGGCGCCGTTGAGGATGGTGCGCTCCTCCTCGTCGGTGTGGTGGGTGATGGCCTCCACCAGCTCCTCCAGCTTGGAGTCCCACTCCTCGGAGCCGACCTCCTCGACCTCCAGCAGGGCCAGGAGGGCCTGGTTCCCCTCGTCGTGCTCGTGCTCGCCGTGCTCGACCTCTTCGTTGTCGATGTCCCGGTACCGCTTCAGGGCCGGATAGACCTCGTCCTCCTCCGCCAGCGCGTGCGCGACCAGCAGGTCGGCGAACTCCTTGAGCGCGGCGGCCCGGTCGGCCTCGATGCTGCGCATCTGCCGGAAGAGGTCCTCCATGCGGCGGTGGTCCTGGAGGATGAGCTCGACGACGTCCTGGGTCTCGGCCATGGGGGGCACCACTTTCGTGCGAAGTGTTCGGGTGTCCACCGTGTACCCCCGGCCGGTGCAGGAATGACCGCGCCGCGCGGCCGGATCAGCTCCGGCTTCGCGGGGCCGGGAGGGCCTTCGTCATCCCCGGCAGGAAGTCGTTGAAGAGTTCGTGCACCTCCAGGACCAGCGGGCGCAGGACGCGGAAGCGGGAGAGGGCCACACCGCGGGCGGTGAGGCGGGCGCCGCGCCGGGCCAGGCGGTAGCTGCGCTCGCGGTTCTCCGTACGGTCGAAGACCCAGTAGAGGACCAGTCCCATCTGGGAGAGCCACATCAACTCGGGCAGGGCGTCCCGCAGCTCGGGGGAGACCTTGGACCTGGAGCCCCTCAGCACCTCGCGGTGCACGCTGATCGCCTGTTCGCGGGCGTGCTCGCTCTCGGCGGAGAAGGGGCTCAGCGGGCTGTCCGGGTCGGCCGCGTTCTTGAAGAACTGCACGGCGAACTCGTGGTACGGCTCCGCGATGTCCAGCCACGCGGTGAGCACGCCGGCGAGCCGGGCCTCCAGGTCGGTCTCCGTCTCCAGCACCGACCGGGCCGCCACCTGGTGCTCGGCGGCGATCCGGTCGTAGAAGCCCTGGATCAGGTGTTCCTTGCCCGCGAAGTAGTAGTAGGCGTTGCCGACCGAGACGCCGGCCTCCTTGGCGATGGCCCGCATCGTGGTCTTGTCGTAGCCGTTCTCCTGGAACAGCCGCATCGCCGTCTCGAGGATCAGCGCGCGGGTGTGTTCCGACTTGCTCTGGGGTCCGGCCTCGGGGCCGTCGTTCTTCGCGGGCACGTAGGGAGCCTAACCAGTGGGGCAGGTGCCGTCGGCGCAGGCCGGGGGGTCGTACACCCAGCCCTGGTCGGGCAGGTACCGCCAGCCGTCCTTACGGCTGTACGGGGCGGCCCCGCCACCCCGTCCGCCGCCGGGCGGCCCGCTCCACAGCGCGCCCCGGTACTTCGCCGCCGCCAGCACCGCGCCCCGCGCCAGCACGGCGCCGGCCGGGGTGCTGAGCCGGTGGGCCAGCGGGCGGTGCTCGCGCAGCGCCCACAGCACCACGACCCAGGCCGCCGCACCCCGGTACACCTGGCCGGAGTCCCCGATCACGGTGACCTCCTCCAGCGTCGCGGCCGGGTCCACGCCGGGGAACCGGGTCCGGGCCTCGGCCGAGCCGGCGGGCACCAGCTCCAGCGGGACCAGCTGCCGCTGCCGCAGCAGCCAGTCGCGCAGGTGGGTGCAGAGACCGCACTCGGCGTCGTAGAGGACCGTCAGGCCCCGGACCGGGGCGCTCGTGACGCCCCGGTCCACGGCCCCGCTCATGCTCCGGCCGTCGGCGCGACCCAGCCCTGCGGGGCGACCGGCGGCTGCGTCTCGCGCTCCATCAGGCCGCGCCGGCGGATCTTGTTGAGCACGAAGACGTTGCCGAGGTGCATCGCGCCGAGGACCAGCAGGACCACTCCGAGCTTGGCCGAGAGGGTCTCGAAGATGCCCCTCGTGTCCTCGATGGTGCCGTCGTCGCTCAGGTAGAGCGTCACGAAGCCGAGGTTGACCAGGTAGAAGCCGACCACCAGGAGGTGGTTGACGGCGTCCGCGAGCTTCTCGTTGCCGTGCAGCACATCCGCCAGGAAGACCCGGCCGTTGCGGCTGAGCGTGCGGGCGACCCAGACGGTCAGCCCGATGCTGACGGCCAGGTAGATCACGTAGGCGATGACGGTGCGGTCCATGCCCCACCCCTTCTTGAACGCGTTCAAAACGCTGACAGGGATGACTGTAGACCTGTTTTTGAACGTGTTCAACCAAGCGGGGTGAGGTCTGGATCTCAAGCCCTGCGGGCGAGTTCGGGGCGCTTGGTGTAGTCGGTGAGGCCGAAGACGTTGCCCCACGGGTCCGCGAACTCCACGGTCCGCCCGGTGGCCGTGGACATCGCCTCGTCCACCGGCTCGATCCCCACCGCCGCCAGCCGCCGCGCCGCCGCGCGGGCGTCCGGCACCTCCAGCCAGAGCCGGGACGCGGGCCAGGAGGGCGGCCGGTGCCCGAGCCCGTCCTCCAGCCGCAGCAGAATGCCGGGCGTCTCCCCGCCGACCCTCAGGAGCGCGATACCGCCTTCATCGAACCGGAACCCCACGGTGAATCCGGCCCGTTCGTAGAACGCGACGGCCTCCCCGACGTCACCCACGGGCAGTACAACGTTGTCGAACCCCAGCAACTCATGCGCTTCGTCGTCTGACATCCCGTCAGGCTAGGGCGGCTCCGCGCCTCGACAGGGCGGGCCGCCCGTACGGAGGTCCCGCGATCACTCGTTGGGCCGAGAGGGCCCGGCGGTCACACCCCGCTCAGCGAGCGCGCGTAGGCGACCTGGGCCATGACCGCCGGGAAGGCGTCCTGCCGGTGAGCCGGGATCATCGTGGAGTGGTGCCGGCCCGCGCTGGTCACGCTGACCTGGATGTAGCCCGTGGTCTTCTTCTCCTTCATCAGGAGGAAGAAGAGTCCGAGCAGGCAGAAGACGAAGAAGACGATCGCCAGCACGATGGCGTGCGGCGGGATCTTCTCCTCGGTGTGCGAGAGGTCGGTGGCGTTCCAGATCGCACCGCGCAGCGGCAGAGTCCCTGCCGGGGTGAAGATCTGATCGCCGACCACCGTGATGTCCCCGAGGGCCAGCAGCGGGGCTCCGCCCAGGGCGGGGGGCTGCTGCGGGAAGCCGTAGCCGGCGGGCGGCGGGTACGCGGGATAGCCGTAACCGGGCGTCGCCGGGGGCTGCCCGGGGCCCCACTGCGGGTTCCCACCGGGCTGCGGGTACGGCTTGCTCATGCGGATGGCCCCCTGTGTCACGCGATCTCTGGCGGAGCCACATCCTGCCAGGCCCGGCGCGGTGGCACGAAGGGGTTCAGGGACGCTGAGGGCGTCCTGCCTCGATGATCGCGGCCGCGTCCAGGGTGACCTTCGCGCCGATGATGTCGGGGAGGACGACGAGTTCGCCGGGGGCATAGGGGCGGTGGCTCTCGTAGGTGTCTCCGACGGGGCTGGAGAGCACGTGCAGCCGTTCGTGCTTCCGGTCCACGATGACGTACACCGGAACCTTCGCCTCGGCGTAGGCGGCGACCTTGGTGCGCAGGTCGGTGCGGTAGTTGCTGGAGGTGACCTCCACGACCAGGCGGAAGCACACGGGGTCGTAGCAGTTGTTGCTCACGTAGTGCTCCCGATAGTCGCCATCGACCAGGGAGAGGTCCGGGATCGCGTAGTCGTCGGAGCCCGTCGGCAGCCAGAGGCCGATGCCCTGTACGACCTTCGACTCGATGCCGTGCAGTCCGGCCGCCATGAAGGGAGCCATCACGTCGGTCAGGGCGATGCCGTGCGGACCGTCAGGGGGCGGGGACACGAGGAGCTGGCCTCCGATGATCTCGACGCGGTAGCCCGGATTACGCTCCATGAGCCGGTTGGCTTCCGCGATCAGCGCGCTCTCGCCGTGAGGCTGCTCGACGGCTGCTGCGGACATGAGGTGCCTCCCAGGGGCCGGTGCCGAGAACATCATCGTAGGACGTACCGCCCCACTGCGTCCCGATCAATCACCTTCACCCGAACGTGTCCGACGACGCCAAAGGGCCCCGCTCCGGAATCGGAGCGGGGCCCTTGTGGGGGTGATTCAGAAGCGGCGCGTGATCAGTGCCCGCTTCACTTCCTGGATCGCCTTCGTGACCTCGATACCGCGCGGGCAGGCGTCCGTGCAGTTGAAGGTCGTGCGGCAGCGCCACACGCCGTCGCGGTCGTTGAGGATCTCCAGGCGCTGCTCACCGGCATCGTCGCGCGAGTCGAAGATGAAGCGGTGGGCGTTCACGATCGCGGCCGGGCCGAAGTACTGGCCGTCGTTCCAGAACACCGGGCACGACGAGGTGCACGCGGCGCACAGGATGCACTTCGTGGTGTCGTCGAACCGCTCACGGTCCTCGGCGGACTGCAGGCGCTCACGGGTCGGCTCGTTCGTGTCGTTGGTGACCAGGAACGGCATGACGTCCCGGTACGCCTGGAAGAACGGGTCCATGTCGACCACGAGGTCCTTGAGCGCGGTCAGGCCCTTGATGGGCTCGACCGTGATCGGCTTCCCCGGGTTGACGTCCTTGATCAGCGTCTTGCAGGCCAGGCGGTTCTTGCCGTTGATCCGCATCGCGTCGGACCCGCAGATGCCGTGGGCGCAGGAACGGCGGAAGGTCAGCGTGCCGTCGAGGTCCCACTTGATCTTGTTGAGCCCGTCGAGGACGCGCTCCTTGGGGTCCATCTCCAGCTGGAAGTCCTCCCAGTGGACCTCCGGCGACACCTCCGGGTTGAACCGGCGGATGCGGAGGGTGACCGTGATGTAGGGGGACGCGGCGGACGCCGCCTCGGCCTTGTCCAGAACAGGGGTAGCCATCAGTACTTACGCTCCATCGGCTGGTAGCGGGTCTGGACGACCGGCTTGTAGTCGAGACGCACGGTCTCCGAGCCGTCGTCGCCCACCTCGCGGTACGCCATCGTGTGACGCATGAAGTTGACGTCGTCGCGGTTCGGGTAGTCCTCGCGGTAGTGACCGCCGCGGGACTCCTTGCGGGCCAGTGCGGAAATCGCCATGACCTCGGCCAGCTCCAGCAGGTTGCCCAGCTCGATGGCCTCCAGCAGGTCGGTGTTGAACCGCTTGCCCTTGTCCTGGATCGACACGTTGAGGTACCGCTCGCGCAGCTCGGCGATCTTCTCGACCGCCGTCTTGATCGTCTGCTCGGTGCGGAACACCATGACGTTGGCGTCCATGGTCTCCTGCAGCTCCCGGCGGATGTCGGCCACCCGCTCGGTACCCGTGGCGTCCCGCAGCCGCTCGATCTGCGCGACGACCATCGCGGCCGGGTTCTCCGGCAGCTCGACGAAGTCCACCGTGTGGGCGTAGTCGGCGGCGGCGATGCCCGCGCGACGGCCGAACACGTTGATGTCCAGCAGCGAGTTGGTGCCCAGGCGGTTGGCGCCGTGCACGGAGACACAGGCGACCTCGCCGGCCGCGTACAGACCCGGCACGACGGTGGTGTTGTCCGACAGGACCTCACCCTCGACGTTGGTCGGGATGCCGCCCATCGCGTAGTGCGCGGTGGGCTGGATCGGGATCGGGTCCGTGTACGGCTCGATGCCCAGGTAGGTGCGCGCGAACTCGGTGATGTCCGGGAGCTTCGCGTCGAGCTGCTCCGGCGGGAGGTGCGTGAGGTCGAGGTAGACGTGGTCGCCCTCGGGACCGCAGCCGCGGCCCTCACGGATCTCGGTGTAGATGGAGCGGGAGACGACGTCACGGGACGCGAGGTCCTTCATGACCGGCGCGTACTTCTCCATGAAGCGCTCGCCGTCCTTGTTGCGCAGGATGCCGCCCTCACCGCGGGCACCCTCCGTCAGCAGGATGCCCATGCGCCAGATGCCGGTCGGGTGGAACTGGAAGAACTCCATGTCCTCCAGCGGGATGCCCCGGCGGAAGCACGCGGCCTGGCCGTCACCGGTCAGGGTGTGCGCGTTGGACGTCACCTTGAAGAACTTGCCGGTGCCGCCGGACGCGTAGATCACGGACTTCGCCTGGAAGACGTGGATCTCGCCGGTGGCCAGCTCGTACGCCACCACGCCGGAGGACGTCTTGACGCCGTCGACCTCGGTGATGAGCTGGTCCAGCACGTAGAACTCGTTGAAGAACTCCACGCCCTCCTTGACGCAGTTCTGGTACAGCGTCTGGAGGATCATGTGGCCGGTGCGGTCGGCCGCGTAGCAGGACCGGCGGACCGGGGCCTCGCCGTGGTTGCGGGAGTGACCGCCGAAGCGGCGCTGGTCGATCGTCCCGTCGGGCGTCCGGTTGAACGGCAGGCCCATCTTCTCCAGGTCGAGGACGGCGTCGATGGCCTCCTTCGCCAGGATCTCGGCGGCGTCCTGGTCGACCAGATAGTCACCGCCCTTGACCGTGTCGAAGGTGTGCCACTCCCAGTTGTCCTCCTCCACGTTGGCCAGCGCGGCGGCCATGCCGCCCTGCGCGGCGCCCGTGTGGGAGCGGGTGGGGTAGAGCTTGGTCAGCACGGCGGTGCGGCTGCGCTTGGTGGACTCGATGGCCGCGCGCATGCCCGCGCCACCGGCGCCGACGATGACGGTGTCGTACTTGTGGATCTTCATGATTCTCGCAGCCCCGTGCCTAGCGGATGTTCGGGTCGAAGGTGAAGATCACCAGCGTGCCCAGCAGGATGGTGAACACCGTGGCCGTGTAGAGCAGGCCCTTGAGCCACAGGCGGGTGTTCACGCGCTCCGCGTAGTCGTTGATGACCGTGCGCAGGCCGTTGGCGCCGTGCAGCATCGCCAGCCACAGCATCGCCAGGTCCCAGACCTGCCAGAACGGCGACGCCCAGCGGCCGGCCACGAAGGCGAAGCCGATCTTGGACACACCGCCGTCCAGCACGAGCTGGATCAGCAGGTGGCCGAGGACGAGGACGACCAGCACGATGCCGGACAGGCGCATGAAGAGCCAGGCGGCCATCTCGAAGTTGCCCCGCGTGGACCGGGGGGTCTTCTTGGTACGGGTGCGCGAGCGCGGCGCGTCGAGGGAGAGCGCGTAGGCGTCCTCGGCGGCGTCCGCGGAGGAGCCCGTCAGGTTGATCTCAGAGGTGGACATCGGCGTCAGCTCCCGAACAGGACACGAGCGGCGTGGCCGAGGACCGGGTACAGGGCGCCGGCCATCAGGATGATCCAGACGCCGAGGACGCTCCACAGCATCTGCTTCTGGTAGCGCGGGCCCTTCGACCAGAAGTCGACGGCGATGACGCGCAGACCGTTGAGCGCGTGGAAGAGGATGGCGGCCACGAGGCCGTACTCCAGCAGCGCGACGATCGGGGTCTTGTACGTGGCTACGACCTTGTCGTAGTCCTCGGGGGAGACACGCACGAGAGCGGTGTCCAGCACGTGAACGAACAGGAAGAAGAAGATGAGGACGCCGGTGACTCGATGAGCCACCCAGGACCACATACCTTCCCGGCCGCGGTACAGCGTTCCAGCCGGCACGGAAGAACCCTCCGGGTGCGGGGACTAGGGCCGCGCCGGCTTCACTGTCGGTCGGGCCCGGCCGGGTACGGTCCACCGGCCCTCAGCATCGTATCCATGAGGCGCGACGGGACTGACGGGGGGCCTGTTTCGGGTGATCCGGCCGCTTGTGGCGTTCCGGGTCGTGCGCATCCGTTCCGT
Source organism: Streptomyces sp. BK022 (assembly GCF_004217355.1). Lineage (NCBI taxonomy): Bacteria > Bacillati > Actinomycetota > Actinomycetes > Kitasatosporales > Streptomycetaceae > Streptomyces > Streptomyces sp. BK022. The sequence goes on from NZ_SHKU01000002.1 coordinate 343,605, forward strand.
TTGGTCCGCTATACGCCCGGCTTGGCCCGCTATACGCCCGGCCGGGGCGCGTAGTGGCTGGTCGCGCGGGTGGCGGCGGTGCCCAGATGGGTCGTGAGCCGGTGCCGGGCCAGGCCCCGCAGCTCCTCGGCGGCGATCACCCGCTCGTCCTCGGGATCGTTCGCCAATCGTGACCGGATGCCCTCCAGGACCCGGTCCAGCGCCTCCTCGGGGGAGGCCCCGCCCGGCGCGATCACGAAGACATGGCCGAAGCGGGCCTCGTAGGCGGCGTGCGCCGCGCTCAGGGCCGTGTGGGCGGCCGAGTAGGTGTCCTCGGGCAGCTCGGGCAGGGACTCGCCCGCCAGGGCGTCGGCCAGGTCGACGGCCCGCAGGTCATAGGCGGCCTCGTCCGCCGCGGCCAGCAGGGCGGCCAGGTCGGGGTAGGGGCGGTGCTCGGCGAGCCGGTGCGCCCAGCGGGCGTTGCGCAGACAGCGCAGGAGCAGCGCGCGGGCCTCCTCGGCCGGCGCCAGGTTGAAGGCGTCGAGCGGGGTCGGGAGATACGGCGAACGGTGCGCAGGCAGCGTGGATCCTCATGGGAGGGGGGACAGGGTCGTGCCGGGACGGCAGGGGGACCTGTGAAGGATGTGCCGACACGTTATCGAGAGTGGTCACTGTGTGTCCGGCTGATGCCCGAATTTCACTCGGACGGGAGAGTTTCGGAACGTCTCGGTGACGGGTGAACGGCGGATCGGCCGTACGTTGGGAGGGTGAGCCAGCACAGACATCGTGCTTCGGCACGACAGCTCAAGCGGAAGCGGGCCATCATGGCCGCCGCGGTCGTCGGGACCGTGGTGACCGGGGTGGGCGTCGGAGTGTGGGCGTCATCCGGAGGGGGTGGTTCCGGTGGGGGCTCGGACGCCGGCGCGGTCGGTGCCTCCCGGCAGGCCGATCCGCCGACCCCGTCCCCCAGCCGCTCCTACCCCATGTCGAAGGCGCCGCAGACCATCCCGGCGGTGCGCGAGCACACCGCGGCCCGCGGACCCGGCTGGAAGCCCGGGAGCGGCGGCCGGGTGGTGGTCACCGACCCGGCGCTGGCCGACGAGGGCAAGCTCGTAGCCGGTGAGCTGGGCCTCGACTACGGCGGCGAGAACAGCGACTCCCGGGCCGGCGACGTCCGCCTCGGCCTCGGCGGGAGCGGCGGCCCGGAGTCGTACACCATGACCGTGCGCGACGGCCGGGTGGACATCGAGGGGCCCGCCGACGCGGGCGTCTTCTACGGGACCCGGACCCTCAAGCAGGAGGTCCGCGGCGGTGGCACCGCCCCCGAGGGCGTCGTCAAGGACGAGCCCGCCAAGCCCTCACGCGGTTTCATGCTCGACATCGCGCGCAAGCCGTTCTCGGAGACCTGGATCGAGGACCGGATACGCGAACTGGGCGATCTGAAGTACAACGAGCTGGGACTGCACTTCTCGGACGACCAGGCGTTCCGCATCCAGTCCACCAGCCACCCCGAGGTCGTCTCCAAGGACCACCTCACCAAGGCGCAGGTCAAGAAGATCGTCGACCTGGCCGCCGCCCGGCACATCGCGATCGTGCCCGAGATCGACTCGCCCGGGCACCTGGGCGCCGTCATCGCCGCCCACCCCGATCTCCAGCTCCGCAACGTCAACGGCAAGGCGACGCGCGGCGCGATCGACATCTCCAAGCCCGAGTCCGCGAAGATCGTCGACGATCTGCTCGACGAGTACGCGGACCTGTTCCCGGGCGACAAGTGGAACCTGGGCGGCGACGAGTACCAGGCGCTGGTCGTGCCCGACCCCGAGGCGTCCTACCCGCAGCTCGCCGCCGCCGCCCGCGACGCCTACGGCGCCGACGGCAACGTCGCCGACCTCACCACCGGCTGGCTGAACGGCCGCGCGGACACCGTCCGGGCCCACGACCGCACCATGCGGGCGTGGAACGACGGCTTCCTGCGCGACTCCACGATCCAGCCCGCCAAGGACATCCAGGTCGCCTACTGGACCGGCAAGGAGATCGGCGCCCGGCCCCCGGTGGACTACCTGAGCGAGGGCCGCAAGGTCTACAACTACAACGACGAGTACCTGTACTACGTCCTCGGGGAGCCGAACGACTTCACCTACCCGACCGGCCAGCGGATCTACCAGCAGTGGACCCCGCGCGTGATCCGGGGCACGAGTGCCGTGCCGGCGCAGTACGACGGTCAGATCCTCGGCGGTTCCTTCGCCGTGTGGTGCGACTTCCCGAACGCCCAGACCGAGAGCCAGGTCGCGTCCGGCATCCGGATGCCGCTGCGGGCCACCGTGCAGAAGCTCTGGGACCCGGGGCAACCCGCGCTGTCCTGGCCGCAGTTCAAGGAGCTGGCGAACCGGCTGGGGTGAGTGGACGGAAGGTGGGCGCAACACGTAGGTTTCCGTGTTCGCTCGTGTGTACGCGGCTCTGGGGAGGGCCGCGTACACCGTTTCAGCCGTACCGGGGGGAACACCGCCATGATCTGCGCCAGTTGCCACAGCACCGAGGCCGTCACCGGGGAGACGCGGTGCGCGCGGTGCGCGCCGGTGACGCCCTTCGTGCCGCCCTCGCCGCCGCTGCGCTCGCCCGTCGGGCTGGGGCAGGCGACGGTGGTGATGCTGGGACTGGTCGGTGCCGGTGATGTGGTCGCCATTTGGGCCGATCTGGCGAAGCCGTCTCTGCTGACCGGGTTGGTCCTCGACAACGCGCAGGGGGCCCTGCTGCTCGCCACGGCGGTCGTGTACCTGTGCTGGCTGTGGCGGATACGGGCCAACGCCGATGTATTCGATGCCAGTTCGCAGAGCCTGGCGCGGTGGTGGACGATCGGGGGCTGGTTCGTCCCGATCGTGAACTTCTGGTTCCCGCGCCGGATCGTCCTCGACGCGTGGGACGCCGGCGCGCCGCAGGGGCGGCCGGCCGGTCACGGTCTGGTCGACCTGTGGTGGACGGCCTGGGTGGCCGGGCTGATCGCCGACCGGCTGCTGCGGGTGGGGTCCGGGGCGGGGATGCTCGCGGTGGTCGACGGCATCGACCTCGTCGCCGCCGTGCTCGCCGCCGCGGTGGTCCTCCGGCTGACCCGGATGCAGAACGAGAAGGCGCTTCAGGGCCCCTCGCTGCCGTCCGCCGCGCTTGGCTGAAAACGGTGACTGTGACACTCCGGGCCCCTCGCACGCTGTAAGGGGAAATGCGGGCTCCGTACAGGCGGTGCCCAGGCGAGGGAGGCATTCCATGAGCCTGGAGGAACTGATCGCGCAGGCCGACGCACGCGGGCTGGCCGCGAGCGGACTGGCTTGTTCGGATCGGTGCGTGTCCCTGGTCGTCGAGGACGACGAGTTGCTGCGCCCGCTGTGGGCGCATCTCGTGGACGGCTCCGACTGGTCCGGGAGCCTTCAGAAGGTGCGGGCCGCGCTGGACGCGGTGGAGCCCGGTACCGAGGCGGCGGGGGTGGCGCGGGAGATGCTGCTGTCGGCTCCGGCCGAGCGGGAGGGCGCGGCGCTGCGGGAGTGGGCAAAGGCGTGCTCGGCGGCCTCGCTGCGGGTGCACCGGCTGCTGGACCCGGCCCACGGCTTGGCCGAGGATGCGCTGCCGCTGGTCGAGGCCGAGCTGGGGCGGCAGACGGTCGTCCTCCAACTCCTCGCGGAGCACGGGCCGCAGGGGTTGCGGCGGGCGCTGGACGTGTCGGGGGAGGGGCGGCGGGTGCTGCGGGCGGTGGTGTCGCGGCGGGCGCGGGCCCAGGCCTAAACCTGGACCAGGGGTGGGTTCTGTGTCCGTCCTGTCGGCAGGTTGGGGCGGTCCTGCGCCGGTTGCCGAAAGGCCGCCGAATCCGTGTGACGCACGACGGGCCAGGACCGCTGACCCCTATGTGACTACCCAGTACGCAACAACGCAGACGGACTACCGCCCCTCGGCCGCGGCACGCCCCGCGCGGTGGGCCGCGGACACGGTCGCCACCCTGCGCGAGGGTGCCCGCCTCCGCCTCGACTACTCCCCCCGGAGCCTGTGGCGCCTGGACCGCGTCATCGACGAACTGCGCCACGACCACCCCCCGTACGAGGCCGTCGCCCGCGTCCTGCGCGGCTTCGGCGCCTACGCCGGCGAGGTCATCGCCCGCGAGACGGGCGCGCAGTGGCACGCCACGGCCGACACCCACTGGCTCCGCACCCCCGACGGCCGCCTCTGGGACCCCCTGGAGGAGGCCTACCTGGCCTTCACCGGCGAAGGCTCCCTGCGGGGGCTGTGCCGGGAGGCGACGGGGGTCTAGCCGGCCGCTTGCCGAACCGCGTCCTGCCCCGGTGCCGCCCGGGTGGCACACCGGGGCGAGCGGCCCGGCCAGGCCCTCGCGACCCGCACCGCACGGTCGGTGTAACATCAAAAGTTACGATTGAGGAAGGGTCGGCCGGGCTGATGAGTGCCAACAGCAGGATGAGCATCGCCGTGCACGTGCTGGCGTGGATGGCCCTGGACCGGCTCGACGAAGAGACGATCGCGACGTCGCAGCGCATCGCCGAGAGCGTCAACACCAATCCCGTCGTGATCCGCCGCTGCCTGATGGAACTCCGCGACGCGGGCATCGTCCACGGCAAGCGGGGTGCCAAGGCCGGATGGACCCTGGCCCGGGAACCCGGGTCGATCACGCTGCGGGACGTGTACGGCGCGGTGGAGGGCAACGGACTGTTCGCCCTGCACCGCACTCCGCCCAACGAGGCCTGCCCCGTCGGCTTCGGCATCCGCCCGGCACTCAGCTCCGTGTACGCCCGCCTGGACGACGCGGTACGGGACGAACTCGCCTCGATCTCGATCGCTGACGTCCTCCGCGACGCGCAGGCGGAGCGACGCGTCGCCGGCTGACCCCGTCGTCACACCTGCCGCTGGCCGCCGTCGACGAAGAGCTCGACACCGGTGACGAACGTGCTCTGATCACCGGCGAGGAACAGCGCCACATCCGCGACCTCCTCCGGGCGCCCCATGCGGCCCAGCGGAACCTGGCTCACGAAGCCCTCCCGCATCTTCGCGGCCGACTCGGCGTCGGGCGCGAGACCCGCGATCCCCGGAGTGTCGGTCGGCCCCGGTGCCAGCGTGTTGACGCGGATCGCGCGATCGCTCAGTTCGTTCGCCCACGTGCGGGAGAAGGAGCGGATGGCGGCCTTCGAGGCCGCGTAGACGCCGAACGCCTCCTCCCCTCGCGCCGTGCTCCCGGTGAGGATCACCGAGGCGCCGTCGTTCAGCAGCGGAAGCGCCTTCTGGACCGTGAACAGCGTGCCTTTGACGTTGGTGCCGAAGGTCGAGTCGAAGTGCTCCTCCGTCAGGTCCTCCAGGGTGGCGAACTCACCGCCGCCGGCGTTGGCGAACAGCACGTCGATGCGACGGCCGCTCTCCGCCACCGCCTCGTACAGGCGGTCGATGTCAGCCAGGTTCGAGACGTCTCCCCGGACCCCCGTGACGTTCTCGCCGATCTCGGCCACCGCCGCGTCGAGTGCCTCCTGGCGGCGGCCGGTGATGAAGACGTGCGCGCCCTCCTCGGCGAACCGCTTGGCCGTCGCAAGGCCGATCCCGCTGTTGCCGCCGGTGACGACGGCCGTCTTTCCTTCGAGCTTTCCCACCGCATCCTCCATTCACCGCGGGCCGGCATCGACCCATCCTGGATGTAACAACTTACATTACATTCAGGGTCGAGGGTCGGGGACGAGTGCCGGTCGCGCGGGTGATCACCCCTCGATGAAGGAGAGGATCTCCGGGTTGAGGACGTCCGGGTGGAGCGAGAGCATTCCGTGGGGCCATCCCTCGTAGCTCTTGAGCGTCGCGTTCTTCAGCAGCGCGGCGGACTTCGGCGCGGAGTCCTCGTAGGGCACCACTTGGTCGTCGGTGCCGTGCAGGACGAGCACCGGGACGTCGATGCTCTTGAGGTCCTCGGTGAAGTCGGTCTCGGAGAACGCCTTGATGCATTCGTAGTGCGCGTTCGCCGCACCCCTCATCCCCTGCCACCACCAGCGGTCGATGAGCCCCTGGACGACCTCGGCGCCGGGCCGGTTGAAGCCGTAGAACGGGCCCGCCGGGACGTCGATGTAGAACTGCGCGCGGTTGGCGGCGAGCGCCTCGCGCAGCTCGTCGAAGGCCTCGATCGGGGTGCCCTCGGGGTTGCTGTCCTTCTTGACCATGACCGGGGGCACCGCGTTGGAGATGACCGCCTTGGACACCCGGCCCGGCTTGGCCCGCGCCACGTAGCGGACCACCTCGCCGCCCCCGGTGGAGTGCCCGATGTGCACCGCGTCCTTCAGGTCCAGGGCGTCGGTCAGGGCGGCCACGTCGGCGGCGTAGGTGTCCATGTCGTGCCCGGCCGACGGCTGGCTGGAGCGACCGTGGCCGCGGCGGTCGTGGGCGATGACCCGATAGCCCTTGGAGAGGAAGTACAGCAACTGGTTGTCCCAGTCCTCGTGGCTCAGGGGCCAGCCGTGGTGGAAGACGATCGGCCGGGCGTCCCGGGGACCCCAGTCGACGTAGAAGATGCTGGTGCCGTCAGGTGTGGTCACTGTGCCCATGGCTGATACCTCCGGCCCCCCGGAAACGTGTCGGCCCGCGTTTCTGCCACGCTACGCGCGCGCCGTCAGGGGTGCATGTCAGTGCTCAGGGGGCCGGAGGACAGAGCGACGGCCGGAGTCGCCACCCCCCACAGGAGAGACCCCGGCCGTCGCGTGGTGCGGACCGCTGGGCGGTCCGTAACTTGTTCAGCGTCATGGCCGCGTCATATGTCACACCTGGGCGTGTCACGAGTCAGTTGCATCTTCCACAGACATGGACGAGCAGCGGTTTCAGGCCGTAACGTGCCTTTCGCGCCGACCGAGTGACGGGCGTAAAGGGAGTGCGGTGCAGGGGGACGACGCGGAGTTGACGGCCGCGGTGCGCGCGGCCCAGGCGGGGGACGAGACCGCGTTCCGTACGGTGTACCGCGCGGTGCATCCACGGCTGCTCGGCTATGTGCGCACGCTGGTGGGCGACTTGGACGCCGAGGACGTCACGTCCGAGGCGTGGCTCCAGATCGCCCGCGACCTCGACCGGTTCGGCGGCGACGCCGACCGCTTCCGTGGCTGGGCCGCGCGGATAGCCCGCAACCGCGCCCTGGACCACATACGGATGCGCGGCCGCCGCCCCCTGATAGGCGGCGACGAGACCGAACTGACCGGCAGAGCGGCCGAGTCGGACACCGCCGGCGAGGCCATCGAGGCCCTGGCCACCGACGGCACCCTCTCCCTCATCGCCCGGCTCCCGCAGGACCAGGCCGAGGCCGTCGTCCTGCGCGTGGTGGTCGGGCTCGACGCCAAGACCGCCGCCGAGACGCTCGGCAAGCGCGCGGGCGCCGTCCGCACCGCCGCGCACCGGGGGCTGAAGCGGCTGGCCGAACTCCTCGGTGCCGACCCGGAATCGACGGGAGTGCTCGACGCGCTCCCGCCCCAGCGAACGCCGCGCGGTGGCGCGGTGCGGTCCGCGAGTGTGACGCATACGCGTACGCGGACGCAGAAGGACATGTGATGGCCGACGAGCACGACAAGTGGCTGGACGGTGAGACGTCGGAACGTCTGCTGCGCGGTGAGCCGTTGGAAACCGTCGACGCCGACGCGCGCGTCCCCGCCGACCGGCTCGCGGGACTGCTCGGCGCCCTGGCCGCCCAGGGCGCCCCCGCCCTCGGCGAACTCCCGGGCGAGAAGGCCGCGTTGGCCGCGTTCCGGGACGCCCGGGCGACCGTGCCCGCCGAGAGCGCGTACGGGTACGGCGACGCCGGCCTGGTCCGCATCGGCGCCCCCGCACCCCGTACCCGTACCCGTCGCTCCCGCTGGGGCCGGCCGGTCCGGCTGGGCCTCGCCGCCGCGCTGGCCGCCGGCACGCTGGGCGGGGTCGCGGTGGCCGCGGGGAGCGGGGTGCTGCCCGGCCCGTTCCGGCACGACGCCCCCCGCCCCGGCGCCTCCGTCTCCGCCGCGGCGACCCCGGCCCGGCCCGGTGACCCGGCATCCCCGACCCCCTCGCCGGGCATCCCGGGCACCCCGGACGTCACTCCCCGCGCACCTGCCCCCGAAGCCTCCCGCGAGGAAGCCGGCAGCACCGGCGGGGCCACGGACCAGCCGCCCGCCGCCGAGCCCTCGCGCCGGCCCGGCGCCCGCTGGTGGGCCGCCGCCACGGCCTGCCGCGACCTGCGGGAAGGCCGGGAGCCGGCTACCGGGAACCGGCGGACCCTGGAGGGCCTCGCGGGCGGCCCGACGCGGGTCAAGGTCTACTGCCGTGCCCTGCTCGCCGCCGAGGTGAACGGCCGCACCCACGATCACCGGGGTACGGAGGGCGGGGGCGACGAGGACGGGAGCGGCGGCCGGCACGACGGCGACCAGGGCGACGACGACGGCCGCACCCCCCGCCCGCGTCTCCGCCTCAACCTCCCGCCGACCCGTCAGACCCCTTCTGACCTGCGACTTTGTCAGTTCCGAAAATTTGTTTCGGAAAGGTGTGACGTTTCTGGGCGCGACGGCGCAGTACTGAGTGAGCCGACTGGTCATCGGCCGTCGCACTGAGCCGGGGTTCCCCCCGTACCCCAAGGCTCGTGCATTGGCGCGGGCGGGACACGTTCCCCCGGTCCCGCCCGCGCCCCAACTTCACCGGTGGAACCCGCTCACCGGTACACCACCACCCGGTCCCCGTTCCGCACCTGCGCGAAGAGCGACGCGATCGCCCCCTCGTCCCGGACGTTCACGCACCCGTGCGAACCGCCCGCGTACCCGTGCGCCGCGAAGTCGTAGGAGTAGTGGATCGCCTGCCCGCCGCTGAAGAACATGGCGTACGGCATGGGGGAGTCGTAGAGCGTCGACACATGGTGCCGGGACTTCCAGTAGATGCTGAACACCCCCTCACGGGTCGGGGTGTACTGCGAGCCGAAGCGGACCGAGACCGTGGTGAGGGTGCGGCCGTCGATCATCCAGCGCAGGGTCCGGCTGGTCTTGCTCACGCACAGCACCCGCCCCGTCAGACAGCGCGGGTCGGGCGGGGCGGCGGGCTGGCCGCCCATCAGATACAGCTCCCACCGGCCCGGCCGGTGCGTCATCGCCAGCAGCCGCTGCCAGGTGACGGTGTCCACGCGGCCCGTACGGGGCAGCCCCCGCTTGCCCTGGAAGCCGCTGACCGCCTGCTCGGTGAGGTCGTCGTACTCGCCGGTCGGCCCGTCGTTCAGCCACTGGACCTGACGGAGGCGTGCTTGCAGCTCCCGTACGCCGGACCCGCTGTCCCCGCGCGAGTACAGGGCCGCCGCCCGAGCCGTGGTGTGGGGCCGGGCGGACGGCGTGTCGAAGTGGACCGGATACCGCGGCTTCCCGTCGGCCCCCGCGGGCGGCGGCTTGCACCCCCCGAGCGCCGCGGCGAGGGCGGCGGCCGAGGCGAGCAGGGCGACGGTTCTCCCCGGAATCCTCATGCCGGGGATGCTTCCCCCGCGCGCCCGCCGCCGAACAACGAGGCATCGTGGAAGGCGACCGACCTCCCCTTCGGACTCCGGAGGCAGCCATGGCGCGAGAGTCGGAGTCGGGCACGCCGATCGAGCCGGTCTACGGCCCCGAGGCACTGACCGGCTGGGACCCCGCCACCGAGCTGGGCGAACCGGGCGCGTACCCCTACACCCGCGGGGTGTACCCGACCATGTACACCGGCCGCCCCTGGACCATGCGCCAGTACGCCGGCTTCGGTACCGCCGCCGAGTCGGGCGCCCGCTACCGCGCCCTGATCGCCCACGGCGTCACCGGCCTGTCGGTCGCCTTCGACCTGCCGACCCAGATGGGGTACGACTCCGACGCGCCCCTGGTACGCGGCGAGGTCGGCCGGGTCGGGGTCGCGGTGGACTCGATCGAGGACATGCGGGAGCTGTTCGACGGGATTCCGCTGGACCGGGTCTCCACCTCGATGACGATCAACGCCCCGGCGGCCGTACTGCTGCTCCTGTACGAACTGGTGGCCGAGGAGCGGGGAATACCCGGCGACCGTCTGGCCGGCACCGTCCAGAACGACATCCTCAAGGAGTACATCGCGCGCGGCACCTACATCTTCCCGCCCCGCCCCTCCCTCCGGCTGACCGCCGACCTCTTCGCGTACTGCGCCGCCGCCCTGCCGAGGTGGAACACCATCTCCGTCTCCGGGTACCACATGGCCGAGGCCGGCGCCTCGCCCGCGCAGGAGATCGCGTTCACGCTGGCGGACGCGGTCGCCTACGTCCGCACGGCGCTCGCGGCCGGCATGGACGTGGACGACTTCGCGCCCCGGCTGTCCTTCTTCTTCGTGGCGCGGACGACCCTGCTGGAGGAGGTCGCCAAGTTCCGTGCCGCGCGCCGGATGTGGGCCCGGATCATGCGGGAGGAGTTCGGGGCGCGCGACCCGAGGTCGTGGATGCTGCGCTTCCACACCCAGACGGCCGGGGTCCAGCTCACCGCCCAGCAGCCGGAGGCGAACCTCGTCCGCGTCGCCGTGCAGGCGCTCGCGGCGGTCCTCGGCGGCACCCAGTCCCTGCACACCAACGCCTTCGACGAGGCCATCGCGCTGCCCACCGACAAGAGCGCCCGCCTCGCCCTGCGCACCCAGCAGATCCTCGCCCACGAGACCGGCCTGACCGCGACCGTCGACCCCTTCGCCGGGTCGTACGCGGTGGAGCGGCTCACCGACGACGTGGAACGGGCCGCACTGGGGCTGCTGCGCCGGGTCGAGGAGCTGGGCGGGGCGGAGGCGGGCGTCGAACTCGGCTACCAGAAGGCCGAGATCGAGCGGAACGCGTACCGGATCGCCCGCGAGACGGAGTCCGGGGAGCGGGTGGTGGTCGGCGTGAACCGCTTCCGCCTCGACGAGGAGGAGCCCTACGCCCCGCTCCGCGTGGACCCGGCCGTGGAGACCCGCCAGCGCGAACGCCTCGCCCGCCTGCGGGCCCGCCGCGACACCCACACCACCGACGAGGCCCTCCTCGCCATCCGCGCCGCCGCCGAGGGCAGCGCCAACGTCCTTCTGCCCATGAAGCGCGCCCTGCGGGCCGAGGCCACCCTGGGCGAGGTCTGCGACACGCTGCGCTCGGTGTGGGGGACGTATCAGCCACCGGACGCCCGCTGAGCCACCGACGCCCGCGTGGGACACTCGCATCCATGTTCGGCGTCATTGATCTGCCCGCCTACCTGGCCGGGCTGCTGCTCATCATTCTGCTTCCGGGGCCCAACTCCCTGTACGTGCTGTCCGTCGCCGCCCGCAAGGGGATCAGGCCGGGGTACACCGCGGCTGCCGGGGTGTGGTGCGGGGACACCGTGCTGATGACGTTGTCCGCCGCGGGGGTGGCCTCGCTGCTCCAGGCCAACGCGGTGCTGTTCGGGATCGTGAAGTACGCCGGTGCCGGGTATCTGACCTGGCTGGCGATCGGGATGCTGCGGGCCGCCTGGCAGATGTGGCGCACCCGGCGCGCGCCGGTCGTGGCGGAGGCCGTCGCCGAGGAGGAGCCGGAGGCCGAGCGGCCGTTCCGACGGGCGCTGGTGGTCAGCCTGTTCAACCCGAAGGCGATCCTGTTCTTCGTGGCCTTCTTCGTCCAGTTCGTGGACCCGGCCTACGCCTACCCCGCGCTGTCCTTCGTCGTGCTCGGCGCCTTCGCCCAGGTCGCCAGCTTCCTCTACCTCAGTGCCCTGATCTTCAGCGGCACCAAGCTGGCCGCCGCGTTCCGCCGCCGCCGGCGGCTGTCGGCGACGGCCACCTCGGCGGCCGGGGTGCTCTTCCTCGGCTTCGCGGTGAAGCTGTCGCTGGCCGCGGGGTAGTTCAGGCCAGGCCGACGCGGGTGAGGTAGGTGCCGAGGCCCTCGGCCGAGTCGCCCGCCCAGCCGACGTAGCCGTCGGGGCGGATCAGGAGGACGCCGGGGCCGTACGCGGCCGGCAGGGAGCGTACGCCGGGGAGTTCGGCGCCCAGCAGGGTCCAGTGCGGGCCCCGGAAGGCGTCGAAGAGGCGGACGCCGTCCACCGTGCCGTCCGGGGCCCGGTCGCCCGCTCGTACGGTCGAGGGCTCCGCGCGGGTGTCCACGCTGAGGGAGGACTCCCGGTAGCCCAGGTCGAGCTGGACCGTCGCCTTCCCCCGCCGGACCTCGCCCCGGTGCACCCCCGTGGAGAGGTCCAGCATGGCGGCGGCGTTGGCGCGGCGCTCCTCCTCGTAGGTGTCGAGCAGGGCGTCCGGGGCGCCGTCGCGCAGCACCGCGCCCAGCTTCCAGCCCAGGTTGTAGGCGTCCTGGACGCTGGTGTTCAGCCCCTGCCCGCCCGCCGGGGAGTGGACGTGGGCCGCGTCACCGGCGAGGAGGACCCGGCCCGACCGGAACCGGTCGGCGAGCGCGGCGCGCGGCCGGAACTCCGAGGCCCAGCGCACCTCGGTGAGGTCCTCGGGGCCGAGATGCGTCCCGGCGCCGACCAGCTTGCGCAGGCCCTCCAGGGAGAGGTCGGGCATCTGGCCCTCCGGCAGCCGCGCGGCCAGCTGGAAGTCCTCGGTACCGGCCAGCGGGCACAGCATCAGGCCGGTGCCGTCCTCGCCGGGGAAGGCGTGCCAGTACTCCCGGTCCAGCCCGCGCACCCGGACGTCCGCGACCAGGAACGGGCTCGGGTCCACCGTCTCCCCGGTCATCCCGATCCCCACCGCGCGCCGCACCGCCGAGCGGCCGCCGTCGGCCGCGACCGCGTAACGGGCGCGGACCGTCGTACCGTCCGCGAAGCGCGCGGTCACGCCCTCGGGGTCCTGGTCCAGCCCGGTCACCTCGCGGTCGAAGGCGACCCGGCCGCCCAGTCCGGTCAGCCGGGCGTGCAGCACCTCCTGGGTGCGCCACTGGGCGACCATCAGCGGATCGGTGTACGGAGCGCCCTCGGTCGCCTCCACCGGCTCGAACATCGGTCGTACGCTGACCTGTTCGCCGTCCCGCCAGATCATCCGGGGCGGGTAGGGGCCACCGGCCGCGCGGATCGCGTCCAGCACGCCGAGGTCGTCGAAGACCTCCTGGGTGCGCGGCTGGACGCCCTTGCCGCGCGAACCGGGGAACAGGGCGCCGGCCCGCTCCGCCACCAGCGCGTCCACCCCGCGCCGGGCGAGGTCCACCCCGAGGGTCAGCCCGGCCGGGCCGGCCCCCACCACCAGCACATCCACCTCTGTCGGGACATTCATGGCAGAACTCCTTAACGTCGTTAAGTGCCGTCGCTCCCGAGCGTGCCCTTAACGTTGTTAAGCTGTCAAGCGTGAGTACGGAACGACGCGCCCCCCTGGACCGCCGCAAGGTCGCCGACACCGCGTTGCGGCTGCTGAACGAGACCGGCCTGGACGGGCTGACCCTGCGTGCCATCGCCCGCGAGCTGGACGTCAAGGCGCCCGCGCTGTACTGGCACTTCAAGGACAAGCAGGCGCTGCTCGACGAGATGGCGACCGAGATGTACCGCCGGATGACGGCCGGCGCGGTGCTCGACCCCGCCGACACCTGGCAGGAACGGCTGCTGGCTGCCTGCCGGGGCCTGCGCACCGCGCTCACCGGCTACCGCGACGGCGCCAAGGTCTTCAGCGGCTCCCGCTTCACCGGTACCGAGCACGCCCCCGCGATGGAGTCCCACCTGCGCGTCTTCACCGCCGCCGGCTTCACCCTGCCCCAGGCCGTGCGGGCGATGCGCACGGCGAACATGTACACCATCGGCTTCGTCACCGAGGAACAGGGCGTACGGCCGCTGCCCGGCGAGCGGCGCGAGGGGTACGACGTGGAGGAACGGGCGCGCAGACTGGCCGAGTTCCCGCTCGCGGCCGAGGTGGGGAAGCTGCTCTTCGACGACTACGACGAGCAGTTCGAGGACGGCCTGAAGCTGATCGTGGCCGGGATCGAGGCCGCGTACGGCATCCGCTGACGTCAGCTCCTGAGCGCCCGGCGCAGCCGGGGCCCGAACGGCTTCTCCACGAACCGGTGCAGCAGCCACGCCAGCGCCAGCATCCCCGCGACCGTCACCCCCAGCGTCGGCCACGCCCCGAGCCCGAGCCCCCGGTGCAGCACCCGGATCGCGAACCAGCCCAGGTGCTCGTGCACCAGGTAGAACGGGTAGGTCAGCGCGCCCGCCGTCACCAGCCACGGCCAGGAGGCCCACCGGGTCCAGCCCAGCGCCACGGCCGCCACCGACGCGAAGGCCAGCGTGACCACGGCGACGATCACCACCGGGTGCCGGCCGAAGTCGCCGTGCGCCCCCGGATGCCACAGCCCGCGCACGGCCGCGCTCTGCCCGAGCAGCCAGGACATCGCCACCAGCCCCCACAGCAGCGGGCTGCCGCCGAAGCGGTGGACCAGGTACAGCGCGAGTCCGCCGACGAAGAACGGCGCGTACTCCGGCATGACGAGGGCGTCGGTGAGGGCGTTGCCCGCGGTGGTGGAGATCGCGGCGGCCAGCGTCCAGACGCAGGCGAACAGCACCACGCGCCGGTAGGTCGCCCCGCGCCACACCACGAACAGGGCGAACAGCGCGTAGAACCGGACCTCCACCCAGAGCGTCCAGCACACGCCGAGTATCCGGGAGGCACCCATCGGCTGCTGGAGCATGGTCAGGTTGACCAGGAACTCGTCCGCCCGCACCGGGTGCACCACCACCGGCAGCACGAAGGCCGCCCCGGTGACCAGCACCAGCGCCACCCAGTAGGCGGGGTAGAGACGGGCCACGCGGGAGCGGAAGAAGTCGCCGAGCGTGCGGCCCCAGCCGCTCATGCAGATCACGAAACCGCTGATCACGAAGAAGAACTGCACGCCCAGACAGCCGTAGGGGGTGATCTGGGAGAGCCGGGGGAAGACCTCGGACGGGCTCTGGTGCCAGGACTCCGATATCGTCCCGCCGCGCCCGGTGTAGTGGTACATGCACACCATCAGCGCGGCCAGGAGCCTGAGCCCGTCCAGGGCGAGCAGCCGCCCCCGCGCCCCGGTGGCGACCGGCTGGGAGAGGCCGGCGGGCGCGGCCGGCGGCGAGGTGGCGGTCATCTGCACAGTCCTTGGCATCGAATCGGTCGGTGGCGGGCGGTTCAGCCGCGGGCGGTCCGGCGCAGGCCGCGGGCGCGGCGGGCCACCCGGCGGACGGTGGCGTTGCGCGGGATGAACGCGAGCTGCGCGGGCACCCCGCCGGGCAGTCCCAGCACGGTCAGCCGGCGGCGCTTGAAGTAGCGCAGGGTGGCCGGGTCCAGGTGCCGGGCGAGGAAGCCCGCCGCGTCGGCGCGCAGGCGGGGCAGGATCTTCGGCTGCATGGCGAAGCCCACCGCGCGCACCAGTTCCCCCAGTTCGGCGGTCTCCATGCCGCGCCGTCCCTCGGTGACGGCCGCCCGGTCGCCCAGCTCGGGCAGCAGCGCGTCGACCACGGTGACCGGCACCCGGTTGCTGTTCTCGTACGGGGCGAGCCGCTCCAGCAGGGTGCCGGTGCCGACCCGCGCCACGGGGAGGCCGTACAGCGTGGCGGCGGTCAGCAGGGCGGTGGAGAAGCAGCCGACGACCAGTGCCGGGCGCATCCGCTGGTACAGCACCTCGGCCAGCACCGGGGTGTCCAGCACCGTGAGGTCCGCCCCGAGCCGCTCCGCCTCCTCCTCCAGGGTGCGGGCGTAGCGGGCCGGCGCGGTGGGGTGCGGCTTGAACACCACTCGGCTGTGCCCCAGTCGGACGGCTCCGCGCAGCATGCGGACGTGCAGCGCCTCCTCCTCGTCCGGGGTGAGGATGTCCAGCGCGGAGAGGTACTGGCCCAGCAGTAGCGCGGGTTCCTCGATCGAGGGCAACTCGTCGCCGGTGTTCGCGAGTTCCGCCAGCACCTTGGTGAAGGCGGCGGTCGGCACCACCTCGGCCGGCACCCCGAACTCGGTGAGCAGCAAGGGCTGAAGGCCCGGTACGAGGTCGAGGTGGAGCAGCCGGTCCACGCGGGTGCCGACCAGCGGGTCGATCTTGTTGCGGGTGGGGCCGTAACTCATCAGGCCGTCGGCGTAGACCGTGACCGGGGCGCCGGTGAAGATCTGCGCGAGCGCCAGCGACGGGTTGACCTGGATCGACTCGACCGCCAGCTCGACCGGTCCGTCCCCCAGCCGCCACTCGTGGCGGAAGTACCGCTGCCACAGCGGCATGTCGTCCGCGCGGGGCAGCCAGCCGCCGGGGTGGAAGGGGTGGATGGTCTCGTTGTAGGACAGCACGTCGTCGAACCGGTCCCGCAGCCGCTCGAAGCCGGGCATCTCGTCCAGCGGGGGCGTGGTCTCGGGGGTCGCCGCGTTGTTGCAGACCAGCAGCAGGCGCCGGTCGGCGGGGGCGAAGCAGCCGGAGTCCAGGGCGGCGGCCAGCGTGGCCACGCCGTACAGCGTGGACGCCTGGAAGATCTGGGTGGTCACGCGGCGGCCCCGGCGGGGGAGGGGCGGCGGCGCAGCCGGCGCAGCCGGGTGGCGCGGGCCAGATCCATCGAGTCCAGCGCCTCGTTCAGCACGTCCTGCGGCATGCGCCTGAGGGCGGCCGCGCTCAGGGATTTCAGTTTTCTCGCCACCGCGGGCTCGAACCTCTCGATGCTTCCCAGATGGTGGGAAATGATCGCGCAATAGGTGCGCACGGCCTTCGGCAGCAGTTCCTCCGCATCCCGGTCGGCGGTTGTCTCCGCTATGACCTGGTCGAAGGCGCGCAGGAAATCGAGCTGGCGGACGTCGCCGATTTGGGTCAGCGAGGAGGCGACCCCGCGCCGGTAGAAGACGCCGAGCAGCCCGACCACGGCGAACGACTCCGCCTCCCGGTGCAGCCGCCAGATCCACGGCCGGTCCTCCGCCGTGCGCAGCCCGTCCGTGAAGTGCAGCAGCCCCCGCTCCGCGAGCCGCCGGTGGTAGATCCCGGCCCAGGCGTACGCGTAGTCCACCGACGTCGACCGGTCCGCGGGCAGGATGGCCGCCCTCGGGTCCAGGACGGCGTCGCGCCGGCCGTGCGGCACCCGGTGCACCGACCGGGCCCGGCCGGTGCACTGGACGTGGTCGGTGCGCAGGAAGTCGCACCCCAGGTCGTCCATGCGCGCGACCAGTCGGTCGTAGTAGCCGGGGGCGAGCCAGTCGTCGCCGTCGAGGAACGTCAGGTACTCGCCGCGCGCGCGGTCCAGACCGGTGTTGCGGGCGGTCGCCAGCCCGCCGTTGCGCTCGTGCCGGACGACGACGGCGCCCGGCAGTTCGCGTCCGGCGCGCTCGAGGATGCCCGGCGTCCCGTCGCGGGAACAGTCGTCCACGAGAATGAACTCGTAATCGTCCCGCGCGTTCGCACGAAGACTCCTCAATGTGTCCGGCGCGTATTGCTGCACGTTGTAGAACGGCACGATGACCGAGAGCTTGACCACGCCGAGGACGTTAGGGCGGGGCCCGGCATTCGTGTCGACGCTCGAATTGATACCGGGTGAACGACGCGTGGCGAAGCCGTGAACCGGGTTTTCCCGAGGGCGGATCCGGGCCCGAATCCCCATTCGTCGATGTGCTGTTAACCGTTTGTTGAGTTCGGGTTGGGCCGCGGCTACGAATCGCTTCCTAGCGTCTTCGGCGTGCCAGCAAGTGCAACGAAGTCCCCGCGGATCGCCGTCCTCGCCGATTCCGACACCCGGTGGAAGTGGGGCGCGCTCACCGCGCGCCGTATCGCTCCCGCCGCTGCCGGACGGCTCGACGGCTACCTCCTGCGAGGCCGGGCCACCCCGACACCCCGCCAGCTCACGGAGACCGGCGCCACCGCCGACTCGCTCCGCGAGGTCACCGGCGCGGAGTTCCTGCGCGCCGTCACCGGGGAGTCCTACGACATCCTGGTCCTCGCGCTGGTCGGCGGCGGGGTGCAGGCCATGCTGCACGGCCTGAGGCACGCCTGGGGGAGCGGTCCGCGCCCGGTGGTCGTCACCGGTTACGTCGGTGTCGTCTACGAGAAGCTCGCCGACGGCCTGCTGCTGCGGCACGGCGCCGACCTCGTCCTCGCCAACTCGGCCCAGGACGCGGACCGGTTCCGCGCGGTGTACGAGGGGGTCGGGGCGGACGCCGGGGCGGTCACCGAGGTGGCGCTGCCGTTCCTCGGCGGCCAGCCGTACACGGGTGAGGGGGCGCCGCGCACCGTGACGTTCGCCGCGCAGCCCTCCGTACCGGAGAACCGCGCCGACCGCACCTACCTGCTGGACCGGCTCGTCGCCCACGCCCGGCGGCACCCCGAGCGCGAGGTGCTGCTCAAGCTGCGCTCCAAGCCCGGTGAACACACCACGCACATTGAGGAGCTGCCGTACCAGAAGCTGGTCCGGGGGCGGGAGCTGCCGGCCAACCTCCGCCTGGTGTACGGGCACATGGGGGAGGTGCTGGACCGGACCGACCTGCTGGTCACCGTCAGCTCCACCGCCGCCCTGGAGTCCCTGCACCGGCGCATTCCGACGGCCGTGCTGACCGACCTCGGGGTGCGGGAGGCGCTGGGCAACCACCACTTCCTGGGCTCCGGGTGCCTCACCTCCTGGGACCGGCTGGACGCCGGGCACCGCCCGGAGCCGGACCTCACGTGGCTGGCCCGGCAGGGCGT
Organism: Streptomyces sp. BK022; assembly: GCF_004217355.1. NCBI lineage: Bacteria > Bacillati > Actinomycetota > Actinomycetes > Kitasatosporales > Streptomycetaceae > Streptomyces > Streptomyces sp. BK022. Next base: position 362,170 of record NZ_SHKU01000002.1, read on the forward strand.
CGCCGCCGGAGACGGTTCGTACGCGGGCGCCTTCGACGCGGCCCGCGCCCGGATCGCCGCCCTGCTGGAGCGGTCCGGCGCGCTGCCGCCGCTGGAGCCCTACTACACCCCCGAGACCGCGCCCGGCTATCTGCCCGGCATCCTCGCCCGCCACCACCTCGGTCCCGACGGCGCCCCGCTGCCCGGCAGCCCCGCCACCCGCGCGGAGGCGGGACCCGTCCGGCAGATCGTGCGCCGGGCCGCCCGGGGCGCGTACCGGCACGGCGTCCAGCGGGTCGCCCCGGTGATCCGGCGGATGGGCGAGCTGTGAGTACCGCACCCTCTTCCTCTCAAGGAGCTGACCCCATGACCCACTGGCCCGCCGATCCGGGCGACCCGCCGCGCCGGGTGCTCGCCGTGATCCCGGCGCGCGGCGGCTCCAAGGGGGTGCCCGCCAAGAACCTCGCCCCCGTCGGCGGCGTCCCGCTGGTGGCCCGCGCGGTGCGCGCCTGCCTGGCCGCGCCCGCCGTCACCGACGTCGTCGTCTCCACCGACGACGCCGCCGTGGCCGCCGAGGCCCGCGCGGCCGGCGCCGAGGTCGTCACCCGGCCCGCCGCCATCGCCGGCGACACCGCCACCTCCGAGGCCGCCGTCCTGCACGCCCTGGACGCCTTCGAGGAGCGCGCCCGCGCGGCCGTCGACGTGGTGCTGCTCGTGCAGTGCACCAGCCCCTTCCTGCTCGCCGACGACATCGGCCGGGTCGCCGAGGCGGTCGTCCGCGACGGCGCCGACACGGCCGTCACCGTCGCCCCGTTCCACGGCTTCGTCTGGCGCGACGGCACCCCCGGCGAGCCCGGCGGCTTCGGCGTCAACCACGACAAGGCCGTGCGCCCCCGCCGCCAGGACCGCCCGCAGGACCTGCTGGAGACCGGCGCCGCCTACGCGATGGACGTCACCGGCTTCCGCGCCCACGGCCACCGCTTCTTCGGCCGTACCGAGCTGGTCCGCACCGACCCGGCCCGCGTGCTGGAGATCGACGACCCGCACGACCTGGCCCGCGCCCGCGCCCTGGCCCCGCTGCTCGACACCGTCCCGGCGGGCGCGCTGCCCACCCGCGACGACGTCGACGCCGTCGTCCTCGACTTCGACGGCACCCAGACCGACGACCGGGTGCTGATCGACACCGACGGACGGGAGTTCGTCTCCGTGCACCGGGGCGACGGGCTCGGCATCGCCGCGCTGCGCCGCGCCGGGGTGCCGACGCTGATCCTGTCCACCGAGCAGAACCCCGTCGTCGCCGCCCGCGCCCGCAAGCTCCGGCTGCCGGTGCTGCACGGCATCGACCGCAAGGACCTCGCCCTCAAGCAGTGGTGCGAGGAGCAGGGCATCGCACCCGAGCGGGTGCTCTACGCCGGCAACGACGTCAACGACCTGCCCTGCCTCGCCCTCGTCGGCTGGCCCGTCGCGGTCGCCGACGCCCACGACGCCGTACGCGGCGCCGCCCGCGCCGTCACCACCGTCCCCGGCGGATACGGCGCGATCCGTGAGATCGCGGGCTGGCTCCTCGGCCCCTCCCTCGACACCCTCCCCACCCCCGCAAGCAGTTAAGGAAACACCTGACATGAGCGCCAACTCCCGCATCCGCCACTTCGGTTCCCGCGAGGCCGGCCCCGGCCGCCCGGTCTACATCACCGGCGAGATCGGCATCAACCACAACGGTGAGCTGGAGAACGCCTTCAAGCTGATCGACGCCGCCGCCGAGGCCGGCTGCGACGCCGTGAAGTTCCAGAAGCGCACCCCGGAGATCTGCACCCCGCGCGACCAGTGGGACATCGAGCGCGACACCCCCTGGGGCCGGATGACCTACATCGACTACCGCCACCGCGTGGAGTTCGGCGAGGACGAGTACCGCCGGATCGACGCGTACTGCAAGGAGAAGGGGATCGACTGGTTCGCCTCCCCGTGGGACACCGAGGCCGTCGCCTTCCTGGAGAAGTTCGACGTCCCCGCCCACAAGGTGGCCTCCGCCTCCCTGACCGACGACGAGCTGCTGCGCGCCCTGCGCGCCACCGGCCGCACGGTGATCCTCTCCACCGGCATGTCCACCCCGAAGCAGATCCGCCACGCGGTCGAGGTGCTCGGCTCGGAGAACATCCTGCTCTGCCACGCCACCTCCACCTACCCGGCCAAGGCCGAGGAGCTGAACCTCCGCGTGATCAACACGCTGGAGAAGGAGTTCCCGAACGTCCCGATCGGCTACTCCGGCCACGAGACGGGCCTGCAGACCACGCTGGCCGCCGTCGCCCTCGGCGCCGTCTTCGTCGAGCGCCACATCACCCTGGACCGCGCCATGTGGGGCTCCGACCAGGCCGCCTCCGTCGAGCCGCAGGGCCTGGTCCGCCTGGTCCGCGACATCCGCGCCGTCGAGGCGTCCCTCGGCGACGGCGTCAAGAAGGTCTACGACTCCGAGCTGGGCCCGATGAAGAAGCTGCGCCGGGTCTCCGGTGTGGTCGCCGAGGCGGAGATCGCCGCCGCCGCGGGCGAGCCGGTCACGGTCTGACCCCTCCCTCGCCCGACTGCTCTACGACGGGACGGTCACCAGCCCCCATGAGCCCTCGCGCCGGACACCCCGGCCCCCCTGCCCGCACGCTCGCCTTCGTGGAGAGCCCGGTGCAACTGCTGAACGTACTGGAGTGGGCCCACGCGGGCGGGGTGCCCGCGCGCCGGGGGGCCGGGGCGGAACTGACACTCGTCGTACTGGCCCCCACCGACCCCATGACCCGGGGCCAGCTGCGCCGCATGGCCGACCTCGCCCGGGACGAGGGGTACGAGGTGCGCTGGGAGGAGGCGCGGGGCGGCGCGAGCGCCCCGTTCCAGACCGTCGGCGCGCTGGCCGGGGCGCTCCGGCGGGCCGGCCGGATCGTCATGGGCGACCCCTTCTCCCGCTACGTACAGCTCCTGCTCACCATCACCCGGGCACCCGAGCTGGTCGTGGTGGACGACGGCACCGCCACCATGGAGTTCGTCGCCCAGCTGGCCCGCGGGGAACGCCTGGTGCGCTGGCACCGCAAGGGCGGTCCGCCCGGACCCCGTGACCTGCTCTTCGCCCCGGTCTCCGCCACCGCCCGGCGCCGGCTCACCCCGAGCGCCGGCCGGCGGGTGGAGGTCTTCTCCGCGATGCCGGTGACCCAGACCCCGGACGGTGTCACGGTCACCGCCAACGAGTTCACGTGGACCCGCGCCCGCTTCGGCCCGCCCCGCGTGACGAAGAGCGCCGACCTGGTCGGCACCTCCCTGGTGGAGACCGGCGTGGTCGACGCCGACCGCTACCTCGCGGCCGTCCAGGCCCTGGCGAAGGCCCACGGCGCCACCCGGTACTTCGCCCACCGCCGCGAGAGCACCCCGAAGCTGCACCGGCTGGCCACCGAGACCGGCCTGGAGGTCGTCCGCCCCGACCTGCCGCTCGAACTCATCGCCCGGCGGGGCCCGATCGGCGGTACCGTGCTGAGCTTCCCCTCCACGGTCGTCCACACCCTGCCCCTCGCCCTCAAGGGCACCGGCGTCCGCGTCGCCGTCTGCGACATAGACCCGGCCTGGCTCACCGCCCACGCCTCCCCCCGGGCCCAGGACTTCCTGTCGGGGGTGACGGGCACGGCCCGTGACACGCACCGGCTGACCACGGTGGCGCCGGGGACCTGAGAGGTCAGTCCTTCCGCGCCAGTACGAACCCCCGCGCCCGCGCCTCCTCGCCCTGGGGTTCCCGGACCACGGACGCGACCGGGGTCAGGCCCGCCTCCCTGAGGCCGGCGGTGACCGCCGCGGGGGAGCGCATGTAGTAGTGCAGATCGATCTCGTGCCCGAAGCGTTCCGTCAGGTGCAGGTAGTCGGCCTCGCCGGTCTGGAAGGCCAGCAGGACCGGCGCGCCGGGGCGCAGCGTGCGGTGGAACTCGGCGAAGGCGCGCGGGAGGGCGTCGTCCGGGACGTGGATCGTGGAGTAGAGGGCCAGGATGCCGCCGAGAGTGGCGTCCGGCAGGTCCAGCGCGGTCATCGAGCCGATGTGGAAGCGCAGGCGCGGATGGGCCTCGCGGGCCAGAGCCACCATCGCGGGGGAGAGGTCCACCCCGAACACCGGCACGCCCAGACCGTCCAGCAGGGCGGTGACGAACCCCGGCCCGCTGCCCAGGTCGGCCACCGGGGCCGGGCCGTTCTCCTTGACCAGCTCGGCGAAAGCGCTGATCAGGGAGCGGTCCAGGGGATGGGGGAGGCCCGAGGGGAAGCGCTCGGCGTACTCCTTGGCGAACGCGTCGTAGGACGAGCGGGTGGTGTGCAGGAAGTCCGCGGTGGTGTCGGTCACGCCGCCGCACCCTACCGGCGCCGCCGCGCCGCGCGGGTCCGGTCCCTGGACAAACCGAGCGCCGGGGCGGCGGGCGTGGTATCCGTGGAGGGAGAAAGAAAGGTTTTACCCAACCCAGTCCACCGCCATGCGTCCGCCGGTCAAGTTTTCTTCCCCCCAACGGGCTGAACTTTTGTTGATCGAGGGTCAGTTGACCGTCCGGGCGTCCTACCCTTCAGAGGGTGAACCGATTGATGACCCGAGAGACCGTGGCCGATCTTCCCGGTGCTGTGCTCCCCGGCGCGCTCAGCGAGTCACTGCACGCCGAGCTCGTAGCCTTCCGCCGCGACCTGCACATGCACCCCGAGCTGGGCAACCAGGAGTTCCGCACCACCGCCGCCATCAAGGAGCGGCTGGAGCGGGCCGGGCTGAAGCCCCGCGTCCTGGTCACCGGAACCGGGCTCATCTGCGACATCGGGCACACCGAGGGCGAGCGCTCCGGCGTACCGCTGCTGGCCCTGCGGGCCGACATCGACGCGCTGCCCATCCCGGACACCAAGGACTGCGCGTACCGGTCCACGGTGCCCGACCGCGCCCACGCCTGCGGCCATGACGTGCACACCACCGTCGTGCTCGGCGCCGGCCTGGTGCTCGCCGCGCTGCACGCGCAGGGCCTGCTGTCCCGGCCGGTACGGCTGATCTTCCAGCCCGCCGAGGAGCAGCTCCCCGGCGGCGCCCTGACCGCCATCGCCGACGGCGCGCTCGAAGGTGTCGGCCGCATCCTCGCCCTGCACTGCGACCCCAAGGTGGAGTGCGGCCGGATCGGCCTGCGGCACGGCCCCATCACCAGCGCCTGCGACCGGCTCGACGTGGCCCTGGACGGCCCCGGCGGCCACACCGCCCGGCCGCACCTGACCACTGACCTGGTCACCGCCGCCGCCCGCGTCGCCACCGACGTGCCCGCGCTGATCGCCCGCCGGGTCGACACCCGCAGCGGACTCGCCCTGACCTGGGGCCGTATCGAGTCGGGCCACGCGGCCAACGTCATCCCGCAGCACGCCGAGCTCTCCGGCACCGTCCGCTGCCTGGACCTGGACGCCTGGCGGGACGCGCCCGACATCGTGCACGCGGCCATCGACGAGGTCGCCACCCTGCACGGCGCCAAGTCGGAGATCACCTACGTGCGCGGGGTGCCCCCGGTCGTCAACGACCGCGAGACCGCCGAGCTGCTGCGCCGCGCGATGGTCGCCCGCCGCGGGCTGGACTCGGTGGAGTCCACCGAGCAGAGCCTCGGCGGCGAGGACTTCTCCTGGTACCTGGAGCACGTCCCCGGCGCGATGGCCCGCCTCGGCGTCCGCCGCCCCGGTGAGCGGACCGTACGCGATCTGCACCAGGGCGACTTCGACGCCGACGAGAACGCGATCACGGTCGGCGTGGAGCTGTTCACCGCGGCCGCGCTGATGGAGTCGCCCGAGGTGTGACCGGCACCCGGCAGGACCCGGAACGGCCCCCGCGTGGCACGCGGGGGCCGTTCGCGCAACACATCCGCAGGCCATTCGTATCCGCCCCGAAACATGGCGGCCCAGGGCTCGGCAGATCGAGTTCAAGTGCCGTTTGCCTCGGTTCGATAACAGCTGCCCGAGAGGTGTTTTTCTGACATCTACGCGCGTTACGATGCCGCGAAGCCGACGCCGACGGGGCGTCTCGGCCGGGGCGTCGTCAGACGCTCCCACCAAGCGCCATGGTGGCGCTCAGGTCAGGTGAAGGAGCCTTCCCGTGCGCCGGGTAGCCAAGCTTTCCGCTGCGTGTATAGCCACCGCAGCTCTCGCCCTTACTGCCACGGCCTGTGGCAGCACCTCCTCCGAGAACGACAAGTCGTCCTCCCCCTCCGGTGACGGCAAGGGTGTCAAGATCGGTCTCGCCTTCGACGTCGGCGGCCGTGGTGACCACTCCTTCAACGACTCCGCCGCGCGCGGTGCCGACAAGGCGAAGGGTGAGTTCAGCGGTTCCCTCAAGGAGCTGACCGCGAAGACCACCGACACCGAGGCCGACCGCGAGCAGCGCCTGTCGGACCTGGCGGACGCGGGCTACAACCCGATCATCGCCGTGGGTTACGCCTACGCCGTGTCGATGGACAAGGTCGCCGTCAAGTACCCGAAGACCAGCTTCGGCATCGTCGACTCGGTCGTGAAGGCCAAGAACGCCGACAGCATCACCTTCACCGAGGAGCAGGGCTCCTACCTGGCCGGTGTCGCCGCCGCGCTGAAGACCAAGACCAAGCACGTCGGCTTCATCGGCGGTGTCGACGTCCCGCTGATCAAGAAGTTCGAGGCGGGCTACGCCCAGGGCGTCAAGGACACGAACCCGAAGATCAAGGTCGACGTCCAGTACCTGAGCCACGGCACGGACACCTCCGGCTTCGCCAGCCCCGACAAGGGCAAGGAGGCCGCGCAGGGCATGCTGGACAACGGCGCCGACGTCGTCTACTCGGCGGCCGGCTCCTCCGGCAACGGCGCCATCGAGGCCGTCAACGGCAAGAAGGGCGCCTGGGCGATCGGCGTCGACTCGGACCAGTACAACATCCCGGGTCTGGCCAAGTACAAGAGCTCGATCCTGACCTCGGTCGTCAAGAACGTCGACGTCGGCGTCTACGACTTCATCAAGTCCGTCCACGACGGCAAGCCGCTGACCGGCAACAACGTCTACTCGCTGGCCAAGAACGGCGTTTCGCTGGCCACGAGCGGCGGCTTCATCAACGACATCCAGCCCAAGCTGGACGCCGCGAAGAAGAAGATCGTCGACGGCTCCGTCAAGGTCAAGACCACCCCGTGATCTGACCGGTCCACCCAGGACCGTGGCTCGGCGTGGGGGCGCCTTTCGGAGCGCCTCCCGCCGGGCCATAACAATGTGTCAACTCTACGCGTGTAGTACCGAGTTGCCGCGCTAGCGTCGCCGACGCCTGCCCTCCCTCCCCCACGCAGCCCCTTTCCCCGAGGAGAGTGCGCCATCAACGCGTCCAGCCCTCCCGCTGCCGTCGAACTGCGCGGCATCACCAAGCGTTTCCCCGGCGTCGTCGCCAACCGCGACATCGACATCACGGTCCGCACCGGCACGGTTCATGCCCTGTGCGGCGAGAACGGCGCCGGCAAGTCCACCCTGATGAAGATCCTCTACGGCATGCAGCAGCCGGACGAGGGCACCATCACGGTGGCCGGCGAGCAGGTCGTCCTGCACAACCCCGGTGACGCCATCGCGCGCGGCATCGGCATGGTGCACCAGCACTTCATGCTCGCCGACAACCTCACCGTCCTGGAGAACGTCGTCCTCGGCGCCGAGAAGCTCTACGGCATCGCGGGCAAGGCGCGCGCCAAGATCAAGGAGATCTCCGACGCGTACGGCCTGAACGTCCGCCCCGACGTCCTTGTCGAGGCGCTGGGCGTCGCCGACCGCCAGCGCGTGGAGATCCTCAAGGTCCTCTACCGGGGCGCCAAGACCCTGATCCTCGACGAGCCCACCGCGGTCCTCGTGCCCCAGGAGGTCGACGCCCTCTTCGACAACCTGCGCGAGCTGAAGGCCGAGGGCCTCACCGTCATCTTCATCTCGCACAAGCTGGGCGAGGTGCTGTCGGTCGCCGACGAGATCACCGTCATCCGGCGCGGCACGACCGTCGGCACGGCCGAGCCGAGCAGCACGACGCCCAAGCAGCTCGCCGAGCTGATGGTCGGCAGCGAACTGCCCACGCCCGAGACCGAGGAGTCCACGGTCACGGACGTTCCCATGCTGGAGGTCTCCGGGCTGCACCTCGCCCAGAAGGACCTGGACGGCGTGGAGCGGATCATCCTCGGCGAGGTCTCCCTCACCATCCACAAGGGCGAGGTCCTCGGCATCGCGGGCGTGGAGGGCAACGGCCAGTCCGAGCTGGTCGAGGCGATCATGGGCATGCGCGCTCTGGACGCGGGCGTCGTGGTGCTCGACGGCGAGGACATCTCCGCCGTGCCCACTCGCCGCCGCCGCGAGTCCGGCATCGGCTACGTCCCCGAGGACCGCCACCGCCACGGCCTGCTCCTGGAAGCGCCGCTGTGGGAGAACCGCATCCTCGGCCATGTCACCGAGCGCCCCAACTCCCGCCGTGGCCTGATCGACATCAAGGCCGCCCGCGCGGACACCGAGCGGATCGTCGCCGACTACGACGTGCGTACGCCCGGCATCGACGTGACCGCGGCCTCGCTCTCCGGCGGCAACCAGCAGAAGCTGATCGTCGGGCGCGAGATGAGCCACGACCCCAAGCTGCTCATCGCCGCCCACCCCACCCGTGGTGTGGACGTCGGCGCGCAGGCGGCCATCTGGGACTACATCCGCGAGGCCCGCCGCGCGGGTCTGGCGGTGCTGCTGATCTCCGCCGACCTGGACGAGCTGATCGGCCTCTCCGACACCCTGCGGGTGATGTTCCGCGGCCGCCTGGTCGCCGACGCCGACCCCGCGACGATCACCCCCGAGGAGCTGGGCTCCGCCATGACCGGTGCCGCCTCCGGCCACCTGGAGCACACAGAGGACGCCGACCGATGAACAAGCTGACCTCACGGATCGACAAGGAGCGGCTGTTCCTCGGCATAGCCGCGCCGCTGCTCGCGGTCGTCGCCGCGCTCGTGGTCACCGCCTTGGTGATCCTCGCGACCGGCAAGAACCCGGGCGCCGCGTTCAGCGACATGGTGACCTACGGCTTCGCCAGCGACAGCCAGGTCTACATCCTGAACAAGGCGACGACGTACTACCTCGCGGGTGTCGCGGTGGCCATCGGCTTCCGCATGAACCTGTTCAACATCGGTGTCGACGGCCAGTACCGCCTCGCCGCGTTCGTCGCCGCCGTCCTCGGCGGCGCGCTGACCGTGCCCGGCTGGCTGGCCGTCCCGCTGATCATCCTGGCGGCCATGGCGACCGGTGCCCTGTGGGCGGCCATCGCCGGCATCCTCAAGGTGACCCGGGGGGTCAGCGAGGTCATCGCGACGATCATGCTGAACTCGATCGCGACCGCGATCATCGGCTACCTCCTCCAGCCGGGCAAGCTCGGCCACCTCGACGCGGCGGGCACCCTGGTCTCCACCAAGCCGCTGCCCTCCTCGTCCTTCCTGCCGAACTTCAACGCGGGCCCGGCGGGCATGCTGGACAGCCTCATCGTGCTCGCCGTCCTGGTCGGCGTCGCCTACTGGTTCGTCCTCGGCCGCACCCGCTTCGGCTACGACCTGCGCACCGTCGGCCAGTCCGAGTCGGCCGCCGCCGCGAGCGGCGTCAGCGTCAAGAAGATGATCGCCACCAGCATGATCATCTCCGGCGCGGTGGCCGGACTGATCGGCATGCCGACGCTGCTGAACGACGGCCACCAGTTCGACAACAGCTTCCCGGCGGGCATCGGCTTCACCGGCATCGCCATCGCGCTGCTGGGCCGTAACAACCCGGTGGGCATCGCGCTCGGCGCCCTGCTGTGGGGCTTCCTGGAGCGCACCACCAACCACCTGGAGTTCCAGGGCTACGACAAGGAGATCCTCGGCGTGATCCAGGGCGTCATCGTCCTGTGCGTCGTGATCGCCTACGAGGTCGTCCGCCGCTACGGCCTCAAGCGCCAGCAGCAGCGGGTCGGTGCCGAACTCGCCGCCCAGGCCGCCAAGCCGACCGAGATGCAGGAGGTGGCGTGATGACCGCCACGATGACGGACGCGCCGCCGCCCGCGGCGCCCAAGGCCCCGGGCAGCGCGGACAAGCGCTCGGGCCGCTCCACCACCCGGATCTTCCTGATCGTCGCCGGCGCCCTGCTGCTCATCGCCGCCGTGCGCATGGTCACCGGGGCCAACCAGCTCACCTCCGAGGGCCAGGTCAACGCCGCCCTCGGGCTCGCCGTGCCGATCGGCCTCGCCGGTCTGGCCGGCCTGTGGTCCGAGCGGGCCGGCGTGGTCAACATCGGCCTCGAGGGCATGATGATCCTCGGCACCTTCGGCGCGGGCTGGATCGGCTGGCAGTCCAGCCCCTGGCTCGGCCTGCTGTGCGGCATCGGCTTCGGTGTCCTCGGCGGACTGGTGCACGCGGTCGCCACGGTGACCTTCGGGGTCGACCACATCGTCTCCGGTGTGGCGATCAACCTGCTCGCGCTGGGCGCCACGCAGTACCTCGCCAAGCTCTTCTTCGCCGGCGGCCAGGCCGCCGAGGCGGGCGGCAACCCCAAGCAGTCCCCGCCGGTCGACTCCCTCACCGACATCACCGTGCCCGGCCTCTCCGGCGCGCTGCACTCGGTCGAGCAACACCACTGGTTCCTCATCTCCGACATCGCGGGCATCCTCGGCGGTATCGTCACCGACGTGTCCGTGGTGACGATCCTCGCCGTGCTGCTCTTCGTGGGCAGCTGGTGGGTGCTGTGGCGGACCTCGTTCGGCCTGCGCCTGCGCTCCTGCGGCGAGAACCCGGTCGCGGCGGAGTCGCTCGGCGTGAACGTGTACCAGTACAAGTACGCGGCCGTCGCCATCTCCGGCGGTCTCGCCGGCCTCGGCGGTGCCTTCCTCGCGCTGGTCACCTCGCACACGTACCTGGAGGGCCAGACCGGCGGCCGCGGTTACATCGGCCTCGCGGCGATGATCTTCGGCAACTGGCGGCCCGGTGGCCTGGCCATGGGCGCCGCCCTGTTCGGCTACTCCGACGCCCTCCAGCTCCGCAACGGCGGTGTCACCGTGCACGCCCTGCTGCTCCTGCTGGTCGTGCTGCTCGCCGCCCTCGCGGGCTGGAAGCTGTACCGCAAGGCGCTCTGGCAAGGTGTGATCAGCGCGGTCATGGCCGTACTGGTCCTGGCCTGGTACCTGTTCACCGACGAGGTCCCCAGCGACTTCGTCGGCGCCACCCCGTACGTCGTCACGCTGCTGGTGCTGTCGCTCTCCGCGCAGCGGCTGCGGATGCCGAAGGCGGACGGCATGCGGTACCGGAAGGGGCAGGGCAAGTGACCACCGCGACCGGCCCGTCCGGCTCGTCGGGCTCGTCCGACTCGTTCGACTGGGAGAAGCTGCGCGCCGAGGCCCGCGAGGCCATGGCCCACGCCTACGCCCCCTACTCGGGCTACCCGGTCGGCGTGGCCGCCCGGGTCGACGACGGCCGCACGGTCACCGGCTGCAACGTGGAGAACGCCTCCTACGGGCTCGGGCTGTGCGCCGAGTGCGGGCTGGTCTCGCACCTCCAGCGCACCGGCGGCGGGCGCCTGACACACTTCACCTGTGTGGACGGCACCGGCGCCCTCCTCGTGCCGTGCGGCCGCTGCCGCCAGCTCCTGTACGAGTTCGGCGGGCCCTCGCTGCTGCTGGACACCCCCGAGGGCGTCCTCCCGCTCTCCGAGATGCTTCCGCAGGCCTTCGGCCCGGACCATCTCACCAAGTAAGTCCGTGCGGCCCCCCTGCCCGCAGTGCGAGCAGGGGGGCCGCACACCTGCACCTCCCGGAAGGAACTCCCTGGCCATGGACGCCATCTCCGTCATCCGCAGCAAGCGGGACCGCGCCGCACTGACCGACGAGCAGATCGACTGGGTCATCGACGCGTACACCCGCGGCGAGGTCGCCGACTACCAGATGGCCGCCCTCAACATGGCGATCCTGCTCAACGGGATGGACCGCCGGGAGATCGCCCGCTGGACCGCGGCGATGATCGCCTCCGGCGAGCGCATGGACTTCTCCTCGCTGTCCCGCCCGACCGCCGACAAGCACTCCACGGGCGGCGTCGGCGACAAGATCACGCTTCCGCTGGCCCCGCTGGTCGCCGCCTGCGGCGCGGCCGTCCCGCAGCTCTCCGGGCGCGGCCTCGGCCACACCGGCGGCACCCTGGACAAGCTGGAGTCCATCCCCGGCTGGCGGGCGCTGCTCTCCAACGAGGAGATGCTGGCGGTGCTGGACGGCGTCGGCGCGGTGATCTGCGCGGCGGGCGACGGCCTGGCTCCGGCCGACAAGAAGCTGTACGCCCTGCGCGACGTGACCGGCACGGTGGAGGCGATCCCGCTGATCGCGTCGTCCATCATGTCGAAGAAGATCGCGGAGGGCACGGGCTCCCTGGTCCTGGACGTGAAGGTCGGCTCCGGCGCCTTCATGAAGAACATCGAGGACGCCCGTGAGCTGGCCTCCACCATGGTGGGCCTCGGCACCGACCACGGGGTGAAGACGGTCGCCCTCCTCACCGACATGTCCACCCCCCTCGGCCTGACGGCGGGCAACGCGCTGGAGGTCCGCGAGTCCGTGGAGGTCCTGGCGGGCGGCGGCCCGGCGGACGTGGTCGAGCTGACCCTCGCCCTGGCCCGCGAGATGCTCGACGCGGCCGGCCTCAAGGACGCCGACCCGGCCAAGGCCCTGGCCGACGGCTCCGCGATGGACGTCTGGCGCCGCATGATCGCGGCCCAGGGCGGCGACCCGGACGCGACCCTCCCCGTGGCCCGTGAGCAGCATGTGGTCACGGCCCCCGCCTCCGGCGTCCTCACCCGCCTCGACGCCTACGACATCGGCATCGCCGCCTGGCGCCTGGGCGCGGGCCGCGCCCGCAAGGAGGACCCGGTGCAGGCCGGCGCGGGCGTGGAACTCCACGCCAAGCCGGGCGACACGGTCGTCGCGGGCCAGCCCCTGCTGACCCTCCACACGGACACCCCGGAGCGCTTCTCCTACGCCCTGGAGGCGACGGAGGGCTCGTTCGACATCGTCCCTGCCGGGACGGCGTTCACGGCTTCGCCGGTGGTGCTGGGGCGGGTGGACTGAGCGGAGGGACCCCTTCGTCCGGGACGAAGGGGCCGTGGGTTCACATCCCGCCACCCCGAGGGTGACGTACCGGCTCAGGGGCCTGATCCGCTTGGCGGGTCGGGCCCCTGAGCGGTTCCTGGGGTCGTTCTGGGAGCCACCCCGGCCGGCCCGCTCGGCATCGGTGACGGGAAGAGGGGTGTCCTTGCCTCACGCTTTCGCGGGCCGGTATGCCGGGAAGAGATCCTCGGGCGAGGTTTGCGCGTCCTCGGATCCGAAGCCGCGGATGTGCAGCCCGTGGCCGTCAAGAAAGCGCAGCCACCGGGCGGCCTCGTCCGCCGACTCCGCCGCGCGGTGCAGACCTGCCGACAGCGCACCGTCCAGCAGGCGGGTCAGCCCGAAGGCCAGCGGCAGGGACACGCACTTCGCCATCGCGCTCTCCTGCTCGTCGCCGGTCACGTCCAGCAGCTGCCCGCCGCGCCACCGGGTGCCGCCGTCGGGCCCGCGGAGCTCCAGGGCGACGGAGAGCACCACCCGGTCCCGGTCGGCCGCCCCCGTCGGATACCGGTCCGCCAGCTCCTTGGCGAGCGCCCGTATCCGGGCCTCGTCCCGGGTCCGCACGGTCGCGAAGACGTCCGACCAAGCCGCGCGCCAGCCCGCGTTGCGCAGCGTGCCGCGGACGAAGGTGTCCAGGTGCCAGCGCTCGGGGAAGCCGTACTGGGTGACGAACGGCACGCTGTCGCGGTTGGGGTAGACCTCGAACTCCTCGCCTGCCAGAACTAGTTGCCGGGTCGCCTCCCAGGGATGCCGGGCAGTGCGTTCGAGGCCGCCGTCGACATAGCGGGCCGGCGAGCCGAGCGCGGCCAGCACCCCGTACGGCGCCCAGCTGAAGCGGTAGCGGAAGTCGTTCGGCACGGCCGGGACGCCGCCGCAGTACGAGGTGAAGGCCACGCCCGCCGCGGAGTCGCCTGCCTCCCGCCGGGCCCGCTCCACCAGCTGATGTGCCATCAGGTGATCGATACCGGGATCGAGACCGGCCTCGGTCAGGACGGTCAGGCCGGCGGCGGCCATCTCTTCCGCCGGCACGCTCAGCTCGTCCGACACGTAGCTGGTGCAGGCGAAGTGCGCCCCACGCGCGGCGGCCAGCCGCAGCAGACCCGGGTGCTCGGCGGCGGGCAGCATCGAGACGACCACGTCGCCCGCGTGCACTTCGGCCGCCAGAGCGGCCGGGGACAGCGCCCGCACCTCGGCGCGGCCGGCCAGCCCCAGGCTCGCGAGTCTGCGCTCGGCGCGTTCGGTGGTGCGGTCCCACAGCACTACGCGCTCGGCGTGATCGCACAGCAGGGCGAGACCGGTCCGCCCGGTCGACAGACCGGTGCCGATCCAGTGGACGGTGCCGCTGGCGGCGATCGGAGCCTCATTCGGCATGGGCGGTCTCCTCGGCGGGGGGAAGGTGGGCGGAATCGACCGCGTCCTCGAAAAGGCGCAGAGCGCGCTTCCAAGGGGAGGCGTCGCCGTTCAGATCCAGCAAGTGAGGGTGGAGTTCTGCCGAGAAGGCGTGACTGGCCTCCAGCGGCAGCAACGAGGGCAGGTTGTCGATGGCGATGAGGTCCACCGGACGCTCGCCGTCACGCAGCCGCAGCACGGGCCGTTCCCAACTGGTGGTGCTGGTGTAGACCGGCAGCACATTGCACTCGGAGGTCACGTCGCAGGTCACGTCCACGACGACGCGGATGCGGCGCCGCGGGTCGTCGAGATCCTCCGGGGTCAGGAACGGCGGCACCGGCCGGTTCACCAGGACCGTGTTCACCAGGACGTCGTGCCCGAGCAGCGCCTCGCGGTCCAGGTCCCGGGTCTCGGCCACGTCCCAGCGGACCGGGCTGAGGCCGGCGGTCTCCAGCGCGTCGCACGCGCCCCGGCCGCTGCGGCCCAGGGCCCCGATCACCAGCGCGTCGCCACCGGCCCCGGCGCCCCGCCGCAGGCGGTCGTCCAACTCGTCCCGATCCAGGGTGCTCAGGGGAACGGGCAGTTCGTCGCGCCGGTGCAGCACCGCGAGCGCCGCACCCACGTAGCCGGCCCAGTAGCCGAACGCGGCCAGCCGTCTTCCGGAGTCGTCGGTGAGGTACTCCAGGTCCAGCAGCGCGCCGCCGCCCGCCGCGAACCGGGCGAGCAGCTCGTCGGCCCGCGCCTGCCCCTTGTAGGCGTGGCCGAAGAAGATGTGGCGGTGCCTCAGGGCGCCGGGCGCGTCGGGTAGCTCCTTCAGACCCAGGATGTGCTGGTCCCCGGGCGCGTCGACCCAGCTTCCGGCCGGTGCCGTCCGGCACCCCGCACGGACGTACTCGGCGAGCGGGAACACCCGCTGGGGCGACTCCTCCACCGTGATCTGCACGCCCTGGCTCACCAGACGGGCGGCGTGCTCCGGCACGAGGGGTGCGCGACGCTCGCTCGCTCGGGTCTCGTGCCGCATCCACACGTGGGGCAGGTCCGACATCGGTTGGGTTCCTTCCTGATGGGGACGCCGGTCGGGAAAGGGGCGTCGCGGGGGCCGGCCTGCCAAGCCCTTCCGGGCCCGGGGGCCGCGGCTCTCAGACCGGCGCGTCCAGGAGCGGCTCGGACTTGACCCGGACCAGGTCACGCGCCCTCTCGGCGTTGGCGACGGCCTGGACCGCATCCTCCCCGGTGCACAGGACATAGCCCTGGCGCGCGGCGGAGGAGGTGAGGGCGCCGAGCTCCTGACCAGCCTCGAGTGCACACTGCACTCTGATCACACCGGCGGCGTTCTGGGCCTCCGCGACACCCTCCACGCCCACGATCCGTATGTCCTCGTACGAGAAGAAGCGGATCGCCGCCGCGGGCGCCACCGGCGTGCGCCCCGGACGCGGAAGACCGAGCAGCGTGGTGACGGTCTCCGTTATCAGGTCGACGCCGCTCACCATCTCGCACAGCTCCCAGATCTGGTCGCCGCCGGCCCGGGTCTGCGCCTCGATGAGCCGGGGACCGGCCGCCGTGAGCCGCAGCTCGGTGTGGACCGGGCCGTCCTTCTGCTCGATGAGCGTCAGGAACTCCGTCACAAGCAGCTCGATCGCGGAGCGCGTCGCCTCGTCGAGCCGCGCGGGCATCTGGTGCCCGGTCTCCACGAAACGCGGCAGCCGCGTGGTCACCTTCTCGGTGATGGCGGCGATCTCGTGCCGCCCGCCCGCGGAGATGGACTCGACGCTGAACTCGGGACCGGTCAGGAACTCCTCGACGAGGATGACGGGTCCGTCGGTGGCCCGCCGGGTCCACTCCCAGCGCTCGGCGACCTCCTCCTCCGTCTCCGCCAGGAACACGCCCTCGCTGAGCCCGCCGTCACGGGGCTTGAGCACGACGGGCGACCCGCCCAGCTCCCGCATGAACCGCAGGGCGTCGTCGGGCGTGGCGCACAGGCGGTGCCGGACGGGGCTCAGCCCGTGCCGGTCCAGCAGCTCCCGGGTCCTGGTCTTGTCCCTGGTCAGCTCCACCGCCGTCAGGTTGTCCCCCGGGATGCCCAGGGCGCGGGCGCACCGCGAGGCCGGGTACAGCCCGTACTCGGTGAAGGAGACCACCGCGTCGAAGGGGTCGACCGAGTGCCAGGCGCGCGCCACCGCCAGTACCTCGTCGAGGTTCCGGTAGTCGAGGACGGCATAGTGGGAGGCGTTCGTGAACTGCCTTTCCGTGACGCGCTCCGGGATCTGCATGATGGAGTAGCGCACGCCGAGCTTCTCCAGCTTGTCCAGCTCGATGCCGGGTGCCCCGACCAGCAGCACGTGTTTCTGTGTCACTTCCGCTCGATTCCCTCACGTCGTGATGAAGAGCCGGCCCCGCCGTGGGCGGGGCCGACTCACCCGGCCACCGGCCGGGTCGCGTCCCTCCGGTTACGGACGCAGCCGGGACAGGTCGATGTTCATGCGGTTCGCCCAGGCGCGGCTGCGCATCAGCACCACGTCGAAGAGCTCGGGGTGCGTCCGCTTGACCTCGTCCGGGTTGAGGGCCAACGCCAGCAGCTCGCCCATGCGCTGGCGGATGTGCGTCCGCAGGTTCGCCTCGTCGAGGCACTTGCGGCCCAGTCCGATCGAGTCGCTCAGCAGCTCGATGCGGTGGTACCAGTTCGCCGGCAGATAGACCACGTCACCGGGCTTCAGCGTGAACTGCATGAGCTCGGTGTCGGGCGAGTCGCACAGCGCCTTCCAGCCCTCCGCGGTGTCGGCGCGAAGCTCGGCCTTGGGCCCCATGACGTACCAGAGCTTCTCACCGACGATCTGCGCGTGCATCACGTCGACGGTGTACGAGTCCTGGTGGAGTCGGGTCACACCGCCCTTCTGGCCCAGCCACAGCTGGTGATTGGTCGACGGCGCGTCCCCGTACAGGTTGCGCCGGAAGTCGTACTGCGCGATGTCCATCTCGGGCATGTCGTCAGCCAGCTCGGGAGCGGTGGTCTGGTAGTACCACTCCTGAAGGTAGATGGGCGTCGCGCCGTCGCCCTCGTTCTCCTTCAGCATCGTGACGAACTCGGCGACGGTCGCCTCGCGGGCCGCCTTGGTGTTGTAGCTGTCCACGATCACGCGGACGGACCCGCAGCGTTCGGCGAGGTGGTCGAAGGACCACTTCTGCACCGAGGGCCAGTCCTCTACGAAGCCCTCCAGCACGACCGGACGCATCTGGTGGCGGTACTCGCGCTCGAACTCCTCGAGCGTGAGCCCCTTGCGGCGCTCCAGTTGCGGTGCGCTCTTCACCACCTCCGAGAGCGGGCCGGTATGGAAGGCCCGCTCGACGGCCGCGAGGCTGTCCAGGTCGTGCCGTCGCAGAATGTTGGGCTCGGACTCCATGCTTGTTCCTCCCCTTGCTGACTAACGGATGCTGTCGGTCACGATGCCGCGTACGGCTTCCAGCACTTCGGTCTTCGCGGCCCCCTGGTCCGGAAGCCACCGGTGGATGAAGTGATCACAGTCGAGCCAGATCACCCGGCGCGAGCGGGCCTTCGTGGCGTGTTCGAGGTAGCCGTCGATCGTGTCCGCGGGCACCACCTGGTCCTTGCCGGCGCCGATGATCAGCAGATCGCCGTCGAACTCCTCGAGGCCGGCGAAGGCCGGGGAGTCGGCGTGGTTGCCGGGACGGGTGCCTTCGCCGAAGGTCTGGTCGGCCGCGTCCGCCGGGTAGGCGGCCGGGCAGAAGAGCACCAGGGCGCGGGGCTTCAGCTGAGGCACGCTCCACGACGCGAGATGCGAACCCATGCTCGTGCCGATGAGCACGGGACGCCGCTCGTCGCCCAGCAGCTCGGCCGCCGCCAGGGACTCCTCCTTGCGGCGACGCAGGGTGGCTTCCGTCATCACCCCGGTGCTGTCACCGTTGCCCGAGAACTCGAAGGTCACGGACGAGTGGCCGTGCGCCGCCAAGTCGTCCAGCAGGTAGCGGATGGCGTGCCGGGTAGCGGTGGGGCCCAGCCCGTGCAGGTGGATGACGTCGGGCGCGGTGTCATGCGCGGCGTGGACCGTGGTGGCCGCCAGCCGGTGGTCGCCGACGTCGAAGAACGTGTCCACGGTCGCCGGAACGGCCTGGCCGGCCCGCGCCGGATCGTTGATGAGGGACACGTTCAGGCCCCCGTGTCGTGGGCGAGCGCGGCGAACCGCTCCTTGCGGAGGGCCGGCCACTCGTCGCGCAGGATGCTGTAGTAGACGACATCGCGTCGACGTCCGCCGGGCATGTAGTTGAAGCTGCGCAGGACGCCCTCCTCGTGCGCGCCCAGCCCGGCCAGGCCCTTGCGGGCCACGGTGTTCAGCACGTCGGTCTTGAATTCGACGCGCTCGCACTCCAGGACGTCGAAGGCGTGGTCCAGCAGGGCGAGCTTCGCCGCCCGGTTGACGCCGGTGCCCCGCATGGCCGTGGCCACCCACGACCATCCGATCTCCAGCCGGCGGTCGGCCTTGGCCAGATTCCCGTAAGCGCTGCTGCCGACGATCCTGCCGCTGTCCCGGTCGATGATCGCGAAGACGTTGCGCACGCCGGTGAGCGTGTCCTTGATCGCGCCCTCCAGGAAGAGGTCGAGGTCGGCGGGCGTCTCGATCCGGCTCACGAAGTAGCGCCAGATCTCCTCGTCGTAGACGACGCGCTCGAACTCGGCGCGGTCGGTGACCCGGACGCGGCGCAGTTCCACCCGCTCGTTGGAAAGGACGACATCCGGAAGGTTTTCCCAGCTCACGTTAGTTTCCTTTTGGTTCCGCGGGTTCGGGCTCGGCCCCTGACGCCACGATGACGAGTGGGTGCTCCGCCGAAGGGGCGGTCCCGGACCCGGAGTGGTTCTGGTAGATGCGGGACAAGTCGTCGGCGTGACGCTGATGGATGTCCCGCCGCCTTGGTTTGAACTGCGTCGTCAGCAGGCCGTTCTCCATCGAGAACTGCTCCGCCGCGATCACGATGCCGTGGATCTTCCCCTCGTCCTTCTGGCCCGTGTTGACCTCGGCCACGTGCCGGCTCAGCGCGGCCAGGTCCGGTGCGGGGGACGCGGGTGAGATGACGACGGAGAGGAAGTCCTTCCCGTTGCCGTAGAGCACGCAGTCGTGCACCGCGGGATGCCGCCGGATCTCCTCCTCGATCGGCGGCGCCAGGACGTTGTAGCCGAGGCCGACGGTGAGGATGTCGTCCACGCGGCCGTGGATGAAGAGGAAGCCGTCCTCGTCGATGTGACCGACGTCGTACGTCTTCACCTCGCCGGTGGGCAGGAACATCTTCTCGTTGACCCCCGGAGCGCACCACGTGTAGCGCTGGTTCACCGGGTGCCTGCTGCCGACGATCAGGATGCCGTCGCGGTCGAACCTGACCGTCTTGTTCGGCAGGACCTTGCCGACGCTGCCCAGGCGGAAGGCGCCCGGGTGGTTCTTCGCCACGATGCAGGTCTCGTTGAGCCCGTAACCCTCGTAGAGCGGCACCCCGCCCTCGTTGAAGAACTCCAGCACCGTGCGGCTCGCCGGGGCGGAGCCGGTCCACAGGTAGCGGACGCGCCCGCCGAGTTCCGCCTGGATGAGCTCCCGCCGCTTGTCCGCGTCGGTCGGCAGGCCCCTGGCCTCCAGTCGGGCCCTCACCCCTTCGTAGAACCCGGGAACGCCCATGATGACGGTCGGAGACGCCGCCTGTGCCAGTTCCACGGCGTCGTCGATGCGGGCGATGGTCACGTCGTGGCCGCGTACCAGTGCCGAATAGATCCAGTAACGCTGCTGCAGGAACCAGTTGCCCAGGAACGTCAGCAGGTTGTCGCCGTCGCCGTGGGCGAACACCCGCTGCACCTCGTGCAGGGAGCTGTTCACGCTGGCGACCGTGACCTCCAGGCCCTTGGGGCTCCCGGTGCTGCCGGAGGTGAACTTGACGGAGAGGATGTCGGCGGGGTCGTACCCCTCGTGGAAGGGGAGTTCGCCGTGATGGGAGAAGTCGTCGGCCCACGCGGCGACACGGGCCATGTCCTGCCGCGCGCCGCCGTCACCGGCGTCCTCGGTGAACAGCAGCTTCAGGCCGTAGTCCTGGAGCACCCGATCCGCGTCGAAGCGTCCGGGTTCGAAGCCCGCGGTGATGGCGCCGAGCTTGATGAGGGCGAGATCGAGCAGCACCCATTCCAGGCTGTTGCGGGAGAGGATGCCGACGCGGTCCCGCGCCTGTACGCCGAGAGCGCGCAGGTGGTGGGCGACGTTGACGGCCCGGGCGTCGACTTCGGCCAGGGTGAGGGAGCGCAGCTCGCCCGCGACGTGGTGGTGCAGACGGTGCCGTGTGTCCGTGTTCGCCACGAGCGAGAGGGTGTTGACGACATCGATGACCGGCTCACCGGCGGTGTCGGCTCCCGCGATCTCGTCAGACACCGGCTTCCTCCGGTGTCCCGGCCGGGCGGAAGAAGACCGCGTCGGTGAGCCGGACATTCGTACCGGCGGGCAGCAGCTCCACCGTGCTCGGCCACACGCCGGCCTCGGCCAGGCCGAGAGCAGCCGCCAGCCGCTCCGCGAACCGGGGCATGACCGGGGCCGCGGCGAGCGCCAGCAGCCGGGCCGCGGCCAGCTCCAGGGCGACGGTGGTCCTGGTGTGGTCGTCCCAGCGGTCGACGCCGGCCACGGCGTACTCGGCTCCGGTGAACCGCCGTACGTCCTCGACCACGCCGTTCAGTTCCTCCGCCGCCTGGTTCAGCGAGAAGCCGTCCTGGCCGAGGCTGCGGGTCACGGCGGCCAGCCGCACGGTGAGCCGGTCCAGGAACGCCGTCTGCTCCGGCGTCCACACTCCGGCGTCCGGTGCCTGGCCGCCGTACCCGTCGGCGACCCGAGTGCCCAGTTCGTTCAGCCAGCTCTGCCAGCCGCCGATCAGCGTGTCCCTGAGCACCGTGTCGTAGACGGCGGGATCGAAGTTGGTGCGCCGCCCCTCCGGGCGGGTCAGGGAGAGGAAGAACCGGACCGCGTCGACACTGTCGGCGCTGAGCACGTCCTTGCCCCACACCGCGTGCCTGCGGCTGGTGGAGAACTTCTGCTGCTCCAGCAGGTAGAACTCGTTGACGTGGTAGTCGATGTCCGGCTCCCAGCCGGGGTGGGCCAGTTTGTAGAGCACGGGGTAGAGCAGCGAGTGGTAGAAGCTGTTGTCGTACCCGAAGAAGTGCACGATCTTCCAGTCCTGCTGCGGTGCCCCGGCCCGCCAGTCCCTGTCCAGGCCGCGCCCCAGCGCCTCGATGCCGTGCAGGAAGCCGTACGACATCTCCGGCCACACCCAGATGACCTGGTCCTCGCCGCCCGCCTCGGCGGGCGCCACTCCCCACTGGGAAGGATGCGTGAGCGGCAGGTCCAGCTGTGGCCGCGCGAAGACACGGTGGGCGAGCTCGCGCAGTCGCGCCGGGACCCGCCCCAGGCTGTGGTGGGCGGCGACCTCGTCGGCGAACTCGTGCAAGGGGAGGCAGTAGCGGGCGACGTCGTCGCGCCGGGGAGCCTCGCCGGAGCGCCGGGTCCGCGGGTCCGCCAGGTCCGCGCAGACGTTGGGCTCGCCGCACTCCTCGCAGATGTTGCCGTTGGTCGGCTGCCCGCAGCCGGGGCAGCCGCCGGCGACGCCGACCTCGTAGAGGTAGTCGCCCGTCTCGGCATCGAACAGCGCGGGCGTCTCGCGCAGGGCCACCCGCCCGGACGCCGCCACCCGGGAGAAGAACGCGCGGAGCCCGTCCTGGTAGGTGGCGTCCGTGTCGGTGGCGGTGTACTGATCGGGCCGGATGTCCATCAGCGCGAGGGTGGCGGCGATCTCGGCCGAGAAGTGGGCGGCGGTCTCGGCCGGCTTCCGGCCGTCGCGCCGCGCACGGTCGACCACATAGCTCTGGTAGTCGTCACTGCCGGTGAGGTGCCAGGCATCGACCCCGTTCATGCGCTGGAAGCGCACGTAGGCGTCGGCACCCAGGTACGGGCCGGACAGGTGGCCGAGGTGGAGGTCGCCGTTGGGCGTCGGGGGAGTGGAGAAGACGAAGACCGGGCGCTGCCCGAAGCGCCGCCGCTCCGCCGCTCCCGCACCGGCCGCCCGGACCGCGCGGGCGGGATCGCGCCAGTACAGGTCGAAGAAGACGAGATCCTCCGTGCCCACGTTCTCGATGACATGGGTCTCGAACGGCTCGAACATGGCGACCACGCCGGGTCCCACGGGGGTGCGCTCGCCGTCCACCACGAGCTCGCCCGTGCCCTTGACGATGACGAAGACCTCGATCTCGTCGTGCTGGTGCGCGTCGCTTCTGCCTCCCGGCACGACCCGGCCCCAGCCGGCGCCCGGGCCGAGGCCGGTGACCGTGCTCATGTCGATGCCGAACGCGGCGGACAGATCGTCGGGGGCGAAGTGGTGGACTTTCACGCTGATTTCCTTTGTCCGGGGAGGATCCGCAGCAGATCGGCGGTCTCGGCGGCGATGGCGGGGGCGAGTCGGTAGCCGGACCCGTTGGCCGCGCCCGCGAAGACGACGCGTGCGCTGTCGTCGAGGGCACGCACGAGCGGTTCCCGGGTGGGGCTGTAGGCGTCGCAGAAGACGCGGCCCGATGTGGCGCGCGCGGCCAGGCCCGGCGCGTAGCGCTCGAGGCACGCGCGCGCCTCGGCCAGATGGGCCGCCGAGATCCCCTCGGCGATGTCGTCGGGCTCCACGTCCCATTCCTGGCACGTGTAGCTGAAGAGCCAGTGGCCGCGGTGGTGCAGCGGGAGCAGGAAGGCGTCCTCGTCCTCGAACACCACGGCGCCGGCGTGCGCTTCCGGTACCCCGTCGACGTGCAGGGCGATGACCTTCTTCACCCGGGCGCCTAGCGGCTCGACCAGCGAACGCCACGCCGGGTCGGCGAGCCAGGGACCGGGTGCGAGCACGGCCTTGGACGCGCTGAACGACTCACCGGTGGAGAGCCGCAGCGTCACCGCGGCGGAGCCGGGCTCGACCGCGGTGACCCTCGTCCCCTCGCGGAAGGCGACCCGCGGGCGCAGGTGCCGGGCCAGGGCTTCGGTGAGCGCCCCGACATCGGCGTAATGGCAGCCCCGGCCGGTCCAGACCGACGTCCCCCGGGGCACAGTGATCAGCCCGCCGTGGACGTCCTGCGCCGGCGTGAGGCCGGCCCGACCGAGGTAGGTGCGCTCGACGCCCGCGGCGTTCGAGGAGAGGACGCTCAGGGCCAAGGGGTGGATGGGCAGGGACGGTTCGTCGCCGAGCAGCTCCTCGTAGGACGTCTGGCTGAGGTCCGCCATCTCCCGGACCCGTGGTGTCGTGCCGCGGGGGAAGTGCAGCCCGGCCGATCGTCTGGTGGCGCCGCAGGCCACGACATCCCGGTCGATGACGGCCACTCGGCTCTGCGGCGCACGCGTCGTTATCTCGCGGGCGATGAGACAGCCGATGACGCCACCGCCGATGACGGCGATGTCGGCGTCGGTCATCCGTGCATCTCCCGCATCGTCTCGGGGACCTCGGGCTTGGCCGCCCATTCGATGAAGGAGTCCAGTTGGTCGTCCTTGCGGACGCCGCGTATCCGCTCGGCGATCCGCTGGCTCCGCCAGGCGATGAGGCTCAGGTTGCGGTCCGCCAGGCCGCGCTGCTGAGGAGCGGCGTTGTGGACGAAGATGTTGCGGTCGGCCGGGCCGTCCCACTGCACGGCGAAGCTCTTGTCGATGCGGAGTTCGCCGTCCTCCCGCTGCAGACGGTCCGCGACGGGCTCGAGGACGGTCATCGGCGCGGGCCGGAAGCCGGTCGCCCAGATGATCACATCGGCCTCGACGTTCGTGGCCACGCCGGGGTGGTCGATGTCCCGGATCTCGACGGACCAGTCGCCCGCCGTGCCCCGCCTGACGTTGGTGACCTCGCGGCCGGGCAGCAGCGAGAAGAGATCCTCGTTGCCCTCGGTGAACCGGTGGATGTAGATGCGCTGGTAGATCTCGCGCAGCGTGGAGCCGGAGATGCCGTCGCTCGTCAGTACGTGGTCGGCGTTGAGCTTCTGGCGGATCGCCTTGTCGAGGAGGGCGAAGTGGTCCGAATAGCCGGGCATGTAGAAGTCGTTGGTGAACGGCGTGTCATCGATGGGGAAGTAGTTGCGGCGCCGGGCGATCCAGGACACACGCCGCGGTCGCTCCCCGGGGGGGCGGGAGATGAGGTCGAGGAACGCCTCCGCGCCCGACTGGCCTCCGCCCACCACGCACACGCGCTTCCCGCCGAGGCTCCGCGCCTTCTCCACGACGTCGCAGACGTGGAACTGGTCGTCGCCGAGCAGGTCCATGGCCACGGGCGGGACCCACGGGCTGGTGCCCATGCCGATGGAGACGTTGTCGGCGGTCACTGTCCGGCGGTCGGTCTCCACCACGAAGGTCTTGTCGAAGTCGACGGAGAGCACCCGCTCTCCGAAGACGACGTTCTCGTTCCGTTCGCACACCCAGTTCAGGTAGTTGCGGTACTCCCTGCGGGGCATCGCGTCGAACTGCGCGTTGATGAAGTGGTAGATCTTGCCCTGGTCGTGCAGGTACGACAGGAACGAGAACTGGTTGATGGGATCCGCGAGGCTCACCAGGTCCTTGAACATCGACACCTGGAGCGTGGTGTCCGGCAATTGCTGCCCGTCGTGCCAGGTGAAGAACTGCTTCTGGTCGAGGAAGAGAGTGGGGATCGCCGTGTCGCCGTACAGGAGGGACGCAAGGCTCAGATTGGCGGGTCCGGCACCGACCCCGATGCAGCCGTAATGTTGGTCGTCTTTGATCCTGCGCATGGTTGATACCCCTGGATAGTGAACTCGCTGGCCGGCCCCGCAGGGCCCCGGACGCACACCAACTGCAGGTCGAATGGTTGTCACGTCGACTCGCAGAGTTGACGGAGTTTTGACTAGACGTGTGATCGACTAGGGACGTGGAGGGGTGGGAATCCCCAATTCAGGTGCACCTGAATCGGTGGGTTCCTTATCGACGAGTTGGGGCCTTCGAGCTGCCGCAGCCGCGACCGGCCGTACCGCCATTCCAGTCAGAAGAAATACGGCGGCGAGCACTGCCCACCCGGCTGTTCCGTTGTTGATGACGCCCACCGTCATCAAAAGAGGCCCCACGGCTACTTGGACGCTGGAACCGATGTGAAAGGTTGCCAGGTATTCGACCCGGGAACGAGTGGGCGCGAGCCCGAAGGACAGACTCCATTGCGCGGCGGACTGGAACATCTCCCCGAAGGTGAGAAGGACGATGCCGGCCAGGAGTACGACTGTCACCTCGACCGCGGAGTGGGCGTACGCGGCCGCCGCGAAGCAGGCGCAGGACAGGGCCAGGGCGACGCCGGCTCTGCGCATGGCCGTGATGCCCCCGGTCACCTTCTCCGTACCGCGCGCCACCCTGACCTGGAGCAGGATGGCGATCACGGTGTTGACCACCAGGAGGATCGCGACGAGCGAGTCGTCGGCCCGGGTGTGTGTGGTGATCCAGAGGGGGACGCCCACGCTGAGCAGCGCCATGTGGAGCAGCATCAGTGCGTTGACTCCTGTGGCCGCCGTGTACCACCGGTCGCGCAGCGCCGGCAGGCGCAGCGAGGAGACGCCCCTGGAAGAGCGGGCGGACCGGTCGGCGGGCCGAAGCCGCAGGAAGGCCAGCAGCGTCGCGGACAGGATGAAGGAGACGGCGTCGCCGATCATGATGGTCAGGAACGAGGATCGGGTGCCGATCTGGATGGCGAGCGCCGCGAGGAGCGCGCCGCCCGTGTAGCCCACGTTGTAGACGACCCGGAATCTGGCGGCCATGGCGTTGCGGGACTCCTCGCCGACCACCTGCTCCACGAGCGCCTGGCTCATGGGCCGGGCCGACTGCTCCGCGATCCCCAGCAGTCCGGCGACGACCATGAAGGAGACGAAGCCGTCCACCAGGACGTAGGAGGCGAAGCCCGCGGCGCAGCACAGATGGAGCAGCATAAGCACCGCCCGGGGACTCCACCTGTCGGCGAGTCTGCCGAAGGGGATGGGGCCGAGGATGCCGAGCACGCCTGCTACGGAAAGACCCAGACCCACCTGGCTGGTGGAGAGGCCCACGATCCTGGTGAAGAACAGCGCCGACCCCGCCAGATAGAGGCCGGTCCCGGTGGCATCGACGAGACCGACGAGCAGCAGCCCGGCGCCGCTGCGATTGACCGCGAGTCTGCGTATGAAGGTGTCACTCACGCTCTGTCACCCATCGCGAGTGGTGACAGAGGGCGTGACGGACCTGTGTGGCTAAGTGTGCTCGTCTCACTTTGAATCCCCCGTTGAGCCCTGACCGCGCCGTGCCCGATCGACTTCCACTGTGAGCAGCGGCCCCACTGTACCGATATGGTTTGGCACCCACAAGAATTATTTACGGCTGCCGGAAGGCGCTTTCTGTCGGTGCTTGTTCGTGGTGGCTTCACCGACGAAACGTCGGGCCATCAGGCCGGTTATCGCGAAGTGGATCACGGCTTCGGGGCTGGCAGAGGTCCCGTGATCGAGCGACCAGATACATCTCCGCCACGTACTTGAGTCCTCGCAAAGCCCCCCTGTGGCGTCATCCGCGACGCGACGTCAACGTAGGGGTGGGCCGAGTGCGTGTCAAGCGTTTTGACGATTCGTCAATGCCCGTAGAGTGCGTCAAATGGTCTTCGACTGAGCGGGTTTGTCCCGATTGCGTCGCGCCGTGCACGCCGGCCGCGCCTCGAGTGGGCCGACGGGCGGTGCGCGGCGCGGCCGGCCCTTCACCACATTTGGACTGCTGGATTCCGTCCGATTCATCCTGAGGCGACAAAGGGGTCGGGGGGAGCCGTTTTCTGAGGGAAAAGACCGCGACGTATCTGCACTGGGGTGAGCGACCGCGACAACGCCCGCGTCGATCTGAAGGTGTGGCCGACTTCCACGCTCGCCACCGCGCTGGAGCCCTACATCGGCCGCGAGGTCGAGTTCTGCGCCACCGGTGAATTTCGCAAAGACTTCATCTATCGGCTCTCCATCGTTATTCCGCTGAAGCGTGTGCGCGCTCGTCGAGCGGATCCGGGCGCGTCCGCGCGCGGGGCTCGCCACCGTGCGATGAGTTGTGGCCGTCCCCGCGGTCTACCCAACGTGGACCCCAGGACCGACCCCGTGTGCGTGCTGCGTGGCCCCGTCACCCGCGATGAGGTGGCGGGGCTGTCCGATGTGGTGCGGGGGTTGGCCTCCCGCAGCGGGGTCGTCGTCTGTGACGTGGCAGGGCTGGGGCCGCCGGGGCTGGCGCAGGTCGACCTGCTCGCCCGGCTGGAGCTGGCCGCCCGCCGGGGCGGCGGGCGGATAGCCCTGCGCGACCCCGCGCCCGCGCTACGCGCCCTGCTCGGCCTCGTCGGGCTCGGCATCCAGGTGGAGGGGGAGGTCGAACAGGGGGAACCACCGGGGGGTGTCGAGGAAACAGTGGAAACCCGTGATGCGGCCTCCTGAGATCTCCAGTACCTGGACCGCCCAGGGGGTGAAGCCGCCCTTTTCCGGGTCGGGCTTGTAGTGGGCGAAACCGGGGAGGCCGTTAACCTGGACCGGGAGGAGGCGGGACCCCGCGCAGGAGGCGCCCATGGTGGACATGAAGCCGGTGATGTCGGCGGGGCCGAGCAGCCAGAGGTCGAACGGCGGCATCGTCATCACCGCGTCCTCGTGGAGCAGGGCGGTCAGTGCCGTCATGTCGTACCCCTCGAACGCCTTCACATAGCGCTCCAGGAGCTGCTTCTGCTCCTCGTCCAGGGGGTCGGAGACCGCGGCCTCGGCGCCGGGGTCCGCGCGCTCGGCGAGGGTGGCGCGGGCCCGCTGGAGGGCGCTGTTGACCGAGGCGACCGTGGTGCCGAGCAGCTCGGCCACCTCACTGGCCCGCCAGGCCAGCACCTCGCGCAGGATCAGCACCGCCCGCTGCTTGGGCGGCAACTGCTGGAGCGCCGCCATGAACGCCAGCCGGATCGACTCGCGGGCCACCGCCGCCTCCGCCGGGTCGGTCACCGCGGGCAGCACCCGCGCGTCCGGCACCGGCTCCAGCCAGGTGTGGTCCGGGCGCGGGGAGAGCGCGGCCCGGGTGAGCGGGGTCGCTTCGGTGAGGTCCATCGGGCGGGCCCGCTTGTTGCCCGCGGCCAGCATGTCCAGACAGACGTTGGTGGCGATCCGGTACAGCCAGGACCGCAGACTGGACCGGCCCTCGAACTTGTCGTAACTCCGCCAGGCCCGCACCAGCGTGTCCTGTACCGCGTCCTCCGCCTCGAAGGACGAACCGAGCATCCGGTAGCAGTACCCGGTCAGCTCGGTCCGGTGCTTCTCCAGTGCGACATCGAGGTCCGCCGTCGCCGTGCCCTCACTCATCGTCCACCCACCCCTGTGGCCGTCCCGTACGCGCGCCGTCGCGCCCCAGTACTCCGGAAGCTACCGCAGCCCACTGACAATGGCCCCCGGAGTGGGGAAACCCGAGGCGCGGGCGGGCGTGCGCACCGGGTCAGTGCGCCGGTACGGCCTCCCGGCGCGCGGCGGTACGGGCCGCGAGGGTGCCCAGCGCGGTGATCGCGACGACCCCCGCGACGGCGAGCAGGCCGACGCCGACCGTGCCCGCCCAGCCACCGGAATGGAAGGCGAGCGCGCCGAGAGTGCTGCCCGCGCTGGAGCCGATGTAGTACGACGACTGGTACAGGGCGGTCGCCTGGGCGCGGCCGTGCGTGGCCGTCTTCCCGACCGCCGAGGAGGCGACCGCGTGGCCCGCGAAGAAGCCGGCCGTGATGAGCACCAGGCCCAGCAGGACGAGCGGCAGGGACGGCACCAGCGACAGCAGCAGGCCCGCCGCCGTCGTGCCGCCCGCCGTGTACAGCGCGCCCCGGCGGCCGAGGCGGCCCACCAGCCGGCCCGCCGACGACGCGGAGACCGTGCCGACCAGGTAGACGAGGAAGATCGAGCCGATGATGCCCTGCGGCAGGGAGAACGGCGCCTCGGTCAGCCGGTAGCCGATGACCGTGTACACGCCGCCGAACACCGTCATGAACAGCGCGCCGATCGCGTACAGGCGGCGCAGCAGCGGGGAGGAGAGGTGGTCGCGGACCGCGCGGGCCAGCACGCGGGGGCGCAGTGAACCGGCCTCGAAGTGCCGGGGCGCGGGCAGCAGCAGCCGGAACGCCACCGCGCAGCCCACCGCGACCAGGCCGATCACCCCGACGGCGATCCGCCAGCCCCACTCCTGGGCGACCCAGCCGGTGATGACCCGGCCGCTCATGCCGCCCACGCTGTTGCCCGCGACGAACAGGCCGATCGCCGTGACCAGTGCCTTCGGCCGGACCTCCTCGGCCAGGTACGCCGTCGCCGAGGCGGGCAGCCCGGCCAGGGCGGCGCCCTGCACGGCCCGCAGCGCGACCAGCGCGCCGATGGACGGCGCGAACGGCACCAGCAGGCCGACGCCGACGGCGACCATCAGGGACGCCGTCATCACGGTCCGGCGGCCGAACCGTTCCGACAGCGCGCTCATCGGCAGTACGAACAACGCGAGCCCGCCGGTCGCCGCCGCCACGGTCCAGCTCGCCTCGCCGGCCGCCACCCCGTAGTCGTCGGAGATCAGCGGCAGCAGGGCCTGGGTGGAGTACAGCAGCGCGAAGGTCGCCACGCCCGCGAGAAAGAGGGCGAAGCTCATCCGGCGGTAGCCGGGGCCGCCGGGCGTCAGCCGCGAGTCGGCCGGGGCCGGGTCCGGAGCGGAGGTCTCGGGGGAGGGGACGGGCGTGCGGGCGTCCACGGTGAGGGACGCCCCGGTACTGGCGGGAGGCATGCCTCGAAACTACGGACGCGCCCACTCATCCGTCCAATGCATGGAATCGCCATAATCGTTCCCATGGAGCATCAGCGAAGGTCACAGACGCGCCTGTCACCGTCCGGTGACACAGAAGACATGGCGCTGCTGCTCGCGCCCCGCCTCGCCTACTTCGCCGGGGTGGCCCGTACCGAGCACGTCACCCGCGCCGCGCACGAGATGAACGTGCCGCAGTCCACCCTCTCCCGGGCGATGGTCCGGCTGGAGCAGGACCTCGGGGTGGGCCTGTTCGCCCGGCACGGCCGCACCGTCTCGCTCACCCCGGCCGGGCGCACCTTCCTCGGCTCGGTGGAACGCGCCCTCGCCGAGGTCGAACGGGCCGCCGAGGAGGTCCGCGCGGACGCCGACCCGGCCACCGGCAAGGTCGCCTTCGGCTTCCTGCACACCATGGGCCCCGAGACCGTACCCGGTCTGCTGCACGCCTTCCGCGCCGACCATCCCCGGGTCCGGTTCAGCCTGGTGCAGAACTACGGCGAGGCCATGCTGGAGGGGCTCCGGGCGGGCGAGCTGGACCTCTGCCTCACCTCCCCGGTGCCGGACGCGCCCGATCTGGTCGCCCGGCGGCTGGACGAGCAGAAGCTGCGCCTGGTCGTCCCGGCCGACCACCGGCTGGCGGGGCGCCGCCGCGTCCGGCTCGCGGAGGCGGCCGACGAGACCTTCGTGACCCTGGAGCCCGGCTACGGCCTGCGCCGCATCACCGACGACCTGTGCCGCGAGGCGGGGTTCCGGCCCCGGGTCGCCTTCGAGGGGGAGGAGGCGGAGACGCTGCGCGGGCTGGTGGCCGCGGGACTCGGGGTCGCCCTGCTGCCGCCGCCCACCGTGCCCCGGCCGGGTGTGGTGGAGCTGACGGTGACCGCGCCGCGGGCGGTCCGCGAGATCGGCGTCGCCTGGCTGGCCGACCGGCCGGACACCCCGCCGGTGACCGCCTTCAAGAAGTTCCTGCTCTCCAGGCGGGGCGGTCTGCTCCCCTCCTGAACCCGGCTACCTGCGCAGCGACTTACCGAACCCCGACGCCAGTGGCATCCGCAGCCCTATCGGCGGCGGCGCCGCGAGCGCGTCCTCCACCGGGCGGGACAGCGGGCTGCCGAACAGGGCGCCCAGGGCGAAGTCCACGGTCAGCGCGAGCACTTCGTCCCGGTGCTGGTGCAGCCCGTGACCGTCGGAGTGCACCTCGAACCGGCACACCTCCCGGTTCACCTTCTTCGCGCGGGCCGCCAGCCGGAAGGACAGCTCCGGATCGCACCGTTCGTCGTTCGTGCCGTGCGCGACCAGCACCCGGCGCCCCACCAGCTGCTTGACCGGCTCGTCGGCGTCCGCGCCCTCCTCCGGCAGCCAAGGGGCGATCGCCACCACCGAGTTGACCGCCTCGTGGCCCCCGGCGCCCAGCGCGGCCCGGCCGCCCATGTCCAGCCCGACCAGGCACACCGGCACGTCCCCGTACCGCCGCACCACCTCGTCCGCCGCCCAGCCGGCGTCCGCCGCGAGGTGCGCCTCGGCGCCGTTCCAGCCGCGGTAGCGGTAGTGGACCGGGTGGACGGCGAGCCCGTCATCCCGGCCGGCGCGGGCCAGGCTGCGGGCCAGGGCGCGGGCGAAGGTGCCGGGCAGGAGTGGGGACGGCCTGCGGGTGGAGACCTCGTCACCGCCGGGGAGCACCAGTACCGCTCCGCTGACCGCGCCCGGCGCGGGGCCGACCGCCTTGCCCAGCCTGGCCGTCCGGACCGGCGTCGTCGCTTGCTGTCCCATGGCAGAACACTGTCAGAAGCCGCGGTGTACGAAACCCTTCCCGGCGGTCACCATTGCGTATCGACGCGCACGGGGTACGGATCGCGCCACTGTGTGAACGGCCGGAATACGCGCACCCTGTCGAGGGGCCCGTCCGCACGCTCGATTTCCGGTGCCGGTTCGGAAGTCAATGCGATGAAATCAAGGTTCATTCCTTTCGATGAACGGTCCACGGCGGTCCGGGACTTCACCCGTCCCGGATGTGAAGGGCGCCCGCCCGAACGGCCGTTCCCGCCCGCCGCTGTCACCAGCGCCTATGCGGGAAGAGAGTGTCTGTATTACTCATCGCGCGCCCGGAGAATGCGTACAGACGTTCACCGGCCGTCCGCATTTCGGTGATTGCGGTGGGCGCTCCGCGGTGTTTACGGTCATGGACCGCTCGGATCATCCGTGATCCATGTCTCCGTATTCAAGGACGCATTCACCATGAAGCAGTCTGCTGCCAAGACCCTCGGTGTCGCCGCCCTCGGGGCCGCTTTCGCCGCCGCCGGCGCGGGCGCGGCCGAGGCGGCTCCGCTCGCCCCGGACGCCCTGCCCGTCGTGGGTTCCGTCGCCCACACGCTGCCGGCCGCGAACGTCACCCAGGTGCTGCCCGGCGCCGCCGAGGCCGTCTCCCAGGGGCAGGGTGTGATCGGCGGCGGGCTGAACACCGCGCGCCCCGCCGTGCAGAAGGTGCTCGCCCAGGGGCCGACCGCGCCCGTCGCCGGACTGCTCGGCGGTCTGCCGGTGCAGGGCCTGCCCACCCACGGCCTGGGCCTCAACGGCATCCCGCTCGGCTGACACCCGCCCCGCGCGCCGCTCCCCACGCGCGAGGGCCACACACGACGCCGCCGAGGCCGTCCGGTGCTCTCCGGGACGACCTCGGCGGCGTTTCGCGTGCGCGGAACGCGGCCGGGTGGCTCGCTCACCAAGCGGTGGTGTGGGCCTTGTCCTCGGAGGGCAGCAGGATCCACAGGGCTATGTAGAGCAGGAACTGCGGGCCGGGCAGCAGGCAGGACACCAGGAAGATCACCCGCATCGTCCCCGCCGACATACCGAAACGCCGGGCCAGCGCGGCGCACACGCCGCCGATCATGCGGCCGTGGGTGGGGCGGGCAAGGGCGGTCATGGCGGGCTCCTCCGTCGTCGTCGGCCCGCGACCGGGCCGCCTGCCGGGACGGGCCGATTGCCGCGCCCCCGTCTGTCGTCGTATGCCCAACGGTACGGAGACGAAGGGGGAGAAGCATCACTCTAAGGGGCGATACCGACCCTGGGAATCGTCGGGGTCCGCCCCTGAGAGAACTCCCCGCGCACGCTCGACCCGGCCCCGGCCGGACCCGCGACGCCGGCCCCGGCGACCCGGTCGGCCCCGCGCGCCCCACCGGCCGGATACCCCTCGCGACCACCGGACAGGCCACCCAAGACGGCGTCGGGGACACCCCCGAGGCCGCCGCGCCCGCCCCGGTGTCCGTACCCCTCCTGCGGTACACCGCCGACGCCCAGCCGCCTCCGCAGCCAGGCCCGCCCCGCGGGGACCACCGTCAGGTGGGCCAGCGACACGCCCACCGTGTTCAGCAGCAGCACGTCCACATCCACCACCCGCCCCGGCACCCCCGTCTGCAACAGGGCGATCCCCAGCGAGATCAGGGCACCGGCGGCAGCCGTACGGAACAGGGAAGCGAAAGCGGACACGCTGAGCCGGCCGTCGGCCATGGGCAGCAGGACGCCCAGCGGAGCCAGCAGGGCCAGGCCCTCACCGATGTGGAGCCCCGCCTCGGGCCAGCCCAGCGCCAGGTCGGCGCGCAGCCCGGCCAGCGGGCGGAGGTTGGCGGGGCGCACCCACGGCACGTCCAGGGGCCGCAGCGTCAGCCAGGCGACGAGCGCGAGATGCGCGACGAGGAGGATTGCCCCGGTCACTCGGATGCGGTTCGCGGCGCTGCCGCCGATGGAGCCTTGACGCTGCACGTCCCCCAAGACGCCACGCCGTGCTCGAACGGTTCCGCCTCCGCGCCCCCCGCCCCGGTGAGGCGTGCGCCACACGGGCACCGGGCGGAGCCTCGCCTCAGTTCGACGCGACGGACCCGGACGGGGGCCGGACCCTGCCCGGCTGGTCGCGCACGCCCTCCGTGCACTCGTACCGGCGCGGCGCGGCCGGGGCCGGACCCGCCAGGACCACCGAGCCGTCGCCCTCCGCCGCAGCCGAGTCGGAGAAGGTGCACACCACCTGGGCGAGCGCGGGGGAGCCCAGCCTGTCCGGGGCGGTGCTCAGGCGCAGCGCCTCCTCGGGCTCCGCGCGGCCCGGCCCGGTGACGGTGATGCCGCCCGGTACCCGCGTCTGGTAGCCCGCGGCGCGTTCCCCGGCGGAGGGCGCCGCGGCGAGCTGGTCCAGCAGACCCTGCGCGACCATGACCCGGCGCCGGGCGTCCGGCGTGCCCTCCGGCACCCGCACCGACCGGTCCACGGTCACCAGCGAGGCCCCGCAGAGCAGGAACACCTGCACCGGCACCCCCTCCGGCGACTGGGTGGCCTGCCCGGACCCGGCCGGCGAACAGGGCACCCGCGACGGCGCCCCGCCGAAGTCGGTCGGCACCTCCGTCGGCCGGATGCCACAGCCGGTGAGCAGCGCGCCCAGCAGGGGCAGCGCCAGCAGCCCTCGTACCGCCCGCCCGCTCACGCGCCCTCCCCGCCGCCGCCCCCGGCCAGGGAGTCGCCCTTCTCGTCGCCGCCGGACTCCTCCGTCAGGCGGGAGGCGTCGCGCGGCAGCCGGAGCGTGAAGACCGCGCCGCCGTCGGGGGAGTTGGCGGCCGTGATCTTCCCGCCGTGGATGTGGGCGTTCTCCAGCGCGATGGAGAGGCCGAGCCCGCTGCCCTCCGAACGCGGCCGGGAGGCGCTGGCCTTGTAGAAGCGGTCGAAGACGTGCGGCAGCACCTCCTCGGGGATGCCGGGACCGTGGTCGCGTACCGCGATCAGCAGGTCGTCGCCGTCGATGCGCACCGAGACCCGCACCGGGGAACCGCCGTGCTTGAGGGCGTTGCCGATCAGGTTGGCGAGGATGACGTCCAGGCGGCGCGGGTCGAGCCGGGAGTGGATGCCGCGCTCGGCGTCCAGCTCGACGGCGTCCAGCCAGGCGCGGGCGTCGATGCAGGCGGTGATCTGGTCCGCGATGTCGACGTCGTCCAGGACCAGCCGGGCGGTGCCCGCGTCGAACCGGGTGACCTCCATCAGGTTCTCGACCAGGTCGTTCAGCCGCTTGGTCTCGCTGACCACCAGGCGTACCGCGGGCTCGACCATGGGGTCGATGCCGCCGCCCTCGAACTCCAGCTCGTCCTCCAGCACTTCCGTCACGGCGGTGATGGCGGTCAGCGGGGTGCGCAGTTCGTGCGACATGTCGGCGACGAAGCGGCGGGAGGCCTCGTCACGGGCGGCCATGTCCGCGACCCGCTTCTCCAGCGCCTCGGCCGCGTTGTTGAACGTCCGTGACAGATCGGCGAGTTCGTCGGTGCCGGTGACCCGCAGCCGGGTGTCGAGCCGCCCCTCGCCGAGCCTTCGCGCGGCGACTCCGAGGCGGTGCACGGGTTTCAGTACGGTCGTGGCGGCGGCCTGTGCGAGCAGGGCCGAGCCGATCAGGGCGAGCGCGGTGGCGATACCCAGCGACCAGGCGAGGGAGTTGAGGTCCTTGGCCTCCGGCTCCAGCGACTTCGCCATGTAGCCGGTCGAGCCGCCGTCGACCACCTTCGTCCCGGCCACGAGGAAGGGCGTGCCGTGTTCGGTGACGCGTTGCCAGTACAGGTGGTAGGGCGACTTGTTGGAGCCGGTCGTCTTCTGCCGCTTGTTCACCGCCGCGCGCAGCGACGGGGGCACGTCCTTCAGCGAGAAGCCGCTCAGGCCGCCCGAACCGCCGTACACCGTGCGGCCGTCGGGGTCCCGGGCCACCAGCAGCACGCTGAAGCGCTGGCTGCTGCCCGCCATCTGCCCCGCGGCACGCTGGAGTTCGTCCTGCGTGGGGCGGGTGGGCAGCGCGCCCGCCCGGTTCTGCATCTCCTGCCGGAAGTCGCGCAGCACCGCGTCCTGGGCGCGGGTGAGCACCGCCTCCCGGTTGAGCCAGTACGCGATGCCCGACGCGGAGACGGCGGCCGTCAGCGCGACCAGCCCGAAGACCAGCACCAGCCGCAGCCGCAGACTGGTGAACCGCAGTCCGGCCAGCTTCCTCCCCCGTTCGGCCGTCCAGCGGCCGAATCCCCCGCGCTCGCTCACTGAGGGGCGTCCAGGCGGTAGCCGACACCACGGACCGTGCGGATCAGGGTCGGGGAGGACGGCACGTCCTCCACCTTCGCCCGCAGCCGCTGCACACACGCGTCCACCAGACGTGAGTCGCCCAGGTAGTCGTGCTCCCACACCAGCCGCAGCAACTGCTGCCGGGACAGCGCCTGCCCCGGCCGGCGGCTCAGCTCCAGCAGCAGCCGCAGCTCGGTCGGGGTGAGCTGGAGGTCCTCGCCGTTCTTGGTCACGGTCATCGCGGACCGGTCGATGACGACGCTGCCGAAGGTCGCCGAGTCACTGGACTCGCGCTCCCCGCGCCGCAGCACGGCCCGGATACGGGCGTCCAGCACGCGGCCCTGCACCGGCTTGACCACGTAGTCGTCGGCGCCGGACTCCAGCCCGACCACCACGTCGATGTCGTCGTTGCGCGCGGTCAGCAGGATGATCGGCAACTGGTCGGTGCGCCGGATACGGCGGCACACCTCGAACCCGTCGATGCCCGGCAGCATCACGTCCAGCACGATCAGGTCGGGGCGCTGCTCACGCAGCAGCTTCAGGCCGTCCTCGCCGCTCGCGGCGGTGGCGACCCGGTGCCCCTGGCGCGTCAGGGACAGCTCAAGGGCCGTACGGATGGCGTCGTCGTCCTCGATCAGCAACAGGGAAGGCACGGGCTCATTCTGGCCCATGCACCGCCTGTCGTACGACCCGTGCCACCCCGGGTTCTTCGGCGGCGGACGCGAGCCGGACACGGCGTACCAAAACGGCCCCTTGCCAGCTCCCGCCCGCCGGGAGCGGGTCCGACCCGCCCGCTCCGCCCCCTGTGACAGGTCTGTGACAGTCGGCGGACACGGTGATGAAGGACGGTCGGCAAGCTTTTCGGCAGGCGGGAAAGCACCACCGGCCACGGAGAGCACCGGAAGTCCACGACGGGGAGCGCGAGATGAACACGCCGCACGGCATGAGCACCAGCGCAGTGGTCACGCGTCTGCACGACGCACACCGGGGGGCGGAGAATTCCGGGAAGTCCGGTGCCGGGACCACGCTGCCGGTACGCGGCCGCGAGTCCCAGGGAGTACGGGGGTGCGCCCGCGGCACCGGGCGTCAGCACACCGGTTACATCACGGTGCTCGACGCCCGCACGGGGGAGGGGCACGGGGGAAGCGCGCACGGGGAGGAACCGGGGGAGCGTCGCTCGCTGACGGAGGCGGAGTTCACCGCCTACGTCCAGGAGCGCCGCGCCTCCCTGTACGCGACCGCCTACCACCTGACCGGCGACCGCTTCGAGGCCGAGGACCTGCTGCAGAGCGCGCTGTTCTCGACCTACCGGGCGTGGGAG
Organism: Streptomyces sp. BK022; assembly: GCF_004217355.1. Classification (NCBI taxonomy): domain Bacteria; kingdom Bacillati; phylum Actinomycetota; class Actinomycetes; order Kitasatosporales; family Streptomycetaceae; genus Streptomyces; species Streptomyces sp. BK022. Next base: position 399,861 of record NZ_SHKU01000002.1, read on the forward strand.
CGGATCAGCGACAAGGCCGCGGTCGGCGGGTACCTCCGCCGCACCATGACCAACCTGCACATCAGCGCGTGGCGCCGCCGCAAGCTGAACGAGTACCCGACCGAGGAACTGCCGGAGACGCCCGCCGGCACGGACGCGATGCGCGGCACCGAGCTGCGCGCCGTCCTGTGGCAGGCGCTCGCCCGGCTGCCCGAGCCGCAGCGCACCATGCTGGTGCTGCGGTACTACGAGGGCCGTACCGACCCGGAGATCGCCGACATACTCGGCATCAGCGTCGGCACGGTGAAGTCCAGCATCTGGCGCTCGCTGCGGCGCCTGCGCGAGGACGAGGTCCTGAGCTTCGGCCGGGACCACGAGGACGCCTTCGGCGAGCTGGTGGCCTGAAGGACGGGTCCGTCGGGGGACGGACCCACGGGGGAACGGGGGGAACGAGCCGTCACGGCTCGGCCCGAGGGGAAACGGGGAATCGCGGGGGCCCACCGGGGGGAGGGTCCGCGCGGGAACCCGTAAGGGGAGACACGGGGGAACCACGGGGGAAACGGGGGATCACCCGGAGGCGGGGCTGGACGGCTGGGGGGCCGCACAGTCCCGCTTCCGCATGTCCGCGTCCGTCACGCCGCCGTCTGCTGCCGTACCTGCCGGCCCGCGGCGGCCGCCGCCATCCGGCTCAGCGCCTCGTCCCGGCCGCAGGCGTGGGCGCCCAGGGCCACCTGGCGGGACACGATCGAGCGTTCCGCGCGCAGCAGCCGCCAGCCCCGGCGCAGCAGGAACGGCACCGACTTGCGCCCCTCCTTCAGATCGCGCAGGAAGCGGCGCCGGAAGGTGGTGACCGGACCCCGGGTCAGGCACAGCGCGTCCGCCAGCAGTCCGAGTTCACGGCAGCGCTCGACGATCTCCGCGGCGAAGATGCCCTCGGCGATGAACAGCGGGGTACGGCCGATGCTCAGGGTGTCCTCGCCGGTACGGGCGCTCAGCGAGATGTCGTACACCGGCACCGGGGTCGCGCCGGACGCGCACAGGCGGGCGATCGCCGCCAGGGCCACGTCGGCGTCCCAGGACTCCGGATGGTCCCAGTCGATGTCCGAGCTTCCGTCCACCAGCGGCAGGGTGGGGTCGTCGCCCTCCTTGTAGAAGTCGTCGAGGCGCAGCACAGGCAGCCCGGAGAGGGCGGCGACGAGTGACTTGCCCGAACCGGAGGGGCCGCACAGCAGCACCACACGGGCGGGGGACGGGGGATGGATGCTCACGGAACACCAGTTTGACGCATGGTGGCCGTCCTGCCGACCCCGCGGGTCCGCATTGGAGCGCGCGTCACATCTCAACTACCCTACGTGTCGACCGTATTACCCTGCGCACCAGAAGGCGGCACCACCGATGGCCCGACATTCCGCACCCCGGTCCCCCCGTCAGCCCGCCGCACGGCGCGCCCTGATCGCCCTCGCCTCGGCCGGAGCCGCCCTGGCGGCGGGCGCGAGCACGGCCCACGCCGGGACGGCCGCACCGCTGGTGGACGTGCCGCCGCTGCGCTCCGCCGACATCGGCGACATCAACCCGCAGTCCGGGGTGAACGCGCTGTCCACGTCCGTCGGTTACGCCACCGGCACCATCGCCGGCCTCAAGCCCAACCCGCTGGCCGGCACCGGCACCGACCCGCTGAACAACGGCATCGGCACCACCATCGCCGACTTCAAGCCGCTCAACACCCTGGCGCTGACCGCCCCGATCGCCCAGGCCCCGTCCTTCGGCGCGGTCCCGGTCGTCGGGCAGGCCCTGGGGCTCCTCACCCCCAAGGGCTGACCCACGCGAAACCGCGCCGCCCCTTCGAGGTGAAGGGACGGCGCGGCTCTCGTGTGTGCTCAGTACGACGAGCCCGACGCGCCCAGCGCCCCGGTGGGGTGCCAGACCGTCTTGGTCTCCAGGAACGCGGTCATGCGGTCGATGCCGGGAGTCGCCGAGTAATCCACAGGCTGTGGACGCAGGACGCGCTTCAGGTTGTCCGCCGCCGCGATCTCCAGCTCCTTCGCCAGCTCGGCGCCGGCGCCCGCGAGGTCGATCGCGTTGACGTCCTGGTGCGCGGCGAGCGGCGCGCCCAGCTCGGCCGTCGCGCCGGACAGGATGTTGACGACACCGCCCGGCACGTCGGAGGTGGCCAGTACCTCGCCGAGCGACAGGGCGGGCAGCGGGGCCTTCGCGGAGGCGACGACGACCGCGGTGTTGCCGGTGGCGATCACCGGGGCCAGCACCGAGACCAGGCCCAGGAAGGACGAGTCCTGCGGGGCCAGCACGGCGACCACGCCGGTCGGCTCGGGCGAGGAGAGGTTGAAGTACGGGCCCGCGACCGGGTTGGCGCCGCCCACGATCTGGGCGATCTTGTCGGTCCAGCCGGCGTACCAGACCCAGCGGTCGACGGCCGCGTCCACGACGGCGGCGGCCTTCGCCCGGGACAGGCCCTCGGCCTCGGCGACCTCGCGGACGAACTGCTCCTTGCGGCCCTCCAGCATCTCGGCCACCCGGTACAGCACCTGACCGCGGTTGTACGCGGTCGCGCCCGACCAGCCGCCGAAGGCCTTGCGGGCGGCGACGACCGCGTCACGGGCGTCCTTGCGGGACGACTGGGGGGCGTTGGCCAGCCAGTTGCCCTTGGAGTCGGTCACCTCGTACACCCGGCCGCTCTCCGAACGCGGGAACTTCCCGCCGACGTACAGCTTGTAGGTCTTGAAGACCGACAGCCGCGGCTCGGTCTTTTCGGTCTTCTCAGACATCGAGGTACGCCTCCAGGCCGTGGCGGCCGCCCTCGCGGCCGAAGCCCGACTCCTTGTAACCGCCGAAGGGCGAGGTCGGGTCGAACTTGTTGAACGTGTTGGACCAGACGACCCCGGCGCGCAGCTTGCCGGCGACGGCCAGGATGCGGGAGCCCTTCTCGGTCCAGATGCCGGCCGACAGCCCGTACTGGGTGTTGTTGGCCTTGGCTACGGCCTCGTCCGGAGTGCGGAAGGAGAGGACCGACAGCACCGGGCCGAAGATCTCGTCGCGGGCGATGGTGTGCGCCTGGGTGACGTTCGTGAACAGCGTCGGGGCGAACCAGTAACCGGACGACGGGAGCTCGCACGCCGGGGACCAGCGCTCGGCGCCCTCCGCCTCGCCCTGCTCCGCCAGCGCGGTGATCCGGGCCAGCTGCTCGGCGGAGTTGATCGCGCCGATGTCGGTGTTCTTGTCCAGCGGGTCGCCGAGGCGCAGCGTGGACAGGCGGCGCTTGAGCGCGTCGAGCAGCTCGTCCTGGACCGACTCCTGGACCAGCAGCCGCGAGCCCGCGCAGCAGACCTGGCCCTGGTTGAAGAAGATGCCGGTGACGATGCCCTCGACGGCCTGGTCGATCGGGGCGTCGTCGAAGACGATGTTGGCGCCCTTGCCGCCCAGCTCCAGCGTGAGCTTCTTGTCCGTGCCCGCGACCGTGCGGGCGATCTCCTTGCCGACGGCCGTGGAGCCGGTGAAGGCGACCTTGTTCACGTCGGGGTGTCCGACCAGCGCCGCGCCCGCGTCGCCGTAGCCCGGCAGGATGTTGACGACACCCTTGGGCAGGCCCGCCTGGCGGCAGATGTCCGCGAAGAACAGGGCGGACAGCGGGGTGGTCTCGGCCGGCTTGAGGACGACCGTGTTGCCGGTGGCCAGCGCCGGGGCGATCTTCCACGCCAGCATCAGCAGGGGGAAGTTCCAGGGGATGACCTGGCCGGCGACGCCCAGCGGGCGGGGGCTGGCCCCGAAGCCGGCGTGGTCGAGCTTGTCGGCCCAGCCCGCGTAGTAGAAGAAGTGGGCGGCGACCAGGGGGAGGTCCGCGTCGCGGGTCTCCTTGATCGGCTTGCCGTTGTCCAGCGTCTCCAGCACGGCCAGCTCGCGGCTGCGCTCCTGGATGATGCGGGCGATGCGGAACAGGTACTTGGCGCGCTCGGAGCCGGGCAGCGCCGACCACGTGGCGAACGCCTTGCGGGCCGCCTTGACCGCGCGGTCCACGTCCGCCTCGCCGGCCTGGGCGACCTCGGAGAGGACCTCCTCGGTGGCGGGGGAGACGGTCTTGAAGACCTTGCCGTCGGCGGAGTCGGTGAACTCGCCGTCGATGAAGAGGCCGTAGGAGGGGGCGATGTCGACGACGGCGCGGGACTCAGGCGCCGGTGCGTACTCGAAGAGGGAACCCATGGTGATCAGTCCACCGTCACGTAGTCGGGGCCGGAGTAGCGGCCGGTGGCCAGCTTCTGGCGCTGCATCAGCAGGTCGTTCAGCAGCGAGGAGGCGCCGAAGCGGAACCAGTGCTTGTCCAGCCAGTCCTCGCCCGCGGTCTCGTGGACCATGACCAGGAACTTGATCGCGTCCTTGGTCGTCCTGATCCCGCCCGCGGGCTTCACGCCGACCTGGACGCCGGTCCGGTCACGGAAGTCGCGGACCGCCTCCAGCATCAGCAGGGTGTTGGCGGGGGTGGCGTTCACCGCCACCTTGCCGGTGGACGTCTTGATGAAGTCCCCGCCGGCCATCATGCCCAGCCAGCTCGCCCGGCGGATGTTGTCGTACGTCGAGAGCTCGCCGGTCTCCAGGATGACCTTCAGCCGGGCGCTCGTCCCGCAGGCTTCCTTCACGGCCCTGATCTGCTCGTACACCGTGAGGTAGTCACCCGCGAGGAACGCTCCCCGGTCGATGACCATGTCGATCTCGTCGGCCCCGGCGGCGACCGCTTCGCGCACGTCGGCCAGCTTCACGCCGAGGGCGGCGCGGCCGGCCGGGAAGGCGGTGGCGACCGAGGCGACCTTGACGCCGGAACCGGCGACGGCCTCCTTGGCGACGGCCACCATGTCCGGATAGACGCAGACGGCCGCGGTCGTCGGGGTCGTCCGGTCCGTGGGGTCCGGATGGACCGCCTTGGCGCCGAGCGCCCGGACCTTGCCGGGGGTGTCCGCGCCTTCCAGCGTGGTCAGGTCGACCATCGAGATGGCGAGGTCGATGGCGTACGCCTTCGCGGTGGTCTTGATCGAACGGGTACCGAGCGACGCGGCACGCGCCTCCAGGCCGACCGCGTCGACGCCGGGCAGCCCGTGGAGGAAGCTGCGCAGCGTGCTGTCGGACGCGGTGACGTCGGCCAGAGACTGTGCGGGGGACGCGAGGGGGGCACCGCCCTGTTCGAGCGAAGCCGAGGACTTGGGGGAGGGCATGGTCACCAGACGAGCATATCTACGCGCGTAGCGGCTGTATAGCCCCAGGGGTGGGGTTGTGGGGGGTCACACCCGCCCAGGTCACGGATGCGTTCCTGTCTTGGGGCAGGTGGTGGTGGTCGCGTCCCCTTCGTGCAGAATCGGGGCCATGACGACCCCGGACCACCAGTCACCCGCCTCGCGGCCCGTGGTGCCCGCCACCAGGGACCGGATCTACCGTTCGCCGATGGGAATCGCGGGCGGTGTGCTCGTGCTGGCCCTCGTCGTCTGGCTCGGCTGCGACGCGCTGTTCCGCGGCCACGGCCGGGTGCCGTGGCTCGCGCTGGCCGTGATGATCCTGGTCGTGCCACTGGTGACGGCGTTCACCCTGCGCCCGGCGGTCTTCGCCGACCAGGAGCGCCTCCGGGTCCGCAACCCCTTCCGGGTGATCGTCCTGCCCTGGGGCGAAGTGGCCACCCTGCGCTCGGGCTACTCCAACGAGGCGCTGGCCACCTCCGGCGCCAAGGTCCAGCTCTGGGCGATCCCGGTCTCGCTGCGCGCCCGCAAGCGCGCGGCCAACAAGCGGGCGAAGGCGGCGGCACAGGCGGCCCGCGGGGGCGGCGGCCCCTTCGCCGGACCCCGCTTCGGCCTGTTCGGCGGGGACGCGTCCGTCCCCGACGTCGCGGGCGCCCTGGCCCGCGCCGAGACCGACAAGATCATGGACGACCTCCGCGACCTCCACGAACGCCACGGCGAGGCGGACCACGCCCAGGGCGAGATCACCACCCGCTGGTCCTACGAGATCCTGATCCCGGCCCTGGCGGGCGCCGTACTCCTGGCGGTCCTGCTGATCACGGGCTGACCCCGGTCGCGGTCGGCGGCGGACGGAGAGACTCCGGCCGCCGCCGATTTTTGTGCCCCGCTCGCTCCGCGCCCTCCCGTGCGCACCCCATCCGACACCCGAAGGACAGAGGAAGACGGCAGTGAAGACCCGGCGCGGTTGGCGCGCGAACAAGAAGGCGCCGGAGAACCGGTACAGGCTGGGCCTCCTGCGCGCGATGACGGCCGCGGCCCGGCTGTCGCGCGACCGGAGGGCGTGGATCGCCGCCGGTGCCGTCCTGCTGGTCGCGGTGGCGGCCGTCACATGGGTCCGGCTCACCGGACGGCAGGACGGCCCGCCGGACACCCGCGCCCGCCAGTACAAGGAGTTCGACGCCTGCCTGCTGACCGGTGACAAGGGCATCGCGCAGGGCACCGACGCCGCCTCGGCATGGCGCGGCATGCAGCGGGCGTCGCTTCAGACGCGTGCCCGGATCAACTACGTGCCGGTGACGGGCGCCCAGTCGGAGGCCAACACCCAGCCCTTCCTCAACAGCCTGATGCAGCGCCACTGCGGCGTCCTGGTCGCGGTCGGCGCCCCACAGGCGCGAGTCGCCCGAGCGGCGGCCGCCGAACACCCCGAGGTGCGGTTCGTCCTGATCGACGGGGCGTCAACCGCAGCCGGAGGCAAGGCCGGCAACGTCACCGCGGTCGAGCCGGGCGCCTCGCTCCCGGCGGCGGTGGCCGACGCGATCACACAGGCCGTCCGCGCGTCCGGGCAGTGACACCGGCGTGTCGAAGTAAAGATCAGCTAAAGGTGAGAGCCTCGTGTAGATCAGATGATCGATGGTGAGAAAAGCTTACGAAGTTTTGCTGACTTCTTAAGTTAAGGCTCTCCCATGCGTGTTCGCTGGGTCCGTAGCCCTCGCTTGTTCCCGCCGGGCGGTTCCGGCAGACGTCGAGCGAGGGCTACGGCTCTTTCTGTACTTGTCTCTCTCACCTTCATGCTCACCACCGAGACAGCGGCGGCCACCGGCGCCACCCTGCCGGCGCTGAGCATGCCCGAACTCTCCTTCGCCGGCCTGGTGAAGTGGGCCCACAGCTCCCCCCTCGACACACCCGACCAGCAGGGCGGCACCGCGCGGGGCAAGAGCCACCACGCCTCGGCGGCGGCCACCAGCTCCCACCGCGCGGCCGGGCACAAGCCGGGCCGCGGCAAGGGCGAACTCGGCGCCTACCGGCGTCATGTGAGCCAGCCCCAGAAGGCCACCACCAAAGCCCTGGCCTCGGCCAGGAGCTTCGACCCCCGGACCAGCAAGCGGGACGCCAGGAAGTCCACCGCCACCTCGGACTACTTCGTCAACGCCGACGGCTCGACCACCGTCCGCCACTACGACGTACGGGCCAACTTCAAATCGGCGGACGGCACCTGGAAGCCGATCGACACCAGCCTGAAGAAGAGCGGCGACGGCCGGTTCGAGCAGACCGCCAACTCCGTCGACGTCGGCTTCGCCCCGGACGCGGCCGACGACCGGCTGGCCTCGCTCGGCCTCGGCGGCGGCCGTTCGGTCGCGTACTCCCTCGTCGGCGCCCGCGAGACCGAGGCGTTGGAGGACGAGAACGGCACCCTGCTGTACGCGGACGCCCTGCCGGGCACCGACGTGCAGCTGGCGCCGATCGCGGACGGCTTCAAGGAGAACCTCGTCCTGCGCTCCAAGGACGCGGACAACTCCTGGCTGTTCACGCTGGACGCGAAGGGCCTGACCCCGCGGATCGGCAAGAACGGCGACGTCGAGTTCACCGGCGCCGACGGCAAGGTCGCCGCGACCGTCCCGCACGCCTACATGGAGGACTCCCGCGTCGACCGGCGCTCCGGTGACGGTGCCCGGTCCCGGGAGGTCAGGTACGAACTGGCCACCGTGGACGGCGAGCCCGCGCTGCGGATGACCGCCGACCGGGACTGGCTGGACGACCCCGAGCGGGTCTACCCCGTCACCGTCGACCCCACCACGGTCGTGGGTGCCAGCCAGGCGACCTACGTCCAGAACGACTACAGCTCCAACCGCTCGGCGGAGAACCAGATCAAGGTCGGTTCGTACGACTCGGGCACCACCAAGGCGAACTCGTTCCTCCAGTTCTCGTCGCTGGGTTCGACGATCGCCGGCCGGCAGGTCTCCGCCGCCACGCTCAACGTCTGGGCGCTGTGGTCGGCCACCTGCACCCCGGAGGCGTTCTCCGTCTATCCGGTGACCCAGTCGTGGTCCCCGTCGACGACCACCGCCTACCCGGGCCCGGCCTACGGCTCGGCCATCGGCTCCGCCACGCCCGACCCGGGGGCCTCCTGCTCCAACAGCTCCGGCAGCACCGGTGTCGGTGTGAAGATGCCGGTGCCGCTGTCGACGTCCTGGTTCACCCAGGTCGCCGCGGGCGGGCTCAACTACGGCCTGGCGCTGGCCGCGCCGACCGGTGACGGCCTGCACTGGAAGAAGTTCCACTCGGACGACTCGGCGACCTCCGCCTGGCGTCCCTCGCTCGACCTGACCTACGGCACCAATGTCGAGCCGCAGGTCAACGCCTCCTACCCGCCGGAGAACTTCCAGGCCAACACCCTCCAGCCGGAGTTGCTCGTCTACGCGAGCGACGCGGACAAGGCGCCCAACGCGGCGCTGTCCTACAGCTTCGAGGTGTACGACGCCGACTCCGGCAGCACCACGCCCGTCGCCACCTCCGGCGCCCTGACCAAGGGAAGCTGGAAGATACCGGCGGGCAAGCTCAAGTGGTCCAAGAACTACGCCTGGTACGCGGGGGTGAGCGACGGACTCGCCGAGACGACGTACTCCAGCCGCTTCACCACCGCCGTGCCCCAGCCGCCGGTCACCTCGGGCCTCGCCCAGAACACCGACGGCCACGACTTCGACCCGAGCGACGCCAACTACACCACCGACGACTCCGACGCGGACGTCGAGGTGGTCGGCCCCTCGCTGCAGATCGACCGCTCGTACAACAGCATCGACCCCCGGGTCGACGGTGCCTTCGGCGCCGGCTGGTCGACGGTCGCCGACATGAAGGCCGCCGAGGTCAAGAACCCCTCCGGCACCGTCACCAGCGTGATCATCACCTACCCCGGTGGTGAGCAGGTCGCCTTCGGCCGCAACACCGACGGCACCTTCCAGCCCCCGCTCGGCCGGTACGCGCGCCTCCAGCCGGCCACCGGCGGCTACGCGCTGACGGACAAGGACTTCACCGAGTACGCCTTCACCCAGCCCACCGCCAAGGCGGGCACGACGGCGATATCCAGCATCAAGGACTACGCGGGCCGCACGGAGACGTTCACCTACAACACCTCCAAGCAGCTCACGAAGATCACCAACCAGAAGTCGCAGCGCTCGCTCGCGCTGACCTGGGTCACGCCGTCCGGCGCCACCACGGCACACGTCGCCTCGGTGGCGACCGACGCGGCGGTCGCGACGGACTCCTCCACGATCCAGACCTGGAACTACGGCTACAGCGGCGACCAGCTCACCTCGGTCTGCCCGCCCGGCACCCCCACCAAGTGCACCGGCTACGGCTACGCCACCGGCAACCACTACCGCACCACGGTGCTGGACGCCGACCCGTACGCCTACTGGCGGCTCGGTGAGGCGTCCGGTGCCACCGTCGCGGCGGACTCCGTCGACAACAACCAGGGCCGGTACAACGGTCTCTACCACAACGTGACGCTGGGCGGGGCGTCCGTCCTCGCGGGCTCCACCCAGAAGACGGCCGGCTTCAACGGCACCTCCTCCTACGTGGAGATGCCGAGCGCGCCGGGCGCCACGCCGTCCTACATGACCGTCTCGCTGTGGTTCAAGACCACCACCGCGGGCGGTGTCCTCTTCTACTACGGCGACAAGCCGCTGAGCGACTCCGACCCGGTCGCCAACACCAAGAAGAACACGCCCGCCGTGTACGTGGGCACCGACGGCAAGCTGCGCGGCTGCCTGGCCATGACGCCGGGATGCATGTCCACCATCACCTCGACGGCCTCCGTCACCGACGGCCAGTGGCACAACGCCGTGCTCACCGGCATGGCCACCAGCCAGACGCTGTACCTCGACGGGGTCTCCCAGGGTTCGCTGAGCGGCACCATCAACGACTGGGAGCAGCCCTACCTCTCCCTCGGCGCCGGTGTGAACACCGACGGCTGGCCCTCGATGAACCCGAACGACAAGCTCGGGCACTACACGGGCCAGATGGCCGAGGCCGCCGTCTACTCCGAGCCGCTCGACCCCTCGGTGATCACCGCGCAGTACCAGGCCGCCAAGCGGTCCGCCGGTCTGCTGAACAAGATCACCACGCCCGGCGGGAAGACCCAGGCGTCGGTCGTCTACGGCACCACCGACGACCTGGTCAAGCAGGCCACGGACGCCGAGGGCGGCACCTGGAAGCTCAACCCGCCCGTCGTCACCGGCTCCTCGCAGGTCTACCGCTCGGCGGTGATGGGCTCGGCCCCGGCCGGCTACTGGCGGCTCTCCGACACCCTCGGCGCGCAGCAGGCGGCCAACGAGGTGCACACCGGGTTCGGCACCTACAACACCGTCACGCAGGGCGTGGCCGGTCCGTTCGGTGCCGGTGACGTGACCGCGGCGTCCTTCGACGGCACGTCGTCGTATGCCGAGATCCCGTACGCCCCCTGGCACCGCTCGGGCGACCGCGCCGTCGAGCTGTGGTTCAGGACCAGCGCCCCCGGTGTGATCCTCTCCGACCAGGCCAAGGCGCCGTCCGGTACCCCGTCCGGGTCCTGGAACCCGCTGCTGTACGTGGGTACCGACGGCAAGCTGCACGGCCACTGGTGGAGCGCCACCGGTTCCGGCGCCTTCGGCTCCACGGCCGCCGTCACCGACGGCGGCTGGCACCACGCGGTGCTGTCGGCCTCCGGCACCACCCAGACGATGTACCTGGACGGCGCCAAGCAGGCCGACTACACCGGCGCGGTGGGCGACCAGAGCAACACGCGCTCGTTCGTCGGCGCGGGCTTCGCCCGGTCCTGGGACGTCTCTCCCGGTGACCTGAGCTTCTTCGACGGCTCCATCGCGGAGGTCGCCACCTACGGCCACCCGCTGACCGAGGACCAGGTCGAGCAGCACTGGTCGGCGTACAAGGCGTCGTCCGGTGTCGCCCCGGTCCGCACGGTCACGCTGACCGACCCGGCCGACAAGACGCTCAAGTACGTCTACGACGCGGAGATGGGCAACCGTCTGCTGGCCGCGATCGACACCGACGGCAACCGCACGACCTACGGCTACGACACGGGCGGCTTCCTGCACACCGTGACCGACGCCAACGGCAACCGGAGCACGACGGGCTACGACGTGCGCGGCAACACGGTCTCGCGGACCAGTTGCCAGGACACGACGGCGGACAAGTGCGCCACCGAGTACTACACGTACTACCCGGACGCCACGACCGCCTTCCCGGCGATGGACCCGCGCAACGACCTGCTGCTCACCGAGCGGGACGGCCGTTCCTCGAGCCCCACCGACAACACCTACCTCACCAGCTACTCCTACGACACCGGCGGCAACCTGCTGTCGGTCACCGGCCCCCCGGTCCCCGGTAATCCGGGCGGCCGTACCGCCGCCACCACCTACACCACGGCGTCCACCCCGGCCGCCGAGGGCGGCGGAGCCCTGGCACCGGCCGGCCTGACGGACACGGTCACCACACCGGGCGGGCGGACGACGAAGTACACCTACTTCGCCACCGGCGACCTCGCCACGGTCACCGACGCGGCCGGCGCGACGATCGTGTACACCTACGACAAGCTGGGCCGGCAGCTCTCCCGCACGGAGACCTCCGACGCCCAGCCGGCCGGTCTCACCACGACCCAGACGTACGACAAGAACGACCAGGTCGTCACCGAGACCAGCCCCGCCGTCACCAACCGCGTCACCGGCGCGGTGCACCAGGCGAAGACCACCACGGGCTTCGACGACGACGGCAACGTGCTCTCCCAGACGGTGGCCGACGTCCGGGGCGGTGACGCCACCCGGTCGACGTCCATGACGTACGACGCCTACAACCGGCTCGCCTCGCGGACGGACCCCGGCGGCGGCACCACGTCGTTCGAGTACGACGCCTACGGCAACAAGGTGAAGGAGACCGACCCGCTGGGGACGGTCAACACCTACACCTACGACGCCCAGCAGCGGCCGCTCACCACCAGCCTGCTCGACTACACCGGCGACCCGAACAACCCGTCGGCGCCGACCACCCTGGTCCAGGAGTCACGGGCGTACGACCCGGCCGGACGGCTCGCGTCGATCACCGACGCCATGGGCTGGGTGACCGCGTACACCTACACCGACGACGGCCTGTCCGCCTCGGTCACCCGCAAGGACCCGGGAAGCGGCAAGCAGTTCGTCGAGGAGGCCAACACCTACGACCTCGCGGGGAACCTGACCAAGCAGGTCACCGACGACGGCCGGACGACCTCCACCTTCCAGGTGGACGCCGCCGACCGCGTCGCGTCCTCCGTGCTGGACCCGGCCGGAGCCAACCGCAGCACCCAGGTGTCCTACGACCCGGACGACAACGTGGTGTCGCGGACCGAGACCGATCCGGCCACCGGAGACGTCGACCGCACCGACAACCGCTACGACAGCCTGGGCAACATCACGGGCGCCACCACGCACGACGGCACCACGGCGCCGGTCGGCCGGTGGAAGCTGTCGGAGACCAGCGGCCTCGCCGCCCAGGACTCCTCCGGCGGCAACAACAAGGTGACACTGGGCAGTTCGGTCACCCGCTCCACCGACAAGGGCGGTTCCGCCGTCCTCAACGGCACCACCACCGCCTACGGGCAGGCGGACGGCCCGGCGGTCAACACCAGCGGCGACTTCACCGTCTCCGCCTGGGTCAAGCTCGGCTCCACCGCCGCCAACAGCACCTTCCTCGCCCAGGACGGCCAGTTCAACAGCGGTTTCCAGCTCTACTACTCCACGGGCTACGGCTGGACCTTCAACCGCCACTCCACGGACGCCGCCGGCGCCGCGACCGTCCGGACCAACTCCGGCACCGCCGCGGTCAAGACCGGCACCTGGACCCACCTCACGGGTGTGTACGACCAGGCGTCCGCCTCGCTGAAGCTGTACGTCAACGGCACCCAGTCGGGCACCACGACGTCCTTCACCTCACCCTGGGAGGCCACCGGCCCGCTCCAGATCGGCCGGCGCCTGTACAACGGCACCTACGCCGAGAACGCGCAGGGCTCCATCGCCGACGTACAGGTCTACGGCGAGGCGCTGAGCGCCTCCCAGGTGTCCGCCCTTGCGGGCGGCACGCTCCCGGCGGCGGGCAGCTCGGTGCGCTCGACCACCTGGAAGCTGGACCAGCGGGGTCTGCCGACGTCGATGACCGACGCGTCGGGCAACACCACCGACTACGCCTACGACGAGGCGGCTCAGCAGACCACGGTCACCGAGCCCGTCGTCAACGCCGAGAAGAACGGCGGCGCGGCCAGTGCGGTCCGCCCCATCTCGATGACCGGCTACAACACCTTCGGCGAGACGACCGAGACGTCCGACCCGCTCGGCAACGTCACGACCACCGCCTACGACGCGGAGGGCCAGGAGACCTCCACCAAGCTGCCCGACTACACCGCGCCGGGTGCCTCGGCGCCGGTCACCGCCACGTCCTGGAACGAGTACAACAAGCTCGGCCAGGTCACGGCGGAGGTCGACCCGCTGGGCAACCGCAGGACGTACACGTACAGCCAGCTCGGCGACATCGCGTCCGTCACGGACCCGGGCGGCGGCACGTCGACCATGGTCTACGACGCCAACGGCGACCTGCTGTCGTCGCAGACGGCGGGCGGCGCCCGTCAGGAGTCCACCTGGGACTACCTGGGCAACGAGCTGACCAGCACGGACGTCGTGCGTCAGCCGGCCCAGCGGGCGTACACGGCGATCAACGAGTACAACGCGCCGGGCGGTGAGCTCTCCCGGAGGGTGAGCCCGAGCGGGGTCTCGGAGTCGTACAAGTACAACGCCCTCGGCGACGTCACCGAGATGACCGACGGCGCGGGCAACGTCTCCAAGTACACCTACACCATGGACGGCGACGTCCTCACCCAGACGGACGCCGACAACACCAGTACCCGCAACACCTACGACGGGTACGGCCAGCTGGTCGCCACCAGCGACCTGGACGCGAGCGGCGCCGTGCTGCGCACCAGCCGCACGAGCTACGACCGGGCCGGCAACCCGGTGTCGGTGACCGACGCGCGGGGCCACACCACCACCTTCACCATGGACGCCACGAACCTGGTGACCAAGGCGGTGGAGCCGGTCTCCGCGACCGAGTCGATCACCACGTCCTTCGGCTACGACGTGGCGGGCAACCGCACGCGCTACACCGACGGCCGCGGCAACCCGTTCATCACCACCTACAACACCTGGGGTCTGCCCGAGTCCGTCATCGAGCCCTCCACCCCCGACCAGCCGGACGCGGCGGACCGCACCTTCACCACGGTGTACGACGCCAACGGACGGGCGAAGGAGGAGCGTTCACCGGGTGGCGTCGTCGTCACCGACGAGTACGACGCCAAGAGCCGGCTGGTGAAGCAGACCGGTTCCGGCGCCGAGGCCGCGACGGCCGACCACACCTACGCCTACGACTCCGACGACCGCGTCACGGCCGTCGCCGGGGCGGGAGAGGACCGCGACACCTTCACCTACGACGACCGGGGGGCGCTGCTCACGGCGTCCGGACCGTCGGGCAGCTCGTCGTTCGCCTACAACGGCGACGGCGCGATGACGTCCCGCACGGACGCCTCGGGCACGTCGACCTACGGGTACGACACGGCGGGCCGGCTGAAGACGGTCGACGACGGCGTGACCGGATCGACGTCGACGTACAGCTACAACGTCGACAATGCCGTCACCCAGATCGACTACGGCACGGGCAAGTCCAAGCGCACCTTCAGCTACGACTCGCTCCAGCGGCTGACCGGCGACAAGCTCACCTCGCCCAGCGGCAAGGTGCTCGCCTCGCTCACCTTCGGGTGGGACGACAACGACAACCTGACGTCGAAGACGACGACCGGGGTCGCCGGGGCGTCCACCAACACCTACGGCTACGACTGGTCGGACCGGCTGACGTCCTGGAACAACGGGACGACGACCGAGGTCTACGGCTACGACGCCTCGGGCAACCGCACACGCGTCGGCGGTGACACGTACACCTACGACGCCCGCAACCGGCTCACCTCGGACGGCCACAGCACCTACGCGTACACCACGCGGGGCACGCTGCGGACCGTCACCGACGAGGGGGGCACCAACACCCAGGTGAAGTCGGACGCGTTCGGCCGCGTCATCAACGAGGGCGACCGGACGTACACGTACGACGGTCTGGACCGGGTGCTCGACGCGAAGGACGCGGCCGGGTCGAGCGTCTACTCGTTCCGGTACAGCGGTCTGGGCAACGAGGTGGCCTCCGACGGCAGCACCTCCTACAGCCGCAACCCGGACGGTTCGGTGCTCGGGGTGAAGTCGGGCGCGGCAGCCGCGCTCGCCCTGACCGACCTGCACGACGACATGGTGGCGCAGTTCACCGACTCCGGTGAGGCGCTGGCGGGTTCGAGCACGTACACGCCGTTCGGCAAGGTCTCCGCCACGGCGGGGATGCTGGGCAACCTCGGCTACCAGTCCGGCTGGACCGACCCGGCCACGGCCGAGGTCAACATGGCCGCGCGCTGGTACTCGCCGGAGACGGGCCAGTTCAACAGCCGGGACACGGTCGGCAACGACCCGCTGCCGGACTCGGTGAACGCCAACGCCTACGCCTACGCCAACCAGAACCCGATGACGGGCACGGACCCGACGGGGCACTGGTTCAGCTTCCTGAAGAAGGCGTACCACAAGTACAAGAAGAAGGTCGTCAAGAAGGTCAAGTCGGGCTGGAAGAAGGTCACCAAGGCGGTCAAGCACTACAAGGCCGCGGCCAAGAAGCGCCTCAAGCCGTACATCCGCAAGGCGCGCAAGGTGGTCCGGATCGTCCACGACCACTACCAGCGGGTGAAGACCTACGTCAAACGCAAGCTCAAGCCCTACAGACGCTATGCCCACCGGGTCATACAGACCGTCAAACGGAAGGGCCGTGAACTCCACAAGGCAGCGGTCAGCGCGAAGAACAAGCTGGTCGCCAAGGGCAAGAGCGCGCTGAAGAAGGCCGGTCGCGCGGCCACGAGTGCCTACAAGGCGACGAGCAAGTTCGTCAAACAGCATGCGGCGACCATCGCCTCGGTGGCTGTCGGCGTCGCGGTCTTCGCCGGGTGCACGGCGGCCACGTGGGGTGTCGGCGCGGTCGGCTGCGCCGCCCTGGCGGGCGCCGCGGCCAACGGGGTCGGCTACATGCTGAGCGACGGCCCCAAGACCGTCGGCGGGTTCCTCGGTTCGGTGGCCATCGGTGCCGCGACCGGCGCCCTGGGTGGTGCCGCGGGCGGCGCGGCCTCCGGCGCGGTGGGCCGTCTGCTCGCCAACGCCGGCGGCAAGGCGCTCCAGGGCGCGGCCATGGGCGCCGCGGGCGGCGCCGCCGAAGGCGCGGTCGGCTACGGCGTCTCCTGCGCCTCCAGCGAGGAGGGCTGCAGCGCGAGCGGCGCGGCCAAGGCCTCGGCGGTCGGCGCGGTGACGGGCGGCGTCTTCGGCGCGGTGGCGGGCAAGTACGGCCGGAAGTCGGAAGGGGGCGGGGAGAAGCCCAAGGCCACGGGCTGCCCGACCAAGCACAGCTTCACCGGTGCGACCGGCGTCCTCATGGCGAACGCCCTCACGAAGCCGATCTCCCAGGTCAAGGCCGGTGACTACGTCCTGACGGCGGAGCCCGGCAAGAAGGGACTCGAGAAGCACAAGGTCAAGAAGTCGATCGTCACCAAGACCGACCGTGACTACGTCGATGTCGTCATCGCCACCAAGTCGGGTCCGAAGACGATCCAGACGACCAAGCACCACCAGTTCTACGAGGCCGGCCACAACGCCTGGACCCAGGCGGGCAAGCTGAGGCCGGGCCAGAAGCTCCAGAGCGCGGCCGGCAGCCTGGTCACGATCGTCCGCACCAAGGCGTACACCGCGCACCGCGTCACGTACGACCTCAGCGTGGACGGGCTGCACACGTACTATGTGCAGGCGGGGGCAACTCCGATATTGGTGCACAATGCTGACGCAGGTTGTGCCAACAAGCTCAGGAACGCCCTCAATGCTGCCGGTGACATGGAACCGGCAACGCCTCACTCTCCGCACCACATCGTGGCAGGCAATTCACCGAAGGCCGCTGCCGCAAGGGCGCAGCTGGATAAATTCGGAATCGGTGTCAACGATGCCGAGAACGGCGTCTGGCTGCCGCGAAGCAGTTCTTCTCCCAACCCGCAGGGACTCTCGGTACACTCGAAGATTCACACGAATGAGTACTACACATACGTGAATGACTTGATGAGTGGAGCCCGGAACAGGAGTGAAGCGCTTGACGTCATAGGTCACGTCAGACGACAACTGCAAGGTGGCCACTGGCCGTAGGTCGGAGGGTGCCCGCCCGTCGGAGGTCGGCGGGCGGGCACATGTAAGCGTGTGTACCGCTGGACTCGAAAGGTGATCATGTCCGGGAAGCAGCAGGTGGAGTCGGCGGAGGGCGTTGCGCGCCAACTCGTCGAGGGGATGAGTGGCTTCGACCGGTCGCCCTCGGGGCTGACTCGGGTGGTGAGGAAATTCTCGGCGATCGAGTTCGACGTTCCGGATCTCCCCGACGTGGACGGATATCTGTTCCAGTATGGGAACGTCAACTGGTTTCCGGAGCCCACCTTCGCTCTCAGTATCGTCCGACAGCTTGAAGTCGTTGACGCTGCCGGTGAGCACGAGTCCTACATTCAGGTGCAGTTCGAACTCAGGTACCCCTCGGACGACGACCTCGATTCTGTAGGCAGTCATTCGGAGTGGTGGTTCCCCGGTGGTGAGGTGTCGTTCGACACCTGGCTGAATTCAGTGGAGCGAGCTGAGGTTTCGACTCGCCTCGCTGGGAAAACACCTCGCGAATTTGCGATCTGGCAAGAGATGGTTTAGCTGGATCGTTAGGCGCCCCGAGAACGGGAGGCCTCATCGGTTTGATTCCGGTGGGGCCTCTCGGCGTACTTGGCGGTGGCGTCGATGCGGGCGTGGCCGAGGAGTTCTCTGATCAGTAAGAAGCCCTGCCGGGTCAGTTCCGGCAGGGCTTCTCGTACTTCTTATCCACCTGCGAGTGGTCGGCTCAGACCTTGTAATACAGGTCGAACTGCCGGTTGCTGCCCGAGTTGTTCGTGATGCCGAAGCACAGGCGGGGGGCGCCGGCGCCGGTGTAGATGGCCATTCCTTCCGGTTCGCGGGGGTCCGCTGCCGCGTCCGCCTCCGAGTGGGTGCTGGCGATGTAGCCCGTCGTGGGGTTGTTCGCCGTGCCGTTGAGGTCGAAGGACGTGGTGTGGATGGCCCACTTGTCGACGCCGGTCAGGGTGCTGGACGGGGTCGTGGTGCGGGGGTCGCCGTCGAGCATGTAGACGTACTGGCCGTAGGACGTGAAGCCCTGGAAGGTGGCCGGGGTGGTGGGGTCCGGGGTGCCGTCGGCCTTGTACTTGTAGAGCGGGGGCTGCTGGATGCGGGCCAGGGGGGCCGGGAGGGTGCCGGTGCCTGCCGTGGCCGACGCCGCGGCGAGGTCGTACGCCGCGAACCAGTGCGCGGAGCCCAGCGCGTAGCGGATCAGCAGGATGTTGTGGTCCGCGTCCACCGAGGGCGTCATGGAGGTCGCCGCCGGGTCGGGTGAGCCGAAGCGCTGCACGGACGGGTGGCTCGTCCACAGCACGGTCTTGGTGGCGAAGGGGAAGCGGACGAACTCCTGCCCGTACCCGCTGCGCCCCGACCCCGCCTCGGTCCACACGTACGCCGGGTTCCCGCCGCTCGCGGGCTGCACCCCGAGGGACACCCCGTGGCCGAAGCCCAGCAGGTACATGTACCCGTTGACCGCGCCGGTGGCGATGTCGTGCCGGGTCAGACAGAGGTCGCCGGACTCCGCGTGGTCGTCCCCGCCGATGGACGCCGTCACCGCGACCTGGCTGCCCGAGCGGAGGTAGGCGATCTGGCTCGCCCCGGCCACCTGGAGCGTGTAGAAGTGCCCGGCCGCCGAGTCGAAGGCGATGCCCTGGAGCGTGGTCGAACTGTCCTGGTTGGCGACACCGGACAGCCAGCGCGTGGAGCCGGCGGCGACGTCGATCAGCGCGGTCCCGCCCGGCACGCTCGCGGGGTTGTCCACGGGCGCGGCCTCCGCCGCCTGGGCGGGCAGCCCCAGCCCGGCGGCGGCACCGGCGGCGAGGCCGGTGCCGCCCCGGATCAGACTGCGACGCGTCATGTTCATGGTCATGACGCGGACCCTAGCGGCCGGAGAGGTTCCCCCGTCAGATCCCCGCGGCCTCCGACAGATCCCGCTTGATCGCAGCCAGCAGTTCCGCCGCCCGCGCCCGCGAAGCCGGAAGAGCGGAACGGTCCGCGACCGGGACCACCACCTCCAGGTAGCACTTCAGCTTGGGCTCGGTGCCGCTCGGGCGGACGATGACGCGGGCGCCGTCGAGGGCGTAGCGCAGGCCGTCCGTGGGCGGGAGAGCGGCCGTACCGCGGGTGAGGTCCTCCGCCGAGGTGACCGGGAGGCCCGCCAGGGAGGCCGGCGGGTGCTCGCGCAGCCGGCGCATCGCGTCCGCGATGACCGACAGGTCCTCCACCCGTACCGAGAGCTGGTCCGTGGCGTGCAGACCGTGCTCCAGCGCGAGGTCGTCGAGGAGGTCGAGCAGGGTCCGCCCGGACTCCTTCAGCTCCGACGCCAGCTCGGTGACGAGCAGGGCCGCCGTGATGCCGTCCTTGTCCCGCACGCCCTCGGGGTCCACGCAGTAGCCGAGCGCCTCCTCGTACCCGTACCGCAGGCCCTCCACGCGGGCGATCCACTTGAAGCCCGTCAGGGTCTCCTCGTGGCCGAGCCCGGCCTTCCCGGCGATCCGGCCCAGCAGGGACGAGGAGACGATGGACTCCGCGAAGGTGCCCGTGACGCCCCGGCCCACCAGGTGCGCGGCGAGCAGCGCGCCCACCTCGTCACCGCGCAGCATCCGCCAGTCGCCGCCGTCGCGTACGGCCACCGCGCAGCGGTCCGCGTCCGGGTCGTTGGCGATCACGAGGTCGGGCTCGGTGACGGTCGCCCGCTCGAAGGCGAGGTCCATCGCGCCGGGCTCCTCCGGGTTGGGGAAGGCCACGGTCGGGAAGTCCGGGTCGGGCTCGCCCTGTTCGGCCACGAGCACCGGCTCCGGGAACCCGGCCCGCGCGAACGCCGCGAGCAGCACGTCCTTGCCGACGCCGTGCATCGCCGTGTAGACGGTACGGGCCGTGCGGGCCGACCCCTCGGCCAGCACCGCGTCCGTACGCGCCAGATACGCGTCCAGTACCTCGTCGCCCAGCACCTCCCAGCCCGCCTCGGGCCGGGGCACGTCGGCGAGCGAGCGCACCGCGTCGATCTCGGCGGCGATCTCCGCGTCCGCGGGCGGCACGATCTGGGAGCCGTCGCCGAGGTACACCTTGTAGCCGTTGTCGCGCGGCGGATTGTGGCTTGCGGTGACCTCCACACCCGCGACCGCGCCCAGGTGCCGTATGGCGAAGGCGAGGACCGGGGTGGGCAGCGGGCGGGGCAGCACGGCGGCGCGCAGTCCGGCACCGGTGATCACGGCGGCGGTGTCCCGCGCGAAGTCGGCCGACTTGTGCCGGGCGTCGTAGCCGACGACCACCAGGCCGCCCGTCTCGCCCTTGGCCTTCAGGTACGCGGCGAGGCCGGCGGCGGCGCGGATGACGACGGCGCGGTTCATCCGCATCGGGCCCGCGCCCAGCTCGCCGCGCAGCCCGGCGGTGCCGAACTGGAGCGTGCCGCTGAACCGGGCGGTCAGTTCCGCCGTGTCCCCGGCTTCGATGAGCTTCGCCAGCTCCTCGCGGGTCTCGGCGTCGGGGTCCTCGGCCAGCCACGTCTGGGCCCGTGCGATCACTTCGTCCTGCACCTCGGGTGAACCTCTCTCTCGATTCCGTCCGCTGCCGCCGTCGGGCTACAGCCGGTTCAGCACCTGGCCGAGCAGCTGGCCCATGCGCGCCGCCGAGTCGCGGCCCGCCTGGAGGACCTCCTCGTGGTTCAGCGGCTCGCCGGTCATGCCGGCGGCGAGGTTGGTGACCAGGGAGATGCCCAGCACCTCGGCACCGGCCTCGCGCGCGGCGATGGCCTCCAGCACCGTGGACATGCCGACCAGATCCGCGCCGATCACGCGGGCCATGCGGATCTCGGCCGGGGTCTCGTAGTGCGGGCCGGGGAACTGCGCGTAGACGCCCTCCTCCAGGGAGGGGTCGATCTCCTTGCACAGGGCGCGCAGGCGCGGCGAGTACAGGTCGGTGAGGTCGACGAAGTTGGCGCCGACGATCGGGGAGGTGGCCGTCAGGTTCAGGTGGTCGCTGATCAGCACCGGCTGGCCGGGGCGCATGCCCTCGCGCAGGCCGCCGCAGCCGTTGGTCAGCACGATGGTCTTGCAGCCGGCGGCGACGGCGGTGCGCACCCCGTGCGCGACGGCGGCGACGCCACGGCCCTCGTAGTAGTGGGTGCGGCCCAGGAAGACCAGGGCGCGCTTGTCACCGAAGGTGTACGAGCGGATCTTGCCGCCGTGCCCCTCGACGGCCGGCGGCGGGAAGCCGGGCAGCTCGGTGACCTGGAACTCGGCGTCGGGCTCGCCCAGGGCGTCCACGGCCGGTGCCCAGCCGGAGCCCATCACGAGGGCGACGTCGTGGGTCTCGGCGCCGGTGAGTTCGCGCAGGCGCGCGGCGGCGGCGTCGGCGGCGGCGTGCGGGTCGCCCTGGCGGTCGTCCGGAAGGAGAGATGCGTTCACGCGGACGAGGGTAGCCGGTGTTCTCCTACGCGCGTAGATGACAGAGCCCACAGGAATGCGATCGTTGTCATGCCGATTTCGACAAAGGGTGGGCAAAACGGCTGCGCCTGGTTGACCTGGGGTGCCTCACACGCCGTGCGGCGCTGTGAAAACTCCGCTCCCACCAGCCCGTATCGGCGCATGTGCCCCCGCCGCGCCCGCTTCCGGCCGGGTGCGGGACAATGGGGTACGTGACTCGGATCGTGATCATCGGTGGCGGACCCGGCGGATACGAGGCGGCGCTGACGGCCGCCCAGCTCGGCGCGGAGGTGACCGTCGTGGACTGCGACGGTCTGGGCGGGGCGTCGGTGCTGACCGACTGCGTGCCCTCGAAGACCCTCATCGCCACGGCCGAGGTGATGACCACCTTCGACTCCTCCTACGAGGAGCTGGGCATCATCGTCGCCGACGACACCCCGCACATCGAGCAGGCGGCCCGCGTGGTCGGCGTGGACCTCGGCAAGGTCAACCGCCGGGTGAAGCGGCTCGCGCTCGCCCAGTCCCACGACATCACCGCCTCCGTCACCCGCGCCGGTGCCCGTGTCATGCGCGGCCGGGGCCGCCTGGAGGGCATGCAGGCCCTCGACGGCTCCCGCAAGGTCGTCGTCACCGCCGCCGACGGCACCGAGGAGACCCTCACCGCCGACGCCGTGCTCATCGCCACCGGCGGCCACCCGCGCGAGCTGCCCGACGCCCAGCCGGACGGCGAGCGCATCCTGAACTGGACCCAGGTCTACGACCTCACCGAGCTGCCCGAAGAGCTGATCGTGGTCGGCTCCGGCGTCACCGGTGCCGAGTTCGCCGGTGCCTACCAGGCGCTCGGCTCCAAGGTCACCCTGGTCTCCTCGCGCGACCGCGTGCTGCCCGGCGAGGACCCGGACGCCGCCGCCGTGCTGGAGGACGTCTTCCGCCGCCGGGGCATGAACGTGATGGCCCGCTCCCGCGCCCAGTCCGCCAAGCGGGTCGGCGACCGGGTCGAGGTCACCCTCGCCGACGGCCGCGTGATCACCGGCACGCACTGCCTGATGGCGGTCGGCGCGATCCCGAACAGCGCGGGCCTGGGCCTGGAGGAGGCCGGGGTCAAGCTGCGCGACTCCGGGCACATCTGGACCGACAGGGTCTCCCGCACCAGCGCGCCCGGCGTGTACGCGGCCGGCGACGTGACCGGCGTCTTCGCGCTGGCCTCCGTCGCGGCGATGCAGGGCCGGATCGCGGTCTACCACTTCCTCGGCGACGCGGTGGCCCCGCTCGACCTCAAGACGGTCTCCTCCAACGTCTTCACCGACCCCGAGATCGCCACCGTCGGCTACAGCCAGGCGGACGTGGACGCGGGCAAGATCGACGCGCGGGTGGTGAAGCTGCCGCTGCTGCGCAACCCGCGCGCGAAGATGCAGGGCATCCGGGACGGCTTCGTCAAGATCTTCTGCCGGCCGGGCACCGGGATCGTGGTCGGCGGTGTGGTCGTCGCGCCGCGCGCCTCGGAACTCATCCACCCCATCTCGATCGCGGTCGACAACAACCTGACGGTCGAGCAGATCGCCAAGGCGTTCACGGTCTACCCGTCGCTGTCCGGCTCGATCGCCGAGGTGGCCCGGCAGTTGCAGACCCGCAAGGCGGGCGGCGCGGGCTGACCGGCGGGGTCCGGGCGGCCCATGCGGGCGGCATAGTCGGCCGGTAGGTCCCTATATCACTTCCAGGGTCCGGTTGCGAACAACTTCTGCTATTCGGCGCAAACTGCTGAAAGCAGACGGTCGTTGGGGTTACTGTCAGTTTCGTGTTCGCTGCAGAACGTCGTCAACTGATCCTCGAAATGGTGCGAGCGAACGGGGCCGTGTCGCTCCGTGAACTCGCCCGCGTCGTCCAGACCTCCGAAGTGACCGTACGGCGGGACGTGCGCGCGCTGGAGGCAGAAGGACTCCTCGACCGCCGGCATGGCGGTGCGGTACTGCCGGGTGGATTCACGCGAGAATCCGGCTTTCCGCAGAAATCCCATCTCGCGACCGCGGAGAAGACGGCCATCGCCGACGTCGCCGCGGGGCTGGTCGAAGAGGGCGAGGCCATCGTGGTCGGCGCCGGGACGACCACCCAGGAGCTGGCCCGCAGACTGGCCCGGGTACCGGGCCTCACCGTGGTCACCAACTCCTTGCTGGTGGCGCAGGCGCTGGCCCATGCCAACCGGGTGGAGGTCGTCATGACCGGCGGCACCCTCCGGGGCTCCAACTACGCCCTGGTCGGCTCCGGCGCCGAGCAGTCCCTCCAGGGGCTGCGCGTCTCCAAGGCGTTCCTCTCGGGGAGCGGCCTGACCGCGGAGCGCGGGCTGTCCACGTCCAACATGCTGTCGGCCTCCGTGGACCGGGCCCTGGTCCAGGCCGCCTCCGAGGTCGTGGTCCTCGCCGACCACACCAAGCTGGGCACGGACACCATGTTCCGTACGGTGCCCACCGAGGCGATCACCCGCCTGGTCACCGACGAGCCCCCGGGTCACGACGACCGCGCCGCCACCGAGCTCCAGGCCCTGGCCGACCAGGGCGTGCAGATCACGGTGGCCGGAGCGGCGGGCGCCCCGGCCCCGGACCAGCCCCAGGCCCCCCGCGGCCAGCGCTCCTCCCAGCTCCCCGGCCCTCGTCGGGGCCAGGTCCCCGGCTCAGCCCTCCGCGGAGTCCTCAACGACCAGCCCACCGACCGCGCGAGGGTGGCGGACCTGCGCCGCAGGTAGCGCCTCGACGGGGCGTCACGGCCGACGGGGGCGCCGGTGCCGTCACGGGCGCCCTCCCTGGGGAACCGTTCCTTCGGCCGGTGCCGTGCCGAGCGTGCCCTTCGAGGGCTGCTGGGCGTAAGCCGACGCCCGGCGGACCGTGTCCGGTCGCCGGGCGTCGGATCGATGACGTCGGGTCAGTCCTTGATCTCGCAGATCGGGGCGCCCGAGGTGATGGAGGCGCCCACCTCGGCGAGGAGGCCCTTGACGGTGCCGGCTCGGTGGGCGTTGAGGGGCTGTTCCATCTTCATGGCCTCCAGGACGACGATGAGGTCGCCCTCCTGGACGGTCTGGCCCTCTTCGACGGCCACCTTGACGATGGTGCCCTGCATCGGGGAGGCGAGGGTGTCGCCGGAGGCCACGGGGCCGGACTTCTTGGCCGCGCGGCGCTTGGGCTTGGCGCCCGCCGCGAGGCCGGTGCGGGCCAGGGACATGCCGAGCGACGACGGGAGGGAGACCTCCAGGCGCTTGCCGCCGACCTCGACCACGACCGTCTCCCGGCCCAGCTCCTCGTCCGCGTCCGCGTCGGCGGGGGCGGTGAAGGGCTTGATCTCGTTGACGAACTCGGTCTCGATCCAGCGGGTGTGGACCGTGAAGGGGTCCTCGGAGCCGGTCAGCTCCGGCGCGAAGGCCGCGTCCCGGACCACCACACGGTGGAACGGGATGGCCGTGGCCATGCCCTCGACCTGGAACTCGTCCAGCGCCCGGGCGGCGCGCTCCAGCGCCTCCTTGCGGGTGCGGCCGGTCACGACCAGCTTGGCCAGCAGGGAGTCCCACGCCGGGCCGATGACCGAGCCGGCCTCCACGCCCGCGTCCAGCCGGACACCGGGGCCCGCCGGAGGGTCGAAGCGGGTGACCGTACCGGGGGCGGGCAGGAAGCCCCGGCCCGGGTCCTCGCCGTTGATGCGGAACTCGAAGGAGTGCCCGCGCAGCTCGGGGTCGCCGTAGCCCAGCTCCTCGCCGTCGGCGATGCGGAACATCTCGCGGACCAGGTCGATCCCGGCGACCTCCTCGGTCACGGGGTGCTCGACCTGGAGGCGGGTGTTGACCTCCAGGAAGGAGATCGTGCCGTCCTGGCCGACCAGGAACTCACAGGTGCCGGCGCCCTCGTAGCCCGCCTCCTTGAGGATGGCCTTGGACGCCCGGTACAGCTCCTCCACCTGGGCCTCGGAGAGGAACGGCGCCGGGGCCTCCTCCACGAGCTTCTGGTGGCGGCGCTGGAGCGAGCAGTCACGGGTGGAGACGACGACCACGTTGCCGTGCTTGTCGGCCAGGCACTGGGTCTCCACGTGCCGGGGACGGTCGAGGTAGCGCTCCACGAAGCACTCGCCCCGGCCGAAGGCGGCGACGGCCTCGCGGACCGCCGAGTCGTACAGCTCCGGCACCTCTTCGAGGGTGCGGGCGACCTTCAGGCCGCGACCGCCACCGCCGAAGGCGGCCTTGATCGCGATCGGCAGGCCGTGCTCCTTGGCGAAGGCCACGACCTCGTCCGCGCCCGACACCGGGTCCGGCGTACCGGCGACCAGCGGGGCACCCGCGCGCTGCGCGATGTGCCGGGCGGCGACCTTGTCACCGAGGTCCCGGATCGCCTGCGGCGGCGGGCCGATCCAGGTCAGACCAGCGTCCAGCACGGCCTGGGCGAACTCGGCGTTCTCCGAGAGGAAGCCGTAGCCGGGGTGAATCGCGTCCGCGCCGGACTCCCGCGCGGCGTTCAGGACCTTCTCGATGTCCAGGTAACTGGTGGCCGGGGTGTCACCGCCCAGGGCGAACGCCTCATCCGCGGCCCGGACGTGCAGAGCGTCCCGATCCGGGTCGGCGTACACGGCCACGCTTGCGATGCCTGCGTCCCGGCAGGCCCGCGCCACACGGACAGCGATTTCGCCACGGTTGGCGATGAGCACCTTGCGCACGATTGAGGCTCCCTCCTTGAAACAAGCCGAGTTTAGGGACAGCCGACACGGCACATCGACCCGTCCCCAATGGTGAGCTTGCCCACACGGAGCGTGATGCGTGGCCCGCTCGACCCGCGAAAGCCCTTGTCGCACCACGGTACGCAGGACTCCACCGGAAAACCCTAGCCCCGCCATGTGGCCAAGGTCTCTGTGAGAGCGTGCTGCGGGCCACGCGGTTTCTTTGTGGAGTCCCTACGAATGGCCCAATGATTCTTTGCCGCCGACCGGGGTCTTGTCCCCTGTCCTACCCGTTAGTAGCGTTCGCGCTGACCCGGCGTACTGCCGGTAACAGGCGATCCGCGCGGGGGCGGCGGCGAAGGTGGGGTGGGGCCGGTGGTGCGCAGACCGGTGGCATGGATCGTGACGGTCGTCCTGCTGGCCGAGGCGGTCGGCATCGCGGCGGTGAACTGGCTGCTCGGCATGGTCGCGGACAACCAGCGGATGTCCCTGGCCGGGCTCGACCCCGACGTGATGGCGACGTCCTCGAAGGTGGGAGCCGTGGTCTTCGGGCTCTACTTCGCCTTCTGCGCCCTGGTGGCCCTGCTGGTCGCCGTGCGCGACCGCGCCCCGGCCGGCCTCGGCCGCGTCCTGCTGATCAGCGCCGCCGTGGTGAACGGCCTGCTGGGCGCGGTCGCCTGGGGCCTGGTGGGCCCGGGGGCGTTCCTGGCGATGATGGTGGTGCTCGCCCTGCTGGTGCTGCTGCTGGTGACGTACGACCGTCCGCGTGACGCGGGCGCCCGCCCGGCCGGCGACACGCCCGGCGCGGGGGGCGCCCCGGAGGCCGCCCCGGAACCGGAGCCCACGTCCACCCCTACGGGTGACCCTCAGAGCCGTACGGCCGACACCCCGGACATCACTCGGACGGCGCCCACAACTCCGTGATCCCGACACCCAGTTCGCCGAGCAGCTTGCGGACGAGGGGGAGGCTGATGCCGATCACGTTGCCGTGGTCGCCCTCGATGCCCTCGATGAAGGGGGCCGAGCGGCCGTCCAGGGTGAAGGCGCCGGCGACGTGGAGGGGCTCGCCGGAGGCGACGTAGCGGGCCACCTCCTCGTCCGTGGGCTCGCCGAAGCGGACCACGGTGGAGGCGGTCGCGGAGACGTACCGCTTGGCGGCGGTGTCCCAGACGCAGTGACCGGTCTGGAGGACCCCGGCGCGGCCGCGCATCGCCTTCCAGCGGGCGGTGGCCTCCTCGGTGCCGGCGGGCTTGCCGAGCGCCTGCCCGTCCAGCTCCAGCACCGAGTCGCAGCCGATCACCAGCGCGCCCTGCACCTCGGGCCGGGCCGCCACCACGGACGCCTTGGCCTCGGCGAGGGCGAGGGCCAGCTCGGCCGGGGTGGGGGCGGTGACGGCGTCCTCGTCGAACCCGCTGACGATCACCTCGGGCGCCAGCCCGGCCTGCCGCAGCAGACCCAGCCGGGCGGGGGACTGGGAGGCGAGAACGAGGCGGCGCCGCTGGTCTGTCATGCGATCAGCCTAACGCCGGACCTCACCTCGCCCGAGCCCTCACCTCAGCCCGATGACGATCATCGCCAGCACCATGGCCAGGGCCATGAAGAGGCCGAGCCGCCTGAGCTTCTCCTCCATGTGACGGAGTTCCTCGGGCGGCTCGTCCTCGGGGTCTGACCACAGCATGGCTCCAGCGTGGGGCGCGGCCCGGCCCCCGCGCCTGAGTACCCGTACTCAGGTTCCGGTTCAGCTAGGGCCAGTAGGTCCGGGACCAGGACGCCGGCCCCGGCGGGGGCAGGCGACGGGCGGCGATGCGCGCCGGGTCCGACCACGCGTCGCGCGGCCCCTCCGCGCCGGACGGCGGCTCGGCCGCCGCCACGGCGCGGGCGCGGACCACCGCCAGGGCGGCGGCCAGCTCCTCCGGGGTCGGGTTGCCTCGTACGACCTTGATGTTCATGACGGCTCCCGTCGGCGCTGTCCTACAGGGGGATGTTGCCGTGCTTCTTCGGAGGGAGGGATTCCCGCTTGGTACGGAGCTGACGCAGCCCCCGGACGATGTGCCCGCGGGTGTCCGACGGCATGATCACCGCGTCCACGTAGCCGCGCTCGGCCGCCACGTACGGGTTGAGCAGCGCGTCCTCGTACTCCTGGACCAGCCGCGCCCGCGTCTCCTCGCCCGTGCCGGCGGTCTCCGCCTCGGCGATGGTGCGGCGGTGCAGGATGTTGACCGCGCCCTGCGCGCCCATCACCGCGATCTGCGCGGTCGGCCAGGCCAGGTTGAGGTCGGCGCCCAGGTGCTTGGAGCCCATCACGTCGTACGCGCCGCCGAACGCCTTGCGGGTGATGACGGTGATCAGCGGGACGGTGGCCTCGGCGTAGGCGTAGATCAGCTTGGCGCCGCGCCGGATGATGCCGTCCAGCTCCTGGTCCACGCCGGGCAGGAAGCCGGGCACGTCCACGAAGGTCAGCACCGGGATGTTGAACGCGTCGCAGGTCCGCACGAACCGGGCGGCCTTCTCGGACGCCTTGATGTCCAGGCATCCCGCGAACTGCATCGGCTGGTTGGCGACCAGACCCACCGGGTGCCCCTCGACCCGGCCGAAGCCGGTGAGGATGTTCGGCGCGAACAGAGCCTGCGTCTCGAAGAACTCCCCGTCGTCCAGCACGTGTTCGAGCACGGTGTGCATGTCGTACGGCTGGTTCGCGCTGTCCGGTACGAGGGTGTCCAGCTCGCGGTCCTCGTCGCTCAGGCCGAGGTCCGCCTCCTCCGCGTAGACCGGGGCCTCGCTGAGGTTGTTGGACGGCAGGTACGACAGCAACTGCTTGACGTACTCGATCGCGTCCTTCTCGTCGCCCGCCATGTGGTGGGCCACGCCGGAGTTGGTGTTGTGGGTGCGGGCGCCGCCCAGCTCCTCGAAGCCGACGTCCTCACCGGTCACCGTCTTGATCACGTCGGGGCCGGTGATGAACATGTGCGAGGTCTGGTCGACCATCACCGTGAAGTCGGTGATCGCCGGGGAGTAGACCGCGCCGCCCGCGCACGGGCCGACGACCAGGCTGATCTGCGGGATCACTCCGGAGGCGTGGGTGTTGCGGCGGAAGATCTCGCCGTACGCGCCCAGCGAGGCGACGCCCTCCTGGATGCGGGCGCCACCGGAGTCGTTGATGCCGATGACCGGGCAGCCGGTCTTCAGCGCGAAGTCCATGACCTTGACGATCTTCTGGCCGTACACCTCGCCGAGGGCGCCGCCGAAGACGGTGAAGTCCTGGGAGAACACGGCCACGGGGCGGCCGTCCACCGTGCCGTACCCGGTGACGACACCGTCGCCGTACGGGCGGTTCGACTCCAGGCCGAAGTTGGTGGACCGGTGGCGGGCGAATTCGTCCAGCTCGACGAACGAATCCTCGTCCAGGAGGAGTTCGATGCGTTCACGGGCCGTCAGTTTGCCCTTGGCGTGCTGCTTCTCCACCGCGCGTTCCGAGCCGGCGTGCGTCGCCTCGTGGATGCGCCGCTGGAGATCCGCGAGCTTCCCGGCGGTCGTGTGGATGTCGGTGTCGTGACGCTCTTCCGGCTCGGACATCGGGATGCGGCTCCCTGCCTGCTCAAAAGGGGGGACGATTACTCATCCGTAGCGTAGTGCGGGCCCCACCTCTCAGGAGTGCGGTCTTTCCCACACCTAGGGTTACTTGCATGACGCCGCACAATGCCTCAGGTCCCAGCCGCTGGTCCGACCTGGACCGTCCGCCGCTCAACGTGACCGCGCTGCGCCGCGGGCTCCTCCACGAGGGCGGACTGTGGACCTCGGTCGACGTCGTCCAGCGCACCGGCTCCACCAACTCCGACCTCGTCGCCCGCGCGGGCTCCGGTGCGGCGGCCGAGGGCGCGGTGCTGGTCGCGGAGGAGCAGACGGCCGGACGCGGGCGGCTGGACCGGCGCTGGACGGCGCCGCCGCGCTCGGGCCTCTTCTTCTCCGTCCTGCTGCGCCCCGCCGAGGTCCCCCTGGAGCGCTGGGGCTGGCTGCCGCTGCTGACCGGCGTCGCCGTGGCCACCGGCCTGTCCCGCGCGGCCGGGGTCGACACGGCCCTGAAGTGGCCGAACGACCTGCTGGTCACCGTCGGCGGCGAGGAGCGCAAGGCGGGCGGCATCCTGGCCGAGCGGGCCGGCGAGGACGGCGTGGTGGTCGGCGTCGGCCTCAACGTCTCCCTGCGCGCCGACGAACTCCCCGTCCCGCAGGCGGGCTCGCTGGCGCTGGCCGACGCGGTGTCCACCGACCGCGACACCCTGCTCCGCTCGGTGCTGCGCTCCCTGGAGACCTGGTACGGCCGCTGGCGCTCGGCCGGCGGCGACCCCGTCACCAGCACCCTCCAGGAGACCTACGCGGCCGGCTGCGCGACCCTCGGCCGCCAGGTCCGGGCGGAGCTGCCCGGGGACCGGGCGCTGGTGGGCGAGGCGGTGGCTCTCGACGGCGACGGACGCCTGGTCATCGCCACGGCGGAGGGCGGTCGGGAGGCCGTGGGAGCGGGGGACATCGTGCATCTGCGCCCGGCGTAGCGGGCGGTGTCCGGCGGCGGGTCGGGCGTTCCCGGCCCCGGAAAGCGGGCAGAGGGGCGTGGGGACACCGGGCCGCGCCCCCGCCGTGCGCGGTGCGCGCCGGGCGGTGCTTCCGGGGGGTGAAGGGTGCGTCCGGGTGGGCGGTCCCGGCGGAGTGAGCTGGCGCACACCTGCCGTAGAGTTGAGGCCGGTCGGACCTGACCGCGGCAGATCGGAAGGGCAGCAGGCGTGAGCGTCGACGACACGGGCTCCGGCGCGGGCGCGGAGGGCCGGGTGGACCCCGATGCCCCCGACCCCGGCGACGACCCGCTCGCCCTCCGCCTCGAACAGCTCATCCTCGGCGCCGAGCGCCGCTACACCCCCTTCCAGGCCGCCCGCAGCGCCGGTGTCTCCATGGAGCTGGCGTCCCGCTTCTGGCGGGCGATGGGCTTCGCCGACATAGGCCAGGCGAAGGCGCTCACCGAGGCCGACGTACTCGCCCTGCGGCGGCTGGCCGGTTTGGTCGAGGCGGGGC
The DNA here is from genome assembly GCF_004217355.1 of Streptomyces sp. BK022. Lineage (NCBI taxonomy): Bacteria > Bacillati > Actinomycetota > Actinomycetes > Kitasatosporales > Streptomycetaceae > Streptomyces > Streptomyces sp. BK022. The sequence continues at coordinate 431,565 of NZ_SHKU01000002.1, forward strand.
TGCTCAGCGAGGCCATGGCGGTGCAGGTGGCGCGCTCCACCGGGCAGACCACCGCCCGGTTGGCCGAATGGCAGATCGATTCCTTCCTGGAGGGGCTGACCGAGCCCCCCGAGCCGGGCATGACCCGCACCGAGGTCACGTACCCGATCATCGAGCTGCTCCTGCCCGAGCTGGAGGAGTTCCTCGTCTACGTCTGGCGCCGCCAGCTCGCCGCGTCCGCGGGGCGGGTGGTGCAGAACGTGGACGACGCGGAGATGGTCGACCGGCGGCTCGCCGTCGCCTTCGCCGACCTCGTCGGCTTCACCCGGCTCACCCGGCGGATGGAGGAGGAGGAACTCGGCGAACTGGTCGAGGCGTTCGAGACCACCGCGGCCGACCTGGTGGCCGCGCGCGGAGGCCGGCTCATCAAGACCCTGGGCGACGAGGTCCTCTACGTCGCCGACGACGCGGCCACCGCCGCGGACATCGCCCTCCGCCTGGTCGAGACGCTCTCCCACGACGAGACGATGCCCGAGCTGCGGGTCGGCATGGCCTTCGGCACGGTCACCACGCGCATGGGCGACGTCTTCGGCACGACCGTGAACCTCGCCTCCCGGCTGACCTCGATCGCTCCCCGCGACGCCGTCCTCGTCGACAGCGCCTTCGCGGAGGAGCTCGTCCGCACGGGCGTCGCCCCCGCCTCGGAGGCCGAGGCGGCCGAGGCCGCGGCGACGGCCGAGAAGGAGGGCGAGACCCCTCCCGACTACCGCTTCGCCCTCCAGCCCATGTGGCAGCGCTCGGTGCGTGGCCTGGGCATGGTCGAGCCGTGGCTGCTCGCGCGGCGCGGCGAGACGGGCTGAGGGCTGCTCCTACCGCAGTTCCAGACACACACCGAGTACGGGCACGCACAGGCCCTTGCCGTCCGGCGTGGGCGCTGAGGCGCTCGCCGCGGGGGCCGGTGTCGTCGGTGCCGGTGTGAACGACGGCGCGGGCGCCGGCGGGGTCGCGGCGGGGGCTTCGGGAGCGGTGGAGGTCCTCGGCACGACAGCTGGCGGGGTCTCGCCGGGCGGCGCGGCGGGCGGAGCGCTCGCTTCGGCACGGGGGCCGGCGGGAGTGCCGTCCGCGCCGCCGGGCGCGGGCCGCGTGGACCGCGTGGGCCGTGGGGCGGAGAGCGGGGCGGCCTTCGACGCCGGCGGTACGGCGACGACGGTGGCAGAGACCCCGGCCGAGGGCTCGGCACCGAGCCTGACCGGATGCCGTGGTTCGGCCTCGGCGGTGCCGGGCCCGGAATCGGGAGCGACCCGCACGAGACTCAGTACGGCCACGGCGAGGGCGACCGCCACCCCGAGCAGCAGCACGACCCGGGCCCGCCCGCGCCGATGCCTGCCGTGGCGCAGGGCGGCCAGGGCACGCCGGGTCCGAGAGGCCGGGGGCAGGGGCATTTCCGCTGGGGAAGCGGCCGGAACCGCGCCCCTCTCCGGCCGGTCCGCGGCGGGAGCGGGCTCCCTCCGGCCCGCGCGCGCGCGCTCGCCGGCCCCGGCGCCCTTCGTGCCCGCACCCGGCGCCGGTGGCAGGCCGTCCCCCTCGCCCCGCCCGGCCTCGCCCGTCCGTGGTTGCCCGACCCCCGTCCGCACCCGGAAGGACACCCCCGGGTGCTTCGTCGGGTCGGTCGGGATGCGGGCCGCCGAACTCAGGGGAACCGATTCCGCGGGGAAGGGGGGCGGGGGCTGGACTCTGCGTGGCATGGGCTCCGCTCCTTCCCGGTGTGTGCTGGGGGCGTCAGCCGTGGGGGACGTTAGGCGCTCGTGTGGGTGGTGGGGGCGGAGTCGGGAGGGGGGTCACCCGAACGGGTGGGGCCGGGGCTTTTCCGGGGAGCGGGTCTGCTGGGATGATCGGCGGCACAGTCAGTTAACCCGCGTTAACCGGAGGGCGTCATGGGCGAGGAGCGGTACGGGGAGTTCGTGCTGGTGCGGAGGCACGGGCACGTGGCCGAGCTGGTGCTGGACCGGCCGAAGGCCATGAACGCCGTGTCGACGGAGATGGCCCGTTCGCTCGCGGCGGCCTGCGCGGCACTGGGTGCGGACCAGGACGCCCGCGTGGTCGTACTGACGTCCTCCAGCGAACGCGCGTTCTGCGTCGGCGCGGACCTGAAGGAGCGGAACTCGTTCACCGACGCGGACCTCGTCCGGCAGCGCCCGGTCGCGCGCGCGGCGTACACCGGTGTGCTGGAGCTGCCGGTGCCGGCCATCGCGGCGGTGCACGGCTTCGCGCTGGGCGGCGGCTTCGAACTGGCGCTGGCCTGCGACCTGATCGTGGCGGACGAGACGGCCGTGGTCGGGCTGCCCGAGGTGTCCGTGGGCGTGATCCCCGGCGGGGGCGGTACGCAGTTGCTGCCGAGGCGCGTCGGCGCGGCCCGCGCGGCCGAGCTGATCTTCACCGCGCGCCGGCTTCCGGCTCCGGAGGCGGCCGGCCTCGGCCTGGTCGACCAGCTCACCGAGGCGGGCCGCGACCGCGAGGAGGCGCTCGCGCTGGCCGCGAGGATCGCCCAGAACTCCCCGGTGGGCCTGCGGTCGGCCAAGCGGGCCCTCCGGCTGGGCCAGGGCCTGGACCTGCGGGCCGGTCTGGAGGTCGAGGACGCGGCCTGGCGGGCGACGGCCTTCTCCGGGGACCGCGCCGAGGGAGTCGCCGCCTTCAACGAGAAGCGCGCCCCCGAGTGGCCCGGCGAGTGAGCGTGCGGTGACCACCTGATCGCCCGCGCCGATGCCCCTGATGTGCCCATTCGTCCCTAACCTGGGGTGATGGGTGAGGATGATCGGCTCGCTGCCGTGGTGGGGCTGGCGCAGGGGATGGCGGCCGCGCACACCGCGCCGGAGTCCTGGCGGGCGGCGGCGCTCGGTGCCTGCCGGGCGCTGGCCGGGAACTTCGCCGCGCTCTCGGTGTGGGAGCGCGAGCGCGGCCGCCTGAGGGTGCTGGTGAACGTGGGCAAGCGTGCCGAGGACGAGGAGGAGTTCCCGGAGGCGGAGGCGTACCCGGTCCATCAGTTCCCGGAGATCACCGAGTTCCTGCACGAGCGCTGGGCCGGGGGCGGTGGCCCCAACGCCTGGGTGGAGACCGCGCGGGGCCCGGCCGCCGGCACCCCCGGCTACATCCACCAGCGGGTCGCCGCCCTGCGCCGCCGGGGGAGGGGCTGCTGCGTGGTCGCGCCCGTGGTGCTGCACGGCCGGGCCTGGGGCGAGCTGTACGTGGCCCGCGCGACGGGGACACCGGTCTTCGACCGGGGCGACGCCGACTTCGCGACCGTGCTGGCGGCGGTCGTCGCGGCCGGGCTCGCGCAGACCGAGCGGCTGGAGGAGGCCCGCCGCCTCGCCTTCACCGACGCCCTCACCGGCCTGGCCAACCGCCGCGCGGTCGACGTGCGGCTGGAGGAGGCGGTGGAGCGGCACCGGGCGGACGGGGCGGTGGTCAGCCTCGTGGTCTGCGACCTGAACGGGCTGAAGAAGGTCAACGACACCCAGGGGCACGAGGTCGGGGACCGGCTGCTGGAGCGGTTCGGGTCGGTGCTGTCGCTGTGCGGCGCGATGCTGCCGGGCGCGCTCGCGGCACGGCTCGGCGGGGACGAGTTCTGTCTGCTGGCGCTCGGGCCGTCGGCCGAGGACGTGGTCGGCGCGGCCGTGGAGCTGTGCCGCCGGGCGGGCGCGCTGGAGCTGGGCGAGGGGGTGGCCTGCGGGGTCGCGTCCACCGGGCACGACATCGGCCCCGTGCACGACGCCCGGCGGCTGTTCCGCCTGGCCGACGCCGCGCAGTACCGCGCCAAGGCCGAGCGCGCCGGGCTGCCCGTGGTGGCCGGCCGGGAGGGCCCGGACGACCCGGTCGTACGGCTGGCGGACGAGACACCGCCGCCCGCGAAGAACGAGCGCCGCCGCTTCCGGGGCCGCCGCGCCAGGGATCGGTAAGGGGCGCTGACCCAATCCACTAGTGACACCGCCGCATTCAATGCGTACGCTCCTGAATATGGATATGCACTCTGTGGTGGTGGGGACCACCGGTGTCACCGCGCACGACGTCCTCGCCGTCGCGCGCGCCGGGGCCCGCGTGGAACTGTCGGAGGAGGCCGTGGCCGCGCTGGCCGCGGCCCGCGAGATCGTGGACGCGCTGGCCGCCAAACCCGAGCCGGTCTACGGCGTCTCCACCGGCTTCGGCGCGCTGGCGACCCGGCACATCAGCCCCGAGCTGCGGGCGCAGCTCCAGCGCAACATCGTCCGCTCGCACGCCGCCGGCATGGGCCCGCGCGTCGAGCGCGAGGTCGTCCGGGCGCTGATGTTCCTGCGCCTGAAGACGGTCTGCTCCGGGCACACCGGCGTACGCCCCGAGGTCGCGCAGACCATGGCGGACGTGCTCAACGCCGGAATCACCCCGGTCGTGCACGAATACGGCTCCCTCGGCTGCTCCGGCGACCTCGCCCCGCTCTCGCACTGCGCGCTGGCCCTGATGGGCGAGGGTGACGCCGAGGGCCCCGACGGGGTCGTACGCCCGGCCGGTGAGCTGCTGCGCGAGCACGGCATCGAGCCGGTCGAGCTGCGCGAGAAGGAGGGCCTGGCCCTCCTCAACGGCACCGACGGCATGCTCGGCATGCTGATCATGGCCCTCGCCGACCTCGGCTCCCTCTACACCTCGGCCGACATCACCGCCGCCCTCAGCCTGGAGGGGCTGCTCGGCACGGACAAGGTCCTCGCGCCCGAGCTGCACGCCATCCGCCCGCACCCCGGCCAGGCCGCCTCCGCCGCCAACATGCTGGCGGTGCTCAAGGGCTCCCAGCTCACCGGGCACCACCAGGACGACGCGCCCCGCGTCCAGGACGCCTACTCGGTGCGCTGCGCCCCGCAGGTCGCCGGGGCCGGCCGCGACACCCTGGCGCACGCCCGCCTGGTCGCCGAGCGCGAGCTGGCCGCCGCCGTCGACAACCCGGTGGTGCTGCCCGACGGCAGGGTCGAGTCCAACGGCAACTTCCACGGGGCGCCGGTCGCCTACGTCCTGGACTTCCTCGCCATCGCCGCCGCCGACCTCGGCTCCATCGCCGAGCGCCGTACCGACCGGCTGCTGGACAAGAACCGCAGCCACGGCCTGCCGCCGTTCCTCGCGGACGACGCGGGCGTGGACTCCGGCCTGATGATCGCCCAGTACACGCAGGCCGCGCTGGTCAGCGAGCTGAAGCGACTCGCCGTACCGGCGTCCGCGGACTCCATCCCGTCCTCCGCGATGCAGGAGGACCACGTCTCCATGGGCTGGTCGGCCGCGCGCAAGCTGCGTACCGCCGTGGACAACCTGACCCGGGTCATCGCGGTCGAGCTGTACGCCGCCGCCCGCGCCGTCGAGCTGCGGGAGGGGCTGGAGCCCGCGCCCGCCTCGCGTGCGGTGATCGAGGCCGCGCGGGCCGCCGGGGTGGGCGGTCCGGGCCCGGACCGGTTCCTGGCGCCCGACCTGGCCGCCGCCGACGCCTTCGTGCGCGGGGGCGGGCTGGTGGCGGCCGCCGAGACGGTCACCGGACCGCTGCGCTAGCCGCCGCCGGGGGCCTCACCTACGGGTGGGGCCCCTTCGGGATTCCGGTTCTAGAACTCCAGCCGTTCCCGGCGCACCGAATACACCACGAAGCCCGCGCCCACGGCGAGGAACAGGGTGCCGGAGACCACGTACGGCGTGGTGTCGAAGCTTCCCGTGTCCGCCAGCCGGGTCGGGTCGGAGGCGGTCTGGCCGGCCAGGCCGGACACCGTGGTGACCTGCTCGGTGATCCCCGAGTCCGGGTTCTGGGAGTCCGCCGACCCGGAGACCGCCGTACCGGCGGCGGTGGCGCCCGTGGAGGGGCCGTCCTGCGAGGCGTTGGCGGACGGGACGAACCACAGGGCGCACAGCAGCGTGCCCGCGGCGGTGGCGGTCAGCAACGGACGGCGAGCGGATGCCACGGAATATCGATCCCCTTGTGACGCTGGCGAATTGGCCGTGCGGAGCGATGTTAGTGAAAATCGCGGGTCACAGGAAAGTCACGACAGGTTTCAGTTCTAGGCTCGCCCCATGGACGCTGAAGAGACATCACGATTTGTACGCCTTCGAGTGGAGCTGGTCCTCGAGGTGCTCGACGACGACGAGCTGACCAAGGCCGCGCTGCGCCGCATCGCCACCGATCCGGAGCTCCCCGACGCGGAGCGGGCGCACGCCGAGGGTGCTGTGACGGAAGACACCGCCGAGGCGCTGGCCTATCTCGTCGACCCGTTCGACCTGGTCAGCGAGGTGCCCGGCGTGGAGCTCGCGCAGGCGTCCTGGTCCAGCGAGCACTCCGAGTACGACGCGGACTCGCCTGATTGGGACCTCGGCGAGGATGATGAGGACGACGACGAACCGGCCGACGACGCGGACGGCCGGAACGAGCGGTAGGCGACCCGGCGGCTTCGGCCGCGGGATTCGGGGCACGGATGACCCGGACGGCAACCGCCGTCCGGGTTTTCTCGTCTCACAAGTGGCGCACGGAGGACCGCGCACCGCCCGTCCCGAGGACGGGACGTGGTGTTCCCCACAGAACCCCTGTCCGGGGAACGGGGAGGCGCGGCCGTGGCGTTGAGAGAGTTCAACGGGGATTCTCGGGGTTCTGGCGGATTCGGCAACGATGGAGAAACGTGTGATGACGGACAGTAAGCGGCGCAAGGGCCTGACGGTCGCGTCCGCACTGCTCGGTGGTGTGCTCGTGCTCACGGGCTGTTCCGGCGGCGGTGACGCCAGCGCGTCCGACGGCGGTGAGAGCTCGCAGGCGAAGGCCGACGAGGCGGCGGCGCAGAAGTCCTCCGAGGCGCAGATCACGATCACGCCGAAGGACGGCTCCAACAACGCCTCCATCAACAACTCGGCCGCGGTCAAGGTCGCCAAGGGCACCCTGACCGGCGTGAGCATGACCACCGCGGACGGCAAGCCGGTCGAGGGCACGCTCTCCGCCGACAAGCTGAGCTGGAAGCCGACCACCCAGCTGGAGCGGTCGACCACCTACAAGCTCGCCGCCGAGGCCAAGGACTCCGACGGCCGCGTGGCCCACGAGAACGCGTCCTTCACCACGGTCTCCCCGTCCAACAGCTTCATAGGCAACTTCACCCCGGACAACGGCAGCACCGTCGGGGTGGGCATGCCCGTGTCGATCAACTTCGACAAGGCGATCACCGACAAGGCCGCCGTGCAGAAGGGGATCACCGTCTCCTCCTCCAGCGGTCAGGAGGTCGTCGGTCACTGGTTCAACGCCAACCGGATCGACTTCCGCCCCGAGACGTACTGGAAGGAGAACTCCACCGTCACGCTGAAGCTGGCGCTCGACGGTGTCGAGGGCGCCGACGGCGTCTACGGCGTCCAGCAGAAGACGGTCACCTTCCACGTCGGCCGCAACCAGGTCTCCTACGTCGACGCCAAGACCAAGCAGATGAAGGTCACGCAGGACGGCAAGGTCGTCAAGCAGATCCCGATCTCCGCCGGTTCCCCGGAGAACAAGACCTACGCCGGCACCATGGTCATGTCCGAGAAGTTCGAGCAGACCCGGATGAACGGCGCGACCGTCGGCTTCACGGACGACGACGGCAAGGGCGAGTACGACATCAAGGACGTGCCGCACGCCATCCGCCTCACCGGCTCCGGCACCTTCCTGCACGGCAACTACTGGGGCGCGAAGTCCATCTTCGGCAGCGAGAACACCAGCCACGGCTGTGTGGGCCTCTCCGACACCAAGGGCGCCAAGGACCCGAACACCCCGGCCGCCTGGGTGTTCAACCACTCCCTCGTCGGTGACGTGGTGGTCATCAAGAACACCGGTGACAAGACCGTCGCCCCGGACAACGGCCTCAACGGCTGGAACATGGACTGGGCGCAGTGGAAGGCCGGTTCGGCCGTCTGATCCCGCGGCGAGACCCCTGAGCGCAAAGTGCCGCCCCTCTTCGTGAGGGGCGGCACTTTCGTCTCAGAGGGTCGGCACCGCCGCCGCGCCCCAGCTGGCCAGCAGGCGAAGCGACTCGGCCGAGGCGGAGTCCGGTTCGGCGTGGTAGACGATCAGGTTGAGGTCCGCGTCGCCGGTCACCCGCAACCCCTCGAAGCCGAGGGCGAGTTCACCGACCAGCGGATGCCGCAGCCGCTTCACGCCGTAGAACTGCTCCTTCACGTCGTGCGTGGCCCACAGACGGCCGAACTCCTCGCTCTTGACGGAGAGTTCGCCGACCAGCGCGGCCAGCCGGGCGTCGTCGGGGAAGCGTCCGGCGTCCATGCGCAGCCCGCAGACGATGTCGATCGCCTTCTGCTCCCAGTCGACGAACAGCTCGCGGTACTCCGGGCAGAGGAACACCAGCCGGGCCCAGGTGCGGTCCTCGGGCGCGAGCCCGCCCCAGTCGCCGAACAGCGCGGTCGCCATCCGGTTCCAGGCCAGGATCTCCGTGCGCCGCCCCGTGATGTACGCCGGGACCGCGTCCATCGAGGCCAGCAGGTGCTGGAGCGCGGTGCGCACCTGGGGGCGGCGGGCCGACGGGCGCTTCTTGTGCGGGGCGGGCTTGGCCAGGTGGGTCAGGTGCGCGTGCTCGGCGTCGGTCAGGCGCAGGGCGCGGGCGATGGAGTCCAGCACCTCCGCCGACACGTTCCGCCCGTTGCCCTGCTCCAGCCGCGTGTAGTACGCCACCGACACCCCGGCCAGCTGCGCCAGCTCCTCCCGGCGCAGCCCCGGCACCCGGCGGCGCCGGCCGAAGACGGGCAGGCCCACGTCCTCCGGCTTGAGCCGGGCCCGGCGGCTGCGCAGGAACTCGCTCAGCTCGGCCCGCCGGTCCAGCGGGCGGCCCACGGCCGCCTCGGGCTGTTCGTCCATGCCCCCAGTATCGAGGGCGGCGACGGGACGTACGCCCCGGAGCCTGACCCCGCCAGTGGTAGGAACAGCGGTCGTACGCAAAGCCGTGACCTGGGTGGGAACGGAAGATGGGGGCACGCTGGGGGAGTGCCCGGTCGAGACCGTGTCCGGGCCACGGCGAAGTTGAGGAGAACCCGGCATGACCACTGTTGCTGCGTACGCCGCCCCCGCCCCCAAGGCACCCCTGGAGCGGACCACGATCGAGCGGCGGCCGGTCGGCGACCACGACGTCCTGATCGACATCAAGTTCGCGGGGATCTGCCACTCCGACATCCACCAGGCCCGCGACGGCTGGAGCGAGGGCATCTTCCCGATGGTGCCCGGCCACGAGATCGCCGGTGTGGTCACCGAGGTCGGTCCCGAGGTCACCAAGTTCTCGGTGGGCGACCGGGTGGGCGTCGGCTGCATGGTCGACTCCTGCCGCGAGTGCGACAACTGCAAGGCCGGCCTGGAGCAGTACTGCACCGGCACCGGCACCGTCTGGACGTACAACGCCGTCGGCAAGGACGGCGAGCCCACCTACGGCGGCTACTCCGAGCAGATCGTCGTCGACGAGGGCTTCGTCGTCCGCGTCCCCGACGCGCTGGGCCTGGACGTGGCCGCGCCGCTGCTGTGCGCGGGCATCACCACGTACTCCCCGCTCAAGCACTGGGGTGTCGGTCCCGGCAAGAAGGTCGCCGTGGTGGGCTTCGGCGGACTCGGCCACGTCGGCGTGAAGCTGGCCCACGCGATGGGGGCCGAGGTCACCGTCCTCTCGCAGTCCCTGCGCAAGAAGGACGACGGCCTGCGGCTCGGCGCCGACCACTACTACGCCACCAGCGACCCGGAGACCTTCGAGAAGCTGGCCGGCACCTTCGACGTCATCCTGAACACCGTCTCGGCCCCGCTGGACTTCGCGGCCTACATGTCCCTGCTGCGCCTGGACGGCGCCATGGTCAACGTCGGCCTCCCGGAGGAGCCGGTCCAGGTCACCCTCCAGTCCATCTTCGGCAACCGCCGCAACCTCACCACCTCCAACATCGGCGGCATCCCCGAGACCCAGGAGATGCTCGACTTCTGCGCCGAGCACGGAGTGGGCGCCGAGATCGAGCTGATCGGGGCGGGCGAGATCAACGACGCCTACGAGCGGGTGACCGCCAGCGACGTGCGGTACCGCTTCGTGATCGACACGGCGACGATCTGACGTCCCGGGGCATGGAAAAGGGCCGCCCGGCCGGTGCCGGGCGGCCCTTCCTGTGTGATCAGCCCCGGGGGCCTGTGTGATCAGCCCTGGGCGGGGGCGACGCCGATCGGGCAGGAGACGCCCGTGCCGCCGATCCCGCAGTACCCGGCGGGGTTCTTGTCCAGGTACTGCTGGTGGTAGGCCTCGGCCGGGTAGAAGGGCCGGCCCTCGGCGGGGAGGATCTCCGTGGTGATCGTGCCGTGCCCGGAGCCGGTGAGCACCTTCTGGTACGCGGCGCGGGACGCCTCGGCGGCGGCCGCCTGCTCGGGGGTGTGGGTGTAGATCGCGGAGCGGTACTGGGTGCCCACGTCGTTGCCCTGGCGGAAGCCCTGGGTGGGGTCGTGGGACTCCCAGAAGGTCTTGAGCAGCTGCTCGTAGGAGATGACCTTCGGGTCGTAGACCACGCGGACCGCCTCGGTGTGGCCGGTCAGGCCCGAGCACGTCTCCTCGTAGGTCGGGTTCTCGGTGTAGCCGCCCTGGTAGCCCACGAGCGTGGTGTAGATCCCCGCCGGGAGCTCCCAGAACTTGCGCTCCGCGCCCCAGAAGCAGCCCAGCCCGAAGTCGGCGACCTCGAACCCCTCGGGGTAGGGGCCGGAAAGCGGGTTGCCGAGCACGGTGTGCCGGGCGGGGACCTCGAAGGCGGGCACGTCCCGCCCCGCGAGCGCCTGCTCGGGGGTGGGGAGCTGCGGTGTGCGGCCGAACAGCATGGGGTCTCCCTGGTCGGTCTCGGTGCGGACGGGCACTGGCTACAACGACTCGGCCGCCCCGGACATTCCGGTTCGGGCCGCCGCGCCGGCCTCCAGTACGGCGGTGTCGCGGACCCGGCAGAAGTACTCCGCCTTGTCGTTCCGGTACCGCCACGGCAGTGCGTCCACATGGCCGTCGACCAGCCGGAAGTGCTCCACGGCCGCCTCGTTGCGGCCCTGGAGGTGCAGGTAGTAGGCGAGCAGGTGGCGCAGTTCCGGCAGGCGCGGGTGCCCCGGGTCCGCGGCGGCCGCGTCCTTCAGGGCCGCCTCGACCCGCGCCACCATCTCCGGGGTGTTGTCGGCGGCGGTGTCGTCGGAGTCGTCGTGCTCGAAGTGCGCGATCAGCGGCAGCGCCGTCAGCAGGCTCCCGGCGGGCGCCCCGGCGGCGGCCCGCTCCGCGAACTCGGTGGCCAGCCGCTCGGAGCCGCGCCACTTGGCGCACCAGTACTGCAGGGCCGAGAAGTGCGCCTCGTAGTGGTGCGGGGCGCGGGCCGTGATCTCGGTCCACAGGTCGTCCATCCTGGCGTTCGGGTAACCGAGGCCGAGGGCCAGCCAGATCTCCGCGACGTACGGCGTCGGGTCGTCCGGGTTCAGCGCCGCCGCCCGCGCGACCTCCTCACGGGCCTGAAGCAGTGTGCGGTGGAACCCTTCGAACTGCTCACGGGTGGTGTACTGCGCCCGCTGTCCGCCCCGCACCCGCCAGGCCAGGATCACCGCGCTGCGGGCCCGGACCACGGCCGCGTCCGGGTCCTCGGGGCGCTCGGCCTCCCAGGCCAGCAGCCAGGTGTCGTCGTCGGCCGCCGTGTCGGCCAGCCGGAAGGTGAGCAGCGACCGGCGCTCCCAGTCCCGGCCGACGGCCGCCATCAGGTCGGCCGCGGGGCGCCAGTCGCCGCCCCGGACCGCGGCGAGGGCGGCCGTCGCCTCCGGGGCCGGCGCGCCCGCCCAGTCGGTGTTCTGCCGCTCGGGGGGCAGCAGGCCGAGCGCGGCCGAGGCGGCGGCCTTCCCGGCGGCGGTCGCGGCGGCCTCCTCGGCCTCCAGAGCGGCCTCGGCGTTGCCGGAGAAGAACTCCTTCAGGAACACCTTGGCCATCCAGGCCGCGAAGAGCACGAAGGGGAGCGCGAGGGCGGCCAGTATCCAGAGCAGGACGGTCATGTGCGGGCGGGGTCCGTTCGGGTCGGGGGTGTTCGGGCGGCTCAGGCGGGCTGGACGGCCGTCGGCGGGAGGAGGGCGCGCAGCGGGGCGGTGTCGGGCACGTCGGCCAGGGCCGCGTCCAAGGCCGCCTTCAGCGCGTCCTCGGGGGCCGTCCCGGCGCCGCCGGACGCGCCGGGCAGCCGCGGAACCGCCGCGCGGGACCAGGAGAACTCCCAGCTCAGCAGCGAACGCGCGCTGAACTCGGCCAGCACCATCGTGCGCAGCGAGTCGCCCAGCGCGGGCCGCACGAACTGGCGGAACGCCCGCCCCTTCGCCGCGGCCGCCTCCTCGGACAGCGGCAGCCGCTCCGCCACCCGCCACAGCCGGCCCTCGTCGATGGTGTCGAGCATGTCCGCCAGGGTCGCGGGGCGCCCGCTGTACGCGGTCAGCGCGCGGTGCAGCGGGGTCCGCGCGGTGGTGACGCCCTCCGTCATGGCGGCGTTCAGCAGTTCCGGCCAGTCGGCGGCGCGCCGGAAGCCGAGCGCCTCGGCGGTCAGGACGGCTTCCTCCAGCGCGGTCTGGGTGTGCTCGGGGTCGGTGAGCAGGGCCAGCGCCGGTGCGTCGCCCTCGGCGCCGCGTCCGTCGGCGGGCAGCGCCTCGACACGGCGCACCCGCTCGGCCATCGGCGGATGGGAGTCGTACCGGGACTCCGGCTCCTCGGGCAGCCCGGTGCGCAGCTTCACCAGCTCACCCGCGCGGGCCGTCAGCAACGCGCCGAAGCCGCCGAAGAACTGACCGCGCGGCGGCAGCGTCCGGGCCGGCAGGCCGAGGGTGGCGTAGGAGTCGAGGTAGAAGCCGTGGGCCGCCGAGAGGACCGGGATCTCGCGCAGCGCGGAGGCGGTGGCGTCGCGTCCGGCGATCCGGGCGGCGGCCAGGTCGGCGGCGAACTCCTGCCCGCGCGCGGTGCTCAGCGAGGCCCGCAGGCAGACCCCGGCGTACCAGGTGTAGAGCCGCGCCATCCCCCGGTACAGCGCGCCGGTGTGCCGGGTGTCCACCTCGCGGGCCTTCTTGCCCTTGGCGATCCGCTTGGCGGCGGTCCGCTCCTGGCGCTCCCGCTCCTCGGCCACCTTGCCGTCGGCGGTGGCGTGCAACTCCTCGACGACGCGGCCGATCCGCGCCCGGCCGCGCACCACGATCGCGGAGAGCCGGGTGTCGCCGGCGGTGAAGTGCCCGAACTCGTGGCCGAGGACGGCGCGCAACTCGGCCTCGCTCAGCCCGGTCAGCAGCGGCACGCCGAGGGTGAGGGTGCGCGGTCCGGGCCGCAGGCCGAGCAGCTTGGCGTCCTCGCGCACGGAGGCGTTCACCTCGGGGGTGAGCAGGATGCGGACCGGGGCGTGGGTGCCGCTCGCGGCGGCCACCTCGCGCACCAGCGCCCACAGCCGCGGCTCGTCGGCCTCGCCGACCTCGACGGCGGCGGGGTCCTCGGCCGCCGGGACGCGCAGCATGAACGTGCCGCGTACGACGGGGACGGCGAGCAGCACCGTGACGATGACGATCTTGACGGCCCCGATGCCGTGCAGCCCCCAGTGGTACAGGGCGACGTCGGCACCGGCCAGCGCCGCCAGCAGAACGAGGCTGATCAGATAGAAGCCGGACAGCAGGACGAGGGCACGCAGCGCGCGCAGGGTTGCGCCCATCGGAAAGGATCCCCCCACAGGAAACCGGGCGAGCCGGAGCAAGACGAACAGCAAGACGGACGAGGCGCACACCGCCGTACGGTGCCGCCGCCCGAGTGTGGGGGTCTCGGGGCCGGGCGAAGCAGGGGCAAGGCCCAGGGCATGCGGAGTATGCCCCACCGCAGGTCAGCGGGGCAATACCTGGTCCCAGGGCGGCCGGGTGGCCGGTGTCAGGACGTCAGCCCGGCAGGGTCGCCGGGTTGCCGCCGTTGGCCTCGTAGCCCGCGACCGCCAGGGCCCGGTAGACCGCGAACGCCTCGGCCGGGTCCTCGGAGAGGCTCCACGGCAGGGCGCCGACATGACCGTCCACGTGCACCAGCTGGTCCATGGCCTCGGCCCAGCGCTCGGCCCGCACCAGGAAGAACACCAGCAGATGCCGTACGTGCGCCAGCATGGGGTCGTCCGGCCGGGCGGAGTGCACCGCGTGCAGCGCGCCGTGTATCGCCCGGACCACGACCTCGCTGCGGTGGAACCCCGCGACCAGGTTCACCTCCGGCAGATGCTCGAAGACCGCGAACAACGGCAGCGCGGCCAGCAGCGACCCCTCGGGCGCGCGGGCGGCGGCGGCCTCGGCGAAGGCGTACGCCTCCTCGCGCGAGCCGTGCCACTTCTCGCAGGTGTAGTGCAGCGCGGCCAGATGGGCGCCCATGTGGTGCGGGGCGAGGCCGAGGATCTTCCCCCACAGCTCGTCGAACTCCGGCCGGGACCATCCGAGGCCGCGCGCCACGGACAGCATCACGAGGTGCGGCACCGGGTCGCCGGGGGCGGCGAGCGCGGCCCGCTCACACGCGTCGCGCGCCTCCTCCATGATGATCCGGAAGTCGTCCGTGCCCGGCACCGACGTCCGCCACGCCTGCTGCGCCAGGAACTCGGCGTGCACCGCGGCGCCGCCCGGGTCCTTCGGCTGCTCGGCCCGCCACACCCGCAGCCACTGGCCGCCCGGTGTCTCGTGCACCCCGCCCGGCCGCTCGCGCAGCTCCAGCGAGGCCGCCCCGGCGAACGCCTGAACCCGCTGCCAGCGCCGCTCGCCCTCCGCCTCCGTGCCCGCGAGGAGCTGGGAGGCGGCGCGGTAGTCACCGGTGCGGCCGACCAGGTCCAGCACGTCCAGCAGGTCCTGGTCCGGGCCCGGCATGCGCACGTCCAGCTCCTCCTGGCGCAGGAAGCCGTACCGCTCGGGGTCGGCGGCGTCCGGATGGCCCGGATGCACGCGCTCGATCCCGCCGCGCCCGCGCCGGATGAGCGGGAGCAGCGCGAAGGCCAGCAGGGCCAGCGCCAGGAGCAGCCAGAGAGTCGCCATGCGTCAAGCGAACCAGATCCCGCCGACACTTGGCCAACCCCTGCCCCGCGCCTGTGGAAAACTCCGCCGGCCCCCCGCTCCGAGCCCGGCGTCCGCCATCACCCCCGCGAGCGCATTACGCTCGGTGCACATGAGCGACAGGCACATCAGCGAGCACTTCGAGACTCTGGCGATCCACGCGGGCAACACCGCCGATCCCCTCACCGGCGCGGTCGTCCCGCCCATCTACCAGGTCTCGACCTACAAGCAGGACGGCGTGGGCGGACTGCGCGGCGGCTACGAGTACAGCCGCAGCGCCAACCCGACCAGGACGGCGCTGGAGGAGAACCTCGCGGCGCTGGAGGGCGGCCGCCGCGGTTTCGCGTTCGCCTCCGGCCTCGCCGCCGAGGACACCCTGCTGCGTACGCTGCTCAGCCCCGGCGACCACGTGGTCATCCCCAACGACGCCTACGGCGGCACCTTCCGGCTCTTCGCCAAGGTCGCCTCCCGCTGGGGCGTGGAGTGGTCCGTGGCCGACACCAGCGACCCGTCCGCCGTGCGGGCCGCGATGACCCCGCGCACCAAGGCCGTCTGGGTGGAGACCCCCTCCAACCCGCTGCTCGGCATCACCGACATCGCCGCCGTGGCCCAGGTCGCGCACGCGGGCGGGGCGAAGCTGGTCGTGGACAACACCTTCGCCACCCCCTACCTCCAGCAGCCGCTGGCGCTCGGCGCGGACGTCGTCGTGCACTCGCTGACCAAGTACATGGGCGGCCACTCCGACGTGGTCGGCGGTGCGCTGATCGTCGCCGACGAGGGACTGGGCGAGGAGATCGGCTTCCACCAGAACTCGATGGGCGCCGTCGCCGGCCCCTTCGACTCCTGGCTGGTGCTGCGCGGCACCAAGACCCTCGCGGTACGCATGGACCGGCACAGCGAGAACGCCACCAAGGTCGCCGACATGCTGTCCCGGCACCCGCGCGTCAGCAGCGTGCTCTACCCGGGCCTGCCCGAGCACCCCGGCCACGAGGTCGCCGCCAAGCAGATGCGGGCGTTCGGCGGCATGATCTCCTTCCGGGTCACCGACGGCGAGGAGGCGGCCGTCTCGGTGTGCGACCGCACCCAGATCTTCACCCTCGGCGAGTCCCTGGGCGGCGTGGAGTCCCTCATCGAGCACCCCGGCCGGATGACGCACGCCTCCGTCGCCGGTTCGCTGCTGGAGGTCCCCTCCGACCTGGTCCGTCTCTCCGTCGGCATCGAGAACGCGGACGACCTGGTCGAGGACCTCAAGCAGGCGCTCGACAAGTAAGCGGCATCCCGGCCTGCCAGCCGGACACGGGCGGGGTCGTCAGCGACGGCGGCTCCGCCCACGGCCTGGTCAGCGCGGCCCAGGTGAGGAAGGCGGCCGCCGCCGCGCACAGCACCAGCCACAGCAGCCGCCGCCCGGTGCGCCGCAGCCGTAGCAGCCGGGCGCCCCGGCGCACCGCCTCGCCGGGCAGCTCCGGCGGCACGCCCACCGGCACCGCCTCCATCAGCCGCCGCACCGCGGCCTCCCGCTCCGGCCGGATCACGGCTGGAGCCGTCTCAGGAGCGGGCCGCCCGCGCGCGGGACGGCTCCGGGCGGCGGATGCAGCACTGTGGCCGTCGCCCGGTCGCAGAGCGCGCGGACCCGGTCGGCGGGCAGGCCCAGCAGGGCCGCGGTCTGCTCGTCGGCCAGCCCCTCGTAGAGGCGCAGCACCAGGACCAGCCGTTCGCGCGGACTCAGCGCGGCGAGCGGGCCGTGCGGGCGGGAGCGGTGCCAGACCCCGTGCGCGAAGTGGGTCGCCAGATGCCCGCGGGCGCGGTCGTAGGGGTCGTCGCCGGGCGGGTGGTCCCAGTGGGCGTAGGTGTGGGCGAGCGCCCGGGTCAGCAGGCGCCGCGCCCGCGGGTTGGCGTCGGGCGCCTCGGCGGTGAGCAGCGTGGCCGTGTGCAGCAGCCGGCCCGCCGCGCCCGCGACGAACCCTCCGAACTCCTGTGCCCTGCGGGCGTCCCGCACGTCCCGCCGATCGCGCACCCCGCCTCCCCCCAGCGCACCCTGCGGCGCGAGAAGAACCTCCGGGACCCCGGCACGCGGGGCCCGGTCTCATATGAGGCCCGAGGCGGCCCGGGGGTCAAGAGCCGCGTCGGGGCCGCCTTCAGGAGGCGGCGGGCGGCTGCGGCTGGACGGCCATGCGCGCGGACAGCGCGGTGTTGAACCGGCTGAGCAGATCGCAGAAGCTCTCGCGCTCGGCCGGTGTCCACTCCCCGGTCAGCTCGGCCATCAACTGGCGTCTGGAAGCCCGTACTTCCGCCAGCCGCGTGGCCCCGCGCGGGGACAGCTGGAGCACCACCGCGCGCCCGTCCTCGGGGTGCGAGGTGCGCTTGACCAGGCCCGCGTCCACCAGCGGGGCCACCTGCCGGGTCACCGTGGAGGAGTCGATGCCCATGCTCGCGGCGAGCGCCTTGACGCCCATCGGGCCCTCGTTGTCGAGGCGGTTGAGCAGCAGATAGGCGGCGCGGTCCATGGAGTTGCGCACCTGCCCGACCCCGCCGAGCCGCGTCTGTTCGGCGCGGCGCGCGAACACCGCCACCTCGTGCTGGAGGGTGTCCAGCAGACCGCTGTCACCGACGGTTGTCATGTCCATCGACATATCAGGTGTTGTGGGCATGGCCGGAGGCTCGCTTCAGAGAGTGGCTGCTGGGTTGGGGGACAGGGTACGCGGCCCGGCGGCGGCCCGTACGGGGGCTGGGGAAACCGGTGCGCGCGGGCGCGGGGGCGGGCGCCGCACGCGCGCCCGGACTGCGAGACTTGGGGCATGAGCTACCGCACGGCCCACCCCTTGCGCTCCGTGACCCTCGACGACGTGCGCGGAGCACAGAAGATGCTCTCGGGGGTGGCCCGCACGACCGCCCTGGAGAGCAGCAGGCACCTCTCCCGCACGGTGGGCGCGCCGGTGCACCTGAAGTGCGAGAACCTCCAGCGGACGGGCTCGTTCAAGCTCCGCGGCGCCTACGTGCGCATCGCCGGGCTGCTGCCGGAGGAGCGGGCCGCCGGAGTGGTCGCCGCCAGCGCCGGGAACCACGCCCAGGGCGTCGCGCTCGCCTCCTCCCTGCTGGGCGTGGACTCCACCGTCTTCATGCCGCAGGGCGCCCCGCTGCCCAAGGTGAGCGCCACGCGCGAGTACGGCGCCCAGGTGCGCCTGCACGGCCAGGTCGTGGACGAGGCGCTCGCGGCGGCCGAGGAGTACGCGGCCAGGACGGGCGCGGTGTTCATCCACCCCTTCGACCACCCCGACATCATCGCGGGCCAGGGCACGGTCGGGCTGGAGATCCTGGAGCAGTGCCCGGAGGTCGGCACGATCGTCGTCGGCATGGGCGGTGGGGGGCTCGCGGCCGGGATCGCCGTGGCGGTGAAGTCGGTACGGCCCGACGTGCGGATCATCGGGGTGCAGGCCGAGGGCGCCGCCGCCTACCCGCCCTCACTGGCCGCCGGGTATCCGGTGACCGTGGGCAGCCCGACGACGATGGCCGACGGGATCAAGGTCGGTACGCCCGGCCCGGTGCCGTTCGGGCTCGTGGAGGAGCTGGTCGACGAGGTGCGCACGGTCAGCGAGGACCAGCTCTCGGCCGCGCTGCTGCTGTGCCTGGAGCGGGCCAAGCTGGTGGTGGAACCGGCGGGCGCCAGCCCGGTCGCCGCGCTGCTGGCCGACCCCGGCGGCTTCTCGGGGCCGGTGGTCGCGGTGCTGTCCGGCGGCAATGTCGATCCGGTGCTGCTCCAGCGGGTGCTGCGGCACGGCATGGCCGCGCAGGGGCGCTACCTCGCGGTCCGGCTGCGGCTCACCGACCGCCCCGGCGCCCTCGCGACCCTGCTCGGCGTGCTCTCGGCCGCCGACGCCAACGTGCTCGACGTCAGCCACATCCGCACCGACCCGCGCCTCGGCCTCAGCGAGGCGGAGGTGGAACTGCACCTGGAGACCCAGGGCCCCGCCCACCGCGCCGAAGTGACCACCGCGCTGCGGGAGTCGGGGTACGTGATCATCGACTGAGGCCCCCGGTGCCGCGAGGGCACCGGGGGCCGGTCGGGAGAAGAAGCCGGGGTCAGCCCGAGTACGGCTCGGCCTTGAGGATCTTCACCGTGGCCTTCTTGCCGTTCGGCAGCTCGTACTCCGCGTCCTCGCCGACCTTGTGGCCGATCACGCCCGAGCCGAGCGGGGACTGCGGCGAGTACGTCTCGACGTCGGAACTGGCGTACTCGCGAGAGGCGAGCAGGAAGGTCATCGTGTCGTCCTCGTCGCCGTCGAAGGCGATCGTGACGACCATGCCCGGAGCAACGGTCCCGTCGGTGGAGACAGGGGCCTCGCCCACCTGGGCGTTCTCCAGGAGCTGGGTGAGCTGGCGCACGCGCAGCTCCTGCTTGCCCTGCTCCTCCTTGGCCGCGTGGTACCCGCCGTTCTCGCGCAGGTCGCCCTCCTCGCGCGCAGCCGCGATCTTGGCCGCGATCTCCGTGCGCGCAGGACCAGTAAGGTACTCAAGCTCGTCCTTGAGCTTGTTGTACGCCTCCTGGGTCAGCCAGGTGACGTTCTCGCTGGTCTGGGTCACAGGGTGCTCCTCGTCGGTACTGGGGATACAAAGCATCGCCCTACCCAGAAGCATGTTCTCTCTTGGATGGGCGAAACCACGAGCCTAACAATTCAGGGGCGAAAGGGGGAGGACATAAGCCATCAGAATCGCATCGGAGCAGGTCACGCCGTACGCGTTCCGGGTGAGACCTCAGCCCGCGTGGCAGCCCAGCAGTTCGGCGGTGCCGCCCTTGGCGGTCGTACGCAGCGTGACGACCCGGTCGACCCGCGTGTCCGGCCCGGAGAAGCGGAAGTCGGCCCGGCCGACCTCGGCCCCGTCGGCCGACTGGGAGCGCAGCGTGCAGTAGCCGTCGACGCCGGCGTCCCGGTGGACCTCCAGGTGCACCCGGACCGCGTGGTCGGTGGCCTGGAAGGTGATGACCTGGGCGCTGATCTCGTTCTTGGCGACGTAGTGGTAGGCGAAGTAGCCGACCAGCGCGAGCAGGGCCGCGCCCAGCACCGCGCCGAGGATCTTGAGGCGGTGGTCGGCACGCTCGTCCGAGGAGCGGCCGTAGCGGCCCTCGGGCAGCCGCGTGCTCGCCGTAGCCATGATCGTCCTCTCCGCGGAATTATTCGCCCCCCGATTCGGTCACTATAGAAGCCTGCCGCCCGCCCTCCGACCGCCGCCCCATGGACGACGTGCCTCAGGCACGGCACCCGTTGACTGCCCCACCGACCGCGGGGCGCCGACCAACAAGGAACGAGTCTTGACTGACCAGCTGCGACTGATGGCCGTCCACGCGCACCCCGACGACGAGTCGAGCAAGGGCGCGGCCACCATGGCGAAGTACGTGTCCGACGGGGTGGACGTGCTGGTGGTGACCTGCACCGGTGGAGAGCGCGGTTCCATCCTCAACCCCAAGCTCCAGGGCGACGCGTACATCGAGGAGCACATCCACGAGGTGCGCAAGAAGGAGATGGACGAGGCCCGCGAGATCCTCGGGGTCAAGCAGGAGTGGCTCGGCTTCGTCGACTCCGGTCTGCCCGAGGGCGACCCGCTGCCCCCGCTGCCCGAGGGCTGCTTCGCGCTGGAGGACGTCGGCAAGGCGGCCGGCGAGCTGGTCCGCAAGATCCGCGCGTTCCGCCCGCAGGTGATCACCACCTACGACGAGAACGGCGGCTACCCGCACCCCGACCACATCATGACCCACAAGATCTCGATGGTGGCGTTCGAGGGCGCGGCGGACACCGAGAAGTACCCGGAGGCGGAGTTCGGTCCCGCCTACCAGCCGCAGAAGCTCTACTACAACCAGGGCTTCAACCGCCCCCGCACCGAGGCCCTGCACCAGGCGATGCTGGACAGCGGGCTGGAGTCGCCGTACGCGGACTGGCTCAAGCGCTGGAAGGAGTTCGAGCGGGTCGAGCGCACGCTGACCACGCACGTGCCGTGCGCGGACTTCTTCGAGATCCGGGACAAGGCGCTGATCGCGCACGCCACCCAGATCGACCCCGACGGCGGCTGGTTCAAGGTCCCGATGGAGCTGCAGAAGAAGGTCTGGCCCACCGAGGAATACGAGCTGGCGAAGTCCCTCGTGGACACCTCCCTCCCCGAGGACGACCTCTTCGCGGGCATCCGGGACAATGCCTGACATGAGCGCAAGCGTGAGCCTCGCAGTGACGCATCTCGTCCCTCTCGCCAAGGAGATCGACGAGAACAAGGTCACCCCCGGTGTCCTCGGCTTCATCGTGTTCGCGGTGATGGCCCTGGCCGTCTGGGGGCTGATGAAGTCCATGAGCAAGCACATGGGCAAGGTCGACTTCAAGGAGGCGCCCGCCGAGGGCGAGACCTCCGCCACGAAGACCGAGTCCCGGCAGGGCTGACCCCGCCGGGCGGAACCCACCGACGGGCGCGACCGGAACTCCGGCCGCGCCCCGCCGGTGCCTGGCTCACCCCTTGTCCGGCACCGGCACCCCCAGCACATCGCGGGCGTGCCGGTCCGGGGTCATGCGCAGCCGCCACGCCTGCCAGCCCGACTCCAGGCTCACGCCCCGCTCCAGCAGCAGGGCGTACGCAGGTGCGCAGTCGGTGAGCCGCTCGTCGCGCGCGGGATGCGTGGCGCGGACCAGGCGGGCCAGCTCCTCCTGCGCGACCGCCGTGCCCACCTCGGTGCCGCCCGGCGCCGCGTACGGCAGCAGGGTGCAGCGCAGGAACCGCGCCCAGTCCTCACCGCGCCGGTCGCCGTAGGCGGTGAACAGGGTGAGCGCCTCGTCGCACAGGGCCAGCGCCTGCCCGGTGCGCTCGTTGCCCGCGTCCACCACCGCCAGCTCCAGGCAGGTCCACGCCTCGCCGTGGGGCACCCCGACCCGCTGGAAGTCGGCGCGGGCGTCGACCAGCAACTGGCGGGCGAACCCGGAGTTGCGCAGCGAGCCGGTCTGCGCGGCCCGCTGGTCGCGGGTCACCCGGGCCGAGTGGTGCCGGGCGCAGGCCAGCCCGTACACGTCCCGCATCCGGGAGAACATCGTGCGCGAGCGCTCCAGCTCCCGCACCGCCCGGTCCAGGTCGCCGGTCTCCTCCAGCGCCTGCCCCAGGTGGTACAGCGTCCACGCCTCGCCGCGCGCGTCCTCGTTGTCCCGGTGCCTGACGGCCGCCTGGCGCAGCCTTTCCACGGCGGGCGCCGCGTCCCCGTCGACCAGCCGGGCCCGCGCGAGCTGGGTCAGCGCCCAGGCCTCGCCGCGCGCGTCGCGGGTGCGCCCGTACCGCTCCAGCGCGGCCCGCAGCTCGTCCTCCGCGCGGGGTACGTCGCCCAGGCACAGGGCGAGCTGGCCGAGCTGGTAGTGGGCCCACGCCTCGCCGTGCACCGAGCCGCCCGCCCGGTGCAGCACCAGCGAGCGCTTCAGCAGGTCCAGTGCCTCCGGCAGGCGGGCCCGGTCGCGCTGCACGGCGGCCAGCGCGTGCATGGTCCAGGCGCGGTCGGTGGCGAGCTGCGGGGGCGCCTGGAGGTCCAGCGCCTCCTGCAGCTTGGCCGCGGCCTCGGTCAGGTTGCCCTGGTGGTGCAGGGTGATGCCGAGCGAGCACAGGGCACGGGCGGCGCCCGCGTCGTGGTGCGCCTCCCGGTACAGGTCCACCACCGAGGCCAGCGTGGTGCGCGCCTTGTCCAGCTCACCGAGCTGCCGGGCCGCGATACCGGTACGCCACTGCACCGAGCGCACCAGCAGCCCCTCGTCCACGGCCTGCGCCAGCTCGTTGATCTCCCCGAGCCGGTACAGGTCACCGCGCAGCAGGCAGTAGTCGCACAGCGCGCCCAGCAGGTTCAGCACCGCGCCCTGGTCCACGCCCTCGGCCTGGCGCAGGGTGGCCGTGATGAAGCTGGTCTCGTCGTCCAGCCAGCGCAGCGCCTCCTCCAGCGAGACGAAGCCGTGCGAACCGAACCGGTCCGACCGCGTCGACATGTTGCCGTCGACCAGGCGGAGCACCGAGTCGGCCAGCTCGGCGTAGTTGACGATCAGCCGTTCCTGCGCCGCCGTGCGCTCGGCCTGCTCCTCCTCGTCCAGCAGCCGTGCCCCGGCGAAGGCGCGGACCAGGTGGTGCAACCGGTACCGGTCGCCGCGCACATGGTCCAGCAGTCCGGCGCGGGCCAGCGCGGCCAGGTGCCGCCCCGCCTCCTCCTCGCCGGTGCCCAGCAGCGCGGCGGCCGCCGCCACGCCCAGCGAGGCCCGGCCGGCCAGCGCGAGCCGGCGCAGCAGCCGGCGGGCGGGGTCGGGCTGGTCGGAGTAGCGCAGCCACAGCGCGCGCTCCACCGGCCCGACGGGACCGTACGCGGCGAGGTCCGCCGCCAGCCCGCTCGCCGAGCGGGCTCCGAGCGCCGAGCCCGCGCAGCGCAGGGCCAGCGGCAGCCCGCCGCACAACTCGGCGATCCGGGCGGTGGATTCGGCGTCGTGGGGGTGGTCGGAGTTCTGGGCGGAGGCGGTCAGCAGCTCCTGGGCACCGGCCGCGTCCAGCGCCTCGACGGGCAGGTGGTGCACCCAGGCGGGCAGGTCCGCGGCCAGCTCCAGCGGGGTGCGGGAGGTGACCAGGACCAGGCTGTCGGAGCGCTCCGGGATCAGCGCGCGCACCTGTGCCGGGTCGGAGACGTCGTCCAGCACGATGGTGACCGGCAGCCCGGCCAGGTGCTGGTGGTACAGCTCGCCGAGCCGTTTGACCTGCTGCTCGGTGGAGGAGTGCTCGCGGAACAGCAACTGCTCGCGGGGCGCGCCGAGCCGGTTCAGCAGGTGCAGCAGGGCGTCGCGGGTGGGCAGCGGACGGGTCTCGCGGCCGTCCCCGCGCAGGTCGACGACGACCGCGCCCCGGAAGTGGTCCCGCAGCTCGTGCGCCGCCCGTACGGCGAGCGTGGTGCGGCCCGAGCCCGGCTCACCGTGCAGGACGACGACCGTCGGCCGGGTCTCCGATTCCGCGCGGGCGGCCCGCGTCCACTGTCCGATCCGCGCCAGCTCCTCCGTGCGGCCCGCGAACAGGTCCGCCGGCTCGGGGAGTTGGCCGAAGGACTGCTCCAGCACGGTCCGGCGCCGGGCCGCCGCGCTCTTGTCCGCGCCGCGCAGTGCCGGGCCGGTCCTCCTGCCCGGCGCGGTGGAGGCGGCGAGTATCCGCTGCTGGTCCAGGAAGGGGCGGATGCCGCGCACCTCCAGCGCGGTGAGCCACTGCAGCCGCAACTGCTCGGGGCCGCCGGGCTGGCTCGCCGCGCCCTTGCGGTGGTGGGCGGCGGGCAGATGCGTACCGGCCACCTTCACCACCGTGGCGGCGGCCCCGGCGACACCCACGACGACGCCCGCGCCGAGCGCGGTGCCCGCACCGGTGCCGAGCGACAGGTCGGCGACGGCCGCGGCGACCGCCGCGACGGCGGCCACCAGTAGCGGGGTGCCCGCCCCCTCGCGGGCGTAGCGCCGGCCGAAGCTGAGCCGGTCCGCCTCGGACTCGTCGAGCGCGCGGGTGTACGCGGCGTACTCCTCCGCCGCCGCCCCCGCCATCACGTCCAGCGCGGCACGCGCCCGCGTGAGCAGCAGCTGCCCGTCGGCCCGCCCGCCCGACCGCCGCACCTCCTCCTCCACCGCCCGCACCACGAGCCGCTCGGCCGCTTCCCGATGCCCGTCCCGCATACGTCCCCCTCCCCGCCAACTCCTGTGCGCAACAGTGTGCTTCGGGGGAGAGGGGAGCGCGAGGGGCCGGGGGTGAGGAGCGCGGCGTGGACGAGCAGGCTTCCCGTCTCCGTGAACAGCGCGTGGGCGCGCGGCCATTGGGCCCGGACCGTGGACGAATCCACGGTTCAGGGAGGTGGCGAGATCCGCACCGTTCCTCCACTCGACGGAACGTGTGGAGGACCACATGAAGGTAGATCGATCTGTTCTTCGGGTAAGGATTCTTCAGAAACAGTCCAAGCTGTCTGCTTCCGTTGTCTGGAACGCCGCCTGGTCGTAATCGTCAGTGGGCGAGGGTTTACCCTCCGCTGCGTCCCGAAGGCTCGAATGGTCCCGCTTAAACACCGTTTGCTGGTTCGGTTCGTCACATCTGCCCCGACTGTGGCTTCGTCACAGCGTGTCGGTAACTCGTTGACAAACCGACAGGCCAGTCTTTTACTGTCTCCGGCAGTGAGCGGCGTAGGGGTGCGGGAGCGTGCTCAAGGAGGGGCCAGATGAGCCAGCAGGTCGTGGGCTGCGGGGGATTACACGGGAAGCAGCTCTGCACCAAGTTCACCGCCGAGGTCGACACGACGCCCCCTTCCCGGACCGGGATCGACCGGGGCGAGGGGGACGGCAGGGGGGCGCAGGTACTGGTCGTGGAGAGCGAGCAGGGCGCCGCCGAAAGCCTGGTGCAGGAGCTGCGGCGGCACGGCTATCCGGCCGAGAGCGTGTCCACCGGCGCGGCCGCGCTGCGCGAGTACCAGGGCGTCGATCTGATCCTCCTCGACCTCGATCTGCCCGATCTGGACGGTCTGGAGGTGTGCCGGAGGATCCGGGCCGCCAACGACGTGCCGATCATCACCGTGACCGCGCGCAGTTCCGAACTCGACTGCGTGCTGGGGTTGCAGGCCGGCTCCGACGACTACGTGGTCAAGCCGTTCGGGCTGCGGGAGCTGATGGCGCGGATGGAGGCCGTCCTGCGCAGGGCGCGCCGCCGCCGGCCGGTGGGGCCGGTCGTCACGTACGGGCCGCTCCATCTGGACTCCGCCAAGCGCCAGCTGCTTCTGGAGGGGCGGCTGGTGGATCTGACCCCGAAGGAATTCGATCTGCTGTACCAGCTTGTTTCCCAGCCCGATGTGACCCTTTCCCGGCGCCAATTGATGAGTGAGGTGTGGGACGACGACTGGTCGCACCGAGGGCGCACCATAGACACCCATGTCAGCAGTATCAGAGGCAAACTGGGGTCCAGTAGCTGGATAGTGACGGTGCGCGGGATCGGCTTCCGTCTCGGTCATCCCTAGGGAATTGCCCCCTGGTGGACCTGGTCGGCGCTCGGTCGACCGCATATAGTGCAGGCCGGTCTGCTTGGTTTTTGACTATAGGCATAGTGGGTGGGATGGCTACACAGGAGCGTGGTATCAGATCGAGGCGTTCGATCCTGGAAGCCGCAGCGGATGTGTTCGGCGAACGCGGCTATGACGCGGCGAGCACGAACGAGATTCTCGCCAGGGCCGGACTCACCAGGGGCGCCCTTTATCACCATTTCCCCTCCAAGGAAGCGATCGCCGTGGCGCTCGTGGAGGCCCACAGTGAGGCACTCGTGGTGCCTCACCAGGAGGTGAGGCTCCAGGCGGTCATCGACCTCACCCTGAAGTTCGCCCAGCGGCTCCAGCGGGACCCGATCCTGCGCGCCAGCGTGCGGCTGGCCATCGAGCAATCGGCCTTCGCACCCCCCGCCCGTACCCCGTACATCCAGTCGATCACCGTGATCCAGGAGCTGCTGGAACAGGCGTGCCGGCAGGGTGAACTGCTGCCGGGCACGGATGCGGCCGAGGTCGCGGCGACCATCGTCGGCGCGTTCACCGGCCTGCAGGTGATGTCCCAGGTCTACAGCAACCGCGAGGATCTGCCCGCGCGCGTCTCGGCGCTGTGGCGGCTCGTGCTGCCCGGTCTCGCCTCTCCCGGGATCATCCCCCGGCTGCGTACCGGCGCCGTTCCCGAGGGCGGTACCGGACTGATCGAGAACTCCCTGCCGGCGGGAGGGGAATTCGCCCCTACATGAGGCCGGTCGCGCCGGGCAGCCGATGTGCCGGGGCCGAGGAGCATCAGCTCCTCGGCCCCGGCTTTTTTGTTTTCCCGAGGCCCTGGGCGGCGTTGCAGTACCCGCCGGGACGACGCTCCGATCAGCGATCTTGACAATTCTCTGACCTTCTCTGACCTTCTCTGAACAACCCTGACGTTACCGGTCGGTTATCTGCGGAGTGATGACGAACCCTGTATCGCGAGCCGTTGAACTCGGCCATGTTCACCTGTGATCATTTATTTGCGGCCAACGACAGGAGCGGGTCGCGGAATGAACCACTTTCCTGTGGTTCCCCCATGAACGAAGAAGTCCGTGGGGTTGTCACCGCCGATCGTGCCCGCCCGTGTCGTCTCGATAGGAAAACGTCTGCCCACTGACAAACCGCACGGCCAGTTCCGGTGAAGTGTGCGCAGTCTGACCTCGGCCCAGGAATCGAGCACATCACATGGGGAGACGGACATGATCAACTCTGATTTCGTCATCAGTGACGAGGATGTCACCAGCTTCCGGGACACCGGATTCCTCAAGCTCCGGAACATCTTCTCGCCGGACTTCGTCGAGCACATGAGGAAGCTCAGCAGCTCGGAGATAGCCCCGCCCGCCGACAACTACGGGTCCGGCTTCAGCAAGCTGAAGTACGACATCGGCAACGACGACGCCACCATCCTCGCCGCCATGGGAGACGCGACGTTCGGTGCCGCGATGAAGAAGCTCGTCGAGCAGCCGGTCTTCTTCACCCAGGGCCTCGGCTTCGAGCTGGAGAAGAACAAGAGCACCGGCTTCCCGTGGCACGTGGGCACCCAGAGCTTCGGCTTCCAGCGCCGGGAGGACGCCGGCTTCACCATCTGGACGCCGCTGTGCACCATCGACGCCGACGGCCAGCGCGGCGGCATGAAGTACGTGCCCAAGAACCTGCTCTCCGGCGAGTTCGTGTACCAGCACATCAACCTGCTGCCGGGCTACATGAAGGCCCGGATCGACGCGGGCGAGGAGCTGACGTACGACGACTTCAGCGTCCTGAAGAACACCCTGGTCAACTCCCCGCAGATGACGGACCTCCTGGACCACGTGGCGGTGGAGGACTCCTTCGAGCCCGGCGACGCGCTCATCTTCGACAAGTACGTCCTGCACCGCAGCGTGCGCCTCGGCGAGGGCCCGATCCCCTCCCGCCTCGCCTACGCCCTGCGCTTCTCCTCGGTCGACGCGCGCTACGACAAGTCCCGCGTGGAGGCGCTCGCCTACCCGCGCATCACCTTCAACTACGACGTCGGCAGCGACTTCAACGAGAAGGTCGCCTCCGTCGACGGCGAGCAGGTCTACGCGAGCTCGTACTTCGACGGCAGCCGCGAAGCCCGCACCATCGCCTGACCGCGCGGGACACCGATGCACCAGGCACGTCCGCTTCGGAAGGAACCAGGGCGGTGGACATGGCACAGAGCGCGGCCCCGCTGACCGTACGCCGGGCACAGGCGGCCGACAGCGGGCAGCTGGCGGAGATCGCACGGGGGGCCTACGGCAAGTACCTCGACGTGGTCGACGAACCGCCCGCCCCCATCCTGCTCGACTACGACCGGGTCGCCGCCGCCGGGCGCACCCATGTGGCCCACGTGGCCGACCGCATCCTCGGCATGGTGACGGTGGAGCCCGACGGCCCCTGGCTAATCCTGCGCAACCTGGCCGTACGGCCGGACCTCCAGGGCCAGGGGATCGGCAAGCGGCTCGTCACCCTCGTCGAGGACATGGCCCGCTCCTCGGGCCGGGACGGGGTCCGGCTGTGGACCCGGGCCGAGATGACCGACAACGTCGCCTTCTACCGGGCCCTCGGATACGTCCTCACCCACTCCGAGAAGAACGAACACGCGCACCGCGTCTTCTTCCGCAAGGAACTCGGCGGCGACACCGCCGGGGCGCGCGCCTCCCTTGACCGCAATGCACTGGAAGGACAGAAGTGACCACTGACTCCGGGGTCTACGCCGACCGTCTCGCCGGTACCTTCGCCGCCGAGGTGAAGGGGCTTCCCCTCACCGACCAGGTGATCGAGGACAAGGGCCGCGAGATCTTCGAGACCTACCTCGCCCACAAGGTCCTGGTCTTCCGCTCCCAGGACATCACGCCCAGCACCTTCGCCCGGTTCGGCACGATCTTCGGCCGCCCGGAAGAACATCACGTGGTCAAGCTCCGACACCCCGAGGAACCGACGCTCACCTACCTCTCCAACCAGAACGAGCCCGGCCGCAACAAGGAGATGAAGACCTCCGGGCAGGGGTGGCACTCGGACTACTCCTACAAGCTCGTCCCCGGCAGCGCCACCATGCTGCACGGCCTGGAGATACCCGAGAGCGGCGGCGACACCCTCTTCGCCGACGCGGAGGCCGCCTTCGCCGCGCTCCCCGAGGAGCGCAAGGAGCACCTGCGCACCCTCCGCGTACGCCACCAGTACCGCTGGTCGCCCGACCGCGAGGACCCGTGGGCGCGCTGGAAGTACATCGGCCCCGAGGAGCGCCGGCAGACGCCGGAGATCACCCACCCGCTGGTGCGCCGGCACCCGGACACCGGGCGCGAGACCCTCTTCCTCCAGCCGCGTGTCATCGGCAGCGTCATCGCGATCGACGGGATGCCGGAGGCGGAGAGCACCGCGCTCATCGAGGAGCTGATCGCTCACATCACGAGCGAGCCCTTCGTCTACCGCCACCGGTGGAACCCGCTGGACGTGGTCGTGTGGGACAACCGCTGCGTCCTGCACTCCGCCACCACCAAGGACCTCGACGAGCGGCACGTACGACGGCTGCTCCGGCTCACCACGCACGGCCAGCCCGTGACGCCCTCGAACCCGGAGACCGGCCACAGCCGCCTGTCGCCCACGTCGGCGGACTGAGGTCCGCCCCGGCACTCCCAGCCGGGAGCCGGCACTCCGCGAGCGCCCGCGACTCCCCGGAGTCCGGGCCCTCGCCCCTCCGACCGACCGCCCCGACCCGTCAGCGAGCCCCCCATGCCTTCAGGTATCCCCGTACGGTGTTCCGACAGCGAACTCTTCACCCACATGCTCGGCATCCTCGAGCGGCTGGTGGCCTTCGACACCACGAGCCACAAGTCGAACCTCGAACTCATCACTTACGTGCGGGGGTTGCTGGACGGCAACGGCATCACCAGTGAGCTGCACTGGAACGAGGACCGCACCAAGGCGAACCTGGTGGCCACGGCCGGACCCGGCGGCGGCCGGGACCGCGGCATCGTCTGGTCGGGTCACACCGACGTGGTGCCCGTGGACGGCCAGGAATGGTCCGGCGACCCCTTCACCCTGCGCACCACCGAGGACCGGGTGACCGGCCGGGGCACCGCCGACATGAAGGGCTTCATCGCCTGCTGCCTGGCCATCCTCTCCACCGCCGACCTCGCCCGGCTCACCACCCCCGTCACCCTCATGCTCACCTACGAGGAGGAGATCGGCTGCGTCGGCGCCCGGCACCTCGTCGAGGAACTGCGCACCTGGCGGGGGCGGGTCAGCGGCTGCATCGTCGGCGAGCCGACCGGCCTGGAGGTCGTGGTCGGCCACAAGGGCAAGCAGAACCACCGCTTCACCTTCACCGGCCGCCCCAAGCACGCGGCACTGGCCCCGCGGGAGCCGAACCCCGTCACGACCGCCGCCGCGCTGGCCGGCCACGCCCAGACCCTCAACGAGGGCTTCAGGAGCACCGGGCCGAGCGACGACCGCTTCGAGATCGACCACTCCTGGATCAACGTCGGCCGGATCGACGGCGGGGTCAAGCCCAACATCGTCCCCGAGAAGTGCGTGGTCGAGCTGGAGATCAGGAACGTTCCCGGCCACGACTGCGACGGCATCGCGGAACAACTCCGCGGCCACGCCACGGGTGAACTGCTCGACGCGATGCGCGCCAAGGCGCCGTACACCGACGTCGTCGCCGAACAGCTCTCCGACACCCCGTCGTTCGCCATCGACCCCGAGCACGACTTCGTCACCTTCGTCCGCAAGGCATTCGGTACGGACGGCGAGCCGCAGTACGTGCCGTTCGGCACCGAGGCGGGCCTGATCTGGGAGCACGCGGGTGTCCCCACGGTCGTGTGCGGTCCCGGCTTCATCACCGAGGCGCACACGCCGGACGAGTTCGTCGCCCTCGACCAGCTCCGGCGGTGTCTCGGCCTGCTGAAGTCCCTGCCCCTCGCCTGACCCGGCGCGACCCCGAAGTACACGGACGCCGGGCACCCACGAACGTGCCCGGCATCCGGAAGGAGAACGAAGTGACGACCGACGTCCCGACGGTCACCCCGCCGGAGGCGGAGTCCGCCTCCGGCCCGGCCCGGCCGGGCCGGCAGTTCGCGAAGCTGTGGTGCGCCTCGGGCGCCTCGGCCCTCGGCGAGGGTGTGACGCTGGCCGCGGCGCCGCTCCTGGCGAGCAGGTTCACCGACGACCCCCGGCTCATCGCGGGTGTCAGCATGGCCCTGACGCTGCCCTACGCCCTGTTCGGGATACCGGCCGGCGTCATCGTCGACCGGGTCGACCGGCGCCGGACCATGGCCCGCATCGACCTCTTCCGGGGCTGCCTCGTCACCGTGTTCACCCTGTCCCTCGCGGCCGGCCTCGGCAGCCTGTGGACCCTGTACGTCTGCCTCTTCCTCATCGGAAGCTGCGAGACCGTCTTCCGCAACGCCGCCCAGACCCTGGTGCCCGCCGTCGTACCCGAGGACCTGCTGGTCACCGCGAACGGGCGGATCATGGGGTCGGAGAAGGTGGCCAACCAATTCGTCGGGCCGCTCGTCGGCTCGTCCCTGTTCGTGCTCGCCGTCTCCCTTCCGTTCGGCGTCAACGCCGCCACCTTCTTCACCTCCGCCTTCCTGCTCAGCCGGCTGCGCACCCGGCCGGGCGGCGAGACCCGGCCGGCCGGCGGCGGGGGCGCGCGGCACCTGCTCACGGACATGGCGGCCGGCCTGCGCTGGCTCTTCGCCCACCGGGTGCTGCGCAGCCTCTCCCTGACGGCCGGAGCCATCAACGTCGTCTACACCGGCGCGCTGGCGGTGCTCGTCGTCTACGCCCACCGGGAGCTGGGGCTGTCCGACTTCGGGTACGGCGTGCTCGTCGCCTGCCAGGCCGTCGGCGCGGTCGCCGCCGCGAAGCTGTCACCGGCGCTCGTGCGGCGCGTCGGGCACGGCTGGACGCTCGTCTGCGTCGGCGCCGCGATCGGCTGCAGCAACCTGGTCATGTGGCTGCTGCCCTCCGTCTGGGCCGTGGGCGCGGCCCTGGCCGTCGGTGCCTGTGCCTCCGTCACCTGGGACATCGTGGCCGTGGTACTGCGCCAGACCCAGGTGCCGAGGGAGCTGCAGGGCCGGGTCAACAGCGTCTACCGGCTGTTCGCCTGGGGTGCGCTCCCGGTGGGCGCCGGCCTCGCGGGGGTCGTCTCCAAGAGCCAGGGCACCCCCGCGGTGTACGCGCTCGGCGTCGGCGTCATGGCCCTCGTGACCCTCCGGCTGGCCTTCGGGGTCCGCAAGTGGATCAAGGGCGTCGCCTCCGACGGGTGAGGACGCCCCGGCGACCGTCCTCCCCGCTCCGCCCGCACCCGTCCGTATCGACCGAAAGCGAAACCCTCATGACTCACCCCGTCCTGGCCCCCCGGTCGGACCTGGGCTCCCGGTACCTCGCGTCGCCGGCGCTCCGCGACGCCGACCCGGCCGACCTGACCCGGCACGTGGTGGCCGACGAACTCGTGACGGTGGCCTACCAGGGCCGCTTCCTGCCCGCACCGGTCTTCCTGTCCGCGGGGGAACGCCGCTCCGTGGCCGGTGACCTCTTCCGGGTCCACCAGATGCTCACCCAGCTTCCCGAGCGGCTCTTCGACTCGGACGCCGGCGCCATGGCGCGGGAGGTCGGCATGACCGACACCCAGGCCGAGACCGTGCAGCGCGCGGCCAGGGCGGGGGCCCCGCTCAAGGCGCTGGCCCGCTCCGACCTCTACCGGGCCGCCGACGGCTTCAAGCTGCTGGAGCTCAACATCACCAGCGCGCTCGGCGGCTTCGAGAACGCGGGCATCGCGCGCGCCATGCTGAAGCACCCGGCCCTCGCCTCCTTCGTCGAGGAGAACGGCCTCGCCTACGCGGACACCTTCGGCGGCATCGTCAAGACGCTCTACGCCGAGTGCGCCGCGCACATGCCCGCCGACCGGCGTCCCGTGGTCGCCCTGGTGGACTGGCCCGAGAGCTTCAAGACGTACGAGCCCCGGCTCAAGGTGATGGCGGCGCTCTTCGACGCCCTCGGCATCGACGCCCTGCCCTGCCACGCGGGCCAGGTCCGCGAGCGGGCGGGCCGGCTGGAGGTGCACGGCCGCGCCGTCGACGTGGTCTACCGCTTCTTCCTCGTCGAGGAGATCGCCACCCCCGCCGACGCCGAACTCGTCGAGCCCGTCCTGCGCGCCTTCGAGGAGGGCCGGGTGGGCATGTTCAGCCGCCTGGACGCGGAGCTGTACGGCAACAAGGGCACTCTTGCGATGCTCTCCGACGACCGCAACCGCTCCGTGTTCTCCGCCGAGGAACTCGCCTGCGTCGACCGGTTCCTGCCCTGGACCCGGCACGTCAGGGAGATCTCCACGGACGCCGCCGGCGAGCGCCTGGACCTGATCGGCCACGCCGTGGCCCACCAGGAGCAGCTCATCCTCAAGCCCACCCTGCTGCACGGCGGCAGCGGCATCGTGCCGGGCTGGACCGTCGGCCCCGAGGAGTGGCGCAAGCAGGTCACCGCCGCACTGGACGGCCCCTACGTGCTCCAGGAGCGCATCCGCCCCGTACCCGAGGTCTTCCCGGCCGACGAGGGCACCGGGACCCAGGAACTCTTCCTCAACTGGGGCGTGTTCCTCACCGACCCGCAGATCACCGGCAACGACGGCTACAACGGCTGCCTCGTGCGCGGCAGCACCGATCCGGAGGTCGGGATCGTCAGCATGTCCGGCGGCGCCCGTGTCGCCTGCTCCTTCTTCGAGACCGACGAAGCCTGACGTCCCGGAACCTCGGAAAGGGGATCACGTTGAAGATAGCTGTGGTGGACGGTCACTCGACCGGACGTGCGCTGGTCTCGGCCCTCCGTGAGCGCGGGGCGGTCTGTGTCCACGTACAGAGTTCACCGGACATGTCCGCGTACTTCACGCGCGGCTTCCGGGCCGAGGACTACGAGACCCTTCTCGACGGGACGGCCGCGCCGGACGCGCTCGCCGCGCGTCTGACCGCGCTGGGCGTGGACCGGGTGGTGGCCGGCACCGAGTCGGGGGTCATCCTCGCCGACACCCTGACCCATCTGATGGGGCTGCCCGGCAACCGCCACGACACGCTCACCGCCCGGCGCGACAAGCGGGTGATGGCGGCCGCGGCGGCCGCCGCCGGTGTCGCCATGCCGCGCGGAGAGTCCTTCACGGACGCCATGGCGGCCATGGACTGGTACACCGGCAACCGTCTCGTCGAGGCCGTCGTCAAGCCGCCGAGCAGCGCGGGAACGGACAACGTGCGCTTCTGCCGCACCCGGGACGAGGTGCTCCTCGCCTGCAAGACGGTGCTCGCCTCCGAGAACCTCTACGGCGAGCCCAACACCGCGGCCCTGGTCCAGGAACGCGTGCACGGCGTCGAGTACTACGCCAACTCCGTCTCGCACGACGGCCTGCACCGGGTGGCCGAACTCTGGCGCTACACCAAGCGGGCGGGCAGCGCGGGCTATCCGGTCTACGACTACGAGGAGCCGGTGCCCGTGGACTCGCCCGAGGCGGAGGTGCTGCGCCGATTCGTCGGCGAGGCCCTCGACGCCCTCGGCATCGTCTCGGGCGCGGCGCACACCGAGGTCATGATGACCGCACGCGGCCCCGTCCTCATCGAGTCGGGCGCCCGGCTCGGCGGGGGCACCGCCCCCGCCGTCGTCGAACGGTGCGCCGGCACCTCCCAGACCCGCCTGCTCGCGGAGACGCTCCTCGACCCGCACCGGCTGCGGGACTTCGACGACACGGCCGTCGAGTGGAGGGGCGCCCTGCGCAACGTCGCGCTGATCAACTCCCGTCCCGGAACGGTCGCTTCGCTGGACTGGACGAAGCGCCTTGAGGCACTCCCCACCCTGGTGCACCTCGTGCACGGGGCCGTCGTGGGCGAGCACCTGGGGGAGACGGTCGACCTGATCAGCTCGCCGGGCTACGTCTACCTCGCCGACGAGGACCCCCGCGCGATCGAGCGCGACTACCGGGCGCTGCGCGCCCTGGAGGACGAGGGCCTCTACACCGGCTGAGCCCCGCACCACCCGGCGCGACACCGCCGGACCCCGCACGGCAGGAACGGACCTGACGACCCGGACGGCACGACACCGGCCCCGGCGCCCCGCGCCTCGGACGGCCCGGACGGTGAGAGAGAGGAAAGAGATGACCCTGGCAGCAGGACCCGTCCCTGCCATCGGTCACGGGGAGGTGCTCGTCCTCCTCGTGCAGATCGGTGTGCTGCTGACCCTCGCGGTCGGCCTCGGCAGGCTCGCCGCGCGGCTGAACCTGCCCGCGGTGGTCGGCGAGCTGGTCGCCGGGGTGCTCCTCGGACCCTCGTTGCTCGGCACCGCGTTCCCGGCGGTGTCGCAGTGGCTGCTGCCGCGCGAGCCGGAGCAGATGCACCTGCTCAGCGCGGTCGCGCAGCTCGGAGCGCTGCTCCTGGTGGGAGTCAGCGGGGCCCACATCGACCTGGGGCTGCTGCGGCGCGAGAGGAGGGCCGTGGCCTGGGTCAGCGCGGGCAGCGTGCTCCTGCCCCTGGCCCTGGGGGTGGGCCTCGGCTTCCTGCTGCCGGCGTCGCTGCTCGGCAGCAACGGCGACCGGCCCACGTTCGCGCTGTTCATCGGCGTGGCCATCGCGGTCAGCGCCCTCCCCGTCATCGCCAAGACGCTGCTGGACATGGGGCTGATGCACCGCAATGTCGGCCAGCTCATCATCGGCGCGGCGGCCGTCAGCGACATCCTCGGCTGGCTGCTGCTGTCGGTCGTCTCCGCCATGGCGACCGCCGGCTTCCGCGCCGGTGTCCTCGCGCGGTCGGTGGCCGCCCTGCTGCTGGTACTCGCCCTGACCGCGTTCGTCGCCCGGCCCCTGATCGGGCGGCTCCTGCGCCGGACCGAGCGGTCCGGGAACGGGGACACCGGCCTCTCGGTGACCGTGGTGCTGATCGTGCTGGCGGCTGCCGGGACGCACGCCCTGGGGATGGAACCCATCCTCGGCGCCTTCCTGTGCGGCACCGTCATCGGTTCGCTCGGCGGCGGCGGACGCAGGTACCTGCACGCCATGCGGCCGTTCGTGATGGCCGTCCTCGCCCCGCTGTTCCTCGCCACCGCCGGGCTCCAGGTCGACCTGAGCGCCCTGCGCCGGCCCCCCGTCCTGCTGGCCGCGCTGGTCACCCTGCTCGTCGCCGTGGGCGCCAAGTGCGCGGGCGGCTACCTCGGAGCCCGGCTCGGCAGGCTCGGCCACGACGAGGCCGTGGCCATCGGCGCCGGCCTCAACGCCCGCGGTGTCGTGGAGATCGTGCTGGCCTCCGTCGGGCTGAACATCGGGGTGCTCAACAGCGCCTCCTACACGGTCGTGGTCCTCGTGGCCATCGTCACCTCCGTCATGGCTCCACCGATCCTGCGCCGCACCACGGGACGCATGGCCCAGACCGCCGTCGAGACCCGCCGGGAACGGGAGTACGCCTCCCACTCCGCCGCGTCCTGACGACCCCCACACGTAAACCCCTCAAGGAGAGACCCTCCATGGCAATGCGTGGCGTGTCACACGTCGAAGTGTTCGTACGGGACAAGGTCTCGGCGGTCCGGCACCTGAGGTCCTCGCTCGGCTTCGCCCATGTCGCCGACTGCGTCGAGGTGGACCGGAGCTCCGCCCTGCTGCGCCGCGGGGAGGTGCAGGTGGTGGCCACGTCCGGCTGGGCCACCCGCGCGTTCATCGCCCGCAACGGCGAAGGGGTCGCCGGTTTCGCCGTCACCTGCGACGACGTCCCCGCGGCCGAGGGGGCCGCGCGGGCCCTGGGCGCCGAGGTCAGCGCTCTCCCGCGAGGCCGCGTGACGGTCACCGGCATCGGAGACGTCGCGCACACCCTGCTGCCGGCCGACGGCCACGACCCCGGCGCCCCGCCCGCCGGCCGCCGGTGGGTGCCGCGCGACGGCGCCTGGCCGGCCGCCGGGGGCGCCTGGGCGCTGGAGCGCGTGGAGCTGCGCCTCCCGGTGGCCCTGAGGGAGCGTTACCCGGCCTTCCTCAGCCGGGTGTTCGGTCTCGAGCGGCACCCCGCTCAGCGCTCCTGGCTGTACAGCGCGCCGGCGGGGGTGACCTTCGCGCTGGAGGAACAGCGGGCGCCGGTCCCTCTCGAACCTCCCGCGAGGGCGGCCGCCGGGTCCCCGCCGGCCGCCTCCGTGACCGCGTACGGCCTCGCGTTCCGCGCGCTTCCGGCACCGGTGCTGCGATGAAGCCCGTGGAGGAGGCCGGGAGCATCGCCAGTCCCGGCTGGGACGGGCTGATACGCCGGGTCGCCTCGGACGCGGCCTCGCACGCACCCGCCGTCGGCGCGGTCCTCGACACCCTGATCGCCATGGGCGGCACCGTGCCGGTGGAACACGGGCTCGGCGCCCTGCCGCGCGAGTCGCGCGAACTGGTGGGCGTCCTGCGCACCCTGCCCTGCCTCGCCGCAGCCCCCCGCGCGGAGGACGGCGCGGAGCGGGACCGGGGCGCGGACGAGGGGTACGGGGAGGGCCTGGCGGTCGGCATCGCCGCGGACGGGCGGACCCATCTGGTGCGCCTGCCCGACGGGCTGGAGCCCGTCGCCGTGATCCGCGGGGCCACCCCGGCCGCCGCCCGGCGACTCGCCGCCGCCCTGGACCGGTGGCGTTCGTTACGGCAGGCCGCCGACGCCGAACGGGAGGAGATCAGACGCTGGCTGGCGGCCCGCGACCGGGCGGAGGTCGACGACCGGCTGGCGCACCTCGGACACCTGCTGCTGCACATGGCACCCCTGCGGACGTTCGTCGGGGACACCTCCTTCACCAACCTCGGCAAGGGCAACCTGCCGGGCCGCTCGGTCGCCGCCGACCACGAGGCCAGCGTGCTGCGCCGGCTGCGCGCGGAGCCCGTGGAGCGGTGGAGCGCCGAGGAGGCCGCCTTCGTGGGCGTCTGCTGGGTCCTCATGGCCAGCGGCCCGCAGTCCCGGCTGGAGGAGGCCAACGGCATGTGCCTCGACCTGCCCTGGCTGTCCGACTTCCTCGCCGAGCGGGCGAACCGGTACGGACTCCGGCCCGCCGGCCCCGCCGGGAAGGACGCACACGACATCGACGTCCTCCTGGAACTCGCCGCGCGCCTCGCCGAGTGCCGCGCGGGGCTGCTCCGCGAGGGCCGCACCTTCTACCGCGAGATCCACGGCGCCAGCCTCCACAAGGAGGAGCGGCTCCTGCCCGGTACCCCCGGCCACCGGTCCCTCACCGTGGGGGGCCACACCTGGAGCATGTGGCCCGAGTCGGCCCCGTCCACCGCGCACATGGGCCGGCACGCGGCCCTCCGGGTCCGGCGGGCACCGGCCGCCGAACGCTCCGACACCCGCGCCCTGACCCTGCACGACCTGCTCCGCGAGGTCGCCGGGGCCACCCGCTCCGACGTCGCCCTGGCCCGCGGCCCCCGCGACCTGGCGCTCATCGACGAGGACCCGGCGAGCGCCCTCGCCTTCGGCACCGGCGACTTCTACTGCTGCGTCGTGGCCGGGACGGAGTTCGCCGACCGGCGCCGGGGCCAGGAGCCCCCGCTGCACCGGATACTCACCGCGTACAGCGCCCGGATGCGCTTCAACAGCTGGCACTACCTCCCGCACGTCCTCGGCCGCACCGACCAGGAACGCGACGACTGGTTCTTCGCCCCCACCATGCCCGACCTGACCCACGGCTCCCAGTGGCACCACACCGGGCACGTGAAGTTCGGCGTCCGGCACGCCATCCGGGTGCCGTTCGCCACCACTTTGGGCGGCCGCGACCTGCCCGGCCTGCACGACCTGCGCCTGGTGCGGACCACCGACGAGCCCTACACCCTCCGGGAGCTGGAGACGGCCGTCGCCTTCGGACAGGTCCTGCGGGCCTTCCACGAGGACGCGTTCGCGGTCTGCCGGGACGCGGTGACCCAGTTCGACAACGCGTGGTTCCGGAGCGCCCATGAGGACTGAACCGCTGTCCGTCGAACCGCTGTCGGCGCATCTCCTCCTCGGCCGCTACGCGCGGGGGGAGCTGCGCCCCTCCGACCATGTCGCCGCCGTCCTCGACCGGATCGACGCCGGCGGCCCGGCCGGCTCGGCGTACGTGCTGCTGGACCGCGCGGGGGCCATGGCGGCGGCCCGCCGCGCCGACGCGGAGTTCCGGGCCGGGCGGCCCGCCGGCCCGCTCAGCGGTGTGCCCGTCTCCGTCAAGGACCTGCTGGACGTGGCGGGGCTGCCCACCGGGCGCGGCAGGGGCGGGCCCGCGCCCGCCCCCGCCCCGCACGACTCGCCGGTCGTTGCGGTGCTGCGCCGCGCGGGCGCGGTGATCGTGGGCAAGACCCGCACCTCCGAGGACGGGTGGTCCGCCAGCACGGTCGGGCCGTCCGGACCGGCCACCGTCAACCCCCTGTTCCCGGAGCGCACCAGCGGCGGTTCGAGCGGCGGGGCGGCCGTGGCCGTGGCGACCGGGACCGGCCCCATCGCGATCGGCACGGACGGGGCCGGGTCGGTGCGGATACCCGCCGCCTGGTGCGGGGTCGTCGGCTTCAAGCCGACCTGGCAGCGCTGGGACTACGGCCCCCGCGGCGACCGCCTGTCGCACGTCGGCTCGCTCACCGCCTCGGTCGAGGACGCCCTGCTCATGGACGCGCTCGTCACCTCCGCCCCGCTCTCCTCCGTCCCGGCGCCCCGGCCGGCCCGGAGCCCGGACCTGGTGTGGCCGGTGCTGTCCCGCGCGTCCCACCTCGACGCCACGCTGCGCGCACGGCTCGCCACACTGCTGGACGGACCCGTTCCCGAGGTGCGGCTGGACACCGGCGGCGCCCACCGGGCGCTGGCGGACCTGCTCTCGGCGGGGGAGTACCCGCGCCTGGCCGACGGCCCGCTGTGGCCCGGACACGCCCAGGTGGCCCGGTGGGGTGCCGAGGTGACGGAGAGCGGGCTGCGCGCCGCGGAGGCCACCTGCCGGCGTCTGACGGCCGCGGTCGACGAGGCGCTCGCCGGCCACGACGCGCTCGCGCTGCCCACCGTGGCCGTCCCCGCCTTCGGCCGGGACGAGGAGTTCCCCGCCGGCACCGCCGCGCGGGACTGGCTCGCCTGGGCGGAGCACACCTTCGTCACCAATCTGACCGGACACCCCGCCGTCAGCGTCCCGCTGGGCAGCGGACCCGACGGCATGCCGGCCGGGCTCCAGCTCATCGGCCGCCGGGGCGGCGACCGGGCCCTGCTGTCCCTCGCCCGCGACGTGCGGGACCGCTGGGAATCAAGCACGACGAGGAAGGCGACACCATGAAGAGAGACGACCGCGGGGAGTCGGGGGCGACGGCCTCCGGCATGGGAGCCGGCACGAGCACGCGTCCGGGCGCCGTCACCTCCGGTGCCGGGGACCCCGCCGCCGTCCTGGCGGCCGCCCGCACGGTGAGCGTCGTGCACGTGCTCTACGGCGACCCGCACGGCATCGCCCGCTCCAAGGCGCTGTCCCCGGGTGCCTTCGCCGACGCGCTCCAGGACGGCGTCGACTTCAGCCCCGGCCCGCTCGTCTTCGACACCGGCCACGCGATCGCGGTGAGCATCGACGACACCGCCTTCGTGGGCGAACTGCGCGGCGCGGGGGACATGGTCGTCGTCCCCGACCTCGGCACCTGGACCGTCACCGAGAGCGGCGGGCGCCGTGTCGGCTGGGTCATCGGCGACGAGCGGCTGCGCGGCGGCGACCCCCACCCGCTCTCCAGCCGCCGGGTCCTGCACGAGACCGTCCGGCGCGCCGCACGGCACGGCTGGACGCCGGTCATCGGGATCGAGCTGGAGTTCTACCTGCTGCGCCGCCTCCACGAGCACTACGCCGGCACCCCCGGCGGCTTCGGCGTACAGGGTCTGCCCGAGCCGGTCGCGGTGATCGACGGGGGCTACCAGTTCAACTCCACGCGCCTTCTGGAGGCCGCCCTCGATCTCCTCACCCCGCTGTGGGAGCCGCTGGAGGCGCTCGGCGCCCGGCTGCGGACCGTCGAGCACGAGTCGGGCCCCGGCCAGCTGGAGATCACCTTCGCACCGCAGGACGCCCTCGCGGCCGCCGACACCGTACTGCTGCTGCGCACCTGGCTGAAGTGCTTCACCCGGCCGCACGGACTGCACGTGTCGTTCATGGGCCTGCCCGCCGTCGACCACGGCGACCCCAGCGGCTGGCATCTGCACCAGTCGGGCCTGCGCGCGGACGGCACCCCCTGGTTCGCCGGCGGGGCGGACGGTGAACTCGGCCCGGAGGGACGCAGTTACGTCGCGGGCCTCGTGCGCCGGGCCGCCGACTTCGCGCTGCTGAGCAACGGCACGGTCAACGCGTACCACCGCTTCGCGCCCGAGCACGCGCTCTCCCCGACCCGGCTGGGCTGGGCCCGCGAGGACCGGGGCGCCCTGATCCGGGTCGCGGACGGCGGGGCCCCTCACTCGGTGCACGCGGAGAACCGCGTGGGCGACCCCACCGCCAACCCCTACCTCTACATCGCCGCGCAGATCTCCTCCGGCGTGGAGGGCGTCGTCGACGCGCTGCCCCTCGGCCCCGAGGCGCGGCGCCCCCAGCAGGAGGGCGAGTCGCTGCCGCGCGACCTGGGCGAGGCCGTCGAGCGGTTCGAGTCGTCCAAGGCCGCCCGGGAACTCGTCGGCCACGACCTCCACCGGGCGCTCGTGGAGCTCAAGCGCAGCGAGTGGAACCGGTTCACCGAGGCGGCGGGGGAGTTTCACCACGGACGGGTAAGCGAATGGGAAGCGTGTGAATACAGTGACGAGTACTGAGAACTCCTACCGCGTCGAGGTCCTGGACAGCGTCGAGGAACTGCCGGCGGAGTGCGCGCTCATGGCCGCGGAGCTGGGCCTGTCCACCTTCTACTACGGCACCGAGTTCCTGCGCGCCTACGAGCGCGAGCCGATCCAGCAGGTGCACCACACCCGTTACCTCCTCGTCCGGGACACCGCCGAACGGGTGGTCGCCTTCGTGCCCTGCTACGTGCAGGGAGACCCCCTGCGGGCCCTGGACCTGGCCGAGGGCGAGGTCGTCCTGCTCAGCCATGTCTGGCACTGCTCCGACAGCCGGCTGGCCACCCGC
Source organism: Streptomyces sp. BK022 (assembly GCF_004217355.1). Lineage (NCBI taxonomy): Bacteria > Bacillati > Actinomycetota > Actinomycetes > Kitasatosporales > Streptomycetaceae > Streptomyces > Streptomyces sp. BK022. The sequence goes on from NZ_SHKU01000002.1 coordinate 473,711, forward strand.
AGCGAGGACCCCGCCGTCGCCGTGGCGGTGGAACGCGCCATGCGGGCACTCGCCCGCGAACTCGGCGCCGGGCGCTACGGGTTCATCAACGTCGCCCGGCAGGGCCCGACGGCGCCGCTGCTGTGCGCGGCCGGCTTCACGCCCCGGCACATCGACACCCGCTACGTCATCGACCTCGCCGCCGCCGGGGACTTCGACGGGTACCTCCAGGGCCTTCGGCCCAACGCCCGCGGCGAGTACCGGCGTCAGCTCAACCGGGCGCGCGACGCGGGCGTGGTCACGTCGGTGCGGGTGCCCGAAGGCGCCGAGGACCCGGCGAGCCTCGACCTCTTCGAGAAGCTGATGGCCAACGTCGGCTCGGCGGGCTACTACGACAAGGAACGGATCTCGCGCTTCCTCACCCACGTCCCCTCCGGCGCCCGGATCGTCGAGGTCCACCAGGACGGCGAACTCCTCGCGAAGTCCGTCGTCTTCCTCGAGGAGACGAAGATCCACGCCTGGGCCGGCGGCTACGACCGCTACGCGGACGAGGACGCGAAGCGCCCCTTCAGCAGCTACTACGTGCTCATCGCCGCGATCCTCAGGCTGGGCTTCGAGGCCGGTGTCCGCTACTTCGAGGGCGGCCGCCGCAACGGCCCCTTCAAGGAGCGGTACGGGATGAGCCCGGTCGAACTCGACGCCTACATCAAGGAGGTCGCCCCGTGACGGGTCCCGCCCCGCACGCCGCACGCTGGATGACACCGTCGGACCTCGCCGAGTTCGCCGCCCTCCTGCCCCCGGCCGTCCCCGCGCGCGAGGCGCTCGGCCCGGCGGACGTGTACGTCCTCGGCGACGGACCCGACGCCGACGCCTGCGCCACCCGGCTGCGCGAGGGGCTGGAGCCCTTCGGACTGCGCGTCGTACCGGTGCCCGACCCCCGGCCGGGCGTGCGCCTCGTCGCCACGCACCGCCCCGGTCCGCCGGCCACCTGGTCCGGCGCGGAGGCGGAGGAACTGGTGGCGGACGTACGGGCCGAACGGCTCGGCCACTGGGCCGGCCTCGCCACCGCCCCGCCGCGCCTGCGCACGCTGCACCGGCCCGGCTCCGACTCCACCGGCGTCGTCGAGTTCGAGTGCGCCGGGGGCACGTTCGTCGCCAAGACGGGCCCCGAGGACGTCATGCTCGCCGAGGAGGAGCACGTCCGGCGGGCCCACGACGGCGGCGGCCGCATCTTCCCCACCCCGCGCGGCTACGACGTCCGGGCCGGCTCGGCCACCCGCGTCATGGACGCCGTGCGCGAGGCCGGACTCGTCGAGACGATGTTCCGGCGGGGCGAGGACGGCCTGCTGCGCGCCGACCCCGCCCGGCTCGAGGCCCTCGGCGACCACCTGGACGTACTGACCCGGTGGCACGGCAGCACGCTCGCCGACGGCGAGCCGGAGGTCGCCCCCTACCTGTACGTGGACCGCTTCAGAGACCTGCCGGGGTCCGAGGCGTGCGCGTCCCTCGGGGCGCGGGTGCTGGGCCCCGCCGCCTACGCCCACGCCTTCGAGACCCCGGTCCTGCTGCCCGACGGCACCCGCGCCGACTACCGCGAACTGGTGTCCTGGGCCCAGGACACCTACCCCAAGTGGCGTCCGGTCCGGTCGTCCCTCGTGCACGGCGACATCTTCACCAGCAACCTCATGCGCGGGCAGGACGGCGAGCCCCGGTTCATCGACCCCCGCAGCGCCTGGGACGGTGTCGCCGAGGCCCCGGCGGGCCGCGGCGACCCCGTCTTCGACCTCGGCACCCTGCTGCACGCGATCTCGCCGATGGTCACCGTCCTGGACGCCTGCGAGCGCGGCGACGCCGCGGCGCTCCTGCCCGCCGGCCCACCCGGTGACGGTCCCGTCGACGCCACGGCCGCCGTGCCCGTCGCGGACGACCCGGCGCGCGCCGTCCTCCTCGGCCGCCTGGAACGGCTCACCGCCGACTGGGGCGACGCCGGGGTCCTCACCCGCCTCCATCTCGCCTCCGCGTGCAGCCTGCTCGGCTGGCTGAAGTACGCGAAGGTCCTGCGCACCCCCGAGGCCTGGTGGTCGGTCTTCCTCGCGGCCGTCGCCGACCTCGCCCGCGCCCGCCGCGTCCACGACGGACTCGGTCCCGCGTTCACCCACGACAGCACCCGGAAGGGCGGTCAACCCCGATGACCATCGACTACGACCAGATCGCCGGCGAGTACGCGCAGCACCGCCGCGCCTATCCCGAACTCGTCGAACACCTCGCCTCGCTGGTCCCGCGGGGCGGCACCGTCGCCGAGATCGGCTGCGGCACCGCGAACCACCTGCGGGGGATAGCCGCGCTGGTCGACTGCACCGCCGTGGGCCTCGACCCGCACGCCAAGATGCTGGAGGTGGCGGCCTCCGCCCCGGCGGGCGACCGCGCGAGCTACGTACGCGGCACGGCGGAGGACCTCTCCGTGCTCGGCATCCCGGCCGGCGGCGCCGACCTCGTCTTCAGCGTCGACATGGTGCACTACCTCGACGACCCGGGTGTCTACGCCGCCCAGGCGTGGGAGCTGCTGCGGCCCGGCGGCTACTTCTGCACGGCCACCGACTCCGAGTGGATCATCCGCAACCGGCTGCCCATGACGGCGTACTTCCCCGGCACCATCCCCCTCGAACTCGAGCGCCACCACGCCATCGAGGCCCTGGAGGAGGCGTACCGCGCGGCCGGGTTCACCGACCCCGGCACCCGCGTCTTCGGCGAGGAGGGCACGCTCGCGGACGCCACCCGCTTCCGGGACAAGGCCAACTCCGTGATGCATCTGCTGCCCGAGGACGAGTGGCGGGCGGGCCTGGAGCGCCTGGAGGCCGACCTGGCCCGCGGACCGGTGCCGTCGAACAACAGGACGTGCCTGCTCACGGTGAGGAAACCGCTGTGATCGCCCGCTATGTCACCCCGGCGATGGCCGCGCTGCTCGGCGAGGACCACCGCTACGACACCTGGCGCCGGGTCGAGGAGGCCGTCTGCGCCGCGTACGTCGACCTCGGCCTGATGCCCGAGAAGGTGCTGGCGGACGTCCGCGCCTCGGACTCCCCGACGGTCGAGGCGATCCGCTACGAGGAGACCCGGCGCGACCACGAGATCCTCGGCTTCCTCGAAGCCTGGGCCCCGCTCATCCCGGACGGCAGCGCCGCCATGGTGCACCGGGGGCTGACCAGTTACGACCTGGTCGACACCGCCAACGCGATCATCCTCAAAGAGGCGGGCGAACTCCTGCTGGCCGGGTGCGAGGAACTGCTCGCGGTCTTCCGCGACCGGATCACCCGGCACTGGGCCACCCCGTGCCTGGGTCGCACCCACGGCATGGCCGCCCAGGCGACGACCTTCGGCCACCGGCTGGCCACGATCGCCCTGGAACTGAACCGGGCGGTGGAGGTGCTGCGCCGGGCCGTGGAGGCGGTGGCCGTCGGCACCATCTCCGGCGCGGTGGGCACCTATGTCGAACTGCCCCTCGAACTCGAGACCTCGGTGCTGGACTCCCTCGGGGTCGGACGCGAGCCGCTCGCGAGCCAGGTCGTCGGACGCGACCGGCACGCTCAGCTCGCCTCCGCGCTCGCCCTGGTCAGCGCGGTCGTCGAACACCTCGCGCTCGACCTGCGCCTGCTGTCGCAGACCGGCGTGGAGGAGGTCGAGGAGCCCCGTCCGCCGCTGTACCAGGGGTCGAGCATCATGCCCCACAAGCACAACCCGACCGGCAGCGAGCGGCTGTGCGGCCTGGCACGCCTCGTCCGCGGAAACGCCACGGCCGTCCTGGAGACCGTGGCCCTCTGGAACGAGCGCGACCTGTCCAACTCGTGCGTGGAACGCGTCGCCCTGGCGGACGCGCTCAGCGTCACCGAGTACCAGGTGACGTTCGCGGCCGGACTGCTGCGCGGGCTGGTGGTCCGCGAGGACGTCATGCTCGCCAACCTCCGGCAGGCCGCCGTACGGCTCGGCAGCCCTCGTGCCATGACGGACCTCATCGACGCCGGCGCGAGCCGCGAGGAGGCGTACCGCCGGGTCCAGGCGGCCGTCGACAGCGACGACCCCGCCGCCCTGGCCGCCGTCGGGCTCACCGGGCGCGACACCCTCGACGAGGCCGAGCTGCGGCGGGTGCTGCCGCACCGCGACGAACTGTACGAACGAGTCATGAAGGAACTGGGATGACCCTCAGCTACACGACCGAATCACCCCGCGACGCCGACGTCGAGGAGATCGCCCGCGTCTACCGGGAGTCCGGCCTCGCCGAGCGCAGGCCCGTCGAGGACACCGAGCGGTTCACCGCGATGATCCGAGGGGCCGGCCTCCTCCTCGTCGCCCGCGAGGACGGCCGCGCGGTCGGCGTGGCACGGTGCCTGACCGACGACTCCTACGTCACCTACGTCAGCGACATCGCCGTCAGCGCGAGCCACCAGCGCACGGGCGTCGGCAAGGCCCTCCTCGACGAGATCGAGCGGTGCGTACCGGGCGTCAAGCTCGTCCTGCTCTCGGCCCCGGACGCGCGGGAGTACTACCCCAAGGTCGGCTTCGACCAGCACCCCTCCGCGTGGACCCGGCAGCCCGCAGAGGAGTGGAAGCGTGGCTAGGCCCCCGCTGGTCGGCATCACCACCTACCAGGAGACGGCGGTCTGGCGCGGCTGGGACCGCAGCGCCTCGCTGGTCCCGCGTGACTTCATCGATCCCCTGTACGCCGCCGGCGCCGCCGTCTGCCTGCTCCCGCCGGGCACCGACGACGAACACACGCTGCGGGCGGCGGACGGCATCGACGCCCTGGTCCTCGTCGGCGGCGCGGACATCGACCCGCGCATGTACGGCGGCGGGCCCGAGGGCTCGTCCCGCGACCGCGCCGAACGCGCCCTGCTGCTCAAGGCGCTGGCGGCCGACCTGCCGGTGCTGGGGATCTGCCGGGGCATGCAGATGATCAACGTGTGCCTCGGGGGCACGCTCGTGCCGCACCTGCCCGACACGCTCGGCACCGACGACCACCAGCCGCTGGAGCCGGTCTTCGTGCCGAAGCGGGTGACGCTCGATGCCGAGCGGCTGCCCGGCAGCGCGGTGGGCGGTCACTGGGACATACCGTGCTTCCATCATCAGGCGATCGACGCGCTCGGTACGGGCGTGCTGGCGACCGGCTGGACCGAGGACGGGGTGATCGAGGCGGTGTGTGTGCCCGAGCGGCGGTTCGTGGTGGGTGTCCAGGGACATCCGGAAGTCGCGCCCGTACGCGAGCTGTTCGGGGCCTTCGTCGCCGCGGCGGCGGAGCGGCGGAGCGACGGTGACGGTGTGCGGGAGCGGGTGGGGGGCGTGAACGCGGCATGACGGCCGACCGGATGACGGACCTTCTGCGGGGCGGCCACTTCGCCCAGCGCGTCGAACACGCCAGGCGACGCTCGGGGCAGTGCTACGCCCCCTGGCCGCCCGGCGCCCCCGAGCCGCCGGCCGGCCCGCTGCCGGGGGAGTGGGAACTGACCGCGTTCCGCGGCCTGGTGGCGGCCCGCGACCGCGCCGGGCAGGACGGCACCGGCGCCGTCTACATCGGCGAGGACTCCCTGCGCTTCGTCGACACGATCCTCGACGCCCGGCCCACCGGCCGGGCGGTGGACGTGGGATGCGGGTCGGGCATCACCAGCTCCGCCCTCGCCCGCACCTGCGACGAGGTGATCGCGGTCGACGTCCAGCAGGTGTGCCTGGACGCGACCGCGCTGTCGGGCACCCTCAACGGCAGCGCCGACCGCATCCACCCCTGGCGCGGTGACGTCTTCGCGTCCCTCGGCACCGGAGGGCCGGACGACCTCGCCGCGTCGGGCCCCTTCGGATGCGTCGCCGCGAACCTGCCCTACGCCCCCGTGCCGCCCGGCCTCGCCTACTCGGCCGCGGGCAACGGCGGACCGGACGGACTGGACCTCAACCGGCTGCTGCTGCGGTCCGCGCCCGGTCTCCTCGACCCTCGTACCGGCATGCTCCTGACGCGCTTCCACTCCCTGGGGGACGCGTCCGGCCCGATGCTGCTGGGCGAGATCCGGGAGTTCGCCGCGCGCACCGGTCACGACGTGGCGGTGGTGGCGGACGGGCGGACCTCCTCCAGGGTCCGTGCCGCGCTCACGGCCGTGCACGCCGCGCGCCACAACCCCGAGCTTGCGGCCGCCGAGGTGCTCCGGCTGGTCGACACCCACCAGGAGAAGCTCGGCATGCCGTACTTCCACGCCTGTTCCCTGGTGAGCCGGGCGGGCGGCTCCGGCACGGTGACCTTCACCGACCTGTCGTCCCCCGTCAGGGCCGACACCCCGGTGCTGGCCGTGCCCGGTGCGTCCCCCGAGGCCGTGCGCACCGCCGAACGGCTCTACCGCAACCGCACCCCCGACCTCCCGGACGGCTTCTGGGAACTGGGCGGCACCGCGGACGTGGACGGCCCGCCGGAGCGCCTGCCGCGGCTGCTGGAGGCCCTGGAGGGGGTACCGTCCGGACCGCGCACGGCGCTGACGCTCGCCGAACTGGTCTTCGCGGACCGGTTCGCGGCGGACGCCACCCGGGCGCGCGCCCTGTACGTGACGACCGAAGTGATGCTCGGCTGCCTCGCGGAGGCAGGCGTGGTGAGGAGCGGGACCGGCGAGTGAGCACTGAACCGACGACCGGGCGCACGACCGGCGAACGCTATCTGGGGGCGGTCCTCCTCCTCGCGCTGGGCGCCTTCGCCGTGGGCACGGACAGCTACATCATCAGCGGCATCCTGCCCGCGATCGCCGGTGACTTCCGGCTCCCCGAAGGGGTGGCCGGGCAACTGGTCACCGTCTTCGCGCTCAGCTACGCGATCAGCGCGCCGGTGCTGACGACCCTGACGGCCGCCTTCGGACGGCGGCTGCTGCTGCAGACCGCCCTCGGGGTCTTCCTGCTGGCCAACGTGCTCGGAGCGCTCGCCCCGACGTACGGGGTGCTGCTCGTCGGGCGGGTGCTGGCCGGGGCCGGGGCCGCGATGTACATGAACACGGCGGTGGCGGTGGCCACCGCCGTCGCCGGGGACAGCCGGCGGGGCCGGGCGGTCTCGCTGGTCCTCGGCGGCCTCACCCTGGCCACCGCCTTCGGCGTCCCCCTGGGCTCGCTCGTCGGCAACCTCGGGTCGTGGCGCGGCACCCTCGGGCTGACCGCGGCCCTGGCGGCCGTGGCGATGGCGGGGCTGGCGCTCACCCTCCCCGCCACGGCCGCGCCCCCCGCCGTCAGCATGGGCCGCCGGCTGCGGGTCGCGGCCCGGCCGGGCGTCCTCGTCGCGGTGACGGCCAACACCCTGGTGGTGGGCGGCAGTTTCGTCGTCTTCACCTACCTCGCCGTGCTCACCCGGGCCGTGACCCCGCTCAGCGAGGCCGGGGTCAGCGCCGTGCTGCTCGTGTGGGGCGTCGCGGCGGCGGCCGGCAACGCCGCCGGCGGCCGCTCCTGCGACCGCCGCGGCTCCGAACGCACCTACCTCTACGGCGTCGGCGGGGTGGCCGCCTCCTTCGTCGCCCTGGGGACCGTCGCCCTCGCCGCCCCGCGCGGGAACACGGCCACGACGGCCGTGTTCCTCCTCTGCACCCTCGTCTGGAGCGCCCTGTACTGGCTGATCCCGGGCGCGCAGGTGCAGCGCGTGATGCTGCGGGCTCCCGACGCCCCGGTCGTCGCCGTCTCCGTCAGCAGCGCCTCCTCCTACCTCGGAGTCGCCCTCGGCGGCGCGGTGGGCGGCGCGACGCTTCAGTACGCCTCCGCGCCGGTGCTGCCCTGGACCGGCTGCGCGCTGGCGCTCTGCGCTCTGCTCGTCGTCGTCCGGGACCGGTACCAGGCCCCCGAGGCGCTCCCGGACGCGAAGAGGGCGCCGAGCGGCTCCACCGTGCGGGAGACGCTCGACACCTGAGGTACGGAAGGCCCCGCCGTCACGGCTCCACCCGCTCGCTCGGAGGGCCGGCCGGCAGACGGACGGTCGTCCGGGGCAGGAAGAAACCGACCAGCGGCCCCATGCACAGTGCGACAAGCACCGTTCCGACTCCCAGGGTCCCGCCCAGCAGCCAGCCGGCGCCGGCGACCGTGACCTCGATCGCGGTGCGGACGGCCGCGAGGGGGAGGCGGGTGACCCGTACGAGGCCGGTCATGATGCCGTCGCGGGGGCCCGAGCCGAACTGCGCGCCGAGATAGAGCGCGTCGAAGAACGCCAGCGCGACCAGGCCGAGCAGCAGGTAGGCGATCCGGCCGGGCAGCCCGTGCGGGTCGGGGAGCACGGCCGCCGTGGCGTCCGCGGCGAACCCCACGACGGCCACGTTGAGGAACGTGCCGAGGCCGGGCAGCTCCCGCAGGGGAATCCAGGCGAGGAGGACGAGGACGGAGATCAGGTTCGTCGCCCAGCCGAACGAGATGCCCGACACGCGGGCCGTTCCCTCGGTGAGCACGTTCCAGCTCGCCGCGCCGAGCCCGGACTGGACCAGCATCATCACGGCGCCCCCGTACCCCGTCAGACCGACGAGGAGCTGCAGCAGGCGGCGTGTCTTCCGGCCCGCCCGGACCTGGGCGACGGCGCTCATGCGCAGCAGTACGGGCCGGTCGGGGTGAGGTGGCGTCGAGACGGTTTCGGGAGGAGCGGGAAGAGCCATGGCACCACTGTGCGGATCATCTGGGTCCGCATTCCATAGCCAGATTCCCTACGCTGGTCCGGTGAAAGTCAGCTCGCACACGGTGGCCGGCATGCTGGGCCGCTGGCAGGAGGGCCCCGGCCCGGCGCACCGGCGCCTCTCCGACCGGCTCCGGCTGCTCGTCCTGGACGGGCGCCTTTCCCTCGGCGCCGCCCTGCCCAGCGAACGGGACCTGGCCGCGGCCCTCGACACCAGCAGGACCACCGTCGGCGCCGCGTACCGGACCCTGGTCGAGCACGGTTACCTCGCCACCCGGTCCCGCGCCCGGGCGACCGTACGGCTGCCCGACGACACACCGGCCGAACGGCGGGCCGACGCGAGCCCGGAGACCCTCGACCTGTCCCTGGCCGCGCCCACGGCCCCGGTCGAGATCCTGCACGCCGCGTTCGCCACCGCGCTCGAACAGCTGCCGCGGCACTTCGAACGGCGCGGTTACGACCGTTACGGCATCACGGAGCTGCGCGAAGCGGTCGCCGACTGGTACCGGCGGCGCGGGCTGCCCACCGCGCCCGACCACATCATGATCACCAACGGGGCCCAGCACGCCCTGGCCGTCCTGGCCCGCACCCTTGTGTCCCCGCGCGACAGGGTCGTCATCGACCACCCGACCTACCCGCACGCGATCAGGACGTTCCTGGACGTACGCGCCCGGCCGCTGCCGGTGGCGCTGACCCCGTCCGGCTGGGACGCCGCGCAACTCGGTGAGGCGGCGCGCTCCGCACGGCTCGCCTACCTGATCCCCGACTTCCACAACCCGACCGGTACGAGCATGTCCGCGAGCGTGCGCCGCGGCCTCAGGCTGGCCTGCCCGACGGTCGTCGACGAGACGATGACCGACCTGGCGCTGGAGGGGGCGAGCCCGGAGCCCTTCGCGCTCCACATGCCCACCGCCATCAGCATCGGCTCCGTGTCCAAGAGCGTCTGGGGCGGTCTGCGCATCGGCTGGATCCGCGCGACCCCGTCCCTGCTGGAGCGTGCCGAACAGGCCCGCCTCACCACCGACCTCGGCACCCCGGTGATCGAACAGCTCGCCACCGCCGCCCTGCTGAACAACCGCCAGACCCACCGGCCCGAGGCGCTGCGCCAACTGGCGGAACGCCGCGACGCGCTGAGGCGGGCCCTCGCCGAGCACCTGCCCCACGTCCACGCGCCGCGCCCGCCCGGCGGCATGACCCTGTGGGCCACCTTCCCCGACCCCGTCAGCTCGCGGCTGGCGGCCATCGCCCCCGAGCACGGAGTGACGATCGCGGCCGGCCCGCGGTTCGGTATCGGCGGCGCCTTCGAACGCAACGTCCGCCTGCCCTACACCCTCCCCCCGGACCAGCTCACCCGCGCCGTCCGCAGCCTCGCCGAGGCGGAACGAGCACTCACCCGCGGAGCGACCGGCACCCACACCCCGGCCCCGATCGCCTGAACACGGTGCGCGCCCGGGGGACGTGACCTCCGAACCCGGTAGTGGGCGGTGCTCACACCTCTCTGACGATCACGCGGTTCCCGCACAGCTTCGACCAGTCGTCACGGTCGGAGGTCAGAACGATGACAGGTGCCGGGACGCGGAGCGCGAGCGCGGCGACGAGAGCGTCGATCGCGTACTTGTGTCCGTGCAGCCGGCCTGCGTCCCGAAGCAACGTCACTGCGGTCAGGGAGTCCTCCTGGCTGACCGGTTCCACTCGGAGCCGGGAGAGCATCCACTTCAGACGTGCCAGATCGGTTCTCTGCTGTACGGCTTCGACAATGGTCGGCGCAGACACAAAGACGGGAATCCCGGCCTGCCGGGATGCCTCGATGCGAGCCGCCATCCCGCGATCGTTGCGCAGAAGCAGGGAGAGCGCCTCGGAGTCGAGTACCAGCGAGCGGGCCGGCCGCTCCTTCACGCAGCGCCCCACTCGGCGGTCTCGTCTCCGAACAGCTCGCGTCGGGCGGCTTCGATCTCCTGCTCGGTGAGCGCGCCGTGCTCCTCCTCATGGGCCGCGACGATCTCGGCGAGCCCGTCCATGGCGAGCTGATGTCTGACGGCTTCGGTGACATAGCTGGACAGCCCGCGACGCCCGGTTCGCGAGCGAAGCTCGCTGACCAGCTCTGCAGGCATCGACACGGAGATGTTCTCGGTGGTGCCGGATCGGGTCGGCTTCATGCTCCCGAGTGTAAGAGAGTATCTATTACATTGCTGGAGTTCGAGGTGTGAGGCCCCACCGGCCCTGGCGCGGAAGAGCGAAGACGAGTCGCACTTCTCCGCGCTGTCGGGGTGCCCGGTCCGGCAGAGCCCCTGTGAGAGGCTGGAGCGTATGAACCGGCTAGCCGACGTGACCTCGCCGTATCTGCTCCAGCACGCTGACAACCCGGTCGACTGGTACCCCTGGGGGCCGGAGGCGTTCGAGGAGGCGAGGCGGCGGGATGTGCCGATTCTGCTGAGCGTCGGGTACTCCGCCTGCCACTGGTGTCACGTCATGGCGCACGAGTCCTTCGAGGACCAGGCCACCGCCGACTACCTGAACGAGAACTTCGTCAGTGTGAAGGTCGACCGGGAGGAGCGGCCGGACGTCGACGCGGTGTACATGGAGGCGGTGCAGGCGGCGACCGGGCAGGGCGGGTGGCCGATGACCGTGTTCCTGACGCCGGAGGCCGAGCCCTTCTACTTCGGCACCTACTTCCCGCCGCGCCCCCAGCACGGCATGCCCTCCTTCGGGCAGGTGCTGGAAGGGGTGCACCAGGCGTGGGAGGGCCGGCGGGACGAGGTCACCGAGGTGGCCGGGAAGATCACGCGGGACCTCGCCCAGCGGGAGATCGTCCGGCAGGCGGCCGGGGTGCCCGGTGAGGAGGAACTCGCGCAGGCCCTCCTCGGCCTCACCCGCGAGTACGACCCCCAGCGCGGCGGATTCGGCGGCGCGCCCAAGTTCCCGCCCTCCATGGCGCTGGAGTTCCTGCTGCGCCACCACGCGCGCACCGGCTCCGAGGGCGCCCTGCAGATGGCGAGCGACACCTGCGAGCGCATGGCCCGCGGCGGCATCTACGACCAGCTCGGCGGCGGCTTCGCCCGCTACTCCGTCGACCGCGACTGGGTCGTGCCGCACTTCGAGAAGATGCTGTACGACAACGCGCTGCTCTGCCGGGTCTACGCCCACCTCTGGCGCACCACCGGCTCCGACCTCGCCCGCCGCGTCGCGCTGGAGACCGCCGACTTCCTCGTCGGCGAACTCCGTACGGAGGAGGGCGGGTTCGCCTCGGCGCTGGACGCGGACAGCGACGACGGCACCGGCCGTCACGTCGAGGGCGCGTACTACGTCTGGACGCCCGAGAGCCTGCGCGCCCTGCTCGGGGACGAGGACGGCGACCTCGCGGCCGAGTACTTCGGTGTGACCGGTGAGGGCACCTTCGAGCACGGCCAGTCCGTACTCCAACTGCCGCAGTCGGAGCGGGTGTTCGACGCCGGGCGGATCGCCTCGGTCAGGGAGCGGATGCTCGCCGCGCGGTCCCGGCGCCCCGCGCCCGGCCGGGACGACAAGGTCGTCGCCGCCTGGAACGGCCTCGCCATCGCCGCCCTCGCCGAGACCGGCGCCTACTTCGACCGCCCCGACCTGATCGAGGCCGCCGTCGCCGCCGCCGACCACCTGGTCCGGGTCCACCTCGACGAGCACGGACACCTCACCCGGACCAGCCGCGACGGCCGGGCCGGGGACAACTCCGGGGTGCTGGAGGACTACGCCGACGTCGCCGAGGGCTTCCTCGCGCTGGCCTCCGTCACCGGCGAGGGCGTCTGGCTGGACTTCGCCGGGCTCCTCCTCGACCAGGTCATGGCCCGCTTCACCGATCCGGAGAGCGGCGCGCTGTACGACACCGCCTCCGACGCCGAGCAGCTCATCCGCCGCCCGCAGGACCCGACGGACAACGCGACCCCCTCCGGCTGGTCCGCCGCGGCCGCCGCCCTGCTGTCCTACGCCGCGCACACCGGCTCCGAGGCCCACCGGACCGCCGCCGAGCGGGCCCTTGGCGTGGTCAAGGCCCTCGGGCCGCGGGTGCCCCGGTTCGTCGGCTGGGGCCTGGCCGCCGCCGAGGCGCTGCTCGACGGACCCCGCGAGGTCGCCGTCGTCGGCCCGTCCCTCACCGACGAACGCACCGCGGCCCTGCACCGCACGGCCCTCCTCACGCGCGCCCCCGGCGCGGTCGCCGCCGCGGGCACACCGGACGGCGAGGAGTTCCCCCTGCTCGCGCACCGCCCCCTGGTGGACGGCGCCCCGGCCGCGTACGTCTGCCGGAACTTCACCTGCGAGGCCCCGGTCACCGACCCCGAAACGCTGCGCGCGGCGCTGGACGGCAACTGACCGGACCCGGCACCCCGCACGGCTACTTCCCGGACACCCCCGCCCGCTACCATGCGCTGCCCGCCGCCCGGACGGGGTGGCGCATCCTGTGGGGGGAAAGCCCGTGTTCGTACTGTCCGTACTGCTGCTCATAGCGGCCGTCGCCGTGTTCCTCGTGGGACGGGGCAGAGCCGAGGCCGGCTGGAAGATCGGGGCCGCGATCGGGGCCCTGGGTGGGGTCCTGGCCGGCCTGTTCGCCTGTCTTCATGTGGTCAGCGCCTATGAGGTGGGCGTCCCGGTGACATTCGGCCGGGTCGGCACCCCGCTGACCTCCGGCATGCACGTCAAGTCGCCGTTCACCGACGTCACCTCCTTCTCCACCCGGCCGGTCGACCTCGACCTGGGCGGCGAGGACCGGGTGGAGGTGCGCTCCTCGCAGGGCGGGGTGCTCTACGCGGACGTCACCATCAAGTGGGCCGTCGTCCCGCGCAAGGCGGTCGAGCTGTACCGGCTGGCGGGCAGCGAGGACGCGGTGCAGGAGCGGCTGGTGCTGCCGGACAGCCGCGAGATCATCCGCAACGTCTTCGCCCGGCACACCAGCGAGGAGGGGTACGCCTCGGCCCGCGAGCGGATCAGCGCCGAGATCGAGGCCCAGGTGAAGGAGCGGCTGGCGCCGCGCGGGATCGACGTGACCACCGTCAACCTGCGCAACGTGCGGCCGTCGAAGCAGTTGCAGGGCCAGATCGACAAGAAGATCCAGCAGGAGCAGGCCACCGAGCGCGCCGTCGAGGCCGCGCGGACCGCCAAGGCGGAGGCCGAGCGCAAGCGGATCGAGGCCGAGGGCACCGCCCGCGCCAACAAGATCCTGGAGCGCTCCCTCAGCGACAAGGTCCTGTACAACCAGTGCCTGGACGCCTACCGCGAGGCCGCCAAGGCCCACCCCGTGTACGCCGTGCCCTGCGGCAGCGGCTCCGGCGGCAGCCCGGTCATCGTGGACGGCACCAAGGACTGACGGCACCGGGCACCGGCGGCACCAGGCACCGGCGGCACCTGTCGGAGCTAGCCCAGCCCCGACCGGAACCGCACCGCCTCCGCCACGATCGCCTCCAACTGCGCGTGGTGCGCCCCCTTCCAGTACGCCCGCCCGCACTCCCCACAGGCCGCGAACACGTCGTACGTGTCCCGCGTGCCGGCCTGGAGCCGGTCGGCCACCTGGGACTTGGTGGCCGGACGCAGCGGGCCGTTGCAGGCGGTGCAGCGGGACCAGGGGGCCAGCTCCGGGGCGAACCGCTCCAGTACGTCCCGGAGCTGCTGCTCGGGCCGGGTGCTGTACACATACGCCCCGGCCCACAGCTCCCGGCGGCGCAGCAGACCCCGGTCCCGGCTGAGCAGGACCCGGCGTTCGGCGGCCGAACGCGCGGCGAGCGCCGGGTCGCCGATGTCGGTGGACTCGTACGCCGTGTCCACGCCGAGCAGGCGCATCCGGCGGGCCAGGGTGCCCAGGTGCACGTCGAGCAGGAAGCGCAAGGGGGCGCCGGGCACCCGCTGGGGGCGGGGGACCGGGCCGACGCGGACGGACTCGCCGTCGGCCGGTACGTGGGAGCGGGGGACCTCGCGGCCGTCCACGGTGAGGGTGCCGGCCTCGGTCAGCGGGATGCCGAGCGACTCCACGACATGGCCGAGGGAGGAGACGCCGTCGGTGCCGAGTTCGGCGGGGCCCGCGCGGTGGGCGTGCGGCACGAACGGGTGCAGTTCCGGGGCGACTTCGAGGTGGATCACGGGTCCGTTCACCCGGTCAGGATGGCACGGCCGCCCCGGCCGCCCCGCAGGTCCGTCAGGCGTGCTGGTAGGCCACCAGCGAGATGCCGATGTAGTGCACGACGAACGCGGCCAGCGTGAGGGCGTGGAAGACCTCGTGGAAGCCGAACCAGCGCGGTGAGGGGTTCGGCTTCTTGATGCCGTAGACCACGCCCCCGGCGCTGTACAGCAGGCCGCCGACGACCACCAGGATCAGGACGGCGACGCCGCCGGTGCGCATGAAGTCGGGCAGGAAGAAGACGGCGGCCCAGCCCATGGCGATGTAGCACGGGGTGTACAGCCAGCGGGGCGCGCCGACCCAGAAGACGCGGAAGGCGATCCCCGCGAGGGCGGCCGCCCAGATGCCCCACAGCAGCCACTGCCCCTTGCTGCCCGGCAGGAGCAGCAGGGTGAGCGGGGTGTAGGTGCCGGCGATGATCAGGAAGATGTTGGAGTGGTCGAGGCGGCGCAGGATGCGGTCGGCCCGGGGGCTCCAGTTGCCCCGGTGGTACAGCGCGCTGACGCCGAAGAGCAGACATGCCGTCAGGGCGTAGATACCGCAGGCGACACGGCCGCGGGTGGAGTCGGCGAGGGCGGTGAGGACCAGGCCGGCGATGAGTGCGGCCGGGAACATGCCCAGGTGCAGCCAGCCACGGAGCCGGGGCTTGACGGGCTCCGGCAAGGAAAGCGTGGGAACGGACGCAGTCATGCCCCGCATCGTACCTACGGAACCGTAAGTTACGAATCAGACCCCCTGGGCGGGTGGCCGAGGTCACGCCGCTGCCAAGATCCATCGTCTCACGTCCGACACGGGTCCGGCGGGCAAAGAATTCGCCATGTGCGCGCCAGGCGGGCGTAAAGGGGTGCGCATGTCAGCAGGACGGACGCGGGACAGGCCGTTTCGGGGGTACTCGCTCACCTGTGACGCCCTCTGGACATATGCGCACTCGCATCGGATGATCAAATGAGTGCGGTCGGTACCGGATGAGCGTCGACCCCGACCGGGGTTGCCGCCTGGCATCCGGGCCGCAGCCCCCAAGGGGCCGAGAAAATCCCTCACCCAGGGCCATAAACCCTCACTTAGGAGCGATCGTGGCGCGCGACAACGCGGCTCCCACCGTCATCCCGACCACCCATCAGGAACTGATCTCGTGGGTCGACGAGATCGCCGAACTGACCCAGCCGGACAACGTGGTCTGGTGTGACGGCTCCGAGGCCGAGTACGAGCGCCTGTGCGAGGAGCTCGTCGCCAAGGGCACCTTCACCCGGCTCGACCCGGTCAAGCGGCCGCACTCGTACCACGCGGCCTCCGACCCGACCGACGTCGCGCGGGTCGAGGACCGGACCTTCATCTGCTCCGAGAAGGAGGCCGACGCGGGCCCGACCAACCACTGGAAGGACCCCGCCGAGATGCGGGAGATCTTCCAGGGGTCCGGCGGCGAGGGCGGCCTGTTCCGGGGTTCGATGCGCGGCCGCACGATGTACGTCGTGCCCTTCTGCATGGGCCCGCTCGGCTCCCCGCTCTCCGCGCTCGGTGTGGAGATCACCGACTCCGCCTACGTCGCCGCCTCGATGCGCACCATGACCCGCATGGGCAGCGCCGTTCTGGAGCAGCTGGGCGAGGACGGCGAGTTCGTCAAGGCCGTGCACACCCTGGGCGCCCCGCTGGCGGCGGGCGAGCAGGATGTGCCGTGGCCCTGCAACTCCACCAAGTACATCTCGCACTTCCCCGAGTCCCGCGAGATCTGGTCCTACGGCTCCGGCTACGGCGGCAACGCGCTGCTCGGCAAGAAGTGCTACGCCCTGCGCATCGCCTCCGTCATGGCCCGCGACGAGGGCTGGCTGGCCGAGCACATGCTGATCCTCAAGCTCACGCCGCCGCACGGCGAGTCCAAGTACGTCGCCGCCGCCTTCCCCTCCGCCTGCGGCAAGACCAACCTCGCCATGCTGGAGCCCACCGTCTCCGGCTGGAGCGTGGAGACCATCGGCGACGACATCGCCTGGATGCGCTTCGGCGAGGACGGCCGGCTCTACGCGATCAACCCGGAGGCCGGGTTCTTCGGCGTCGCGCCCGGCACCGGTGAGCACACCAACGCCAACGCGATGAAGACCCTGTGGGGCAACGCGGTCTTCACCAACGTCGCCCTCACCGACGACGGCGACGTGTGGTGGGAGGGCATGACCGAGGAGCAGCCCGCGCACCTGACCGACTGGAAGGGCAACGACTGGACGCCGGAGTCCGGCACCCCGGCCGCCCACCCCAACGCCCGCTTCACGGTCCCCGCCGACCAGTGCCCGATCATCGCGCCCGAGTGGGAGGACCCGCGCGGGGTGCCGATCTCGGCGATCCTCTTCGGCGGCCGCCGGGCCAGCGCGGTCCCGCTGGTGACCGAGTCCTTCGACTGGAACCACGGCGTGTTCCTGGGCGCCAACGTGGCCAGTGAGAAGACCGCCGCCGCCGAGGGCAAGGTCGGCGAGCTGCGCCGCGACCCCTTCGCCATGCTGCCGTTCTGCGGCTACAACATGGGCGACTACATGGCCCACTGGATCGACGTGGCCAAGGACAAGGACCCGGAGAAGCTGCCCCGGATCTACTACGTCAACTGGTTCCGCAAGGACGGCGAGGGCAGGTTCGTCTGGCCGGGCTTCGGCGAGAACAGCCGCGTCCTGAAGTGGATCGTGGACCGCCTGGACGGCCGCGCCGAGGGCGTGGAGACCGCCATCGGCGTGCTGCCGGCCAAGGGCTCCCTGGACACCGAGGGCCTGGACCTCACCGAGGCCGAGCTGGACTTCCTGCTCACCGTCGACGAGGAGGTCTGGCGCGAGGAGGCGTCCCTGGTGCCTGGGCACCTCGAGACCTTCGGCGATCACACGCCCAAGGAGCTGTGGGACCAGTACCGGGCGCTGGTGGAGCGCCTCGGCTGAAGCGGGGTCAGTGGGCCGCGCTGAGTTCCCTCGGCGCGGCCAGGGCCGCCGTGTGGGCGTCCATCCGCTCGGCGGCCAGGATGGCGGCCGCCGTGTCCGCGCGGGAGGCCGCGACGAGCAGGGCGCGGCCCGCGAGGGTGTGCGCCCGGCGGTGCAGCGACGCCGTATCGGTGGCCGTTCCCGGCGCCGCCCGTACCGGGAGCCGGCCGCCGCGCAGGCGGGCCACCTCGGCGGCGAGCCGCTCCGCGGCCGTGTCCAGCTCGGGGCCGGCGGCCGGGCCGCGCAGTTCGTCGGTGACGGCGAGCAGGGCGGCGAGGTGTCCGGCGAGCTGGATGTCCAGTTCCTCGTCGCGGGAGCGGTGCGGGAAGTCCGGGGCCGCCGGAGTGCTGTGGACCGACTTGGTGCGGATCGGTTCGTACATGGGACGGCCTCCTCTGCGCTGACAGGAAACCATCCTAGCTTGGATTGAGTCTAAAGTTGATGCGAGTCGGTCCTATGGCTGGCCGTAGCCGTCCAGGAAGGTCCCGATCCGGGTCACCGCGTCCGTCAGATCGGCCACGTTGGGCAGGGTGACGACCCGGAAGTGGTCCGGCTCGGGCCAGTTGAAGCCGGTGCCCTGGACCACCATGATCTTCTCCTGACGCAGCAGGTCCAGTACGAGCCGCCGGTCGTCCCTGACCTTGAAGACCTTCGGGTCCAGGCGCGGGAAGAGGTAGAGCGCGCCCTTGGGCCGTACGCAGCTCACGCCGGGAATCCGGGTGAGCAGCTCGTACGCCGTGTCCATCTGCTCCTTCAGCCGGCCGCCCGGCAGCACCAGGTCGTTGATCGTCTGGCGGCCGCTGAGCGCCGCCACCACGCCGTGCTGGCCCGGCATGTTGGCGCACAGTCGCATGTTGGCCAGGATCGTCAGGCCCTCCAGGTAGGAGTCGGCATGCGCGCGCGGGCCGGAGACGGCCATCCAGCCGACCCGGTAGCCGGCCACCCGGTACGCCTTCGACATGCCGTTGAAGGTGAGGGTGAGCAGGTCGGGGGCGACCTTGGCGGTGGGGGTGTGGACGGCGCCGTCGTAGAGGATCTTGTCGTAGATCTCGTCGGAGCAGACCAGCAGGTTGTGGCGGCGGGCCAGGTCGGTCAGGCCCTTGAGCATCGCCTCGTCGTAGACCGCGCCCGTCGGGTTGTTCGGGTTGATGATCACCAGGGCCTTGGTGCGGTCGGTGATCTTGCGCTCGATGTCCGCGAGGTCGGGCATCCAGTCGGCCTGCTCGTCGCACCGGTAGTGCACCGCGGTGCCGCCGGACAGCGAGACGGCAGCCGTCCACAGGGGGTAGTCCGGAGCGGGCACGAGGACCTCGTCGCCGTCGTCGAGCAGGGCCTGCATGGCCATCACGATCAGCTCGGAGACGCCGTTGCCGATGAAGACGTGCTCGACGTCGGTCTCGATGCCGAGGGTCTGGTTGTGCATGACCACCGCGCGGCGGGCGGCCAGCAGGCCCTTGGCGTCGCCGTAGCCGTGGGCCGTGGAGACGTTGCGGAGGATGTCCTCCAGGATCTCCGGGGGGCACTCGAAGCCGAAGGCGGCCGGGTTGCCGGTGTTGAGCTTCAGGATGCGGTGACCGGCCGCCTCCAGCCGCATCGCCTCCTCGAGCACCGGGCCCCGGATCTCGTAACAGACGTTGGCGAGCTTGGTCGACTGGATCACCTGCATGCCCGCGAGCTTACGGCCCCGGAAGGGGCGGCGCGTGTGTTCTCCACCACGTGGGACGCGCCGGTTTCACCGGGTTTCGCCGAGGGGTGTTCGGGGCGCGTCCGTCTCCCTAGAATGCGACGATCATGTCTAGCGAACGCGAGTGCGAGCCGGAGGTGTACGGCGCGCACGAGGCGGACGGCGCGGCGCCGGTCCCGCCGATCGTCTTCCACCCCCCGGCCGCCCCGGCACCTTCCTACGAGGGGTACGCCGACCCCGCCGCCGCCCACGGCTGGCAGAGCGCCTACGACCAGACCCGGGAACTGCCCGCTCTGACCGAACTCTCCACGCCTCCCGGCCCGACGGGCCCCGGCGCCGCCGGAGTCGCCGCTGCCGCCGGCGGGCGGTCCGGGCGCCGGCGGCGGCCGGCCGGGGGGCGCCGCCGGGTGGCGGTGGCCGGGGCGGTCGCCGGCACGGTCGGGGCCGCCGCGGTGATCGCGGGTCTGGCGGGCTCCTCGTCGCCGTCCGGCGGTGACCGCCCGGTGACCACCGGACAGGCCACCTCCGGCGCGTCCGCGGTGCCGGCCACCTCCGGCACGCCGGACCCCGCGGCCGCGGTGAGCGCGGGAGCCGTCGACGTCCGCCCCTCGGCCACCCCGCCGCGTGCCACTCCGGTGCGGGCCACACCGGTCACATCCACCTCGTCGGCCGGGACGCCGGCCGCGCCGTCGGTCGTGCCCGCGGCCGCCACCGCCTCCCAGACGGCCCCGCCGTCCACCGCCCCCGCGACGACGGCCGCCGTTCCCGTGGCCTCCCTCACCCCCGCCCCCGGCGGTACCCCCGCCCATGGCGGCTGGCGGCACCGGCACCGCTGAGTCCGACGGGCCGTCGGCCGGGCGTCCTCCACGTGACGCCTTCTTGTCCTCTCTCGCCGACCCGATAACAATGCGCATGACAATACGGGCGGCCGGTGGCTCTCCGGTCGTCCGCTTCCGCAGAGAGGACCCCCACATGAACAAGCCTCTCCTGGCCGCGCTCTCCGCCGTGGCGCTCGCCGGGTTCGGCGCGACTCCGGCCGTGGCCGCGCCGCAGGCCAGGGCGGTGACCGTCGACTTCGCCGGAACCGTGTCGCTCAGCAACTGTTCCGGCTCCGTCGTCCGGCTGCCGAACTCGGCGGACAGCGACCCCGCGCTGGTGCTGAGCAACGGGCACTGCCTGGAGACGGGCTTCCCGCAGCCCGGCCAGGTCATCACCGGCCAGTCCTCCAGCCGCACCTTCGGCCTGCTGAACTCGGCCGGCACCAAGGTCGCCACGCTCCGCGCCAACCAGGTCGTGTACTCGACCATGACCGACACCGACGTCACCCTGTACCGGCTGACCACCAGCTACGCGGCCATCAAAAGCTCGTACGGCATCAACGCGCTGCCGCTGAGCGACACCCACCCGGTGGCCGGCAGCGCCATCAAGGTCGTCTCCGGCTACTGGAAGCGGATCTACTCCTGCAACGCGGACGGGTTCGTGTACCGGCTGAAGGAGGGCGGCTGGACCTGGAAGGACTCGCTGCGCTACACCGCCGCCTGCGACACCATCGGCGGCACCTCCGGCTCCCCGGTGGTCGACACCGCCACCGGCAAGGTCGTCGCCGTCAACAACACGGGCAACGAGGACGGCCAGTCCTGCACCGAGAACAACCCGTGCGAGGTCGACCAGAACGGCAAGGTCACGGTCCGTCAGGGCATCAACTACGCCCAGGAGACCTACCAGATACCGGCCTGCTTCACGACCGGCAACAAGCTCAACCTCGGCGCGGCCGGCTGCACGCTGCCCAAGCCCTGACCGTCACACCGGGGTACGGCGCACCGACCGGCCCGCCAGCACGTCGGTGCGCCGCCCGTCCTCGATGACGAACCGCCCGTCCACCAGGACGTGTGGAATCCCGGTCGGCAGCGTCCTCGGCTCCGCGAAGGTGGAGCCGGCGGCGACGGTGGCCGGGTCGAACAGCACCAGGTCCGCGCGGTACCCCTCGCGCACCAGGCCCCGGTCCGGCAGTCGCAGCCGGGCCGCGGGCCGCGAGGTCAGCCGGGCCACGCACTCCTCCAGCGACAGCACGCCCAGCTCGCGGACGTAGGTGCCGAGATAGCGCGGGAAGGTGCCGTAGGCGCGCGGATGCGGCTTGGTGCCCTGGAGGATGCCGTCCGAGCCGCCGGTGTGCGCGCGGTGCCGCATGATCGCGCGGACGTTCTCCTCGTGGCCGACGTGCTGCAGGATCGTGGTGCCGAGCCGGTCCTCTACCAGCAGGTGCCGTACGGTCTCCCACGGCTCCTCGCCGCGCAGTGCGGCCACCTCCTTCACCGTGCGGCCCACGTACGCGGCCAGCGCCGGGCTGGTCACGCCGGAGATCTCGATCGTCTCCCACTCCGCCGGTACGCCGTGGCAGCCGTCCGAGCCGGTGACCTCCAGATGGTGCCGGACGCGCTCGGCGGTCGCCGGGTCGGTGAGCCTGCTCAGGATCTTCGCGGGGCCGCCCTCGCTCGCCCAACTGGGCAGCAGCGCCGCGAGGGTGGTGGAGCCGGGGGTGTAGGGATAGGTGTCCAGGGTGAGGTCGGCGCCCGCGTCCAGCGCCGCGTCGAGCAGGGCGAGCAGCTCGGGGGCGCGGCCCTCGTTGACGCCGAAGTTCATGGTGGCGTGCGCCAGGTGCAGCGGGCAGCCCGCCTCCCGGGTGAGGGCGACCATCTCGGCGTACGCCTGAAGGGCGCCCGCGCCGTAGGAGCGGTGGTGCGGGCAGTAGTAGCCGCCGTAGGAGGCCACCACCCGGCACAGTTCGGTCAGTTCGGCGTCGTTCGCGTACATGCCGGGGGTGTAGGTGAGGCCGGAGGAGAGGCCGACCGCGCCCTGTTCCAGGCCCTCCGCGACCAGGTGCCGCATCCGGTCCAGCTCGGCCGGGGTCGCCGGGCGGTCCTCCCAGCCGACGACCAGCGCGCGGACCGTGCCCTGCGGGATGAGGTAGGCCGCGTTGACCGCGATGCCCTGATCGAGCCGGTCCAGGTACTCGCCGACCGAGCGCCAGTCGAAGTCGAGGTCGTCGCCGTAGCCGTTCCAGCCGGTGATGGCCCGGCGGACCTCCTCCAGCGTGCGGTCGTCGACGGGGGCGTACGACAGGCCGTCCTGGCCCAGGACCTCGAGGGTGACGCCCTGGGCGGCCTTCGCGCTGTGGTCGGGGTCGCGCAGCAGGGCCAGGTCGGAGTGGGCGTGCATGTCGATGAAGCCGGGGGAGAGGACCAGCCCCTCCGCGTCCAGCTCGCGCCGGGCGCGAGGGCGCTGGCAGCCCGCCGCCGCGGCCTCCTTGACGATCGAGACGATCCGGCCTCGGTCGACCACCACATCGGCGCGGTAGGCGGGCGCGCCGCTGCCGTCGACCACGTCGGCGTCCCGGATGACGAGTTCTTCCATGGCCCTGCCCTCCTAGAAGAACGTGCGGATGTACTGCACGACCGTGCCGTCCGCCTCGGTCACCGGGATGAGCTGCCACTTGTCGAAGCTGGTGCAGGGGTGGGACAGGCCGAAGCCGATCCAGTCGCCCACCATGACATCGGCCTCCGGTGTGGTGGCCAGCCACATGTGCTGGTCCGACAGGGCGGTCACCGTGACGCCGGTGGCCGGGTGTTCGGCGCCGTTGCGGCGTACGACCTGCGCCTCGGGCTTGTCCAGGTCGTAGGCG
This sequence comes from Streptomyces sp. BK022, assembly GCF_004217355.1. Lineage (NCBI taxonomy): Bacteria > Bacillati > Actinomycetota > Actinomycetes > Kitasatosporales > Streptomycetaceae > Streptomyces > Streptomyces sp. BK022. The sequence continues at coordinate 496,787 of NZ_SHKU01000002.1, forward strand.
GCGTCGCGCTTGCCCGCGTCGACGAACGCCTGGCCCGGCTCGGGGCGGGAGACCACCTGCGCCCACAGCCGGAACGCGGGCTCCAGGGCGCCCTCCTCGGGCACCCGGTTGAAGGGGGTGATGCGGCGGTAGTGGCCGTCGTCGTGGGAGACGTAGGCACCCGAGCGGAGCAGCTTCAGCACCGGGCGGGACAGCTCGGGGACCTCGGCGAACACCTCGGCCACCGTGTCGAACCAGGCGCTGCCGCCCGCGCTGACCACGATCTCGTCCGCCTTGCCGAAGAGGCCCCCGGCGTCCAGGGCCGCGGCGAGCGCGGTGAGCCGGCGCAGGTAGGCGGCGACCCGCTCGGGATCGGCCTTCGGCACCTCGCCCTCGTACCCCGCCACGCCGACCAGGCGCAGGGTGCCGGTGGCGGCCACGGCGGCGGCGACCTCCGCGCACTCCGCCTCGGTACGGGCGCCGGTACGCGCGCCCTCCCCGGCCGCCAGCTCCACCACCACGTCCAGCGGACGGGCCGCGCCGGTGAGGGCCGCGTCCATCAGCTCGACCCCGCGCACGGAGTCGACGTAGGTCACCAGGCGGAAGGCCGGGTCGGCGGCCAGCTCGGCGGCGATGCGGCGCAGCGCGGCCGCGTCCACCAGCTCGTTGGCGAGGAAGATCCGCCGGACGCCGAACTCCCGTGCCACCCACACCTGATGAGGTGCCGCGACCGTGATGCCCCAGGCGCCGTGCTCGATCTGCCGGGCGAAGAGCTGCGGCGCCATCGAGGTCTTGCCGTGCGGGGCGAAGGCGAGGCCGTGCCGGGCCGCGTACGTCTCCATGAGCGCGAGGTTGTGTGCCAGGCGCTCGGCGGACAGGGCGAGGACGGGAGTGGCGAAGCCGCCGGTGAACAGGTTGCGGCGCTCGGCGGCCAGTTCGCCCACCGTCAGCCCGGCGGCGTCCGGCGGAAGGCCCTTGAAACGGTGGTCGACCCGTTCCCCGGCGAGCTCCGCCAGGGCGTCGGAACCGGTCTCACGAGCCATACGAGCCTCCTGATCAGCGTCGTTGCACTCTCTGCAACGTCCATTGCGTATGTCGCTCCATGCTGTCTAACATCTCGGCCAACACGGGGTCAACGAAGTCGTCACCCCGGACCACCGACGAGGAGCCGAGACCATCGTGACCGCCGACGGACCGTCCAGCGCCGCCCCGGACGCCGTGGATGCCGTGGACGTCGTCGCCCTCGGCGAATCCATGGTCGCCCTCCTCCCCGACCGCCCCGGCCGCCTCGCCGACGTGCCCGCCTTCCACCGGGGCATCGGCGGCGCGGAGTCCAACGTGGTCTGCACCCTCGCCGCCGCCGGCCACCCGGCCCGCTGGGTCAGCCGGGTCGGCGCCGACGGCTTCGGCCACCACCTGGTGGAGCGGATCGGCTCCTACGGCGTCGACACCGGCGCGGTCCGCGTGGACCCCGCCCGGCCCACCGGGGTCTACTTCCGCACCGCCGCCGACCGGGCCACCGACGCCCACGAAGTCGCCTACTACCGCGCCGGATCGGCCGCCTCCGCGATGGCCGTCGACAACACCGACCTCGCCGCCCTGGACGCGGGCCGCGTGCTGCACCTGTCCGGGATCACCGCCGCGCTGTCACCGGGGTGCCGGGAACTGCTGCACACCCTGACCGCGCCGCGTGAGGGACGCCCGGTGGTGTCCTTCGACGTCAACCACCGCCCCGGCCTGTGGCGTGAGGCCGAGGACGCGCTGGTGCTGCTGGACCTGGCCCGGCGGGCCGACATCGTGTTCGTCGGCACCGACGAGGCGGAGGACGCCTGGGGCACGCGGGGCGGGGTCGAGGCCGTCCGGCGGCTGCTGCCCGAACCGCGCGTGCTGGTCGTCAAGGAGGGCCCGCACGGCGCGACGGTCTTCGAGCGCACGGGCCCGGGGGAGTCCGCCGTGCACGTGCCCGCCCTCACCGTCGACGTGGTGGCCACCGTCGGGGCGGGCGACGCCTTCGCCGCCGGGTTCCTCTCCGCCACCCTGCGCGGGCTCCCCGCACGCGCCCGGCTGCGGCACGGCCACCTGATGGCCGCGGCCGCCCTCACCGTCCCCGGCGACCTCGCCGACCCGCCCGCCCGCGACCACGCCGACCGGCTCGCCGCCCTGAGCGACGAGGCGTGGGGGAGACTGCGACTCGGCCCCGGCTGGACCGGAGCCGACCAGGTCACCGAAGGGACGAGCACCGCATGAGCCAGACCGTCGACCGCGCCCTGAGCATCCTCCCGCTGCTCGCGGAGGGCCCCGCCGACCTCGGCCAGGTCGCCGAACGGCTCGGGGTGCACAAGTCCACCGCGCTGCGCCTGCTGCGCACCCTGCACGAACACGGCCTGGTCTACCGCCAGTCCGACCAGCGCTACCGGCTCGGCGCCCGCCTCTTCGCCCTCGCCCAGGAGGCGATGGAGAACCTCGACATCCGCGAGATCGCCCACCCCCACCTCGTGAAGCTCAACGAGGCGTGCGGGCACACCGTGCACCTCGCCGTGCACGAGGAGAACGAGGTGCTCTACATCGACAAGGTGGACAGCCGCTACCCGGTGCGCATGTACTCGCGCGTCGGCAAGCCGGTCGCCATCACCGTCGCCGCCGTCGCCAAGCTGCTGCTGGCCGACCTGCCCGAGGGCGAGCGCCGGGCGCTGGCGGAGAAGCTCGAATACCCCCTGTACACGGCCCGTTCCACCCCCCACGCGACCGCGTTCCTGCGGGAGTTGGAGAAGGTGCGCGAACAGGGCTGGGCCACCGACCTCGGTGGCCACGAGGAGTCCATCAACTGCGTCGCGGCCCCCATCAGGGGCGCCGACGGCCGGGTGGTCGCCGCGATGTCGGTCTCCGCGCCGAACGTCGTCGTCACCGCCGACGAACTCCTCACCCTGCTCCCGCGGGTGCGCCGCACGGCGGACGCGATCAGCGGCGAGTACTCCGGAAGAACCCCAGTGAAGGACCCCACCGCATGACCGACAAGATCGCGCTCACCCCGAAGACCCACACGGTGCCGCCCGCGAAGTTCTCCCACGGCGTCAGGAAGGGCAACATCCTCCAGGTCGCCGGTCAGGTCGGCTTCCTGCCCGCCGAGGAGGGCAAGGCCCCCACCCCGGCCGGTCCCACCCTGCGCGAGCAGACCCTCCAGACCCTCGCCAACGTCAAGGCGATCCTCGAAGAGGGCGGCGCGGGCTGGGACGACGTGATGATGATCCGCGTCTACCTCACCGACGTGGACCACTTCGCCGAGATGAACGACATCTACAACACCTACTTCGGCGAGCAGGGCCTCACCCAGCCCCCGGCCGCCCGCACCACGGTCTACGTCGGGCTGCCCGCCGGGCTCCTGATCGAGATCGACGCGCTCGCCGTCCTCGGCTGACCGCCGCTCCCCAAGGCAGCACCACCCGCACCACGCACACGGCACGGCACCCCCTTCGGGTGCCGTGCCGCGCTCCACCCTGCCCGAAAGCCCGATGCACTTAACCGACTCACGCAGAGGACCGCCCTCTCATGTCCCTTCCGCTCGCCGCACCCGCGCCCGCCGCGCCACCCCACACCGGAGGACTGCTCCTCCTGCTGGACGGCACCCCCGGCCTGCTCACCGTCGCCGGCCTCGGCATCGCCCTGCTGCTCTTCCTGATCATCAAGGTCCGGCTGCAGCCGTTCGTCGCGCTGCTCACGGTGTCCATAACCGTCGGCCTGCTCGCCGGTCTCTCCGTCACCGAACTCTTCGGCACCGTGCAGCGCTCCGACGCCGTCTCCACCATCGAGTCCGGCATGGGCGGCATCCTCGGCCACGTCGCCATCATCATCGGCCTCGGCACCATGCTGGGCGCGATCCTGGAGGTCAGCGGCGGCGCCGAGGTCCTCGCGAGCCGCCTGCTGCGGCTGTTCGGCGAGAAGCGGGCACCGCTCGCCATGGGCCTGACCGGCCTCATCTTCGGCATCCCGGTCTTCTTCGACGTCGGCATCTTCGTCCTCGCGCCGCTGGTCTACGCGGCCGCGAAGCGGGGCGGGAAGTCGATCCTGCTGTACTGCCTGCCGCTGCTCGCGGGCCTGTCCATGACGCACGCCTTCCTGCCCCCGCACCCCGGCCCGGTGGCCGCGGCCGGACTGCTGCACGTGCAGCTCGGCTGGGTCGTCCTCATGGGCGTGGTCTGCGGCATCCCGGCGGTGCTGGCCGCGTGGGCGTTCTCCGCGTGGGTCGGCCGGCGCATCTTCGTCCCCGTCCCGCAGGACATGGTCGAGGCGGCGGAGGAGGCCCGGCAGGCGGTCCTCGCCGAACAGCGCGCCTCGGGCGTGGAGCCGGCCGAGAAGCCGGTCCCCCTCGGTACGGTCCTCGCCATCATCGGTACGCCGCTGATCCTGATCCTCGCCGCCACCTTCTCCTCGGTCGCGCTGGACCCGTCCACCGCGCGCTCGGTCATCGAGTTCTTCGGGCACCCCTTCGTCGCCCTCACCATCGCCCTGGTGCTCGCCTACTACCTGCTCGGCATCCGGCGCGGCTGGTCCCGCAAGTCCCTGGAGAACGTCTCCACCGCCTCCCTGAAGCCGGTCGGCAACATCCTGCTGGTGGTCGGCGCGGGCGGGGTCTTCGGCGCCGTCCTCAAGGCCAGCGGGGTCGCCCAGGCGCTCTCGGACACCTTCCACGGCGTCGGCCTGCCGGTGATCGTGCTGGCCTACCTGATCTCGCTGGTGCTGCGGGTCGCCCAGGGCTCGGCCACGGTCGCCATCGTGACGACGGCGGGCATCGTCGCCCCGCTGCTGACCGAGGGCGATCACTCCCAGGCGTTCACCGCCCTGGTCATCATGGCCATCTCCGCCGGTTCCATCTTCGCCTCGCACGTCAACGACGGCGGGTTCTGGATGGTCGCCAAGTACTTCGGCATCACCGAACGCGACACGCTGAAGACGTGGACGGTCCTCGAATCGGTGCTCTCCGTCGCCGGGTTCGCGGTCGCGGCGGTGGTGAGCCTGTTCGTCTGACCGCTCCTTTGGCCGACAGGACGGGGGGACGTACCGGGGGGATACCGGCGGGAATGGAGCGCCGGGTGGTTCCGGCACAGGGAAGTCGTCCATACTGCCGCCGTGGAGCAGCGCATAGGATCGAGCAGCCAGCCCCTGAAGGGCGAGCCCGTCACGGGTGCCGGGTTCGACCCGGCCTTCATCCCCGGTCTGACGGGCTCCGCCGCCCAGGGGGAAGCGGAGGACGCCGAGGCGACGGCCGAAGCGGCCGACTCGGCCGAGGCGGAAGGGAGTTCGGCGCCCGCCGAATCCGTTCCCGAGGCCGAGGCGGCCGACGCCGGGGAGGAGCCCGCCGAGGACGGCGGACCCGTCTTCGAGGCCGCCGACCGCCGGGCGCGGATAGTCGCGGACCGGCGGGGCGTGCGCCTCGCCCTGGACGCGGAGGAGTGCGAGTTCACCTGGCCGGAGATCGCCGCCGTGGAGACGGAGACGGCCCGGTTCGGCAAGCGCTTCACCGTCACGGTGCACACCCCGGACCGCCGCTGGTACCCGATCGAGATCGAGGCCCCCTCCCGCTCGCGGTTCGCGGAGTGGGACGCCTCGATGGACGCGGTACTGGACGCCTACTTCGAGTCGGAGTGAAGAAGGGCGGTGCCCCGGCCTCCCCTCGGGGGAGGCCGGGGCACCGCCCGTTCTCCGGTACCGCTACGGCATCCCGTGCACGTGCGGACCGACCGCGCCGGACCAGGCGTTGCCCGCCGTCGCGTCCCAGTTGGTCGACCAGGTCATCGCGCCCCTGAGGTCCGGGTAGGTCCGGGAGGGCTTGAAGGAGCCGCAGCCGGTGCCCCTGGCCAGGCAGTCCAGCGCGCTGTTCACCACGCTCGGCGCCACGTAGCCGCTGCCCGCGCCCCGCGTGGAGGCCGGCACCCCGATGCCCACCTGCGAGGGCGCGAGCCCGCCCTCCAGCTGGATGCAGGCCAGCGCGGTCAGGAAGTCCACCGAGCCCTGGCTGTAGACCTTGCCGTCGCAGCCCAGCATCGAACCGCTGTTGTAGTACTGCATGTTGACGACCGTGAGGATGTCCTTGACGTTCAGGGCCGTCTGGAAGTAGGAACCGGACGTCGACTGCATGTCGATCGTCTGCGGCGCCATCGTGATGATCAGCGACGAGCCCGCCTTCGACGACAGCGACCGCAGCGCCTGCGTCATGTACGTCGGGTTGAGCCCGTTCTCCAGGTCGATGTCGACCCCGTCGAACCCGTAGGTCTGCATCAGGGAGTACACCGAGCCCGCGAAGTTGTTCGCCGAGGCGGTGTCGCTGACCGCGACCGTGCCGCGCTCGCCGCCCACGGAGACGATCACCTTCTTGCCCGCGGCCTGCTTGGCCTTGATGTCGGCCTTGAACTGGTCGACGGTGTAGCCGTTCAGCCCCGCCGAGTCCAGGCTGAAGCTCACCGCGCCCGGCGTGGAGGTGGCGTCGGCGAAGGCCACCGCGATGATGTCGTAGGCCGAGGGCACGTCGGAGATCTTCTGCACGGCCGCGCCGTTGTTGAAGTTCTGCCAGTACCCGGTCACCGCGTGCTTGGGCAGGTCGCCCTTGGGGATCGTGCCGCCGCCCGACGTGGTGGTCGCGCTCACGGTGGCCGACTTCGCCGACTCACCGGCCGAGTTGGTCGCGGTGACCTGGAAGGAGTACGAGGTCGACGCCGCGAGCCCGGTGACCGTGGCCGAGGTGCCGCTCACCGCGGTGACCTTGGTGCCGTCGCGGTAGACGTTGTAGCCGGTCGCGCCGGACACCGTGCTCCAGGCCAGCGAGACGGAGGACGAGGTGGTGCCGGACACCGCGAGCCCGCCGGGTGTACCGGGCTTCGTCGGCGCCGGGTCACCGCCACCGCCGCCGTCCGGGCCCTGCACCTGCACGTCGTCCGCGTAGTACGCGGCCTGCCCGTACCAGCCGTGGGTGTACACGGTGACCGAGGTGGTGGCGGAGCCCGTGGTGAACGTCGTCGAGAGCTGCTTCCACGACGAGCTGTCCGGCGTCCAGGTCGACACGTCGGTGGTGCCGGTGCCGGTCGCCCCGAGGTAGGCGTACCCGCCCTGCACCCAGGCGCTCAGCGTGTACGTGGAGTTGGGCTTGACCGCCACCGACTGGACGCACTGGGCGTTGTCCTGCCCGGCCGGGGTGGCCTTCAGCGCGGCGGAGCCGCCGTGCACCGGGGACGAGACGGTCGTCCCGCTGCCCGCCGAGCAGGTCCAGCCGGACAGACCCGACTCGAAACCGGCGTTCCTGGCGTTGTTGACGTCCGCCGCCGAGGCGGGAGCGGCGGCCAGCCCCGCCACGGCGAGGGCGAGAGCGGCGGTCACCGCCCGGGCGCGGGCCCGGCCGCGCCGGCCGGGCGCGGGCATGGCAGATACGAGGTCCAACTGGAGCCTCCAGTGGGGGAGATCGCGGGGGAGAGGGGATGAGCACCTCTGTGCGCCCACGTTGGTCCAGACCAATTCCGCTGTCAAGGGGTGGCGTGCGGACGGCTGCCGGACCGACCGAGCAACCTGTCCCGTTTTGAAGCAAGTTGTGACCGGAGAGTTCCTCACGAGCTACACAAACGCTGTTCTCCCGTGATCCAGGCGTGGATACAGTGCTCACGTAGTCACGCAACGAAGTCGTCATGGCCCGAGGGGAACCGTGCCGGTGGGCCGGAGGGTGTGAGAGCGGGGAGCTGCGCGTGCCAACTGCCATCGCCGTGACCAGTGCCGACCTGGCACTGCCGGCGCAGGACGAGCGGACCATGCCCGCCGTCGTGCTGCGCGACCTCGACAGCCGCCCGCTGGACCAGACCCTCCTGGAAGTCCAGGGCGTGATCGACCAGTTCGGCTATCTGGTGGTCCTGTGCTCCAAGGCCACCCCGGAGCCCGTGTTACGCCGGCTGCACACCCTGCGCTCCCTGCTGGAGAGCGACCGGATCGCGGTGTTCAGGCCGGAGCTGCCGCCGCTCGGCGTCGCCGTCCTGGCCCGGCAGTTACGGCAGCTCGCCACCTGCGACCTCAGCCCCGGTGTGCTCGCCTCGGCCGGGCGGCTGCTCACCCACTACATCCACGCCGGTGCCGTACTCGGCTCGGTCGCCCGCCTCGACCACGTGCCCGTGGGGCTCAAGGCGCACGCCAAGTCCTGGGTGCCCGGCGCCCAGTTCGCCGTCGTCGCCCACCCCGAGCCCCAGCTCGTCAAGGCCGTGCAGGGCGCCACCCTCAAGGGACCCGAGTTCAGCACCTGGATGCTGCTCGCCCGGGGCCAGTTGCAGTCCGACTGGATCACCGGCTTCGCCAAGGACTGGGGCACGCACGGGCTGCGCGAAACCCCCCTGCCCGCCGAGTCGCCCGCCTGGTGGGGCACCGGCCGGATGATCGAGTTCTGCGGCTACCTCGCCGACCTCTCCGTGCTCTACCAACTCGTCACCTCGGTAAGGCAGTCGGGCTGCCACTGGTGCGGGCTCGACGTCATCGGGGACCGCTGCGTCTTCTGCTCCGCCTCCCCGCCCGAGCACCCCTTGCCGCAGCCGCGCGCCCTTCAGGGGCGTACGCCCGCCTGAACCGATACGGACCCCGCTCCCGTCCCGCACGACCGATTCCCCCAATGAGGTTGCACGGTTCATGAACTCCCGTCAGCGCCGCGGCGTGATACTCCTGATCCTCTCCGTCCTGTGCGCCCTCGGCGCCTTCGCGGGCGTGCTGTCCGTCATCAGCGACGTGCGCTCCAAGGTCGGCCCCGAGGTCACCGCCTACCGGGTCAAGTCCGCGGTGAGGCCGTACACCGCGCTCGGCGCGGACCAGTTCGAGAAGGTGCGGATGCCCAAGCGGTGGCTGTCCGCCAACGCGGTCACCGACCTCTCCCAGCTGCGCGGCAAGATCGCCGTCACCACCCTGCGCGCGGGCTCCCTGCTCCAGACCGACATGGTGGTCGACCAGCCCGAACTGCGGCCGGGCCAGCAGGAGGTGGCCATCATGATCGACGCGGCCACCGGTGTCGCGGGCAAGATCACCCCCGGCGCGCGGGTCAACGTCTACGCCACCTTCGAGGGCAAGAAGGAGAGCGATCCCGACCAGTCGAAGATCATCGTCACGGACGCACGGGTCCTGGACGTCGGGAAGATCACCGCGCTGGACCCCGACCGGGACCGCGACCAGCAGCGTCAGCCCACCGAAGCCGTCCCCATCACCTTCGCGCTGTCCGCCCTGGACGCCCAGCGCGTCACCTACGCCGAGTCCTTCGCCCAGCGGGTCCGGCTCGCCCTGGTCGCCCCCGGCGGCGAGTCGGAGATACCGGACCGCGAGCGCACCTACGAACTAGCGACGGACAAGTGAGAGGCGGCCCGCATGCCCACCAGGATTCTGCCGGCCGGCGCGGACCCGGACGCCGTACGGTCCCTCACCACCCTGCTCAGCCAGCTCCCCGACGCCGAGCCGGTCCCGCCGGTCACCGACTCCACGCGGCTGGTCGACACCCTGGCGCGGCTCGCCGCGGACTCGGTCGACGAACTCCCCGAGGTCGTCGTCGTCCATGAACGCATCGGCCCCGTACCGGCGCTGGAACTGATCCGGGAGATAGCGCTGCGCTTCCCGGCCGTCGGCGTCATCCTCGTCACCACCGACGCCGGGCCCGCCCTGTTCGCCGCCGCGATGGACGCCGGCGCCCGTGGTCTGGTCGGGCTGCCGCTGGCGTACGAGGACCTCGCACACCGGGTGCAGGCCGTGGCCCAGTGGTCCACCGGGGTGCGCCGCCACCTCGGGCACGGCGGGGCCGACGTGCTCAGCGGCCCCGGTGGCACGGTGATCACGGTCAGCGGGGCCAAGGGCGGCACCGGCGCCACCACGGCCGCGCTCCAGCTCGCCCTCGCCGCCCAGGCGTCCGGCCGGGCCACCGTGCTGGCCGACCTCGACCTCCAGACCGGTGACGTGGCGTCCTTCCTGGACATCCAGTTCCGCCGCTCGGTCGCCGACCTCGCCGCCATCGCCGACATCTCCCCGCGCGTCCTGGCCGACGCCGTCTACCGCCACGACACCGGGCTCGCCCTGCTGCTGGCGCCCGGCGAGGGCGAGCGCGGCGAGGAGGTCACCGACCGCGCCGTCCGCCAGATCGTCCACGCCCTGCGCGCCCGCTACGAGGTCGTCGTCCTGGACTGCGGCGCCCAGCTCACCGGGGCCACCGCGGCCGCCGTGGAGGGCGCCGACACCGCGCTGCTGGTCACCACGCCCGACGTGGTCTCGGTACGCGCCGCCAAGCGGACCGTGCGGATGTGGGACCGGCTCCAGATCCGCAAGGCCGAGGAGACCACCGTCGTGGTCAACCGGTACACCCGCGTCACCGAGATCCAGCCCGCGCTGATCCAGCGCATCACCGGCACCGCCCTGGCCCGCACCACCGTGCCCGCCGCCTTCAAGGAGCTGCAGGGCGTCGTGGACGCCGGACGCGTGCACGAACTCGACGCCCGCAGCACCGTACGCCAGGCCCTGTGGGCGCTGGCCGGGGAACTGGGCCTGGCCAGAGCCGCCGACGGCCCCGCCCACCGGGGCGGCCGGCAGCGCGGCGACCGGGGAGCCGTGGGCTTCCGGCGGCGGAAGGAGTAGGCATGAGGCGCCGTGGCAGGGCACGGGGAGACCGGGGGCAGGTGGCGATCGAGTTCCTCGGCATGACCCCGCTGATCGTGCTGACCCTGGTCCTGATGTGGCAGTGCGTGCTGGTCGGCTACGCCTTCACCCTCGCCGGGAACGCCGCCGACGAGGGCGTGCGGGCGGCCACGGCGGCCCCGCGGGGTGCCCGCCCGGGAGCCTGCTCGGACGCCGCGCTGAAGAACCTGCCCGGGGCCTGGCGGGACGGGGCGGAGGTGGACTGCGGCGGCACCGGGTTCGTCACCGCCGACGTGTCGCTGAAGGTCCCCGTCCTCTTCCCCGGCTCCATCGACTTCCCGGTCACGGTGCGCGGCCACGCCGGTGCCGTGGAGGAGGTGAAGGACTGAGATGCGCCGCAGAGCACACCCCCGCGACCGGGGTCAGGTCGCCATCGAGTACCTGGGGTTCGTCCCCGTCCTGCTGATCGTCGGCCTCGCCGGCATCCAGATCGGCGCCGTCGCCTACGCCGCCGAGCAGGCCGGCACCGCCGCGCGGGCCGGGGCGCGGGCCGCCTCGCTGCGCCAGAGCGCGTCCGGAGCGTGCGCGGCCGCGGTCAGCGGCGGGCTCAGCGTGTCCTGCTCGGGCGGCGGCGGGGGCGGCGACTCGGTCACCGTGACCGCGACCGTCAAGATCCCCCAGGTCGTGCCCGGCTGGAACCTGGGGACCGCCGTCAAGTCCGCCACCATGCCGGTCGACCACTGAGGAGGGGCGTCTCATGAGCCTGCGGGCACGCATCAACTCGCCCGAGGAGCAGGGCAGCCGGGGAGAGGACGAACATCTGGTCGCCTCCTACCGGGCCAAGCTGCTTCAGGAGATCGACCTCGCGGAGATGAGTTCGCTGGCCGCCGCCGAGCGCCGGGCCCGGCTCGAACGCGTCCTCGGCCACATCATCAGCCGCGAGGGACCGGTGCTCTCCACCGCCGAACGCGCCCAGCTGATCCGGCGCGTGGTGGACGAGGCGCTCGGCCTCGGCATCCTGGAACCCCTCCTTGAGGACGCCTCCGTCACCGAGATCATGGTCAACGGCCCCGACTCGATCTTCGTGGAGCGCGGTGGCCGGGTCGAACGGCTGCCGGTGCGCTTCGCCTCCGCCGACCAGCTCATGCAGACCATCGAACGCATCGTCTCCACCGTCAACCGCCGCGTGGACGAGTCCAATCCGATGGTCGACGCCCGGCTGCCGTCCGGCGAGCGCGTCAACGTCATCATCCCGCCCCTCTCGCTCAGCGGCCCCGTGCTCACCATCCGCCGCTTCCCGCGCTCCTACACGCTGAAGGAGCTGATCGGCTTCGGCTCGCTCGACGAGCACATGCTGCTGCTGCTCGCCGGGCTGGTGCAGGCCAAGTTCAACGTGATCGTCTCCGGCGCCACCGGCACCGGCAAGACCACCCTGCTCAACGCCCTGTCCGGGCTGATCCCGGCACACGAGCGCATCATCACCATCGAGGACTCCGCCGAACTCCAGCTCCAGCAGACCCACGTCGTCCGCCTGGAGTCCCGCCCGCCCAACGTCGAGGGCAGCGGCCAGGTCACCATCCGCGACCTGGTGCGCAACTCCCTGCGCATGCGGCCCGACCGCATCGTGGTCGGCGAGGTCCGGGGCGGGGAGTCGCTGGACATGCTCCAGGCCATGTCCACCGGCCACGACGGCTCGCTCGCCACCGTGCACGCCAACAGCGCCGAGGACGCCCTCACCCGGCTCCAGACCCTCGCCTCCATGTCCGACGTGGAGGTGCCCTTCGCCGCGCTGCACGACCAGATCAACAGCGCGGTCGACGTACTGGTCCAGCTCACCCGGTTCGCGGACGGCGCCCGCCGGATCACCGAGGTCGCCCTGCTGGACAGCCACGGCGGGGAGCCGTACCGGCTGGCGACCGTCGCCCGCTTCGACGCCCGTCCCATGACCGCCGACGGCCAGGTCCACGGCGCCTTCCAGTACTTCCCGCTGCCCCGCCGCACCGCCGACCGCCTCTACATGGCCGGCCAGCCCGTGCCCCAGGCGTTCGGCGTGGCCCGCACCGCGGACCAGCTCGCCACCCGAGAGGCCAGGTAGGCCCATGGATCTGTCCACCCTCGCGCAGCTGACCACCGGCATCACCCTGCTGACCTGCCTCCTCGCCGTCGCGGGCGTCCAGACCTACGCCTCGGGCCGGGCCCGGCGCGCCGCCCTGGAGGACCGGCTCGCGCACGCCGACCAGGTGGCGGGGGACGGCCGCAAACGGCACTTCCGCGGGCTCGACCGCCGATTGCGCCGCACCGCGCTGGGCCGGGCGCTGCAACTCCGGCTCGCCGCCACCGGACTCGACCTCACCCCCGGCGAGTTCTTCGCCGGGATGCTCACCGCGGTCGCCGCGCTCTGGCTCGTCGGCCAGGCCACCCTCGCGCCCTTCTTCGGGCCCATCGCCGGACTCCTGGGCATCTGGGCGGCCGTGCAGTTCCTTAACTGGCAGCGGCAGAAGCGCATCGAGCGCTTCATCGGCCAACTCCCGGAACTGGCCCGCATCCTGGCCAACGCCACCCAGGCCGGGCTCGCCCTGCGCACCGCCATCGGCATGGCCGCCGAGGAGCTGGAGGCCCCGGCCGGAGAGGAACTCTCCCAGGTGGCAGACCAGTTGGCCATCGGTCAGTCCATGGAGGACGCGCTCGGGGAACTCGCCGCCCGGCTGCCCTCCCGCGAACTCGTCGTGCTGGTCACGACCCTGGTGCTCTCCAACCGCGCGGGCGGGCAGGTCGTCTCGGCGCTGCGCAACCTCACCGAGACGCTGGAGGAGCGCAAGGAGACCCGGCGCGAGATCCGCACCCAGCTCTCCCAGGTCACCATGACCTCCTACGCCGTGCCCGCCCTCGGCATCGGCGCGCTCTTCCTGATGAACGGCGTCAAGGACGGCGCGCTGGAACGCCTGACCGGCTCACCGGTCGGCCAGGGCTGCGTGATCGTCGCCTTCGCCCTGTACGCGGTCGGGTTCGTCCTCATCCGCCGCATGAGCCGGATCGACGTGTGAGGGGATGACGTACCGGATGCAACTCCTGCTCGCCCTGCTGGCGGCCCTCGGCGTCTGGGGCGCCTTCGCGGGCGTCCGCATGTACCGCGCCGAGACCAAGCTGCCCGGCGACCTCGCCGTCGCCCTGGAGATCGGCGCCACCCGCACCGGCGCGGTCGGCTCCGTCATCGACCGCATGGGCATGCGGTACGCGCCCCTCGTGCTGCGCCTCATGGGCCCCGGCCTGGTCGCCCGCTACCGCCGCCGCATCGACCTCGCGGGCAATCCCGGCGGCCTCACCATCGACCGCTACGCCGCCCGCCGCGCGGTCTACGGCGCGCTGGGCACCCTCGGCTTCCTGGTCTTCCTGCTGCGCGGCCAGTGGTTCGTCGCCCTGCTGCTGCTCGCCTTCGGCGCCTTCTGGACCGAGGTCGGCATCTGGTCCGCGATCCGGGTACGCCGGGACGTCATCGAGCGCACCCTGCCGGACTTCCTCGACGTCCTCGCCGTCGTCGTCAGCGCCGGCCTCGGCTTCCGCCAGGCACTCGACCGCGTCTCCACCCGCTACCAGGGCCCCTGGGCCGACGAACTGCGCATCACGCTGCGCCAGATGGACCTCGGCATGACCCGCCGCCAGGCCTTCACCGAACTCCGCCGCCGCAACGACTCCGAACAGGTCGCCATGTTCGTCACCGCCCTCCAGCAGGGCGAGGAACTGGGCGCCCCCATCGTCGACACCCTCGTCTCCCTGGCCAAGGACATGCGCCGGACGGATGCCCAGAACGCCCGCCGCAAGGCCGCCCGGGCGGTCCCCAAGGCCACGCTGATGATCACGACGTTCATGGTCCCGGCGACGATGCTGCTGCTGGGCGCGGGCCTTCTGCTGGGGTCCGGGGTGGACTTCGGGTCGTTGGCGGGGGAGTAGGGAGGGGAAGGGGTCTGGGGGGAGGTGGGGCCATGTCGCGGAGGCTGAGCGGGCGGGCGCCGGGTGTGCCGGGGGCGGAGGGGACCGGGGCTCCGCACGGCCCGGCGGGACGCGCCGCCCAGGACCGGCCGGCGCGCGACGCGCAGGGCGCTCCGGCCGGCGGGCCGACGGCGGGCCGGGACGGTGACGCCGAGGAGCGCCCCCTGTTCGGCGCGGCGGACGCGCCGGCGGGGGGTGCCGAGGGGCGTTCGCCCGGGGCCGACCGGGACGGGTCCGAGGGACGTCCCGGCCCTGCGGATGGAGGGGCCGCCGTACCCCCCGAGGGGCTTCAGGTGCGGGCCCTGCAGGCCGTCGGACGGCAGGTGTTCGGGTTCCGGCTGGCGATGATCGTGCTGGCCGCGCCCGCCGCGCTGCTGAACGCGGCGCCGGGGCTGGGGGCGCGGCTGGTCGGGGCGGCCGTGGTGGTCACGTTCATGGTGTCCTACGTGCTGTTCCGGGACTGGGGGCGGTTCGGGCCGCTGCTGCTGCGGCATCCGAGCCTGCTCGCCGCCGACACCCTCTTCGGCTCCCTGCTGCTGGTCTCCGCCGGGCCGGACACCACCCTCGCCTACGTCAGCGTCTGCACCCCGCTGCTGGCCGGGCTGCTCTACGGCTGGCGCGGCGCCGCCTTCTTCGCCTCCCTCCAGTCACTGATCCTGCTCCTCGTCCACGCCACCCTGGACGCCGAACGGCACACCGGGCTCGCGGAGACCCTGCTGCTGCCGGGCCTGTGCGTCATCACCGGCGCGATGGGCTCCACCCTGCGCAACCTGATGCTCCGGCTCGGCACCGCCACCCACGCCCTGACCGCCGTACGCGCCAGGCTCGCCGCGGCGGAGGCCGTACAGTCCGAACGGGCCCGTCTGGCCCGCGAGATGCACGACTCGCTCGCCAAGACCCTGCACGGTGTGGCCCTCGCCTCCGACGCCCTCGCCGTCACCGCCTCCGCCGCCACCCCCAACCCCGCCCGCCTGCGCCAGGAGGCGGAACTGGTCGCCCGCTCGGCCCGCCGGGCGGCGGCGGAGTCCCGCGCGCTCCTCTCCGACCTCCGCGAGGAGGCGCCCCAGGCCCCGCTGTGGGCTCAACTGGATCTCCAGGCAGCCGACTTCACCACCCGCACCGGCCTCCCCGTCACCTGCCACCGCACCGGCGACCCGCCACCGTCCCTCCCCCCACCCACCACCCGCGCCCTGCTCGCCCTCACCGCCGAGGCCCTCGACAACGCCCACCGCCACGCGAACGCCACGCGGGTCGTCGTGACGGCGGGCGTCCAGGACGGCCACCTCCGCCTCTCGGTCCAGGACGACGGCAAGGGACTTCCGGCGGGCGTCACCCTCCAGAACCTGCGTGCCGCCGGTCACTTCGGGCTGCTCGGCATGGCGGAGCGCGCCGCGTCGGCCGGGGCGCGCATCCGCATCGGGCGGGGCGCGCACGCGTCCGGCACCGAGATCGGTGTCGAACTCCCCCTGCCCGGATGAACCCGCGAAAGGAGACTCCGATGCGGTTCCCACCCCCCACCGGCCCGCTGCGTCTCGTGGTCGCCGACGACAACCCGGTGGTCCGCGCGGGCCTGACCGCGCTGCTCTCCGGCCGCGAGGACACCACCGTGGTGGCCGAGGCGGCGGACGGGCGTGAGGCGTACGAGGCCGCGCTGGCGCACCGGCCGGACGTCGTCCTCCTCGACGTCCGGATGCCGGGTGTCGACGGAATCTCGGCATTGCCCCACCTGGTCCGGCTGGCGCCCGTCATGATGCTGACCTACAGCCATGAGACGGAGACCGTACGGGAGGCCTTGCGGCTGGGGGCGGGGGGATACCTGGTGCACGGGGAGTTCGACACGGAGCAGTTGGTGCGGGCGGTGCGGGACGTGAGCGAGGGGCGTCCGCATGTGACGCCGGGGGCGGTCCGCGCGCTGTTGCCTCCGGCGGTGGTACCGGGTGCGAGTGCACACGCGGAAGCCGAACGTCCCGTCTCTGCACGGGGGATGTCTGCAAAAGCCCTTTCGCACCTGCAATCCCCTGTGGGACAGTCATTCCGGTCGAGTTTTCAACTGAGCACCAGAGAGGCGGAGATCATGGACCTCGTCGCGTCCGGCATGACGAACCATCAGATTGCCGCCACGTGCTTCATCAGAGAGAAGACCGTCAAGAACCACATCAACCACATCTTCGCCAAACTCCACACCACCAACAGATCCCAGGCGACCGCGAAGTGGCTGGGGGTGGCGTGAGATGCCCACCACCCGCCCTCGCTGGGCCCAAACCTGGGCCCCCGGACCCTGGGCCCGTCTCCTCTTACCGCCGTACGGTGCGCGGATCGGAGACAAATCCGGAGGGGAACACGATGAGCGATCCGATTCTGAAGCTGCTGGTCGCCATGCAGCGCCGTACCAACGACAAAGGCCAGACCGCAGTCGAGTACCTGGGAATCATCGCGGTCGTGGTGGCGATCGTGCTCGCGGTGACGGGAACGAGTATCGGTTCGACGATTCTCGACAAGATCATGACGCAGATCAACAAAATCGTGTGATGGTCCTTCGCCGAAAAGGCGATGCCGGGCAGGTCTTCCCCATCTACATCACGGTGGTGGCGGGCCTGCTCTTTCTTGCCCTGGCCTATCTCGCGGTCGGTCAGGCCGCGGTGAACCGGAGCGGCGCCCAGACAGCCGCCGACGCGGCGGCCCTCGCCGCCGCGCAGAACGCGCGTGACCAACTGGCCGATGCCTGGGTGGACGACCTGCTCGACCCCACCAAGTGGGGGGACATCTTCGACGGCACCGCGCCCGTCGACGACCCGTGCTGGCGGGCGGGCGAGCTGGCGGCCCAGAACGACGCGCAACTGGACGGCTGCGACGGAGTCGCGCTGGAATACACCGCCGACGTCACGACCAACAAAACGGTCGGTCATTCCGTCGTGCCCGGTACGGACGGCCTCAAGGCCACGGCCTCCGCCACCGCCGTGATCAAGCCACGCTGCACCTTCGACCTCGTGGGCGCGGGGCACGCGTTGCCCCGACTCGACTGCGACGGAACCCTCTGGGACCTCAAGCCGGACGGTGACGGCGACCTGCCCGGTCCCGAAGACCTCTTTGATGTCCATCTGGCCGACTGACCAGTGAATGACGAGCGATGAAGGAAGCGGAGCGATGAGTAGCGGATTCACTGCAAGGGCTCGAAGGGGGGCGGTCGCCTTGGTCATCGCGGCAGGTCTTTCCGTTGGCGTGGCGAGCTGCGGAGGTGGCGGCGATGACAAGAAGCCCGAGCCCTCAGCATCGGCTCCGGCTTCCAAGGGTGACGGTTCCGAACCGAGCACTCAGGAGGGAAAGTCGCAGAGCCCGATCGCGGAGCTGCGGGGTCAGGACGGCCTGCTGCTCCAGGTCACCTCCGCCGACCGCGATTCGGGCGGGTTCGTCACCGTCAACGGAGTGCTGAAGAACGACGGCGCCAAATCGCTGGTCATTCCGTCCGGCCTGCGCGGTGACGAGACCGAGATCGTGCAGCACGGCACGTCACTGGGCGGCGCCACCCTCGTGGACCCCGAGGGCAAGAAGCGCTACTACGTACTGCGGGACACGGACGGCCGGCCGCTGACGACCACCGGGCTGACCACGATCCAGTCCGGCCAGACCATCCCGGTCTTCATCCAGTTCCCCGCCCCGCCCGAGGGCACCGCCGAGGTGACCCTCCAACTGCCGACGTTCTCCAGTGCCCCCCTCAAAATCTCCGGCTGAGGCCCCCGTGACCACCACCCGTCTCGCCCGCCTCCTCGTGACCGCCGCCGCCGCGGCGCTTCTGACCCCCCTGGCCCCCGCCCGCGCGGACGGGCCCAGTGAGCCGCCCGGTACGGAGCCGAGTGCCGCCGCGCCCGTGGAGGTGGACGCCACCGATCCGGATCTGAAGCTGCCGGAGGGCGCCACGCTCGCGGGAGCGAAGGTGCTGGACATCAAGTCGGTCGTCGAGGACCAGAGCGGAAACGAGCGCCGCGAGGACACCAACGCCGACGTCACCTTCGCCCTCCAGGCGGAAGTCCTCTTCGGCAAGGACAGCGCCGACCTGGGCCCGGAGGCCCGCGCCCGCATCACCGCCATCGCCGAGGAGATCGAGAAGCAGAAGGCCACCCGCGTACGCGTCTTCGGCTTCACCGACAATCTCGGCTCCTCCGCGCACGGCGACGTCCTTTCCAAGCGCCGGGCCAACGCCGTGCAGGCCGTACTCGACCAGGACCTCAACGCCCCCGACGTCACCTTCGAGGTACGCGGCTACGGCGAGCAGTACCCCATCGCCGACAACGCGACCGAAGCGGGCCGCAAGAAGAACCGCCGCGTGGAGGTCTCCTTCCCCCGCACCGCCCGGTAGGCGCTACCCCACCGACACCGACACCCCCGCCACCAGCCCCCATCCGGCCATCACCCCGGCCCCGGCCTCCAGCACGTGCCGGGACCGGAGCCGGGGCAGGCCCAGCCGCCCCGGCGCCATCGTGCGTACGGCCAGCACCCGCAGCGAACGGTCCAGGTACGCCACGTCGATGGCCATCCGCATCCCGAAGGTGTGCACACTCGCGGCCGGCGACAGCAGCAGCGCCCCCTGGACCGCGTCCCGCCCGAGCAGCCCCCGGGTACGCGCCCGGTAGGACACCGCCAACTCCACCGGGACGCACACCTCGCCCCCCGGCCGATGCACCGTCAGAGTCCCGTGCCCGTCCCGCCAGCGCGCCATCCGGCCCCACCTCCGCCGGGACCGTACCCACCGTCCACAGGCCGCACGCGAATGTCAGTGCCCCCTGCCACACTCCGGACCATGACAGCCGAGCCAGAAGACGTGCGCCTGCGTGGCGTGGCCGAGGACGACCTCGAGATCTTCCTCGCCTTCGAGCACGACCCGGAAGCCGTCCGCAGGTCCCGCTTCACCCCGCGCCCCCGGGACGCCTTCCTCACCCACTGGCGCACCCGCATCCTCCCCGACCCCGACAGCCTGGTGCGGACGGTCACCGTGGACGGCGAGGTCGCGGGCCACGTCGTCTCCTGGACACAGGAAGACAGACGCTTCGTCGGCTACTGGCTGGGCCGCCCCTACTGGCGCCGGGGCATAGGCAGCCGCGCCCTCGGCCGCTTCCTCACCGAGGAGGAACCCGTACGCCCCCTGTACGCCGACCCCTTCGCCGGCAACACCGCCTCCGTCGCCCTGCTGGAGAAGCACGGCTTCACACGGGTGGCGGAGCCCGACGAAAAGGGGTTCGTGCTCCTGGTCCTCGACGGCCCGGCCGCGAAAACCCCGTGACGCCCGGCCGCCGGCTCCGGGACCATGCCGCCATGGACAGGACTTTCGAGGAACTGGTGGCCGAGGGTGCCGCCGTGCCCACCGACGGCTGGGACTTCTCCTGGTTCGCCGGCCGGGCCACGGAGGAGCGGCCGGAGTGGGGCTACGCCCGTTCGGCGGGGGAGCGGCTGGCGCGGGCGCGGGCGGCGCTCGACCTCCAGACCGGCGGGGGTGAGGTACTCGACTTCGCGCTGAAGCGCGCCGCCCCGGCCCGCCCCACCGTGCTCGCCGCCACCGAGGGCTGGCCCCCGAACGTGGCCAGGGCCACCGCCCTGCTCGCCCCGCACGGAGCGGTGGTCGTCGCCGCACCGGACACCGCGCCCCTGCCCTTCGCCGACGCGAGCTACGACCTGGTCCTGAGCAGGCACCCCGTGACCCCGGACTGGCCCGAGATCGCCCGGGTGCTCCGTCCGGGAGGCACCTACTTCGCCCAGCACGTCGGACCGGCGAGCGCGTTCGAACTGGTCGAGTACTTCCTCGGGCCGCAGTCGGAGGAGGTGCGCGGAGGCCGGGACCCCGAGCGGGAGCGGGCAGGGGCAGAGGCGGCCGGGCTGGAGGTGGAGGAGCTGCGGACGGCGCGGCTGCGGATGGAGTTCCACGACATCGCCGCCGTCGTGCACTTCCTGCGCAAGGTGATCTGGATGGTGCCGGGCTTCACCGTCGAGCGGTACGAGGAGCGGCTGCGGGCGCTGCACGAGGAGATCGCGGTGGGCGGCCCGTTCGTGGCGCACAGCACGCGCCAGCTGTTCGTGGCCCGGAAACCGGCCGTCGCCGAGGCCGTCGCTTAGCGGAATGGTCAAGTCACCGTTCGTCGGCGGGGTCGTCCGTGGGAGGGACCCCGTACCGGGCTCGCCGGGTTCGCTGAAATGGCGTAAAAACCTGATGATCGTTCGCTGAGAGGACGCATCGCCTGGGAATCCGGTGCGAATCGGCCACCGCACACCCCTGAACCAAGCATTCCGCGCTCACCGCGGCGTCGCCGGGCGACTCCGCAGCGTAGTTGTGGCGCGCCGGGGCACGCTTCTGCCCTCACGAAGGGTTATGGTGGAAACCCCCCCTCGGGCCGGTCCGTATCCCCCCCCACGGACCGGCCCGTTTTTCTTGGGCGTGTGCGGCGCGGGTAGGCTCGGCGTCCGCGGGATCCGCAACCGCGGCGTTTTGGAGGGGCTCTCACGTGAACCTGCGCGACAAGCTGCGCGGCCTGCTGGTCAGGGTCTACGCACGCCGGGTGGAAGGTCACCTGGACCACGCGTCGGTGCCGGAGCACATCGGCGTCATCATGGACGGCAACCGCCGCTGGGCGAAGGCCGCGGGTTCCAGCACGGTCCACGGCCACCGCGCCGGCGCCGAGAAGATCGAGGAGTTCCTCGGCTGGTGCGACGAGACCGACGTCAAGGTCGTCACCCTCTGGCTGCTCTCCACGGACAACTTCGACCGGCCGCAGGACGAGCTGGGCCCCCTGCTCGACATCATCGACGGGGTCGTGCGCACCCTCGCCGAGGACGGCCGCTGGCGCGTGCACCACGTCGGCACCCGCGATCTCCTGCCCGCCGGGATGCAGCAGACCCTCAAGCAGGCCGAGGAGAGCACCGCCCACGTCGACGGCATAGTGGTCAACGTCGCCATCGGCTACGGCGGCCGCCAGGAGATCGCCGACGCCGTGCGCTCCATGCTGGCCGACGCCCAGGACAAGGGCGTGACCATGGCCGAGCTGGCCGAGTCGGTCGACGTCGACATGATCGGCCGCCACCTCTACACCGGTGCCCAGCCCGATCCCGACCTGGTCATCCGCACCAGCGGTGAGCAGCGGCTCTCCGGGTTCATGCTCTGGCAGACCGCCCACTCGGAGTACTACTTCTGCGAGGTCTTCTGGCCGGCCTTCCGCAAGGTCGACTTCCTGCGCGCCCTGCGCGACTACGCCGCCCGGCACCGCCGCTACGGCGGCTGACCGGCGCCCCGCACCCGCGCCGGGAAACACACCAGGACACACCAGGCACCCCGTCGGCACCCGTCCGGCGGGGTGCTCCTGTGTACCCGGCCCCGCCCGGAAGTAACGAGGAGTTCACCGGCCTGCCGATGGCCGCTTCTGCATGGTCGTGCGAGATCGAGGGCATAACGCTCTCAGGCCGACACCCGAACCACGGGCGTCGGACTCAGCGGGCGGCACGGGGTCGCCCGCCCGGGAGGTCCTTTGCACCAGCCCGACCGTGTCGCGCAGGCACGGCAGCAGTGGCGGAGGGCCGGTCTGCGGCCCGCCGCGCGCGGGGATCTCAGACCGGTCCAGTTCCACTTCGTCGCTCCCCGACCTCATCCGAGGGGGTACGTCCTTCCGTGGTGACCAGCACAAAGCGCCACAAGCCCGACCGGCGCACCTATGTTCTCGACACCAGCGTCCTGCTGGCCGATCCCAACGCCGTGACCCGGTTCGAGGAGCACGAGGTAGTGCTCCCGATCGTCGTGGTCACCGAGCTGGAGGCCAAGCGGCACCATCCCGAACTCGGCTACTTCGCCCGCCAGGCCCTGCGCCTGCTGGACGACTACCGGGTCAGGTACGGCCGGCTCGACGCCCCCATCCCGATCGGGGAACTCGGCGGAACCGTCCGTGTCGAGCTCAACCACTCGGACCCCAGCGTGCTGCCCAGCGGCTACCGCCTGGGGGACAACGACTCCCGCATCCTCGCGGTGGCCCGGAATCTCCAGGCCGAGGGGTTCGACGTCACCGTCGTGTCGAAGGACCTGCCGCTCCGGATCAAGGCGTCCTCGGTCGGTCTGCTGGCCGAGGAGTACCGTGCCGAACTCGCCATCACGGACTCCTCCGGCTGGACCGGCATGTCCGAGCTGACCCTCCCCGGTGAACAGGTGGACATCCTCTTCGAGGAAGGCCATGTGTTCGTCCCCGAGGCGTCCGAGCTGCCCGTGCACACCGGACTGACCATCCAGTCCGAGCGCGGCAAGGCACTCGGCCGCGTCACCCCGGACGGCAACGTCCGGCTGGTGCGGGGCGACCGGGAGGCGTTCGGCATCAAGGGCCGCAGCGCCGAGCAGCGCATCGCGCTCGACCTGCTGCTCGATCCGGACGTCGGCATCCTCTCCATGGGCGGCCGCGCGGGCACCGGCAAGTCGGCTCTGGCGCTCTGCGCCGGCCTGGAGGCGGTCCTGGAGCGCCGCCAGCACCAGAAGGTGATGGTCTTCCGGCCGCTGTACGCGGTCGGCGGGCAGGAACTCGGCTATCTGCCGGGCAGCGAGTCGGAGAAGATGGGCCCCTGGGCCCAGGCGGTCTTCGACACGCTCTCGGCGGTCACCAGCCGGGAGGTCATCGAGGAGGTCACGGCGCGCGGGATGCTCGAGGTCCTCCCGCTCACCCACATCCGCGGCCGTTCGCTGCACGACGCCTTCGTGATCGTGGACGAGGCGCAGTCGCTGGAGCGCAACGTGCTGCTGACGGTGCTCTCCCGGATCGGCGCCAACTCGCGGGTGGTGCTCACCCACGACGTGGCGCAGCGGGACAACCTGCGTGTCGGCCGCTACGACGGCGTGGTGGCCGTCGTGGAGAAGCTGAAGGGGCATCCGCTCTTCGCGCACGTCACGCTGAACCGGTCCGAAAGGTCCCAGATCGCGGCGCTGGTGACCGAAATGCTGGAGGACGGCCACATCTGACCCGTCCTCGGACCACCACAGGCGCCGCCCGGAGAAGCCGAAGAGCTTAGCCGGGCGGCGTCTGTGTGCGCGGGTATTTCCTGAATTCCCTTGGGCCAAACGAGGTGTGAGCTTTCACACGCAACCCGGAATTGCCACTCGCCGCCGGGTTACGGCAGAGTCTCAGTCCTGTCAGGCCCCGCATACGACACACCTGTACCCCGAGGCACGTTCCAGCCCCCCGGCAGGCGCGATCCACGGAGCAAGTCGCCAACTCCATAGCGTCGTCGTATGCCGCCCGAGCATCACGCGGCGCTCCCCGTGCGGGAGTTCCCACCGGGCCCGTGTCTCCTGTGACCCTTCAGTTGGGAGACCAGTGTCGGGGGCACGATTGCGTCCGCCACGGTCACCGAAGCGGGCGATGCTGGAAGGAAACCGTGTGAGCCGGATTTCGGTCCGGGGATTCGCAGTGGCCTCCGCCACCGCGGTCACCGCCGTAGGAAGCGTCGTCGGAGTTGCCTCGGGCAGCGTCGCGCAGAACAACGACGCCGAGCCGACGGCTGCCGACACCACGCTCCTCGCTGAGCTCCCCGCGGATCAGCAGGCGCAGGTCCAGACCGCGTCTCTGACGCAGCAGGCCGACGCGCAGGCCATCGCGGCCGACGCGAGCGCCAAGAAGGACGCGGAGGCAGCGGCCCGCAAGGCCGCCGCCGAGACGGCCATCGCCAAGAAGAAGGACGCCGAGAAGGCGGCCGAGCTGGCGAAGGAGCGGGCCGAGACCAAGGCCGCCGCCGCTGCCAGCCGCAGCGATGTCCGCGACGTCTCCAGCTTCGCTCCCCAGAGCAGCTACTCCGTCGCCCAGATCCAGGCCATGGCCCGTCAGATGGTGGGCGCCGGCCAGTTCCAGTGCTTCAGCAACATCGTCGACCACGAGTCGAGCTGGAACTACCGTGCCGTGAACGCCTCCTCCGGTGCCTACGGTCTCTTCCAGGCTCTGCCCGGCTCCAAGATGTCCTCGGTGGGCGCCGACTGGCAGACCAACCCGGCCACCCAGATCAAGTGGGGCCTCAACTACATGGACAGCCGCTACGGCAGCCCGTGCGAGGCGTGGACCTTCTGGCAGGCCAACCACTGGTACTGAGCGGCTCGTGACACCCGGCCGCGCGCAGCCCCTCCCCTTGACAGGGTGAGGGGCTTTCGCCATGTACGGTCGTCCTCGCACGGCCTCCCCGCGTGACGAAGCACGCCGGAGTGGGCCCGGAACGCGGGGGAAGGGTACGGAACATGACGCGAATGCCAGGATGGCTCGGCCGGCTCGGTGCCGGGCTGACCGAGATGAGCGAGCGCCTGGACGAGCGCCGCGCCGAGGTCCAGAAGGAGCACGCCGGACCCCAGGGCCCTCCCGAGGCGGTGGCCGTACCCGCGCCGCGCCCGGCTCCGTCCGCTCCGCGCCCCGACCCCGCGCACGCCGTGCCGTGGGGAGTGCGGGTCGCGGCCGAGGCGGGCTGGCGCCTGCTGGTGCTGGCCGGCACGGTCTGGGTGCTGATGCGGGTCATCAGCGCCGTGCAGCTCGTGGTGTTCGCCTTCGTGGTCGCGCTGCTGGTGACCGCGCTGCTCCAGCCGACCGTGGCCCGGCTGATGCGGTACGGCATGCCGCGCGGTCCGTCGACGGCGCTCACCGCCATATCGGGCTTCGTGATCATCGGGCTGCTGGGTTGGTTCGTGACCTGGCAGGTCATGGAGAACATCGACACCCTCTCCAGCCAGATCCAGAACGGCATCGACGATCTGCGCAACTGGCTGCTGAAGAGCCCGTTCCACGTCACCGACAAGCAGATCAACCAGATCGCCAAGAACCTGCGTGAGGCCGTCGGAGCCAACACCGACCAGATAACGTCGGCCGGTCTCGAAGGAGTTCAGGTCGTCGTCGAGGCGCTGACCGGCATCCTGCTGGTCTTCTTCTCCACGCTCTTCCTGCTCTACGACGGCAGGCGGATCTGGGAGTGGTTCCTGAAGCTGGTCCCCGCCGCCGCCCGTCCGGGCGTGGCCGGTGCCGGTCCGCGCGCCTGGGCCACCCTGACCGCGTACGTGCGGGGGACGGTGCTGGTCGCGCTGATCGACGCCATATTCATCGGCCTCGGCATCTACTTCCTCGACGTGCCGATGGCGGTGCCGCTGGCGGTCTTCATCTTCCTGTTCTCGTTCATCCCGCTCGTCGGCGCGGTCGCCTCCGGCGCGCTCGCCATCGTCGTCGCGCTGGTGACGCAGGGTGTGTTCACCGCCCTGATGACACTGGTGGTGGTGCTCGCGGTCCAGCAGATCGAGGGGCACGTCCTCCAGCCGTTCATCCTGGGCCGGGCGGTGCGGGTCCATCCGCTCGCGGTGGTCCTCACGGTCGCGGCCGGCGGCATGGTGGCCGGCATCGGCGGCGCGGTGGTCGCCGTACCGCTGGTGGCCGTGACGAACACGGTGGTGGGGTACCTGCGGAAGTACTCGGTCGAGCAGGACTGGCCGGCGACGGAGATCGGGGACCCGGCGGCCGCGGCGGCCGGGGACGAGAGCGCCGTCCCCGCCGAGGCGGAGCCGGCCGGCACCGCCCCCGAGGACACCCGTGAAACCACCGAAGGCCCCGCTCAGCAGGTGTGAGCGGGGCCTTCGGGCGGGGTACTACTCGGCGAGGACGGCCTCGGCGTCGAGGGTGACGCCGACCGCCTGGATCACCGAGGCGATCTTGAACGCCTCCTGGATCACCTCGCGCTCGACACCGGCCTTGCGGAGCACCTGCTCGTGCGAGTCGAGGCACAGGCCGCAGCCGTTGATCGCGGAGACCGCGAAGGACCACAGCTCGAAGTCGACCTTGTCGACGCCGGGGTTGCCGATGAC
The DNA here is from genome assembly GCF_004217355.1 of Streptomyces sp. BK022. NCBI lineage: Bacteria > Bacillati > Actinomycetota > Actinomycetes > Kitasatosporales > Streptomycetaceae > Streptomyces > Streptomyces sp. BK022. The sequence continues at coordinate 523,206 of NZ_SHKU01000002.1, forward strand.
GTTCATCCGCAGACCGGCGCGCAGGGTGCCGTACTCGTGGTCCGACAGCAGGTGCCGGGTGCGGTAGAAGACGTTGTTCATCGCCATGATGGCGGCGGCGGACTTGGCCGCGTCGTACGCCTCGGGCGAGAGGGCCGCCTTCGCGTCCGGCTCCAGCTCACGCAGCACGATGGGGGAGCGCGAGGCGATCGCGGTCGCCAGCACGGCGCCCCAGAGCTGCTGCGCGGGGAGGTCGGAGTTGCCGATGACCGAACCCAGGTTGAGCTTCAGGTCCTTGGCGTAGTCCGGGACGCGGGACTTCAGCGAGTCGAGGGACATGGATCACTCACCCGCCAGCAGCGCGACGGGGTCCAGGGTCTCGTCGCCCTTGCTCCAGTTGCACGGGCACAGCTCGTCCGTCTGGAGGGCGTCGAGGACCCGCAGGACCTCCTTGGGGTTACGGCCGACGGAGCCGGCGGTCACCATGGTGAACTGGATCTCGTTGTTCTGGTCGACGATGAAGACGGCGCGCTTGGCGAAGCCGTCCTCGCCCTCGATGCCCAGGTCGCGCATCAGCTCGTGCTTGGAGTCGGCCATCATCGGGAACGGCAGGTCGGTCAGGTCCGGGTGGTCCTTGCGCCAGGCGTGGTGGACGAACTCGGAGTCACCGGAGAAGCCGAGGACCTGCGCGTCACGGTCGGCGAACTCGTCGTTCAGCTTGCCGAAGGCGGCGATCTCGGTCGGGCACACGAAGGTGAAGTCCTTGGGCCACGCGAAGACGATCTTCCACTTGCCCTCGTAGGTCTTGTGGTCGATCGTCCCGAACTCCTTGCCCTTCTCCAGCGAGACGCAGGCGGTCAGTTCGAACTCGGGGAACTTGTCACCGACAGTGAGCACGTGCTCTCCTTGCAGCGCGGGGACACCCCAGCTTGCGGGATGTCTCCCATGGGTTGGACTGGGCCGATGGTGGCACAGGGTGGATTGATTAGTGAAATAGCTACACTCGGTCTGGTTGATCGGAGGTGGCTATCAGTGACCATCAGTAGTGGCAAACGGAAGCAGCCGACCCTGGCGCAGCTGCGTGCCTTCACCGCGGTCGCCGAGCATCTGCACTTCCGGGACGCGGCCGCCGCCATCGGGGTGAGCCAGCCCGCGCTGTCCGGTGCGGTCGCCGCGCTGGAGGAGACCCTCGGCGTGGCCCTGGTGGAGCGTACGACCCGCAAGGTGCTGCTCTCGACCGCCGGGGAGCGGCTCGCGGTGCGGGCCAAGGCGGTGCTGGCCGAGATGGCCGCGCTGCTGGAGGAGGCCGAGGCGGTACGGGCGCCCTTCACCGGGGTGCTGCGGCTCGGCGCCATCCCGACCGTCGCCCCCTATCTGCTGCCGACCGTGCTCCGGCTGGTGCACGAGCGCTATCCGCAGCTCGACCTCCAGGTGCACGAGGAGCAGACCGCCAGCCTGCTGGAGGGGCTGCACTCCGGGCGGCTCGACCTGCTGCTGCTCGCGGTACCGCTCGGCGTGCCCGGTGTGAGCGAACTCCCGCTCTTCGACGAGGACTTCGTGCTCGTCACGCCGCTCGGTCATGAACTCGGCTGCCGCAGCGGCATCCCGCGCGAGGCGCTGCGCGAGCTCAATCTGCTGCTGCTGGACGAGGGGCACTGCCTGCGCGACCAGGCGCTGGAGATCTGCCGGGAAGCCGGCCGGGAGATCCGGGGCGGCGGCGCGGCCCCGGTCACCACGACCGCCGCCGGACTCTCCACCCTGGTCCAGCTGGTCGCGGGCGGCCTCGGCTGCACCCTGCTGCCGCGCACCGCGATACGGCTGGAGGCGACCCGTGGCAGCAGGGTCCTTACCAGCTCCTTCGCCGGTCCGGCCCCGAGCCGCCGGATCGCCCTCGCCATGCGCACGGCCGCGGCCCGTTCCGCCGAGTACGAGGAACTGGCCGAGGCCCTGCGCGAGGCGATGACCCCACTGCCCGTACGGATCGTGGGCGCGGCGGACTGAGCGGTCACTCGGTACGCAGTCCGTCGGGGCGGGTCATGCGGAGCAGGGGCGGCAGGGTGAGGAGGGTGACCGCGAGGACGACGCCCGCGCCGACGCCGGTCAGCGCCAGGACGTCGGGCCAGACCACGGTCACCTCGGCCGCCGACATCCGCAGCAGCACCGCGCCGAGGCTCACGCCCACCGCCGTGGCCAGCAGCAGGCCCAGCGTGATCGGGAGGGCCGACTGCCACAGCACCGACAGGCCCAGTGTGCGGCGCCGGGTGCCGAACGCGACCAGCGCCGACAGCAGCTTGCGCCGCTCGCGCAACTGCTCCAGCTGGGAGACCAGCAGGCTCGCCCCGATCAGCATCAGCACACAGGACGCGCCGATCAGCATGCCGGTGCGCAGCGAGGTGTACCGGGCGGACGTCTCGGTCGGCGTCACGGCCATGATGTCCGCGACCGGGTCGACCCGCGCCGCGGTGTTGCGCACGTACTCCTGCGCGTCCGGCAGCGCCTGGTCCATCCGTACGAAGACCTCGCCGGACAGCGCCGGTTCGGCTGCCTTCGGGAGCGCGGCCGGGGTGACCAGCAGGCCGTTGGCGCGGGGCATCAGCGAGTCCCCTCGCGCGGTCGCCCAGCGCAGGTGCTCCGGTATCGCGACCGGCACCGAGAGACCCTGGATGTCGGCGTACCCGGGGTCGATGTAGGCGTCGTGGCCGGGACGCAGCACGGCGTCGCGGGAGGCGCGGTCGAACTCGGTGCGGAAGTCCGGGCCGGCGAGGGCGAAGGTGTCGCCGTCGCGGCAGGACGGCAGGTGCGCCAGCTCCCGCAGCGAGGCGCAGTCGCCCACGATCACGTCGAGGGCGGCGTCCGCGTCCTGCGGCTTCTCGCCGAGCGAGGCGGTGGCCAGTCCCACCGAGGCCCGTACCCCCTTGGTCCGGGCGACCGCGGCGGCGGCCGGGCCGACGCGGCTGTGGTCGGAGAGGGCGATCTCCAGCTGGGCGCGGGAGGGGTCCTTCCCGGTGTTCTTCTCGTACTGGCCCTGCACGCCCGCGAACAGCATCTGGAGGGCGATGGCACCGGCCACCGCGACCGCGACGCCGTTGACCGTGCGCGCCGCCGTACCGCTGCTCAACTGGAGTCGGCGCACGGCGAGTTGCCAGGACAGCGGGCCCGGGTCGAGCCGGGCGACGGCGCGCTCCACCAGCCAGGGCAGCAGGGCGGTGACGCCGATCAGGAACAGCAGGACACCGGCGATGACGAGGTACTGGTTGAAGTCGCCGTCCGAACGGCCCTGGCCGATCATCGGGTAGAGCAGCGCCAGCCCGGCGAGCGGCAGCAGCAGCCGCCACCACAGCCGGCGCCGGGCGGGCACGGCGGTACGGACCACGCCGAGCGGCTCGATGACCACCCCGCGCATGGCGAGCAGCGTCACCAGCACCGCGCAGGCCGGGACCGCGAGGGCGACCAGCAGGGCGAGCAGGGGAGAGGGGTCGAGGTAGGCGGGGTAGAAGCTCTCGCCCATGACCGTCACCGACCCGGCGAGCTGCCGTCCGGCCAGGAAGAGGCCCGCGCCGATGACCAGGCCGATCAGCGAGCCGGCCAGCGCCTCGCCCGCCGCGATCCGCCGGGTGGTGCGGCCGTCGGCGCCCACCAGCCGCAGCGCGGCCAGCCTGCGGTCGCGCCGCTCGCCGCCGAAGCGCACGGCGGCGGCGATGAACACCGCGACCGGCATCAGCAGCACCACGAACACGACCAGCACCATCATCAGCAGCACCGGATCAGCCTGTGCGGTGTCCGGCTGCGGGTCGCCGAAGGCGCGCAGCCGCTCGGTCCGGGCACCCCCGGCCTTCGGCTTCAGCCCCTCGGCGCCCGCGTAGTAGACGAGTTCGCGCGGACCCAGCAGCCCCTTGGCGCCGATGGTCCCGGTGATCCGGTACGGCAGCCGCTCGCGCAGCAGCCCGGCGTCGCCGGAGGCGAGGAGTTCGCCCAGCGCGGGGGAGACCAGCATCTCGCCCCTGGCGGGGAAGTGGTCCACGCCCGGCGGCAGCGGGGCCTTCGGGCCCTCGGGTTCGAGGAGGCGGCCGCGGATGGACTTGGTCCGCCACCAGGTGCCGGTGTCCGCCAGCAGCAGGGTGTCGTCGCCCTTGGGGCGCGGGTGCACGGCGAACGTGTAGTCGGTCCGGGCCTCCTCCACCGCGTGGCGCGCGGAGACGACGCCGGGCAGCGCGGTGGTGAGCAGCAGCAGCGCCACACCCATACCGACACCGACCGCGGTCAGCGCCGTACGGACCCACCCCTCGCGCCCCCCGGTCACGGCGAACCGGGCCCCCATCCCCAGGTCACGGGCGTACTGCCGCACGCTCATGCGCTGCGCTCCATGTCCCGCGACCGGCCGTCGCGCACGACGATCTCGCGGTCGGACCAGGCCGCCACCCGTGCCTCGTGGGTGACGAGGACGACGGCCGCGTTGGTCGAGCGGGCGGCGTCGGTGAGCAGCTCCATCACCCGCTCGCCGTTGAGCGAGTCCAGCGCGCCGGTCGGCTCGTCCGCGAACAGCACGCGAGGCCCGGTGACCAGCGCCCGCGCCACCGCGACCCGCTGGCCCTGCCCGCCGGAGACCTCGCCGGGCCGCTTGCGCCGCAGGCCGTCCACCTCGAGGCGCTCCATCCAGGTGAGCGCGGCCCGTTCCGCCTCCTTGCGGGAGGTGCCGTTGAGCCGCAGCGGCAGCGCCACGTTCTCCACGCAGGTCAACTCCGGTACGAGCTGGCCGAACTGGAAGACGAAGCCGAACTCGCCGCGCCGGAGGGCGCTGCGCTCGCCGTCGCTCATGGTGGTCAGCTCGCGTCCGGCGTAGGTGATCGAGCCGGAGTCGGGCCGGACGATCCCGGCGAGGCAGTGCAGCAGCGTGGACTTGCCGGAGCCGGAGGGGCCCATCACGGCGACGACCTCGCCGGGGTGGACCGAGAAGGCGGCGCCGTCCAGGGCCGCGGTGGGGCCGTAGGACTTGCGCAGGCCCCGGGCGACGAGCAGGGAGCCCTCGGGCGGGGTCACGCGACCACCTCCGCGCGCAGTCTGTCGAGGCGTGCCGCGGTCAGTTCCAGCCATCTGAGGTCGGCCTCCAGATGGAACAGGGCGTGGTCGCAGATCAACTGGTCGGCCAGGTCGCCCTTGCGCTTGCGGTCGGTGAGCACGCGCATGGTGCGCAGGTGCTCGGAGCGCTGGGTGTCGAGGACGTCGGCGGCGTCGCGGTGGGTCAGCAGGGCCAGTACGACCTTGGTGTACAGGGTCGAGCGGAGGTAGTCCTCCGGCTTCTCGGGGCTGGCGAGCCAGTGCTCGACGTCCGTGATGCCGGCGTCGGTGATGGCATACCGTTTCCGGTCGGGTCCGTCGCCCGCCTCGATGCCCTCGACCTCCACGAGGCCGTTCTTCAGCAGGCGGGACATGGTCGCGTAGACCTGCCCGTAGGCGAGCGGCCGGTCGTGGCCGAAGGTGTCGTCGAAGGCGCGCTTGAGGTCGTAGCCGTGCCGGGGGCCGGACTCCAGGAGTCCCAGAAGGGTGTGACCGATGGACATGGCGAGCACTCTACACACGGTGTATACCCTCGATGCATAGGGGTGGTCGGAACGGGCAACTCCGCTTTTTCGGGCGTTCCCACGGGCAACCTCGAACCCTTCCTGCCCGTCGGTTCCTTTGGGGTGGGTGCTCATTCTCACGTCCGTAAAAGAGTGGATCGGGCGCTCTTTGTCACATAGAGGGGTGTTAGCTTTCGGAGCTGACCCCGAGACGGAAGCGGAGCCAAGGGACCCATGGGACGAGCGGACGAGAGACGAGCGCGACAGCGCGGCGGCCACCGCGCGGCACCCGGACGCCGTTCGGCAGCCCTGGCCTCCGAACCCTCCGGCGGCCCCGGCGGCAAGCCCGCCAAGGGCCGAATACGCCGGCTCTTCACCTGGAAGAAGATCCTCGGCACGGTCTTCGGCTTCTGCCTGCTGTGCATGGCCGGCTTCGCCGCGCTGTACATGTCGGTCGACGTGCCCGCGGGCAACGCGGCCGCCCAGCGGCAGAGCAACGTCTACAAGTACAGCGACGGCACGGTCCTCGCCCGCGACGGCGAGGTCAACCGGGAGATAGTCGACCTCTCCAAGGTGCCCCGCAAGGTCCAGCTGAGCTTCGTCGCCGCCGAGAACAAGTCCTTCTACACCGACCCCGGCGTCGACCTGAAGGGCACCGCGCGCGGCCTGCTCAACACCCTCGCGGGCCGCGGCAAGCAGGGCGGGTCGACCATCACCCAGCAGTACGTCAAGAACTACTACCTGAGCCAGGACCAGACCGTCTCCCGCAAGCTCAAGGAGATGGTCATCTCGCTGAAGGTGGAGCGCGAGAAGTCCAAGGACGAGATCCTCGCCGGGTACATCAACACCAGCTACTACGGCCGCGGGGCCTACGGCATCCAGGCCGCGGCCCAGGCGTACTACCGCGTCGACGCCCAGGACCTCACCGTCCAGCAGGGCGCCTACCTCGCCGCCCTCCTCCAGGCCCCCAGCCAGTACGACTGGTCCACCGCCACCCCGACCGGCAAGCGGCTGGTCACCGACCGGTGGAACTACGTCCTGAACAACATGGTCAAGGAGCACTGGCTCGACCCGGGCACGCGCGCCGCCCTGAAGTTCCCCGTGCCCAAGCCGCCCAAGGGCGCGCCCGGCATGGAGGGGCAGAAGGGCTACCTGGTCCAGCTGGCCAACTCCCAGCTCCAGCACCAGCTCATGAAGCAGGAGGGCATCTCCCGCTCGGAGGCCGAGGCCAAGGTCGAGGGCCAGGGCTGGACCATCACCCTCAACGTGGACCGCAAGAAGCAGGCCGCGCTGGAGAAGTCGGTCAAGTCCCAGCTCACCGGCAAGCTCGACCCGAAGCGGCGCCCCATCGACGCCGACGTCCAGGCCGGAGCGGTCTCCGTCGACCCGAAGACGGGCCGGATCGTGGCGCTGTACGGCGGCCGTGACTACTACGACCACTTCTTCAGCAACGCGGCCCGCCGCGACTACCAGCCCGCCTCCACCTTCAAGCCGGTCATCCTCGCGGCCGCGCTGGAGCACGGCGCCACCACCCAGAGCGGCACCCTCATCGGCGCCGACACGGTCTACGACGGCACCAGCCGCCGCCAGGTCCTCGACCACGGCTCCCGCGTCGGCTTCGCCCCGCCCAACGAGGACGACGCCGACTACGGCCCGATCAGCGTCCAGACGGCCATGAACAAGTCCGTCAACTCCGTGTTCGCGCAGATGGGCGTGGACGTCGGCATGGACAAGGTGATGGACACCGCGGGGCGGCTCGGCATGGACACCGAGGGCATGCAGGCGGTGCCCGCGCAGACCCTCGGCTCCATGGGCGCGAGCCCGATGGAGATGGCGGGCATGTACGCCACCCTCGACAACCACGGCCGCAAGGTCACCCCGAGCATCATCAAGTCGGCGGAGCAGCAGGGCCGTACGGTCCAGCTGCCGAGCCCGGTCGGCGAGCGGGTGCTCGACCGCACCACCGCCGACACCGTGACCTCCGTGCTCACCGGCGTCGTCGACGACGGCACCGCCCGGCAGTCCGTGGCCAACAACCCGCTGCGGGCCGGGCAGCAGGTGGCGGGCAAGACCGGTACCTCCGACTGCGACCGCTCGGCCTGGTTCACCGGTTACACCCCCGATCTCGTCACCTCCGTCGGCCTGTTCGGCGAGGCGCACAAGGACGGAGTCACCGGCTGCGAGGGCGAGAAGGTCACGCGCTTCGCCCATGTCTCGCTCAAGGGCGCCCTCGGCGGCGGCCGCGTCAACGGCGGCGGGCCCCCGGCCCAGATCTGGGCTGCCTACACCTTCGGCGTGACCCGGCAGGCCCGGTTCGACCTCGACACCGCCCAGGGTGCCGCCGTCGCCCCGACCCCGCCGCCGACCCCCAGCAACACCCCGTCCCAGACGCCGTCGCAGACCCCGAGCAGCGAACCGCCCACCTCGAAGGCCCCGTCCGAGACGCCCAGCGAGACCCCGAGCGACACCCCGACCTCGGCACCGCCCAGCCAGAGCCCGACCCAGACGCCGACCACCCCGCCGCCGTCCGGGGGCCTCACCCCGCGCAACCCGTTCGACCCGGCCCAGCGGGACAAGAGCCAGTAGGCGCCGGACAGATGAGGGGCGCCCGGCGTGATGCCGGGCGCCCCTCGGCGTCGCAGGGGACGGGGGTCAGCCGCGGTGCAGCTCGAACCAGACGACCTTGCCGACGCTGAGCCGGGTCGCGCCCCAGCGCCGGGCCAGCTTGTTGACCAGGTACAGGCCCCGGCCGCCCTCGTCGGTGGCTCTCGCCTGGCACAGCCGGGGAAGCTGCGGCACGTCGTCACCGACCTCGCAGCGCAGCACGTCCGTGCGCAGCAGCCGCAGGGTCACCGGGCGCGTGGTGTAGCGCACCGCGTTGGTGACCACCTCGCTGACCAGCAGCTCGACGGAGTCGGTGAGCTCCTCGAGGCCCCACTCGGCCAGTGCGGTACGGGCCAGCCGGCGCGCCTTGCCCGGCGCCGCGTCCTCCGCGTCCAGCGACCAGTACCGCACATCGTCGGACGCGATCCCGTCGAAGCGGGCCGCGAGCAGGGCGATGTCGTCGTCCCGGTCGCCCGGGCCGAGCATGTCCAGCACCTCGTCGCACAGCGCCTCCAGCGGCGGCGGGTGGTCCGGGCCGGTCAGTTGCGCGGTCGCGGTCAGCCGCTCCCGCAACTGCTCTATGCCCGTCCACACGTCCCGCAGCCGGGACTCCACCAGGCCGTCGGTGTACAGCAGCAGCGTGGCCCCGGCGGGCGCGTCGAGCTCGACCGCCTCGAAGTCCACCCCGCCCACGCCGATCGGCGCGCCCGGCGGCACCCGCAGCACCTCGGCGGTGCCGCCCAGGTGCAGCAGCACCGGCGGCGGATGGCCGGCGTTGGCGATGGTGATGCGGTGCGCGACCGGGTCGTAGACCGCGTACATGCAGGTCGCCATGCGGTCCGTGCCCAGCCGCTGGGCCTGCTCGTCCAGGTGGTGCAGGACCTCCTGCGGGGGCAGGTCGAGACCGGCCAGGGTCTGCGCGGTGGTGCGGAGCTGGCCCATGATGGCCGCCGAGGTCATGGAGTGACCCATCACGTCACCCACCACCAGCGCCACCCGGCTGCCCGGCAGCGGGATCGCGTCGTACCAGTCGCCGCCCACCCGCGCCGTCTCCGCCGCGGGCAGATAACGCGAGGCCAGCCGGACACCGGTGGGGTGGGGGAGGGTCTCGGGGAGCATCGTGCGCTGCAGCTCGTCGGCGATGTACGCCTCGCGGCCGTACAGCACCGCCTTGTCGATGCCGAGCGCGCTGTGCGTGGCGAGCTGCGCCGCCACCAGCAGGTCCTCCGCCTCGAAGGCCAGCCGGTCCGGACGGCGCAGGAACACCGCCGCGCCGATCACCCGGCGCCGTCCGCGCAGCGGCGCGAGGATCGCCCGCTGTCCGGACGGGACGAGCGCCTCGCCGTCCTCGCCGAGCAGCTCGGGCAGCGCGGCGCGGGCGGCCGGGGTGTCCGCGAACACCGGGCGCACCCCGCGCAGCACCTCGTTCAGCGCGCCGCCGGGGCGCACCTCGCACAGCTCGGCGGTCAGCGCGGCCGGGCCCGAGAGCGCGGCCAGCGCCGCCGCCTCGGCGTCCGGCTCCGGGAACGCGGGCGGCAGCAGCAGGCCCTCGGCCTCCCGCTCGTCCGGAATGCGGTCGGTGCGGCGCAGCCGCAGCACCACCGGCCCGGTGGGCCGCTCGTCGCCGACCGGCAGCGGATCGCGCAGGTAGACCAGGATCGCGTCGGAGAAGGTGGGCACCGTGGCGCGGCACAGACCCATGACGATCTCGTCCAGGTCGAGGCCGCGCGCGATGCGCCGGGTGGCCGCGCCGACGAACCGCAGCCGGTCGCCGTCGCGGCGCATGGGCATCGGGCGTCCGGGCGGGCCGCCGCGGCCGGTACGCCGCTCCTGGCCGCCCGGTGCGCGCTCCTGCTCGGCGCCCGGCTGGGCGGGAATGGACTCCGGCGCGGGCCTCGGACGGTGTTCCCCCACGCTGGACTTCGCGCGCGCGGGAGGTTCCCCCATGGGCTCGGCGGCGGCAGGCTGCGAGTGCTCAGGGCCGTTGACTGGGCGCTCCTTCTTCTTGTTCTTCCCCGTGCCCGCGCCGCCCCGGATCTGGGCCGGTGCGCCCAGCAGCGCCCCGCGCACGGCGGGGTCGACGCCCGGCTGGGGGCGTCCGCAGGAGGAAGTGGGCTGCTCCGTCACGCGTGTCGAATCCGTCCGTCCGGGGCTGCGCGCCGGGCGCGCAGGAGATGCCGCCGAAGTCCCGATACCCCGATTACGTGTCCCAGGAACGGAATTCCCGCGTGGTCAGGGGTGGTTTCCGCCGAGCGGGTGAACCCCGCGCCGGCCGCACCGCCGCCCGCCTCGTACCCCTCGCTCACGTGCTGCCGCCCCTCGGTGACATATGGTCAGGCTCTGCGCAGACTCCGGTAGTTGTACCTCGGTGCCCTTGCGGAGGACGATCCTACGGTTGTGGTCCGGGGGCGCATCAAGGGTCTCATGAGGACACGTGCGCGGGCGTACGGTCCCAGTCCTCCGGAAGCGCGGGCACCGACCAGGACGGATCGGGCCGCCAGTGCTGCCAGCCGTCGGTGTACGGAGAGCCCCACGCCTCGATCACCTCCACCGCCCGCCGTCCCGCCGACTTCACCCGCCCGGCGGTCTCCGCGTCCATCAGACCGTCCCGCTGCGCCTGGGCGAACTCGTCCTCGTCCCGCCAGTGCCAGGTGCGGTCCGGGTGGACGGAGATGTCCAGGAAGTGGTCCTCGGAGTCGACCCCGCCGGCCCAACGGGCCAGCGGCTGCTCCAGGTTGACGTACCAGTTCTTGAAGCGCCAGCCCGGTTCCCAGAACAGCCACACCGACCAGGGCTCGCCGGGCCGGGCCAGCTTCAGCACCCCGGTGCCGAACCAGCGGTCCCGCCGCACCACGCGCGGCCTGGTGTAGCGGGACTCCAGTGGCTCCAGGTGGACCGGGGTGCCGTCGGCCAGCACCGGCTTGACGCACTCGGTGCCGGGGGCCAGCCATACGGCGAGCAGCTCGGCGTCGTCCCGGACGACGGTGACGGGACGCGCGATGTGGAACGCGTCGCCCGCGTTCTCCCGGTACCGCCACAGGATCGGGGTGCCGGGGGTCCAGTACGCCGCCGTCGGGCCCGCTTCCGCTCGTCTCACCGCTTCGTCGTCCGCCATGGACAGATATTAGGTGCCGGAAGCACCCGATGCTGCGGTGCGCGTCACCCTTCCGGACAGGTGGCGGGAAATCGGCGGTGCCGTTCGCGGGACGTCACGGGTGCGTCATCCGCAGGACATCCAGCGCCTCGTCCAACTGCTCCAGCGTCAGGTCGCCGCGCTCCACATAGCCGCCCTCCAGCACCACCTCGCGGATGGTCTTCCGCTCCGCGAGGGACTTCTTGGCGATGCGCGCCGCCTCCTCGTAGCCCAGGTAGCGGTTGAGCGGGGTCACGACCGAGGGGGAGGACTCCGCGTACTCGCGGGCGCGTTCGCGGTCGGCGGTGATGCCGTCGACGGTGCGGTCGGCCAGCAGGCGGGAGGCGTTGGCCAGCAGCCGCACCGACTCCAGTACGTTCTTCGCCATGACCGGGAGCATCACGTTCAGCTCGAAGTTCCCGGCGGCGCCGGCCGCGGCGATGGTGGCGTCGTTCCCGACGACCTGGGCCGCGACCATCAGCACCGCCTCCGGGACGACCGGGTTGACCTTGCCCGGCATGATGGAGGAGCCGGGCTGGAGGTCGGGCAGGCGGATCTCGGCGAGGCCGGTGCGCGGACCGGAGGACATCCAGCGCAGATCGTTGGCGATCTTCGTCAGGCCGACCGCGACGGTCCGCAGCTGGCCGCTGGTCTCCACGATCCCGTCGCGCGCGCCCTGCGCCTCGAAGTGGTCGCGGGCCTCGGTGAAGGGCAGCCCGGTCGCCCGCGCCACCTCCTCGATCACGGCCGCCGAGAAGCCGGGCGGGGTGTTGATCCCGGTCCCCACCGCCGTGCCGCCCAGCGGGAGTTCGGCCAGCCGGGGCAGCGAGGAACGCAGCCGCTCCACGCCGTACGTCACCTGCGCCGCATAGCCGCCGAACTCCTGACCCAGCGTCACGGGGGTGGCGTCCATCAGATGCGTGCGCCCCGCCTTCACCACGTCCGCGAACTCCTCCGCCTTGCGGGTGAGAGCCGCGGCGAGGTGCTCCAGCGCGGGGATCAGGTCGTGGACCACGGCGGTGGTGGCCGCGATGTGGATCGAGGACGGGAAGACGTCGTTGGACGACTGGGAGGCGTTGACCTGGTCGTTGGGGTGCACGTCCCGGCCCAGTCGCTCGCCGGCGAGGGTGGCGATGACCTCGTTGGCGTTCATGTTGGAGGAGGTGCCGGAGCCGGTCTGGAAGACGTCCACCGGGAAGTGCTCGTCCCAGGTGCCGTCCGCGACCTCGGCGGCCGCCCCCTGGATCGCGTCGGCCACGTCCCGGTCCAGCACGCCGAGGTCGGCGTTCACCTTCGCCGCCGCGCCCTTGATCCGGGCCAGCGCCTCGATGTGCGCCCGCTCCAGACGCTGCCCGGACAGGGGGAAGTTCTCGACGGCGCGCTGGGTCTGCGCGCGCCACTTGGCGTGGGCGGGGACGCGGACCTCGCCCATGGAGTCGTGCTCGGTGCGGTACTCGTCGGTCATACCCGGTACAGCGAACGGGGGCGCCGTGATGTTCCTGGGCTCGGCCGGACGGGGCGGCGTCCCGGCGCACCTGACGTCCCGGTGCACCCGGGAACGCCTCAGTGCACCGAGAACCCACCGTCCACGAAGAGGGACTGGCCGGTGACGTAACCCGAGGCGCGGCTCGCCAGGAAGACGGCGGCGCCCGCGAAGTCCTCGGCGAGACCGTTGCGCCCCACCATCGTCCGCGCGGCAAGCGCCGCCACCTTCTCCGGGTCGGACGACAGCCGCGCGTTGAGCGGCGTCATCACGAAGCCCGGCACCAGGGTGTTGACGGTGACGCCGGACGGCGACCACTCCTCGGCCTGGGAGCGCGCGAGCGACTCCAGCGCGCCCTTGGACACGCCGTACGCCCCCGAGCGGACGAAGGCGCGGTGCGCCTGCTGGGAGGAGATGTGGATGATCCGCCCGAAGCCCCGCTCGGCCATGCCGGGCCCGAAGCGCCGGCTCAGCAGATGCGGTGCCCGGAGGTTCACGGCGAGGGTGAGGTCCCACTCCTCGTCGCTCAACTCGCTGAAGGGGGGCCGCAGATTGATCCCGGCGCAGTTGACGAGGATGTCGGGCTCCCCGAACACCCCGGCCGCCTCCTCGGCGGCGGCCCGCACCCCGTCCCGCGTGCTCAGGTCGGCGCTCACCCACCCGGCACGGCAGCCGAGTCCGGCGAGCCGGGCGCGGGTGGCCTCCAGCGCCTCCTTGTCCCGCGCCACGACCACCACCGAGGCCCCGGCCCGCGCCAGCGCCTCGGCGATCGCCCGTCCGATGCCGGAACTGCCCCCGGTCACGACGGCGACCCGCCCGTCCGCCGCGAACAACCCGGAGAGATAAGCCGCAGAAGTCATGCGGGCAGCCTAGGGGGTGTCTCAGCCCAGGCCAGGGCCCCGGACCGGGATCGACGTGAACGTCGGCGCGGGCGCCGGGTCCTGGAAGAAGTCGTTGCCCTTGTCGTCGACGACGATGAAGGCCGGGAAGTCCTCGACCTCGATCTTCCAGACGGCCTCCATGCCCAGTTCCTCGTACTCGAGGACCTCGACCTTCTTGATGCAGTCCTGGGCGAGGCGGGCGGCGGGGCCGCCGATGGAGCCGAGGTAGAAGCCGCCGTGGGCGTCGCAGGCGTCGGTGACCTGCTTGCTGCGGTTGCCCTTGGCCAGCATCACCTTGGAGCCGCCGGCCGCCTGGAACTGCTCCACGTAGGAGTCCATCCGCCCGGCCGTGGTCGGGCCGAAGGAACCGGAGGCGTACCCCTCGGGGGTCTTGGCCGGGCCCGCGTAGTACACCGGGTGGTCCTTCAGGTACTGCGGCATCTCCTCGCCCGCGTCCAGCCGCTCCTTGATCTTGGCGTGCGCGATGTCGCGGGCCACGACGAGCGGGCCGGTGAGCGAGAGCCGGGTCTTGACCGGGTGCCGTGTCAGCTCGGCCAGGATGGCGTCCATCGGCTGGTTCAGGTCGATCTTGACGACGTCGCTCGCGTCGTCGAGGTGCTCGTCCGTGGTGTCCGGCAGGAAGCGCGCCGGGTCCGTCTCCAGCTGCTCCAGGAAGACGCCCTCGGCGGTGATCTTGGCGACGGCCTGGCGGTCCGCCGAGCAGGAGACCGCGATGGCGACCGGGCAGGAGGCGCCGTGCCGGGGCAGGCGCACCACGCGCACGTCGTGGCAGAAGTACTTGCCGCCGAACTGCGCGCCGATGCCGATCTTCTGGGTCAGCTCGAAGACCTTCTCCTCCAGCTCCTTGTCCCGGAAGCCGTGACCGAGCGCGGAGCCCTCGGCGGGAATCTCGTCCAGGTAGTGCGCGGAGGCGTACTTGGCGGTCTTCAGCGCGAACTCGGCGCTGGTGCCGCCGACCACGATCGCCAGGTGGTAGGGCGGGCAGGCGGCCGTGCCCAGCGAACGGATCTTCTCCTCCAGGAACTTCATCATGGAGGACTCGTTCAGGACGGCCTTCGTCTCCTGGTACAGGAACGACTTGTTGGCCGAGCCGCCGCCCTTGGCCATGAAGAGGAACTTGTAGGCGCCGCCGTCGGTCGCGTACAGCTCGATCTGCGCGGGGAGGTTGGAGCCGGTGTTCTTCTCCTCCCACATGGTGAGCGGAGCCATCTGCGAGTAGCGCAGGTTGAGGTTCAGGTAGGCGTCGTAGATGCCGCGGCTCAGCGCCGCCTCGTCGCCGCCCTCGGTCAGCACGTTCTGGCCGCGCTTGCCCATGACGATCGCGGTGCCGGTGTCCTGGCACATGGGCAGCACGCCGGCCGCCGCGATGTTCGCGTTCTTCAGCAGGTCCAGCGCGACGAACTTGTCGTTGCCGGAGGCCTCCGGGTCGTCGATGATCCGGCGGAGCTGGGCGAGGTGGGCGGGGCGCAGGTAGTGCTGGATGTCGTGGATGGCCTCCTCGGCCAGCTTGCGCAGCGCCTCCGGCTCCACCTTGAGGAACGTCCGCCCGTCCGGCCCCTCGACGGTGGACACGCCCTCGGAGGTCACCAGCCGGTACGGCGTGGTGTCCTCACCCTGGGGGAGCAGATCGGTGTACGCGAACTCAGGCATCTCAGCCCATTCCTTCATCGACGGACGGCGCCCGCCGACGCTGGCGAGCCTGTCCAGCGTAGAACCCGGCTCGGACAGTGCCGTGGTGAGGTAGGACTCACCTGCTTTCCGGCGCTGCCGGGCGGGGCGGGAGGCACCCTGGTCCGGTAGTTGTCCACAGGCCCTAGTCGCGATCTATCGCGTTTCGGTACGCTGCCGTCGTGGACCTCAAGAAGCACGCGCAGCCCGTGGACACCGCCCCGCGCCCGGCCGACCTGCGCGCCTCCGACGCCGACCGCGACCGGGTCGCCGACATCCTCCGTGACGCCCTGGCCGAGGGCCGGCTGACCGCCGAGGAGCACGCCGAGCGGATCGAGGGGGTGCTGCACACCAAGACCGTCGGCGAGCTGGACGTCTTCATACGCGACCTGCCCGCCGCGCACGAGCGCCCGGCGGCGCCCGCCTACGCCTCCGTCCCGCACCGCCTGCCGCCCGGCTCGCTCCCGGCCGACGCGGACACCAGCGTGGTGGCCGTCTTCAGCAGCGCCGTGCGCCGGGGCCGCTGGCGCGCGGGGCGCCGGGTGCACGCGTTCGCGGTGTTCGGCAGCGTGGAGATCGACCTCAGCGAGGCCGTCTTCGAGTACCAGCAGGTGGTGATCAAGGCGGTGTCGGTGTTCGGGGACGTCCAGATCCGCGTCCCGGAGAACGTGTCACTGCGCGGCACCGGCGGCAGTGTGCTGGGCAACTTCGAGGTCAGCACGATGGACTCGGTGCAGCCGGACGCCCCCGTCATCTACGTCGACGGCTGGTCGGTGCTGGGCAACGTGGAGGCGCGCCCCCGGCGCGGCCGGGTGGTCGCGGACATCCTCGGCCGGGTCCAGGGCACGGTCGAGCGGGCCCACGGCAAGGTCGACCGGACGCTGCGCAAGTACCTGGGGGACTGACGCCGAACAGGCCGTCGTACGCCGGTGGTTGGGAACGCAGTGCATAGGCGCGCGTACAACGGGTAGGGCTTGCTGCATCGTCTCTCGCTAGCGAATTCGTCGTCAGGAGTAGACCGTGCTGCAACCGCCGCATTCGTCCCTGCAGGTAGCCGCCGTTCCGGCCCAGCGGGGGCCGGCGCGAGACAGGGATCAGGACGCGCCCTGGCACACCGAGGCGGTGTGCCGCCGCGACGAGGCCGGTCTGTTCTTCGCGCCGTCGAAGGAGCCGACCGCCGCGCGCCTGTCCCGCGAGGAGGCGGCGAAGCGGGTGTGCGCCCGCTGTCCGGTGATGATCGAGTGCCGCGAGCACGCCCTGCTCCAGCCCGAGCCGTACGGCGTCTGGGGCGGCCTGACCGCGGCCGAGCGCCGCGTGGTCCTGGCCCGCAGGCGCAGGCGCGAGGTGGAGCTCAAGAAGGCCACGGCGACGCGTATAGCGGGCTGAGCCGGAGACTTCCAGGGGCGCGGGAACCGCGGGGCCGGCCATGGCGGACCGGCATCCGCGGAGGTCGCCCGCGCCCCCCCCCGGCTCGCTACTTCGCCCGGTCGAAGTCGATCGCGCTGTAGGCCCGCAGCTTGCTGAGCCGGTGCTCCGACTCGATCTTCCGCACGGTGCCCGACTTGGACCGCATGACGATGGAGTCGGTGGTCGCGGTCTCCGACCGGTACCGCACCCCCCGCATCAGCTCCCCGTCGGTGATCCCGGTCGCCACGAAGAACACGTTCTCCCCGCTCACCAGGTCGTCCGTGGTGAGCACCCGGTCCAGGTCGTGGCCGGCCGCGATCGCCCGCTCCCGCTCCTCGTCGTCCTTGGGCCAGAGCTTGCCCTGGATCGTGCCGCCCAGGCACTTCACCGCGCAGGCGGAGATGATCCCCTCGGGGGTGCCGCCGATGCCGAGCAGCAGATCGATGCCGGTGCCCTCGCGCAGCGCCAGGATGGACCCCGCCACATCGCCGTCCGAGATCAGCTTGATCCGCGCGCCGGTGTCCCGGATCTCCTTGATGACGCCCTCGTGCCGGGGCCGGTCCAGGATGACGACCGTGACGTCCTCAGGGGTGCGCCGCTTCGCCTTGGCGACCCGGCGGATGTTGACGGACACGGGCGCGTCGATGTCCACGAAGTCGGCCGCCTCGGGGCCGGTGACCAGTTTGTCCATGTAGAACACGGCCGACGGGTCGAACATGGCGCCCCGCTCGGCGGCGGCCAGCACGGCGATCGCGTTCGCCATGCCCTTCGCCGTCAGCGTGGTCCCGTCGATCGGGTCGACGGCGATGTCGACCTCGGGGCCCGTCCCGTCGCCGACCTGCTCCCCGTTGAAGAGCATCGGCGCCTCGTCCTTCTCACCCTCGCCGATGACGACGACGCCGTTCATCGAGACGGTGGAGACGAGGGTCCGCATGGCGCGCACGGCGGCGCCGTCGGCGCCGTTCTTGTCGCCGCGGCCGACCCAGCGGCCCGCGGCCATGGCCGCGGCCTCGGTGACCCTGACCAGTTCCAGGGCGAGGTTGCGGTCGGGGGCCTCGGAGGGGACATCGAGTTCGGACGGCAGATGATGCTCGGTCATCGGAGCGCACCTTTCTGATACGACGACGGCCGGATGAGTATGAGGTGACTCTATCGCCGGGCTTACAAAATGAGCAGGGGGCCCCACGGATGAGCGCGGAGGGCACCTGAGACCATAGGAGGCGTGGCAGGTTCGAACGGCAAGCAGAAGACGGTCCGGGACATGATCCTTTCCCTGGCCCTGATCGGTATCGCGGCGGCGGTCATCTACGTCTTCGTCCCGCACGACGACCACAAGCCCGACCTCCCGCGGGTCGACTACACGGTCGAGACGACCACGGCGCGCAGGGCCGTGAGCTACCCGGTGGCGGCCCCCGAGGGGCTGCCGGACACCTGGAAGGCGACCTCCGTCCGCTTCCGCGGCGAGGAGTCCGACCGCTGGCACCTCGGCTTCGAGGACCCCGAGGGCCAGTACGTGCAGGTCGAGCAGTCCACCCAGAAGCGCTCCGACTTCATCGAGCAGGCCACTCAGGGCTCCTCGGCGACCAAGAAGACCGAGAGGATCGACGGCCGCACCTGGACCCGGTACTCCGGCGGCCGCTACGACGCCCTCGTCCTGGAGGGCACCCCCGGTTCCACCACGGTGGTGTCGGGCACCGCCTCCTTCGACCGCCTCACCACCATGGCCTCGGCGCTCAAGATGGCGTAGGGGTCCCCTCTCACGATGCGCGAAGGCCCCCGGAAGCGCATTCCGGGGGCCTTCGCGTCCGCCGTGGGGCGGCGGGAGGGTGCTGCTCAGACGGTCGTGACGACGTCGTCGTAGGACAGGCGCGGGCCGCGCGGGTGCGAGGCGTCGGCGGCCGGGCGGCCGATGTTGACGATCATCAGCGGGGCGTGGTCGTCGTCCAGGAACTCCTTGCGGACCCCCTCGGCGTCGAAGCCGGTCATCGGGCCCGCGGCCAGGCCGGCGGCGCGGACGCCGACGACGAAGTAGGCGGCCTGGAGCGCGGCGTTCAGCGCGGCGGAGCGCTCACGGACCGGGCGCTCGGCGAAGAAGGCGTCCTTGGCCTGCGGGAACGCCGGGAACAGGGCCGGCAGCTCCTCGTGGAACTCGTTGTCCGCGGAGAGGATCGCCACCAGCGGGGCCGCGGCGGTCTTGGCGCGGTTGCCCTCGGCCAGGTGCCCGACCAGGCGCTCGCGGGCCTCGGGGGAGCGGACCAGGGTGATCCGCAGCGGGGTCTGGTTGAAGGCGGTCGGGCCGTACTTGACCAGGTCGTAGATCGCCCGGACCTGCTCGTCGGTCACCGGCTCGTCGGTGAAGGAGTTCGCGGTGCGGGCCTCGCGGAACAGCAGGTCCTGGGCGGCCGGGTCGAGAACGAGAGACATCTGTGACTTCCTGAGGTGCGCGTGCGGTCCGTGGTGCGGGACCTGGTGACGAAGCCGACCCTACGCCAAAGAAGTTCAAGTTTCAACAAAGCCGCTCCGGCCCGCTACTCGCCCTCTTCCTCCTCCGCCTCCTCCGCGAGCGCCGCGTCCAGCCGCTCCCGCGCCCCTTCCAGCCAGCGCCGGCACACCTTGGCCAGCTCCTCGCCGCGCTCCCACAGCGCCAGCGACTCCTCCAGCGTGGAACCGCCCGCCTCCAGCCGCCGTACGACCTCGATCAACTCGTCCCGCGCCTGCTCGTACGAGAGCGCCTCGTCCACCTTGCTGCTCATCCGCCCACCCTATTCATCGCCGCCGACATCGACTCGTACGGCGAACTCGCCCGCCGCCACCCGGGCCCGCAGCGGCTCGCCCCCGGTCACCTCGGCCGGGTCGCGGACCACATGGCCGTCCTCCTTCTGCAGGACCGCGTAACCGCGCCGGAGGGTGGCCGCGGGGGAGAGGGCGACCACGCGCGCGTGCGTGTGGGTCAGCTCCGACTCCGCCCGGTCCAGCAGATGGCCCAGCGTGCGCCGGGCGCGGCCCAGCAGCGCCTCCACCTGCTCCTCCCGCTCGTCCAGCATCCGGTGCGGGTGCTCCATCACCGGCCGGGCCAGCGCGTGCGCCAGCCCGCGCTCCTCCCGGTCCAGCAGGGAGTGGGCGCACCGCCGGCCCCGGTCGCGCAGCATCCGTACCCGCGCCAGCTCCTCGCCCACGTCCGGGACGACCTTCTTGGCCGCGTCGGTCGGGGTGGAGGCGCGCAGGTCGGCCACCAGGTCCAGCAACGGGGTGTCCGGCTCGTGCCCGATCGCCGAGACCACCGGCGTGCGGCAGGCCGCCACCGCGCGGACCAGCTCCTCGTCGGAGAACGGCAGCAGGTCCTCCACGCTGCCCCCGCCGCGGGCCACCACGATGACGTCCACGTCGTCCCGCGCGTCCAGCTCCTTGACCGCCTGGACCACCTGCGGCACCGCGTGCACGCCCTGCACCGGCACATTGCGCACCTCGAAGCGGACGGCGGGCCAGCGGTGCCGGGCGTTCTCCAGCACGTCGCGCTCCGCCGCCGAGGCACGGCCGCACACCAGCCCGATGAGCTGCGGCAGGAAGGGCAGCGGCTTCTTGCGGTCGGCCGCGAACAGCCCCTCCGCCGCCAGCGACTTCTTGAGCTGCTCCAGCCGCGCCAGCAGCTCGCCCACGCCCACCGGCCGTATCTCGGCGGCGCGCAGCGAGAGCTGGCCGCGCGGGGCGTACCACTCCGGCTTGGCGAGCACCACGACCCGCGCGCCCTCGCCGACCACGTCCGCGACCGCGTCGAACACCTGCCGGTAGCAGGTAACGCTCACCGAGATGTCGTGCGAGGGATCGCGCAGGGTCAGGAACACCACCCCGGCGCCGGGCCGCCGCGACAGCTGGGTGATCTGCCCCTCCACCCACACCGCGCCGAGCCGGTCGATCCAGCGTCCGATCAGCCGGGAGACCTCCCCGACCGGGAGCGGGGCCTCGGGCGATGTGTTCACAGCCATGCGGCGAGGGTAACGGCCGCCGCCGACAACGGGGGTGCGCCGGGGACACCCCCCTGGGGGGATCTACGGGGTCCGGCACCCGGCCTTACGATGGGACGCATGACCGCTTCGCCTGGCCGCCGTGTCCTGCTCGCCGCCCCCCGTGGCTACTGCGCCGGTGTGGACCGCGCCGTGATCGCCGTCGAGAAGGCCCTCGAACAGTACGGCGCCCCGATCTACGTCCGGCACGAGATCGTCCACAACAAGTACGTCGTGCAGACCCTGGAGAAGAAGGGCGCGATCTTCGTCGAGCAGACGGAGGAGGTGCCGCCGGGCCAGATCGTGATGTTCTCCGCGCACGGCGTCGCCCCGACCGTGCACGAGGAGGCGAAGCGCGGCCGGCTCGCCACCATCGACGCCACCTGCCCGCTGGTCACCAAGGTCCACAAGGAAGCCGTCCGCTACGCCAAGGACGACTACGACATCCTGCTGATCGGGCACGAGGGGCACGAGGAGGTCATCGGCACCTCCGGCGAGGCCCCCGAGCACATCCAGCTCGTCGACGGCCCCGAGGACGTCGCCAAGGTCGAGGTCCGCGACCCGTCCAAGATCGTCTGGCTCTCCCAGACCACGCTCTCCGTGGACGAGACCATGGAGACCGTCGACGCCCTGAAGGCGAAGTTCCCCGGTCTGGTCTCCCCGCCCAGCGACGACATCTGCTACGCCACGCAGAACCGTCAGCTCGCGGTGAAGCAGATGGGCGCCGAGGCCGAGCTGGTCATCGTGGTCGGCTCGCGCAACTCCTCCAACTCCGTACGGCTCGTCGAGGTCGCCAAGCTCGCCGGGTCCCGCGAGGCGTACCTGGTGGACTTCGCCGGCGAGATCGACGAAGCCTGGCTGGAGGGCGTCACCACGGTCGGCGTCACCTCCGGCGCCTCGGTGCCCGAGGTCCTGGTCGAGGAGGTCCTGGAGTGGCTGGCCGAGCGCGGCTACGGCGACGTGGAGCTGGTCAAGGCGGCCGAGGAGTCCATCACCTTCTCGCTGCCCAAGGAACTCCGCCGCGACCTGCGCGAGGAAGCCGCCGCCCTGGCGGCCGAACGCGGCGGAACCGGTACGCCCGGGGCGTGACCGTCAGTCGTACGTCGTAACGTGGGGCCATGCAGATCTTCGGCGTGGACATCGGCGGGTCCGGCATCAAGGGTGCCCCGGTGGACCTGGACAAGGGCGATCTCGCCCAGGAGCGCTGCAAGGTGCTCACCCCGCATCCGGCGACTCCCGAGGGCGTCGCCCACGGCGTCAAGGAAGTGATCGACCACTTCGGCTGGACCGGCCCGGTCGGGCTGACCTTCCCCGGAGTGGTCCAGGACGGCGCGACCATCCTCACGGCGGCGAACGTCGACAAGAGCTGGGTCGGCACGGACGCCCGCACCCTGTTCAGCGAGAAGCTGGGTGGCCTCCCGGTCACGCTGGTCAACGACGCGGACGCGGCCGGCCTGGCCGAGATGCGGTTCGGCGCCGGGCGCGGGCGCCGGGGCACGGTCATCGTGCTCACCTTCGGCACCGGCATCGGCAGCGCGGTCTTCACCGACGGCGTGCTGGTCGCCAACACCGAGCTGGGCCACCTGGAGCTGAACGGCCACGACGCGGAGAAGAAGGCGTCCAGCAAGGCCAAGGAGGACGCCGACCTCACCTGGGAGCACTGGGCGCGGCGGGTCGAGAAGTACCTCGCGCACCTGGAGATGCTCTTCTCGCCCGAGCTGTTCATCATCGGTGGCGGGGTGAGCCGCAAGGCCGACAAGTTCCTCCCGCACATCAAGGGGATCAAGGCCGAGATCGTCCCGGCCCAGCTCCAGAACAACGCGGGCATCGTGGGCGCGGCGATGCGTGCGGAGCAGCGGGCTTCGGCGGAGCAGTAGGGGGCCGGGGCAGCTGCCCGGCACCGGGACACGCTGCCCCGCCCCACCCCGACCGGAGGTCGTCTCAGTGATACCCGCACGGATGTGCGCCGTCGCCCCGGTGACCCTGGCGCTGCTCGCCCTGTCCGGCTGCTCCTCCTGGGGCTGCACCGACACGACGGCGGAGCGCGGTACGCCCGGAGCCAGGGTGCAGGTCGTGGACACGGACGGGCGGCCCCTCGGCGTCACCGCCGTACTCGTCGACTGGCGCCTCGAGCCCCACCCGCAGGTGCCCTCGGCAGGTGATCAGGTCCACTTCCGCTTCCGCTTCGACGGCGCCGGCGAGAACGCCGACCCCGCGGTGGACGCCTGCGCGGTCGACAAGAAGCGCGTGGCGTTGGGGTGCCGGACGGTCGAGGCGTCCCAGGCGTTCGGACCGGCCGCCGATCCCCGCACGGGCGACGACTGGCTCGCCGTCGAGCACCCGGAGCGGGTTGCCGGAGTGCTGTTCATCCCCGATGACCAGTCCCACGACCGACGCACCTGCGCGGTGGACGTCAAGGACGGCGGCGGGAGGCACCCTCCGGAACGACCCAGCAGGGGGGAACAGCTGTAGGGCCGGTCCCACTCCGGCCCACGTGGCGCTACGGACGGCGTCGTCTGCCGCGGATCCAGCGCACCCGGCGCACCAGGACCATGACCCCGGCGATCAGCGTCCCGCCGTACAGCCAGCCCGCCTGGGTGGCGAGGCCGGTGAAGACGCCCATCAGGGAGCCGAGGAAGCCCGCGCTGCCGTCGGCGACCGGGAAGAGGCCGGCGCCGAAGGCGATCGGCAGGGCGACGGGGGCGGTCAGCAGGTCGCCGGGGCGCACCCAGAGCGCGGTGAGGACGCACACGGGCAGGAACAGCACCCCGTAGGCGATCAGGGACGAGCCGAACAGCAGGGCGTCCAGCGCGCCGAGCAGCAGCATCGCGGCCACGCAGAACAAACCGCCGCCGAGCCCCGTGAGCCGGGGGTTCGGGAAGCGCCGGGCGCCGGGCGCGGAGCCCGGTTCGGCCGCGGGGCCGCGTACGGCCTCGGGTCCGCGGCGGGCCGCGACGGGTACCCCGGCCGCGCCGCGCGCGGCGTCCGGACCGCGCCGGGCCTGGGGCGGAAGGTGCGCGGGCGTGGGTGTGCCGCGTCGCGGCCCGTCTTTCGGAGGTCGCGTTCTGTGTTGCTCCACTGGACCAACTTAGGTCTGTTTATGTGCCGAATCGCCCTTCAGACACGCCGAAGACATGTCCGGGGGGTCAGTCCGGCCGGACGGGGGACGCTCCCGCTAATTGCCCCGCGCGGACGCCGTAAACTGGTGGATCGGCCGGTGTCCCCTGGGCCCTGGCAGCCCCTGGCCCACTCCTCTACGGGAAGTCGCAACGTGTCGCTCACGATCGGAATCGTCGGCCTGCCCAATGTCGGCAAGTCGACCCTGTTCAACGCCCTGACCAAGAACGACGTGCTGGCGGCCAACTACCCGTTCGCCACGATCGAGCCGAACGTCGGCGTGGTGGGTGTCCCCGACGGCCGCCTGGCACAGCTCGCGTCGATCTTCTCGTCGGAGCGCATCCTCCCGGCGACGGTGGACTTCGTCGACATCGCGGGCATCGTGCGCGGCGCCTCCGAGGGTGAGGGCCTGGGCAACAAGTTCCTGGCGAACATCCGCGAGTCCGACGCGATCTGCCAGGTCATCCGCGCCTTCAAGGACGAGAACGTCGTGCACGTCGACGGCAAGGTCTCGCCGAAGGACGACATCGAGACGATCAACACCGAGCTGATCCTCGCCGACCTCCAGACCATCGAGAAGGTCCTGCCGCGCCTCCAGAAGGAGTCCCGGATCAAGAAGGACGTCGCGCCGAAGGTGAAGGCGGTCGAGGAGGCGAAGGAGATCCTGGAGCGGGGCGACACCCTGTCCTCCCAGGGCATCCTCCAGGGCTCGGAGCGGGCAGAGCTGCTGCACGACCTGCACCTGCTGACGACCAAGCCCTTCCTCTACGTCTTCAACGTGGACGAGGACGAGCTGACCGACGAGGACTTCAAGAACGCCCAGCGCGCGCTGGTCGCCCCGGCCGAGGCGATCTTCCTCAACGCCAAGCTGGAGGCGGACCTCGCGGAGCTGGACGAGGAGGACGCGATGGAGCTCCTGGAGTCCGTCGGCGCCGAGGAGCCCGGCCTCGCCACCCTCGCCCGCGTCGGCTTCAACACCCTCGGCCTGCAGACCTACCTCACGGCCGGCCCCAAGGAGTCCCGCGCCTGGACCATCCCCAAGGGGGCCACCGCCCCCGAGGCGGCCGGCGTCATCCACACCGACTTCCAGAAGGGCTTCATCAAGGCGGAGGTCATCTCCTTCGAGGACCTCGTCGAGACGGGCTCGGTCGCGGAGGCCCGCGCGAAGGGGAAGGCGCGGATGGAGGGCAAGGAGTATGTGATGCGGGACGGGGATGTCGTGGAGTTCCGGTTCAACGTCTGATATGTGCGGCGAAAGGCCGTCTGACCTGCGGTGGAGCGGGTTGGGCGGCCTTTGCTGTCCGCGCAGAGCCCCCCGTGCGCTGACTTCGGTCAACGCGCGGGGGTGGCGGCTACGCCGCCTCGTCGACCTGCGGCTGGGCGTCGGCAGGCTGGCGTAGTGGTGCCGGAGGGCGTGGGGTCCGGTGCCCTTCGCTATGCCGGCCTTCGCGCAGGCGGGCCGCCAGGACCCGTCCCCGCCTTGCGGTGCCGCGCCAGTGGCACGGACAGCGAGGCCACAACAACGGCCGCTGCGGCCGGAGAAGCCGCCGCCACCTCCAAGCGGGCTACCAGCAGGCAGCCACCCGCCCTGGGGACCTGGCCCGCCGGATCGGCTTGGGCTGCCAAGCTGCCGATAGTGCTGGCGGATCTCCAGCCGAGATACACGTCGGGCATGCTGTCGCGGTGAGTGAATCCTCAAACGAGTGGCAGGCCTGGCTGGACCCTCTGGACGCGCGTGGAAGGGCGACAGCGGAGTCGCTGCGCGCCCGATTCGAGGCTCTCGGCGTAGCCGATGCCGGCGACTGGGCCAAGTCGGAGATCTGTGAGGACCTTCCACACCTCGCGCGGTTCATGCTGCTGCGAAGTCTGTGGCGCGGTCCGATCGGCGGTTGGGCCGCCCCGGATGCTATCGATCAACTTCCTGTTGCCCAGCGGCTCCTTGCTGCTGGGGCGAACAAGGAGGATCTCGTTCGCCTGGCGCGAGCGGTCGCCTATGAGGCGGTGTTCGCAACGCTCGATGAGCTCGACTCCGGGAGTGATGTGAACGGATGGGGCATCGATGCCGGCTGGCTCGTCATGGAGTCAGCGGAAGACGGCACCCCGACGGGGCGAGCCCTCTCCGGGCTGCACGAAGATCTCTT
Source organism: Streptomyces sp. BK022 (assembly GCF_004217355.1). NCBI lineage: Bacteria > Bacillati > Actinomycetota > Actinomycetes > Kitasatosporales > Streptomycetaceae > Streptomyces > Streptomyces sp. BK022. Next base: position 549,199 of record NZ_SHKU01000002.1, read on the forward strand.
GGCCATGGACCCGAGTGGGCGCGATGGAGCGGACTTGTGGCAGTAGCAGCCGTGGTGCCGTGACCGCAGCTGCTCCTGGTGCCCTCGCTGCTCGTGGAGGCGAGCGCATCAGTCGTCAGGCGGCGCGGGCTGTGCGTAACGGCGCGACCCACATCCTTAGCCGTGCGCGTGGCGTCTGGTCTAACCGGCGGAAGCGGAGAGGCGGAGCAGTGGCTCGAAGGTGGGTTCCTCCTCGTCCGGTGTGCGGGGGAGGAATCCGTCGGGGACGGTGCGGGCGGCGGTGGTGAGGAGGCGGTCCAGGACCTGCCGCTCGGTGGCCTGGGGGAGGCCGAGCGCGGCGAGGAGGCGGTCCTGGACGGCGGGTGGTCCGGGTGGTCGTCGAGGTAGTCGGCGTTGAGTGCCGGGGGCCGGAACCCGGACAGTGCGTCGTGCCAGGAGGGCAGGACGACGGCGAGGGTCAGGGCCTCGGCGAGGGACTCCGCGATGAGGGAGGCCCGGCCCTCGGAGTCGGTGTAGAGGACAGGACGAGCGCTGCCGGGCAGTGCCGGGCCGCAGAGATAGTGGGTTCCGCCCGCGTTGCAGCCGGCCACCGGCTCCACCGGGAGGCCGTTGGGCAGGACGATCGACTCGATGGGGTCGGTGCGGGTGACGTCGAACTCGCCGTCCCCGGCGAGGAACGCGGCTGCCTCCGGTTGCGCGGCGATCCGCTGGAGCAGAGCGTCGTCGGCGAGGGCGGCCGGGTTGAGGGCCAGGGCCGTCGCAGCGGTGAGGGCATGTCCGGCGAGCACATGGCGTACGGCGTCCACCGGGACCGGGCGCTCGTAGTAGTCCTCGAAGTGGGCCCGGACGGTGTCCGGGGAACGGTCGACGAGGAGACGGAAGAGGAAGCCGGAGCCGTCCGGGTCCTCGTTGCCGTCGGGGAAGGCGATGGCCGATCCGGTGCGCCAGGCGGTGTCACCGGTTTCCCACCAGAGGCAGGCGGTGATCCGGGGAGTGTCGAGGTCGTCGTCGTAGAACGCGGGCTCGTCCAGCAGCGGGCGCAGCGAGGCGGGCACGTCGTCCATGACGCCGGGCCAGACCTGCTCGTCCTCCGTCCCGTACGGACTCATCTCCGACTCGTGGTCGAACCCGCGTATGAGCACGCCTGCCGGGGTGAAGAGCACGGAGAAGTCGTCCCCCGACCCGTTGTCCATCAGCGCCGCCTCTTCTCCGGGGCCCCAGGCGGGGTCAAAGGTGTACTGACAGAACTCCGGATCGTCGCAGATGGCTGCCTCGAGAACGGCCAATGCACGCAGGTGCGCCCGGAGTTCGGAGGGGGCGGGCAGAAGGGCGGCGATCTCGCGCACGGTGCTCATGACGCCATGAAAGCAGCCGCCTCCGACAGGCCGGTGCGGCTATGTGCCCCAGCCGTGAGGGGCTGGCGCGTTTCCCTTCGCGGCCCGGTCAGCGCGCGGGCGTCGGGCCGCTCACGCGCGGACCAGGAGCCGGCACCTCGCGCATGCCTTCCTGATGAGCAGCAACGCCCCGATGTTGAGGGCGCCTGCCGCCAGGTGGAAGGTCAGGGTGAGGAGGGCGGAGGCGGTCGGGCCCGGGTCGAATGTGGAGGGCAGCAGGGTGCTCGCGGCCATCCACGCGACGGCCGCCACGACCGACGACGGCATGGTGAGGAGGGTCCACAGGGCGGTGGCCGGGTACTCGACCGCGTCGAAGGGGAGGGACGCGGCGAGGCTCAGGGCCACCAGTACCGCCGCGTACAGGGAGATCAGGCGCTTGCTCATGAGGTGCTCGCAGGGGTGAGGTGCATGGCCGGGTACGGGGTGGGGGCTGTCACCCAGCCGGTGGTCAGGAGGAGGCGGGGGGAGCGGGTGGTGGTGAGGAAGGCGAAGGGGCGGTCGTAGGTGAGGCTGAGGACCGTGGTGGTGTGCGGGAGTTGGGGTGGGGCGCTGCCCGGGGTCGCGGCCACCGCCGTCACCGCTCCCGCCCTGAAGCCCTTCGCGCTGAACTGGGCCACCGCCGACTGGCGGGCCGCGCCGATCGTCAGGGGGGTGTCCGAGATGCCGGGGAAGTGGGCGTGCGGGGTGGTGGGGAGGCCGAAGAGGGACGGGTCGGCCAGCAGGTCGTGGTCGGCGCGGACCTCGTAGGCCACCGTGCGGACGTCCAGGGCGACCGGTTCCGGGCTCGCGGACGGACGTTGCTCCACGTGCAGGCCCGGCCCCACGTGGCCCAGGGGCAGACGGCCGCCCTCGGTGACCGGGAGCGTGCGCTCGACCAGGCCCACGCCGGCCCCGATGACCTGACCCGGGGTCATGCCCTCCTCGCCGAGCACGAGGTGGATGTCGATGCCGTTGTCGCCGGGCACCGTCAGGGCGGTGACATGGCCCTCCGGGGTCGCGGCCACGCCCACCCGGTCCGGCCGTACCGACCTGCGGAACAGACCCAGCAGCGTACGGCCCTGCCACGGCCCGTGCTCCGGGCGCAGCGGCATCTCGGTGAAGGGCTGGCGCCACGTCGTCCGCAGGGAGAGGGCGCTCGCCAGCACCACCTGCGCGTCTCTCGTCAGCTTCAGCGGCATCCGCTCGACCAGTCCGCCGGTGCGTTCGGCCGCCCACGCGTCCAGGCGCTCCTGCGCGGTGAGCAGGTCGTCCCCGAACGTGCCGCGGGTGCCCGCCGGAAGCCCCGCGAGCCAGTCGTCCCGTAGGCGGAGCGACTGCTGGGTCCACAGGCCGAGGGCGGTGTCCAGGCCGGTCACCGAGGCCATCTCCGCGAGGAGTTGGCGGGCCGCCGAAGCCGCCACGTCCGCGGGGGCGCCCAGCGCCTCCGAGAGATCCGCCCGCGCCTGGCCGGCCGCGCCGTCCGCCAAGAAGGCCAGCAGCGGCCACACGCCGGCCGCCGAGAACACCGTCCCGTCGTCCGCCGCGACCGTCCGCGCCCACCGCGCGGTGAGGCCGTTGACCGCCCGTATGCCGGCGCCGCTCATTCCGTCCCCCACGCCCCGCCCCCATGTCCGTTCCGCGCGCCGCCCGTTCGGGTGCCGAATCCGTTTTCCGGTCTTGTCCGGACCCGCTTATCATGCGCGCATTCGTACGGTAGCCCGCCCGAGCCTCCTCGTCCGCCCCCGCTGGCGCAACTCGTCCCGGAAACGGTAGCGGTGTCCATGTCCCCTGCCCGCGAACCCGGCGAGCCCGAAGGCCCGTCAGAGCTCTCCCCGCAACCCGCGGGCGCCCCGCCCGGAGAGTCCCAGCCGGACCGGCAGGGCCCGCAGGCCCCTTACGGGGGCCCAACCCCTACGGGACGCCGCCCCCTTACGGGTCACCCGCCCCCTACGGGTCGCCCAACCCCCACGCCCCCTACGACGCCGGCTCCGCCCTGATCGACCCGGCAGCCGACATCCCGGCCCGCGAGTCGCTGAAGCCGGCGACCACCCCTCCCGGCTCCGGCTCCCCGGGGACCGGCGACGGCGCGGCGGGCGGCGGCGCCGAGGTGTGATCACGGCCCAGCGGGGGAGTCATGGCCGGAGAAGGCCACCGGCCTTGGGAGAAAGTTGCTGGACCCGGGTGTGCGCCACTCCTCGTCATCACATCGAGTGATTCTTTGGCCTTTGCTTGCATGGCACAACCCACGGTTGCCACGCTGTTGCTGTCTGTACAACCTGATGGGAGCGGCCAGTGACATTCGGTGAGCAGCCGGCGTACCTGCGTGTGGCGGGTGATCTCCGCCAGAAGATCGTCGACGGTTCACTGCCGCCCCATACCCGCCTCCCGTCGCAGGCCCGTATCCGCGAGGAGTACGGCGTCTCGGACACGGTCGCGCTGGAGGCCCGCAAGGTGCTGATGGCCGAGGGGCTGGTCGAGGGGCGGTCCGGCTCGGGGACGTATGTGCGCGAGCGTCCGGTGCCGCGCAGTGTGGCGCGCTCGGGGTACCGCCCCTCGGGGGGCGCCACCCCCTTCCGGCAGGAGCAGGCCGACGCGACCGCGCGCGGCACCTGGGAGTCCAGCAGCGAGCGCGCCGAGGCCGGGGCCGGGGTCGCGGAGCGGCTGGGGATCGAGCCGGGAGAGCGGGTGATGCGTACGAAGTACCTGTTCCGGGACGCCGGGGAGCCGATGATGCTCTCCACCTCCTGGGAGCCGCTCGCCGTGACCGGCCGCACCCCGGTCATGCTGCCCGAGGAGGGCCCGCTGGGCGGGATGGGCGTGGTGGAGCGGATGCGCGCGATCGACGTGATCGTGGACAACGTCACCGAGGAGGTCGGCGCCCGCCCCGGCCTCGCGGAGGAACTCCTCCTGCTCGGGGGCGTTCCCGGCCATGTCGTCCTCGTCATCCAGCGCACCTACTACGCGTCGGGCCGCCCGGTGGAGACCGCGGACGTCGTCATCCCGGCCGACCGCTACCAGGTCGCGTACCACCTCTCCGTGCGCTGACGCCGCATCGTGAGGTAGCGCACAGGGGACGCGCTCCCCGGGGGCGTACCCCGGCGTACGGCTCCCGCGCTTCCCGCCGTGGCTCCGCGGCGATCCGACCGTCGCCCCTGGTGGGCGGCGGTCGGACCCCTTTGTGCGGATCGCCGCCCCGTGCGGCGCGTCCGATTCCGTGCGCCCCCCTGCGTTCTGGCCGGTTGCGTACCTCTTCGTGAAAAGCCGTATCCGCTGTGTGAAGGTTGGGCGTACGCTCGGGCATATGCGTATTGCGGTTTCCTCAGGCGGGACACCTTGGGGCCCCGGAGCGGAAAGCGGGTGGGGCGGGTGCTTAGGGGCACGGGAAGGGAAACGGTGGGGGCGATGAACGAGGGTGCGGTCGTTCTGCCCTGGCTCGTCATACGTCAGGACGACAACGGCAATCGCTACCGGGTCGGCCGGTACGCGACGCGGGCGGAAGCCCAGAAGATCGCCGACAGTCTCGACGGCCGCGGGCACAGGCAGCTCTACTGTGTGGAACGCGTGAGCCAGCACGGCGAGAGCACGCGCAACTGACCACGGGCGTGCTCCCGTAGGCTCCGGACCATGACCGAACGGATCGTGGTGGTGGGAGCCGCCCTGCTCGACGGGGACCGGCTCCTCGCCGCGCGGCGCAGCGCGCCCCCGGAGCTGGCCGGGCGCTGGGAGTTGCCGGGCGGCAAGGTCGAGCCCGGCGAGCGGCCCGACGACGCCCTCGTGCGCGAACTGCGCGAGGAACTCGGCGTCGACGCCGAGGCGGTCGAACGTGTACCGGGGGAGTGGCCCCTGAGGAACCCTTACGTGCTGTGGGTGTGGACCGCCCGGCTCCGTCCGGGTTCCCCCGGACCCGAGGCCCTCCAGGACCACGACGAACTGCGCTGGCTCACCCCCGACCGCCTCTGGGACGTGCCCTGGCTCGACCAGGACGTCCCGGCCGTCCGCGAGATCGCCGCCCGCCTCGGCGCACAGGCGCGCTGACCGGCGTACCGGATGCGTCGCCCGGCGTACGGAGCCGAGGCCGGGCCGGCGGTACCCCGTCACGCCCCCGTGCTCCTCGGCCGAGCCCGCGAGGGGTGGCCCGGCCGGCCGCCGGACGCTGTACGCCGTTCGTGCCACAGTGCCCCGGTCCGCGCGGTACCGCTCCCCTCATACCGGGTATGTGGCCAGTAACCCCATGAAATCGGACATGGGTGGGCTCGCTGCCTGGGAAGTGATCGGCGTGTTCGACACCGAGGGCGACTGCGCCGAGTGGACCTTCCCCTCGGAACCCGGCGCGGTGCGCGCGGCCCGTGCCGCTGTCCGGGGCCAGTTGGGCCGCTGGCATCTGGACTCCCTCGCCGATCTGACGGCATTGCTGGTCAGTGAGCTGGTGACCAACTCCCTGCGGCACGCGGACGGCCCGATCGGGCTGCGTCTGGTGCGCTCGGTGGGGGACGGCGGGGCGCTGCTGGTGGAGGTCTCCGACCAGGTGCCGGACCCGCCGCGCGAGCGGATCGCCCGGCCCGAGGACGAGAGCGGGCGGGGAGTGGCGCTCGTCGCCGGTTCCTCCGCCCGCTGGGGCACCCGGCCCGGCGGCAGCGGCAAGACCGTGTGGTTCGAACTGGCGATCCCCGAATGATGCCCGCCCGCGCCCCACGACCCGGAGCGCGGGCGGGTGCATCAGGGGCACGGCGGGGTGAGCCGGGGGTACGGACGGGGTGCGCGCGCCCCCGCGTGGGTCGGCTCGTGCCCCGGTGCGCAAGCGCGTTGCCGGGCGCGTGGTTCGAGGCCGTGTTCGCTGGTTAGAAGACTGGAAGTGTTGTCGCAGCGCGGGCCGGAAGGCACCCGTACCGAGCTGTGATCGTGAACACCGTGTTGTGCGGCGCCGTAGTGCTGGATACTGCGGGCAGCCGCCCCCGGTGACCGGTGCCGGACGCGGTGAGCTGGAGGGGACGGTTCGCGTGAGCGAGATACCAGCGAAGGCCACGGAGTCCGAGGACCCGTCGGGCGGCGCGAGGAGCCGGGCCGCCGAGGAGGCGGCCCCCGCTGACATGTGGCAGAGCAGTCCGCCCGGCTCGATGTACGACTACATAAAGGTCGCGTCCTTCTCCCTCAGTCCCGGCGGGCTGATCGAGCAGTGGAGCCTGCGCGCCGAACAGCTCTTCGGCATCCCCGCACACCGGGCCGTGGGGCTCGACCCGATCGAGGCGTTCGTCGACCCCGACCTGCGCAGTCGCGGCCAGCGGAAGATGGCCGAGATCCTGGACGGGCGGGAGTGGACCGGCGTGGTCCCCTTCCGCGTCCCGGACGGCGAGGACGGCTCGCGCGGCGAGGAGGGCATGGCGGAGGTCTACGTCATGCCCACCCGCACCGCCGAGGGCGACAAGGCCGCCGTCTGCATCGTGGTGGACGTGCGGACCCTGCGCAGCATCGAGACCGACCTCGCGGCCTCGCAGGCGATATTCGGCCAATCTCCCTTCGGGTTCCTGCTGATCGACACCGATCTCCGGGTGCGGCGGGCCAACACCCGGTTCGCGTCGATCTTCGGCGGCACTCCGGACGACCACCGGGGCAAGGGCGTCCACGACTATCTGCCGCGCGCCGAGGCCGACCGGGTCTCGGCCACCATGCGCCGGGTGCTGGAGTCCGGCGAGTCCATCACGGACATGCACGTCACCGGCTTCGTGCCGGACTCCGACGAGCGCCGGCACTGGTCCATCAACCTCTACCGCGTGCACAGCGGCAGCGGGCGCCCCATCGGCGTGGCCTGGCTCGGTACCGACATCACCGCCCGGCGCGAGGCCGCCCGCGAGGCCGCCTCCGCGCGGCGCAACCTCGCGCTGCTCAACGAGGCAGGCGCCCGCATAGGGAACTCGCTCGACCTGGAGACGACCGCCCGCGAACTTCTCGACGTGGTCGTCCCCGGCTTCTGCGACCTGGCCACCGTCGACCTCTACCAAGCCCTGCTGACCGGCGACGAGGCCCCGCCCAAGCTGGCCGACGGCAGCGCGGAACTGCGCCGGGTCGCCTTCGCCAGCGCCGTCTCCGACGCCCCCTTCGGCGGCTCGGGGGAGCGGGTGGAACTGGGCGCGGTGCACCGCTTCCCGTTCAACTCCCCGTGCGCGGACGCCCTGCGCACCGCCCGGCCGCAGCGGGTGCCCGCCGAGGAGGGCGGCCTGGTGCAGTCCACGCTCGCCGTGCCGATGGTCGCGCACGACACCGTGGTGGGCATCGTGCAGTTCGCCCGCACCAAGGGCAGCGAGCCGTTCGGGGACCGCGACCGGGACCTCGCGGTGGAGCTGGCCGCGCGCGCCGCCGTCTGCATCGACAACGCCCGGCTCTACCGCCGCGAGCACGAACGCGCGCTGATACTCCAGCGGTCCCTGCTCCCGCCCGGCGACCCCGAGGCGTCCGGCCTGGACATCGCCTGCCGCTACCTGCCGGGCAACGCGGCCACGGAGGTCGGCGGCGACTGGTTCGACGTCATCGAACTCCCCGGCCACCGCACGGCGTTGGTGGTCGGCGACGTGATGGGACGCGGCCTGCGCGCGGCCGTGGCGATGGGTGAACTCCGTACGGCGGTACGCACCCTGGCCCTGCTCGATCTCGAACCGGCCGAGGTGCTCTCCGCGCTGGACGAGATCGCCCGGGGCCTCGGCACCCCCGGCGGCGTCCAGCAGGCCACCCGCGCCGCCCGCCAGCCGCGCGACGCCGACCTGTGCGAGGTCTACCTCGCCACCTGTGTGTACGCGGTCTACGACTCCGTCACCCGGCGCTGCACCTTCGCCAACGCCGGCCATCTGCCGCCGGTGCTGGTGGAGCCCGGCGAGGCCGCGCTGATGCTGGACGTGCCGCCCGGCATGCCCCTGGGCGTGGGCGGCGAGCCGTTCGAGGAGGTGGAGGTCGAGCTGCCCGAAGGCGCCCTGCTCGCCCTCTACACCGACGGTCTGGTCGAGTCCCGCGACCACCCGCTGGACGAAGGGCTCCAGGCGTTCGTGCAGGCGCTCACCGACCCCTCCCGCCCCCTGGAGGACGTCTGCGACCACGTCCTGAACAGCCTGGACACCCGGCACGGCGAGGACGACATCGCGCTGCTCATGGCCCGCGTCCAGGGCCTGCCCACCGAGTCGGTCGGCGACTGGACGCTGCCCCGCGAGCCGCGCAGCGTGGGCCGGGCCCGCGAGTACGCGCGGGCGCAACTGCTGAGCTGGGACCTGGAACCCCTGGTCGACACCACGGAGCTCCTGGTCAGCGAGCTGGTGACCAACGCCCTGCGGTACGGAGAGGGCGAGATCAGGCTCCGGCTGCTGCTGGACCGCACCCTGGTGTGCGAGGTGTGGGACGCCGGTCTGGTCCAGCCCCGCAGGCGCCGTGCCCGCGACACCGACGAGGGCGGACGGGGCCTGCAACTGGTCGGCCTGCTCAGCGCCGCCTGGGGCTCCCGCCGCACCCCGCGCGGCAAGACGGTCTGGTTCGAGCTGCCGCTCCCCGGCGCCGACAGCCCCCTGACCGACCCGGCGGAGGCCCTGCTCAGCCTGTTCTGAACCGTCGGCGGGTCTCCGGGCCGCCGAACGCCACCGGCGGGCCCCCGTCCGGCTCCGCGCCGAGCAGCACCCCGCCGAGGACCGCCCCGGTGGTCCCCTCGGTGCCTGACTCCGGCAGGCCGTGCGCCCGTACGTCCCGTTCGGCCAGTTCCAGGGCCCGGCGGGCGAGGACGGCGGCTTCGACGGGGTGGGGGGCGGCGAGGGTGCGTACGGCGGCCGCGAGGAGGGAGCGGGGATCGGTGCCCACCGCGCCCCGGTGCACCGCGACGAAGTCCTCCGCCTCGCCGAGGGCGGCCCGCGCCACCAGCTCGGCCGCCGTGTCCAGCACCCCGCTGCGCGCCCCCGGCAGCCGGACCAGGGCGCGGGTGATCCGGCGCAGCGCGTCCAGCGGGTCGTACGGGCCCGCCGTCAGCTCCGCACGTACGGCGGCCAGGGTGTCGTCGGCCCCCGACGGCACCGGTGTGTCCGTCGCCCGCGCCCGCGTCAGCACCGCCTCCGCCCCGGTCAGCGCGGCCGGTACCAGTGCCGCCGCCTCCCGCAGCCGACGAGCCGTGCGGTCCGCCCCCGCCACCAGGATCCCGGCCTGCGCCACCGAGCCCTCGGCGGCCCGGAGCTGACGTACCGCGCGCCCCCGCTCGCCCGAGTCGGCGGCACGGCGGGCCTCGTTCAGCCGGGCGGTGGCGAACACCAGCCGGTCCATGGCCTCTTCGGCGCACCCGGCGGCCCGCGCGCCGGCCGCCGGCCCGTACCGCTCGCCCAGGTCCGCCACCGTGGCCCGCGCGCCCGCCGCCCGTGCCGTAAGCCGGCGGAACGCCCCCTCCGCCACCCCGAGGGCCGGGCCCACCTCGGCCCAGCGCAGCCGGTCCAGCTCCCCAGCCCGCGCGTCCAGCACCCGCCCCGCCTCCGCACACCGGCCGACGACCCCGGCCAGGGTCTGCCCGCGGTCGCCCAGGTCGCGGGGCTCGCCCTCCTCGTACCGGTGCCACAGGGCGAAGGCGGCGGAGAGTTCCGTGCGGGCGGTGTGGACCGCGTGGCGGAAGGGGGCGAGGGCGCGCTCGTCCAGGAGCGCGGCCGCGAAGGGCAGCTCCTCCTCGCTCGCCCGCACGCTGTCGTCCGCCTCGACCAGGGCCGCGCGGGCCCGGCGGTCGGACTCGGCCGGGGTGGGGGCGGCAGGTGCCGAGGAGGCGGCGCCGGACGCGCGGCGGCCCCTGCGTACGTAGCCGTACGCGGCCACCGCCCCGGCGGTGCCGAGCACGGCGACGGGGAGGATCAGGTCGACGGCGGAAGACTCGTCGTCCCGGGGAGCGGCGGGAATGGCGGGAGCGGCGCGGGCGGTGCGGTCAGGGGACGCGGTCGCCGGCTCCTGCGCCGCGAGGACCGGGAGGGCCAGCCAGCCCGCCCCGGCGACCGCGCCGACGAGCGCGTGCGCGACCCGCACGCGTATGTGCGCCGTGGCGTGCCGGGGGCGCCCCCGGAACAGGGAGGACGTCACTTTGGGAGCGTATGGGCGGGTTCGCGGCCCCGCGAGCGGGCGGGGTTGCGCCGCACGGGTGGGGTTGCCGCGCGGCGCGGTCGTGTCGCCCCGTTTCCCCCGGTGCGGTCGTTTTCAGTGGGCGCATAGATCTGATCAGCTCCATATACCGCCAAAAGTGATCAACACGGCCGCGGCCTTCCGGAGGTAGCAGAGATGTCCCACGACGGCGTCGGCTCACGCGCGGTCCTGCGCGCGACCGCCTTCCTCACCGCGGGCGCCCTCGCGGTGCCCCTCCTCGCCGGCTGCGGCTCGGACGAGAAGGCCGGCCACCCGCTGGCCGGACCGGACATCGCCCACGTCACCCGCGCCGACGTCGCCGAGGGCGGCACCGTGAAGTGGGCCGTGGACGCGCTGCCGGAGACGCTCAACGCCTACCAGGCCGACGCCGACGCGGGCACCACCCGGGTCGCCCAGGCCACCCTCCCCTCGATGTTCCAGCTCGACGCGAACGGCCGGCCGGCGGTGAACTCCGCCTATCTGGAGTCCGCCAAGGTCATCGAGACCGAGCCGCGCCAGGTCGTGCTGTACAAGCTGAACCAGCAGGCCGTGTGGAGCGACGGCCGGGAGATCGGCGCCGCCGACTTCCTCGCCCAGTGGCGCGCCCTGTCCGGCAAGGACAGCGCCTTCTGGACCGCCCGCAACGCCGGGTACGACCGCATCTCCAAGATCGAGCGCGGTGCCAGCGACCTCCAGGTCCGGGTCACCTTCTCCCGCCCGTACGCCGACTGGAAGTCGCTGTTCTCCCCGCTGTACCCGAAGGACGTCATGGGCACCCCGGACGCCTTCAACGACGGCGCCCGGCGGAAGCTGAAGACCACCGCGGGCCCCTTCCGGGTGGACAAGGTCGACACCGCCGGCAAGGACGTCGTCCTCACCCGCAACCCGCGCTGGTGGGGGCAGCCCGCCAAGCTCGACCAGATCGTGCTGCACACCGTCCCGCGCGAGGAGCGGGCCGGCGCGCTGGCCGACGGCAAGGTCGACGTCGCCGACGTGGACGCCGCCACGGCCGGGCGGATCGGCGGCGCCGCCGGAGGCGCCGGGACCGGCAGCCCGCTCGCGGGCGGCGGCAAGACCTCCGCCAAGAAGCTCCGCTCCTGGGCGCTCGCCCACGGCCTGGCGGCGGAGAAGGTGGAGCACGCCGGGCGGAAGAAGCTGCGCAAGGCCATCACCCGGTACCTGGAGGAGCAGGACGGGCTCCGCTCCTACGAGGTGCGCAAGTCCCTGGAGCCCGCCTACACCCAGCTCGCCCTGAACGGCGCCGGGGGCGTGCTCGCGGACGAGCGGGTCCGCCGGGCGGTGGCCCGCGCGCTGGACCGCAAGGAGCTGGCCAAGCTGGTGCTGACCCCGCTCGGCCTGCCCGCCGAGCCGGTCGGCAGCCACCTGGCGCTGGAGGGCCAGCCCGCCTACGCCGACAACAGCGACGCCCTCGGCGGCCAGGACACCAAGGAGGCGCAGGCCCTGCTCTCGGACGCCGGGTGGGTACCGGGCGGCCCCGTCAAGGCGGAGAAGAAGGCGGAGAAGGCCGCCGGACCGGAGAGCGGCACCCAGGACGACGACGACCGCTCCGAGGGCGGCAAGGACGGCGAGTACATCGTCGGCGAGGACGACAAGAACACCGACGGCAAGAACGAGCACGGCGACGGCAGCGGCCGCCACCTCGCCCAGGACGGCAAGCAGTACACCGGCCAGGGTGGTGCCCCGGGCGCCTACGCCCCCAAGGGCACGGCCGCCCCGGCGGGCGCGGTCAACGGACCCCTCGCCAAGGACGGGCAGGCGCTCAACCTCCGCTTCGTGCTCCCCACCGGGGCGGGCTCGGAGACCCTGAACACCGTGGCCGGGCGGATCTCCGCGATGCTGGAGAAGGTCGGCATCCGCACCACCCTCATCAAGGTCCCGGACGAGAGCTACTTCAAGGACCACATCGCGGCCGGCGACTTCGACCTCGCCCTCTACTCCTGGCCCGCCTCCGCCTTCCCGGCCACCGACGCGCGTCCGATCTTCGCCAAGCCCGCGCCCGCCGCCGACGGCTCGGTGAACGTCGAGCAGAACTACACCCGGGTCGGCACCGACCAGGTGGACCAGCTCTTCGACCAGGCCGCCTCGACGCTGGACGAGGACGAGTCCCGCGACCTCATCCGCAAGGCCGACACCCGCATCTGGGCGGCGGCCGGCTCCATCCCGCTCTACCAGCGCCCCCAGCTCGTCGGCGTGCGGAAGACCCTGGTCAACACGGGAGCCTTCGGCTTCCAGACCCCGGTCTACGAGGACATGGGCTTCCTCAAGAAGGGCGCGAAGGTCTCGCCCTCTCCGAGCGGGAACTGACGCCCGGCCCCACCCCTGATTTCCCCCGGAAACCGGGCCCCGTGGCCCTGCGGAGGCCGTCCCCCGCAGGGCCACGTACCATGGGGTGAGGCCGTGGCGTGTCCAGCCCGGCAGGTCCCGCGCTAGAGAAACCCGCGCAGGGCAGTCCGCACACTCCGGGAGTACGCCGCAATATGGCCACGCGCCACGACATCCGTAACGTCGCCATCGTCGCCCACGTCGACCATGGCAAGACCACCATCGTCGACGGCATGCTGAAGCAGGCCGGCGCGTTCGCCGCCCACCAGCTCGACTCCGTCGACGACCGCATGATGGACTCGAACGACCTGGAGCGTGAGAAGGGCATCACGATCCTCGCCAAGAACACGGCGGTGAAGTACCACCCCAAGGACGGTGGGGACCCGATCACGATCAACATCATCGACACCCCCGGCCACGCCGACTTCGGTGGCGAGGTCGAGCGTGGTCTGTCGATGGTCGACGCGGTCGTCCTGCTCGTCGACGCCTCCGAGGGCCCGCTGCCGCAGACCCGCTTCGTGCTGCGCAAGGCGCTCCAGCAGCGGCTGCCCGTCATCCTGTGCATCAACAAGACGGACCGCCCCGACTCGCGCATCGACGAGGTCGTCAACGAGACCTACGACCTCTTCCTCGACCTGGACGCGGACGAGGAGCAGATCGAGTTCCCCATCGTCTACGCCTGCGGCCGTGACGGCATCGCGTCGCTGACCAAGCCGGAGAACGGCACGGTCCCGGCGGACTCCGACAGCCTGGAGCCGTTCTTCTCCACGATCCTGGAGCACGTCCCGGCCCCCACGTACGAGGAGGACGCGCCGCTCCAGGCCCACGTCACCAACCTCGACGCGGACAACTTCCTCGGCCGTATCGCGCTGCTCCGCGTCGAGCAGGGCGAGCTGCGCAAGGGCCAGACGGTCGCCTGGATCAAGCGCGACGGCACCGTCCAGAACGTCCGCATCACCGAGCTGATGATGACCGAGGCGCTCACCCGCAAGCCGGCCGAGGTGGCGGGCCCCGGTGACATCTGCGCCGTCGCCGGTATCCCGGACATCATGATCGGTGAGACCCTCGCCGACCCGGAGAACCCCGTCGCGCTCCCGCTGATCACGGTGGACGAGCCCGCGATCTCCATGGTCATCGGCACCAACACCTCGCCGCTGGTCGGCCGTGGCGGCACCGGCAAGGGCGCGGACGCCAAGTCCGCCGTCAAGGACCGCAAGGTCACCGCCCGCCAGGTCAAGGACCGTCTCGACCGCGAGCTGATCGGTAACGTCTCCCTCCGCGTGCTCGACACCGAGCGCCCGGACGCCTGGGAGGTCCAGGGCCGTGGTGAGCTGGCGCTCGCCATCCTGGTCGAGCAGATGCGCCGCGAGGGCTTCGAGCTGACCATCGGCAAGCCGCAGGTCGTCACGCAGATGATCGACGGCAAGGTGCACGAGCCGGTCGAGCGCATGACGATCGACGTCCCCGAGGAGCACATGGGCGCGGTCACGCAGCTCATGGGCGTCCGCAAGGGCCGGATGGACAACATGTCCAACCACGGCTCCGGCTGGGTCCGTCTCGAGTTCGTCGTCCCGTCCCGCGGCCTCATCGGCTTCCGTACGGAGTTCCTCACCAACACCCGTGGTACGGGCATCGCCCACTCCATCCACGAGGGCCACGAGCCGTGGTTCGGCACCCTGACGACCCGTAACAACGGCTCGCTCGTCGCCGACCGCGCCGGTTCCGTCACCGCGTTCGCGATGACGAACCTCCAGGAGCGCGGCGTGCTCTTCACCGAGCCGGGCACCGAGGTGTACGAGGGCATGATCGTCGGCGAGAACTCGCGCTCCGACGACATGGACGTCAACATCACCAAGGAGAAGAAGCTCACGAACATGCGGTCGGCGTCGGCCGACTCGTTCGAGGCGATCGTCCCGCCGCGCAAGCTCTCCCTGGAGCAGTCCCTGGAGTTCTGCCGCGACGACGAGTGCGTCGAGGTGACCCCGGAGGCGGTGCGCATCCGCAAGGTCGTCCTCGACCAGAAGGAGCGCGGCCGCACCGCGAGCCGTGCCAAGCACAGCTGACGACTGATCAACTCGGCCTCAGCGCCGGGTGACTGAGCCCGGCCGTCCCCATCTCGGGGGCGGCCGGGCTTTTTCGCAACCGAATTTGAGCCGCCGCCGGGGCGCCCGGTGTCCGGAACGCGGAGATCCTGAACCGATAGCCATGTAACACGTCCGTTTCGCGGCCTTCATCAGGGGAGCTGTTTGTCCGGTTTTTGGAAGTTCCGCCCGTCAGCTGTGACTGAATTGAGATTTAAAGACAGTGGTCGCCACTTGGCTCATGGCAGATAGTTAGCCGCGTACCGCTCGGGTCGAGAGGGAGCTGTTCGTCGCTTCCAGCGGCGTGATCCGGCCCTAGAACTACGCGCGTCCGACTGCGAGTTCGCGCGCTGTCCAGCAATTCCGGAACCTCCCGCACTCTAATCTGCGAAACGGACGAACCGTGACAAGTCCCATCGACATCGAGGGCGGCGGCACTTCGGTCGTCGTCGACGGCGAACCAGGGCCGCCGGCGAAGACCGAGACCGTCCAGCTCGAGGGCCGTTCTCCCGGCCGGCTGATGTGGATGCGCTTCAAGCGCGACCGCACCGGCGTGATCTCGGCCTGTGTCGTCATCTTCTTCTTCCTGGTCGGGCTGCTCGCCCCGCTGATCTCCAAGGTGTACGGCAAGGACCCGTACACGGTGTACGCGGACGAGCGTCCCGAGCTGTTCGACAGTGCGGGTGTGCCGGTGCAGCCCAACGGCGGTATCAGCGGCGAGTTCTGGTTCGGCCTCGAACCGGGCAACGGCTACGACGTCTTCACCAAGCTGCTGTTCGGCATCCGTACCTCGCTGATGATCTCGCTCGCGGTCACCGTCACCGTCGTCCTCACCGGCATCCTGCTCGGCGTCGCGGCCGGATACCTGGGCGGCCGCACCGACTTCGCCATCGGCCGGGTCATCGACTTCCTGCTCGCCTTCCCGGCGCAGTTGTTCTTCATCGCCAGCATGCCGGTCGTCGTCTCGTTGTTCGTCAGCCCCACCGACGAGACCCCCACCTACGTCCGGGTACTGGCGCTGATCATCGTCCAGTGGTTCCTCGGCTGGATGAGCCTCGCCCGCATCCTGCGCGGCACCTCGCTCGCCCTGCGGGAGCGGGAGTTCATCGAGGCGGCCCGGGTCAGCGGGGCCTCCTCGTGGCGGATCATCCGCAAGGAGATCCTGCCGAACGTGGTAACTCCGCTGCTGGTGCAGGCCACTTACCTGCTGCCCTCCTTCGTCACCGCCGAGGCCGGGCTCTCCTTCCTCGGCGTGGGCATCGTCGAACCGACGCCGGACTGGGGGCAGATGTTCTCCAAGGCGTCCACGGAACTGGTGATGCAGAACGACATCACCTACATGTTCTTCCCGGGCATCTCGATGATCATCTTCATCGTGGCGTTCAACCTGCTCGGGGATTCGGTCAGGGACGCGTTCGACCCCAAGACCGCTCGCTGACCGGTCACTTCACAGCACCACAGCACCACAGCACCTCGCACAGCACTACCAGCAGTTTCTTTCGCACTGGTGACACAGGAACGCACTGGTGACACAGAGATGGGTGGGAACCTCGTGATGAGTAGGGGCGGACGCCACACATACGGCGCACTCTCCGTGCTCGCGGCCGGAGCGCTTGTGCTCACCGGTTGCAGCAAGGGCGGCAGCGGCAGCGGCGACGACGACAAGAAGCAGCAGCAGAACGCCCAGCGCCAGCAGGCGCTGATCAAGTTCGGTGACGAGAAGGCGTCCACCGGACCGGCGGCGGAGGTGCCCGGCGCCAAGTCCGGCGGCACCCTGGAGGTCCTCCAGCGCGACAGCTACGCGCACCTCGATCCGGCACAGATCTACGTGTCCGACGAGGGCTCGCTCGCTACCCTGCTGCACCGCGGTCTCACCGGCTACAAGGCGACCAGCAACGACGGCAGCAAGCACGAGGTGGTCGGCGACCTCGCCACCGACTCGGGCACCACCACCGACGGCGGCAAGACCTGGAAGTACACGCTCAAGGACGGCATCAAGTTCCAGGACGGCACGCCGATCACGTCCAAGGACGTCCGGCACACCGTCGAGCGGCTCTTCGCGCCCTTCATCAACCAGGGCCCGACCTTCCTCCAGCAGTGGCTCGCCGACTCGCCGGGCGCGACCTACCGCAAGCTGCTCAAGGACGGCCCCTACAAGGGCAAGCACCTGCCCGACTCGGTGCTGTCGACGCCGGACGACAAGACGATCGTCTTCCACTTCAAGACGGCCCGCCCCGACCTGCCGTACGCGCTGGCCATGGCCGGCTACGGAGTCGTCTCGCAGAAGGGCGACACCAAGGAGCGCTACGACAAGGCGCCCGTGGTGAGCGGCCCGTACAAGATCGAGTCGTTCAAGTCCGGCAAGTCCATGGTGCTGGTGAAGAACACCAACTGGGACCCGAAGACGGACCCGATCCGGCACCAGTACATCGACAAGTTCAACTTCAGCTTCAACCAGCAGTACGAGGCGTCCACCAAGGCGCTGCTCGCCGACGGCGGTGCCGACCAGACCGGCATCAGCTTCAACAACCAGGTCGACGCGGGCAACCTGTCCTCGGTGCTCAAGGACGCGAAGCTGAAGTCCCGTACGGTCTCGGGCTACCAGTCGTTCGTCGGCCAGATGAACATCAACATGAGCCACAAGCCGATGCAGGACAAGACGGTCCGCGAGGCCATCGCCTACGCCCTGCCGGTCACCCCGTTCGTCCGCGCCTTCGGCGGCACCGACGCCATGGAGGTCGCGGGCGGTCTGATCTCCCCGACCGTCTCCGGCTACGACGCCTCCTTCGACCCGTGGGGCAAGAAGAAGAAGCCCGCCGGTGACGCGGCCAAGGCCAAGGAGCTGCTGAAGAAGGCCGGCAAGCTCAACATGAAGCTGACCTTCGGCTACGTCAACACCCCCGAGGGCCAGCAGTACTCCACCGCCATGGCGGCGGGCCTGAAGAAGGCCGGCTTCGACGTCCAGCGCCAGGAGATCCCGGCCGAGACGTACTACGACCAGGTCTCCAAGCTGAACAACAACTACGACATCTTCCACACCGCGTGGGGTGCCGACTGGCCGTCCGCCTCGACCGTCATCCCGCCGCTGTACGACGGCCGTGTGATCGCCGACGGCGCGCAGAACTACTCGCAGCTCAACGACCCGCAGGTCAACAGCGAGATCGACCGGATCAGCAAGATCACCGACCCGGCCAAGGCCGCGTCCGAGTGGGAGAAGCTCGACCAGCACATCGTGAAGGACGTCATCAACGTCGTCCCGACCGCGTACTACAAGCAGACCCAGATCGCCGGGTCCAAGGTCGGCGGACTCGTCTACGACGACGTGCTCAGCGGCGTCGACCCGCGTCGCCTCTTCATCAAGTAACCGCCCTCCCCGCCCGGCCTCCGGCGCGCCCTTCCAGGGCGCGCCGGGCGCCGGGCCCCGGACCGCCGACGTCAGAGAGCTGCCCCTGTCATGCTGCGCTTCCTCGTCCGCCGGACCCTCGGTGCCGTCGTCATCCTGTTCCTGCTGAGCATCGTCACGTTCGTCCTGTTCTTCGGCGTGCCCCGCGACCCGGCGCTGCTGATGTGCGGCAAGACCTGCAACCCCGATGCCATCGCGAACATCCACCACGTGCTCGGCCTCGACAAGTCCATCCCGGAGCAGTACCTGCTCTTCCTGCACAACCTGGTCATGGGCAGCGACAGCTTCGCCCAGGGGCCGTGCCCGGCACCCTGCTTCGGCTACTCGTACCACTCCAACGAGCCGGTCTGGGACACGCTGATCGACCGGCTGCCCACCACCGTCTCGCTGACCATCGGCAGCGCGGTGTTCTTCCTCGTCATCGGCATCGGCGCCGGTCTGGTGGCCGCCTGGCGGCGCGGCACCGTGCTCGACAAGGTGGCGACGGCCGGCGCGATGGTCATCTCCGGGATGCAGATCTACTTCCTCGGCCCGCTGGCCCTGGCGCTGCTCGTCTACCAGACCCACTGGTTCGAGAAGCCCGGCTACCACAACTTCACCGTGAACCCGCTGAACTGGTTCGCGGGACTGATCATCCCCTGGGTGATCCTCTCCACCATCTTCGCGGCGCAGTACACCCGTATGGCGCGCTCCTCGATGATCGAGCAGCTCCAGGAGGACCACGTCCGCACCGCCCGAGCCAAGGGCATGTCCCAGCGTTACGTGTTCTTCCGGTACGCCTGGCGCGGTTCGCTGATCCCGATCGTCACCATCTTCGGCATCGACCTCGGCTCGCTGCTCGGCGGCGCCATCATCACCGAGTGGACCTTCGGTCTGCCGGGCCTCGGACAGCTGTCCGTGCAGTCGGTGTACTTCAGCGACCTGCCGCTGCTGCTGGGCGTGATGCTGTTCGCCGCCGCCATGATCCTGCTCTTCAACATCATCGTCGACGCCGCGTACGCCTTCATCGACCCGCGCGTGCGGCTGTCCTAGGAGCACTGTCGTGACCACTTTGACCAAGGAGGCCGGTGTTCCGGCCCCGGCGGGCGACGGTCCGCTGCTGTCCGTGCGCGATCTGCACGTCAGCTTCAAGACCGAGGACGGCGTCGTACGGGCCGTGGACGGGCTCTCCTTCGACCTGGAGCGGGGCAGAACGCTCGGCATCGTGGGGGAGTCGGGCTCGGGCAAGTCGGTCACCAACCTGACCGTCCTCGGCCTGCACAACCCGATGTTCACCACCGTCGAGGGTGAGATCCTGCTGGACGGGCAGGAGCTGACGACCGCGCGCGAGTCGGAGATGGAGAAGCTGCGCGGCAACAAGGTCGCCATGATCTTCCAGGACCCGCTGACCGCGCTCTCCCCCTACTACACGGTCGGCCGGCAGATCGCCGAGCCGTACATGAAGCACACCGGCGCCTCCAAGAAGGAGGCGTGGAACCGCGCGGTGGAGATGCTGGGCAAGGTCGGCATCCCCAACCCCAAGGCGCGGGCCGGGGATTACCCGCATCAGTTCTCCGGCGGCATGCGCCAGCGCGCGATGATCGCCATGGCGCTGGTCTGCGACCCCGACCTGCTGATCGCGGACGAGCCGACCACCGCGCTCGACGTGACGGTCCAGGCGCAGATCCTCGACCTGCTCAAGGACCTCCAGCAGGAGTTCGGCTCGGGCATCATCTTCATCACCCACGACCTCGGGGTGATCGCGGACATGGCCGACGACATCATGGTGATGTACGCGGGCAGCGCGGTGGAGCGCGGCTCGGTCGACTCCGTGCTGCACCGGCCCGAACACCCCTACACCTGGGGCCTGCTGAACTCGATGCCGCGGCTCGACTCCGACCCGTCGATCGCGCTCACCCCCATTCCGGGCTCCCCGCCCTCGCTGCTCAACCCGCCCTCCGGCTGCCGTTTCCACCCCCGCTGTCCCTTCCAGGACCGGGTCGAGGGCAACCGGTGCGCGACCGAGCGCCCGCTGCTCGGCGCGGGGGAGTCGGCGTGTCATCTGACCCCGGCGCAGAAGCGGGACATCTTCGTGAACGAGATCAAGCCCCGGCTGGGCTAGGGCCCTTCTTCCGGATCACGCCGCGAGCCCGGCACGATCGACGAGACGCCCCCCAGGGCGCAAAGGAGAACCGTCATGACCAAGGACCTGCTCCTGCCCGCTCCGCGGGACGAGGGCGCCGACGCCGGGGGCGAACCGCTGCTGGAGGTCTCCGGGCTGACCAAGCACTTCCCCGTCAAGGGCGGCTTCCCGATCCGGCGGACCGTCGGCGCGGTCCAGGCGGTGGACGGCATCGACCTGTCGGTGCGGGTGGGCGAGAGCTTCGGGCTGGTCGGCGAGTCCGGCTGCGGCAAGTCCACCACCGGCCGGCTGATCACCCGGCTGATGGAGCCGACCGCGGGCACGATCTCGTACCGGGGCAAGGACATCAGCCGGGCCTCGCGCCGGGAGCTGGCGCCGATCCGGTCCGAGATCCAGATGATCTTCCAGGACCCGTACTCCTCCCTCAACCCTCGCCAGACGGTCGGCAAGATCATCGCCGGACCGATGGAGATCAACGGGATCGAGCCGCCCGGTGGCCGCGAGAAGCGCGTGCGCGAGCTGCTGGAGATCGTGGGCCTCAACCCCGAGCACTTCAACCGCTTCCCGCACGAGTTCTCCGGCGGCCAGCGGCAGCGCATCGGCGTGGCGCGGGCGCTCGCGCTGGAACCCAAGCTGATCGTGGCCGACGAGCCGGTCTCCGCGCTGGACGTCTCCATCCAGGCCCAGGTCGTCAACCTGCTCCAGAAGGTGCAGCGCGAACTCGGCATCGCCTTCCTCTTCATCGCGCACGACCTGGCCATCGTGCGCCACTTCTCGCAGCGTGTCGCGGTGATGTACCTCGGCAAGATCATCGAGGTGGGTGACCGGGACTCGATCTACACCCGTCCCCGGCACCCCTACACGCACGCCCTGCTGTCCGCCGTTCCCGAGGTGAGCGTGGCGGGCGAGCAGGCCCCGGCCCGCGAGCGCATCCGGCTGGCCGGTGACGTGCCCTCCCCGATCGACCCGCCCTCGGGCTGCCGCTTCCGCACCCGGTGCTGGAAGGCGCAGGACAAGTGCGCGACCGAGGAGCCGCCGCTGGTCCAGCTCTCCGGGAACCGGGCCGGCCACCTGACGGCCTGCCACTTCCCGGAGGAGCCGACGATCGAGGCCCGCGAGGAGGACATCATCCTGGACCCGGCGCTGGCGGCGCTGGAGGAGGACACCTCCAAGGACTGAGGCGGACACCTTGAGGGACTAGGGGGTGTCTCCCCGGTCCCCGCGCGCCCGTTCGTGCGCCCCTTCGGCGATGGTGATGATCTCCGGCGAAGCCGGGCCCAGCGGGCTCCGGTCCCAGTCGCCGTAGCGTGCCACGGTACGCAGCCCGGCCTCGGCGAGGAAGCGGTCCAGCTCGCCGGGGCCGAGGAAGCGGAGGGTGTTGCGGCCGACCCTCGGGGCCGGCCAGCTCTCGCACGCATAGGTCTCGGTGAAGCCGACGAGACCGCCCGCCGGGCCGTGCGTCACCTCGTGGTGGACCCGGACCTCGGCGCCGTCGGGGCCGGTGATGGTGCGCACCCGGTCCGGGGTCCAGCGCTCCCAGGGGCGGACCTCGGGGTTGCGGGTCTCGAAGACGAAGCGGCCGCCCGCCGCGAGCGCCTCGCGCACCGCACCCAGGCACTGCCGTACGTCCTCGTCCCGGACCAGCTGCTGGAAGGCGTGCCCGGTCATCACCGCGAGCGCGAACTCCCCCTTCCACCGGCGGCTCCGGGTGTCCCCGAGGACCCACTCGACGTCCGGGGCGCCTTCCCGGGCACGCACCAGCATCGCGGCGGCCGGGTCGAGTCCGGTCAGCCGTCCGGGGTGTCCCTCGGCACGGGCCCGGCGGAGCAACTGGCCGGTGCCGCAGCCGATGTCCAGCACGGAGTCCGCCGCGCGGATCAGGCCGAGGTGGAAGTCGTCGCCCGGACCCCAGGGGTTGAGGGTGTCGTAGTGGGAGGCGACCGAGAGGTCGTTGAAAGGCTGGGTCGGCACCGGGGCAGTCTCACACGGCCGTGGGAGCGGGCGCGGGCGATGGGGAAAGGTTCCGGCCAGGACATGGGAAAGGCCCGCGTCCGGGTGGACGCGGGCCTTCAGGGGCGGGTCGTCAGGGGTGGGCCCTCAGGAGTGGGCCCTCAGGGGTGGTTCAGACCGCTTCCTGGGGAGTCTTGGAGAGGCTGGTGACCGGGATGATCTCCTGCGTCTCCGGATAGTGGCAGGCCGTGAGGTGGCCGGCCTTGTTGCCCTCGGCCCGCGCGAGCGGCGGGGCCTCGGTCGCGCACTTCTCCGTCGCCTTCCAGCACCGGGTGCGGAAGCGGCAGCCCGACGGCGGGTCGATGGGCGAGGGCACGTCCCCGACCAGGCGGATGCGCTCGCGCGGGGTCTCGTCCACCGTGGCCTCCGGGACGGCGGAGAGCAGGGCGCGGGTGTAGGGGTGGCGCGGGTTCTCGTACAGGTCGTCGCGGTCGCCGATCTCCACGATCTTGCCGAGGTACATCACCGCGACACGCTGCGAGAAGTGGCGCACGATGGCCAGGTCGTGGGCGATGAACACGAAGGCGATGCCGAGTTCGCGCTGCACCTTCTGGAGCAGGTTGACGACCTGGGCCTGGATGGAGACGTCCAGCGCGGAGACCGGCTCGTCGGCCACGATCAGCTTCGGGTTCAGGGCCAGCGCGCGGGCGACGCCGATGCGCTGGCGCTGGCCGCCGGAGAACTCGTGCGGGAAGCGGTTGAAGTGCTCGGGGTTGAGGCCCACGATCTCCAGCAGCTCGCGCACGCGCTTCTCGCGGCCACCGGGCGGCTCGATGCCGTTGATTTCCATGGGCCCGGCGATGATCTTGCCGACCGTGTGCCGCGGGTTCAGCGAGGCGTACGGGTCCTGGAAGATCATCTGGATCTCGGACCGGATCGGCGCGAGGTCCTTGCGGCCGGCGTGCGTGATGTCCTTGCCCCGGTACGAGATCGTGCCCGCGGTCGGCTCCATCAGCCGGGTGATCAGCCGGCCGGTGGTGGACTTGCCGCAGCCGGACTCGCCGACCAGACCCAGGCTCTCGCCCTCGGCGACCTGGAAGTCCAGCCCGTCCACGGCCTGGACCGCGCCGACGGTGCGCCGGATCGGGAAGCCGCCCTTGATCGGGAAGTGCTTGGTCAGCCCGGAGACGTCCAGGAGGGGAGTGGTGTCGCTCATGGTGGTGAAATCCCGTCTCGTGTACGTCAGATGGCCTTGCTGGCGGCAAGGTCGGCGAGGAACTCACGGCGCTGGCCGTCGGAAAGGTGGCAGGCGTTGCCGCGGCCGTCCTCGATCTGGAGCAGCGGGCGCTCGGTGGCGCACCGGTTGCCCTCCACCTCGGACGCGAAGGCGCAGCGCGGGTGGAAACGGCACCCGGTGGGCGGGTTCAGCAGCGAGGGCGGGGAACCCGGGATCGGGTTGAGCGGCACGTCGACCGGGCCGTCCAGAGTCGGCATGGAACCGAGCAGACCCCAGGTGTAGGGGTGCTGCGGGGAGCGCAGCACCTCCTCCTTCGGGCCGCGCTCCACGCAGCGGCCGCCGTACATCACCAGCACGTCGTCGGCGATGTCCGCGATGACGCCCAGGTCGTGGGTGATGAAGATGATCGAGGTGCCGAACTCCTGCTGGAGGTCCTTGAGCAGGTCCATGATCTGGGCCTGCACGGTGACGTCCAGCGCCGTGGTCGGCTCGTCCGCGATCAGGAGCTTCGGGTCGCAGACCAGGGCCATGGCGATCATCGCGCGCTGGCGCATACCGCCGGAGAACTCGTGCGGGTAGTTGTCGACCCGGCGGTCCGGCTGCGGGATGCCGACCCGGCGCAGCATCTCGATCGCCCGCTCCCGCGCCGCCTTCTTCGAGGCGCCGGTGTGCTTGCGGTAGACCTCGCCGATCTGGGTGCCGATGGTGTGGTACGGCGACAGCGAGGCCAGGGCGTCCTGGAAGATCATCGCCATCTTGTTGCCGCGGAGCTTCTCCAGCTTCCGCTCCGGGGCGCCGAGGAGCTCCTCGCCGTCCAGCCGGATCTCGCCCTCGATCTCGGTGTGGTCGCGGTCGTGCAGGCCCAGGATCGTCAGGTTGGTGACGGACTTGCCGGAACCCGACTCGCCCACGATGCCGAGCGTCTGGCCCTTGGCCAGGTCGAAGGTGAGTCCGTCGACGGCCTTGACCATGCCGTCCTCGGTGGAGAAGTGGACCTTGAGGTCCTTGACGGAGAGGAACGGCTGCTGATGGGTGCTCGTCACGGGGACGCTCCTGGGGGTGATGCGAGGGGGGTAGTCGGACGGGCGGAGGTCAGGCGAGCCGGATGCGCGGGTCGATCAAGCCGTAGACCGCGTCCACGATGATGTTGAAGACGACGATCGCGCCGGCCGACAGCAGGGTGACGCCCATGAGCATGGGCAGGTCGCTCTTCTCCACCGAGTCCACCGCGAGCCGGCCCACTCCCTGGAGGCTGAAGGTGTACTCGGTGATCATCGCGCCGCCGATGAGGGTGGCCAGGTCGATGCCGAAGATGGTGACGATCGGGCCCATCGCGCCGCGCCAGGCGAACCGGAAGAACACGTTGGCTGCGGAGAGGCCCTTGGCGCGGGCGGTGCGGACGTAGTCCTCGCTGAGCGTCTCCACGAGCTGCGAGCGCGTCATGCGGGTGTAGTTCGCGGTCCAGATCAGCGCCAGCACCAGCCACGGCAGCAGCAGGCCGGAGGCCCAGGCGGCCGGGTTCTCGGTGAGCGGCGTGTAGGACGGGTTGTCCAGGATGTCGAGCTTGGCCACCAGGAAGTACATCGCGATGTAGCCGATGAAGTAGATCTGGAGCGAGGAGGCGACCAGCGAGGCCGAGCTGGCCAGCTTGTCCTGCCACTTGCCCTGCTTCACCGCGGCGATCATGCCCGCGCCGATACCGAAGATCAGGAAGACGACGGCGGAGCCGAGGGCCAGCGACAGCGTCAGCGGGAGCCGGTCCAGGATCGTGCCGAGCACGGGCTCGCGGTTGGCGAAGGAGTACCCGAGGCACGGGGCGCTGCAGTCGCCGAAGTCGCCGTAGCTGCGCCCGACGAAGATGCCCTTGATCCAGTACCAGTACTGCACCGGGACCGGGTGGTCGATGCCCAGGTTGTGCCGCACCTGCGCGAGCATGTCGGGCGTGCAGTTCTTGCCGCACGACATCGTGGCGGGGTCACGCGGGATGGCGTAGAAGAGCCAGAAGGTGACGGCGCTGATGATCAGCAGAATCACCAGCGCGCCGAAGACTCGGCGGACGAGGAAGCGGAGCATGGGGCGTGACTTTCCGGACGGGGCGCCGTCGCCGGGGTGAGGGGGGCCGGTGGGGGCGGCCCGGTCGTGGCCGCCCCCGATGGGTCGTGCGCGCTTACTTCATGGCGTAGAGCTTGCAGAGCGCGACGCAGGTGTTGCCCGAGTCGTAGATCACGTTGCCGACCTTGGACCCGTGCATCCAGTTGCGGATGGAGTGGTAGTCCGGGACCACGGCGGCCAGCTCCATGATCTGGCGGTCGACGGCGCCCCACGCCTTGTTGGCCGCCTCGACGTCCGCGATCTTCGACGCGGCGTCGATCGCCTTGTTCACGCTCGGGTCGTTGAGCTGGGCGTAGTTGCTGCGGCCGTCGCCGATGTTCTTGCCGCTCCAGCAGGGGTAGAACACGGAGTAGCCGTTCGGCCAGTCCGGGCTCCAGCCGGCGGCGAAGAGGTCGTAGCCGTTGTCGATCTTGCCGATCTGGGTGTAGAAGGTCGACTTGTCGATCTGCTTGTTGACGACGACGAAGCCGGCCTCCTCCAGCGCGTTCTTGATCTGGACGGCCTGCTTCACCATGTTGTCGGACTGCTGGTAGGCGATGACCAGCTTCTGGCCGACCTTGCCGGCCTCCTTCAGCAGCGCCTTGGCCTTGGCCGGGTCGCCGCCGGGCTTCTTCGTGGTGCCGTACAGGTCGAAGTCCGAGTAGCCGGGGGTGACCGGGCTCAGGATCGTGCTGGCTATCTCGCTGGTGGCGCGGCCGCCGCGGATGGTCTGGAGCTGCTGGTGCGGCCAGGCCCAGTTGATGGCCTGGCGGACCTTGAGGTCCTTGATCCGAGTCATGTTGATCGGCCAGTAGTAGGTGACCGTGTCCACCGCGGTGAGGACGCGCTTCTTGAGCTTGGCGTCGGTCAGCACCTGGGCCACGCGCTCGGCGGCGACCTCGTTGAAGATCGTCATCGCGTACTGGTCGTTGCCGCGGTCCGAGATGAAGCGGTCGGTCGAGGCGACGGGCTGGAAGCCGAACTGGAAGACGTACTTGTCCGGGTAGTTGTTGCGGATCGAGTCCGTCTTCGGGTCCCAGTGCTCGTTGCGCACGTAGGTCATCGACTTGCCGATGCTGCGGCTCTCGATGCGGTACGGGCCGCAGGAGAAGGGGTGCTTGTCGTACTTCTCCTTGGTGTCCTTCTTCTTGGACACGAGGGAGTAACCACGCATGGCGAGCGTGTAGTTGAAGTCGGCGCGGGGCTCGGTGAGACGGAAGGTGACCGTCTTGCCCGAGATCTCGACGGAGTCGAGCTTCTTGCCCTCGTAGGGGCCCTTGTACTTGTCGCCGCCGACCAGCCACTGCTGGACGTAGCGCGGACCCTCGGTGACGAAGCCGGCGAAGAGGCGCTCGAAGGTGTGACGGACGTCGTCCATGGAGAGGTCGGAGCCGTCCTCCCACTTGATGCCGTCCTTCAGCGTGAAGGACCAGGTGCGGCCGCCGTCCTTCATGGTGCCGGCGTCCGTGGCCGCGTCACCGACCAGGGTGCAGCCGCCCTTGTCGTCGATCCGGTAGCCGGTCAGACCGCGCATGATCGGCACGGTGATGGCGGCCTCGGTCGAGACGTAGATCTGGGCCGGGTCCATGTGGTCCATGTCGAACTGGTCGAGCGAGTAGACCGTCCCGCCCTTGACCGCGCCCGGGACCTCGGGGGCGGGGCCCGCCGAGTCGGCCTTGGTGCCGACCGGGATGTTCATGGTCTTGCCCTTGCTCACGGACGGGACCTGGGGGCCGGAACCCTTGCCGTCACTGCTGCCGCAGGCGGTCAGCACACTGGTGGAGGCCGCGGCCACACCGGTGGCGATCAGGAAGTTCCTACGGGAAAAAGCCATGCTGAGCCTGCCTGTGAGTTCAGATTCGGACGATCGGAGTCAGCCGGACGTTTTGAGGGACCGGGACGGGTGGAGCTGGCCTGCTACCGCTTCGACTTCGGGTCGAGCGCGTCACGCACGGAGTCGCCGAGCAGGTTGAACGCGAGGACGAAGATCACCATGGAGATACCGGGGAACAGCATGAAGGTGATGTCCTGGGAGTAGAACGAGGCGCCGCGGCCGATCATCACGCCCCAGTCCGGGGTCGGGTCGGTGATGCCGACGCCCAGGAAGGCGAGGCCGGCCTCGGCGGTCACGTAGGCCGGGAGCATCAGCGTGGACTGGATGAGGATGGGCGTCCACAGGTTGGGCAGCAGCTCCTTGAACACGATGCGCCGGGGGGAGGCGCCGGTGACCTTGGCGGCCTCGACGAACTCCCGCTCGCGCAGGACCAGTACCTGGCCGCGCAGCAGACGGGCGATGGATGCCCAGCCGAACGCCGCGAGCACGATGATCAGCGAGATCGACACCAGCCAGGTCGGGACGTTCTCGTCCGGGGCGATGAAGATGCCGTAGATCACGGGCATGAAGGCGATGAAGAACAGCGTGGACGGGAACGACAGCACGATGTCGATGATCCGGCCGACGAAGTAGTCCGTCTTGCCGCCCAGGTAGCCCGCCGTGACACCGACTACGACACCGACGACCGTGGTGAGGATCGTGGCGGCGGCGGCGATGCCCAGCGACGTACGGATGCCGTAGAGCAGGAAGGTGAAGACGTCCCGCCCGAGCTGGGGCTCGACGCCGAACCAGAACTCCGAGCTCATGCCGCCGTTGGCGCCGACCGGGTAGGAGAACGCGTCCAGCAGCTCGGGCCGCTCGCTCGCGTAGGTGGTGTACGGGTTCTTGCCGTACAGCTTCGCTATGAGCGGCGCCGCTATGGCGATCAGGAAGAAGAAGAGGACGACGAAGGCGGACACGACGCCGGTCCGGTCGCGCTTGAAACGCTTCCAGGCGAGTCGGCCGGGGGACCGGCTCTCGCTGCCCTTGGGGCCGTCCGGAGTACCCGACTTCTCGACGGGAACGTCGGTCACCTCAAGCGCGGCAGCCGCCGATGGAGTGGGGGTGGTCATTGGTGCTCCTGGCCCAAGGGAGGGTCTGAGGACTCCGCAGGGTGCTCCCCTACGGGCTACGCCGGACTTTTTCAACGCAATTCATTCAAGGTCAATAAATTCTCGGTCGACTTGGCGTGCTCTTTACCTTCTTTACCTCTGCCTGACGCATCCGTAGCTACGCGTGTAGCGCGACCGTAACCAATCCGTGCTTCACTTCGGGTTTTTCGGGCAAATCAACCAATGAGTTCGATATGCGGACGGCGAGGTATCGAAATGCGTACATCCACGCGTCCCGATCCAACGTTTCGGCAACGTTGCGCGGCGATCCATTGCGTCTTGTCCGCAAGATCACCGAGGGCGTGCCGGACCTGCCTGCATATGGCTGACGTGTCCCCCCAAAGGCGGGGCAATCGGGCGGCGGGCATGCGGGATGTCCGCGACAGGCCGATATTGACCGTTAACGGTGAGGTGATTCCTGAGGAGGCAGCATGCGCGGATTCACGCACGCCCGATGGTTCGTCGGCGCCGCCGCGGTGATGCTCGTGGCCACCGGGTGCGGCGGGGGAGCGAGCGGGGCGGCGGACGGCGGCATGCTCACCTCCTCCTGGGGCGACCCGCAGAACCCGCTGGAGCCGGCCAACACCAACGAGGTGCAGGGCGGCAAGGTGCTCGACATGGTCTTCCGGGGCCTGAAGCGGTACGACCCGAAGACCGGCGAGGCCCAGAACATGCTGGCCCGGTCGATCGAGACCACCGACTCCCGGCACTACACCGTGAAGCTCAAGGAGGGCTGGACCTTCTCCAACGGCGAGAAGGTCACCGCCCGCTCCTTCACCGACGCCTGGAACTATGGCGCGAGCCTGAAGAACAAGCAGAAGAACGCGTACTTCTTCGGCTACATCGAGGGCTACGACCAGGTGCACCCCGAGATGGGGAGCCGGCACGCGGACACCCTCTCCGGGCTCAAGGTGGTCGACGACCACACCTTCACCGTCACCCTGAACCAGAAGTTCTCCGGCTTCCCCGACACCCTCGGCTACGCCGCCTTCGCCCCGCTGCCCCGCGCCTTCTTCACCGACCACGCCGCCTGGCTGAAGACCCCGGTCGGCAACGGCCCGTACGCCATCGAGTCCTACACCAAGGGCTCCCAGATGACCCTGCGCAAGTGGAACGGCTACCCCGGCGGGGACAGGGCGCTCAACGACGGGGTGATCCTCAAGGTCTACACCGACAGCAACACCGCCTACACCGACCTGATGGCCGGCAACCTCGACCTCGCCGACGACATCCCGGCCGCCCAGCTGAAGAACGTCAAGACCGACCTCGGCGAGCGGTACATCAACACCCCGGCCGGCATCATCCAGACCCTGGCCTTCCCGTACTACGACGAGCGCTGGAACCGGCCCGGCATGGAGAAGGTCCGCACCGGGCTCTCCATGGCCATCAACCGGGACCAGATCACCAAGACCATCTTCCAGCGCACCCGCACCCCCGCCACCGACTGGACCTCACCCGTCCTCGGCACCGACGGCGGCTTCAAGGCGGGCCTGTGCGGACGCGCCTGTACCTACGACCCGGCGACCGCCAAGCGGCTGGTGCGGCAGGGCGGCGGCATCCCCGGCGGCTCCCTGAAGCTCACCTACAACGCGGACACCGGCTCGCACCGGGAGTGGGTCGACGCGGTCTGCAACTCCATCAACCACGCCCTCGGCGACGACAACGCCTGCGTCGGCAACCCGGTCGGCACCTTCGCCGACTTCCGCAACCAGATGGGGCAGCACAAGATGAGCGGCCCCTTCCGGGCGGGCTGGCAGATGGACTACCCCCTCATCCAGAACTTCCTCCAGCCGCTCTACTTCACGGGCGCCTCCTCCAACGACGGCCAGTGGTCCAACTCCGAGTTCGACGAGCTGGTGGACCGGGCCAACGCCGAGACCGACCCGGCCAAGTCGGTCGCCACCTTCCAGCAGGCCGAGGAGGTCGTCCGGGACAACATGGCCGCCATCCCGCTCTGGTACCAGAACGGCAACGCGGGCTACTCCCAGCGGCTCACCGGCGTGCAGCTCAACCCGTTCAGCGTGCCGGTGTACAACGAGATCAAGGTGAGCTGAGCGCATGGGACGCTACGTCGTCCGGCGGCTGCTCCAGATGGTGCCGGTGTTCGTCGGAGCCACCCTGCTGATCTTCCTGATGGTCAACGTGATGGGCGATCCCATCGCGGGGCTGTGCGGGGAGCGGCAGTGCGACGCGGCCACCGCCGCCCAGCTCCGCGCCGAGTTCGGCCTCGACCAGCCGCTCTGGCAGCAGTACGCGACCTACATGGGGAACGTCTTCACCGGCGACTTCGGCACCGCGTTCAACGGACAGCCCGTCACCGAGCTGATGGCTGCCGCCTTTCCCGTCACCGTCCGGCTGACCATCGTGGCCGTCCTCTTCGAACTCGTCGTGGGCATCAGCCTCGGTGTGCTCACCGGACTGCGCCGGGGCCGGCCCGTCGACACCGGGGTGCTGCTGCTCACCCTCGTGGTGATCTCCGTGCCGACCTTCGTCACCGGGCTCGTGCTCCAGCTGCTGCTCGGCGTGGAGTGGGGCTGGATCAAGCCGTCCGTCTCGCCGGAGGCGCCGTTCGGCGAGCTGATCGTGCCGGGGCTGGTGCTGGCCTCGGTCTCGCTCGCCTACGTCACCCGGCTGACCCGTACCTCCCTCGCGGAGAACCGGCGCTCGGACTACGTCCGCACCGCCGTCGCCAAGGGGCTGCCCCGGCGCCGGGTCGTCGTCCGGCACCTGCTGCGGACCTCGCTGATCCCGGTGGTCACCTTCA
This sequence comes from Streptomyces sp. BK022, assembly GCF_004217355.1. Classification (NCBI taxonomy): domain Bacteria; kingdom Bacillati; phylum Actinomycetota; class Actinomycetes; order Kitasatosporales; family Streptomycetaceae; genus Streptomyces; species Streptomyces sp. BK022. The sequence continues at coordinate 580,659 of NZ_SHKU01000002.1, forward strand.
TCGGCACCGACATCGGGGCGCTGATGGGCGGCGCGATCGTCACCGAGCGGATCTTCAACATCCACGGCGTCGGCTTCCAGCTTTACCAGGGCATCCTCCGGCAGAACACGCAGACGGTGGTCGGCTTCGTGACCGTGCTGGTCCTGGTCTTCCTGGTCGCCAACCTGCTGGTGGACCTGCTCTACGCGGTACTCGACCCGAGGATTCGCTATGCCTGAGCCGTCGTCGTACGAATCACGGGGGGCCGTCGCCGGGACCGGCATGGGCGGGACCATGGACCTCGCGGCCGGCGAGGCGGCCACGCTGGAGCGGGTGCCGGGCGGACCGGCGGGCGGCGGGCCCGACAGCAGACCGCGCTCGCTGTGGTCCGACGCCTGGCGGGACCTGAGGCGCAACCCGGTCTTCCTGCTCTCCGCGCTCGTCATCCTCTTCCTGGTCCTCATCTCCATCTGGCCCTCGGCCATCACCTCCGGCAACCCCCTCGACTGCGACCTCGCCAAGGCCCAGGACGGCTCGTCGCCGGGCCACCCCTTCGGCTTCGACGGGCAGGGCTGCGACGTCTACACCCGGACCGTCTACGGCGCCCGTACGTCGGTCACGGTGGGTGTGTGCGCCACGCTCGGGGTGGCGCTGCTGGGGTCGGTGCTCGGGGGACTCGCCGGGTTCTTCGGCGGTGCGTGGGACGGGGTGCTGTCCCGGATCACCGACGTCTTCTTCGCCATCCCGGTCGTCCTCGGCGGGCTGGTGCTGCTGTCGGTGGTCACCAGCAACACGGTCTGGCCCGTCATCGGGTTCATGGTGCTGCTCGGCTGGCCGCAGATCTCCCGGATCGCCCGCGGCTCCGTCATCACCGCCCGGCAGAACGACTACGTACAGGCCGCCCGGGCGCTCGGCGCCTCACCCGCCCGGCTGCTGCTGCGGCACATCGCGCCCAACGCCGTCGCCCCCGTCATCGTGGTGGCCACCATCGCGCTCGGCACCTACATCTCACTGGAGGCCACCCTGTCCTACCTCGGCGTCGGCCTGAAGCCGCCCAGCGTGTCCTGGGGCATCGACATCTCCGCCGCCTCCCCCTACATCCGCAACGCCCCGCACGCGCTGCTCTGGCCCTCCGGGGCGCTGGCCATCACCGTCCTGGCCTTCATCATGCTCGGCGACGCGGTACGCGACGCCCTCGACCCGAAGCTGAGGTGACGGCGACCGTGCTGCTCGAAGTACGCGACCTGCACGTGGAGTTCCGCTCCCGCGATGGCGTCGCCAAGGCGGTCAACGGGGTGTCGTACGGGGTCGGCGCGGGCGAGACGCTCGCCGTGCTCGGGGAGTCCGGGTCCGGCAAGTCGGTGACCGCGCAGGCCGTGATGGGCATCCTCGACATGCCGCCCGGCCGGATCACCGGCGGCCAGATCCTCTTCCAGGGGCGCGACCTGCTGACCATGAAGGAGGAGGAGCGGCGGCGGATCAGGGGCGCCGGAATGGCGATGATCTTCCAGGACGCGCTCTCCGCCCTCAACCCGGTGCTCTCCGTCGGCGACCAGCTCGGCGAGATGTTCACCGTCCACCGGGGGATGTCCCGCAAGGACGCCCGCAAGCGGGCCGTCGAGCTGATGGACCGGGTGCGCATCCCCGGCGCCGCCCAGCGGGTGCGGGACTATCCGCACCAGTTCTCCGGCGGCATGCGCCAGCGGATCATGATCGCCATGGCGATCGCGCTGGAGCCCGCGCTCGTCATCGCCGACGAACCCACCACCGCGCTCGACGTCACCGTCCAGGCCCAGGTGATGGACCTCCTCGCGGAGCTGCGCCGGGAGTACGACATGGGGCTCGTCCTCATCACCCACGACCTCGGCGTCGTCGCGGACGTGGCCGACCGGATCGCCGTGATGTACGCGGGCCGGATCGTGGAGTCGGCGCCCGTGCACGACATCTACAAGGCACCGGCCCACCCCTACACCCGCGGCCTGCTCGACTCCATCCCCCGCCTCGACCAGAAGGGTCAGGAGCTGTACGCCATCCGCGGTCTGCCGCCCAGCCTCACCCACATCCCGCCCGGCTGCGCCTTCCACCCGCGCTGCGCGATGGCGCGGGACGTCTGCCGCACGGACGAGCCCCCGCTGTACCCGGCCGGACCGGACCGGGTGAGCGCCTGCCACTTCTGGAGGGAGTGCCTCGATGGCCGCGACGGCTGAACCCGTGCTGGAGGCCCGTGGCCTGGTCAAGCACTACCCGCTGACCCGCGGCATCGTGCTGCGCAAGCAGATCGGCGCGGTGAAGGCCGTCGACGGCGTCGACTTCGGCCTGGGCCGGGGCGAGACCCTCGGCATCGTGGGCGAGTCGGGGTGCGGCAAGTCCACGGTGGCCAAGCTGCTCTGCCATCTGGAGCGGCCCACCGGGGGCGAGATCCGGTTCCGGGGCGAGGACATCACCGGGGCCTCCGGGCGCCGGCTGAAGGAGGTGCGCCGGAACATCCAGATGGTGTTCCAGGACCCGTACACCTCGCTCAACCCCCGGATGACGGTGGGGGACATCGTCGGGGAGCCGTACGAGATCCACCCCGAGGTCGCGCCCAAGGGCGACCGGCGGCGCCGCGTGCGGGAGCTGCTGGAGGTGGTGGGGCTCGACCCGGAGTTCCTGGGCCGCTATCCGCACCAGTTCTCCGGCGGCCAACGGCAGCGGATCGGCATCGCGCGGGCGCTGGCGCTGCGCCCCGAGGTGATCGTCGCGGACGAGCCGGTGTCCGCGCTGGACGTGTCGGTGCAGGCACAGGTGATCAACCTGCTGGAGCGGCTCCAGGCCGAGTTCGGGCTCAGTTACGTGTTCATCGCGCACGACCTGTCGATCGTGCGGCACATCGCGGACCGGGTCGCGGTGATGTACCTGGGCCGGATCGTGGAGACCGGCACGGACACGGAGATCTACGAGCACCCCACGCACCCCTACACCCAGGCGCTGCTGTCGGCGGTGCCGGTGCCCGATCCGGAGGCGCGGGCGCACCGGGAGCGGATCATCCTGAGCGGTGACGTGCCGTCCCCGACCGCGATCCCCTCCGGGTGCCGGTTCCGCACCCGGTGCTGGAAGGCGGAGGAGCGGTGCGCGCGGGAGGTGCCGGAGCTGGCGGTCCCGGAGGAGTTCCGGGGGGCCGGGGGGCCGGTCGCGCATCCGTCGGCGTGCCTGTTCGCGGCGGAGCGGCGGGTGGTGCCGGGGGCCATGGAGGGGCACGGGGGGTACGGCAACGGGCCGGGATGACATGGCGTATCCCGGCCCGTCTCACGGCACCCGCACGGCCGTACGCGGATCAGCCTCGCGGCTGCTCATATCGCGGTGGCTTCGGCGAAGTTGCCGGTGCGTTAACGCCGTCCGGGATGGTCCAGGGCGCGCTTGAGGAAGTCGACCTGGAGGAGGAGCAGGTTCTCCGCGACCTGTTCCTGCGGGGTCATGTGGGTGACCCCGGACAGCGGGAGCACCTCGTGCGGACGGCCGGCGGCCAGCAGGGCGGAGGAGAGCCGGAGGGTGTGCGCGGCCACCACGTTGTCGTCGGCCAGACCATGGATGATCATCATGGGCCGGTGCGGCTCCGCCGGGTCGGCGAGGCCCTCGTCGGTGATCAGGGAGCTGCGGGCGTAGCTCTCCGGGTCGGCCTCGGGGTCGCCCAGGTAGCGCTCGGTGTAGTGGGTGTCGTACAGCCGCCAGTCGGTGACCGGGGCGCCCACGACGCCCGCGCGGAACACGTCCGGGCGGCGCAGCACGGCCAGCGCGGAGAGGTAACCGCCGTACGACCAGCCCCGGATGGCCACGCGGTCGAGGTCGAGCGGGTAGCGCTCGGCGAGGTCGTGCAGGGCGTCGATCTGGTCGTCGAGGGTGACCGTGAAGTCCCGGTGGATCGACTTCTCCCACTCGGGGGAGCGGCCGGGGGTGCCCCGGCCGTCCGCGACGATCACCGCGAAGCCCTGGTCGGCGAACCACTGCGAGGTCAGATGGGCGTTGTGGGCGGCGACGACCCGCTGGCCGTGCGGGCCCCCGTACGGGTCGAGCAGGACGGGGAGGGGAGTGTCGTCGGGGTAGTCCGATGGCATAAGCACGGCGCACGGAATTCGTCGTGCGCCCCCCTCGGTCAGGGTCACGCGGGGGGACAAACCGGGGTCTTCGGCGTACGAGCGGACAGCGAGCGCTGATTTCCCGTCACGCAGCACCTGGACACGGGTGCCGGGGCTGTCCAGGGTCGCGGAGATCAGGAGGGTGACGCCGCCCGAGCGGACCGCCGAGTGCACGCCGGGCTCCCGCGACACGCGCTCCACGCCCGCTTCGCCGACCCGGTACACGTGGATCTCGCCGGTCTCGGGGTCCTCGGCCGCCTCTCCGGCGGAGGCCGAGACCAGCACGTCCTCCGACGACACGTCCAGCACCGCGCGGATGTGCAACTCAGGGCCGGTCAGCGGGCGTTCGCCCACGGTGAGGACTCGTGCGCCGTCCTCGTCCGCGATGCGGACCAGCTGTCCGGAGGGGGTCAAGGCGGGCACCCCGGCGAAAAGATCCAGCCATGTTGGATCTTCGTCCGCGTGCAGCGTCCGGGTCTCGCCGGTGTCCGGGTCGAGGGTGAGGACGAGGGTGCTCCGCTGGTCCCGCGACTGCACCTGGAGAAGGGGCGCACCCGCCTGTGACCAGTGCACTCGGGCCAGATAGGGGTGTCGCTCGCGGTCCCAGCGGACCTCGGTGCGGGTGCCGTCCAGGCCGATGACGAACAGGGTCACCTCGGCGTTGGCGGTGCCGGCCGCCGGGTAGCGCACGTGGTGTGGCTCACGGTCCGGGTGTGACGTGTCCGCGATCCACCAGCGCCGCACCGGCGTGTCGTCCACCCGCGCCACCAGCAGCCGGTCCGACTCCGGGGACCACCAGAAGCCCCGCGTCCGGTCCATCTCCTCGGCCGCGATGAACTCCGCGAGGCCGTAGGTCACTTCGTCGCGCTCGGGGGTGGCCAGCGGCCGGTCGTCCGCCCCCTCGGCGCCGACGACGCGCAGCTCGCCTCCGGCGACGTACGCGACGCGGGTGCCGTCGGGGGACGGGCGGGGGTCGATCACCGGGCCGGGGACGGGCAGTTCACGGGCGGTGCCGGCGCGCAGCTCGGCCGTGAACAGCCGCCCGGACAGGGCGAAAGAGGCCAGTTCGGCGGCGGCGTCGGTGGCGTACCCGACGATGCCCGCGCCGCCCTCGCGGCTGCGTTCGCGGCGGGCGCGCTCCTCGGGGGACAGCTCCTCGTCGGCGCCCGCGAGCAGGGCGCCGGGGTCGGCGGCGAGGCGTTCGGTGCCGTCCTCGGTGTCCAGTACCCACAGGGAGTTGGCGCGGTCCGTGCCGGAGCCGGAGCGCAGGAACGCGACACGGGAGCCGTCGGGGGCCACGGTGAACGCGCGCGGCGCGCCGAGCGAGAAGCGCTGGGTCCGGGCGTGTCGGCGAGGGAAGGAGTCGGTGCCGGCTGTCTGGGTCGTCATGGCCCGACCATATTGGCCATGCGCCCCCTTGTGCGGCCGTGCGCCGAGCGATGCGCGAGCACACATAGTTATGATCACTGTCGCTGCGTGGGTATGAACCTGGCGGCGTCCGCGCGGACTTGGCTCTCGGGCCGGCCCGCCGGGGCTGTACCGAAGTCACAACCCCCATAGTCCGAACCCCCCGTGTCCCTGGGATTCATTGGAGGTGAGCCGCCGTGGCACTCTCGATTTCGGCGGTGGTGCTGCTGGCGATCATCGTCTTCCTGCTGATCAAGAAGTCGGGACTGAAGGGGGGACACGCTGCCATCTGCATGCTCCTCGGCTTCTATCTCGCCTCCTCGACCATCGCACCCACGATCAGCGAGCTGACCACGAACGTCGCCAGCATGATCGGCAGCATCAAGTTCTGACGCGGGGCGGGGTGATGACAGCTGTCGTCGCCCCTCCTGCCGTGCCCGGTGCTCAGTTCGCCGGCAGCGTGGGCTGGACCCGGCGCAGGAACGTGGCGTTGTCCGGGGTCTCCCGCAGCCGTTGCAGCAGGGTTTCCAGGGACGCGTCCCCGTGTGAGCGCAGGGCGCGGCGCAGGCCCCTGGTGATCGCCAACTCCTCTCGCGTGAGCAGGAGTTCCTCGCGGCGGGTGCCGGTGCGGTCGATGTCCACGGGCGGGAAGACACGGCGGGACGCCAGTTCACGGTCCAGCCGGAGTTCCATGTTGCCGGTGCTCTTCAGTTCCTCGAAGAAGTAACCGTCGGCGCGTGAGCCGGTGTCCACGAGCGCGGTCGCGAGGATGGTCAGCGAACCGCCCTCCTCCGCCTGCCGTGCCGCCCCGAAGAACCGCTTGGGGCCCAGCAGCGCGGCCGCGTCGACGCCTCCGCTGAGGGTACGGCCGCCCGCCGCCGAGGCGTTGTTGTGCGCGCGGCAGAGCCGGGTCAGTGAGTCCAGCAGGATCACGACGTCCTCCCCGGCCTCCACCCGCCGCTTGGCCCGCTCCACGACGAGGTCGGCGAGCGCGATGTGGTCCTTGGCGGGGCGGTCGAAGGTGGAGGCGTACACCTCACCGCGTACCGACCTGCGCATGTCGGTGACCTCCTCCGGACGTTCGTCCAGTAGCAGCACCATCAGGCGGCACTCGGGGTGGTTGCCCGCGACGGCCGCGGCGAGCTGCTGGATGAGTACGGTCTTCCCGCTCTTCGGCGGCGCGACGATGAGGCCGCGCTGTCCCTTGCCGACGGGGGCGAGCAGGTCGGTGAGGCGGCCGGCCAGGCCGGAGGCGGGGTGCTCCAGGCGGAGCCGGTCGTGGGGGTGCAGGGGGGTGAGGTCGCGGAAGTGCCTGCGCTGCCCCGCGGGGGCGTGACCGTCGACAGCGGTGACCTCGGTGAGGATCGGCTGCGGTCCGGCGACGCCTTCGACGAGGTCGCCCTTGCGGAGGCCGTGGCGGCGGATCAGCGCGGCCGGGACCTGCGGGTCCGCCGGAGCGGGCAGGAGGCTCGCGGCGGCCCGCAGGTGGCCCTTGCCGTGTGCGTCGACGTCGAGGACACCGGTGAGAGTCGTGCTCCGGGTTCTGGTGGGGCGTTCGAGGGTGGTGGTCATGGTGGGGGTGTCCTTTCCGGACAGAAAGAGAAAGGGCCGCGGATCGCGGAGGGGCGGACACGCCTGCCTCCGGGCGACGGGAACGACACCGCCGACGGGGCGATGAAAGCCCTGGTCAAGAGGTGCTGAAGCGAAGAAGCCCGGCCCGGTCGAAGACCATGGGCACGAAGGCTGAGAGAAGAAGGCGACACCGGCGCCGGACATGGGGCGCGGGCATACCGCTCATTGCACTGTACCGGCGCGGGGGGTTTCGTCAAGGGGACGGTACGGAGGGGGCTGTGCCGGGGCTGGCAACGAGCGTCTGGGGTTCGCCGTGATCGGCACCGTCCCCGGCGCGTTCCGGCACCCGGTGCTGGGCCCGGTCGGCCTGCATGTCATGTAGCACGACCTGGACTCGTGACGCTCCCTCCACCGCCGGCCGCCCCGCCGGCCCACCGCCTCACGGCCGGGCTCCCACCGCCCCCCCCGTGCGTCCCACCCGAGGCGTGGGAGACCGAGCTGCACGGTCCCTGACGGGACCGCCGGAGGCACCTGGGGCCGTCCCGCCTCGTACGCTGGACCCCATGACCGAACTGCCCGCCCGGCGCCTGCTGCTCGTGCACGCGCATCCCGACGACGAGTCGATCAACAACGGCGCGACCATGGCCAAGTACGTGGCCGAGGGGGCGCACGTGACTCTGGTGACCTGCACGCTGGGGGAGCGGGGTGAGGTGATCCCGCCGGAGCTGCGGCATCTGGAGGGGGCCGCCCTCGGGGCGTACCGGAGGGGGGAGCTGGACGCCGCCCTCGGGGAGCTGGGGGTCCGTGACGTACGGGTGCTCGGGTACCAGGACTCCGGGATGATGGGGCTCGCGGACAACGACGACCCCGCCTGCTTCTGGCAGGCCGACCTCGACCGGGCCGCCGGGGCGCTCGCGGACGTGATGCTGGAGGTCCGGCCGCAGGTCGTCGTCGCCTACGACGACAACGGCGGATACGGCCACCCCGACCACATCCAGGCCCACCGCGTCACCATGCGCGCCGTCGAGCTGGCCGCCGGCCGGGGGCACCAGGTGGACAAGGTCTACTGGAACCGCTTGCCCCGCTCGGTCGTCGAGGACGCCTTCGCGCGGCTCGCCGGGGAGCTGCCCGGCCTGCCGTTCGGCAAGAGCGCCGACATCGCCGACCTGCCCGGCGTGGTCCCGGACGAGCGGATCACCACCGCCGTCGACGGCACCGCGTACGCCGCCGCCAAGGCCGCCGCGATGCGCGCCCACGCCACCCAGATCACCGTCGCGGGCGAGTACTTCGCGCTCTCCAACGACCTCGCCCAGCCGCTGTTCGCCACCGAGTACTACGAGTTGGTACGGGGCAGCGCCGAACCCGGCGAGACCGACCTCTTCGCCGGAGTGGAGGTGGCGTCATGAGCAGCTCGATGCTCGCCCAGCCCCTGCAGCGCCCCTCCCTCGGCCGGATGGCCGCCCTGCTCGGGCTCGCCCTGCTCGGCGCGGTCACCGGCGTCGCCGGGGCGCTGGTGCAGGCCGCCTGGTTCCCGCTCGGCCTGCTGCTCGCCCTCGCGGGCGCGGGCGGGCTGTTCCTCGGCGGGGGCTACGCGCTGCGCGGCCGCTCGGGCGCGGTCGCGCCGGTGCTCGGCTGGGTCGTCGCGGTCATCCTGCTCACCGCCAGCCGCCCGGAAGGTGACTTCCTGTTCGGCGCGGGCGGCGGCTCGTACGTCTTCCTGCTCGGCGGCATGGCCCTCGCTGTGATCTGCGCCACCTTGGCCCCGGGACGGCAACCCGACGGCGACGCCAGCCGACTTGGCAAGTGACGTACCACTTCGCACGACTCTCGTGCGGGTCCGGTGCGGATTTCCACAGCGGTCGTGGGATTCGCGCCAGAGGTGGCCAGTATGGTGGTGCGCGCCGCCGAGATGCCCGCTGAGGTCGTGACGGGCGGCGGAGCCAACCGGGAGAACCTGCCTTGAGTCGTGAAACTGACACTCCGTCCTCCGGGCCCAACGGGCGCGGCGGAGCCGCATACCCCTCCGGCACCCCGCCGTACGGGACCCCCATGGCTTCCGGTGACGGGGCCGGCGCGGGAAGCCCGGACGCGCGTCCCGAGGACCGCAAGACCGAGACCACGCTGACCACACGCATCCGGATCAACATCCCCGGATCGCGGCCGATTCCGCCGGTCGTCGTGCGCAAGACCGTCGACGGCGCCCCGGCCGGCGGGAGCGGCGGCGACGAGCCGGCCGCCGCCGCGCGGCCCGAGCCCGTCCCGCAGCCCGCGCCCGAACCGGCCGCCGAGGACGCCCCGCAGGCGGAGGAGAAGACCAGCGACTGGTTCGCTCCCCGCAAGGGCGGCGCTCCCAAGGGCGGTTCGAGCGGCGGCGGCACCAACGGCGCCGGACTGCCCGGCGGTTCCGCCGCCGGTGCGAGCGGTCCGCGTCCCGGCGCCCCGGCGCTCGGCCCCGGCCCCTCCGCGCCGCGGCCGAACACCCCCGCGCCCAACACCCCCGCGCCGAACGCCCCCCGCCCCGGCGGCACCAACGGCTCCGGCATGTCCGGGGCCACCGGTGGCCCCGTCGCGCCGGGCCACGGCGGCGGCACCGGCTCGTTCGACGTGACCGAGGCGCTGTCCGCCGGTCCGCGCGGCGGCACCCGCCCCGGCGAGCCCGCCCGCGACGACCTGCCGTTCTTCTCCGACAACGGCGGTGCGCCGAGCGGTGGTCAGGGTGCCCCCGGCGCCAACGGCCGTGGCGGCCCCGGCGGTCCGAGCGGCTTCAACGGCCCCGGCGGCCCGGGCGCCCCCGGCCCGAAGGGCCCCGCGGGCCCGACCGGCGGCCCGGTCACCGGCGACGGCCCGCTGCCGACGCGTCCGGTGCCGGGCAACGCGCCCGGCGCGCCCGGTGCCCCCGGCATGCGGGGCATGGAGCCCGGCGAGCCCTTCGACGGCCCGCCCGCCTTCCGCGCACCCGGCGGCGGCCCGCCGGGGGGTCCCCAGGGCGCCCCGCAGGCCCCCCAGGCCCCCCAGGCCGGCAACCCCCTCGGCGACGACACCGCGATCCTCACCCCGCAGCAGCTCGCCGCCGCCCCGGGCGCCCCCGGCCGCGCCCCGCACGGCGCGGTCTCCGGGCACACCGTCACCAGCGGCATCCCGGTCTTCCCCGGCGACGAGGCCGACCCGTTCGGGGCGACCCCGGCCGCCGGCGGCCCGGCGTACACCGCCCCCAAGCCGCCCGCGCCCCAGGCGAAGGCCGCGCCGCAGCCCAAGAAGAAGAAGGGCCGCAGCAAGCTGATGCTGCTGGTCGCCGGTGTGGTCGTCGTCGTGGGCGGTGCGTACGGCGCCGGGCTGCTGATGAACCGCACCGACGTGCCCAAGGGCACCACCGTGCTCGGCGTGGACATCGGCGGCGGCACCCGGGACGACGCGGTCAAGAAGCTCGACGACGCCTTCCGGGACCGGGTCAACAAGCCGCTGAAGCTCTCCGTCGGCGGCGGCGACGTGGCCCTGACCCCGGACAAGGCGGGCCTGCAGTTCGACTACCAGGCCACGGTCAGCGACGCCGCGAAGAGCGACTACAACCCGCTCTCCGTGATCGGCTCCCTCTTCGGGCAGAAGCGGGTCGTCCAGCCGGTCACCCCGGTGGACGAGGAGAAGCTCCAGGTCGCCCTCCAGCAGGCGGGCGGCGGTTCGGGCTCGGTCGTCGAAGGCGGCATCAAGTTCGAGTCCGGCAAGGCCGTCGCCGTCTACGGCAAGCCCGGCAAGGCCATCGACGCGGCCGGCTCCACCAAGGCCGTCGAGCAGGCCTACCGCACCCTGGTGGAGACCGGCACCGCCACACCGGTCACCGTCCCCACCTCCACCAGGCAGCCGACGGTGCCGAACGCCGAGGTCGACCGCGAGATGAAGGCGTTCGCGGAGCCCGCGATGTCGAACCTCGTCACCGTCCGGGTCGACGCGGCGCACAGCATCAACTTCGGGCCCAAGTCGCTGCCGAAGATCCTCGGGTTCAAGGCGGTGGGCGGCAAGCTCACCGACACCTACGACCTGGAGGCGCTCAAGGCGGCCTACGGCACCACCTTCCAGGGCGTGAAGGTGGAGAGCGCCACCGGCAAGCGGGACGTGCTCCCGCAGGACGTCGTGGCGGCCCTGCGCAAGGCCCTGGTCGGCAGGACCACGGCGGAGCGCGTCGGCATCATCGACACCAAGCCGAACTAGGGCCTTTCTTCCGGATCAGGCCGGCTCGGGCCGACGGCGCCTTCGGGCCGACCCGAGCGGGGTCTGGTGCGTGCAGCTGCAAGGCGGAGGAGGGCGTCGACGCGGAGCGTCGGCAACCGACGACAACGCGGCAGATGTGCGTGCCAGACCCCGCGACCCCGGCAAGATCCGGAAGACAGGCCCTGGCCACGTACGGCACGGCGAGGGCATCCGGAGACGCTCCGGGTGCCCTCGCCGTCGTATGACATCTGTCATCCGCCACTCAGGACCGACGGCACTGCCGCGCCCACCCCCGTCCCGGCCAGCATGGACGCCATGACGACGACAGTGGTGCCGACCGCGACCGCCGCGCCGGTGGCGGCCGGGTTCGAGCAGGTGAGCAAGGCGTACGGCGACGTGCGGGCCGTGGACGGGCTGTCGCTCGCGCTGCGGCCCGGGGAGACCGTCGCGCTGCTCGGGCCCAACGGGGCGGGGAAGTCCACCACGCTCGATCTGCTGCTCGGGCTGAAGCAGCCGGACGAGGGACGGGTGACCGTGTTCGGTACCGGGCCGCGCGAGGCGATCGTGGCCGGGCGGGTCGGGGCGATGCTGCAGAGCGGCGGGCTGATGGAGGACGTGACGGTCGCCGAACTGGTCGGCCTCGCCTGCTCGTTGCACCCGCGCCCGCACCCCGCCTCCGAGGTGCTGGCCCGTGCCGGGATCACGGGGATCGCCGACCGCAAGGTCAACAAGCTCTCCGGCGGCCAGGCCCAGCGCGTCCGCTTCGCCCTGGCCACCGCCGGGGACAGCGACCTGATCGTGCTGGACGAGCCCACCACGGGCATGGACGTCTCCGCCCGGCACGCGTTCTGGGCCACCATGCGCGAGCAGGCCGACCAGGGCCGTACCGTCCTCTTCGCCACGCACTACCTCGAAGAGGCCGACGCCGTGGCGGACCGCGTGCTCGTCCTGCACCGGGGCCGGCTGCTGGCCGACGGCACCGCCGCCGAGATCAAGGCCCGCGCGGGGGCCCGCCGGGTCTCCTTCGACCTGACCGGCGCCATCGACGAGACCGCGCTGGCCGCCCTGCCCGCGCTGACCTCGCTGGATGTCTCCGGGCAGACCGTCCGCATCCAGTCCGCCGACGCCGACGCCACCGTGCACGCCGTCTACGGGCTCGGCCTCTACCCCCGCAACCTGGAAGTCGCCGGCCTCGGCCTGGAGCAGGCTTTCGTCGCCATCACCGAGGCCGAGGAGGCCAAGCGCGCATGACCGGCATCCTCGCCTCACGGGCCCTGATCAAGCTGGAGCTCGCCCGCGCCCTGCGCAACCGCAAGTTCCTGTTCTTCTCCGTGCTCTACCCCTCGATCATCTTCCTGATCTTCGCGGGGAGTTCGGGCACCGGCGAGAAGGTGGACGGCACCGGCCTGACCGTCGCCACCTACCTGATGGTCTCCATGGCCTCCTTCGGCGCCCTGACCGCCGTCCTGATGGGCAACAGCGAGCGCATCGCCAAGGAGCGGGAGAGCGGCTGGGTGCGCCAGCTCCGGCTGACCCCGCTCCCCGGCCACGGATACGTCCTCGCCAAGACCGCGAGCGCCGCCGTGGTGAGCCTGCCGTCCATCGTGATGGTGTTCGTCGTCGCCGCCGTGGTGAAGGACGTACGGCTCGACGCCTGGCAGTGGCTCGCCCTCACCGGCGTCATCTGGGCCGGCAGCCTGGTCTTCGCCGCGCTCGGCGTCGCCATCGGCTACCTCGCCTCCGGGGACGCGGTCCGGCCCATCACGATGATCGTCTACTTCGCGCTCTCCCTCCTCGGCGGCCTGTGGATGCCCTCGGCCGGGTTCCCGCGCTGGCTCCAGGACATCGCCGAGTGGCTCCCGACGTACGCGTACGCTGCCCTGGGACGCGCGGTCGAGCAGAGCCAGGCCCCGCAGGCGCGGGACGTCGCCGTCCTCGCCGTGTACTTCGTCCTCTTCGCGGGCGGCGCGGCCTGGCTGTACCGGAAGGACACGCTGAAGGCGTGAACGCGATGACGCAGGACCGGTGGGCCGGGACCGAGGCGGACACCCCGGTGGGGCGTCCGCCGCGGGGCCGGCGCGAGCTGTGGGTGAAGCTGCTGTGGATCGGCGTCTGGCTGGTCTTCCTCAGCTCACCCGTCCACGATCTGGTGAGCGGCGGTCACGGGACGGCGGCCACCTGGGCCGGAGCGGTGGGACTCACCGTGTTCGTCGCGGTCTACCTGGGGCTGGTCTTCCGCAACATGGGCCGGACCTTCTCCGGGCCCGCCGTCGTGGTGCTCCTGCTGATCCTCGGCGTCCTCGCGCCGCTGCTCGCCTACACCCTGGGCAGCGCCTGGCTCGGCCTGTTCGTCTACCTCTCGGTGGCCTGCGGGGCGACCCTGCCGGCGAAGGCCACCTACTGGGCGATCCCGGCCTCGGCGGCCGTGATGTACCTGGTCGGACTGCACACCGGCGAGGAGGAGGCGCGCAACCTGCTCCTGCTGGTGGTGCTGATCGGCTTCGCCATGACGGGCGTGCGGCAGCTCGTCCGCACCACCGTCGAGCTGCGCAGGGCGCGGGCGACCGTGGCGCAGCTCGCCGCCAACGAGGAGCGGCTGCGGCTCGCCCGTGACCTGCACGACCTGCTGGGGCACTCGCTGTCCCTGATCACGCTCAAGAGCGAGCTGGCGGGGCGGATGCTGCCGGGCCGGCCGGAGGAGGCCGCCCAGCAGGTCGCGGACATCGAGCGGGTCAGCCGCCAGGCACTGGTCGACGTACGGGAGGCCGTCACCGGGTACCGGCGGCCCCGGCTCGCCGCCGAACTCGCCGGTGCGCAGGTCGCGTTGACGGCCGCCGGGGTCGTCGCCGAGATCCCGGCCGAGCCCGACCTCGCCGGGCTGCCCGAGGAGGCCGAGGCCGCGCTGGCGTGGACGCTGCGCGAGGCCGTCACCAACGTGGTCCGGCACAGCGGGGCCGAGCGGTGCGCGGTCGAGCTGCTGCACCGGCACACCCTGGACGGGCCGGTGCTGGAGCTGTCCGTCGAGGACGACGGCTCGGGCGGCTCGGGGAAGGGGCCCGGCAACGGGCTCACCGGGCTCGCGGAACGGCTCCAGGGGGCCGGGGGCACGCTGGAGGCGGGCCGGTCCGCCAAGGGGTTCCGGGTGGTCGCCCGCGTCCCGTCGGCCGCCGTGGCGGACGTAGTATCCGGGTCATGACGAGCACGATCAAGGTCCTCCTCGCCGAGGACCAGTCGATGGTCCGCGAGGCGCTCGCCGCGCTGCTCGGGCTGGAGGACGACATCGAGGTCGTCGCGCAGGTCGCGCGCGGGGACGAGGTGCTGGCCGCGGTGGGGGAGCACGGGGTGGACGTGGCCCTGCTCGACATCGAGATGCCCGGCTGCACCGGTATCGAGGCCGCCGCCCGGGTCCACCGGGCGCACCCCGGCGTGAAGCTCGTCGTCCTCACCACCTTCGGCCGCCCCGGCTACCTCCGCAGCGCCATGGAGGCGGGCGCCGACGCCTTCCTCGTCAAGGACGCCCCAGCCGCCCAGCTCGCCGCCGCCGTACGCAAGGTGCTCGCCGGCGAACGCGTCATCGACCCCACCCTCGCCGCCGCGGCCCTGGCGGAAGGCGCCAACCCGCTGACCGACCGCGAACGCGAGATCCTCCGCGCCGCCGCCGACGGCTCCACCAACGCCGAGCTCGCCGCGACCCTCCACCTCTCCCAGGGCACGGTCCGCAACTACCTCTCCACGGCCATCCAGAAGCTGGCGGTACGCAACAGGGCGGAGGCCGTGCGCACCGCACGGGAGAAGGGCTGGCTCTGAGGCAGCCGCCGGCGGTCGCGCGATGCTCCTGCCGCGGGGGCCCGGGCGCGCGGGGCGTCTCGCCGAGGACGAGCGGGACCCCGGCAGCGGGTCCCGTCCACCGGCTCAGGCGGGCCCGCCCAAGGTGCCGTGCCCTGCGGGGTGGGTCCGCCGCTCACGGCGGCGGGGTCGTGCGGAGGGCCGTCCGCCTGCCGCCGCGCCCGGCCCCCGCCGGTCAGTTGAGCAACGCCCGCGCCGCGTGCGCCTGGGCCCGCGCCTTCTCCTCGGCTGTCGGGTCGACCACCGAGACCAGCTCCGCGTACGCCTCCAGTTCGGCCGCGCCCTCGGTGAAGGCGCCGCGCTGGACGAGGAGGCGGCCCCGCTCGTAGCGGAGGCGCGCCGGGCGGGAGGGGAGGAGCATGGCCAGCTCGACGGCCGAGAGGGCCACGTCGGAGCGTTCCGGGCGGGCGGTGGCCCAGGCGCGGATGTTGTTGAGGATGCGCTGGATGACCTGGAGCGGGGCCGCCGGGACCAGCATCGAGGGCTCCAGGGGCGCGCCCGTCGCCCCGGCCACCAGCAGCTCGGTGTCCATCCCGCTGAGCACCCGGCCGCCCTCGAAGGGGTCCGCGAGGACCCGGTCGCCGGCCGTGCCGAAGCCGACCACGAAATGCCCCGGCAGCGCGACCCCGTACACCGGGGCGCCCGCGCGCCGGGCGACCTCCATCCACACCACCGACAGCAGGATCGGCAGCCCGCGCCGGCGCCGCAGCACCGAGTGCAGCAGCGAGGACTCCAGCCGCTCGTACTCCCCGCCCGTACCGCGGAACCCGTGGGTGCCGCCCAGCAGCCGGCCGACCGCCCGCGCCCACGCCAGGGGCTCGCCGGGCCGGTACGGCAGGCGTCCGGCGAGTTCGTCCAGCTCGATCTGGGCCGCGTCCATCCCCGCCTCGTCCAGCGTGCCGTCCGCCTCCGCGCCGATCATGAGACACAGGGCGGACAGGTCGGGCCACTGCGACCGCGCCTCCTCCGCGAACCGCCGCCGCAGCTCCGCCGACCGCTCCGGCGAGGGCGGGTACGGGGGCGGGAAAGCGGGGCGCCGGGCCGGTTCCTGGGGGTCCACGACGGGCTCCTACGACCGCCCGGAGCCGACCGCGTCCGGCTCCCGGTAGTGGTGGTAGGCGTGGTGCGGGGCGAAGCCCAGACCGTCGTACAGCCGCCGCGCGCCCTCGTTGTCCTCCTCGACCTGGAGCCACGCCGCCGAGGCGCCCTCCTCCAGCGCGCGCCGGGCCAGCGCGGCCATCACGTCCGTGGCCAGCCCCTGGCGGCGCCGGGCCGGATCGACCTCGACCGCCGCGAAACCCGCCCACCGGCCGTCCACCACACACCGCCCGATCGCCGCCGGCGGTTCGCCGTCCGCGCCGGGCACGCGGGCGAACCACACCGACGGTCCGCCGTTCAGCACCCGCAGGGCCACCTCGCTCACTCCCTCGCGCCCGTACCGCGCGAGCCACGCCTCGTCCGCCTCGCGGGAGAGCAGCACGGCCGCGCCGGCGTCCCGGTCCGCGACCGGCGCCAGCGCGCCGGTCCACAGCTCCGCCGTGACCTCCCGCGTCCAGCCGCGCCGCGCCAGCTCCGCCGACAGCAGCTCCTGCGTGCTTTCGGCACCGGAGGCGGTCTGGACGTAGGCGGGCAGTCCGCGCTCGCGGTACCAGCGTCTTACGGAAGTCAGGGCCGCGTCGAGCGGAAGCCCCGGCTCACCGAGCGGCAGCACGCTGTTGGCCCGCCGGGTGAAGCCGCCCGCGGCCCGCAGCTCCCACCCGCCGAGCCGCTCGCTCTCCACCGGACGCCACGCCCGCGCCGCGACCCCCGCCAGCTCCTCGTACCCCGCCGAAGGGCCCCGGCGACGCGCCGGGGCGGACGGAACGACCTTTCCCGCGACCAGCGTCGACGCCTCGGCCCTCACCACCCGGCCGTCCCGCCGTGTGATCATGAGCACGCCGTCGTCGTCCCAGGAGGTGAGAACACCTACCGTGTCGGTGAACTTCTCACCCGCCGCACCCGATCCCGTCAACTGCCGTACGGATACCCTTTTGCCCACGTCTGCCGGTGTGATGAGGACTTTGAGCAGTCCTGTCACGGAGATTTCCACGGGTCGCTCCACCCCTCCTGTTCGGATCACGGTCCGGAACGGAGATACTAGGTGCGGGCATCGACTACGCCGCGCTCCCGCGCGCCAGGCGGCGGAGCCCGAGGAGGCCCGCCAGCGCCCTATCGAGGAGGAACGACAGCGTGACCTACGTCATCGCGCAGCCTTGTGTCGACGTCAAGGACAAGGCGTGCATCGAGGAGTGCCCGGTCGACTGCATCTACGAGGGCCAGCGGTCCTTGTACATCCACCCGGACGAATGCGTCGACTGTGGTGCCTGTGAGCCGGTCTGCCCGGTCGAGGCGATCTTCTACGAGGACGACACTCCGGAGGAGTGGAAGGACTACTACAAGGCGAACGTCGAGTTCTTCGACGAGCTGGGTTCCCCCGGCGGCGCCAGCAAGCTGGGGCTGATCGAGCGCGACCACCCCTTCATCGCCGCGCTGCCGCCGCAGGGCGAGTAACCGGTCAGCAGGCCCGGCGGCCCGTATGAGCGCGCCGCCTCGGTCCCGTACGGCCCGGTCACCCCCGGCTGTGCGGGACCGAGGCGTTTCCCGCACCCTAGGAAAGAGAGCAAGCCCCGTGTCCGCAGTCTCCGACCGGCTCCCCGCCTTCCCCTGGGACAAGCTGGAGCCCTACAAGAAGACCGCCGCCGCGCACCCCGGCGGCATCGTCGACCTGTCGGTGGGCACCCCGGTCGACCCGGTTCCCGAGCTGATCCAGAAGGCGCTGGTCGACGCGGCCGACTCGCCGGGCTATCCGACGGTCTGGGGCACGCCCGCGCTGCGCGACGCGATCACCGGCTGGCTGGAGCGCCGCCTCGGCGCCCGCGACGTCACCCACCGGCACGTCCTGCCGATCGTCGGTTCCAAGGAGCTCGTCGCCTGGCTGCCGACCCAGCTCGGCCTCGGCCCCGGCGACAAGGTCGCCTACCCGCGCCTGGCCTACCCCACCTACGAGGTCGGCGCGCGCCTCGCCCGCGCCGAGTACGAGGTCTACGACGACCCGCGCGAGCTGGACCCGGCGAACCTCAGGCTGCTCTGGCTCAACTCGCCGTCCAACCCCACCGGCAAGGTCCTCTCCCAGGAGGAGCTGACCGGGATCGTGGCCTGGGCCCGCGAGCACGGCGTGCTGATCGTCTCCGACGAGTGCTACCTGGAACTCGGGTGGGAGGCCGACCCGGTCTCGGTGCTGCACCCGGACGTCAACGGCGGCTCCTACGACGGCATCCTCGCCGTCCACTCCCTCTCCAAGCGGTCCAACCTGGCCGGTTACCGAGCGGCCTTCGTCGCGGGTGACCCGGCGGTGCTGATGCCGCTGCTGGAGATCCGCAAGCACGGCGGCATGATGACCTCCGCGCCGACCCAGGCCGCCGTGGTGGCCGCCCTCGGCGACGACGACCACGTGCACCTCCAGCGCGAGCGCTACGCCTCCCGCCGCGCCAAGCTCCGCGCGGCCCTGGAGTCCCACGGCTTCCGCATCGACCACAGCGAGGCCAGCCTCTACCTCTGGGCCACGAAGGGCGAGTCCTGCTGGGACACGGTCGCGGCCCTGGCCGGCCTCGGCATCCTGGTGGCGCCGGGCGACTTCTACGGCGAGGCGGGCGAGGAGTTCGTCCGCGTGGCGTTCACGGCTACGGACGAGCGCGTGGACGCGGCGGTCGCCCGCCTGACCGCGTAGGCATGCGCCAAGGGGGCCCAGAGCCGAGCCCTGAGCCCCCTCGCGGCGGCGACTAGCCGAGCGGCAGCCCCTTCAGCGGGAGCCCACCGAGGACGTTCCCCGCCGCCTTGCCCGCCGCGGGCGCCGGGACGGCCTTCTTCACGGCCTTGCTGTCCGCCAGCCCACCCACGGTCTTGTCCACGTGCGTCGCACCGTCCAGCTTGGTCAGGCCGCCGAGGTCCGGCACGGCCGGCTGGTTGGTGGCCGCACCGGCGGTACCCGCGGCGCCGACCCCGGCGGCCGCCCCCGCGGCGACGAGCAGTGCGGCACGGGCGATACGGCGGGTCAGGGGGAGGGACATGATGCTCCATTCGACAGGAGAGAACGGTGTGGTGTCCGAGCCCGGACGCACTGACTACCGCTCGAACCCGCCGAAGGTTGCGGACGCCGAAGGTAAAGACTGGATAACGCATCGCATTATCAGGTGTGGATAAAAACGGGCAAAGACCGTCGCGAAGGGGCCCGGCAGAATCCTTCCACCCCTTGAACCGCAAGGGTCGAGGAGCACCCCGGCACTCCCGCCGCCGGACGCGCCCCCCGACACCCTCCGCAACCCGTACGGGGCAGCCCCCGCACAAGCGTCCGCGACCCCTCAGGACCCCGCGACGATCCGTACGGACGCCAGCGACGACTCCGCCCCGGCCGCCCCCGACGCCGGGGGCGGCACCGGATGCCAGTCCCCGCCACCGTTGGAGGCGGTCCACTCCCGCCCCTCGTACGTCACACGAGTGATGCGCAGCGCCGAGGAGTTGGCCACCGCCCACTGCGCGAGCTGCCACCCCCGCTCCCGCTCGGTGCGCCCGTGGGCGTCCGTCCGCGTGCCCAGCGGCACCGGCACGGTCACCGTCCGCCCGTGCGCCGTCGCGGTCACGCTGGGCGAGGGAGAGGGCGAGGGGACGGCCGTACCGCCCACCACCGCGCCGGTCTCCTGGAGCGCGTCGCGCCCGAAGTCCCGTACCAGCGCGGTCCGCACGGCGTCCGGGCTCGCCGCCTCGGCGGTGCGGGCGGTGCGGCCGTCGCAGGTCAGGGTGGCGGCCGAGCGGCCGGTGAGGGCGGCGGCCAGCAGCTTCGCGTCCGGCTCGTGCTTGGCGTACGCCTCCGGGAAGCCGCTGCGCTGCACCTTCTGGGCCGCGACGGTGAGCGGGAGTTCGTTGTAGCCGGGCACGTGCGCGAGGTGGGCGTAGAAGATGCCCGCCGAGTACGCCGGGTCCATGATCTGCCGCGGAGTGCCCCAGCCCTGCGAGGGCCGCTGCTGGAACAGGCCCAGTGAATCCCGGTCACCGTGGCCGATGTTGCGCAGCCCCGACTCCTGGAGCGCGGTGGCGAGCGCGATGGTCACGGCACGCTCGGGCATGCCGCGCCCGGTGCCGACGGCGGCGATGGTGGCCGCGTTCACGGCCTGCTCGGGCGTGAAGGCGTACGACACCGTCCTGTCCTGCACCGAGACCACGGTGCAGCCGCGCGCGGCACCGCCTCCGGTGACGTACTGGACGACGAGGTACGCGCCGACACCGGCGAGCACGAGCAGGGCCGCACCGATCCGGAACGCACGGCCGCGACGCTTGGGGCGAGAGGGGGACGGCTCTGACACGCGTACAAGGTACTGGAGCCGGCAAGGGCCTTCGCCGCGGGCCCGCGGCCGGGGACACGGCGGGCGCCCGCCCTCGCGGGCGTTAGGGTCACCAGCATGGCCGACACCACCCTTGACCTCACGCTGGACGCCGCCGAGCTGACCGCCCGGCTCGTGGACATCCCGTCGGAGAGCGGCACGGAGAAGCCCCTCGCGGACGCGATCGAGGCCGCGCTGCGCGCTTTGCCCCACCTCACGGTGGAGCGCTTCGGCAACAACGTCCTCGCCCGCACCGACCTGGGCCGCGCGGAACGGGTCATCCTCGCCGGGCACATCGACACCGTCCCGATCGCGGAGAACGTCCCCTCCCGCCTCGACGAGGACGGCGTGCTGTGGGGCTGCGGCACCTGCGACATGAAGGCCGGAGTCGCGGTCCAGCTCCGGATCGCGGCCACCGTGCCCGACCCCAACCGTGACCTGACCTTCGTCTTCTACGACAACGAGGAGGTCGCGGCCGAGCTGAACGGCCTCAAGCACATCGCCGAGACCCGCCCGGAGTGGCTCCGGGGCGACTTCGCGGTGCTGCTGGAGCCCTCCGACGGCGAGGTCGAGGGCGGCTGCCAGGGCACGCTCCGGGTGCTGCTGAAGACGAAGGGCGAGCGGGCCCACTCCGCGCGCGGCTGGATGGGCTCCAACGCCATCCACGCGGCCGCGCCGATCCTCGCCCGCCTCGCCTCCTACGAGCCCCGGTGGCCGGTGATCGACGGGCTGGAGTACCGCGAGGGCCTGAACGCGGTCCGCGTCGCCGGGGGAGTGGCCGGCAACGTCATCCCGGACGAGTGCGTGGTCACCGTCAACTTCCGCTACGCCCCCGACCGCACCGAGGAGGAGGCGGTCGCGCACGTCCGTGAGGTGTTCGCGGACTGCGGTGTCGAGGAGTTCGTGATCGACGACCACAGCGGTGCCGCCCTGCCCGGCCTGTCCCACCCGGCCGCCGCGGCCTTCATCGAGGCGGTGGGCGGCACCCCGATGCCCAAGTACGGCTGGACGGACGTCTCCCGCTTCGCCTCGCTCGGCATCCCGGCGGTCAACTACGGTCCCGGCAATCCCCACTTGGCGCACAAGCGGGACGAGCGGGTCGAGGTGGCCAAGGTCCTCGCGGGCGAGGAGCGGCTGCGCGCCTGGCTCACCGCGTGAGGCCCGCACCGGACGGCGCCGTGTTCCGGACATGCTCACGTCCCCCCTCCGTAACGGTTGCGGATCTAGGCTGAGGACGAAATACCGGCAAGCGGAGGGAGCGCACATGGCTACCGGAAACCCCGAGGGGAAGAAGAGCCCACCGGACGAGCAGCGGCTCGGCCCGGTGCTCCGGCGGCGAGGCCAGGTACAGGCCAGCACCACGGACCAGCGACTGCTGGACGAGCGCGCCCCCACCGACTGGGTGCACACCGACCCCTGGCGGGTGCTGCGCATCCAGTCGGAGTTCATCGAGGGCTTCGGCACCCTGGCCGAACTCCCGCCCGCGATCAGCGTGTTCGGCTCGGCCCGCACTCCGGTGGACTCGCCGGAGTACGACGCCGGTGTGCGGCTCGGGCGCGGTCTGGTGGAGGCCGGCTGGGCGGTGATCACCGGGGGTGGTCCCGGTGCCATGGAGGCGGCCAACAAGGGCGCGCTGGAGGCGGGCGGCGTCTCGGTCGGCCTCGGCATCGAGCTGCCCTTCGAGCAGGGGCTGAACCCCTACGTCGACATCGGGCTCAACTTCCGGTACTTCTTCGTCCGGAAGATGATGTTCGTCAAATACGCACAAGGGTTCGTGGTGCTGCCCGGCGGGCTCGGCACGCTGGACGAGCTGTTCGAGGCGCTCACCCTGGTGCAGACCCAGAAGGTCACCCGCTTCCCGATCGTGCTGTTCGGCAGCGAGTACTGGGGCGGCCTGATGGACTGGCTGCGGAACACGCTGGTCGCGCAGGGCAAGGCCGCGGAGCAGGATCTGCTGCTGTTCCACGTGACGGACGACGTGGACGAGGCCGTCGCGCTGGTCTCCAAGGAAGCGGCCCGCTGAGACCCGGCCCCCCTCGGGTCCCCCCAGGGGACGGCCCCTGACGGCCGCCCCCCGGGGGAGATCCCGGTCAGGCGTCCCCTGGGGGAGATCCCGGTCAGGCGAGACCCCTGCGGGCCGTCGCCGGGGGCCGGTGGCCCGCGATCGACGCCACCATGTCCAGCACCTGCCGGGTCTCCGCGACCTCGTGCACGCGGTACACCTGCGCCCCGAGCCACGCCGAGACCGCCGTGGTCGCGAGCGTGCCGATGAGCCGCTCCTTGACCGGGCGGTCCAGCGTCTCCCCGACGAAGTCCTTGTTGGACAGCGACACCAGCACCGGCCAGCCCGTCGCCACCATCTCGTCCAGCCGGCGCGTGGCCTCCAGGCTGTGCCGGGTGTTCTTGTTGAAGTCGTGCCCCGGATCGATCAGCACCGACTCGCGCGGCACACCCAGCGCCACCGCCCGCTCCGCCAGCCCCACGGTCACGTCCAGGATGTCGGCCATCACGTCCTCGTACGCCACCCGGTGCGGCCGGGTACGGGGCTCCGCGCGCCCGGCGTGCGTGCACACCAGGCCCACCCGGTGCCGGGCGGCCACCTCCGCGAGACCGGGGTCCACGCCGCCCCACGCGTCGTTCAGCAGGTCCGCGCCCGCCTCGCAGACCGCCTCGCCGACCTCGGCCCGCCAGGTGTCCACGCTGATGATCACATCGGGGAAGCGGCGCCGGACCTCCGCCACGAAACCGACCGTGCGCCGGGCCTCCTCCTCGGCGGTGACCTCCTCGCCCGGCCCGGCCTTCACCCCGCCGATGTCGACGATGGCCGCGCCCTCGGCCACGGCGCGCTCCACGCGCGCGAGGGCGGCGTCGTCGGCGAACGTCGCGCCCCGGTCGTAGAAGGAGTCCGGGGTCCGGTTGACGATCGCCATGATCACCGGCTCGTGCGCCCCGAATTCCCGCTTGCCCAGCCTGAGCATCCCCTGTGACCTCTCCTCGTACCTCGGACGTCCGGCGCCTCGCGGCCCGGACTGTCAGCCTCGCATGGCACGATCGGACCCAGACACATCCGGCTTCCGGACGGGAGGTCCGAAGGGGCCCGGCGTCCGGCACATCGAGCTTGGGGAACCCTGGCGATGCTGATGTTCTTGTTCCTGGTCCTCGCGCTGGCCGTCGTGGTCGGCGCGGTGACGCTCGCCGTGGTGGGCGGCGGCGAGAGCGCCCCGCTCCAGGACGCCGCGCCCGAGCGGCTCCAGGACCCGCTGCCCGCGGACCGCCCGCTGCACGGCACCGATGTGGAGAGCCTGCGCTTCCCGGTAGCCGCGCGCGGCTACCGCATGGCCGACGTGGACGACGCGCTCAGCCGCCTCGCCGCCGAACTCGGCGAGCGGGACGCCCGGATCGCCGACCTCCAGAGCGCGCTCGCCGGTGCCCGCGCCGTGCCGCCCCGGCCGGACGAGCCCGGCGCGGAGGACGGCCGATGAGCACCGGGGAGGCTCTCGCCGGGGCGGACGGCGCGCTGCGCTGCCCCTGGGCGCTCTCCACCGACGACTACGTCTCGTACCACGACGACGAGTGGGGACGCCCGGTCCACGGGGACGACGCCCTCTTCGAGCGGCTCAGCCTGGAGGCGTTCCAGTCCGGGCTGTCCTGGATCACGATCCTGCGACGCCGGCCCACCTTCCGGCTCGCCTTCGCGGACTTCCGGATCGAGAAGGTCGCCGCTTTCACCGAGGCGGACCGCGAGCGCCTCCTCGCCGACCCCGGCATCATCCGCAACCGCGCCAAGGTCGACGCCACGCTCGCCAACGCGCGCGTGCTCGCGGGCTGGTCCGAGGGTGAGCTGGACGAGCTGATCTGGTCCCACGCCCCCGACCCGGCCGGACGTCCCGTGCCGAAGGTGCTGGGCGACGTGGCCGCCGCGACCCCGGAGTCCACCGCCCTGTCCAAGGCGCTGAAGAAGCGGGGCCTGAGGTTCGTCGGCCCGACCACGGCGTACGCCCTGATGCAGGCGTGCGGCCTGGTCGACGACCACCTCGAAGCCTGCGTCAGCCGGGGCGCGGCCACGCGCGGCTGAGACGCGGACCGGCCAGGGCGGGGCCGGCCGGCCCCGCCCCGGCCGATCGGGAGATCAGCGGCCCACGTACTTGGGCTTCTCCTTCTGCACGAACGCCTGCACGGCGATGACGTGGTCCTCGGAGGCGCCCGCACGGGTCTGCAGCTCGTCCTCCTTCTCCAGCGCCTCGTCCAGCGAGTGCGTCAGCCCGTACGCCACGGCCTCCTTGATCGCCGCGTAGGCGACCGTCGGCCCCTCGGCCAGGGCGCGTGCCACCCTCTCGGCCTCCGCGCGCAGCTCGGCGGCGGGGACGACCCGGTTGGCGATGCCCAGCTCCAGCGCCTCCTGGGCGCCGATGGTGCGGGGGAACAGCAGCAGGTCGGTGGCGCGGCCGGTGCCGACCACCCGGGGCAGCGTCCAGGAGATCCCCGAGTCCGCGCTGAGCGCCACGCCCGCGAACGAGGTGTTGAACGCGGCGGTGTCCGCCACCAGCCGGTAGTCCGCGAGCAGCGCGAAACCGAAGCCCGCCCCGGCCGCCACGCCGTTGACCGCGGCGATCACCGGCTTCTTCGCACCCGCCAGCGCCCGCGCGATCGGGTTGTAGTGCTCCTTGACGGTGCTCATGGTCTGGCCGCCGCCCCCGCCCTCCCGGTCGGCGGCGAGCAGCCCGATGTGCTCCTTGAGGTCCTGGCCCACACAGAACGCCCGCTCGCCCGCCGCGGTGAGCAGGATCGCCCGCACCGCGGGGTCCGCCGCCGCTGCCTCGACGGCCTCGCGCAGCGCGTTCTTGGTGGCGATGTTCAGCGCGTTCATCGCCTCGGGGCGGTTCAGCGTGATCGTGGCGAGCCCGTCGTTCACCTCGTGGAGCACGGTGTCGGCCATGGCGCGTCCCCTCCGTTTCGCGTGAGGACGTACCGGCCGGTACGCCCTTGTCCGGGGACAGCATGGCGGAGATCCCGGCCCCGCAGTCCCACCGGACGTGTGACCTGCGTCTAACAAAATCGCCACAGACATGGCCGACGGGTGTGCCGGGGGTGGCGCAGTATCGCAGGCACATCCCCGAATTGAGTGGTTTTGCTCGCGCGCGTTGTCCAAGCGATGCGGACCGATGTTGGTCATCGGGTCCTGGGATGCGGGATAATGGCTGGGAAGCAATGTGTTCGATGCCGGTGTCGCGTGTCCCTCCTGGACCGCGGGTGCCCTCCGTGGGGTCGTCGGCAGACGATGAGCCTGGTTTCAGGAAGGGGTACGAGCATGGCGGCCATGAAGCCGCGGACGGGTGATGGCCCGCTCGAGGTGACCAAGGAGGGGCGGGGCATCGTCATGCGCGTTCCGCTCGAAGGCGGCGGTCGACTCGTCGTCGAGCTGACCCCCGACGAGGCAGAGGCGCTCGGCGACGCCCTCAAGAAGGTCGTCGTCTGACGCGTCGCGATCTTTTCCTCCGACCGCCCCGGTACCCGTTCAGGTGCCGGGGCGGTCGCGTTCTCGGCGGGCCGGGCCGAGGGCTCAGCGCTTGACGGCGCAGAGCAGGCCGTCGCCGACCGGCAGCAGCGAGGTCACCAGCTCCGGGCTCTCGCGCACCGTGCGCAGCAGCTCGCGCAGCCGGACCACCTCGGTGGGCTGCGGGCCGGAGTCGACCGTGCGGCCGCTGGCGAAGACGCCCTCGAAGACCACCAGCCCGCCCGGCCTCAGCAGGCGCAACGATTCAGCGAGGTAGTCGGAGTACTCCAGCCGGTCGCCGTCGCAGAAGACGAGGTCGTAGCCCGAGTCCGCGAGGCGGGGCAGCACGTCGAGGGCGGGGCCGGGGATGAACCGGGCGCGGTTGCTGGCGAAGCCGCAGGCGCGGAACGCCTGCCGCGCGAACTGCTGGTGCTCCGGCTCGGGATCGACGGTGGTCAGGACGCCGTCGGGGCGCATTCCGTGCAGCAGGTGGATTCCGGACACCCCGCAGCCGGTGCCGATCTCCGCTACCGCCTTGGCGTCCACGGAGGCGGCGAGCAGTCGCAGCGCGGCGCCCGTGCTGGGCGCCACCGAGCGCAGCCCCGCGTCGCGGGCACGGTCCCGGGCCCAGAGCAGCGCTTCGTCCTCGGCGACAAAGGCGTCGGCGAACGCCCAGCTCGTCTGCCGGTTGCCGGTAATGACCCTCTCCTGTCCCCGTGGTTGCCTCGGCGTGACTGTATCCGTTGCGCCGGGAACCCGCTGATGGGACCGAGCGTTCACAGAGGAGAGCCGGGGTGCGGGGAGCGCGGCCGGCACGCGACGGGGGGTGAGAGGTGACGGAGGGTGCGGATCGCATGCTGACGCTGGTGGAAGAGCCGGGCCGACGCGCGTCAAGTTTTCGTAAAACCGCTTATCCGGAGCTAACGGGCGAGGTGGCTATGGTAGGGGCTCCACTGGACACCACCAGAGCCGACAGGGGAGGTGCGGCCGCACCCGAGGACCGAGGAGGAGTGCTGCGGCGCTTTCTCGGGTCGGGCAGGCCGAAATCCGTGACCGACACCGCTGCTGACCACCACGCCGCTCCCGCCGCGGGCGGGACCCAGACCGCGACCTTCGCCACCGACGCGGACGGGCAGGCGTGGACTCCGCCCACCTGGGAGGAGATCGTCAGCACGCACAGCGGCCGCGTCTACCGTCTCGCCTACCGCCTGACGGGCAACCAGCACGACGCCGAGGACCTCACGCAGGAGGTCTTCGTCCGGGTCTTCCGCTCGCTGTCGACGTACTCGCCGGGCACCTTCGAGGGCTGGCTGCACCGCATCACCACCAACCTCTTCCTGGACATGGTCCGGCGCAAGCAGCGCATCCGCTTCGACGCCCTGGGCGACGACGCGGCCGAGCGCCTGCCCAGCCGCGAGCCGTCCCCGCAGCAGGTCTTCAACGACGCCCACTTCGACGCCGACGTCCAGCAGGCGCTGGACACCCTCGCGCCGGAGTTCCGCGCCGCCGTGGTGCTGTGCGACATCGAGGGCCTGTCGTACGAGGAGATCGCCGCGACCCTCGGGGTCAAGCTCGGCACCGTCCGCTCCCGTATCCACCGGGGGCGTTCGCAGCTCCGCAAGGCCCTGGCCCACCGTTCTCCCGAGGCCCGCAAGGCCGAGCGCCGCTCGTTCATGCCCCGGGTGCCCGCGCTGGGCGGAGGGGGCACGCCCGCGTGAGTGGAACCGGTACCGACCCCGCGGAGGCGCACCTCGCGGAACAGCATCTGGGAGACCGGCTCTCCGCCCTGGTGGACGGAGAACTGGGTCATGAGTCGCGCGACCGTGTCCTCGCCCACCTGGCCACCTGCTGCCGGTGCCGGGCGGAGGCCGACGCGCAGCGTCGGCTGAAGAACGTGTTCGCGGAGGCCGCCCCGCCGCCGCCCTCCGAGTCCTTCCTCGCCCGCCTCCAGGGCCTCCCCGGCGGCGACGCCGACGGGCCCGGCGAGCGGTTCGCCTTCAGCTACGTCCCGGCCGACTCCGGGCACGCACCCGGGCAGCGCGGATTCCGTATCCATCCCGTCGCCGACCGGCCCTCCTCGCGCGGGCTGCGGTTCGCCGCCGCCGCCGCCGGAGCGGTCTCCCTCGCGGCCGTGGCCCTCGGCGGTGTCACCACCGCCCTTCCGGGTGACCTCGCGGCCGACGCCCGCAGCGGGCCGGGCAACGGGAGCAACGTCGCCCCCTCGCGCTCGACGAGCACGGGTACGGGTGCGGGTGCGGGTACGAGCGCCCCCGACACCCAGCGGCGTCGCTCTCCCGCCCCGCTGCTCGCGCAGGGCGGGGACGCGCTCAACCGCACCCCGGCCGCGCAGGTCTCCGCCTCCGCGCCGCTGCTGCCGGGCATTCCGGCGCCGGTCGACGCGCGGGTCCAGGACACCGCGCGGGACCTCGCCATGCCGGTGATGGCCGGCGCGGCCGCCGTCTCCCCGCTGATACGCCCGCTCGGCGAGACCACCCCGTTCTCCCTGGACTCCTGGCCCCTGGCATCCCCCTCCACCGAGACCACCGCGGCAGCCGCCCCCGGCAACTCCCCCTCACCCTCGGCCCCCTGACCCCCCGATCCCTGGTTGAATCCCGTAAGGCCGTCCCCGCACGGCCTCCGCACCGCGACTGGGGAGAGCATGAACGAGGGTCACCCGAAGCCGCCCGTACCCAGCGACGACTTCGAACTGGCCAAGCCGGCGGCCGCCGCCGGGGTCGGCGGTTCCGGGACGGGCCGCGAGCCCGGCGACCGGAGCCCTGCCGAGCCGGACCGATCCGCCGAGCGGGGTGGGGACGGGGACGCCCCCGCCGGCGACCCGCCCGCCCGGCACGGCTCGCCTGGCGGCACGCCGTCGGTTGCCGCGGAGGCAGGGGACGGGGGCGCCGGCCGGTCGCCCGCGCCAGTTGATGGCAGCGCTGTCGAGCAGCCGCGCGAGGACACCCGGGTTTCGGGGGACGAGTCCCATGAGTCCGCCGCGGCCCGCCCGGCCGACCCGCGAGCGGGCGAACCCGTCTCCGGCCGCCCCAAGCCGTTGCACGACCCCGACCCCTACGGCACCCCGCCCTACGGCGGACCGGGCCCCTGGGCCCCCGCGCCGCCCGTCCAGCACCCCATGGCGACCCCGGCCCACGGCACCTCCGTGCCGGCCCCGCCGGGCACCGGGTCCCCGGCCGGGCCGGGCACCCCCGATCCCGACGGCGAGCCGGGCTCGTGGGCCCTGGCGCCCCCGGCCCACGGCACGCCCCTCGCGGACCCGCCCGCGCCGGCCCCCACCGTCCCGGCGCCCGCCCGGTCCCCGGAAGCCGTCTCCGCCCCGGCGCCGGGTCAGGCCGTCCAGGACCCCGCACCGCGGCAGACCCTCCGCCACGACCCCTGGAACCCCGCCCCCCTCCAGCATCCCGGCGCCCCCGCGACCGACGTGCGGCCGCAGTGGCCCGGATGGAGAAGGGTCCTCGGGGTCCTCCTCGGCGTCACGCTGCTCGCGGCCGGCATCGGCGGGTTCCTCGGGGCCTGGGTCGAGCGGGAGGGGACGACCACGGTGCGGCTGCCGCGGGCCGGGGCCGTGCCGGACGGGCGGGAGCGGGACAGCGTGGCCGGGATAGCGGCGCGGGCGCTGCCCGGGGTCGTCACGCTGCATGTGCGGGGTGGGGAAGAGGGCGGGACCGGGACCGGGTTCGTGCTGGACGGGCGGGGTCACATCCTCACCAACGACCACGTCGTGGCACCCGCCTCCGGCGGTGGGGACATCACCGTGACGTTCAGCGGTGGCGAGACCGCCGAGGCGGAGGTCGTCGGGCGGGACAGCGGTTACGACCTGGCCGTCGTCCGGGTGAAGGGCGTCCGCGGACTCACCCCGCTGACCCTCGGCGACTCCGACGCGGTACGCGTGGGGGACCCGGTCGTCGCGATCGGCGCCCCCTTCGACCTGGCCAACACCGTCACCTCCGGCATCGTCAGCGCCAAGGACCGCCCCATCACGGCGGGCGGCGGGAAGGGCGACGGCACCGGCGTCAGCTATGTCGATGCGCTCCAGACCGACGCCCCGATCAACCCCGGCAACTCCGGCGGCCCCCTCCTGGACGCCCGCGCCCGCGTCATCGGCGTCAACTCCGCCATCCGCTCCGCAGACCGGGACTCCGACTCCACCGAGAGCCGCTCCGGCTCGATCGGCCTCGGCTTCGCCATCCCGGCCAACCAGGCCCGCCGGGTCGCCGAGGAACTCATCAACACCGGCCGTGCCACCCACCCGGTGATCGGCGTGAGCCTCGACCTGGACTACGCCGGAGACGGCGCCCGTATCGGCACCGAGGGCGGCGCGAGCGGTCCCGCCGTGCAGAAGGGCGGACCCGGCGACCGGGCCGGACTGAAGCCCGGCGACCTGATCACCGGGGTCGACGGACACCCCGTCCACTCGGGTGAGGAGCTGATCGTCAAGATCCGCGCCCACCGCCCCGGCGACCGTCTCCGCCTGACCGTGGGAGGCCCCGGCGCCGAGCACACCGTCACGCTGCGCCTGGGAGCGTCCGGCCGGAACTGACGCAAGTCTCACCTCGGGGCGGTACCGGTCCGACGGGTGCGCCGGGTACCGTGGGGCGACCGAGGACACGCAAGGAGCTTTCAGGTGTTCAATGACATAGGGCCGCTTGAGCTGGTCACGCTCATCGTCCTCGCCGTGCTCGTCTTCGGTCCGGACAAGCTCCCCAAGTTCATCCAGGACGTCACGCGCACCCTCCGGAAGATCCGGGAGTTCTCGGACAACGCCAAGAACGACATCCGCAGCGAGCTGGGCCCGGAGTTCAAGGACTTCGAGTTCGAGGACCTCAACCCCAAGGCGTTCCTGCGCAAGCAGCTGGACAACGACGAGCTGGGCCTCAAGGACATCCGCAGCACCTTCGACCTGAAGCGCGAGATGGCCGAGCTGACGGACTCCGTGAACGGCCGCGACACCGCCTCCGCGCTGCCCGCCCCGACCTCCTCGGACCCGGCCTCCTCCGCCGCGTCGGGCGGCCGCGTCGACATGACGAAGAGGCCCGAGGCCCCGAAGGACGACCGCCCGCCCTTCGACGCCGACGCCACCTGACGCCGGGGACGGCTTCACCCGGTCGGCCCCGCGCCGCCCGAACGGGTCACGACACGCCACGAAACCCGCCTCACCGGGCGGGTTTCGTCGTGTGTACCGGCCGGACATCCCGCGTTCGGCCGCCCCCGGAGCCCCACGCGCCCGTCGCATTCCGGGCAGCCCTCAGCGGTGTGGATATGCTGCCGAGTTGTTGTGCGGACCGGACGCGTACGCCCGAAGGGGGGCGGGCCCTTGCCCCGGTCCGACGAGAACGAGGAGGCGTCCGGGCAGATGGAGACCACAAGTCGGGTAAGCGCGCAGACGCCGGCCACCGAGAGCGGCCGGCGCGGCCACCTCGGCGGCCGGACGGTCGACGGCTATCTGCGCGCGCCCTTCCCCTGGTACGGCCTCGACGAGGCGTTCACGGGGCACCGCTGGCTGCTCCAGGTCGGCCTGGCCGCCGACGGCGCGGTGGAGCACGGTTCGATCGGGCACGGCGACGAGCCCTCCGTACGCAACGAGCACAGCGCGAACTCCTCGGACGAGCCGCGGGAGAAGTTCGCCGTCGTGGTCACCGTGCCGGTGAACCCCTCCCGCCGCAGCGCGGACGGCACCGGGCTGCTGGAGGCCACCTCGGTCTCCTCGGCCGCCTGGCTGGCCGGGGTGGGCCTGCTGTCGGTCACCTGGCCCGGCCAGATGGACCACACCCTGCGCGACGACTGGCTGGACCAGCAGACCGAGACCGCGTGGGCGCTGGCCGACGACCTCGACGGCTCGGAGTGGGCGAAGCTCTCCCTCCCGGTGGACGGCGTGGCCACGTCCTTCCACTACCGGGAGTCGGAGTTCGGCTGGGTGCTCGCCGGCGCCACGGAGGCGGGCGTCCACATCGGCGCGTACGGCCGGGGGATGAGCGCCTACGGGCTCGGCTTCGCCGTCGTCAAGGACATCGGCGCCTACGCCTGAGAACACGACAGGAGGGGGCGCCGGCGAAAGTCGCCGGCGCCCCCTCCTGTCGTTTCCGGGCTCAGAACTTGTTGCGCGGGGTGATACCCAGGGACAGCCCCGACAGGCCGCGCTGACGGCCGCCCAGCTTGCCCGCGATGGCACGCAGGGCCGACCCGGCCGGGGAGTCGGGGTCGGTGAGCACGACCGGCTTGCCCTCGTCGCCACCCTCGCGCAGCCGCACGTCGATCGGGATGCTGCCGAGCACCGGCACGGTCGCGCCCGTGGTGCGGGTCAGACCGTCCGCGACGAGCTGGCCGCCGCCGGTGCCGAAGATGTCCACCATCTCGTCGCAGTGCGGGCAGGGCAGCCCGGACATGTTCTCCACCACGCCGACGATCTTCTGGTGGGTCTGCACCGCGATGGAGCCCGCGCGCTCGGCGACCTCGGCCGCGGCCTGCTGCGGGGTGGTGACGACCAGGATCTCCGCGTTCGGCACCAACTGGGCCACCGAGATGGCGATGTCACCGGTGCCCGGCGGCAGGTCCAGCAGCAGCACGTCCAGGTCGCCCCAGTACACGTCCGCCAGGAACTGCTGGAGCGCCCGGTGCAGCATCGGGCCGCGCCAGACGACCGGGGCGTTGCCCGGGGTGAACATGCCGATGGAGATGACCTTCACGCCGTTCGCCGACGGCGGCATGATCATGTTCTCGACCTGGGTGGGCTTGCCGTCCGCGCCCAGCATGCGGGGCACGCTGTGCCCGTAGATGTCGGCGTCCACCACGCCGACCTTCAGGCCGTCGGCGGCCATCGCGGCCGCCAGGTTCACCGTCACCGAGGACTTGCCGACGCCACCCTTGCCGGAGGCGACCGCGTAGACGCGGGTGAGGCTGCCGGGCTTGGCGAACGGGACCTCGCGCTCGGCCTGGCCGCCGCGCAGCGCGCTGGCCAGCTCCTTGCGCTGCTCGTCGCTCATCACGTCCAGCGTGACGTCCACCCGGGTGACGCCCTCGACGCGGGAGACCGCGTCGGTCACCCGCTGGGTGATCGTGTCGCGCATGGGACAGCCGGAGACCGTCAGGTACACCGTGACCGCGACCGCTCCGTCCGCGCCGATCTCCACCGATTTGACCATCCCGAGTTCGGTGATGGGTCGGTTGATCTCGGGGTCGTTCACCGTCGACAGCGCCTCGCGCACCGCGTCTTCCGTAGCCATAGGACGATGGTACGGCGCCCATGGGGGCCGACGGCCAGTGCCTCAGCGGTCGTCTGCGTCACGCCCGCCGGGGCGGCTTGTCCGTTCCGTCTCCAGTTCGCGTACCAGATCCTGGAGCTCGGAC
This sequence comes from Streptomyces sp. BK022, assembly GCF_004217355.1. Lineage (NCBI taxonomy): Bacteria > Bacillati > Actinomycetota > Actinomycetes > Kitasatosporales > Streptomycetaceae > Streptomyces > Streptomyces sp. BK022. The sequence continues at coordinate 614,048 of NZ_SHKU01000002.1, forward strand.
CTGATCCAGTCGCGGGTGGCGACCTCGCCGAGGCCCGCGCGCAGGGCGGCGATCTCGCGGGTCAGGTACTCCGTGTCCGCGATGGACCGCTCGTTCTGCTTGCGGTCCTGCTCCAGGTTGACCCGGTCGCGGTCGTCCTGCCGGTTCTGCGCGAGCAGGATCAGCGGCGCCGCGTAGGACGCCTGGAGGGACAGCATCAGGGTCAGGAAGATGAACGGGTAGGAGTCGAACCGCACCACGTCCGGCGCGGCGATGTTCCACACCACCCAGACGATGATGACGACCGTCATCCAGACGATGAAGCGTCCCGTGCCCAGGAACCGGGCGATCTTCTCCGACAGCCGGCCGAACGCCTCCGGGTCCCACTCCGGCAGCACCCTGCGGCGCGGCGGGCGCGGCTGGTCCAGGCGGGGCACGCGCGGACGGGACGCCGTGGCGCCCGCGGGGGCACGGTCACGGCCGTCGCGGCCGCCCTCGCGCTCAGCCATGCGCACCCGCTTCGCGCCCGGCGCCGGCCTCCGGCAGCTCGTCCAGGTGGAACTCCGTCTCGCGCCAGTCGTCGGGGAGCATGTGGTCCAGCACGTCGTCCACGGTCACCGCGCCCAGCAGCGACCCGGACTCGTCCACCACGGGGGCGGCGACCATGTCGTACGTGGCGAAGAACCCGGCGATGACGGGAAGCGTGGCGCCGGGGGCGAGGGGCTGCAGGTCGTCGTCGAGCAGCGAGCTCACGAGGGTGTACGGGGGGTCGCGCAGCAGCCGCTGGAAGTGCACGGTGCCCAGGTACTTGCCGGTCGGCGTCTCGTCCGGCGGGCGGCAGACGTACACCTGGGCGGCGAGCGCGGGGGAGAGGTCGGGGTTGCGGACCCGGGCGAGCGCGTCGGCGACCGTGGCGTCCGGGCGCAGCACGATCGGCTCGGTGGTCATCAGCCCGCCGGCGGTGTGCTCCTCGTACGACATCAGGCGCCGCATGTCGGCCGCGTCCTCGGGCTCCATGAGGCTGAGCAGGCGCTCCTGGTCGTCCTCCGGCAGCTCGCCCAGCAGGTCGGCGGCGTCGTCGGGGTCCATGGCCTCCAGGACGTCGGCGGCGCGCTCCTCCTTCAGCTTGCCGAGGATCTCGATCTGGTCGTCCTCCGGCAGCTCCTCCAGCACGTCGGCGAGCCGGTCGTCGTCCAGGGCGGCGGCCACCTCCGCGCGCCGCTTGGGGGAGAGGTGGTGCAGGACGTTGGCGAGGTCGGCGGGGCGCAGCTGCTCGAAGGTGGCGAGCAGGTTCTCCGCGCCCTGTCCGTGCTCCTCCAGGGAGAACCCGGTGACGGCCGACCACTCCACGGTCAGCGTCTCTCCCTTGGCCCGGCGGAAGGCGCCGCCCTTCTTCCCCTTGCGGACGAAGACCCGGTCCACCTCCCACTCGCGGCGGGCGGGCAGTTGCTGCACGGAGAGGTCGAGGACGGTGGCCTCCTCGCCGGTCTCCACCAGCTCCACCCGGCGGTCCAGCAGCTCCCCGAAGACCAGGCGCTCGGTGGGCCGCTGCTCGAAGCGGCGGACGTTGACCACACCCGTGGAGATGACCTGGCCGGAGTCGATGCCGGTCACACGGGTCATCGGCAGGAAGATGCGGCGTCGGGTGGACAGCTCCACCACCAGCCCGAGGACACGGGGCGGACGGCGGCCGACGCGCAGCATGACGACGATGTCGCGGACCCGGCCGACCTGGTCGCCCGCCGGGTCGAAGACGGGGACCCCGGCGAGGTGCGACACGAAGATCCGGGGGACACCGGCTGCCATCTGTGCTTCCTTTGCCGTGCTCGGGACGCTGAGAGGACTGGTACGGATTCGCTCTGATATGGCCACGCTTGTGCGCTTCAGGCTAGCCCGTACCGATCGGAAACGCCCCGGTGAGGGGTCCGGACGGACGGGCTCCGCTCGGGGCGCGTGCCCCCGGTACGCTGCCGTACGCCCATTCGGCACCGGCAGAGAGGCAGCCCCACCTGTGACTGCGATTCCCCAGGCACGCATCCGGAGAACCGCGCGGGTGGCCGCGCTGTGCGTGCTGGCCGTGTCTGCGCTGACGCTGCTGACGGGATGCGGCGAGGAGGACCCGGACGCCGGGACCAACGGGGTGGGCCGGCTGCCCGCGCGGAAGATCCAGACGCAGAGCCGGGCGGCGGCCGACGCGGCGCCGGCGGTGCACCTGGCCGGCACCGTCGTCACCGGCGGGGTCACCTTCACACTGGACATGCGGCTGAAGTCCGGCGGCGGCAGCGGCTCGGTGACCTCCAAGGGCTCCACCTTCCAGCTGCTGCGCGTCGGCGACGAGCTGTACGTGAAGGCCGACGCCGCCTTCTGGAACCACGGCGGGGACACCTCCGCCGCGGGCAAGCTGGACGGCAAGTACGTGAAGGTCCCCCAGCAGGACCCGGCGTACCGGAAGTTCAGCGGTTTCACCGAGAAGGACGTGCTGCTGCCCGCCCTGCTCACCCTGCACGGCGAGCTCGCCACGGCCGGCCACCACACCCAGGCCGGCACCCGAACGATCCGGGTCACCGGCGACGGCGGCCCCGGCGGCACCCTCGACGTCTCCCTGGAGGGCAAGCCCTACCCGCTGCGGCTGGTGCGCGGCGGCGGCGCCGGCACGCTCACCTTCTCCGAGTGGGGCAAGGACTTCCCCGCGGCCGAGCCCGCCAAGTCCGAGACGGTCGACTACGGCGGCCAACTGCCCGGCTCTTAAGCCCTGTCGGCCCGGCCCCGCTTGCGCCGACCGCCCAGCAGCCGGGGCAGCGCGGCCGGTGCCGGGACGCGGGTGGTGGCCGGGGTGGGCAGCGGGGGCTCGGCCAGGCTGCCGGTGGGCTGGGGCTCCACCGCGCCGGTGGGAACCAGGCGCAGTACCGCGCAGTCCCGGGCCCAGCGGGCCGGGATCTCCTCGGAGTCGGGGGCGTTGAGCCGCTTGCCCTTCAACTCGGCGACCGCCGCCTCCCATTCGGGCGAGGCCGCCTCCAGCCGGTGCACGGTGGCCCGCCAGGTGACGAGCCGGCCGCCCTTGTCCTTGCTGCGCACCGCCACCTCGGCCGCGCCGCCGTCGGTGAGACCGGGCAGCGGCTGCTCGCCCGCACCGTCACCGACCACCAGCGCCGCGCCCTCGTGCCAGACGTGCCAGAGCGGGCGGGCGGCGGGCGCCCCGGCGCCCCGGACCCAGATCAGGCCGGACTTCTTGGTGGCCTCCTCGATGAGGGCCTGGTCGAAAAGGGCCTGTGCGGGCGGCTCACTGGTCATGCGCCCAGCCTATCCAGCGGCGCTCAGAGCCAGCCGTTGCGCTTCAGCGTGCGGTGGATGCCCAGACACAGGGCGACCGTGACGCTCATGATCACCGGGTAGCCGTACTTCCAGTGCAGCTCGGGCATGTACGTGAAGTTCATGCCGTAGACCCCGCAGACCATGGTGGGCACGGCGATGATCGCGGCCCAGGCGGTGATCTTGCGCATGTCCTCGTTCTGCGCGACGGACGCCTGCGCCAGGTTGGCCTGGAGGATCGAGTTCAGCAGTTCGTCGAAGCCCATGACCTGCTCGTGCACCCGGGCCACGTGGTCGGCGACGTCACGGAAGTACTTCTGGATGTCCGGGTCGACCAGCCGCATCGGCCGCTCGCTCAGCAGCTGCATCGGGCGCTGCAGCGGGGCGACCGCGCGCTTGAACTCCAGCACCTCGCGCTTGAGCTGGTAGATCCGGGCCGAGTCGACACCGCGCGAGACACCTCCGTTGCGGCCGGGGGAGAAGACCTCCGTCTCCACCTCGTCGATGTCGTCCTGCACCGAGTCCGCGACCGCGATGTAGCCGTCCACCACATGGTCGGCGATGGCGTGCAGCACCGCCGAGGGGCCCTTGGCGAGCAGCTCGGGGTCCTCCTGGAGCCGGTGGCGCAGCGCCCGGAGCGAGCCCTGGCCGCCGTGCCGGACGGTGATGAAGAAGTCCCGGCCGGTGAAGCACATGACCTCACCGGTGTCGATGACCTCGCTGTTGGCGGTGAGCTGGTCGTGCTCGACGTAGTGGACGGTCTTGAACACGGTGAACAGCGAGTCGTCGTACCGCTCCAGCTTTGGGCGCTGGTGGGCCTGGACCGCGTCCTCCACGGCCAGCGGGTGGAGCCCGAAGGCGCTCGCGATGCCGGCGAACTCGGCCTCGGTGGGCTCGTGCAGGCCGATCCAGACGAAGCCGCCGTCCCGGCGCGCCTCGCGCATCGCCTCCTGCGGGCTGAGGGTGCGTCCGCTCTCCACCCGGGCGCCGTCGCGGTAGACGGCGCAGTCGACCACGGCCGAGGACGTGGTGGTGTCGGGCTCGAAGGGAGCGGCCGCCTCCTTGCGCGGGACGGGGCGGGCGGACGGTCGGACCACGGCTCGCAGGTCGCGGATCATCGACATGGCAGGCTCCTTCGCGGGCGGGCAACGAAAGTGCGCCTGCGACGGGTGGAACTACCCGGAATGGGGACGTTCGGACTGCATGCGTTTGGCACGTCCACAAAGCGGGGAGCACCGCACCGTCGCGGTGGCGACTTCGCTACTGATGCAGGACTGAGTCAGATCAGGCAGATCAGGCAAAGCGAAACGAAGTGCTCTTCCGGACGGCGAGGCGAACGAAAAGGTGGCGGTCAGCCAGGAATGACATCAACAGCCGGAAGAACGAGTGGTACTGCACGGTCGACTTCGATCCATGACAGCCCCACCTCCTCCGGCCGGTCCCTCGTAAGGGAGTCTCATCGGCGTCGGGGACTCGACGGCGAGCATGTGCACGCGGCCCCGAACCACCGGCTCAGCGTAGCAGCAGCCCATCGTGTCAAGGCGCAGCTTTGCCTGCCGCTGACGAGTTCTATGCTCACCGCATGGTTGATGTTCTTCCTCTGGTCGAGGCGCGGCTGAACTCGGCGCTCGGTGAACCGGACGCGCGTGCCTCGGTCACCTTCCTCGGCGCCGACCGTATCGAGGTGCTGCGCTTCCAGGAGGGGGACGTGGTCCGCTACGCCACGCTGGGCATGTCGGCGCACCCCATGAGCGATCCCACGGCCATGGTCGCCGACCCCGTCGAGGGGCCGCGTGCCGAGCTGGTCCTCTCCGTCCGCGCGGGCGTCACCGACACGGGTCCCGTGCTCCGGCCGCTCGCCGTGCTCGCCGCGTCCCCGCAGGTCGAGGGCGTGGTCGTGGCACCCGGTGCCTCGCTGGACGTGGGGGAACCGCTGTGGCCCGGCGCGCCCTTCACCTCGGTACTGGTGGGGGAGCCGGGCGGGCTGGTGGAGGACCTGGAGCTGGACGCCCCGCTGGACCCGGTGCGCTTCCTGCCGCTGCTGCCGATGACACCGAACGAGGCGGCGTGGAAGCGGGTGCACGGCGCCGGGGCGCTGCAGGAGCGGTGGCTCGGCCACGGCACGGATCTGCGCGACCCGAACCGCGCTTCGGTGCCGCTGGGGCCGTCGCCCGAGTGAGGGCGGGGTGCGGCCGGAGTGAGCAAGCTCACCAAGTGCCGTACAGAAGAGTGGAGTTGGCCGGAGTCCGGAATCGGGCCGGGGCCGTACGGGTGATCGTCCTTGACGTGCGGCCGCCGGGGTAGGACCGTGGGGCTCTATGAGGGGCGAACCCAGTTGCCCGAGGTGTGGTGGCCGGGTCCGGGCTCCCGGTCTCTTCGCCGACACGTGGCAGTGCGACGCGCACGGCGCGGTGTATCCGCTGCAGCCCGTGATCCCGCCCAGCGTCGAGGCCCTCACCGCCGTGGTGCAGCGCACCGGCGTCCCGCTGTGGATGCCGTGGCCGCTGCCGGTCGGCTGGCTGTTCACCGGCGTCGCCTACGCGGGCGACGCCCCTGGCGGCGGCCGGGCCACCGTGGTGGCCTGCTCCGGACCCGGCCCGCTCGGCGGTCCGGGCGAGCTGATCCTGGTCGCCGAGGAGCTGGGCGTCGGCCTGGGCGCGCGGTACGCGGGCCTCGACGGCCCCGACCCCGGCCCCTACCTGGACGTGGAGAAGCCGCCGCAGGCCAAGGTGCTGGCGGCCGGCCGTCCCACCCCGCTCTGGCATGTCGACGGTGCCCCGGACGACCGCGCCGTCTTCGCCGGCGAGGCGCTCGGCGTCTGGCTGTGGGCGGTCACCTGGCCCGCGCAGTCCGGCCTGCTGATGTACGACGAGCTGGTGCTGACCGACCTGCGGGACGCGGGCCCCGAGGTGGACCTGGTGCCCTGCGGGGCGCTCTCACCCCGGCTGATGCGGCCCGACCTGTAGGGGGCGCCTGCCGGGAGCGGGGGTGACAGGGCATGCCGTACGCGCGGCTATCCTTAGATGTCCTCACCGTCCCCGCGAGCCGTCCGGAGCAGCCGTGCGCATCGACCTGCACTGCCACTCCACCGCCTCCGACGGCACGGACACCCCGGCCGGGCTGATGCGCGCGGCCGCCGGCGCCGGACTGGACGTGGTCGCGCTGACCGACCACGACACCACCCGGGGTCACGCGGAGGCCCTGGCCGCGCTGCCCGAGGGGCTGACCCTCGTCACCGGCGCGGAACTCTCCTGCCGGATCGACGGCGTCTCCCTGCACCTGCTGGCCTACCTCTTCGACCCCGAGGAGCCCGCCCTGCTCGCCGAGCGCGAGCTGGTCCGGGACGACCGGGTGCCGCGCGCCCACGCGATGATCGCCAAGCTGAACGCGCTCGGCGTACCGGTCACCTGGGAGCAGGTCGAGCGGATCGCCGCCGGGGGCACGGTGGGCCGGCCGCACCTCGCGTCCGCGCTGGTGGAACTGGGTGTCGTCCCGACGGTGAGCGACGCGTTCACGGCCGAGTGGCTGGCCGACGGCGGGCGAGCCTACGAGGACAAGCACGAGACCGATCCGCTGGAGGCGATCCGGCTGGTGAAGGGCGCGGGCGGCGTGACCGTCCTCGCCCACCCGGCCGCCGCCAAGCGCGGCCGCACCGTGTCGCCGGACGCGGTCGCCGCGATGGCCGCCGCCGGACTCGACGGACTCGAAGCCGACCACACCGAGCACGACCAGGCCACCCGGACCCGCCTGCGGGGCCTGGCGAAGGACCTGGACCTGCTGGTCACCGGCTCCTCGGACTACCACGGCACCCGCAAGACCGTCGCGCTCGGCGAGAACACCACCGACCCCGAGGTCTACGGCGAGATCATCCGCCGGGCGACCGGCGCGTTCCCCGTACCGGGGACCGGCGGGGCCTGAGCCCCGGCGCCACCCTTCCGCTTTCCCCCACCCGATCACTCGCACGTCCGCCGTGCGCGCCCGCATCCTGCCCCGAAGGGGGCTCAGGGCGTCGTACGGCGGTGGCTCCATCATGCAAGGCACACGATGTTCGACCTCGCCGTCTTCGGCTCCCTGTTCCTGACCCTCTTCGTCATCATGGACCCGCCGGGGATCACCCCGATCTTCCTCGCCCTCACCGCGGGGCGCCCGGCCAAGGTCCAGAAGCGGATGGCCTTCCAGGCCGTCTGCGTGGCGGGCGGCGTCATCGCCGTCTTCGGCCTCCTCGGCCACCAGATCCTCGACTACCTGCACGTCTCGGTCCCGGCGCTGATGATCGCGGGCGGACTGCTGCTCCTGCTGATCGCGCTCGATCTGCTCACCGGCAAGACCGACGAGCCCAAGCAGACCAAGGACGTCAATGTCGCCCTCGTCCCGCTGGGCATGCCGCTGCTCGCCGGGCCCGGCGCGATCGTCTCGGTGATCCTGGCCGTACAGAAGGCCGGAAGTGTCGCCACGCAGGTCTCGGTGTGGACGGCGATCCTCGCCATCCATGTCGTGCTGTGGCTGGTGATGCGTTACTCGCTGCTGGTCATCAAGGTCATCAAGGACGGCGGTGTCGTCCTGGTGACACGGCTCGCGGGCATGATGCTCTCCGCGATCGCCGTGCAGCAGATCATCAACGGGGTCACTCAGGTGATCCGGGGAAGCTGAGACTCGGCCTCGGCTCCCCCGGAAGGCTTGAGTGCGTCGTGCGCCCTACGAGGCCGTGGAGCCTTCTGCGGGGCGGATCCACAGGCGCTGGCCGATGGCGGCCGCCTGCTGCACGATCCGGTTGACGGAGGCGGCGTCCACGACGGTGCTGTCCACGGTCGAGCCGTCGACCTCGTCGAGTCGCCTGATTTCGAAGCGCATGAAGGCTTCTCCCTTCGTCTGGTCATCCTCCAGTGGAGAACTACTGGTGTGCGACGTGTTGTCGCGGTGTCACATGTCTAGACAACGACCGGCCCACCGCAAACATTCCCTACGCTAACGAAATTTTTTCACGGGCTAATTACTGTCCGGTAAAAAGACTTCGCGACGGGACTGACGGGGACCAGTTGTGTTCGCAGCGTGACGGCCGGGACAATGGACTCGATGAACGAAGACCTGGCGGCTCTGGGTGCCCGCATCGACCACACCAACGAACTGCTGCAACGCATGCTCGTCGAGGTGGCGAAAACACCCTCCACCCACGCGATCTTCGTGGACGCGGGCTATCTCTACGCGGCCGCCGGCCGCCTGGTGGCCGGCACCGAGGACCGCCGCGCCTTCGACCTGGACGCCGAGGGTCTGATCGACGCGCTCATCGACAAGGCCCGCTCGATCTTCGCCGACAGCCGCCTGCTGCGCGTGTACTGGTACGACGGCGCCCGGCGCCGCATCCACACCGCCGAGCAGCAGTCGATCGCCGAGCTGCCCGACGTCAAGGTCCGCCTCGGCAACCTCAACGCCCACAACCAGCAGAAGGGCGTCGACTCCCTGATCCGCACCGACCTGGAGTCCCTCGCCCGCCACCGCGCCATCAGCGACGCGGCACTCCTCGGCGGCGACGAGGACCTCGTGTCGGCGGTCGAGGCGGCACAGGGGTACGGGGCGCGGGTCCACCTGTGGGGCATCGAGGCGCCCGAGGGCCGCAACCAGGCCGAGCCGCTGCTGTGGGAGGTCGACAGCCAGCGCACCTTCGACCTGCAGTTCTGCAAGCCGTACGTCTCCCGCCGCACGGCCGCCGCCTACGAGGCCACGGGCAACCGGCCCACCCGAGAGGACGTGCGCTTCGTCGGCGCCCAGATCGCGGCGAAGTGGCTGGTCTCGCGGGGCCGGGACAGCCTGATGGAGCTCCTCCCCGGCCATCCGTACCTGCCCGGCTCGGTCGACCAGGACCTCCTGGTGGAGGCGGAGGGGCTGCTCCAGTACTCCCTGCGCGGCCAGGCCGACCTGCGCCGGTCTCTGCGGGACGGCTTCTGGGAGCACCTGCAGACGCAGTACTGACAGCGGCGAGGCCCGGCCCCCTGCGACAGGGGGCCGGGCCTCGACGGGGTGCTGCCTACGCCTCGGTGGTCTCCACGGCCGCGACCTTGCGGGTACGGCGACGCGGCTTGGCCTCCGGCTCCTCGGTCGCCTGCGCCGGGATGTCCGTCGCGACGGCCTTGGCGGCGGTCTTGCGGGTGCGGCGCGGCTTGGCCTCGGCGGTCTCCGTGACCTCGGCGGTCTCCGTGGCCTCGGCCGTCTCGGCGGCCTTGGCGGCGGCGGTCTTCCGCGTACGGCGGGGCTTCACCTCGGCCTCGGGCGCCTCGACCGCGTCCACGGCCGTCTTGGCGGCGGCGGTCTTGCGGGTGCGGCGCGGCTTGGCCTCGGCGGCCTCCGTGACCTCGGCGGTCTCCGTGGCCTCGGCCGTCTCGGCGGCCTTGGCGGCGGCGGTCTTCCGCGTACGGCGGGGCTTCACCTCGGCCTCGGGCGCCT
>NZ_SHKU01000002.1:623864-1192486 GCF_004217355.1 Streptomyces sp. BK022
CGGGCGCCTCGACCGCGTCCACGGCCGTCTCGGCGGCAGCCGCCTTGCGGGTGCGGCGCTTCGGCGCCTCGGCGACCGGCGCCTCGGCGACGGCCTCGGGAGCGGCCTCCGCGGCCTTGCGCGTACGGCGACGCGGCTGCTTCGGGGCCTCGGCGACGGCGGTCTCGGGGGCCGTCTCCACGACGGGCGCCTCGGCGACGGCCTCGGGAGCCGTCTCCGCGGCCTTGCGCGTACGGCGACGCGGCTGCTTCGGGGCCTCGGCGACGGCGGTCTCGGGGGCCGTCTCCACGACGGGCGCCTCGACGACGGCCTCGGTCACGGCCGGAGCGGCCTCGGCGCGCTTGCGGGTGCGGCGACGCGGCTCGGCCGGAGCCTCGGCCACGACCTCCGGCGTCTCGACCGCCTCGACGACGGCGGCGGGGGCAGCAGCCGCCTCGCCCGACCCGCCGCGCGTACGGCGACGGCGGCGCGGGGTGCGGGGAGCCTGCGGCTCCTCGACCGAGGTGGTCTCCGCCGGGGCGGCACCGGCCTCCACCGGGGCGGCACCGGCCTCCACCGGGGCACCGCCGCGCATCCGGCGGCGACGGCGCGGAGTGCGCTCGGAACGCTCCGCACGCTCGCGCTCCGGAGCGGCCTCGGGACGCCCGCCACGGGCGGGACGGCCACCGCGCGCACCGCGGCCGCCGGTCTCGCCGAGGTCTTCCACCATTTCCGCGTCGAGCCCGGCGCGCGTGCGCTCCGTGCGCGGCAGGACACCCTTGGTGCCCGCGGGGATGTTCAGGTCGGAGAAGAGGTGCGGGGACGTCGAGTACGTCTCCACCGGCTCGTTGAAGTCCAGCTCCAGCGCCTTGTTGATGAGCTGCCAGCGCGGGATGTCGTCCCAGTCGACGAACGTGACGGCCGTGCCCTTGGCGCCCGCGCGGCCGGTGCGGCCGACCCGGTGCAGGTAGGTCTTCTCGTCCTCGGGGGACTGGTAGTTGATGACGTGGGTCACGCCGCCGACGTCGATGCCGCGCGCGGCCACGTCGGTGCAGACCAGTACGTCCACCTTGCCGTTGCGGAAGGCGCGCAGCGCCTGCTCGCGGGCGCCCTGGCCGAGGTCGCCGTGGACCGCGCCGGAGGCGAAGCCCCTGCGCTGGAGCTGCTCGGCGATGTCGGCGGCGGTGCGCTTGGTACGACAGAAGATCATCGCCAGACCGCGGCCCTCGGCCTGCAGTATGCGGGCGATCATCTCCGGCTTGTCCATGGAGTGGCCGCGGTAGACGAACTGCTTGATGTTGGCGACCGTCGCGCCCTCGTCGTCCGGCGAGGTGGCGCGGATGTGCGTGGGGCGGGACATGTAGCGGCGGGCGAGACCGATGACCGCGCCCGGCATGGTGGCCGAGAACAGCATGGTCTGACGCTTGGCCGGCAGCATGTTGACGATCTTCTCGACGTCGGGCAGGAAGCCCAGGTCGAGCATCTCGTCCGCCTCGTCCAGCACCAGGCACTTGACGTGGCTGAGGTCCAGCTTCTTCTGGCCCGCGAGGTCCAGCAGTCGGCCGGGGGTGCCGACGACGATGTCGACGCCCTTGTTCAGGGCCTCGACCTGCGGCTCGTAGGCACGGCCGCCGTAGATGGCGAGAACGCGCACGTTGCGCACCTTGCCGGCGGTCAGCAGGTCGTTGGTGACCTGGGTGCACAGCTCGCGGGTGGGCACGACGATGAGCGCCTGCGGCGCGCTGGTCAGTGCCTCCGGGGCGGCACGGCCGGCCTCGACGTCGGCGGGAACGACGACGCGCTCCAGCAGCGGCAGGCCGAAACCGAGGGTCTTGCCCGTGCCGGTCTTGGCCTGGCCGATGACGTCACTGCCCGACAGGGCGACCGGAAGGGTCAGCTCCTGGATCGGGAAGGGGTTGATGATGCCGACGGCTTCCAGGGCCTCGGCGGTCTCGGAAAGAATGCCGAGGTCACGAAATGTCGTAGTCAGGGTTTTGCCTCTTCTTGTGTGTGCGGTGCGAGGCGAGCGCGCGGATCATGTCTGACCGTGCCGGGCACGTCGGCCGCCGTACGGGCGAACCGACTGGGGCAAGCCGTAAGGCACGGGACATATGCCGACGCTCTAGCGCTCGAACCGCTAAGGATGTCCCTCCGCTCGCCGTACGCGCGGTGCCGTACGGCCCAGGAGGGCTGTCAGGTCGGAGCCGATCGGGCCACCGACCGGGCATCCTCATACGTGCGCCGCTGCCACAAAGGCGTTGAGCGCACCGAACACCGTCGGCGCACTCAGCAGGCGCATTACCACCATACCCCGGATTGCCGCACACGCGATGGCCGAATTGGTCACGTAGTCGTGGTCACAGTGGTTGACCAGGGGCTTCCGGGACGGGGCGAGCGGGCTATTGTGCGCCTCATGACTAGCTCTGACAAGCCTGAGAACTCCGAGAACGCGGGCGCCCCCACCGGTGTGGCCGCCCAGGACTGGGCGACGGCCGCGGCGGACCCGCAGTACCGCGCCGCGGTCGTGGACCTGCTCGGCGCGCTCGCGTACGGCGAGCTGGCCGCGTTCGAGCGGCTCGCGGAGGACGCCAAGCTGGCGCCGACCCTCACGGACAAGGCGGAGCTGGCCAAGATGGCCTCGGCGGAGTTCCACCACTTCGAGCGGCTGCGCAACCGGCTGACCGAGATCGGCGCCGAGCCCACCGCCGCGATGGACCCCTTCGTCGCCGCGCTGGAGAGCTTCCACAAGCAGACGGCGCCCTCGGACTGGCTGGAGGGCCTGGTCAAGGCGTACGTCGGCGACTCGATCGCCAGTGACTTCTACCGCGAGGTCGCGGCCCGCCTCGACACCGACACCCGGGAACTCGTCCTCGCCGTGCTGGACGACACCGGGCACGCGGAGTTCGCGGTGGAGAAGGTGCGTGCGGCCATCGACGCCGACCCGCGCGTGGGCGGCCGGCTCGCGCTGTGGGCGCGGCGGCTGATGGGCGAGGCGCTGTCGCAGTCGCAGCGGGTCGTCGCGGACCGGGACGCGCTCTCCACCATGCTGGTCGGCGGGGTCGCGGACGGCTTCGATCTCGCGGAGGTCGGCCGGATGTTCACCCGGATCACCGAGGCGCACACCAAGCGGATGGCCGCGCTGGGCCTCGCGGCCTGACCGTCCGTCAGGGGCGGCTACGCGGGCGCGGATCGCCGGCGGAGCCGCCCGGCCGGGCGCAACAGCAGCGACAGCGACGCGGCGGACACGACGGCCGCGCCGAGCAGGGTGAGCAGGACCGGGGCCGGGCCCAGGGCGCTGTGCGTGACGAAGTCCCCGAAGAGCGCACCCGCCACCGCGGTGGCGAAGACCAGCGGGCGGGCGGGCATCCGGTGCGGCAGGCGGTGCGCCGCCGCGAAGGCGAGGACGAGTCCGAGCGCGGCCGAACCGAGCACTTCGAGGATCATCGAGGGGTCCCTCCCACGTCTGCGTGCTCATACGGTCACAGCCCGACATACCCGTGACCTGCGCGTTGCAATCCTCCCCCGGGCCCACCGGGTGCGCGAGCCGTGCGCGCCGGGGACAACGGAAAGGGCCCGGTGGCGGATGCCACCGGGCCCTTCACGGGTGTCGCGCCTACAGCGTGCCGAAACCGACCTTGCGCGCGGTCGGCGCGCCGATCTCGACGTACGCCAGACGGTCCGCGGGGACCACGACCTTGCGGCCGCGCTCGTCCTCCAGGCTCAGCAGCGGCGACTTGCCGGCCAGGGCGTCGGCCACGACGCGCTCGACCTCCTCGGCGCTCTGACCGCTCTCCAGAACGATCTCGCGGGGCGCGTGCTGCACGCCGATCTTGACCTCCACGGCTATGTCCCTCCGACGGTCAGTGATGTGCGCGTTCTGCCGCGCCGTACCCAGCACACATTAGCCCGGTGAGGGGACGCGCATGCTTCCGGCGGGAACGCCATCAGCGAACACGCCCCACCGGCGCCCCGGCCGGTCAGTGGTGGTCGGTGCCGTGCAGCGGGAAGCCGGCGATGCCGCGCCACGCCAGCGAGGCGAGCAACTGCACCGCCTGGTCGCGCGGCACGCTGCGGTCGCTGTGCAGCCAGGAACGCGCCACCACCTGGGCGAGGCCGCCGAGCCCGGAGGCCAGCAGCATCGACTCCGCGCGGGACAGGCCGGTGTCCTCCGCGATGACCTCGCAGATCGCCTCGGCGCACTCGGTGGTCACCTTGTCGACGCGCTCGCGCACCGCCGGCTCGTTCGTCAGGTCCGACTCGAAGACCAGACGGAAGGCGCCGCCGTCGTGCTCGATGTACGCGAAATAGGCGTCCATGGTCGCCCGTACGCGCTGCTTGTTGTCGGTCGTCGAGGCGAGCGCGGCGCGCACCGCCTGGATCAGGGCCTCGCAGTGCTGGTCCAGCAGGGCCAGATAGAGGTCGAGCTTGCCGGGGAAGTGCTGGTAGAGCACCGGCTTGCTGACTCCGGCGCGCTCGGCGATGTCGTCCATCGCGGCCGCGTGATAGCCCTGGGCGACGAAAACCTCCTGGGCAGCGCCCAGCAACTGGTTGCGCCGGGCTCGGCGCGGCAGACGGGTGCCGCGCGGGCGTGCTGCCTCTGTTTGCTCGATGGCTGTCACGCCGCCTCCCAATGTCGTCCTCATGCGGTGTCGGCCGCGCGGCCATCGTACTTTTCGGTAACCCCGGCGTGCGCGGTGCGAGCGCAGAATTTCACGTACCGGACGACGGCGAAAGCCGTTGCCCCGGCCCCGGCGCGCGTCCGGTCAGCGGTAGTCCTCCTCGTCGATCCTGACCACGCGGGCCTGCTCGATGAGATCGCCCTCGCTGCCCCGGGCCGGGTCCACCTCGGTCAGCGGCTCGTCCCGCTCCTCCGTGAGGGGCAGGCGCTGCTCGACGGCGTCGTGCTCGGGGGCCTCGACATCGGTGATCTCGGACTCGGTGTCGTCGTCGGGGCTCTCGATCTCGTCCGGCTCGATGGGGTCGTGGGCCATGACGGCCTCCCTTTCTTCCAGCTTCCGTCCGGAGAGCTCCTCCGGAACCTCTGGCTCGGGCGGGTACCCCGCGGCCGCGCTGTCATACGAGCCTAGGAGACCGCCCAGGGCCGCGCCATGCCGTCGGCGCCACCGGACGGCCGCCCCGGGTGCCCCCGCCTGTGAGGGCGAACACACGAGGTGCGGTGTGATCGTCTCGTAACATTGCCGCATGTCTTCGACCGAGTCACCTTCCGTGCCGGCCGCGAGCGTGCTCCCTCGGGTCGCACCCGTAAGGGTGGGCGAGGGCGAGCGGATGAGGTCGGTGCGGCTGCCCGGGGTCACCCTGACGGTGCGGTCCCGGCCGCCCGCGCGGGAGGGTCTGGAGCCCGCGCTGTTCGTGCACGGGCTCGGCGGTTCCTCGCAGAACTGGTCCCTGCTGATGGCCGCGTTGGACGGTGTCGTCGACCCCGAGGCCGTGGACCTGCCGGGCTTCGGCGACTCCCCGCCGCCGGACGACGGCGACTACTCGGTCACCGGGCACGCGCGCGCGGTCATCCGCCACCTGGACGCGGCCGGACGTGGGCCGGTCCACCTGCTGGGCAACTCGCTCGGCGGCGCGGTCTCCACGCGGGTGGCCGCCGTCCGTCCGGACCTGGTGCGCACCCTGACGCTGGTCTCGCCCGCTCTGCCGGAGCTGCGCATCCAGCGCAGCGCGGTCCCCACCGCCCTCCTGGGCGTGCCCGGTGTGGCCGCGCTGTTCAACCGCTTCACCCGTGGGTGGACCGCCGAGCAGCGGGTGCGCGGGGTGACGGCCCTCTGTTACGGCGATCCCACGATCGTGACGCCGGAGGCGTTCGGCTACGCGGTGGAGGAGCTGGAACGGCGCCTGAGGCTCCCGTACTTCTGGGACGCGATGACCCGCTCCGCGCGCGGGATCGTGGACGCCTACACGCTGGGCGGGCAGCAGGGGCTGTGGCGGCAGGCCGAGCGGGTACTCGCGCCGACCCTGCTGGTCTACGGTGGCCGTGACCAACTCGTCGGCTTCCGTATGGCCGCCAAGGCCGCCCGCTCCTTCAGGGACTCCCGTCTGCTGTCCCTGCCGGACGCCGGGCACGTGGCGATGATGGAATACCCGGAGCTGGTGGCCAGGGCGTTCCGCGAACTTCTCGCGGAGAGCGCCGCATCGGGCGCCACGGACGCGGAGAACTGAGGGCAGGGGTGGGACGACACAGTCGCCGAGGACCGGCTCCCAAGGGGGACGCCTCGGCCATAGAGGGCACCGACCCGGCGGCCGGGGGTACCCAGGACGTCACCGGGACGGGTGATGTCGCCGCGAGGTCGCGACCGCGCCCACGCGGCGGTGAGTCGTGGAGTGCCGGACCTCAGGAGTCCTTCGGCCCGACCGTCAGCGGTGCCGGACGCCATCTGCCGTCGGACCGGCGCGAGGGCGACCGGGTGCCGGGCGCCTCCGGGTCCGCGCGGGGCGGTCACCCCGAGCAGCACGAAGCGGGCGGCGGCTGGGGGGAGTTCGAGAACCGGCGCGCCACCCCGACCCCCTTCCCGAGGCAGCGGCGCGCGGAGTCGGCGGACCCGGGCTCCGGCCCCCGCCGGGAGTACCTGGACGCCTTCGCCGAGGGTGCCGCACCCCAGGCGCCCCGGCGGTCCGAGGTGCCCGGGCCGAGGACCGCGCCGGGTGAGGGCGGGGCACCTCCGGTGCTCGTGCCCGCCGCCCGGCACGGCGGCAGGGGGCGGGCCTTCACCGGCGTCGCGGCCGCCGCCGTGACCACCGTGCTCGCCGTCGTCGTCGCCGGGCAGGTGGCCGACGGCCGGGCCCAGGGAGAGTCGCGGGCCCAGGCCGCGGGAGGCGGCCTGCCGCCCGCGGCCCAGGCCGTGCCCTCCAGCGCGCCGAGCGCCGTCCCGCTGACGTACGCCCAGAAGATGGGCCGGCTCTATCCCCTGGGGGCGACCCTCAAGGGTTCCGGCACGTTCGACACCGTGCCCGGCTCGGCGAAGGCGCCCGGCAAGGGACCGAAGATGACGTACCGGGTCGATGTCGAGCAGGGGCTCGGCCTGGACGGCGCGCTGTTCGCCGACGCCGTGCAGCGCACCCTCAACGACGACCGGAGCTGGGCGCACGGCGGGGAGCGCGCCTTCGAGCGGGTCTCCACCGGCAAGCCGGACTTCGTGATCACGCTGGCCAGCCCCGGCACGACCGCCGAGTGGTGCGCCAAGTCGGGCCTGGACACCACCGAGGACAACGTCTCCTGTGACTCGGCGGCCACCGAGCGCGTGATGATCAATGCCTACCGCTGGGCGCAGGGCAGTGCCACCTACGGGGACGCCAAGATCCACGCCTACCGCCAGATGCTGATCAACCACGAGGTCGGCCACCGGCTCGGGCACGGGCACGTCAGCTGCCAGAAGGACGGCGCGATCGCCCCCGTGATGCAGCAGCAGACCAAGTTCCTGGACCACGACGGAATCCACTGCCTGCCCAACGCCTGGCCGTATCCCAAGAGTTGACGTACGAGTAGCCGCAGGAGTTGACGGGGGCCGACTCATGTCACATTGACATGAGTCGCAAGTTCGTTCATATTTCTGCGCATGTGGTCCCGTCACTCCGTCTTCCGCAGCGCCGCCATCGAGCTGGCGCTCATCGGTGTGACCGCCCTCTGCGTGGCCGACATCGACTGTCGCTGACGCCGCCTTCCTGGCGTCCGCGTCGATGCGTGCCGTTTTCATCCCGCCGCCCGTGAGCTTCCTCGCGGGATCTCTCGACGACTGACGCCGGGGCCGACACCTGTCCGCAGGTGTCTCATCCCTCGTCCCCATGTCTCACCCCTCGGACAATCCGGGGGGTCCCCCCGAGAGGTCGTCATTTCCGATGCGTCAATCGTCCGTCATAGCGCGCCGCGTGGCAGCGGCATCCGTAGGCCTGGTCGTGGCAGCGGGCGCCGCCGCCTGCGGCCCTGAGGACAACGATGCCAAGGGCGCCGGTGGCGACTCCACGCCCCACAAGGGCGGCACCCTCACCGTGCTGAACGCCGAGGCCCAGACCGACTTCGACCCGGCCCGCCTCTACACCTCCGGCGGCGGCAACGTCCCCTCGCTGGTCTTCCGCACCCTCACCACGCGCAACCGCGAGAACGGCGCCGAGGGCGCCAAGGTGGTCCCCGACCTCGCCACCGACACCGGCCGCCCCAACAAGGACGCGACCGTGTGGACGTACACCCTGAAGAAGGGGCTGAAGTACGAGGACGGGACGCCGATCACCTCGGCCGACATCAAGTACGGCATCGAGCGCTCCTTCGCCCCCGAACTCTCCGGTGGAGCGCCCTACCTGCGTGACTGGCTGAGCGGCGCCGCCGACTACCAGGGGCCGTACAAGGACAAGAAGGGCCTCTCCGCGATCGCGACGCCGGACGCGCGCACGATCGTCTTCCATCTGAACAAGCCCGAGGGCGAGTTCCCGTACCTCGCCACCCAGACGCAGTTCACCCCGGTGCCGAGAGCCAAGGACACCGGCACCAAGTACGAGCAGCACCCGGTCTCCTCGGGGCCGTACAAGGTGGTCAAGAACCAGAACGACGGCGAGCGCGTGCTGCTGGAGCGCAACCCGCACTGGAGCGGTGACGACGAGCGCAAGGCCTACCCGGACAAGGTCGACGTGCGCTCCGGGCTCGACTCCTCCGTCATCAACCAGCGGCTCGCCGCCTCCCAGGGCGCCGACAAGGCCGCCGTCACCACCGACACCAACCTCGGCCCGGCCGAACTCGCCCGTGTCAGCGGCGACAAGAGCCTGGCCGCCCGCGTCGGCACCGGCCACTTCGGTTACACCAACTACATCGCCTTCAACCCGAAGGTGAAGCCCTTCGACGACCCGAAGGTGCGCCAGGCGATCTCGTACGCCGTCGACCGCTCCTCGGTGATCAACGCGGCCGGTGGTTCCGCGCTCGCCGAGCCGGCCACCACCTTCCTGCCCGACCAGAAGTCCTTCGGGTACGCCCCGCACGACCTGTTCCCGGCGGGCAGGTCCGGCAACGCGGCCAAGGCGAAGGAACTGCTGAAGGAGGCCGGGCACCCGAACGGGCTGACCGTCACCCTCACGCATTCCAACAGCAAGGACTTCGAGACCAGCCCGGAGATCGCCACCGCCCTCCAGGACGCCCTGAAGAAGGCCGGGATCACGGTCAAACTCCAGGGGCTCGAGGACAACGACTACCGGGACAAGATCCACAGCATCAAGACGGAGCCCGGCTTCTTCCTCGCGCACTGGGGTGCCGACTGGCCCTCCGGCGGCCCCTTCCTCGCCCCGATCTTCGACGGCCGCCAGATCGTCAAGGACGGCGCCAACTTCAACACCGGTCTGCTGGACGACAAGTCGGTCAACACCGAGATCGACGCCATCAACAAGCTGACCGACCTGAAGGCCGCCGCCGCCCGCTGGGGTGCGCTGGACAAGAAGATCGCCGGACAGGCCCTCGTCGTCCCGCTGTTCCACCCCGTCTACAAGCGCCTGTACGGCTCGGACGTCAAGAACATCGTGATCAGCGACTGGACCGGCGTGCTGGACATCTCCCAGGTCGCGGTGAAGTGACCCGGTGAGCGAAGCACTCGTCGCCGTCGAGGCCGCCGGGGCGGACATCACCGCCCCGGCGGCCTCGGGGGCCCGTCAGTTCTGGCGGCGGCTGCGCGCGCAGGGGGCCGCCCTGGTCGCCGCGGCCGTCGTCGCGCTCCTCGTCCTGGTCGCGCTCGCCGCGCCCCTGCTCACCGCCGTCGAGGGCCAGGACCCCACCACGTACCACCCCGCCCTCGTCGACTCCGCGCGCGGCGGCGTGCCCATCGGGTCGCTCGGCGGGATCAGTGCCGAGCACTGGCTGGGCGTCGAACCGCAGACCGGCCGCGACCTGTTCGCCCGGCTGGTGGAGGGCGCCCGTGTCTCGCTGGGCGTCGCCTTCGCGGCCACCCTCATCCAGGTGCTCATCGGCGTCACCGTCGGTGTGGCCGCCGCCATGGGCAGCCGTTGGCTGGACCAGGTCCTCAGCCGGATCACCGACATCATCGTGGCCCTGCCGCTCATGATCATGGCGCTGGCGCTGCTGGCCATCGTGCCCGCGAGCTTCCCCCGCCCGGTGCTGGTCGCGCTCGTCATCGGGCTGATCGCCTGGGGCAACGTCGCCAAGATCGTGCGCGCCCAGACCCTCACCCTCAAGGGGCTCGACCACGTGGCCGCCGCCCGGCTCAGCGGATGGGGCGCCGTGCGCGTGGCCCGCCGCGAGCTGCTGCCCGGCCTCGCCGCGCCCGTCATCACCTACGCCGCGCTGCTGGTGCCCACCAACATCTCCGCCGAGGCGGCCCTGTCCTTCCTCGGGGTGGGGGTGAAGCCGCCGACGCCGTCGTGGGGACAGATGATCACCGCCGCCGACGTCTGGTACCAGGCCGCGCCGCAGTACCTGCTGTTCCCGGCCGGCGCGCTGTTCACCACCGTGCTCGCCCTCACCGTCCTCGGCGACGGCGTGCGCACCGCACTCGACCCCCGCGCCGCCTCCCGGCTGCGCGTCGGCACCGGCCGCGCCCGGAAGGAGGACGCCGCGTGAACGGCTTCGGCGGATTCCTGCTGCGCCGCGCGGCGGGCACGCTCATCACCCTGCTCGCCGTCTCGGTCCTCGTCTACGTGGTCTTCTACGCCACCCCCGGCAACGTCGCCCAGATCACCTGCGGCCCGCGCTGCTCCCCGGAGCAGGTGCACCAGGTCGCCGCCCAGCTCCGGCTCGACGACCCGCTCTACCTGCGCTACCTCCACTTCCTCCAAGGCCTGTTCACCGGCCAGGACTACTCCACCGGCACCTCGGTCGAGCACTGCGCGGCACCCTGCCTCGGGCTCTCCTACCAGAGCGACCAGCAGGTGCTCACGCTGCTGCTGGCCAAGCTGCCGGTCAGCCTCTCGCTGGTGGCCGGCGCGATGGTGCTCTGGCTGGTCATCGGTGTCGGTACCGGCGTCCTCTCCGCCTGGCGGCGCGGCCGGCTCTCCGAGCGGGTGCTCACCGTGCTGACCCTGGCCGGCTGGGCCACCCCCGTGTTCGTGCTCGGCCTGGTGCTGATGATCGTGGTCTGCGGCGAACTCCAGCTGCTGCCGTTCCCGCAGTACGTGCGCTTCGGCGACGACCCCGAGCAGTGGGCGTGGAACCTGCTGCTGCCCTGGCTGTCGCTGGCCCTGATCGAGGCGGCCGCGTTCGCCCGGCTCACCCGCTCGGCGATGCTGGAGACCCTCGCCGAGGACCACATCCGCACCTTCCGCGCCTACGGCGTGGGCGAGCGGGCCATCGTGGGACGGCACGCCCTGCGCGGCGCGCTCGCCCCCGTGATCGCCCTCAACGCCAACAACGTCGGCTCCGCCATCGGCGGCGCCGTCCTCACCGAGACGCTGTTCGGGCTGCCCGGCATCGGCCAGGAGCTGGTGCACGCGGTCAAGGTCGTGGACCTGCCCGTGGTCGTCGGCATGGTCCTGGTCGTCGCCTTCTTCGTCGTCATCGCCAACGCCGTCGCGGACGTCCTGTACGCGCTGGCCGACCGCCGGGTGGTCCTCGCATGAGCCTGGTCGAAGTCACCGATCTCACCGTCGAGTTCGGCGCCCTGCGCGCCGTGGACGGACTCTCCTTCACGCTGGAGAAGGGGGCCGCGCTGGCCCTGGTGGGCGAGTCCGGCTCCGGCAAGTCCACCGTCGCCGGCGCCCTGCTGGGCCTGCACCGGGACACCGGGGCACGGGTCGGCGGCTCGGTGCTGGTGGCCGGTACCGATGTGACCGCCGCCTCCGACGCCGAGCTGCGCGGGCTGCGCGGGGCCAAGGCCGCCATGGTCTTCCAGGACCCGCTGTCCTCCCTCGACCCGTACTACGCGGTGGGCGACCAGATCGCCGAGGTGTACCGCGTCCACACCCGCGCCGCACGGCGGGCCGCACGCGCGCGTGCCGTCGAGGTGCTGGACCGGGTCGGCATCCCGGACGCGGCCCGGCGAGCCCGTTCCCGGCCGCACGAGTTCAGCGGAGGCATGCGCCAACGCGCCCTGATCGCCATGGCGTTGGCGTGCGAACCCGAGCTGCTCATCGCGGACGAGCCGACCACCGCGCTCGACGTCACCGTGCAGGCCCAGATCCTCGACCTGCTGCACACCCTGCGCCAGGAGAACGGGCTCGGCCTGCTGCTCGTCACCCATGACGTGGGCGTCGCCGCCGAGAGCGCCGACGACGTGCTCGTGATGCGGCACGGCCGCGCGGTCGAGCACGGGCCGCTGCGCCAGGTGCTGGCCGCGCCCGGGCAGCCCTACACCCGTCAACTCCTCGCCTCCGTACCGCGCGTGGACGCACCCCGTACCGCGCCGGCCGAGGAGCCGGGGGAGACGGTGCTCGAAGCGACCGGTCTGCGAAAGCAGTTCGGGCGCGGGCGGGGGGCGTTCACCGCCGTGGACGACGTCTCGCTGACCCTGCGCCGGGGCGAGACCCTGGGCATCGTGGGGGAGAGCGGCAGCGGCAAGACCACCCTGGGCCGCATGCTGGTCGGGCTGCTGGAGCCGACCTCGGGCACCATCCGGTACGACGGGCGCGCGCACAGCGGGGTCGACCCGGCCGTGCAGATGGTGTTCCAGGACCCGGCGTCCTCGCTCAACCCCCGCCGGACGGTGGGCGAGTCGATCGCCGACCCGCTGCGCGCCAAGGGCGAGAGGGACGACACGGCCGTACGGGAGCGGGTGACCGGACTGCTGGAGCGGGTCGGTCTGGAAGCGGCCCACCACGACCGCTACCCGCACGAGTTCAGCGGCGGCCAGCGCCAGCGCATCGGCATAGCGCGGGCCCTCGCCGCCGACCCGCGCGTCATCGTCTGCGACGAACCCGTCTCCGCGCTCGACGTCACCACCCAGGCCCAAGTGGTCGCGCTGCTGGACGAGTTGCGCCGGGAGCTCGGGCTCGCGCTCGTCTTCGTCGCGCACGACCTCGCCGTGGTCCGCCAGGTCAGCGACCGGGTCGCCGTCATGCGCCGGGGACAGGTCGTCGAGACCGGTCCGGCCGACGAGGTGTACGAGAACCCGCGCGACCCGTACACCCGCCAACTCCTGGCCGCCGTACCGGCGCTTGACCCGGAGGTCGCCGCTCGGCGCCGGGCGGCCCGGCGGGAGCCCGCTCCGGCGTAACGTTTCGGGTGCGGAACGTCACCGCACGATCTCCTAGCGTGTCGGAACGCGGCTCGCCCGCGAAAGTTACGACCGTTCACCCCTTTTGGTGGCGCGACGGACAACCGTCCGCCGCGCCACCGCCCTCTCCGCGTACGTTCGTCCCGCTGCGAGCCGCCGGGACGACGGCGGCTCCCACACACGGGAGATCGGGGGTGCACGCGTGCGCATCGGACTGCTAACCGAGGGTGGCTATCCGTATGTCGGCGGTGACACCGGGCTCTGGTGCGACCGGCTCGTGCGCGGGCTCGGGCAGCACGAGTTCGACGTCTACGCGCTCAAGGGCGGCCGGCGGCAGGAGGACGACGGCTGGGTGCCGATCCCGCCGCAGGTCCGGCGGGTGCGCACCGCCCGGCCGTGGGCGGCCGGGGACGACGGCGCCCCGCTGGGCCGCCGCGCCCGCAGGCGGTTCACCGAGCACTACGGCGAGCTGCTCGGCGCGGTCTGCGCCCCGCAGGAGGACGCCGCCGCCGAAGTGGCGGACCGTTTCGGCAACGCGCTGTACAGCCTCGCCGAGCTCGCCCGCGACACCGGCGCCCTGATCGGAGCCCTCCGCTCCGACCACGCCGTGACCGCCCTGGAGCGCGCCTGCCGCGCCCCCGGCGCGCCGCGCGCGGCGCACGGGGCGCGCGTCCCCGACCTGCTGGCCGTCACCGACCACCTCGCCCGCGCCCTGTGCCCCGTCTCCCTCGACTGGTACGGCGAGGACGCCCTCGCCGCCGTCGACCTCTGCCACGCCACCTCCGGCGGCTCCACCGCCCTGCCGGGCCTGCTCGCCCGGCACTTCTCCGGCGTGCCCCTGCTGGTCACCGAGTACGGCGTCCAGCTCCGCGCTCACTACCTGGCTCTCGGCCCCGACAGCGCCGCCCCCGCCGTCCGCGCGCTGCTCGCCGCCTTCCACGGGCGGCTCGCCGGCGAGGTCTACCGGCGGGCCGAGATCCTCACCCCCGGCAGCAGCCACGCCCGCCGCTGGCAGGAGCGGTGCGGCGCCGACCGGGCCCGCATTCGCACCGTCCATCCGGGCATGGACGCCGACCGGTTCGCCGAGGTCGGAGAGGCGCCCGACCGTGCCGACGCCGGCACGCTGGTGTGGGTGGGCCGGATCGAACCCGGCCGGGACCTGGTCTCGCTGCTGCACGCCTTCACCGAGGTCCGCAAGGAGGAGCCGCACGCGCGGCTGCGCATCGTGGGCGTGCCGGTCGGAACCGAGGGGGAGGCGTACCTCGCGCAGTGCCGGGCGCTGGCCGCCCAGCTCTTCCCGGACGAGGCGGAGGGGCTGCACGCCGTGGGGGACAACCCCGTGTCGTTCACCGAGGTGGGGGCGCCCGAGGCGCCGACGCTGCCCGACGCGTACGCCGCTGGGGCCGTGGTCGTGCTGTCCAGCGTGGTCGAGGGGTTCCCGGTCAGCCTGGCCGAGGCGATGTTCTGCGGCCGGGCCACGGTCTCCACGGACGTGGGCGCGGTGGTGGAGGTCATCGGGGGCACCGGGCTCGTCGTACCGCCGCGCAATCCGAGGGCGCTCGCGGAGGCGTGCGTGGCGCTGCTGCGCGACCCCGAGCGCCGGGCGCGGCTGGGGGCGGCGGCGCGGGCGCGGGCGCTGGAGCTGTTCGGCGTCGAACAGAACATCGCGGCATTTCACGGCATTTACCTGGAGATCATGTCGCACTGTCCGGTGCGCCGGGTCGCGGTGGACGAGGCGGGGGAGCCCCTGCCGTTCGCCGTACCCGCCGAGGCCCACGTGCCCGGCCGCTGGACCGTCCCCACCGTGCTGCGCGACTCGCCGGCGCCGGTCCGCGCAGGGGCGGAGGGAGGGCGATGAGGGGCGTGGACGGCGCGGGCGCGGGCGCGATGGCGGCGTCCGGGGCCCCTTCCGGGGCCGAGGCCGCTCCCCGCAGGGGTGCCGTCGACCCGGTGAAGGCCCTGCTGCACCAGCACCGGGAGCTGTGCGAGCGGGCCGTGGACCCGCTGGAGATCGCGGCCGGGCTGGAGGCGCACGGCTTCACCGACCGCTCCGCCGCCCGCTACCGGCACCGGGACGTGTTCTCGCTCGCCGAGGAGCTGTACGCGCGCGTCCCCCGCGACGCCGACCCGGCCCCCGAGTCCGCCCCCGGCCCCGCCCCGCGCATCCGTACCGGCTGGGTCGTGCTCAGCCTGCTGCCCGGCGCGGTCGCCTGCGGCACCGTGGCGGGACTGCGGCTCGGCCCCGGCACCGCCCGCCCCCTGGTGGCCCTCGGCGGCCTCCTCGCGGTGACCCTCGCCGTACGCGCCGCCCTCGGCCGGGGCCCCCTCGCGGCCCGCCCCGGCGCCGCCCCGCGGCCCTCCGCGCCCCTGTGGACCGTCTGCCTGCTCGGGTACGCCCTCCTGGGCGACGGCCTGCTGGACGCCGTGGTGAGCGGCGGCCCCGACGCACTGCCCACCGGCGCGCCGGACGGCCCCTGGCCCGCCGCCACCGCGCCCGTACTGGCCCTCGCCCTCGCCTGTGCCCCCGCCGCCTGGTGCGCCCACCTGCTCGACCTCGGCGCCCGCCGGCGGCTCGCGGGCAGCCGGGGCCTGGAGGACTTCACCTCCGGGGCGCGCCCCCTGCTCCTCGGTGTCCTCGCGCTGTACCTGGCAGCCCTGACCGGTCTGCTCGCCCTGACCGGCGCCGTGCTGCACGAGGACCCGGCCTACCCGCAGGGACTCACCCTGGGCGCCCTGCTGTTCCTCGCCCGCCTCCTCACCGTCCACCGGCACCGGCACGCGCCGGCCGTGATCCTGGGCGCGGCGGCGGCCGCCGAGGTGGCGGGGCCGGCGCTGGTGCTGAGCGGGCGGCTCCCCGGCTGCGGGTTCCTCGCCGTGCCGGTGACCACGCTGGTCGACCCCCTGGGGGCGGCGGTGATCCCGGCCCTGAGCTGCGGCTGCGCGGCCCTGGTCCTGCTGGCCCACGCCCTGCGCACCCTCACCCGTGCCTCGGCCCACGCGCCCGTGGGGGGCCCGGAGTGAGCGCGCCCCGCCTTCCCCCACGGCACCGGCGCCCCACCGCCGCCCCGCCCTCTCCCCCCGCCATCCCTGAGACCTTCATCCCTGAGAAGGAGAACACCAGATGACCACCTCCCGACACGGAGTCACCGCAGTGGCCGGGTCCGTGGGAGCAGCCGCGGCGCACACCTCGGGGGCCGCCCTATGAGGGTCCTGCTGATCGGAGCCAACGGGTACATCGGCCGCTTCGTCGCCGACCGCCTCCTCGCCGACCCCGCCGTGCAGCTCACCGCGCTCGGCCGGGGCGACGACGCCGACGTCCGCTTCGACCTCGCCACCGGCAGCCCCGGCGCGCTCACCCGGTTCCTGGACGCCGTGCACCCCGGCGTCGTCGTGAACTGCGCCGGTGCCACCCGGGGCGGCGCCCGCGACCTCACCCGGCACAACACCGTCGCCGTTGCCACCGTCTGCGAGGCGCTGCGGCGCAGCGGCTGTGGGGCCCGGCTGGTGCAGATCGGCTGCGGCTCCGAGTACGGGCCGAGCCAGCCCGGCTCCTCCACGGCCGAGGACGCCGTACCCCGGCCGGGCGGCCCCTACGGGGTCAGCAAGCTCGCCGCGACCGAACTGGTCCTCGGCTCCGGGCTGGACGCCGTGGTGCTGCGGGTCTTCTCGCCCGCCGGACCCGGCACCCCGGCAGGGTCGCCCCTCGGGAGGCTCGCCGAGGCCATGCGCCGGGCCATGCAGGCGGGGGACGGCGAACTCAAGCTCGCCGGGCTCGGCGTACAGCGCGACTTCGTCGACGTACGCGATGTCGCCAGAGCCGTGCACGCCGCCTCGCTGTCCGCCGCGCAGGGTGTGATCAACATCGGCTCCGGCCGTGCCGTACGGCTGCGTGACGCGGCCACGGTCCTCGCCCGGGTCGCCGGGTACGGCGGTGCGCTGAACGAACTTGACGCGCCTCCCGGCCCGTTGCGCGGGCAGATCGGGCATCCGCGCGGTGACCTGGACCACGCGGTGCCGGTCGCGTACCCCTATCCGGACGGCTGCGGGAGCTGGCAGCAGGCCGATGTGCGCACCGCCCGCGACCGGCTCGGCTGGCGGCCCCGGATCAATCTGGAGGAGTCGCTCGCGGACATCTGGATGGAGGCGGCATGCCGCATCTGACCAGCGCGCCCGCTGTCACCGGGCTACGTACCGCGATCGGCGTTCCCGACTACGCGCATCCGCTGACCGCGCCCGCCCAGTGGTCCGAACTTGCCCGGCCCGGAACGCCGTTGGACTGGGTGGTGCTCAATGTCGCCGCCGGACCGGGCACCCGCCCCGACCCGCACTGCCTTCAGGCGGCGGGCCGGCTGCGGGGCGCCGGGGTCCGCGTGCTGGGCCACCTGGACCTCGCGCACGGCATGCGCCCGTTCGCCGACCTGGTCACCGACGCGCACCGCCACCTCGACTGGTACCGCGTCGACGGCTTCCTCCTGGAACGCTGTCCCGGTGACCGGACGGCACTGCCCGCGGTCCGGCGCGTGATCACCACGCTGCGCGCGCTCGCCGGGGACACCCACATCGTGCTCGGCCACGGGGAGCACCCCACTCCGGGGTACGCGGAGAACGCCGATCAGCTGGTGACCTTCCGGGGCTCCTGGGCCGACTACCGCTGGTCGCAGGTGGCCGAGTGGACCGCAGACCATCCGGAGAGCCGCTTCTGCCACTTCGTGCACGGGGTGCCGCGCGGCCATCTGGAGGAGGCGCTGCGCATCGCGCGCTGGCAGGGGGCCGGGACGGTCTACCTCACCGACCGCACGGACCAGGGCGGCCGGGCCAACCCCTGGGAGACGATGCCCGGCCACTGGGACGAATTCGTCTCGCGGGTCGGAACGGGTGTCTCGGAATGAAGAAGGCCGTGGCAGTGTTACGGGAAGAACAACCCGTAGTGATCGACCGACCAACGGAGTCCCCGTGTCGCTGCCACCCCTGGTCGAGCCCGCTTCCGAGCTCACCGTAGACGAGGTCCGCCGGTACTCCCGCCACCTGATCATCCCGGATGTGGGGATGGAAGGGCAGAAGCGGCTGAAGAACGCCAAGGTGCTCTGTGTGGGCGCCGGCGGCCTGGGTTCACCCGCACTGATGTACCTCGCGGCGGCCGGTGTCGGCACGCTCGGCATCGTGGAGTTCGACGAGGTCGACGAGTCCAACCTCCAGCGGCAGATCATCCACAGCCAGGCGGACATCGGCCGCTCGAAGGCGGAGTCCGCGCGGGACACGGTCAAGGGCATCAACCCGTACGTGGACGTGGTCCTGCACGAGGAACGGCTCGAGGCCGAGAACGTGCTGGAGATCTTCGGCCAGTACGACCTGATCGTCGACGGCACGGACAACTTCGCCACGCGCTACCTGGTCAACGACGCGTGCGTGCTGCTGAACAAGCCGTACGTGTGGGGCTCGATCTACCGCTTCGACGGCCAGGCGTCCGTCTTCTGGTCCGAGCACGGCCCCTGCTACCGCTGCCTCTACCCGGAGCCCCCGCCGCCCGGCATGGTCCCCTCCTGCGCCGAGGGCGGCGTACTCGGTGTGCTGTGCGCGTCGATCGGCTCGATCCAGGTCAACGAGGCGATCAAGCTGCTCGCGGGCATCGGTGACCCGCTGGTCGGCCGCCTGATGATCTACGACGCCCTGGAGATGCAGTACCGCCAGGTCAAGGTCCGCAAGGACCCCGACTGCGCGGTGTGCGGCGAGAACCCCACGGTCACCGAGCTGATCGACTACGAGGCGTTCTGCGGTGTCGTCTCCGAGGAGGCCCAGGAGGCCGCGGCCGGCTCCACGATCACTCCCAAGCAGCTCAAGGAGTGGATCGACGACGGCGAGAACATCGAGATCATCGACGTCCGCGAGCAGAACGAGTACGAGATCGTCTCGATCCCCGGCGCCAAGCTGATCCCGAAGAACGAGTTCCTCATGGGCACCGCCCTGGAATCCCTCCCGCACGACCGGCGCATCGTCCTGCACTGCAAGACGGGCGTCCGCAGTGCGGAGGTCCTGGCCGTCCTGAAGTCCGCGGGCTTCGCGGACGCGGTCCACGTGGGCGGCGGTGTGATCGGCTGGGTCAACCAGATCGAGCCGAGCAAGCCGGTGTACTGAGCCTTCCCGGCCTCTTGAGGCCCACGGTCCCTGATCACCGGGGGCCGTGGGCTTTCACCGTATTGCCGGCCGCCGACGTCGGTCGCGGGCTCTCCACCCCGATGCGCACCCGGAGGACCTCGATATGCACGACTGGACCCCCGAGGTCGCCGAGGTGCTGGCGGCGGCGGGGTGGGCGCCTGGGCGGAGGGTCGGCACCGGGCGCTGGCGGGCCATGTTCGAACCCGCCGGGCTTGCCCTGCACGGTGCCGCGGAGACCTTCCTGCGCGAGTTCGGTGGTCTGACCGTCAACGTCAGCGGGCCCGGAATCTCCTGCGCCCGCACCCCGTTCGCGCTCGACCCGGAGCTGGCGCGGGGCGAGGAGGACCGGTTCCTGGAGTGGGGCGAGTCCCTCGGGCGCAGCCTCTTCCCGCTCGGCGAGCTAGATCACGGCCGGTTCTTCCTGGCCATCGACGAGGCCGCCGAGATCTACCTCGTCGAGACCTGGCTCGCCTGCTTCGGCCCGGCGCCCCGGGCCCTGGAGAACCTCGTGCTCGGCGTGGCTCCGCACCGGATCGACGCGGGGTAGGGCTGCCGGGAGGGCACCCGTGTGCGCCCGGCGGGAATGCAGAGCCGGCCGTGCCGGAGAGCCGTCGTAGGTCAGCCGTCAGGAGCACACCGTGTTCGGCTCCGGGGTTCTGCCCGTCAGCAGGTAGTCGTCGACCGCCTTCTGGACGCACTTGTTCTTGCTGTCGTACGCCCCGTGTCCCTGGCCCTTGTAGGTGAGTTCGACGGCGACCCCCTTGCCGAGGGCGTCGACCATGGCGCGGGCGCCCTCGTAGGGGGTCGCGGGGTCGCCGGTGTTGCCGACGACCAGGATGGGGGCGGAGCCGGGGGCGCGGACGTCGGGGTGATCGGCGGCGCCGGGGACGGCCCAGTCGGTGCAGCCGGCCATGCCCCAGGCGAGGTAGTCGCCGAAGACGGGGGAGGCCCCGCGGAAGTCGGGCAGCTTGGACTGGATGTAGGCCGGGGTGTAACGGGGCTTCTCGTCCGAGCAGTTGATGGCGATGTTGGCCGGGGCGATGTTGCTGTACTCGCCGTTCTCCGACCGCCCGTTCATCGAGTCGGACAGCAGCATCAGCACCCTGCCGTCCCCGTCGTACGCCTGCTCCAGGCCCTCGGTGAGGTACTCCCAGAAGTCCTTTGAGTACAGCGACTGCGCGATGCCGTTGGTCGCCGCCGTCTGGGTCAGCTGGCGTGGAGGGATACCGGGGATGGGCTTCCTCTCCAGGTCCGCCAACAGCTTGGCGATACGGTTCTTCACGTCGTCAGCTGTGTCCCCGAGGGGGCAGTCCTCGACCTTGGACGTGCAGTCCTCGGCGAAGTTGTCCAGCGCGAGCT
Organism: Streptomyces sp. BK022; assembly: GCF_004217355.1. NCBI lineage: Bacteria > Bacillati > Actinomycetota > Actinomycetes > Kitasatosporales > Streptomycetaceae > Streptomyces > Streptomyces sp. BK022. The sequence goes on from NZ_SHKU01000002.1 coordinate 644,513, forward strand.
GGAACCCGCGCGCCTGGCTGAGCGCCCCCTCCTCCGGCGTCTCGGTGGGGTCCACCACCGCGTCGAAGACGGCGCGCCCCACGTGCTGGGGGAACAAGTGGGCGTACACACCGCCGAGTTCGGTGCCGTACGAGATGCCGAAGTAGTGCAGCTTGGCGTCGCCGAGCACCTGCCGCATCAGGTCCATGTCGCGGGCCGCGTCCGTGGTGCGCACATGGGGCAGGACCTTCTTGGACCGCTGCTCGCACGCGTCGTTGAACTTCCGGGTGCGGTCGATGAGTTGCCTCTGCTCGGCGGTGTTCTCGGGCGTGGCGTCCTGCTGGAAGAACGCATCGAGCTGGGAGTCGCTCTCGCACAGCACCGGCGCGCTGCGGCCGACCCCGCGCGGGTCGAAGCTGACCAGGTCGTACCGGGTGCGCAGCGCCGCGTAGTCCTCGCCGAACGCGGGCAGCGTGGTGACGCCGCTGCCGCCGGGACCGCCGAAGTTGAAGACCAGCGAGCCGATCCGGTCCTTCGCCGGGCCGTCCGCCCTGGCGCGGATCAGCGCGATGCCGATGGTGTCGCCCTTGGGCTTGCCCCAGTCCAGCGGCGCCTTCATGGTCGCGCACTGCCACATCGTGCCACCGGGCAGCGGTGAGGGGGCCGAGCCGCCGCCCTCCGCCTCGGAGGGGGCCGGACAGTCCTTCCACTCGAGCTTCTGCTTCGTCAGATCCCCGTGCCCCGACCCGCCGCAGCCGGCCAGCAGGGTGGCCATCAGCACGGCACTGGTGGTCAGGGCGGCGGCGCGCGGCCGGGAAGGGTTCGGCATACAGCCATCCTCACGGCGCGCCCGCGACCGCGCGCGGGGCGCGGGCCGTAAGGAGTACGGCGGCGCCGGGCGGCGGATTCCCGGAGCCGGCGCACATTCCCTTGCCTAATGGTCAAGAATCGTTGACCATTAGGGGCATGCCTAGCGACGATCTTCCAGAGGCCTTCCACGTCACCACGGACGACCAGCTCCGCGCGGTCTCCAACCTCACCCGGCACCGGATCATGGCCGTGCTCCGCTTCGAGCCCGCGACGATCACCCAGATCGCCGAGCGGGTCGGCCTGGCGAAGGGAAGTTCCAGCTACCACGTGCGGCTGCTCGAAAGGGCCGGGCTGGTGAAGGTGGTGCGGACGCGGAAGGTCCGCGGCGTCACCGAGCGGTACTACGCGATGGCGGCACGGTCGATCGTGCTGCCCGATCCGGGCGAGGGCGGACCGGACGTGCTGATGCGGCACGCGGTCGCGGACCTGGAGGCGTCGTCGGCGCAGAGCGAGCGGCACGTACGGATGGCGCATCTGCGGCTCACCGACGAGCAGTTCGCGGAGCTGGGAGCGCGGCTGGAGGCGCTGGCGGACGAGTTCCGGGAGCTGTCCGATCCTTCGCTGCCGGACGCGTCACTCGTCTTCGCGCTGTTCCGTCCGGCGCGCCGCGACCAGGCCGAGGAGGGCGCCAAGTGAGTGCAGACAGAAAGGAGTTGCCGACCGGTTTCGGGCGTCTCTGGACCGCGCAGACGGTCTCCTCGCTCGGTGACGGAGTGACGCACGCGGCACTGCCGCTGCTCGCGCTGACGCTGACGCGGGACCCGATGGCGCTCGCCGTCGTCACGGCCGCCGGGACGCTGCCCTGGCTGCTCTTCGGAGTGCTCGGCGGTGCGCTGGTGGACCGCTGGGACCGCCGCCGCACGATGTGGGTCGCGGACGCCGGGCGCGCGGTGCTGCTCGCGATACCGGGGGCGGCGGCCGTGCTCGACGTGCTGAGTATTCCGCTGCTCGCGGCCGTCGCCTTCCTGCTCGGGCTCGGCGGGCTGTTCTTCGACACGGCCGCCACGGCCTTCCTGCCGGAACTGCTCCGCCGCGACCCCGAGCTGCTGGAGCGGGCCAACTCCCGGCTGCGTGGCTCCCAGACCGCCATGTCCGGCTTCGCGGGGCCGCCCGCGGGCAGTGCGCTGCTCGCGGTGGGGCGGGCGGTCCCGCTGCTGGCCGACGCGGTGTCGTTCCTGCTCTCCGCGCTGCTCGTCCGTACGCTGCCCGCCATGCCCCGTCCCGTGCCGGAGGCCCGCGAGTCGCTGGTCCGGCAGGCGCGGGCCGGGGCCTCGTACGTCTTCCGCGACCGGCTGCTGCTCGGGCTCGCGCTCCGCCCCGCGGTCGGCAACATCGCCTTCCTCGCGGTGGAGACCGTCCTCGCCCTCTTCGCGCACGACCGCCTCGGCATCGACACCTACGGCTTCGGCCTGCTCCTCACGGCGGAGGCCGGCGGCGGCCTGCTGGGTGCGGGCATCGCCTCCCAGCTCGGCCGACGACTCGGCACCGGCACCGCGTTGACCTGCACGGCCGCGATCGAGGGGCTGGCCGTCCTGGGCCTGGCCGCCGCCCCGAACCCGTACGTGGCCGGGTCGGCGCTCGCCGTCTGCGGGGCCGGGATGGGCGCCACCATGGTGCTCGCGCCCTCTCTCCGGCAGGCGATCGTCCCGGCCCACCTCATGGGCCGGGTCGCCTCCACCTCCCGCATGCTGGCCATGTGCGCCGCGCCCGTCGGGGCGTTCCTCGGCGGCTGGCTGGCCACCGCGTACGACGTCCGCACGCCGCTCTGCGCCGCCGCCGGTCTCCTCCTGGCGATGACGGCGATCACGGCATCCATGACCAGCAACCGCCGGGTCGAAGCGGCGCTGCGTGCCGCCGCTCCGGCCCCCGACGCGGACCCCGCGGCGTCCCGGGCTCCCGTCCCCGGGACCGCCCCCGAGATGTCGTGACCCCTGCTCAGCGGCGCCCCTGCCCCGCGGGCTCCCCTACAGGGCTCCCTTACGGGTCAGGTGGTTGAACGCCAGCCATCCCGGCAGCACCGGCAGCCACAGCGTCAGCAGCCGGAACAGCAGCACCGCCGGGGCCGCCACCTCCTTGGGCAGCCCGACCGCGATCAGACCCACGGTGAGCGTCGCCTCCACGGCCCCGACCCCGCCCGGCGTCGGCGCGGCGGAACCGAGCGCGTTGCCCGCGAGGAAGACCACCGCGACGCTGGCGATGCTGATGTGCGCCGACTCGTCGCCGAACGCCCGGATCGAGGCGTCCAGGCACATCACGAAGCACCCGGTGAGCAGCAGCATGCCGCCGATACCGGTGACCAGCTTCTGCGGCCGCTGGAGCACGTCCAGCATGCGCGGCACCACCCCGGCGAACAGCGACCGCACCCGCGTGACGACGAACTTCCGCAGCAGCGGTACCGACGTCACCACCAGCACCAGCACCGCGACCGTCAGCAGACCCGCGATGACGGTCCGGGACGGTGACAGCGAGGGCGTCTTCTCGGTGCCGGTGAGGTAGCCGAAGGACAGCAGCATCAGGATGTGGCAGCCGAGGCCGAACAACTGCGACGCGCCCACACTCGCCACCGCGAGCCCCGGCCGCACCCCCTGCCGCTGCAGGAACCGCGTGTTCAGCGCGACACCGCCGACCGCCGCCGGAGCGACGATCTTCACGAAGGACCCGGCGACCTGCGCCGCCACCGTCCGCACGAACGGCACCCGCTCCGGCACGAACCCGAGCAGCGCCATCGCGGCGGCCACGTAACTGAGCGCGGAGAACGCCACGGCGGCCGCCACCCAGCCCCACTGGGCCTGCGCGAACAGCTTGCCGAACTCGATGTGGGTGAGCTGGGTGAGCAGGAAGTACGCGCCGATCGCACCCGCGATGACGCTGATCAGGGTGCGCGGCCGGATGCGCTCCAGCCGGGCCGGCTCGACCGGGGCCTGCGGCCTGATCCGGAGCACCTGGTGCCGGATCTGGGTGAGCAGGTCCTCCTCGCGGGCCTCGTCGATCGCCTCGTCGATGGCCCGCTTCTCGGCCCGCTGCTCGGCCCGGACGGTCTTCTTGTCGGGCTTGCCAGGAGGCGCCGCGCCCTCCTCGGACGCCGCCTCCAGCCGGGCCTGCTTGGCCAGCCGGGACGACTCCAGCACCGCCTCCCGCTCCCGCTCGGCCCGCTCGCGGCCCAGCTTGCGCAGGGTGGCGCGGGTGGAGCGGGTCAGCGCGATGGGCTGGAGCATCGGCAGGCAGTCGGCCACCGCGTCCGGGCCGAGCACCGCGACCGCCGCGGCCACCGCCCGCTCGGCGCCGACCCGCAGGCCGAGCGTGGTGAGCATCTGGGCCACGTCCATGCGCAGCAGCAGATCGCCCGCCGCGATCTCCCCGCCGCGCAGCTCGGCGAGGATCACCTTGCCGGAACGATCCACCAGTACGGCGTCACCCGCGAGCCTGCGGTGCGCGATGCGCCGGGACTGCAGCGCGCGCACCTGGTGCCAGACCTTGTGCAGCAGCTCGTCGGTGATCTCGTCGTCGGCCAGCGAGTCCAGTGTGCGGCCGCCGGTGTGCTCGTAGACGAGGATGACCGCGTCCGGACCCAGCTCGGAGGTGGCGATCAGCTTGGGGGCGTTGGCGCCGGCCGCGATGGCCGCGTAGGCGAGGAGCGCCTCCTGCTCCAGGGCCTGTCTGAGGGACTGGAGGCTGGAGCGGGTGGCGAAGCCGCGCAGGGTGAGATTGCGCCAGGCCCGGTAGAAGAAGCCCTGGGCCTGCTGCTCCCGGTCGACGACCGTGACGTCCAGCGGCGGGCCGTCCTCCAGGGTGACGAAGTAACGCCGCCCCCGGTCGCCGTTCTCCGCCTCCGGACCCTCCTCGCGGACCGCGCTGACCGGATGGAAGCCGACGTGGCGCAGGCCCGCCATCAGGGTGCGGCCGGTGGGGCGGACGTTGGGGGAGCCGACGGCGTAGAGGGTGCCGTAGGCGACGGTCCAGCCGATGAGCACGGTCAGGATGATGGCGAACGGCGTGGTGTAGCCGGTGACCAGCATGGAGAACGCGTCGAGCAGCAGCACGATCCACAGCACCGCGCGCCAGCGGGGTCTGCGGGACATGCCGACGGCCGTCATGTAGGCGATGACGGGCGCGAGGTAGCCGTGCACCGGGTCGGTCAGCGCGTGGATGTCACCGGGCGCGGGCTGGGTGAGCGCCTCCTGGATGGAGTCGGGGGCGGCGCGGGCGACCCAGAGGTCCGTGGCGAGGGTGACGCCGTGCGCGAGGACGGCCGCGAGGACACCGTCCGCGATCCGCAGCCCGTCGCGTTTGATCAGCCGCTCGATGGCGAAGGCCACCGGGACCAGCAGGATGGCGATGCTGGACGCCAGTCCCGCGATCTTGATCAGCAGGTCGGGCGCCTGGCCGGTGCCCTTGTTGATGTCCTGTTCGAGCCCCGAGGTGGTGCCGTGCGCGAACGCGGCGATGGCGAGCAGCAGGGCGATCGCCAGCACGCCCGCCAGGAGCCGCATGAGGTCCGAGGGGCGGTGCACGCGCGCGGGGAGCAGCGGTTCGTCGCCCTCGACCTCGTCCAGGACGTCCTCGGAGGGACGCCTGGAGGCGTACGCCCGCGCGGGGGCGCCCGCCTCGCCGCCCTCACGCGCGCGGGTGCCCGCGTGCTCGGCGGGGCCGTGGGAGGCGCCGGGGCGCGCGGACGCGCCGGAGGTGCCCTCCGCGTCGTCGTGCACACCCTGCTTGTTCATGGTCTCTTCTTGGTCTCGTATCACCAGTCACCGCCCGCACGATGGTGGCACGACTGAGGGGCACGAGGGGGCATCAGGGTGCGGATGGGGTGCGAAAAGTGCGATCGGGCGGAAGTGCGGGCCCGTCCGGACACCCCTGGCCGGCCTCGTCCCATTGTCGTAGGCGTACGGCAGGATGGGATGGATGAGCGAGCAGAGCCCTGCCGGGGAGGGGCGCCCGGACGAACTTCCGGAGTACGCCGAGCGCGTGCTCGACGTGGCCGAGCGGATTCCGCCGGGCCGGGTGATGACCTACGGCGACGTCGCGGAGTGGCTGGAGGAGGGCGGACCGCGCCAGGTGGGCCGGGTCATGGCGCTGTACGGGGGCGCGGTGCCGTGGTGGCGCGTGGTGCGGGCCGACGGCACGCTGCTGCCCGGCCACGAGCTGCGCGCCCTCGACCGGTACCGGACCGAGGGCACCCCGCTGAAGCAGGCGTCCCGCGGCGCGGAGGGGCATCTGCCGCGCCTGGACATGAGACGGGCGCGCTGGGACGGGGACCCGGTGCACCACAGCTGAGGGCCCCCGGCAAGGGCCGCGGCTCACATCCGCTCGTACGGGGGACATCGGGCACGTCCCCGACATGACGTACGTTCGTTGAGGCGGACGCCCCGAGGCGCCCGCCCGCGTACGTCCCCACGACCACCCCGCACCACCACCAGGACCGGCGAACCACGTGAGCACCACCTCCTCCACGAGGCGCCTGCCGCACCCTCAGGGCCGGCAGGCGCCTCGTGGTGCCTACCGGCTGCTCCGCACCCCGCCCGTCCAGGCACCGCCGCCCCGCCCGGACGCCGCCCAGCGCGCGGTGATCGAGCACGGGAGCGGCCCGCTGCTCGTCCTCGCGGGGCCCGGCACCGGGAAGACCACGACCCTGGTGGAGTCCGTCGCCGCGCGCGTGGCCCGCGGCGGCGACCCCGAGCGCATCCTGGTGCTGACCTTCAGCCGCAAGGCCGCCGTCGAGCTGCGCGACCGGATGGCCCGGCGCATGGGCGCCGCCCGCGCGCCCCGCGCCACCACCTTCCACTCCTACTGCTACGCCCTGGTCCGCGCCCATCAGGACAGCGACCGGTTCGCCGAACCGCTGCGGCTGCTCTCCGGCCCCGAGCAGGACGTCACCGTGCGCGAGCTGCTCGCCGGGCAGCCCGAGCTGGAGCGGCTCGGGCTCACGCATGTCCGCTGGCCCGACGACCTGCGCGCCTGCCTGACCACGCGCGGCTTCGCCGACGAGGTCCGCGCGGTCCTCGCGCGCAGCCGCGAGCTGGGGCTCGCGCCCGGCGCGCTGGACGCCTTCGCGCGGCGCATCGGACGCCCCGACTGGCGCGCGGCCGCCGCCTTCCTCGCCGAGTACCTCGACGTGATCGACCTCCAGGGCGTCATCGACTACGCCGAACTCGTCCACCGCGCGGTGCTCCTCGCCCACCGTCCCGAGGCCGCCGAGCGCCTCGCCGCGTCCTACGACGCCGTGTACGTCGATGAGTACCAGGACACCGACCCCGCGCAGGTACGGCTGCTGCACGCGCTGGCCGGAGGCGGGCGCACCCTGGTCGCCCTCGGTGACCCCGACCAGTCGATCTACACCTTCCGGGGCGCCGACGTGAACGGCATCCTCGACTTCCCGGCCGCCTTCCCGCGCGCGGACGGCCGCCCCGCGCCCGTCGAGGTGCTGCGCACCTCCCGCCGCTCCGGGGCACACCTGCTGGACGCGACCCGCCGGATCACCCGGCGCATGCCGCTGTCCCAGCTCCCCGCCGACAAGCTCCGCGTCCACCGGGAGCCGACGGCGGTCCGCGCGGGCGGGCGCGTGGAGGTGTACACCTACCCGACCCCCGGCACCGAGCTGGACAACATCGCCGACATCGTCCGCCGCGCCCACCTCGAGGACGGCGTCCCGTGGAACGAGATGGCGATCCTCGTCCGCGCGGGCTCCCTCACCATCCCCACACTCCGCCGCGCCCTCACGGCGGCGGGCGTCCCCCTGGACATCGACGGCGACGACCTGCCCCTGCGCCACGAGCCGGCCGTCGCGCCCCTGCTGACGGCGCTGCGGGTGGTGGCGGAGGCGGAGGCGGGCCCCTCCGCCGGTGCGGCCGGGGCGGGAGCACCCCCGCCCGGTCCGGGGGCCGCTGACGCCGATCGGCCGGAGGGCCCGGCTTCCGAGGGGCGGCTGGATGCCGACGGCGCCGATGAGCCGGAGGCGTTCGCTGCCGACGAGCTGCTCGCGCCCGCGCCGGAGGCTGCCGACGACGCCGCTCAGCCGGACGCCCCCGCGGGCCCTTACGCCGAGTCCGCCCCGCAAACCGCCTCCACCCCCTGGCTGGACCCTGAAACCGCGATCACCCTCCTCTCCTCCCCGCTGGGCGGCATGGACGCCGCCGATCTCCGCAGGCTCGGCCGGGCCCTGCGCGAGGAGGAGCGGGCCGCCGGAGAGGCCCTGCCCGCCCCCTCCGACGTGCTCCTCGCGCGGGCGCTCGCGGAGCCCGAGCGGCTCGTCGCGCATGACCCCGCCTACGCGCGCGGGGCGCAGCGGCTGGGCGCGCTGCTGCGCAAGGCGCGCGTGTGCCTGGCCGAGGGCGGCACCGCCGAGGAGGCGCTGTGGGCGCTGTGGAACGGCACCCCCTGGCCCAGCAGGCTGGAGCGGTCCGCGCGGCGCGGGGGCGCTGCGGGCCGCAACGCCGACCGTGACCTGGACGCCGTCTGCGCCCTGTTCGCCACCGCCGCCCGCGCCGAGGAGCGCACCGGCGGACGCGGCACCCTGAACTTCCTGGAGGAGATCGCCGCCGAGGACATCGCCGCCGACACCCTCACCCGCCGCGCCGTCCGCCCCGACGCGGTGCGCCTGATGACCGCGCACCGCTCCAAGGGGCTGGAGTGGCGCCTGGTCGTCGTCGCGGGCGTGCAGGAGGGGCTCTGGCCCGACCTGCGCCGCCGGGGCTCCCTGCTGGAGGCCGACCGGATCGGCCGGGACGGCCTCGCCGAGCCGCTGACCCCGGGCGCCCTGCTCGCGGAGGAGCGCCGGCTGTTCTACGTGGCCGCCACACGCGCGCGGGACCGTCTGGTCGTCACCGCCGTGAAGGCACCGGCCGACGACGGCGACCAGCCGTCCCGTTTCCTGACCGAGCTGGGCGTCGAGCCCCGCGACGTCACCGGCCGCCCCCGCCGCCCGCTGGCGGTCGCCGCGCTCGTCGCCGAGCTGCGCGCCACCACCGTCGACCCGGACGTCTCGGAGGGGCTGCGGGACGCCGCCGCACGCCGGCTGGCGCGGCTCGCCGCCCTCGCCGACGAGGACGGCCGCCCGCTGGTGCCCGCCGCCCACCCCGACCGCTGGTGGGGGATGTACGAGCCGACCGCGAGCAAGGTGCCGCTGCGCGACCGGGACCAGCCCGTGGTGCTCTCCGGCAGCGCGCTGGACCAGCTCGCCAACACCTGCGCCCTCCAGTGGTTCCTGGGCCGGGAGGTGAAGGCCGACGCGCCCGCCACGGCCGCCCAGGGCTTCGGCAACGTGGTCCACGTCCTGGCCGACGAGGTCGCCTCCGGCCGTACCCCCGCCGACCTCGACGTCCTGATGGAACGCCTGGACTCGGTGTGGAACGCGCTCGCCTTCGACGCGCCCTGGAAGTCCGTCCAGGAGAAGGAGACCGCCCGCGCGGCGCTCGAACGCTTCCTGAACTGGCACGTCCTGGACCGCGCCACCCGTACGCCCATAGCCAGCGAGCGGGACTTCGACGTGACCCTGGAGGCCGGCGAGTACCAGGTCCGCATCCGGGGCCAGATGGACCGCGTCGAGACGGACAGCGACGGCCGGGCCTACGTCGTGGACTTCAAGACCGGCAAGAACGCCCCCACCGCCGGCGAGGTCGCCCGCCACCCCCAGCTCGCCGTCTATCAGCTCGCGGTGGCCGAGGGCGCGGTGGACGACGCCTTCGACGGCGAGCGCCCCGAACCCGGCGGCGCGGAACTCGTCCAGCTCCGGCAGGGCGCGGCGAAGAAGGACGGCGGCGAGACGCTCCCCAAGGTGCAGGCCCAGGAGCCGCTGGAGGGGGAGTGGGTCGGGGACCTGCTGGCCACGGCGGCCGGAAAGGTGCTGGACGAACGGTTCACCCCCACCACCGGCCAGCACTGCGCGCACTGCTCCTTCCGCGCCTCGTGCAGCGCCCGCCCCGAGGGACGGCACGTGGTGGAGTGACGTACGGCACCGCGGTACCTCGCTGACCTGCGCTTTCCACAGCCTGCGCGCCCGTCTGTCGGCGGTCGCCGCTAGCCTTCCCCGCATGCCCGCACACCTCACCGACCCCGAGCAGCTCAAAGAGCTGCTCGGCATCCCGTTCACCCCGGAGCAGACGGCCTGCATCATCGCGCCGCCCGCCCCGCAGGTGATCGTGGCCGGAGCCGGTTCGGGCAAGACCACCGTGATGGCCGCCCGCGTCGTCTGGCTGGTCGGCACCGGCCAGGTCGCCCCCGAGCAGGTGCTCGGCCTGACCTTCACCAACAAGGCGGCCGGCGAACTCGCCGAGCGCGTCCGCAAGGCGCTGATCAAGGCCGGGATCACCGACCCGGACGCGATCGACCCGGACAACCCGCCCGGCGAGCCCGTCATCTCGACGTACCACGCCTTCGCGGGGCGGCTGCTCACCGACCACGGTCTGCGCCTCGGCCTGGAGCCCAGCTCGCGGCTGCTCGCCGACGCCACCCGCTTCCAGCTCGCCGCCCGGGTGCTGCGCGAGGCGCCGGGCCCCTACCCGGCGCTGACCCGCTCCTTCGCCGACCTCGTCACCGACCTGCTCGCGCTCGACTCCGAGCTGTCCGAGCACCTGGTCGACCCCGAGGAACTCCGCGTCTGGGACGCCGGTCTGCTGACCACCCTGGACGGGATCAGGCTCAGCAACGCCGATCTGCGCAAGGTGCCCGAGACGCTCGCCGCGCGCGGGGAACTCGCCGGGCTCGTCCAGCGCTACCGGGCCGCCAAACGCGCCCGGGACCTGCTCGACTTCGGCGACCAGATCGCCCTGTCGGCCCGCCTCGCCCGCATCCCCGAGGTGGGCCGCCTGCTGCGCGAGGAGTTCCGGGTCGTCCTGCTGGACGAGTACCAGGACACCTCCGTCGCCCAGCGCGTCCTCCTCGCGGGCCTCTTCGGGCACGGCACCGGCCACCCCGTCACCGCCGTGGGCGACCCCTGCCAGGCCATCTACGGCTGGCGCGGCGCGTCCGTCGCCAACCTGGACGACTTCCCCGAGCACTTCGCCCGCGCCGACGGCGGCCCCGCCACCCGGCAGGCGCTCAGCGAGAACCGGCGCAGCGGCGGCCGCCTCCTCGACCTCGCCAACGGCCTCGCGGAGCCCCTGCGCGCCCTGCATGAAGGCGTGGAGGCGCTCCGTCCCGCCCCCGGCGCCGAGCGCGACGGCCTGGTCCGCTGCGCCCTGCTGCCGACCCACGCCGAGGAGATCGGCTGGCTCGCCGACTCCCTCGCCCACCTGGTGCGCACCGGCACCCCGCCCGGCGAGATCGCCGTCCTGTGCCGCACCGCGACCGACTTCGCGGAGATCCAGGGCGCGCTGGTGGCCCGCGACGTGCCCGTGGAGGTCGTCGGGCTGTCCGGGCTGCTGCACCTGCCCGAGGTCGCCGACCTGGTCGCCGTCTGCGAGGTGCTCCAGGACCCCGGCGCCAACGCGGCCCTGGTCCGCCTGCTCACCGGCCCGCGCTGGCGCATCGGCCCGCGCGACCTGGCCCTGCTCGGCCGCCGCGCCCGGCTGCTCGTCGCCCACGCGCGCGTGGACGGCGCCGACGACCCCGACCGCAGGCTCGCCGAGGCCGTCGAGGGCGTCGATCCCTCCGAGGTCACCTCGCTCGCGGACGCCCTGGACACCTTCCTGGAGACCTCCTTCGGCACCGAGGGGTACGACGACGACCTGCCCTTCTCCCCGGACGCGCGCGTGCGTTTCGCCCGCCTCGCCGCCGAACTGCGCGACCTGCGCCGCAGCCTCTCCGACCCGCTGATGGACGTGCTGCACCGGGTGCTCGCCGTCACCGGCCTGGAGGTCGAGCTGTCGGCGTCCCCGCACGCGCTGGCCGCCCGCCGCCGCGAGACCCTGTCCAACTTCCTCGACGTGGCCGCCTCCTTCGCGGCCGGTGACGGGGAGGCCACCCTGCTCGCCTTCCTCGCCTTCCTGCGCACGGCCGCCCAGTACGAGAAGGGGCTCGACAACGCGCTGCCCGGCGGCGAGAACACCGTCAAGGTCCTCACCGCGCACAAGTCCAAGGGGCTGGAGTGGGACGTGGTCGCCGTCCCCGGCCTGGTCAAGGGCACCTTCCCCAGCGCCCAGGGGCGTGAGAAGTGGACCGCGCAGGCCAAGGTGCTCCCGCACGCCCTGCGCGGCGACACCGCCACGCTGCCCGACGTCGCCTCCTGGGACGCCAAGGGCATCAAGGGCTTCCAGGAGGCGATGAAGGAACACCAGCTCACCGAGGAGCTGCGCCTCGGCTACGTCACCTTCACCCGCCCCCGCTCCCTCCTGCTCGGCTCCGGCCACTGGTGGGGCCCCAGCCAGAAGAAGCCGCGCGGCCCCTCCGACTTCCTCCAGGCCCTGCACGACCACTGCGCCGCCGGGTACGGCGAGATCGAGGTGTGGGCGGACGCCCCCGAGGAGGGCGAGGAGAACCCCGCCCTGCACACCGCCGACGCCGGCCAGGCGTGGCCGCTGCCCCTGGACGCCACCGCCTTCGAACGCCGTCGCCGGGCCGCCCGCACCGTCCGCGCCCACCTCCAGGCTCCGCCCACCGCCGCCCCGGTCCCCTACGACGACCCCGAGTGGCCCGCCGAGCCCCCGGAGGACGGGGAGCCGTACGACGCCTTCGAGGAGCCCGGCGCCCGGGACTTCCTGAGCGGGGAGGGGGCCGCCCTGCCCGTGCCGCACCAGGCGTCCGCCCCCGAGCCGCTCACCCCGGAGGAGGCCCGCGCGGTCGCCTCCTGGGACCGCGACCTCGACGCCCTCGCCGGGGAACTGATGCGCGCCCGGCGCGGTGTCGTCGACGTACCGCTGCCCGCCGTCCTCACCGCCACCCAGATGCTCCGGCTGGCCGAGGACCCCGACGGCCTCGCGCAGGAGCTCGCGCGCCCCATGCCGCGTCCCCCGCAGCCGGCCGCACGCCGCGGCACCCGCTTCCACGCCTGGGTGGAGTCCCGCTACGAGGAGCTGACGCTGCCCCTGCTGGAACCGGACGACCTGCCCGGCACCGACGCCGAGATCGCCGACGAGGCCGACCTCGAAGCCCTCAAGGAGGCCTTCGAGCGCACCGAGTACGCCCGGCGCACCCCGTACCGGGTCGAGGTCCCCGTACAGCTGACCCTCGCCGGGCGAGTGGTACGCGGCCGGATCGACGCCGTCTACAAGGACGGCGAGGGCGCGGACGCCACGTACGAGATCCTCGACTGGAAGACCGGCCGCACGCGCGGGGCCGACCCGCTCCAGCTCGCCGTCTACCGGCTGGCCTGGGCCGAGCAGCAGGGCATCCCGCCCGAATCGGTCACGGCCGCGTTCCTGTACGTGCGCACCGGCGAGGTCGACCGTCCGGACCCGCTGCCCGGCCGGGAGGAGCTGGCGCGACTGCTCGAAGGGGAACGAAACGGGGCGACGGGGACGCCCGGGTGTGACGAACCGCCCGCCGAGGATGTCCGCGCGGGCCGATAGGCTCGTGAGCATGAGCCAGACCCCGGACAGCGCCGTCCACGCGTACATCGAACGACACCGCGCCGCCTTCCTCGACGACCTCGCCGCCTGGCTGCGCATCCCGTCCGTGTCCGCCCAGCCGGAACACGCCCCCGATGTCCGCCGCAGCGCCGACTGGCTCGCCGCGAAACTCACCGGGACCGGCTTCCCGGTGGCCGAGGTCTGGCCCACCCCCGGCGCCCCGGCCGTCTACGCCGAATGGCCCTCGGACGACCCCGACGCCCCCACCGTGCTGGTCTACGGCCACCACGACGTGCAGCCCGCCGCCCGCGAGGACGGCTGGGACACCGATCCCTTCGAGCCCGTCGTCCGGGGGAACCGCCTCCACGCGCGCGGTGCCGCCGACGACAAGGGCCAGGTGTTCTTCCACACACTCGGCGTCCGCGCCCACCTCGCCGCGACCGGCCGTACCGCGCCCGCCGTCAACCTCAAGCTGCTGATCGAGGGCGAGGAGGAGTCGGGCTCCCCGAACTTCCGCGCCCTGGTCGAGGAGCACGCCGGCCGGCTCGCCGCCGACGCCGTGATCGTCTCCGACACCGGCATGTGGTCCGAGGACACCCCCACGGTCTGCACGGGCATGCGCGGTCTCGCCGAGTGCGAGATCCGGCTGTACGGCCCCGACCAGGACATCCACTCCGGTTCCTTCGGCGGCGCCGTGCCCAACCCCGCCACCGCCGCCGCCCGCCTGGTCGCCGCCCTCCACGACGAACAGGGGCGCGTGGCCGTGCCCGGCTTCTACGACGGTGTCGTGGAGCTGACTGAGCGCGAGCGCGCCCTCTTCGCCGAACTGCCCTTCGACGAGTCCGAGTGGCTGCGCACCGCCAAGTCGCACGCGGCCCACGGCGAGGCCGGGTACAGCACCCTGGAGCGCGTCTGGGCCCGCCCGACCGCCGAGGTCAACGGCATCGGCGGCGGCTACCAGGGCGCCGGCAGCAAGACGATCATCCCCTCCTCGGCCGTGGTGAAGCTGTCCTTCCGGCTGGTCGCCGGCCAGGACCTCGGCGCCGTCGAGAAGGCCGTGCACGACTGGGCCGAGCGGCAGGCGCCCGCCGGAATCCGGCTGGAGATCGACTTCAGCCCGGGTACGCGCCCGTGCCTCACCCCGCTCGACCACCCCGCTCTGCAGTCCGTCGCCCGCGCGATGGGCCGCGCCTTCGGCACGACCGTGCGCTTCACCCGGGAAGGAGGCTCCGGCCCCGCCGCCGACCTCCAGGAGGTGCTCGGCGCCCCGGTCCTCTTCCTCGGCATCTCCGTCCCCTCCGACGGCTGGCACGCCCCCAACGAGAAGGTCGAGCTGGACCTGCTCTTCAAGGGCGTCGAGACCAGCGCCCACCTGTGGAGCGACCTCGCCGAGAACTGGCGCCCCGCACCCCGCTGAACAGCCGCCGTTGGGGAACGGCACCGCGCGCCGGGCACACTGGAAGGACCGCCCGGCCCGGCCGCCCCCGCCCGGCCGCGGTGCCCCTGACCCGTGTCCCGCCGAACCGCCCGCCGAACCGACCGTTCCATTGGGGGAGTTGGAAGCACCAGTGACCACCCGGACCGACCACACCGCTGACCGACCCATCTCGCTCACCGCCCCGAGCGGCATCGACCGAGCCGCCCACCACCGGCTCGACGAAGCCTGGCTCGCGGCGGCGTGGAGCCACCCCACGACCCGCTGCTTCGTGGTCTCCGGCGGCCAGGTGCTCATCGACGAGACGCCCGACGGGCGCACCGAACTCGTCATGACCCCCTCCTTCGAGGCCCCCCTCACCGAGGCCCACCGCTACTTCCTGGGCGAGGACGAGGACGGAGTCAGCTACTTCGCACTCCAGAAGGACTCCCTGCCCGGCCGCATCGACCAGTCCGCGCGCCCCGCCGGACTGCGCGAGGCGGGCCTGCTGCTCTCCCCGCGCGACGCCGGACTGATGGTCCACGCGGTCGGCCTGGAGAACTGGCAGCGCACCCACCGCTTCTGCTCCCGCTGCGGCGAGCGCACCGTCATCGCCGCCGCCGGGCACATCCGGCGCTGCCCGGCCTGCGGCGCCGAGCACTACCCGCGCACCGACCCGGCGGTGATCATGGCGGTCACCGACGGCCAGGACCGCATCCTGCTCGGCCGCCAGGTGCACTGGCCCGAGGGCCGCTTCTCCACGCTGGCCGGGTTCGTCGAGCCTGGCGAGTCCATCGAGCAGTCGGTGCGCCGCGAGGTCTTCGAGGAAGCGGGCATCACGGTCGGCGAGGTCGAGTACGTCGCCAGCCAGCCCTGGCCGTTCCCCTCCAGCCTGATGCTGGGCTTCTTCGCCCACGCCACCTCCACCGAGATCGACGCCGACGGCGAGGAGATCGAGGAGGCCCGCTGGTTCTCCCGCGACGAGCTGGGCGCCGCCTTCGAGTCCGGTGAGGTGCTGCCGCCCTACGGCATCTCCATCGCCGCCCGGCTGATCGAGATGTGGTACGGCAAGCCGCTGCCGACCCGGAGCGCCTTCTAGACGCGGGAAACCCCGGCCGCCCTGGGTACGGGCGACCGGGGTTTCCGGCGGTGTCGGGGATCAGGCGGTGAGCGCCTGCTTCACCTGGGCGAGGCTCGGGTTGGTCATGACGACCTCGGAGCCGCCCCCGGCGGGCACGACGCGCACGGTCGGCACCGTCTGGTTGCCGTCGTTCGCCTTCTCCACGAACGCGGCGGACTCCGGGTCGTGCTCGATGTTGATCTCGGTGAAGGGGATGCCCTCCCGGTCGAGCTGGCCCTTCAGCCGGCGGCAGTATCCGCACCAAGTCGTGCTGTACATCGTCACAGTGCCCTGCATGTCTCGCGCTCCTCAGGCGGCCGGGGGGTTACGTCCTACGTCGTGCACTGGGCCAACGCGGGAGACCCGACGCGCATTCCCGCGGATGTGACGCCCGCCGCACGCGGCCGCTGTGACACCCGCCGCATTAAAACGACTATCGGGGCCCGCCTGTGGACAACCGACGCGATGGTCCCGGCCGACCTGGCAGCATGGCCATGTGACAGCAGCAACGCCCTCCCCTCTCTTCCCGCGGACCCCGGACTCGGCCGACGCGGTGCTCGAAGGGCTCGACCCCGAGCAGCGCGAGGTCGCCACCGCCCTGCACGGGCCGGTGTGCGTCCTGGCCGGAGCGGGCACGGGCAAGACCCGCGCGATCACCCACCGCATCGCGTACGGGGTGCGCTCGGGCCTCCTGACGCCCTCCAGCGTGCTCGCCGTCACCTTCACCAACCGCGCCGCGGGCGAGATGCGCGGCCGGCTCCGCCAGCTCGGCGCCCAGGGCGTGCAGGCCCGCACCTTCCACTCCGCCGCGCTCCGCCAGCTCCAGTACTTCTGGCCGAAAGCGATCGGCGGCGGGCTGCCCCGGCTGGTCGACCGCAAGATCCAGCTGGTCGCCGACGCGGCCGTCGCCTGCGGTCTCCGCCTGGACCGGGGCGAGCTGCGGGACGCCACCGCCGAGATCGAGTGGTGCAAGGTCACCCAGACCGTCCCCGCCGACTATCCGTACGCGGCCGTGAAGGCGGGCCGGGAGACCCCGCGCGACCCGGCCGAGATCTCCCACCTCTACGCGGCCTACGAGAACCTCAAGCGCGACCGCGCCGTCATCGACTTCGAGGACGTGCTGCTGTTGACCGTCGCCGTCCTCCAGGACCGGCACGACATCGCCGACCAGGTGCGCGCCCAGTACCAGCACTTCGTCGTGGACGAGTACCAGGACGTCAGCCCGCTCCAGCAGCGGCTGCTCGAACTCTGGCTCGGCGACCGTGACAGCCTGTGCGTCGTCGGCGACGCCAGCCAGACCATCTACTCGTTCACGGGAGCAACCCCCGACCATCTCCTCGACTTCCGGCTCCGCCACCCCGGCGCCACCGTGGTCAAGCTGGTCCGGGACTACCGCTCCACCCCCCAGGTGGTCCGCCTCGCCAACGGGCTGCTCGCCCAGGCCCACGGCCGCGCCGCCGACCACCGGCTGGAACTCGTCTCCCAGCGCGCCCAGGGGCCGGAACCCGTCTACACCGAGTACACCGACGAGCCCGCCGAGGCCGAGGGTGCCGCCCGCCGCATCCGCGAGCTGATCGCCGCCGGGACCCCGGCCGCCGAGATCGCCGTACTGTTCCGCACCAATTCCCAGTCCGAGACCTACGAACAGGCCTTGGCCGACGCCGGCGTCCCCTATCAGCTGCGCGGCGCCGAGCGCTTCTTCGACCGGCCGGAGGTGCGCAAGGCGAGTGTCGCCCTGCGCGCCGCCGCCCGCTTCGGCAACAACGACTCCCTGCTGGACGAGGCGGTCGACCTGCCCTCCCAGGTCCGCGCCGTGCTCTCCGGCGAGGGCTGGAGCAGCGAGCCCCCGGCCGGTTCCGGCGCCGTCCGCGAACGCTGGGAGTCGCTGGCCGCGCTGGTCGCCCTCGCCCACGACTTCGCCGCCGCCCATCCCAAGGCCACCCTGAGCGACCTGGTCGCGGAGCTGGACGAGCGGGCGACCGCCCAGCACGCCCCGACCGTCCAGGGCGTCACCCTCGCCTCGCTGCACGCGGCCAAGGGCCTGGAGTGGGACGCCGTCTTCCTGGTCGGCGTCGCGGAGGGCATGCTGCCGATCACCTACGCCAAAACCGACGAGCAGATCGAGGAGGAACGCCGCCTCCTCTACGTCGGTGTCACCCGCGCGCGGGAACGGCTCCACCTCTCCTGGTCGCTCGCCCGCTCGCCCGGCGGCCGGGCGGGCCGCAGGCCGAGCCGCTTCCTCGACGGACTGCGGCCCGGCTCCACCGCCACCGTCGGCCGCGCGGCGACCGGCACCGGCGGCGTCGAGCGCGGCACCCTCGGCGGCCTCCCGGCCGCTCCCCGGCGCGCCCAGCGCAGCCCGGCCCGCTGCCGGGTCTGCGGGCGCACCCTCACCGACGCCGGCGAGATGAAACTGATGCGCTGCGAGGACTGCCCCTCCGACATGGACGAGGGCCTGTACGAGCGGCTGCGGGAGTGGCGGGCGGTGGAGGCGGGACAGAGCGGGCAGCCGGACTTCTGCGTCTTCACCGACCGCACCCTGATGGCCATCGCCGAGACCCGCCCCGACTGCGCGGCCGAACTCTCCCGCATCCCCGGCGTCCTGGACCGCAAGCTGCGCCGCTACGGCACCGACGTACTGGCCATCTGCGCAGGCCAGGAGGTCGGCACCGGCCCGGCCCACGCGGCCGGGACCACTGATCGGAACTCGTCGCAAAAATAGTTTGCGCCCGCGCCAGGAATCCCCATAGGTTCTAGGCACGGAAACGGCGGCCTTCTCGAAGGCTGCGAATCCGTGCTGTACTTCCCTATCCGAGGACCGATTCACCCCGGTCCCCCGAGACGCCGAAAGGAGGCGAGCCCAGTGATCAGCATCGAGACCATCATCACCAGCCCGGTCAACATGACCGATCGTCCGGCCGTCTCCCTGTGCATGCTCGGCGCGCCCTCCCAGGGCACCGGTCTGTCCGGCATTCGTGCCGCCCGTCCGGCCTCCTCGCTGCTCTCCGCGGACCTCCCTGTCCGTGAGCGCAATGAGCGACCGACCAAGGCACTGGCAGCGGTAGAGGCACAGGCGCAGGGCGCCTATGCCTTCGCGGCGGCCGGTGCCGGATTCCGCAAGCAGACGCAGCACCACCAGATGTGGGCCTTCCGTGGGCCAGAACCCTGGAGTGATCCAGCCTGATCGCCGATCAGGCAGGCGCCTTCAGGGCCGCGGAACCCCATCCGGGAACCGCGGCCCTTCTGTTTTCCCCGAACAGGGAGAACACCCCCGAAGACGCCTCGGGACAACAAAAGAGAACCCGGTACCCAGCCGACACCCGGTGACCCGACCGGAACGACCAGACGAGGAAAACACCCCGTGCAACTCGAAGCGCACGCCCCGTCAGTACCGCCTTCACAAGCGATCACTCAGCTCGGCTCCACGGAGGACCCCGCCTTGCTCCCCCTCACCGCGCTCACCGCGCTCGACGACGCCATCGAGAACCTCGGCGTGCCCGTCCCCTGCCGTTCCTACGACCCGGAGGTCTTCTTCGCCGAGTCGCCGGCCGATGTCGAGTACGCCAAGTCGCTCTGCCGCACCTGCCCGCTGGTCGAGGCCTGCCTCGCGGGGGCCAAGGAGCGCCGGGAGCCCTGGGGCGTCTGGGGCGGGGAGCTGTTCGTCCAGGGTGTCGTCGTCGCCCGGAAGCGACCGCGTGGCCGCCCGCGCAAGAACCCGGTCACGGCATGAACGTCGCACGCACGCACCCCGCTGGAACGATCGACCGTCCCCTCACGTACGACCCCAAGAAGCAGGCCCCGATGAAGCCGTCCACCAGCGAGCCCACCGGCTCGGCGACCCCAGACCTCGGTACCCACGGCGTGACAGGCTCGCGCCAGACGAACAGGACCCGCGAAATGCAACTCATCCCAGAAGCCCTGGCTCGTGCGCATATGCACGAGCGCCTGCACGACGCCCAGCGGGAGCGCCGGGCCATGAGCCTGGCCACCGCCCGGCGGATGCAGCGCCGGGCGGAGCGCGCCTCCCTGCGTGCCCGCCGTGCGCTCGCCGCCGCCGTCATGCAGTAGGCGCCGCCCTCGACGCGCACTGAGCGCACCCACCCGAAGCGGTGGCCTCCCGGTTCAGGGAGGCGAAGTCTTCCCCTCGGGGGCCGGTCCGGCCGAACGGACCGGCCCCCGAGGCATGCCCGCCTCCCAGACCTGGCCGCCCCCGCCGGCCGGCGGCCCCACCAGGCCTACGCCTCCGCCGGGCCTAACCCTCCGCCGGGCCTACGCTTCCGCCGCGGGCACCTCCGGCAGGTCCTCCTCCGCTTCCCCCGCCACCGACTCCAACGCCCCCGGATCCGGCGAGTCCGCGTCCGGACCGAACCCCGGCAGCCACTCCTCCAGCTCCTCCCGGAGCCGCACCGTCGCGCCCAACTGGCACAGCACACCGATGGTGCTCAGCGTGACCCGGTGGATCAGCAGATAGGACGGCGGCAGATTGAGCTGCTTGCCGAGCTGGTACGCGGGGGAGCGGGGGTCGGCGACCCGGGCCGCCTGGCCGCGCATCCACGACCGCGTGAAGGTGAAGGTGTCCACCTGCGCGGGCTCGATGATCGGCAGCAGGTAGTCGAGGACGGCGTCGGGGTCCAGGTCCATGGACTCCTTGATGAACCCCTCCTCGCAGAGCATCTCGTAGACCGGATCGGCGTCCCCGTCCAGCGTCATCCGCAGCGCCACCCCGATGGTCGGGGGCAGCCCGCCGGGGAGCCGGTCCACCGTGCCGAAGTCCAGCACGCCCAGCCGCCAGCCGTCCTCACCGTCGGGGCCCGCCGGCAGCAGCCGGAAGTTGCCCGGATGCGGGTCGGCGTGCAGCAGCCCGGTGCGGGCCGGGCCGGAGAAGAGGAAGCGCGCCAGCAGTTGCCCCGCCCGGTCGCGCTGCTCCTCGGTACCGCCGGAGATGATCTCCGACAGCGGGATGCCGTCGATCCACTCGGTCACCAGCACCTGGTCGCACTGGTGCACCACCGCCGGGACCAGGACATCCGGATCGTCCGCGAACTCCGCCGCGTGCGCGGCCTGCGCCTGCGCCTCCAGTTCGTAGTCCAGCTCCTCGGAGACCCGGTCCTTCAGCTCCGCGATCAGCGGCTTGATGTCCATGCCGGGGATCAGCGGGCCCAGCAGGCGTGCGAACCGGCTCAGTTGGCCAAGGTCCGAGAGGAGTGCCTCACCGGCGCCCGGATACTGGACCTTGACCGCCACTTCGCGGCCGTCGTGCCACACCGCCCGGTGCACCTGGCCGATGGAGGCCGCCGCCGAGGGCTTGTCCTCGAACTCCAGGAACAGCTCCCGCCAGTCCTCGCCCATCCGCTCCGCCAGCACGGCGTGCACCGTACGGGTCGGCATCGGGGGCGCCGCCTCCTGGAGCCTGGTCAGCGCGGCACGGTAGGGCCCGGCCACCTCCTCGGGGAGCGCGGACTCGAAGACGGACAGCGCCTGCCCGAACTTCATCGCCCCGCCCTTCAGCTCGCCGAGGACCTTGAAGAGCTGCTCGGCCGTGCGCTGCTGAAGCTCCCGCCCCACCAGCTCGGCCGACTCGCCCACGATCCGCTTGCCCAGCCCCCAGGTGGCCCGGCCGGCGAAGCCGAGCGGGAGCGCGGCGAGCTTCGCGGTCCGGGTGACCGCCTTCCGGGGAAGATCAGACATGCGCCCTCCAAGTCCCTGTCGGCCGCGCCGCGCCGGTCTCGCGTCGCCGCTCGGCCGACGGCCGTTGCACCGCCATTGTCGCGCGCGTCGGCCCTCGCGTTGAGGAGTGCTCCCCCTCCGCTTTCACCCCGGCCCGCGCCGGGGTGCTTCCCCTCCTCCTGTCCTTCGCCCCGCAGCCGCATACCGGATGCGGAGCGACGGGATGAGCGTCCCAGGTCAGAGTGGGTAGGGCGGCTTCCCAGCGGGTGCCGGTGGCCGCGGGTTCGGCGCCGTCGAGAAAGCTCAGGGCGTGCGCCGCGGCGAGTCCGGCGACCGCCGTGGCGAGGGTCAGATCACACGCGCCCACCCGGCGCGCCCGGCCCGAACGCCACTGGGTGATCAGCCGGGGCCACGCCGCGTCCTCGTCGGTGCGGTGCTGCTGGAGACAGCCCGCGCACCCCGTCAGGCCGGGCAGCACCAGTGGTCCGACGACACCGGTCCCCTCCGCCACACCCGCGTACAGATGGGGAGTACCGGAGACCATGAGGGACTCGGCGAGGAACGGGTCCGGGGCGTGCACCGCCACCTCGTCGCGCGGGGCGAGGACCACCAGGGACAGCCCCGGCTCCTCCTCCGGGCCGCGCCCGGAGAGTCTGCCCTGACGGGTCCGGCGCGGTGGGCGGTCCGGTGCCGCACGGCGCACCGCGGTCCGCGCGGCCTCGTCCCGCCGCTCGCCCACCGCCTCCGCC
This sequence comes from Streptomyces sp. BK022, assembly GCF_004217355.1. Lineage (NCBI taxonomy): Bacteria > Bacillati > Actinomycetota > Actinomycetes > Kitasatosporales > Streptomycetaceae > Streptomyces > Streptomyces sp. BK022. Next base: position 666,755 of record NZ_SHKU01000002.1, read on the forward strand.
GGCAGCCCGCCCGGCGCCACGTCCCACGGCTGCACCCGGCCCACGTCCCGCACATCGACCTCCCCGACCCCCGCCCCGGACAGCAGCGCCGCGATCACGGACCCGACCCGGCCCGCGCCGAGCACCCGCACCCGCAGGGCGCGCCGGGCGGCGAGGCGGGTGAGCGCGCCCCCGGGCTCCGCCGTGGTCAGCGACAGCGAGGCGAGGTCGGGACGCAGCCGCTCCAGCGCCTCCCCTCTCTCCCGCAGCGCGGTGGCGGCGGGGGAACAGGCCCGTGTGTCGTCGAGCAGCCCCGCCCTGCCCAGCCGGCTCACCAGCCGGTCGGCATGGCCGTCGGGCAGATCCATCCGCCGGGCCTCCTCCCGCAGTAACGCCACGTCACGGGTGCCGTCGAGCAGTTCGAGGAGGCTGCCCGTGGCCAGGTCCACCGGGCCCACAGTGATCGCGTGCGCGGGAGTCATCCCGAACTGCACGGTGCCGAGATCGCGCCAGCCGCGCCGCAGCGCGGGCTTCACCATCGGATGCATGACGGGCCCCCGTCTCCCAGGATTCGCGCACACCCGGCCGGGCGTGCGCGCTTCTGCCTCTCGTACGTCGGCCGAGCCGGTCCTGCTCGTGCCGACGGATGCCAGCATGGCCGGGCTCCGGAATCCGCGCCGAAAGTTGTCCACAGGCACGAGGTGATCGTCGTACAAGCTGCCTGCGGGTCCGGCGTCCACAGGCCGCTGTCCACAGGCCCGGCCCGCTGTCCGCGACGGCGGGTACCTTCGAGACGTGCCCACCGAACCGACCGAACAGCAGCCGCCCGCCGCACACGGCCCCGTCGAGGTCAGGCGGAGCGACCGGCGCCGCCGGACCGTCTCCGCCTACCGCGAGGGCGACCGCACCATCGTGCTGATCCCCGCCCGGATGTCCAAGGCGGAGGAGCGGCGATGGGTCACCGCCATGCTCGACCGGCTCGCCGCCAAGGAGGCGAAGCGGAGCGTGCCCGGCGGTGACACCGAACTGGCCGAGCGCGCCGGGCGGCTGTCCGAGCGGTACTTCGGGGGCCGGGCGCGGCCCGGTTCGGTGCGCTGGGTGACCAACCAGAACACCCGCTGGGGCTCGTGCACCCCGGCGGAGGGCACCATCAGGCTCTCGCACCGGCTGCGCGGGATGCCCGAGTACGTGGTCGACTACGTGCTCTGCCACGAGCTGGCGCATCTGCTGGTGCCCGGTCACGGCCCGGACTTCTGGCGGCTGTTGGATGCCTACCCGCGCACCGAGCGGGCGCGCGGCTATCTGGAGGGCGTGGCCGCCACCGCACGCACCCCGGACCTGCCCCCGGATGTGACGGACGACGAGGAGGTGTGAGGTCCGGGCCGCGGTTCTGTACCGGGTCTGTACCGGCTGAGGCCGATGTCGGTATTTGCGGTTAGCCTGACGCGACGTAACTGCTTTCGGGACGGGGGACGGACGTAACGCATGTCCAGGGAATTCCAACGCGGCCACAAGGCCCGGATCAGTGACCTCACCGCGGGTACGGATCTGTACGTGGGCGTGCAGATCTCCGCTCCCGGACTGACCTTCGACATAAGCTGCTTCGGCCTCGACGCCGACGAGCGGCTCTCCGACGACCGGTACTTCGTCTTCTTCAACCAGCCGAAGTCGCCCGAGGAGTCCATCCAGCTGCTGGGCCCCCAGGCGGGCGACACCGAGTCGTTCCGGGTCACGCTGGACCGTGTTCCGGCCGGCATCCACAAGCTGTCCTTCACCGCGACCATCGACGGCGACGGGCAGATGTCCCGGATCGCGCCCGGCTATCTGCGGATCGTGGCGGGCGGCGAGGAGGTGGCGCGGTACTCCTTCACCGGCGCGGAGTTCACCACCGAGCGCGCCGTGATGCTCGGCGACCTCTATCTCAAGGACGTCTGGCGGTTCGCCGCGGTCGGGCAGGGCTTCGACGGCGGACTGGAGGCGCTGCTGAAGAACTTCGGCGGCGAGGTCGCCGAGGAGGAGGCGCCCGCTCCGGCCCCGCCGGAGGCCGCCGCGCCGCCCGCCACCCCCGGTTTCGCCCCGCCCGCCTTCGCCGTCCCCGCCGGACCGGCCACGCCCCCGGCGCCCCAGGCGTTCACCCCGCCCCCGGCGCCCCGGCCCGACGTGCACGCGGCGCCCACGCTGGTCGAACCCCTGACCCCGCCCCAGGGCGCCGTCCCGCCGCCCGGCCCTGCCCCCGCCGCCTTCGGCCACCCCGCCCCGCCGAGCGCACCCCTGCCCCCGGGCTACGGCCAGCCCCCGGCGGCCCCCGCACCGCCCGGCTTCAACTCCCCGCCCTCCCACGGCGGTCCGCCGTCCGCTCCCATGCCCCCCGGCTACGGCCAGGTCCCCGGCCAGGGCACCCCTTCCTACGGTGTCCCGCAGGGCGCGCCCCAGGGCGCGGCCGGAGTGGGCGCCGCGCTCCAGAAGTTCAAGGAGGCGCCCACCGGGCAGCGCTGGACCCAGCAGAACCACAAGCTGATCCGCGTCGACCTGGGCGCCGGCGGCCAGCCGGTACTGGCGCGGCAGGGCAGCATGGTGCTCTACCAGGGCAAGGTCGACTTCAGCTACAAGGGCGCCGGAATCACCGGCCGGCTCGTGGGCAACGCCACCGGCCAGGAGATGCAGTTGATGCGCTGCACCGGCCAGGGACAGGTGTTCCTCGCCGACAACTCCACCCACCTCCACCCCGTCGAGTTGCAGGGCGACGCGATCTGCGTCTCCGCGGAGAACGTGCTCGCCTTCGACGAGAGCCTCCAGTACGAGGTCCGCCGCATCGAGGGCCACGGCATTCCCGGCGGCGCGCTGTTCACCATGCAGTTCCAGGGCACCGGCACGCTCGTCGTCAAGACCCACGGCACGCCCGTCGTGCTGCCGGTGACGCCGACGACCTTCGCCGACTGCCACGCGGTGGTCGCCTGGTCGGCCGCCTCGCAGGTGATCGTCTCCAGCCAGGTCCGGATGCGCCGCAACGCCTACGCGGGCGACACGGGGGAGAGCGTGAACCTCCAGTTCCGGGGCGCACCCGGCAACTTCATCGTCGTCCAGCCGTACGAGGTCTGAGGGAGCCCGTCATGAACCAGCCGCTCGCGGGCTTCGCCCCCGCACCCGTCACCGCACGCATGGAGAACCACGGCAGCCACATGCTGAAGGTCGCCATGCAGACCGGCAACGACCTCCTCGCGCGCGTGGGCTCGATGATCGCCTACGAGGGCTTCATCCAGTACGAGCCCAACCCGCCCGCCGTCCGCCAGATCGCCCGCGACTGGATGACCGGCGAAGGCGCCCCGCTGATGAAGTGCTCCGGCGACGGCCTGCTCTACCTCGCCGACTACGGCGCCGACGTGGTCGTGATCAACCTGAACGGCGACGGCATCTCCGTCAACGCCACCAATCTGCTCGCCTTCGACGCGGGCCTCACCTGGGGCGTGGAGCGGGTCAAGGGGCTCGCCAAGTTCGCCGGGCAGGGCCTGTGGAACACCAGGATCTCCGGACAGGGCTGGGTCGCGCTGACCTCGCGCGGCACGCCGATCGTGGTGGACTGCGGAGGCGGCGAGGACGAGACGTACGTCGACCCGGACGCCCTCGTGGCGTGGTCCCCGAACCTGAAGGTGAAGGGCAAGCGCAGCTTCAAGGCGCAGTCGCTGATCGGCCGGGGCAGCGGCGAGGCGTACCAGATGGCGTTCTCCGGGCAGGGCATCGTCGTCGTCCAGCCCAGCGAGGACAGCACCGACCGCCTCCGGTTCCGGGGCTGAGGGGGAGCACAGACACCATGCAGAGCCCGCTTTTCGCGCACAACGACTCCCAGACCCAGGAGCGTTGGAGCCTGCAGAACGCGCAGATGCTCCGCGTCGCCCTGGAGGGCCACGACGACCTGCTGGCCCGCAAGGGCGCCATGGTCGCCTACCAGGGCATGGTCGAGTTCGACGCCGAGTACCGCAGCCAGGGCCAGCGCCGGGCGCGGGCCCACACCGGCGAGGGCCTGGACCTGATGCGCTGTCACGGCCAGGGCACCGTCTACCTCGCCAACCTCGCGCAGCACGTCCATCTGCTGGACGTGGAGCAGGAGGGCCTGACCGTCGACAGCTCCTACGTCCTCGCCATGGACTCTTCGCTGCACCACGAGGTCATCGCGGTGGACAGCCTCTACGGCATCTCCGGTTCGGGGAAGTACCAGCTCAACATCACCGGCCGCGGCAAGGTCGCCCTGATGACCTCCGGCACGCCCCTGCTGATGCAGGTCACGCCGGACCGGTACGTCAACTGCGACGCGGACGCCATCGTCGCCTGGTCCACCTCGCTGCGGGTGCAGATGCAGGCCCAGACCCACTCGTCCGGAGTGTGGCGGCGGCGCGGCAGCACGGGCGAGGGCTGGGAGCTGAGCTTCATGGGCTCCGGCTTCGCCCTGGTCCAGCCCAGCGAACTGCTGCCGCCCCAGCACGCGCAGATAGGCGGCGGGGTCGCGGCCCAGTTCGGCATGGGCCAGCAGGGGGCACGCGGGCAGAACCAGGGCAACGTCTGGAGCTAGCCGGCGCGACGAGCGCAGCGCGGCGAACGTAAGGGGCGCCCACAGTGGCGGGCGCCCCTTACACGTTCAGAGCCGGCGCGCGCGCGGCGCCGGACCCCGTCCTCACCACCGCGCCGGACCCTTCAGACCCTGGCCCTCCGCGCCGCAGTCCGGCTCACAACCGCGCCCGCGTGTCCTCCAGCAGCCGTACCACCGACTCGTCCGCCACGTCGGCGACCTCGTCGTAGCCGAACCACCGCAGGTCCAGCGACTCGTCGCTGATCGCCTGCTCGGCACCGCGCGGGGCCAGCACCGCGTACTGCACGTCGAGGTGCCAGTTGCAGGGGGCCGGGATCGGGTGGCGGTCCAGCCGGACCGGGCCGCCGGGGAGCAGCGTCAGCCCGGCGATGCCGGACTCCTCCGTCGCCTCGCGCAGGGCCGCGCCCGCCATGGAGATGTCGCCCGGCTCGCAGTGGCCGCCCATCTGGAGCCACATCCGCAGCTTCCTGTGCAGGGTGAGCAGCACCCGGCCGTGCTCCGGGTCGATCACCAGCGCGCTGGCCGTGAGGTGCCCCGCGTCGCAGGACCGCCAGATGCCGTCCGGGTGGGCGGCGAGGTGGGCCTGGTAGGCGTCACGCAGCTCGGGCTGGCCCTCGTACCCCTTGAGTACGAGGACCGCGTCGTCGTACAGGCTCACTCGCTCTTGTCGCCCTTGCCCTCGTCGTCCGCGGCGCCCTCGGTGCCCGGGTCCTTCTTCAGGTCGGGCTTGTGCGCGCCGCCGCCGGCCGCCTCGCCGAGCATCTTGTCCAGCTCGGAGAAGTCCATCTGCTCGCGGTGCACGAAGCCGTCCGGGTCGTCCAGGTCGGTGGCCGTCGGCAGCATGTCCGGGTGGTGCCACAGGTCGTCCCGGCCGTCGACCCCGCGCGCGTCGGTGAGCGAGGCCCACAGGCGGGAGGCGTCGCGCAGCCGGCGCGGGCGCAGCTCCAGACCGATCAGCGTGGCGAAGGTCTGCTCCGCCGGACCGCCGCTCGCGCGACGGCGGCGCAGCGTCTCGCGCAGCGCGTCGGCGGAGGACAGGCGCGGCTTCGCGGCCGCGTGGACCACCGCGTCCACCCAGCCCTCGACCAGCGCGAGCGCGGTCTCCAGCCGGGCCAGGGCCGCCTTCTGCTCGGGCGTGTCCTCGGGCTGGAACATGCCCTGCTGGAGCGCGTCCTGAAGCTGCTCGGGGTTCTGCGGGTCGAACTGGCCGACCACGTCCTCCAGCTTGGCGGTGTCGACCTTGATCCCGCGCGCGTAGCCCTCGACCGCGCCGAACAGGTGCGAGCGCAGCCACGGCACGTGGGCGAAGAGGCGCTGGTGGGCCGCCTCGCGCAGAGCGAGGTACAGACGCACCTCCTCCATGGGCACACCCAGGTCCTTGCCGAAGACCTCCATGTTGACCGGGAGCAGCGCGGCCTTGCCCACCGGCCCCAGTGGCAGGCCGATGTCGGTGGAGCCGACGACCTCGCCCGCGAGCACGCCCACGGCCTGCCCGATCTGGGTGCCGAACATGGCACCGCCCATCGAGCGCATCATGCCGATCAGCGGGCCCGCCATGGCCTGCATCTCCTCCGGCAGGACGTCGCCCATGGCCGCGCCGACCCGCTCGGCGACCGGGTCGACCAGTTCCTTCCAGGCCGGGAGCGTCGCCTCGACCCACTCCGCGCGCGACCAGGCCACGGAGGTGTTGGCACCGGAGGGCAGCGAGGTCGCGTCGTCCAGCCACAGGTCGGCCAGGCGCACCGCCTCCTGCACCGCGGAGCGCTCCGACGGGCCGACGCTCGCGTCCTTGACGCCGTCCTGGGTGCCCTGGGCGACCGTCTGGCGGGCGATCTGCTTGGCCATGTCCCAGTTCACCGGGCCGCCCTCGTAGGAGAGCATCTGGCCGAGCTGCTGGAACGCCGCGCCCAGGTCATTGGGGTTCAGGGAGCCGAACATCGCGGCGAGCGGATTGTCGGCGCCGGGACCGCCAAGGCCCCCGGCTCCCGGCAGACCGCCGAAACCGAACGGGTCGGCCGGCCCCTGCCCACCACCGCTCTGCTGGTCCTTCTTCTTGCCCTCGTCGCCGTCGTCCGGCTCCTCCGGCGGAAGGCCGAATCCGAATGGGGTGTCACTCACGGGGTTCCTCGGCTGGTAAGGCCACCGGTTCTCTCCGGCGGCGCGGCTGCCCGACTTCACCACCCAGCGTAGACACCCGGACCGGATAGGGCCTCGGTGCTTCGCCCACAGATGGGCTGCGGCAGGATGGATGCACCTGGTACGGGCGCGTCGTCCGCGCTCGTACTGAAGACAACCGCTGGAGACGCCCGGTGAGTTCCCCAGATCCGCAGGTTCGCGCAGCGCGAAACCCCTCATCTCCGCCCGCATCGCCCTCGCCCGCGGTGCGCGGGCCCGTCGTCGCGGTCACCGGCGCCGCCACCGGGATCGGCGCGCTGCTCACCGAGCGGCTCGCTGCGTCCGAGGAGATCCGGCAGGTCGTCGCCATCGACGAGCGGCGCGGGGAGTGCGCCGAGGCCGAGTGGCACATCCTCGACGTGCGGGACCCCGCGATCGCGGAGAAGCTGCGCGGCGCCGACGTCGTCGTGCACCTCGCGCTCGACCTGGACCTCGGCAGCGACGCGGCCGCCCGCACCGCGTACAACGTGCGCGGCACCCAGACCGTGCTCACCGCCGCGGCCGCCGCCGGGGTGCACCGGGTCGTACTGTGCACCTCCGCCATGGTCTACGGCGCGCTGCCCGACAACGAGCTGCCGCTGTCGGAGGACGCCGAGCTGCGCGCCACCGCCGAGGCGACCGGGGTCGCCGACCTGCTGGAGATCGAGCGCCTGGCCCGCCGCGCGCCCCGCGCGCACCCCGGCCTGAACGTCACCGTCGTACGCCCCGCCCTGCTGGTCGGCGGCACCGACACCGCGCTGACCCGGTACTTCGAGTCGCCCCGGCTGCTGGTGGTCGCGGACTCCCGTCCCGCCTGGCAGTTCTGCCACGTCGACGACCTGTGCTCGGCGCTGGAGTACGCCGTGCTGGAGAAGGTCGACGGGGAACTCGCCGTCGGCTGCGACGGCTGGCTGGAGCAGGAGGAGGTCGAGGAGCTGAGCGGCATCCGGCGCATGGAGCTGCCCTCCGCGGTCGCCCTCGGCGCGGCCGCCCGGCTGCACCGGATCGGGCTCACCCCCTCCCCGGCAGGCGACCTGGCGTACACGATGTACCCCTGGGTGGTCAGCGGGAGCCGGCTGCACTCGGCCGGGTGGCGGCCGCGCTGGACGAACGAGGAAGTGCTCGCGGAGCTGCTGGAGGAGGTCGCCGGCCGGCACACCGTCGCCGGGCGCAGACTCGGCCGCAAGGACGCCACGGCGGCCGGCGCGGCGGGCGCGACCGTGGCCCTGCTCGGCGCGGCCGCGGTGGTCCGCCGGGCCCGCAAGGCGCGGCGCCGTATCTGAGCCGCCGCAAACGTCCCGCGCCCCCACCCGGCCGAGCGTCGCGTTCCGCCTCCTCCCCGGTGTGCGGCACCATGGAGGTATGGCACTCACGAACGAACACCCCGGTGAGCAGGCGGCCCCCAGCCCCATCAGGCTGATCGGGATCCGGGACACGCCGCTCTCGGTGGACGAGGTGTTCGCCGCGCTCGGCGACGAGGCGGCGGGCGGGATCTCGCTGTTCGTGGGTACCGTGCGCAACCACGACGGGGGCGCGGACGTCGACGCCCTCGGCTACTCCTGCCACCCCTCCGCCGCCGACGAGATGCGACGGGTGGCCGAGAAGGTCGTCGCGGAGTACCCGGTGCGCGCCCTGGCGGCCGTCCACCGGGTGGGTGACCTGGCCGTCGGTGACCTCGCCGTCGTCGTCGGCGTGGCGTGCCCGCACCGGGCCGAGGCGTTCGAGGCCTGCCGGAAGCTCATCGACGACATCAAGCACGAGGTGCCGGTGTGGAAGCACCAGCGCTTCTCCGACGGCACCGAGGAGTGGGTCGGCGCCTGCTGACGGCGGTGACCGGAGCGGTGACGTTCGGCCCATCGGGTGCTCCGGTTGCGTAACCGCACCCCGCGCGTGAGCGTTGTCCCTGCGAATGGTTAATCTGCTGATCACTCAGTTCGCAGCGGACACTCATGGGGTTGGGAGGTCGGCATGGCGGTGCTCGTCTGGTTGCTGATTCCGTTCATCGCCGCGGTCGCGGCCGGTCTGTGGGGAAGCTGGGCCAACCGGACCCGCAGAACCCGCGGCGACGGACCCGAACTCGACGGTTACGCGCGCTTCCGCGAAGCCATGGAGAAGTCCCACACGGGCGCTCCCGGCGCCTGACGGGGTGCCCTGACGGGGCGCCGACACACCTGTCCCGTACTGTCGTGCCATGCCACGCCGTACCGCGACGATGCTCGCGTCCACCCTGATGCTGATCGCGCTGCTCTGCGCGGGAGTGCTCATCCCCGTGCCGTACGCGGAGATGTCGCCGGGGCCGACCGTGAACACGCTCGGGGACCACGACGGCGAGCCGGTGCTCCAGGTCTCGGGCCACCGCACCTATCCGGCCGACGGTCACCTGAACATGACCACCGTCCGGGTGACCAGCGCGGACTTCCGGATGAACCTGGTCGAGGCGGTCTACGGCTGGCTGGCGCACGACACCAAGGTCGTCCCGCACGACACGCTCTACCCGGACGGCAAGACCGAGGAGCAGTCCACCCAGGAGAACGCCGAGGAGTTCAGCCAGTCCCAGGAGAGCGCCAAGGTCGCCGCCCTGAAGGAGCTGCACATCCCGGTGACGTCCTGGGTGATCGTCTCCACGGTGATCAAGGACTCCCCGGCCGAGGGCCGGCTGCACGCGGGTGACGTGATCAAGGCCGTGGACGGCACGCGGGTCAAGCAGCCGTCCGATGTGGCCAAGCTGGTGACCAGGCACAAGCCCGGCCAGAAGGTCGTCTTCACCGTCATCCCCGCCAAGGAGCAGGCGGCCGCCGAGAAGGCGCACCGGACGGCGACGAAGACCCAGGACGTGACGATCACGACCACCGACTCCGACGACAAGGGCGCCCACCGGGCCATCGTCGGGATCTCCGCCGGGACCGACCACACCTTCCCGTTCACCATCGACATCAAGCTCGCCGACGTCGGCGGCCCCAGCGCCGGCCTGATGTTCTCGCTCGGCATCTACGACAAGCTCACCCCGGGCAGCCTCACCGGCGGCAAGTTCGTCGCCGGCACCGGCACCATCGACGACGACGGCACGGTCGGCCCCATCGGCGGCATCGAGATGAAGACCGTCGGCGCGCGCGCCAAGGGCGCCCAGTACTTCCTGACCCCGGCCGACAACTGCGCCTCGGCCGCCAAGGACACCCCGGGCGGCCTCACCCTGGTCAAGGTGAAGAAGATCGGCGACGCCCTGGACGCCCTCAAGGACATCCGCGAGGGCCGCACCGCCGACCTGCCGAAGTGCACCACCAAGGGCTGAGAAACGGCCGTACGCGCGCGGGATCGCCCCCGCGCGCGTACGCGGCACTACGGAAAGATGCGAGGCTCAGTCGGCGAACGTCGCCGCCAGCGCCTCCGCCAGCCCCGGCACCAGGTCCGGACCGGTCAGCACCTCGGTCGCCGCGTCCTTCTCCCGCAGCCGGATCGCCGACTCGCGGTTGCCGTCGCGCAGCACCGCCACCGTCATCCGCACCTCCTGGCGCTCCGGACGGGCGGCCACCCACTTGGCCAGCTCGGCGTCGCTGAGCCCCTGCGGGACCTGCGTGTCGACGGACGAGGGGAGCATCAGGCGCTCCACGGTGAGCGCGCAGCCGATCACCGCGTCCGGCCAGGCGATGGTGGCGAGGAACTCGTCGAGCGCCTTGCCGGCGGGCACCTCGTCCTGCTCGATGGGGGTGTAGCCGGTGGCACCGGTCTCCTCGTCCAGGCCGAGCTGGGCCGCGAGAGAGGGTTCCTGGGTGCGCAGACGCGCGGTGTCGACGAGGGCGAAGAGGCGGGCCGGCTGGTCCCAGCCGAGGCCGGACGCGTACTCGTCGATCTCGAGTACGGCCCGGGTGAGCGGGCTCGCCGCCATGGGAGTGTTGGACATGGTCACAATCCTGCCTCGTTCCCGGCCGAAATCGGGAACCGAGTAAACCGTGAGTAAGTTGCATAGGTGGGGGCCCGCGAGCACAGGGGGCCACCAAGGGCCCGCGAACACGAGGGCCTGACGGATCGACAGCGACTTCGAGGTGCGCACCTTGGCTTTCCAGATGCCGGACCGCGGCGGAGGCCCGACGGGGCCACGGATCAGGGCGGGCCGTCCGTCCCGGCGGGTGAGGACCCTGCTCGTGACCCTGGGCGTCCTGGCCGCCCTCGGCATGGCCTTCACCATGTTCGCCGGCTTCTGGACGGACTGGCTCTGGTACCGGTCGGTGCACTACTCCTCGGTCTTCACCACCACCCTGTGGACGAAGATCGGTCTGTTCTTCGTGTTCGGTCTGCTGATGGCGCTCGCGGTGGGCTTCAACATCTGGCTCGCGCACCGGATGCGGCCCCCGCTGAGCGCCATGTCGATGGAGCAGCAGAGCCTCGACCGGTACCGGATGGGGATCGCGCCGTACAAGACCTGGCTGCTGCTCGCCGTCACCGCGCTGGTCGGCCTCATCGCCGGCGCCTCGGCGGCCGGCCAGTGGCGGGTCTGGCTGATGTGGGTCAACGGCGTGCCGTTCCACCAGAAGGACCCCCAGTTCCACCGGGACGTCTCCTTCTACGCCTTCGACCTCCCGTGGTACCGCTTCCTGCTGGCCTTCGGCTTCGCCACGGCCATCCTGTCGCTGATCGCCGCCGCGCTCACCCACTACCTGTACGGCGGACTGCGCGTCACCAGCCCCGGCTCGCGCGCCTCGTCCGCCGCGACCGGTCATCTCTCGGTGCTGCTCGGCGTCTTCGTGTCCCTGAAGGCCGTCGCCTACTGGCTCGACCGGTACGGCCTCGCCGTGAAGTCCAGCGACTTCCGGGCCACCGGCAACTGGACGGGTCTGCGCTACGTGGACGCCAACGCCTACCTGCCCGCCAAGAACATCCTGTTCTTCATCGCCGTCATCTGCGCGCTGCTGTTCTTCGCCACCCTGTGGCGGCGCACCTGGCAGCTCCCCGTCATCGGCTTCGGTCTGATGGTGCTCTCCGCGGTCCTGATCGGCGGCCTCTACCCGGCCATCGTGCAGAAGTTCCAGGTCCAGCCCAACGAGCAGGCCAAGGAAGCGCCGTACGTCCAGAAGAACCTCAAGGCGACCCGCGAGGCGTACGGGATCGACCACACCCAGGTCAGCGAGTACTCCGGCAGGGCCGCGACCGACGACAAGACCAAGCTGCGCGACCAGGTCGGCCAGACCGCCAGCATCCGCATCATGGACCCGAACGTGGTCTCGCCCACGTTCCAGCAACTCCAGCAGATCCGGAACTACTACGGCTTCCCGACCAACCTGGACGTCGACCGGTACCCCACCAAGGACGGCAAGGAGCAGGACACCGTCCTCGGCCTGCGCGAGCTGAACCTGGGCGGCATCCCGAAGAACAACTGGATCAACGACCACTTCCGCTACACCCACGGCTACGGCGTGGTCGCCGCCAAGGGCACCGAGTCCGACGACAAGGGACGCCCGGTCTTCACCGAGAAGAACCTGCCCTCCAAGGGCGACCTCGGCGAGTACCAGCAGCAGGTGTACTACGGCGAGAAGACCACCACGTACTCCATCGTCGGCGGTCCCCAGAAGGAGATCGACTACTCCGACGACGAGGGCGAGAAGACCACCAGCTACCAGGGAAAGAGCGGCGTCAACCTCGACAGCCCGCTCAACCGGGCGGCGTACGCGGTGGCGTTCAACGAGCCGCAGATCCTCTACTCCGGAGCGATCGGCGACGGTTCGCGCATCCTGTACAACCGCACCCCCAAGGACCGCGTCGAGTCCGTCGCGCCCTGGCTGACCATCGACGGTGACGCCTACCCGGCCGTGGTGGACGGGCGCATCCAGTGGATCGTGGACGCCTACACGACCAGCAACGGCTACCCGTACGCCTCGCGCACCACGCTCGGGGACACCACGGCCGACTCGCTGACCGCGAACAACAACTCCCGCGCGGTGGTGGCCCAGCAGAACCAGGTCAACTACATCCGCAACTCCGTCAAGGCGACCGTCGACGCCTACACCGGTGACGTCAAGCTCTACCAGTGGGACTCCGCCGACCCGGTGCTCAAGACGTGGATGAAGGCGTTCCCGGACACGGTGAAGCCCCGCTCGGACATCAGCCCGGCGCTGATGGCCCATCTGCGGTACCCGCAGGACCTGTTCAAGGTCCAGCGCGAGCTGCTCACCCGCTACCACGTGACCAACGCGCAGACCTTCCTCAGCGGCAGCGAGGTGTGGCAGGTCCCGGACGACCCGTCCAACGACTCGCGCGACTCGGTCCCGCCGTACTACCTGAGCATGAAGATGCCGGACCAGAAGCAGCAGGTCTTCTCGCTGACGACGACCTTCACGCCGAACGGCCGGGACAACCTGAGCGCGTTCATGGCCGTCGACTCCGATCCGCGCGCCAGCGACTACGGCAAGATCAGAATCCTCAAGCTGCCGACGAGCACCACGGTCGACGGCCCCAAGCAGGTGCAGAGCCAGTTCAACTCCGAACCGTCCATCGCGGAGACGATCAGCCTGCTGAGCCGGGGTCACTCCCAGGTGGAGTACGGCAACCTGCTCACCGTCCCGCTGGACGGCGGCCTGCTGTACGCGGAGCCGGTGTACGTGCGCGGCGGCACGCTGAAGTACCCGCTGCTGCGCAAGGTGCTGGTGACCTACGAGGGCCGGACTGCCTTCGAGGACACCCTGGACCAGGCGCTGGACAAGGTCTTCGGGGTCAAGGGCTCCGGGCCGCCGAAGTCCGGCACCACGGAACCGCCGGCGTCCACCAACCCGACGGTCCGCCAGGCCCTCCAGGACGCCCAGAAGGCGTACGACGCGGGCCAGGAAGCCCTGAAGTCCGGCCCGGACTGGGACGCCTACGCCAAGGCCCAGAAGGACCTCCAGGACGCGCTCCGGAAGGCCGAGGACGCCCAGTCCGCGGCGGACAAGCCCCGGACCAGCGGCGACTGACCGGACCTGCCCCCGCGCCGTGCTAGAGTTGTGAACACAACGGCGCGGGGTGGAGCAGCTCGGTAGCTCGCTGGGCTCATAACCCAGAGGTCGCAGGTTCAAATCCTGTCCCCGCTACTGAAAACGAAGGCCCGGATCTCATCGAGATCCGGGCCTTCGTGATGTGCGAACTCATGTGCTGCCTGTTTCATCGGCCGCGCCGCCGCCCGGAGTTGGGCCAACTGTGTTTGACTTGTCTCTCTGTGGGCATGTCGACAAAACGCTGAAGTGACCTCACGGGCTGCGGTACACCGGGTGTACCCAGGTTGCAGGTGGTGCGACGATGGACGTTATGGGGGACAAGGCAACTCTGTTCGAGACAGGGCGATTTGTGCAGCCTTCGGGTGAGGAACCGTCCCGCGATGTGGACGAGGTGGGGGAGGACGCCGAGGAGGTGCGCCTCGGAATGGCGGCGCGCACCGGCGACGCCGAGGCCGCCAGCATCCTCGGGGCCATGCTGCTGCGCCGCGGCGACCTCGACGCGGCCGAGCCCCAGCTCCGTGCCGCCGCGTCCGCCGGTGACCGCCCCGCCGCCAACAACCTGGGCGTCCTGCTGCACCAGCGCGGATACGCCGACGAGGCCGCCGACTGGTGGCGGATCGCCGCCGTCGCCGGTTCCGCGGCCGCCGCGCACGCGCTCGGCCGCCACCACCGCGAGCGCGGCGACGAACCCGCAGCCGAGTACTGGCTGCGCCAGTCCGCCGAGCAGGGCCATGTGCTCGGCGCCTACGCCCTCGCCGACCTGCTGGAGCACCGCGGCGACTCCCGCTCCGGGTACTGGATGCGCGCCGCCGCCGAGCGCGGCCACCGCGAGGCCGCCTACCGGCTCGCCCGCTCCCTGGACGGCGGCGACGTCGAGCCCGGCCTGGGGCGCGAGGAGGAGCCCGGCACCACCAAGGCGTCCACCGAGGCGGAGCAGTGGTACCGCCAGGCCGCCGCACGCGGCCACCGCCGGGCCGCGCTGCACCTGGGCGCCATCCTGGAGAAGCGCGGCGAGCTGAAGGAGGCCGGGCGCTGGTACCTCACCTCGGCCAAGGACGGCGAGGCCCGCGCCGCCTGCGCGCTCGGCTTCCTGCTGCGCGACGCCGGGGACACCGAGAGCGCGGCCGTGTGGTGGCTGCGCGCCGCCCAGGACGGCGACGGCAACGCGGCCAACGCGCTGGGCGCCCTGCACGCCGAGCGCGGCGAGACCCAGACCGCCGAGCGCTGGTACCGGGCCGCGCTGGACGCCGGGGACGACAACGGCGCCTACAACCTCGGGCTGCTCTGCGCCGAGCAGGGCCGCACCGCCCAGGCCGAGCAGTGGTACCGGCGCGCCGCCTACGCCGGGCACCGGGAGGCGGCGAACGCGCTGGCCATCCTGCTGCTGCGGGGCGGCGACACCAGCGGCGCCGAGCCCTGGTTCTCCAAGGCCGCCGAGGCCGGCAGCGTGGACGCCGCGTTCAACCTGGGCATCCTGCACGCCGGCCGCGACACCGAGTGGGACAGCGCGGCCGCGGTGCGCTGGTACGAGCGGGCGGCTGCCGCCGGGCACACCGAGGCCGCCCTCCAGGTCGGCATCGCCCGGCTGCGCGAGGGCGACGAACAGACCGCCGAGCGCCATCTGCGGTGCGCGGCCGGGGGCGGCAGCGCGGAGGCCGCGTACCGGCTGGCCACCGTGCTGGACGCGCGGCGCCCGCCGGAGCCCGCGCACGAGCTGGGCGAGAGCGTGCACGACAAGACCGAGTGCGAGGAGTGGTACGAGCGGGCGGCCGGCCAGGGCCACCGGCGCGCCCAGGTGCGGGTCGGGATGCTCGCGGCGGCGCGCGGTGACGTGGTCGAGGCGGCGCGCTGGTACCGGGCGGCCGCCGAGGCCGGGTCCCGTAACGGCGCCTTCAACCTGGGGCTGCTGCTGGCCCGCGAGGGAAGCGAGCCCGAGGCCGCCGTGTGGTGGACCCGGGCCGCCGACGCCGGGCACGGCCGGGCCGCGCTGCGCCTGGCGCTGGTGTACGCGCGCCGGGGTGAGCTGGCCGAGGGGCAGCGCTGGGCGGCCCGCGCGATGGAGCTGGGCCCCAGGGAAGTGGGGGAGCGGGCGGCCCGGCTGGAGGGCGCGCTGCGCGAGGAGCTGTCGGCCTGAGCCGGGCGGACGGGGCGCGAGGGAATGGATTTGCCTCGGAGGCCGCGGGTCCCGTAGTGTCGTGTTCACCGACGCGGGGTGGAGCAGCTCGGTAGCTCGCTGGGCTCATAACCCAGAGGTCGCAGGTTCAAATCCTGTCCCCGCTACTGAAGACTCAGGGCCGGAATCCGAAGGGATTCCGGCCCTCAGTCGTGTGCGGGTTGCTTCCCGCCGGGGCGGGCGGCTTCCTCGGCTTCCTCAGGCGGTGGCGCACTCAGGGCACAGGCCCCGGTAGGTCACCTCGACGTCGGAGACGGCGAAGCCGAAGCGCTCGGTGTCGGGGAGGTCGGTGAGCGGGTCGCCGGTGGGGTGCACGTCGCGGATCGCGCCGCAGCGGGAGCAGACCAGGTGATGGTGCGGGTGGTGGGCGTTCGGGTCGTACCGCTTGGCGCGGTGGTCCGTGCTGACCTCCAGCACCTCGCCGAGCGAGACCAGCTCGCCCAGGGTGTTGTAGACGGTCGCGCGGGAGATCTCCGGCAGCTTCACCACGGCGCGCGCGTGAACCTCGTCGGCCGTGAGGTGGACGTGCTCGCCGTCCAGTACCTCGGCCACCACTCGGCGCTGCGAGGTCAGTCGCCATCCGCGTCCACGCAGCCGGTCCAGAAGGTCACTCATGGCAGCCAGCGTAACAGCCGGCCGAACAGATCCCGAACAGGTGTGACTTTGGAACCCCAGCAGGATTAGACCGAGTCCAACCCTGCTGGAGGGGGTCAGAGGGCCGGTTCGGGGGTGCGGGCGGGGGCCCAGCAGCGGATGATGTCGCGGACCGAGACGATGCCCGCGGGCTCGCCCCGGTCCAGCACGACCAGGTGCCGGAAGCCGCCGTGCGTCATGGCGCTGGCGGCCTCGCGCAGGGTCCAGGCCGGGGCGGCGAAGACCACGGAGGTGGTGGTGTGGGCCTGGGCGGACTCCGTGTCCGGGTCCTGGCCGAGGCCGACGGAGTTGAGGATGTCCCGCTCGGTGAGGATGCCGATGCCGCCCGCGTCCGGGTCGAGCACCACGGCGGCGCCGACCCGGCGGGCGGACATCAGGGCGGCGGCCTGGCGGAGGGTGTGGGCGGGGCCGATGGTGAGGACCACCGTGCTCATGGCGTCTTTGACGAGCGTGGGGGGTGATGCGGGGGCGGGAACGAGCATGGGCTTCAGCCACCTCCTGTGGAACCCGTGCCGCACAAGCACGGATTCACGAATGCACAAGTGAGGGAGGCTTCAGAGTGACAGGTAAAAGGGAGGTCAACAAGAGGGCGCGCGTGGCCCGTCGAGGGCGCGCGGTGCCGGCGGGTGCGCTCAGTCGCCCAGGCGTCCCAGCAGTGCGTCGTGCAGCAGGCCGTTGGAGGCCGCCGCGTTGCCGCTGTGCGGACCCGCCCGGCCGTCGAGGCCGGTGAAGGTGCCGCCCGCCTCGGTGACGATGATCGCGTTGGCCGCCATGTCCCACAGGGACAGCTCCGGCTCCGCGCACATGTCCACCGAGCCCTCCGCCACCATCATGTAGGGCCAGAAGTCGCCGTACGCGCGCGTGCGCCACACCTCGCGGGACAGCTGGAGGAAGCCGTCGAGCCGGCCGCGCTCCTCCCAGCCGGTGAGCGAGGAGTAGGCGAAGGAGGCGTCGGCCAGGTCGCTCACCCCGGAGGCGTGGATACGGCTCGCCGAGGTCAGGCTGCGCCCGGTGAAGGCGCCGTGGTCCTTCGCGGCCCACCAGCGGCGGCCCAGCGCGGGCGCCGAGACCAGGCCCACCACCGGGTGGAACCCGCCCGGACCCGCCTCCATCAGCGAGATCAGGGTCGCCCACACCGGGACCCCCCGCACGTAGTTCTTGGTGCCGTCGATCGGGTCGATCACCCAGCGGCGCGGGCCCGAGCCCTCGGCGCCGTACTCCTCGCCGAGCACCGAGTCGCGGGGGCGGGCGCGCTGGAGGTGGTTGCGGATCAGCTCCTCGGCGGCCTTGTCCGCCTCGCTGACCGGCGTCATGTCCGGTTTCGTCTCGACCTTCAGGTCGAGGGCCTTGAAGCGCTCCATGGTGGTCGCGTCGGCGGCGTCGGCGAGGACATGGGCGAGGCGCAGATCGTCGAGATAGTCCGGCATGTGACGACCGTATCGGCCACGGGTGTCCGGAAGCCACCAGGGGGAGTGCGGGCGCGGCGTACGGCGCGTCGGCCGAACCGCGCCCCCGGTACGCCCCCGGACCCTTGACAGCGCCGGTGGGCGAGTCAAATCTAAGCGCCACAGCTCGCCCCAGGGAGGCGAAGATGCCCGCAGCCCGCGAATCGCTGCTGGACGCCGCAGGCAGAGCGCTCGCCCAGCGGCCGTGGTCGACGGTACGGATGGTCGACGTGGCGGCGGCCGCCGGAGTGTCCCGGCAGACGCTCTACAACGAGTTCGGCGGCAAGGACGGCCTGGCCCGGGCCCTGATGAGGCGCGAGGCCGACGGCTACCTCGCCGGCGTGGACCGCGCCCTCGCCACCCGCGCCGACCCCCGCGACCGGCTCGCCGCCGTCGCCGAGTGGACCGCCACCGCCGCCCGCGGCAACGCACTGGTACGGGCCATGCTCACCGGAAGCTGGACCGAGCGGCTCCCCGAGCCCGCCCGCCCCGGCCTGCCCTCCACCTCCACCGTGCCCGCGCAGCGCCGGGCCGACGGGCCGCTGCCCGCACCCGCGGACTTCCTGCGGATGGTCCGGGACCGGGCCGTGTCCGTCCTCGCCGCACCCGGCGCCCCCGCGTCCGACACCGCCCGGCTGGCCTTCGCCTGTGAACTCGCCGTCCGGCTCGGCCTGTCCTGCGTGGCGGCACCCGCCGACGAGGGCGGCACGACGGCACTCGTCCACCACGCCCTGGACCGGGACGTCGACGGCTAGTGCGCCGACCCTGACAGCTGGAGACCGATCACCCCGACGATCACCAGGGAGATGGAGACGATCTTCAGGGTGGAGACCAGGTCGCCGAGGAAGACCATGCCGTAGATCGCGGTGCCCGCCGCGCCGATGCCGGTCCACACCGCGTAGGCCGGGCCGACGTCGAGCTTCTTCAGGGCCAGGGTCAGCAGGCCGAAGCTGCCGAGGGCGAAGGAGGCGAAGGCGATGGTCGGCCAGAGCCGGGTGAACCCGTGGGACAGCTTCAGGCACACGGCGAAACCGGTCTCCAGAAGCCCGGCGACGATGACCAGCAGCCACGCCATGCGCTGTCCTCCCCTAGGGTCTGTCTTCCGGTTCTTGCCGGGGTCGGCCAGCCGAGAGGCGCCCTCGGCCAGAGTCGGCCCGATCCGGAAGAAAGACCCTTGGTCCGGATCTCCGGCTCGGTGCGATTATGCACTTACCGAACCCGCGCCCCGGCAAACCACGCGAGTCTCAGTCGCCCTCCCTGCGTTCCCTGGTCGCCAGCAGCCGGCGCAGCGAGTACAGCCTGGCCTGGCGCGCGTGCCCCTCGGCCACCCAGGCGTCCAGCGCGCAGTCCGGTTCGTCGTGGCTGCACGCGCGCGGGCAGCCGGCCGTCCCCGGGATCAGGTCCGGGAAGGCGTTGATCACCCGCGAGGGGTCGATGTGCGCCAGCCCGAAGGACCGTACGCCCGGTGTGTCGACCACCCAGCCGGTGCCGTCGCCCAGCGGGAGCGCCAGGGCGGAGGTCGTGGTGTGCCGGCCGCGGCCGGTCACCGCGTTGACGTGTCCCGTCGTACGCCGGAGATCCTCTGGCACCAGCGCGTTGACCAGGGTGGTCTTGCCGACGCCGGAGTGGCCGACGAACGCCGTTATCCTGCCGTCCAGTTGCTCGCGGACCCGGTCGGCAGCGTCGCCGTTCTCCAGCTCCTCACGGCTGGTCACCACGTAGGGGATGTCCAGATCGCCGTACAGCTCCAGCAGCTTGTCCGGGGAGGCCAGGTCCGACTTGGTCATGACCAGCAGGGGCTCCAGGCCGCCGTCGAAGGCCGCGACCAGGCAGCGGTCGATCAGCCGGGGACGGGGCTCGGGGTCCGCGAGGGCGGTGACGATGGCGAGCTGGTCGGCGTTGGCCACCACGACGCGCTCGTAGGGATCGTCGTCGTCGGCGGTGCGGCGCAGCAGGGAGGAGCGCTCCCCGATGCGAACGATCCGCGCGAGGGTGTCCTTCTGGCCCGACAGGTCACCGACCAGCGAGACCCGGTCGCCCACCACGGCCGCCTTGCGGCCCAGCTCGCGGGCCTTCATGGCGGTGATCGTCCGCCCCTCGACCAGGCAGGTCAGCCGGCCCCGGTCGACGGTGAGGACCATGCCCTCCGCCGCGTCCTCGTGCTTGGGCCGGATGTTGGTCCGCGGGCGGTTGCCCTTGCGGTTGGGACGCGTGCGGATGTCGTCCTCGTCGGTGTGCTTGCCGTAGCGGCGCATGATCTCGTCCCGCCCGTCAGTTACCGAGCATCCCGGCCCACAGCTCGGGGAAGTCCGGGAGCGTCTTCGCCGTCGTCGCCACGTTCTCGATCCGCACCCCCGGCACGGCCAGGCCGATGATCGCGCCCGCCGTCGCCATCCGGTGGTCGTCGTAGGTGTGGAACACACCGCCGTGCAGCGGACGCGGGCGGATGTGCAGGCCGTCGGCGGTCTCGGTGACGTCGCCGCCCAGTTCGTTGATCTCCTTGGTGAGCGCGGCCAGCCGGTCCGTCTCGTGCAGCCGGAGGTGGGCCACACCGCGCAGGGTGGACGGGGAGTCGGCGAGGGCCGCGACCGCGGCGATGCCGGGGGTCAGCTCGCCCACGTCACCCAGGTCCACGTCGATACCGTGCACCGCGCCGGAACCGGAGAACACCAGGCCGTACTCGGTCAGCTCGCAGGAGCCACCCATCTCGGTGAAGATCTCCCGCAGCCGGTCACCCGGCTGGGTGGTGCGCTCCGGCCAGTCCGGGATCGTCACCTTGCCCCCGGTGACCAGGGCGGCCGCCAGGAAGGGCTGGGCGTTGGACAGGTCCGGCTCGACCGTCAGGTCCCGGCCCAGCAGCGCGCCCGGCGTCACCCGCCACACGTTCGGCTCGCCGCCCGACTCCGGGGTGTCGACCTGGGCGCCGACCGCGCGCAGCATGTCCACCGTCATCCGGATGTGGGGGAGCGAGGGCAGCGTCGCGCCGGTGTGGCGGACCTCCACGCCCTGGTTGAAGCGCGGCGCGGACAGCAGCAGCGCGGAGACGAACTGGGAGGAGGAGGACGCGTCGACCGCCACCGGGCCGCCCTCCAGCGCCCCGCCGCCATGCACGGTCAGCGGCAGCGCGCCCCGGCCGTCGTCGTCGATCCGGGCACCCAGGACCCTGAGCGCGTCGATCACGCCGTGCAGCGGGCGCTCGTAGGAGCGGGGGTCGCCGTCGAAGCGGACCGGCCCGTCGGCCAGCGCGGCGACCGGCGGCAGGAAGCGCATGACCGTGCCCGCGTTGCCGACGTCCACCGTGGCCGGACCGCGCAGCCCCGTCGGCAGCACCCGCCACGCCTCGCCGGAGCCGTCCGGGCCGACGCCCTCCTCGATCTCGACGCCCATCGCGCGCAGCGCCCCGGCCATCAGCAGGGTGTCCCGCGACCGCAGCGGACGGCGCAGCCAGCCCGGCTCGGAGGCGAGGGCGGCCAGCACCAGGGCCCGGTTGGTGACCGATTTGGAACCGGGCACGTGGACCGTCGCGTCGACGGCCCCGGTCGCGTGCGGGGCGGGCCAGAGGGCGGTGTGAGCGGGGTTCACGGTCATGCGCCCCACTTTAGTGGCTGGGACCGCCCCCAGATCTTGATCGAACCCGCCGGGTGGCGGCTCAGAGTCGCAGCAGCCACTGCCCGCCGCCCATCAGCGAGCACAGGGACACCGCGTGGAACAGGAACAGCCACAGCCCGGCCGGCACATGCGTGAGCCGGGACAGCTGGTCCGCGTCCGAGTCCCCGGCGCCGCCGCGCCTGCGCTTGGCCTGCAGCTCGAAGGGCGGACGCACTCCGCCGAGCAGCAGGAACCAGACCACCGCGTACGCGAACGCCGCCTGCACCTGCGGTCCGGCCAGCCACGACACCAGCAGGAAGGCCCCGCCGGTCAGCACCACGGTCAGCGCCCCGTAGGCGTTGCGGATCATCACCAGCATCGCCAGCAGCAGGGCGGTGGCCACCCACAGCAGCAGGGTGATGCGCCCGGCGGCCAGCAGCGCGGCCCCGCCGAGCCCGAGCAGCGAGGGCGCGGTGTAGCCCGCCGCGGCCGTCAGGATCATGCCGAGCCCGTACGGCTTGCCCCGGCTGACCGTGAGGCCGCTGGTGTCGGAGTGCAGCCGTATGCCGGTCAGCTTGCGGCCGGTGACGAGCGCGATCAGGCCGTGGCCGCCCTCGTGCGCGATGGTGATCGCGTTCCGGGCCACCCGCCACACCGGGTGCGGGGCGACCACGGCGAGCGCGGCGGCCAGGGTGGCGAGGACCACCCACAGGTCGGGACCGGGCTGGGTGCCGCTGAGCCGGCCCCAGAGGTCGGGCAGCGCGGTGGTCGTGTTGCTGTCCATGTCTGCGGGTGGCTCCCTGTCGTCGGACGGACTCTGGCACTGTGGCTGGTATGTGCGGACGGTATGCGGCCAGTCGTAGCCCAGAGGATCTCGCGGGAGTCTTCGACATCGAGGTGGGGGTCCCCCCTGCCCCGGCGGAAGGGGGCGACCGTACCCCGGAACCCGAGGAGACCCTGGCGCCGGACTGGAACGTGGCCCCGACCAAGGAGGTCTACGCGGTCCTGGACCGTCCGCTGAAAGACGCCGCCGACCGCCGCCCGGTTCGCCAGCTGCGCCAGCTGAAGTGGGGACTGGTGCCGTCCTGGGCCAAGACCCCCGAGGGCGCCGCCCGGATGATCAACGCCCGCGCGGAGACCGTGCACGAGAAGCCGGCCTACCGCCGCGCCTTCGCCGCCCGCCGCTGCATCCTGCCCGCCGACGGCTACTACGAGTGGGTCACCGGGGAGCAGGAGCGCGATCTGGAGGTCGAGGGCAAGAAGAAGAGGGCCCGCAAGCAGCCGTACTTCGTCACCCCCGCCGACGGTTCGGTGTTCGCCATGGCGGGGCTGTACGAGTTCTGGCGCGACGGCACCCTGCCCGACGACCACCCCGGCGCCTGGTGGGCGACCTGCTCGGTGATCACCACCGAGGCCGAGCAGGGCCCCCTGGCCGTCGCCCCCGCCGAGGGCCCCGGCTCGCTCGCCGAGATCCACCCCCGGATGCCCCTGATGCTGACCCCGGACCGCTGGGACGCCTGGCTGGACCCGGCCCGCACCGACCCCGGGGAGCTGCGGGAGCTGCTGGCCCCGCCGCCCGGCGGCCTGATGCGGGCCTACCCGGTGTCGACGGCCGTCAGCAACGTCCGCAACAACGGGCCGGAGCTGCTGAAGGAGCTGGAGGGGCCGGAGGAGGGCACACTCTTCTGATGTGAGCCCCACTTCTGCCGCCGTGACCGAGACCGTCGAGACCGAGGCCGGGACCGCGCGCGTCACCTGGCACCACGCGCCCGAGCCCCGCCTCGTCCTGGCCCTCGGCCACGGTGCCGGCGGCGGTGTCGAGGCCCGCGACCTCCAGGCGCTGGCCGCCGCCCTTCCCGCGCAGGGGGTGAGCGTCGCCCTGGTCGAACAGCCCTGGCGGGTGGCCGGGCGCAAGGTCGCCCCGGCGCCGAAGACCCTGGACACGGGCTGGCGGGGCCTGTGGCCCGCGTTGACCCGGCCCGGCCTGCCGGTGATCTCCGGCGGGCGCAGCGCCGGCGCCCGTGTCGCCTGCCGCACCGCCGCCGGGCTGGGCGCCCGCGCGGTGCTGGCGCTGAGCTTCCCGCTGCACCCGCCGGGCAAGCCGGAGAAGTCCCGCGCGGACGAGCTGCTCGGTGCCGGGGTGCCCACGCTCGTCGTCCAGGGCGGGAACGACCCCTTCGGCCGCCCCGAGGAGTTCCCCGAGGGCGGCTTCGAGCTGGTCGAGGTGGCCTGCGGCGACCACTCCTTCGCGGTGGCCAAGCGGGCTCCCGTGACGCCGGAGGCCGCGCTGGAGGCCGTGACGGACGCCGTCACCAGGTGGGCCGCGTCACTCGGGTGACCCTCGGGAATGCCGGACGGGGCACCGCTGTTGTGGCCAGCAGAAGTACTGGAGCGCCGGTGAGGCGTCGTCGCGGGAGAGGAAGTCAGCCGCATGGGTTCGACCGCATGTCCGAGTCGCAGCAGCCGTACTGACCTGGACTGGACGGTGCTGCACGCGGCCAAGACCGCTCCGATTCGAGCGGCGGCGGGTACGGGTCGTGTTCTATCCTCCGAAACGAGTGGGGCCGGTTTCGGCCTTGCCCGTGAACTTGAGGAGGTGGGTCCGGTCACCGGTACCGACGCAGGGGCCGGCAGCGGCCAGGCGGAGCAGCCCGAGGGCCAGGGCGTGAGCGCGGGAACGGGCGCCGAGAGCAGCACGGAGCGCAGCGCGCGCTTCGAGCGGGACGCGCTCGAATTCCTCGACCAGATGTACTCGGCCGCGCTGCGCATGACGCGCAACCCGGCCGACGCCGAGGATCTGGTGCAGGAGACGTATGCCAAGGCGTACGCCTCGTTCCACCAGTTCCGCGAAGGCACCAACCTCAAGGCGTGGCTGTACCGGATCCTCACCAACACCTTCATCAACTCGTACCGCAAGAAGCAGCGGGAACCGCAGCGCAGCGCGGCCGAGGAGATCGAGGACTGGCAGCTCGCGCGCGCCGAGTCGCACATGTCGACCGGCCTGCGCTCCGCCGAGTCCCAGGCGCTGGACCACCTCCCGGACTCGGATGTGAAGTCCGCGCTCCAGTCGATCCCGGAGGAGTTCCGCATCGCGGTCTACCTCGCGGACGTAGAGGGCTTTGCGTACAAGGAGATCGCGGACATCATGGGGACACCCATCGGTACGGTGATGTCCCGGCTGCACCGGGGCCGCCGTCAACTGCGCGGCATGCTGGAGGACTACGCGCGCGAGCGCGGCCTGGTCCCCGCGGGCGCCGGAGAGTCGAACGAAGCGAAAGGCTCGGGCTCATGAGCTGCGGAGAGCCGCACGAGACGGACTGCAGTGAGGTCCTCGACCACCTGTACGAGTTCCTCGACAGCGAGATGCCGGACGTCGACCGCGACAAGTTCCAGCACCACTTCGAGGAATGCCACCCGTGCCTGGAGAAGTACGGTCTGGAGCAGGCCGTCAAGAAGCTGGTCAAGCGGTGCTGCGGACATGACGACGTCCCCGCCGACCTGCGGGCCAAGGTCATGGGCCGGATCGAGCTGATCCGCTCCGGCGGCACCGTCCCCGAGCATGACGTGACCGCGGCCGCCCGCGAGAGCTGACCGCGGCTTCCGTCACCCGAACGTGCTAATCCCGCCGGACCCGCCCCCGCCCTCCCCCTGACCCGTCCTACGCTCCACCCGGACGGGGCACGGTCGGGGAGGGCGTCATGGAGGCGGTTCCGGCAAGGGCACGGGTCTGCGTGGCCGGTGCCGCCCTGCTCGCCGCCCTCTGCGCGCTGCCCGCCCTCACCGGCCCCACGGCCTGGGGCACCCTCGGACTCCTCGCCGCGCTCTACGCGCTCTGCGACCAGGTCGTCCGCCGCCGGTTCGGCGGCACCTTCTACCCCGTCCTGCTCGCCGGGGCCTTCCTGCTGACCCCGGCCGCCGCCGCGCTCGTGCCGCTGCCCGCCGCCCTGCTCTCCCCGGTCGAGCACGCGCACGCCCTCCCGCGCCGCGTCTGGCGCGCCGCCCGGCCCGCGCTCGCCGTGTGGGCCGCCGCCCGGACGCACCACGCGCTCGACGGCGGCGCGGCCGTCGAGGGCCCCGTCTTCCCGTACGCGCTGCTGCCCGCCGGGGCCGCCGTGCTCGCCTTCTGCCTGGTGCTCACGCTGCTCGACGGCGCCATGCACGCGGCCGCCGACCGGGTCCCGCCGCGCCGGGCCTGGCGGGGGCTGTTCACCCGCTCCCTCGCCCCCGTCGCCGTGCACGGTCTGGCCGGACTGATGACCGCCGTGCTGTGGCGCAGCCCCTACGGGCCCGTCGCCGCCCTGCTGGTGCTGCTGCCGATGGGCGTCTCCTGCTGGGTGTTCGCCCAGTACCACCGCGAACGCGCCGCCCACCAGGCCACCATCCGCGCCCTCGTCCAGGCCGTCGACATCAAGGACGGGTACACGAGGGGGCACAGCGAGCGCGTCGGGCAGGCGTCCGTCATGATCGCCCGCCAGCTCGGCCTGGACGACGAACGCGTGGAGGTGCTGCGCTTCGCGGGCATCCTGCACGACGTCGGCAAGCTCGGCGTCCCCACCCGGCTGCTGCGCAAGGACGGCCCGCTCACCCCCGAGGAACGCCGGATCATCGAGCTCCACCCCGAGTACGGCCACGAGATGACCCGTGGCATCGCCTTCCTCGGGGAGGCCCGCGCGGCGATCCTGCACCACCACGAACGCCTCGACGGCAGCGGCTACCCCTACGGGCTCGCCGGCACCCAGATCCCCGAGTGCGCCCGGGTGGTCGCCGTCGCCGACGCCTTCGACGCGATGACCTCCACCCGCTCCTACAGCCGGGCCCGCCCGGTCGAGGTCGCCGTCGCCGAACTGGAGCGGTGCGCGGGCGCCCAGTTCGACCCCCGGATGGTCGGCGCGCTCGCCGCCGCCCTGCGCCGCCACGGCTGGCGCCCCGAGGTCACGGCCGACGAACCCGCCCCCGGCGTCCCGCCGCGCCAGCGCACCCACGGCCGTACCACCGGGGCCCATCGGTGACCGCCCGCCGCCTGATCCACGGCGCCGCCGCACTCCTCGCCGCCGTCGCGTTCGGCGCCACCCTGTGGACCGGCGTCGACGACCGGGGCACCGCGCTCGCCTTCGGCGTCCTCATAGCCGTCGGCGAACTCACCCGCTGGAAGGGCGGCGGCTCCCGCCGCGCCGCACCGCTCGGCACCGCGGGCTCCCTCTCGTACGCCCTGCTCGGTGCCGACGCCGGACACCCCGCCCGGCACGGCGCCGGTCAGATCCTCACCGTGGTCGTCGTCGCCACGCTGCTCGGCGGGGTTCCGCACATCTGGCGCGGAAGCAGCCCCACCCTGGACCACCTCGCCCGCCGCGTCCTCACCGTCGGCTTCGCCGCCGTCTGCTTCCAACCCCTCTACAGCCGGGGCGTGTTCGAGCAGTGGGACGGTTCCGCCTACGCCCTGCTGCTGGTCGCGCTGCTCGTCCTGACCGCGCTGTGCGACGCCGTACTGGCCGCCGCGCTCGCCCGCTCCCGCACCGGCTGGCCCTTCGGCCCGCTGCTGCGCGAGGAACTGCGCGGACTGCTCGGCATCGGGTCCGCCGTCTGCGCCACCGGCGCGGTGATGGCGCTCGCGGTCGCCGTCGCCGGACTCTGGGCGCTGCCGGTGTTCTGTCTCCCCCTGCTGCTCACCCAGTTGTCGCTGCGCCGGTACGCGGCCGTGCGCGCCACCTACCGGCAGACCATCACCTCCCTGGCCCGCGCCACCGAGATCGCCGGATACACCCCGGCCGGCCACGCCCGCCGGGTCGCCGCCCTCAGCCTCGCGGTGGGCCGGGACCTCGGGCTCACCGGCACCGAGCTGACCGTGCTGGAGCACGCGGCGCTGATGCACGACATCGGCCAGCTCAGCCTGGTCGACCCGGTCCCCGCGGGCGCCACCGCCGGGCTGCCCGGCGAGGAGCAGCGCCGTATCGCCCTGCTGGGCGGGGCGGTGGTCCGGCAGACCGGGGTGGCCGCGGCCGTCGCCGTGGTCGTGGAGCGGCAGGCCGACCCCTACCGGGACCAGCCGGTCGCCGCCCGCATCGTGCGCGCGGTCAACGCCTACGAGGAGAAGTCCCGCGACGCCGGGGTGGAGGGCCCCTTGCGCGCACTGGAGGAACTGCGGCTGGCCACCGCCGGGGACTACGCCCCCGAGGTGGTGGAATCACTGGCGCGGGTCCTGTCCCGCGACTGTCTGACCCTGCCGGTTGCTGGGTAACCGATGGGTAATGAGCGCCTCTCCCGAGTGACGTGGTTGGATGCGAGGGAGAGGCAGTCCGGGGGCAGGAGCCAGCCCACTGAGCGGAACGGAACTGGCAGGCGGGAATCGTGAGGATCTTCGGCAAGGTACGGAACCGGCCCTCCGCCTCCTGGCGGCAGGCCACCGACCGGGCGTTCACGCTCATCGGCGACGGCCGGTACGAGGACGCGGGCGAACTGCTGACCCGCGCCGCCGATCTGGAGCCCTGGCTCGCCGAGTCCTGGTTCAACCTGGCCCTGCTGCACAAGTTCCGGCACGACTGGGAGCAGGCCCGCGCGGCCGGGCTGCGCGCGGTCGCCCTGCTGGACCGGGAGACCGGCGCGCCCGACTGGTGGAACGTGGGCATCGCCGCCACCGCGCTCCAGGACTGGCCGCTGGCCCGCCGCGCCTGGCAGGCGTACGGACTGAAGGTGCCCGGCGGTGCCACCGCGCTCGGTGAGCCGCTCGGCATGGAGCTGGGCAGCGCGGCCGTCCGGCTCTCCCCCGAGGGCGAGGCCGAGGTGGTCTGGGGACGTCGGCTGGACCCGGCGCGGATCGAGGTGCTGTCCATCCCGTTGCCGTCCTCGGGGCGGCGCTGGGGCGAGGTCGTGCTGCACGACGGTGTCCCGCACGGCGAGCGCACCACTTCCACCGGACACTCCTATCCGGTCTTCGACGAGATCGAGCTGTGGGCGCCGTCGCCCGTGCCGACCTGGGTGGTGCTGCTGGAGGCGGCGACCGAGGCCGACCGGGACGCGCTGGAGCAGCTGGCCGCCGACGCGGGGTTCGCGGCGGAGGACTGGTCCTCCTCCGTGCGGCTGCTGTGCCGGATGTGTTCGGAGTCGCGGATGCCGTCCGACGAGGGGGAGGGCGTGCATCTCGATCCCCACGACCACAGTGAGCCGGGCCATCCCGGTCCCCTGGGGCATCGGACGGACGGCCAGCTGTGGGTGCCGGAGCGGGAGTGCGGCATCGCCGCGCCGGCTTCGCTGGTCCGGGGGCTGCTGGACGGGTGGGTCGCCGACAGTCCGGACTCCCGGGACTGGCGGGATCTCGAAGAGGTCTGTTGATCGCCGCCGCCCGGTGGCGGACGGTCCTGGCTGGTCGCGCCCACGCGGCGGGGCCGCAAAGGACACAGACCCGCGCCCCTTCCAGGCGCGTCCACGTACCCTGTATCCGCTAGTCCCCCCATGTTTGTTTTGAGGAAGGCGTCACTCGGTCATGGCTCAGCAGGACACCGATCAGCAGCACGCGGGCGTGCTCCCCGTCGATGACGAGGGCTATGTCGTCGACACCGAGGACTGCGAGGAGCGCGAGACCGGCTGGCGCGAGCGCGGGACCTCGCGGCCGATCACGGTCGTCGGGAACCCGGTGCTGCACAAGGAGTGCGCGGACGTCACCGAGTTCGGCCCCGAGCTGGAGCAGCTGGTCGCGGACATGTTCGCCAGCCAGCGCACCGCCGAGGGCGTGGGCCTGGCCGCCAACCAGATCGGCGTGAGCCGGAAGGTCTTCGTCTACGACTGCCCCGACGACGACGGCGTCCGCCACACCGGTGTGGTCGTCAACCCCAAGCTGGTCGAACTCCCCGCCGCCGCCCGCCGCCTGGACGACAGCAACGAGGGCTGCCTGTCCGTGCCCACCGCGTACGCGCCGCTCGCGCGCCCCGACTACGCCGAGGTGACCGGGCAGGACGAGAAGGGCAACCCCATCAAGGTGCGCGGCACCGGCTACTTCGCCCGCTGCCTCCAGCACGAGACCGACCACCTGTACGGCTACCTCTACATCGACCGCCTCTCCAAGCGGGACCGCAGGGACGCGCTGCGGCAGATGGCCGAGAACGAACCCCGCTACGACGTGGTCGCCAACGACTGACGGGAGCGCGCGGAACCAGCGCCACCGCACCGAACAGCCACGACGCCCGGCCGGAGACCATTCCGGCCGGGCGTCGCGGCTGTTCGTTCATCTGTTCGCCGAAAAAAACCCGGCGACTTGGGGTAGTGAAAGGAGCAAATCCGTTCCCCAGACGGTCAGTTGTAGTGCTGAATAGGGGTGCGGGGATACGCAACGGCGCACGCCCGGCACGGCAGGGAGGGGCGTGTGCTCCTGGCGTTCGAGAGGGGACTGTTCGTGCATGCTTTCTCAAGCGGCGCCACATCGGCGACAGCGGTCGCGGTACCACCGTCTCTCGCGCTCCCGGTGATCGAGGACGCCTTTCCCCGTCGGCTGCACCCGTATTGGCCGCGGCTCCAGGAGAACACCCGGCGGTGGCTGCTGGAAAAACGGCTGATGTCCCCGGACAAGGTCCGCGAGTACGCCGACGACCTGTGCTACACGGACCTGATGGCCGGCTACTACCTGGGCGCCCCCGACGACGTCCTGCAGGCCATCGCCGACTACAGCGCGTGGTTCTTCGTCTGGGACGACCGGCACGACCGTGACATCGTGCACGGCAGGACCGAGGACTGGGGGCGGCTGCGCCGCCGTCTCCACACGGCGCTCGACGCACCCGAGGACCACCTGCACCACGAGGACGCGCTGGTGGCCGCTTTCGCGGACAGCGTGCTGCGGCTCTACGCGTTCCTGCCGGCCGCCTGGAACCAGCGGTTCGCCCGGCACTTCCACGAGGTGATCGAGGCGTACGACCGGGAGTTCGACAACCGGGTCGCGGGCCGGGTGCCCGGTGTCGAGGAGTACCTCGCGCTCCGGCGGCTCACCTTCGCGCACTGGATATGGACCGACCTCCTGGAACCGAGCGCCGGCTGCCAACTCCCGGACTCGGTGCGGAAGAACCCGGCCTTTCGGCGCGCGGCCCTGTTGAGCCAGGAATTCGCCGCCTGGTACAACGACCTCTGCTCGCTGCCGAAGGAGATAGCGGGCGACGAGGTGCACAATCTCGGAATAAGCCTCATCACCCATTCCGGGCTCACCCTCGAAGAAGCCGTCGAAGAACTCAGGCGGCGCATCGAGAACTGCATCGCCGAATTCGTCGAGGCCGAGCGAGAGGCGATGGAGTTCGCCGGAGAACTCGACGACGGCACCGTGCGCGGAAAGGAACTGAGCACCGCCGTACGGACCTGCGTCGGCAATATGCGGAACTGGTTCAGCACCGTCTACTGGTTCCACCACGAGTCCGGCCGCTACATGGTCGACACCTGGGAGGACCGGTCCACACCCCCGTACGTCAACAACGAAGCGGCAGGTGAGAAATGACCGTCGACGCCGTCAATCCCGAGACGCGGGAAGTGGCCGATCTGAAGGACCCGCCCCTCGCCGGGGGCGCCGTCCCGGTGCTCGGGCACGGCCTGAAACTGGCCCGCGACCCGCTCGCGTTCATGACCCAACTGCGCGACCACGGCGAGGTGGTGCGCCTGAAGCTCGGCCCCAAGACGGTGTACGCCGTCACCGCGCCGGCGCTCACCGGCGCACTCGCGCTGAGCCCCGACTACAAGATCGACGGGCCGGTGTGGGAGTCGCTGGAGGGGCTCCTCGGCAAGCAGGGCGTGGCCACCGCCAACGGCCCGCTGCACCGGCGGCAGCGCCGCACCATCCAGCCCGCGTTCCGGCTCGCCGCGATCCCCGCCTACGGGCCGATCATGGAGGAGGAGGCGCACGCCCTCACCGAGCGCTGGCGGCCCGGCGTGCCCGTCGACGCCACCTCCGAGTCCTTCCGGGTCGCGGTGCGCATCGCGGCCCGCTGCCTGCTGCGCGGCCAGTACATGGACGAGCGCGCGGAGCGGCTCAGCACCGACCTCGCCACCGTCTTCCGGGGCATGTACCGGCGCATGGTGCTGCCGCTGGGGCCGCTGTACCGGCTGCCGTTCCCGTCCAACCTCGAATTCAACCGGGCACTGGCCGATCTGCATCTGCTGGTGGACGAGATCGTCACCGAGCGGAGGGCGTCCGGTCAAAAGCCGGACGATTTGCTGACGGCTTTGCTGGAGGCGAAGGACGACAATGGCGACCCCATCAGCGAACAGGAGATCCACGACCAGGTCGTCGCCATACTCACCCCCGGAAGCGAGACAATCGCGTCCACGATCATGTGGCTCCTGCAGATCCTCGCGGACCATCCCGGGCACGCGGAGAAGGTGCGAGCGGAAGTTGAATCGGTAACCGGTGGCGCGCCGGTCGGATTCGAGCACGTACGCAGGCTGAGCCACACCAACAATGTCGTCGTCGAGGCCCTCCGACTCCGGCCCGCCGTATGGATATTGACGCGTCGCGCGCTCACCGACACCGCACTCGGTGCCTATCGCATTCCGGCCGGGGCGGACATCATCTACAGCCCCTACGCGATTCAGCGCGACGCCCGCTCCTACGCCCGCCACCTCGACTTCGACCCCGACCGGTGGCTGCCGGAGCGGGCCGAGGAGGTGCCGAAGTACGCCATGAGCCCCTTCAGTGTCGGCAACCGCAAGTGCCCCAGCGACCACTTCTCCATGGCCCAGCTGAGCCTGATCGTCGCGGCGATATCGGCGAAGTACCGGTTCCGTCAGGTCGAGGACTCGGACGCCACGACCCGCGTGGGCATCACTCTGCGTCCGCACCGACTGCTGGTCGAGCCCATGGAGTGGTGAGGAGCGAGGCGACCGGACCGGCGTGCGTTCAGGCGGCCTGCGGGCCCCGGAACGCACGCCGGTAGGCGTTCGGGGTGGTGCCGAGCGCCCGGACGAACTGGTGGCGCAGCGCCGCCGCGTTGCCGAACCCGGTCCGCCAGGCGATCGAGTCCACCGTCTCGTCGGTCCCCTCCAGCAACCGCTGGGCCAGCAGCACCCGTTGCCGCAGAATCCAGCGGTACGGGGTGGTGCCGGTCTCCTGCTGGAAGCGGCGGGCGAACGTGCGCGGGGACATGTGGGCGCGGGCGGCGAGCTGCTCGACGGTGACCTCCTGGTCGAGGTGCTCCTCCATCCACACCAGCACCTCGCCCACGGTGTCGCAGGGCGCCTTGGGCAGCGGGCGCTCGATGTACTGGGCCTGGCCGCCGTCCCGGTGCGGGGGCACCACCATCCGGCGGGCGATCTTGTTGGCGACCTCGGGCCCCTGCTCCTTGCGCACCAGGTGGAGGCAGGCGTCGATGCCGGCCGCCGTGCCGGCCGAGGTGATCACCGGGTCCTCGTCGACGTAGAGCACGTCCGGCTCGACCGTGAGGCGCGGGTGGCGCCGGCTCAGTTCCTCGGCGTTGTGCCAGTGCACCGCGCACCGGCGCCCGTCCAGCAGCCCGGCCTCGGCCAGCACGAACACCCCGGTGCACACGCTGAGCACCCGTGCGCCGCGGGCCACGGCCCGGCGCAGGGCGTCCAGCAGGGCGGGGGGATAGTCGCGGGAGGTGTAGGACTCGCCGGCCGGGACGGCGATCAGATCGGCCTCCTCCAGCCGCTCCAGACCGTGCGGGGTGGAGACGGTGAAGCCGCAGTGGGTGCGCAGGGTGGGCCCCTCCGCCGAGGCCACGGCGAAGTCGTAGACCGGCAGTCCGTCATCGCTCCGGTCGATGCCGAACACCTCGCACACCACCCCCAGCTCGAAGGGGTGCACCCCGTCCAGCAGGACCGCGACCACGTTCTTCAGCATGCTGCCAGTGTGCCTCGGCGCTGGCAGGAATTCGAGGGCCTACGGCAGTCCTGCCAGTGTTGGACAGGAGCGTTCAGCGCGAGGCTGATGACATGAACGGAAACCAGATCGAAGGTCTCATCGGAATGGCCGCCACTCTCGGCATCCTGGTCCTCCTGGTCCTGCCCTCGGTGATCGGCATCGTGCGCGAACGGCGCGTCGACCGACAGCTCGGGCAGGCCCAGAAGGACCGAGGACAGGAGACGGCGACGGCTCAGAAGTCCTCGTCCAGGTCCACGGTGCCCTCCACCGCGACCTGGTACGCCGACGGGCGGCGCTCGAAGAAGTTCGTCAGCTCCTGAACACCCTGCAGCTCCATGAAGGAGAAGGGGTTCTCCGAGCCGTACTCCGGGGCGAAGCCGAGACGCGTGAGGCGCTGGTCGGCGACGCACTCCAGGTACTGCCGCATCGACTCGGTGTTCATGCCGGGCAGGCCGTCACCGCACAGGTCGCGCGCGAACTGCAGCTCGGCCTCGACGGCCTCCCGGAGCATGTCCTTCACCTGCTGCTCGAGCTGGTCGTCGAACAGCTCCGGCTCCTCCTTGCGCACGGTGTCGACCACGTCGAAGGCGAACGACATGTGCATCGTCTCGTCGCGGAACACCCAGTTGGTGCCGGTCGCCAGGCCGTGCAGCAGACCCCGGCTGCGGAACCAGTAGACGTACGCGAAGGCGCCGTAGAAGAACAGGCCCTCGATGCACGCGGCGAAGCAGATCAGGTTCAGCAGGAACTTGCGGCGGTCCGCCTTGGTCTCCAGCCGGTCCAGCTTGTCGACCGAGTCGATCCACTTGAAGCAGAACTCGGCCTTCTCGCGGATGGAGGGGATGTTCTCCACCGCCGCGAAGGCCGCCGTGCGGTCCTCCGGGTCGGGCAGGTAGGTGTCGAGCAGCGTCAGATAGAACTGGACGTGCACAGCCTCCTCGAAGAGCTGCCGGCTCAGGTAGAGCCGCGCCTCGGGGGAGTTGATGTGCTTGTACAGCGTCAGCACCAGGTTGTTCGCCACGATCGAGTCACCCGTGGCGAAGAACGCCACCAGGCGGCCGATCAGGTGCTGCTCCTCGGGGGAGAGCTTCGCCAGGTCGGCGACGTCCGAGTGGAGGTCGACCTCCTCGACGGTCCAGGTGTTCTTGATCGCGTCCCGGTAGCGCTCGTAGAAGTCCGGGTAGCGCATGGGGCGGAGAGTCAGCTCGAAGCCGGGGTCGAGCAGGTTCTTCTCGGTCATCACTGGCAGGCCTCGCAGGACTCGGGGTTTTCCAGGGAGCAGGCGACGGCGTCGGGGTCGGCCGCCTGCTGGACGGGGATGGTCTTGGTCTCCTGGGCGCGGCCCGCCGCACGGGCGATCCGGGTCGCCGGGCGCGAACGCAGGTAGTACGTGGTCTTCAGACCCGACTTCCAGGCGTAGGAGTACATCGAGGAGAGCTTGCCGATGGTCGGCGTCTCCAGGAACAGGTTCAGCGACTGCGCCTGGTCGAGGAACGGGGTACGGGCGGCGGCCATGTCGATCAGGCCGCGCTGCGGGATCTCCCAGGCCGTGCGGTACAGGTTCCGCACGTCCTCGGGAATCCAGGCGAAGCCCTGCACCGAGCCGTTGGCCTCGCGCAGCTCCTCACGGGTGCGGGCGTCCCACACGCCGAGGTTCTTCAGCTCCTGCACCAGGTAGGCGTTGACCTGGAGGAACTCGCCCGACAGCGTCTCGCGCTTGAACAGGTTGGACACCTGCGGCTCGATGCACTCGTACACGCCCGCGATGGAGGCGATGGTGGCCGTCGGCGCGATCGCCAGCAGCAGCGAGTTGCGCATGCCGACCTCGGCGATCCGGGCGCGCAGCGCGGCCCAGCGCTCCGGCCAGGTGAGCTCGACGTCGTAGTGGTCGGGGTGCAGCACGCCGCGGGCGGTACGGGTCTGCTCCCAGGCGGGGAGCGGGCCGTTGCGCTCGGCGAGGTCGGCGGACGCCTCGTAGGAGGCCAGCATGATGCGCTCGGCGATCCGCGTGGACAGCGCCTTCGCCTCGGGGGAGTCGAAGGGGATGCGCAGCTTGAAGAAGACGTCCTGCAGACCCATCGCGCCCAGGCCCACCGGGCGCCACTTGGCGTTGGAACGGCCCGCCTGCTCGGTCGGGTAGAAGTTGATGTCCACGACCCGGTCGAGGAAGGTCACGGCGGTGCGGACGGTCTCGTCCAGCCGCTCCCAGTCGATGTCCCCGTCGGCCA
Source organism: Streptomyces sp. BK022 (assembly GCF_004217355.1). Taxonomy (NCBI): domain Bacteria; kingdom Bacillati; phylum Actinomycetota; class Actinomycetes; order Kitasatosporales; family Streptomycetaceae; genus Streptomyces; species Streptomyces sp. BK022. The sequence continues at coordinate 702,362 of NZ_SHKU01000002.1, forward strand.
CGAAGGCGCCCAGGTTCACCGAGCCGAGGTTGCAGACCGCGGTCTCCCCGTCGTCGGTGACCTCCAGGATCTCCGTGCACAGGTTGGAGGAGTGGACCACGTTGCCCGGCAGCGCCGTCTGGTTGGCGGTGCGGTTGGCGGCGTCCTTGAAGGTCATCCAGCCGTTGCCGGTCTGCGCGAGGGTGCGCATCATGCGGCCGTACAGCTCGCGGGCCGGCATGGACTTCCTCGCCAGGCCCGCCTCCTCGGCCTTGCGGTAGGCCGCGTCGAACTCCGGGCCCCACAGGTCGACCAGCTCGGGCACGTCCGCCGGGGAGAACAGCGACCACGACTCGTCGGCGTTGACCCGGCGCATGAACTCGTCCGGGACCCAGTGCGCGAGGTTCAGGTTGTGCGTACGGCGCGCGTCCTCACCGGTGTTGTCGCGCAGCTCCAGGAACTCCTCGATGTCGGAGTGCCAGGTCTCCAGGTACACCGCGGCCGCGCCCTTGCGCCGCCCGCCCTGGTTCACCGCGGCCACCGAGGCGTCCAGCGTCTTCAGGAACGGGACGATGCCGTTGGAGTGGCCGTTGGTGCCCCGGATCAGCGAACCCCGGCTGCGGATGCGGGAGTACGAGAGGCCGATGCCGCCGGCGTGCTTGGAGAGTCGGGCGACCTGGTGGTAGCGGTCGTAGATCGAGTCCAGCTCGTCCAGCGGGGAGTCCAGCAGGTAGCAGGACGACATCTGGGGGTGCCGCGTACCGGAGTTGAACAGGGTGGGGGAGGACGGCAGGTAGTCCAGGCGGCTCATCAGCCCGTACAGGGCCGCGACCTCGTCCACGGCCGGGACGCTGTCGTTCTCCGCCAGACCGCTCGCCACGCGCAGCATGAAGTGCTGGGGGGTCTCGATCACCTTGCGGGTGATGGGGTGGCGGAGCAGGTAGCGGCTGTACAGGGTGCGCAGGCCGAAGTAGCCGAACCGGTCGTCGGCGCCGGTGTCGATCAGGGCGTCCAGCCGGGCGGCGTGCAGCGCCACGAAGTCCGCGGTGCGGTCGGCGACCAGGCCCTCGCGATGGCCCACGGCCACCGACTCGGTGAAGCGGGTCACGCCCTGCGAGGCGGCCTCGGCGCGGATGGAGAGCGTGAGCAGCCGGGCGGCCAGCCGGGAGTACGCCGGGTCCTCCGAGATCAGACCGGCGGCGGCCTCGGTGGCCAGCTCGCGCAGCTCCGCCTCGTCGGCGCGCGCCGACCGGCCGCGCAGCGCGGCGGCCGCGACCCGACCGGGGTCCGCGTCGGGGAGGTCGGCGGTCAGCTGGGTCAGGGTCCGCAGCAGCGCGGCACCGGGGCCGTCGTTCTCCACAGGGGCCTCGGTCGCCGGGGTGGCTGAAGCCGGATCGGCAGGCGCGATGGTCACGTGGGGCTCTCCCTCGCTGGGCACGGGGACCTGGCGGAGGGTATGAGGGGGCACGAGCGCACGGGGCGTCGCGTCCACCGGCCCACTCCACGAGGCCCGGACGTCTTCGAGCACCCGGGCCGGACGGCCGGGCGCCGCTGTCGACAGGTCCTCGGACTGACGCTGGCGTGCACGAAGCACGCGAGTACACCGTTGCGGGACAGTTCCGGATTCGCACCGGATTCCCCTGCGACGACAGCGAGCACGAGCATACATCTAGTGCCGCCCTGTCACGTCACCCCCAGATGTTGTGTCTGTTGTGTGTCCCGGTGGCTTCAGAGGGTCAACTCGTAGGCGCGGGGGACGAGGTCCGGGACGCCCGGCGGCGCGTACGACGACGGGCCGCCGGCGCTCTCGCGTCACGGCGGCCCGCGGCCTGAAGGGAGGGACTTCTAGTGGCTGCTGCCCGCTGTCGCCGGGGGGAGTTCGACCTCCACACCGGGGTCGCCGGCGTCGGCGGTGTAGTCGGCCGGGGTGGTCTCGTCGATGCCGTCGGGGGCCTTCACGGCCTTGAGGACGAAGGTGAGGACCACGGTGACGACGACGTTCAGGACGAAGGACGTCAGGCCGATGTAGCCGATCTCGCCGATGCCGGGGATCTCCTTGGCGGAGCCGCCGAAGTGCTTCTGGGTGGGGGAGGCGACACCGTAGGCGGCGAGGGTGCCGTAGACCATGCCGACCGCCCAGCCGGCCAGCAGGGCCCAGCGGTGGAACCAGCGGGTGAACAGGCCGCCGACCAGGGCGGGGAAGGTCTGGAGGATCCAGATGCCGCCCAGCAGCTGGAAGTTGATGGCGACCGTCTTGTCCATGGTGAGGACGAAGACCAGCGCGCCCACCTTCACCAGCAGCGAGACCAGCTTGGAGACCTTGGTCTCCTGCTCGGGCGTCGCGTCGGGCTTGATGAAGTCCTTGTAGATGTTGCGGGTGAACAGGTTCGCGGCCGCGATCGACATGATCGCCGCCGGGACGAGCGCGCCGATACCGATCGCCGCGAACGCCACGCCCGCGAACCAGTCCGGGAACATGTCCTCGAACAGCTGCGGGATGGCGAGCTGCCCGTTGGTGACCTTCACCCCGGCCGCGATGGCCATGAAGCCCAGCAGCGCCAGCAGGCCCAGCATCAGGGAGTACAGCGGCAGGATCGTGGTGTTGCGCCGGATCACGTCGCGGCTCTTGGAGGAGAGGGTCGCGGTGATCGAGTGCGGGTACATGAACAGGGCGAGCGCCGAGCCCAACGCCAGCGTGGCGTAGGTCCACTGGCCCGCCGGGGCCGGGACGACGCCGCCCGCACCGGCCGCCGCGTACTTCTCGCCCGCCTTGGCGAAGATCTCGTCGAAGCCGCCCAGCTTGATCGGGATGTAGATGATCGCCACCGCGATGACGATGTAGATCAGCGTGTCCTTCACGAACGCGATCATCGCCGGTGCCCGCAGACCCGAGGAGTACGTGTACGCCGCCAGCACGCCGAAGGCGATCAGCAGCGGCAGGTCCTTCACGAACCAGTTGGTGTCCTCACCGCCGCCCACGCCCATCACGTCCAGCACCGCCTGGATGCCGACCAGTTGCAGCGCGATGTACGGCATCGTCGCCAGGATGCCGGTGACCGCCACCGCCAGCGAGAGACCCTTGGAGCCGAACCGCCCGCGCACGAAGTCGGAGGTGGTGACGTACCCGTGCCGGTGCGAGACCGACCACAGCCGGGGCAGGAAGGTGAAGATCAGCGGGTACACCAGGATCGTGTACGGCACCGCGAAGAACCCGGACGCGCCGGCCGCGTAGATCGCCGCCGGCACCGCGACGAAGGTGTACGCGGTGTACAGGTCGCCGCCGAGCAGGAACCAGGTGATCCAGGTGCCGAACGACCGGCCGCCCAGGCCCCATTCGTCCAGCGAGTGCTCGTTCTCGGCCTTGCGCCAGCGCGAGGCGAGGAAGCCCAGGACCGTGACCGCGAGGAAGAAGAAGACGAAGACGCCGAGCGCCACGCCGTTGACGCCGTCCTTCACTTCGAGACACCCCCGCTCCGGGTCTTGCGGGAGCGCTGGTCGCGCTGCCAGAGCTGGTACGCGGTCATGGTGAGCGAGGTGGAGACCAGCACCCACAGCATCTGGTACCAGTAGAAGAACGGGATGCCGATGAACGTCGGGTCCACCTTGGAGAACGAACCCACCCACAGCATCGCCACGAACGGCGCCACGAGACACAGCCCGATGACCACTCGGACCGGTGTCACCACCGGTTGCCTCACTTCAGAATCTTCGGGCATGCCGGACTCCGTCCCCTCGTTGATCACGCGTAATGCGCACGCAATCTAGGTGACGGCACGGCGGAGCGGAAGCCCTCGTCCGGGTATCGATACGGCGATGTGAGCTGGTGGGGCCCGAGAAGCGGGGGGACGGAGCCGGTCAGTCCTGCGGACGCCGGAGCCGCGCCACGAACTTGTACCGGTCGCCCCGGTACACCGAGCGCACCCACTCCACCGGGCGGCCCTCCCGGTCCACCGAGTGCCGGGACAGCAGCAGCATCGGCAGGCCCACGTCGGTGCCGAGCAGGCTCGCCTCGCGCGGGGTCGCCAGCGAGGTCTCGATGGTCTCCTCGGCCTCGGCCAGGTGGACGTCGTAGACCTCGGCGAGCGCGGTGTACAGCGAGGTGTACTTCACCAGAGAACGGCGCAGCGCGGGAAAGCGCTTGGCGGAGAGGTGGGTGGTCTCTATGGCCATCGGCTCGGCGTTGGCCATGCGCAGCCGCTCGATGCGCAGCACCCGGCCCCCGGCGCTTATGTCCAGCAGCCCGGCCAGCCGGTCGTCGGCCGTGATGTAGCCGATGTCCAGCAGCTGAGAGGTGGGTTCGAGCCCCTGGGCCCGCATGTCCTCGGTGTAAGAGGTGAGTTGGAGCGCCTGGGCGACCTTGGGCTTGGCGACGAAGGTGCCCTTGCCCTGGATGCGCTCCAGCCGCCCCTCGACCACCAGCTCCTGGAGGGCCTGGCGGACGGTGGTGCGGGAGGTGTCGAACTCGGCGGCCAGCGTGCGCTCGGGCGGCACCGGCGTGCCCGGCGGAAGCGTCTCCGTCATCTCCTGGAGGTGCTTCTTCAGGCGGTAGTACTTCGGCACGCGCGCGGTACGGACGGTCGCGCCGGCCTCGTTCTCCGCCCTGCTGACGTCGGTGCTCATGGCTGCCTTCCCGGCTCCGGATGCCCATGGCGACCGACATCGCCATCGGTCACGGCTCACATCGTGGCACGGCCGCGCGCGGCCGGTTCACCCGCACGCTCCGTGATCTCCCTGTATACCGCCGCACCCCCGGTTGGTCTAGTCCACCCGCGTCCGGCGGGGCAGTGGTCCACCGGAACTGGTCCGTCCGATCTGTCGGTTGCGCAATGAAAGGTCCCTGCATATCTCGGTCGCGTCACGGACGCCCGGACCCCACCTGAACACCCTTGACAGCCCTTTTGGTCTGGGCCAAGCTCCCCCTGCTGGTCTACACCATTGGTCCAGTCCCGGCTCCGAGGGCGGTACGACGCGCAAGTGTGACACCGCGGGGAGGCAGGGGGGTTGTGGGCATCCCTGAGGAGGATGGCGTGAAGCGCAGACTGATAGCCGCGATCGGCGTCGCGGGCATGATCGTCTCCATCGCCGCGTGCGGCAGTGACGACGGCGAGGGCAAGGGGGGCGACAGCGACGCGCTGACCGTCTGGCTCACCGTCGACGCGCAGAACAACTGGCCGAACCTGGTCGAGGCCGCCGACGCCGCCGTGGTGAAGAAGCACCCGGGCCTGAAGATCAAGCACGAGTACTACGGCTGGCCGGACAAGAACACCAAGCTGGACGCCGTCCTCGCCACCGACAAGGCTCCCGATGTGGTCGAGATGGGCAACAGCGAGATGCTCGGCTACATGGTGAAGGGCGCCTTCGCCCCCCTGGAGCCCGGCAAGTTCGAGGGCTCGGACGCCTGGCTGGACGGCCTCAAGACGTCGGTCACCTACGACGGCAAGACCTACGGCGTGCCGTACTACGCCGGCGGCCGTGTCGCCAACTGGCGCAAGGACGTGGCCGCCTCGGTCGGCGTCAAGACCCCGCCGAAGACCTACGCCGAGCTGACCTCCGCGCTGGACAAGATCCAGAAGAAGGAGGGCGGCAAGTTCAACGCCTGGTACCAGCCCACCCGTGACTGGTACGCGGCCATGTCCTTCGTCTACGACGCGGGCGGCGCCATCGCCAAGGAGGAGGGCGGCCAGTGGAAGGCGACCCTCTCCTCGCCGGAGTCGGTCAAGGGCCTCACCGCCTTCAAGCAGGTCGTCGACAAGTACATGCACGGCGACAAGACCAAGGACGAGTCCGACCGCTACCTCGTGTACGGCCAGGGCAAGTCGGCCATGATCTTCGGCGCCGCCTGGGAGGGCGCGACCTCCGCCGACCCGAAGAACGACAAGACCGGCAAGCTCAAGGACAACCTCGAGAACTTCGTGATGCCCGGCCCGTCCGGCAAGAACATGCCGGTGTTCCTGGGCGGTTCCGACCTCGCCGTCCCGGTGAAGTCGCACAACCAGGACATCGCCGCCGAGTGGATCAACGCCTTCACCGGTCCCGAGGGCCAGAAGGGCCTGATCGCCAAGGGCAACCTGCCCAACAACAAGACCGACCTCGCCACCCTGAAGAACGACCCGGCGACCGCCGTGCCGGCCACCGCGGCCGAGTCCAACTGGTTCGTGCCGATGGCGCCGGGCTGGGGTCAGGTCGAGAAGGCGCAGGTCCTCCAGACCATGCTGCAGCAGATCGGCACCGGCAAGAAGTCGGTCCAGGACGCCGCCAAGGAGGCGGACGCCGCGATCGACAAGGTCATCAACACCAAGTGACCCGGTGCGCCGCGCGGGCCGTGAAGCCCGCGCGGCGCCCGTCGTACCGCTCGCACAGGTTTTAAGGGATCGCCGAGGAGCGCGATGAGTGCCGCAGACACGACCACGCCTGCAAAGGTGCCGCCGCAGCGGCAGGCGCCCCCGCCCGGGCCGCCGCCCCCGCCCCGCCGCGCCGCGTCCGCCAAGGGCGGCGCCGCCACCCCCTGGCTGCTCCTCGCGCCCTGTCTGCTGGTCCTCGCCGGTGTGATGGGCTACCCCCTGGTCCGGCTGGTCACCCTGTCGTTCCAGAAGTTCGGCCAGTCCCAGCTCTGGGGCTTCCAGCAGCCGGAATCCGTCGGCTTCGCCAACTTCTCCAAGGTGCTGGGCGACGGCGACTTCTGGCAGGTCGTGCTGCGCACCATCGGGTTCACCGTCGGTGCCGTCGTCTTCACGATGGTCCTCGGCATGCTGGTCGCCCTGCTGCTCCAGCGGGTCTCCGGCTGGGTGAAGACCCTCATCAACATCGCGCTGGTGGCGAGCTGGGGGATGCCGGTCATCGTCGCCACCACCGTCTTCAAGTGGCTCTTCGACGCCGACTACGGCATCCTCAACGCCCTCGCCAGCAAGCTGCCCGGCGTCGACCTGATCGGCCACAACTGGTTCGCCAGCGGCCCGGAGGGCCTCGCGGTGATCATGCTGCTGGTGGTCTGGGGCGCGGTGCCCTTCGTGGTCATCACCCTCAGCGCCGGACTCACCCAGGTCCCCGCCGAACTGGAGGAGGCCGCCCGGCTGGACGGCGCGGGCTCCTGGGGCGTCTTCCGGTACGTCACCCTGCCGGTGCTCAAGCCGGTGATCGTCATGCTGACGACCCTCTCGGTCATCTGGGACATGGGCGTCTTCCCCCAGGTCTTCGTGATGCGCAACGGTCACCCCGAGGCCCAGTTCCAGCTCCTCACCACCTACTCCTACGACCGCGCCTTCGTGGTCAACGACTACGCCCAGGGCTCCGCCATCGCCCTCATCACCGTGGTGCTGCTGCTCGGCGTCGTCGCCGTCTACATGCGCCAGATGCTCAAGATCGGAGAGGTCGAGTGACCAGCACGGCTTCCCCCGCCCGCCGGACCTCCAAGGCCGGCTGGAACATCCTCGGCCTCCTCGTCGCCGCCACCGCGGGCTTCCCCGTCTACTGGATGCTCGACACCGCGATCAAGCCGGCCAAGGACGCCATCGACCCCGACCCGAGCCTGCTGCCCACCGGGTTCACCCTGGACAACTTCAGCCGGGCCTTCGACATCGCCGACTTCTGGGGGCCGGTCGGCCGCAGCCTGGTCGTCTCGCTGTCCGTGGTCCTCATCGGCGTCGTCGTCGGCATGCTCGCCGCGCTCGCCATCTCCCGGTTCGCCTTCCGGGGCCGGAAGATCGTGATCGTCGGCATCCTCGCGGTGCAGATGGTCCCGCTCGTCGCCATGATCATCCCGGTCTTCCTGCTGCTGAACGACCTGCATCAGTACGACAAGCTCACCGGCCTGATCATCACCTATCTGACCTTCATCCTGCCGTTCACGGTGTGGACCCTGCGCGGCTTCATCGTCAACATCCCGCGCGAGCTGGAGGAGGCGGCCATGGTCGACGGCTGCTCCCGCACCGGCGCCTTCGTCCGCGTGGTCTTCCCGCTGCTCGCCCCCGGCATGGTCGCCACCTCGGTCTACGGCTTCATCCAGGCGTGGAACGAGTACCTCTACGCCCTGATGCTGCTCAGCCAGGAGAACCAGACGGCCACCGTCTGGCTCGGCAACTTCACCACCAAGCACGGCACCGAGTACGCCCCGATGATGGCCGGCGCCACCATGATGGCCCTGCCGATCGTCGTGCTGTTCCTCCTCGTCCAGCGCAAGATGGCCGCGGGGCTGACCGCGGGCGCCGTGAAGGGATAACGCCACCCGATGACGACAATCGCCCGCGGTACGGACACCCTGACGCGTGACGCGCTCACCGTCCTCCAGCCCGGCTTCACCGGCACCACCGCCCCCGACTGGCTGCTGCGCCGGCTCGGCGAGGGCCTCGCCTCGGTCGGCCTGTTCGGCCGCAACATCGTCTCGCCCGAGCAACTCTCGGCGCTGACCGCGCAGTTGCGTACCGAGCGGCCCGACGTCCTGGTGGCCATCGACGAGGAGGGCGGGGACGTCACCCGTCTGGAGGCCCGTACCGGCTCCTCCTTCCCCGGCAACCACGCCCTCGGCGCGGTGGACGACGTCGAGCTGACCCACGCGGTCGCCCGGGAACTCGGCCGCCGGCTCGCCGCCTGCGGGGTGCGCCTCAACTGGGCGCCCTCCGCCGACGTCAACTCCAACCCCGACAACCCGGTCATCGGTGTCCGCTCCTTCGGCGCCGACACCGCCCTGGTCGCCCGGCACACCGCCGCCTACGTCACCGGCCTGCAGTCCGCCGGGGTCGCGGCCTGCACCAAGCACTTCCCGGGCCACGGCGACACCGCCGTCGACTCCCACCACGCGCTGCCCCGCATCGACGTGACCGGCGACGTGCTCCAGGCCCGCGAACTCGCGCCCTTCCGGGCCGCCCTCGCGGCGGGCACCCGCGCGGTGATGAGCGCCCACATCCTGGTCCCCGCGCTGGACCCCGACCGCCCCGCGACCCTCTCCCGGCCGGTCCTCACCGACCTGCTGCGCGGCGAACTCGGCTACCAGGGGCTGATCGTCACCGACGGCATGGAGATGCGCGCCGTCTCCGGCACCTACGGCATCGAGCACGGGAGCGTCCTCGCCGTCGCGGCCGGCGCCGACGCCATCTGCGTGGGCGGCGGCCTCGCCGACGACGAGACGGTACTGCGGCTGCGCGACGCCCTGGTGGCCGCCGTGCGCTCCGGCGAACTCCCCGAGGAGCGCCTCGCGGACGCGGCCCGCCGGGTGCGCGAACTGGCCGCCTGGACGGCGGACGGCACCACCGGGGACACCGCCCCCGACCCCGAAGCCGGACTGCGCGCCGCCCGCCGGGCCCTGACGGTGACCGGAGCCGAGTCCTTCACCCCGCTCACCGAGGCGCCCTACGTCGCCGCCTTCACCCCGGTCGCCAACATCGCGGTGGGCGACGAGACCCCCTGGGGCGTGGCCGCGGAGCTGTCCAGGCTGCTGCCGGGCACCCTCACCGGAAGCTTCACCGGCGACTCGGCCGGCACCGACGCCCTCGCGGCGGCGGGGGAGCGCCGGCTGGTCGCGGTGGTCCGCGACGAACACCGCCACCCCTGGATGGCCAAGGCGCTGACCACCCTCCTGACCGCCCGCCCGGACACCGTGGTCGTCGAGATGGGCGTCCCCCAGTCCCCGCCCCGGGGCCGCCTCCACCTCGCCACCCACGGCGCGGCCCGCGTCTGCGGCCGGGCCGCGGCGGAGGTCATCGCGGGGGCGTGAAGCCCGCGCCCGGTCCCCGTGGTGCGCCCACGGGGACCGGGCGCGGGCTACGGCTCGGCCCGCAGGTACCGGCCGCCGATCCGGGCCTTGCGATAGGGGCCGCACCCGTCGCAGTCGTACTGCGGGGCGTCGAAGGTCACCCAGTAAAGCAGCTCACCGGTGAGCGCCTGGGCGTGCTGGGCGGGTTCGGGCGCGCCCATGGCATCGATCGTCCCGGTGAACTCGACCTGCCAGGGGCCGTCCCAGTCCGGGTCGCGGACGACCCTGACACGGCTGCCCGGTGCCAGGGCGCCCGTCGGCCAGGTCTGGCTCAACGGACGACCGAGCAGGTGCTCCACCGCCCGGCGGTCGGCCGCGTTCGCGGAGACAGGGTCGGAAGTGTCTGTCATACCGCCCACCCTGCCCCGCGTCCCCCGACGAGCGCCACGGAGTTACAGGCCCTGCCACTCCGGCTTGTGGGTGTAGGCGTGGCGGAAGTAGTCCGCGAGCTTCAGCTTGGAGGCGGCGGCCTCGTCGGCGACGACCGTGGCGTGCGGGTGGAGCTGGAGGGCGGAGGCGGGGCAGATCGCCGCGACCGGGCCCTCGACGGTGGCGGCGACCGCGTCCGCCTTGCCCTCGCCGGTGGCGAGCAGCACCAGGTGGCGGGCCTCCAGGATGGTGCCGATGCCCTGGGTGATCACGTGGTGCGGTACCTGGCCGATGTCGCCGTCGAAGAAACGGGCGTTGTCGATCCGGGTCTGCTCGGTCAGCGTCTTGATCCGGGTGCGCGAGGCGAGCGAGGAGCACGGTTCGTTGAACCCGATGTGCCCGTCCGTGCCGATGCCGAGGAGCTGGAGGTCCACGCCGCCGGCCGCGGCGAGCGCCCGGTCGTACTCCTCGCACGCCGCCTGCACGTCGTCGGCGGTGCCGTCCGGGCCGGTGAACGCGTCCATGGGGATGCCGAGCGGCTCCAGCACCTCGCGGCGCAGCACCGAGCGGTAGGACTCGGGGTGGTCGGCGGGCAGCCCCACGTACTCGTCGAGCTGGGCGATCCTGGCCCGGCGGGTGTCCACCTCGCCCGCGCGCACCTTGGCCGCGAGGGCCTGGTAGACGGGCAGCGGGGTGGAGCCGGTGGCCACCCCGAGCAGGGCGTCGGGCTTGCGGCGAAGCAACTGGGCCATGGATTCGGCTATCAGCTCGCCGCCCGCCGCGGCGTCCGGGACGATGACAACTTCCACGCTGGGCCTGCCGATCTGGAAGAGGGCCGACGGTCGCTGGGGACCGGGGGAGCGCTGGCTATGTGGTTTAGACCAATCTAGCAGAGTGGCACCCGCCGTACGTGGCGGAAATCGCCAGGCCGACGACCCCCCACAGGCCCCTTCGCCGGGCTAGGCTGCCGGTGCGGTGCGGCCCCGCCGCCCGCGGGTTCGCGGCCTTCGGGCCATGGACACGCCCGCGTGGTCTAGTCCAGAATGCGGGAGAGGCTCCACGCAGGACGACAAGCTGACAAGCCTCCGTCTTCCCCGCACAGGAAGACGGATCGAGGAACCGGCGCTCTCTGCCCTGACTGCTCCGGCTCCTCGGCCTTCGGCCGACCGGGACCGCACACCCCACGGCCGATGATGCTCCGGGCTGCGGCGCGGGGAGGGCTGAGGGTCCCTCTCAGGCGCCGCGGCCCGCGGGTGTCTTTTCGGCCAGTGACGCGCCCCCGGTACGCTCGCAGCGTGCCCTCCATGAACGAACTCGTCCGCCAGCACACCGCCCTCGGGGACACCGACCTCGAGTGGCTCCATCTGCTGGTCTCGGAGTGGCAGCTGCTCTCCGACCTCTCCTTCGCCGACCTCGTCCTGTGGGTCCCCACCAGCGACGGCACCCGGTACGTGTCGGTCGCCCAGATGCGCCCGAACACCGGCCCGACCTCCTACCAGGACGACATGGTCGGCCACCTGGTCCCGCGCGGCCGCCGCCCCATGCTGGACGCGGCCCTGGACGAGGGCCGGATCGTGCGCGAGGGCGACCCGGAATGGCGCGAAGAGGTCCCCGTACGGGTCGAGTCGATCCCGGTACGGCGCGAGGGCCGGGTCCTGGGGGTCATCGCCCGCAACACCAACCTGCTGACCGTGCGCACCCCGAGCCGGCTGGAACTCACCTACCTCCAGAGCGCCTCGGACCTCGCGCAGATGATCGCGGCCGGTTCCTTCCCGTTCCCCGACCAGCAGGTCGACATGGACGCCTCCCCGCGCGCGGGCGACGGCCTGATCCGGGTGGACGCCGACGGCATCGTGCAGTACGCCTCACCGAACGCGCTCTCCGCCTACCACCGGCTCGGTCTCGCCGCCGACCTGGTCGGCCACCACCTCGGCCACACCACCGCCGAACTCGCCCCGACGAGGGGCCCGGTGGACGAGGCGCTCGCCAAGGCGGCCAGCGGCTACGCGCCCCGAGAGTTCGAGATCGAGGCGAACGACGGGGTCATCCAGTTCCGGTCCATCCCGCTCAAGCCCAAGGGCACGCGCATCGGTTCCCTGGTGCTCTGCCGGGACGTCACCGAACTGCGGCGCCGCGAACGGGAGTTGATCACCAAGGACGCCACCATCCGGGAGATCCACCACCGGGTGAAGAACAACCTCCAGACGGTCGCCGCCCTGCTGCGGCTCCAGGCCCGCCGCATCGACTCCGAGCGCGGCCGGGAGGCGCTGGAGGAGGCCGTGCGCCGGGTCGGCTCCATCGCCATCGTGCACGAGACGCTGTCTCAGAACCTGGACGAGCGCGTGGAGTTCGACGACATCGCCGACCGGGTGCTGGCGATGGTCGCGGAGATCTCGCCGGGCAAGGTGACCGGCCGGCGCAGCGGCCGCTTCGGCTGGCTGGACGCCGAGGTCGCCACCCCGCTGTCGATGGTGCTGACCGAGGTGCTGCAGAACGCCCTGGAGCACGGCTTCCGCGAGGGCGACACCGGCACGGTCGAGGTGTCGGCGGTGCGCGGCGGCACCACCAAGGAGGCCCGGCTGCTGGTCACCGTCCAGGACGACGGGGTCGGTCTGCCCGAGGGCTTCGACCCGCACACCGCGGGCAACCTCGGCCTCCAGATCGTGCGGACGCTGGTGGAGGGGGAACTGGGCGGCACCTTCGACATGATCCCGGCGCCGGAGCGCGGCACCCGGGTCATCCTCGACATCCCGGTGCGGCCGCAGAAGTGAGGCGCCGGCAGACCGGCGCGGGCAAGCGAAAAGCCCCGGACCTGTGAAGGTCCGAGGCTGGTGCTCGTTGCTGAGCTGCTCCGCTGAGGCGGAGCCCCCCTGGTCCGGCGGAGCCGGGACCCGGGGAAAGCATCGGGGGTACTGCGCGCTGCGGCTCGGGGCGGGAGAAGCGCGGTGCCCGGTACGGGAGTTCCCGTCGGGCCCACGCGCCGCCAAGCTCAGGCTGTCAGCAGGGGTGACTCGTCAGGCAGAAGCCTGGCGAGCACGGTTGCGGGCGGCGCGGCGCTTCATCGCGCGACGCTCGTCCTCGCTCAGACCACCCCAGACGCCGGAGTCCTGACCGGACTCGAGCGCCCACTGCAGACACTGCTCGATCACCGGGCAGCGACGGCAGACGGCCTTGGCTTCCTCGATCTGCAGCAGCGCGGGACCGGTGTTGCCGATGGGGAAGAACAGCTCGGGGTCTTCCTCGCGGCAAACGGCGTTGTGACGCCAGTCCATGGCTGCTACCTCTCCTTGGTATTACATGCAGATTGCTTGTGAATGTGAACGCTTTCACGAGTCCCTCAACAAGTGAAGGGCCGATCACCGGGTCTCCCCGGCGTGGACCTGTTTTTTGAAGAGGGGTTCTGGCGACCACTGGAAGCCGGTCTTGCGGGCCGTCCCGATCGCCATGTAGAGACTCGCAAACCTCGGCGGCGGATACAACCCCTTCCGGAAGATTTTTTTTGATTCCTCGGTGTCGACTAGGTCACAGCCGTACTTCCATGGGGTGGACGGTGGCCTAAACGTTCGAGTGAAAGGACTTTGGGCTCTTCCGCTCACACAATCACACGCAGTGCACGGCGAACGCCTGTGAACGTCACGCTCGTCCGCAGCCCCAGGTGGTCACCGTCCATCTGAAGGGGCAGAGGGACCTTCGAATGCAAGGTGAAGCGGTCCAGGTCGTGCAGCGAGACCGCGTGTCTCCCATGGGGTCCCCGCTCGGGGGACGAAGTGAGCAACTGGGTCGCATACCGGGCAACCGCGGCCGTGGAGAGCCGCTTCAGCCCGAGCACGTCGATGCCTTTATCGAACGACGCCTTAGGCGACGTGTACATCGGGCGATTGCCGAGATACGTCCATGGCGACGTGTTCGAGACTATGGCCACGGCGAGATCCGGCACCGGTCCCGCACCCGGTCGTTCCAGGGTGATGGTGCCGTGTATGCGATTCGGTTCACCCATGAACTGCCTTGCTACTTGGCGGACATAGAGCGCGTGCGTCGACTTCTTGCCGCGCTCCCGTTCCCTTTCGACCCTGCCCACAACTCCGGCATCGAAGCCGAGTCCGGCGTTGAAAGTGAACCAGCGTTCCGGCACCGCCTCGTCCGCCGTTCCCGGCGTGCCCGAGGTGAGACCGAGGCCCACCACGCGTTCCCGGCGCTCGCGCAGGGCGTCCAGGAGGGCGCCGGTCGCCTCGACGGGATCGTTGGGCAGACCGAGCGCGCGGGCGAAGACATTGGTCGAGCCGCCGGGGACCACCGCGAGACCGGGTAGCCGCTCGGGGTCCGGGCCGGCGTGCAGCAGGCCGTTGACCACCTCGTTCACGGTGCCGTCGCCGCCGAGGGCCACCACCATGTCGATGTCGTCACTCTCCGCAGCCGACCGCCCCAGATCGCGCGCGTGACCGCGGTACTCGGTGTTCACGACCTCCAGCTTCATCTCGCTGGCGAGGGCGTGGATCAGTACGTCGCGTCTGCGGGCGCTTGTGGTGGTTGCCGCCGGATTGACCACGAGAAGTGCACGCATGCATGGCAGCGTACCTACTGGGGGGTATCCGGCCCAGGGAGAGCCGGGGATCCATGGACGAAGAGGGCGTGAGCCTCACCACGCAGCTTCCGGGGCCCGTCGCACACGGGGCTACCCTTCTCGGGTGAGCAGTGAGCAGACCCCCGCGCCGACGCCCCCGGCGGAGACCGCCGACACCGCCCCGGCCGCCGGAGAGCGCCCGCGCCGCCTGACGTACGCCGCCGCGCTGGCCGCGCTGGAGGGGATCGCCCTCGTCGCGGCGGGCGGGTGGATTCTCGCGCTCGGTCTGGCCGGCGCCCCCGAGAGCCGTCAGCAGGCGGTCACGGGCGGAATCACCCTGCTGGTGCTCGCGCTGCTGCCGCTGCTCGCCGCGCGCGGGCTGTGGCAGGTGCGCCGCTGGAGCCGGGGCCCCGCCGTGATCACCCAGATCCTCGCGCTGCCCGTCGCCTACAACCTGCTCCAGGCCGACAGCATCGCCATCGGGGCGGGCATCGCCCTCGCCGCGGTCTCGGTGACCGCGCTGGTCCTGCTGGTCAACCCGGCCACGACCCGCGCCCTCGGGATCACCGGGCCGGGCCGCGCCGCATAACGCCCCGTCCGGGCGTCCCTACTCCTCCACCAGGAGCTTCTCCCGCAACTGGGCCAGGGTGCGGGCCAGCAGCCGGGAGACGTGCATCTGCGAGATGCCGACCTCCTGCGCGATCTGCGACTGGGTCATGTTGCCGAAGAAGCGCAGCAGCAGGATGCGCTTCTCACGCGGCGGGAGGTCCTCCAGCAGCGGCTTGAGCGACTCCCGGTACTCCACCCCCTCCAGCGCCTCGTCCTCGGCGCCGAGGGTGTCGGCGACCGCCGGGGACTCGTCGTCGGTGTCGGGGACGTCCAGCGACAGCGTCGAGTACGCGTTCGCCGACTCCAGCCCCTCCAGCACCTCCTCCTCGGAGATGGCCAGCTTCTGGGCCAGCTCGTGCACCGTGGGGGAGCGGCCGTGCAGCTGGGACAGCTCGGCCGTCGCCGTGGTGAGCGCGAGCCGCAGCTCCTGGAGCCTGCGCGGCACCCGCACCGCCCAGCCCTTGTCCCGGAAGTGCCGCTTGATCTCACCGACGACCGTGGGAGTGGCGTACGTGGAGAACTCCACGCCCCGCTCCGGGTCGAACCGGTCCACCGACTTGATCAGCCCGATGGTGGCGACCTGGGTGAGGTCGTCCAGCGGCTCGCCCCGGTTGCGGAAGCGGCGCGCCAGGTGCTCGACGAGCGGCAGATGCATGCGCACCAGCCGGTTGCGCAGCTCCGCGTACTCCGGGCTGCCGTCCTTCAGGCCGCGCAGCTCCACGAAGAGCGCCCGCGCCCCGCTGCGGTCGTGCGGGTCGTGCCGTACCGCCCGGACGGCCTCCGCGCCCGGCGCGGTGTCCTCGGCGTATCGCTCGTGCTCGCTCATCGTCCCGCCCGTAGCCCTTCCCCGAGCCCTCGCCCCCGCGCGGTCGGCGGGTTGCTCCCCGCCGCGCTCCCCCGGAGGCGCGCTCCGCACGGCACCCTCGCCGCCGGGCCGCCCGGAGTCGTCCTCCGGGTGGGGCCGGGCCTGCTCGGGGATGCCGTCGACGCCGTCGGCCATGTGCCGGGGGCCGTCCTGGGGGACCGCCCGCAGGCTCTCGGCCTGCTTGGCCGGCAGTTCTCGCGCGCCGCGCTCTTCGTCCCGCACCGGACCGTCCCCGTTCCTCACGCCGGGCCGGGGCCCGCGCCGCGCTGTTTGTAGAGACTGATCGACACGGTCCGGTCCTCGTCGACGGCGGACGACACCTTGCCCGCCAGCGCCGACAGCACGGTCCAGGCGAACGTGTCGCGCGACGGGGCGTGGCCGTCGGTGGTCGGAGCCGACACCGTGACCTCCAGCGAGTCGTCGACGAGGCGGAAGACGCAGCTCAGCACGGAGCCCGGCACGGCCTGTTGGAGCAGGATCGCGCAGGCCTCGTCGACCGCGATGCGCAGGTCCTCGATCTCGTCCAGGGTGAAGTCCAAGCGGGCCGCCAGACCGGCCGTGGCCGTCCGCAGCACCGACAGGTAGGCACCCGCGGCCGGAAGCCGGACTTCCACGAAGTCCTGGTTCGCCGTGGGCTCGCCTGCGATCTGGGACACCCTCACCTCCATGGTGGTACAAGCTTCACGGGGCCGAGGGTCGCCCCCCGGGGTAACGCGTACGTGGTTCCGCGGTGACGCTATCGCGCCCGGAACGTTCCTGTCCCCGCGCCCCCGGCCCCCTGGCGTTACTCACAGTAAAGCTCCGTATACGCTCCGTGTCTAGGGGGTGGGGCGGATTCAAATGGGAAGAGCGCGCGCCGGGTTGACGTACCCAGGCATCGGGTGCGCGAACCACCCGGAACACCGCCGTGCCGTCCACTGTCACACGAGTACGTGGTCCACGAAACACCACCGCCAGTCGTCTCCGGGTTCGAACGTCCGCATCACCGGGTGACCCGAGTCCGCGTGGTGCTTGGTGGCGTGCCGGTTCGGCGAGGAGTCGCAGCAGGCGACGTGGCCACAGCTGAGGCAGAGCCGCAACTGCACCGGGTCGGTCCCGTCCGCGAGACACTCCAGGCACGTCTCGCTCTGCGGGCCGGGTTCCGGGAGCGGCAGCACGGCGACATGCGTGCACTGTTTCATGATTGCCAGATTACGTCGGGAGCGCGGAAACCCGCGCGGAGAATGAGGGTGGGCGAGGACATGGACGTGATGCCGCTCCTGCTGCTGATCGCCGGGAGCGCGGCCGTCGCGGGGGTCGCCCGGCGCGGGCCGGTACCCGCGCCGCTGCTGTTGGTGGCAGTCGGCCTCGCCGCCTCCTACCTGCCGGGAGTGCCGGACTACACCCTCGACCCCGAGGTGGTCCTCCCGCTGCTGCTGCCCCCGCTGCTCTACACCTCGGCGACCGACAGCTCCTACCTGGACCTGCGCGCCCAGGCGCGGCCGGTGGCGCTGCTGTCGGTGGGCTACGTCCTCTTCGCCACCGTCGTCGTCGGCTGGGTCGCGCATCTGATCGTGCCCGGCCTGCCGCTGACCGCCGCGCTGGTACTGGGGGCGGTGGTGGCGCCGCCCGACGCGGTCGCGGCCACCGCGGTCGCCCGCCGGCTCGGGCTGCCGTCCCGGATCACCACGATCCTCCAGGGCGAGTCCCTGCTGAACGACGCCACCGCCATCACCGCGTACAAGGTCGCGCTCGCCGCCGCCATCGGGGAGGGCGCCACCTGGGCGGGCGGGCTGGTCGAGTTCCTGATCGCCGCGGTCGGCGGTGTCGGGGTCGGGCTGGTGCTGATGGCACCGCTGCACTGGCTGCGCACACATCTGCGTGAGCCGCTCCTCCAGAACACCCTGTCGCTGCTGATCCCGTTCGTCGCCTACAGCGTCGCCGAGCAGTTCCACGCCTCCGGGGTGCTCGCCGTAGTGGTCGTCGCGCTCTACCTCGGGCACCGCGCGTGGGAGGTCGACTTCGCCACCCGGCTCCAGGAGGACGCGGTGTGGAAGATGGTCGCCTTCATCCTGGAGTCCGCCGTCTTCGCCCTGATCGGCCTCCAGCTGCGCGTCGTCGTCGAGGGGCTGGGCCCCAACGAGGGCATGCGGGCGGTCATCTACGCCGTGGTTCTCTTCCTGGTCGTCGTCCTGGCCCGGCTCGCCTGGGTCTATCCGGCCGCCTTCCTGCCCCGCGTGCTCTCCGCCCGCATCCGGGAACGCGAGGAGAACCCCACCTGGAGAGGCGCCCTGGTCACCGGCTGGGCCGGGATGCGGGGCGTGGTCTCGCTCGCCATCGCCTTCTCCATCCCGCTCACCGTGCACGGCGGGCACCCCTTCCCGCAGCGCAACCTGATCCTCTTCCTGACCTTCACCACGGTCATCGGCACCCTCGTCATCCAGGGACTGAGCCTGCCCCCGCTGATCCGCGCCCTGCGCTTCCCGCCCCGCGACCCGCGCGCGGACACCCTCGCCGAGGCCAACGCCCAGGCCCAGGCGTCCCGCGCGGCCGAGAACCGGCTCCAGGAACTCCTCGACGACGAGCGCAACAGCCTGCCGGAACCGCTCGCCGAACGGCTGCGCGCGACGCTGGAGCGCCGCCGCAACGCGGTCTGGGAGCGCCTGGGCCAGATCAACCCCGTCACCGGCGAGTCCGTGGACGACACCTATCGCCGGCTCTCCCGCGAGATGATCAGCGCCGAGCGCGACGTCTTCGTACGCCTGCGCGACCACCGCTACATCGACGACGAGATGCTCCGCGCCCTGCTGCGCCGGCTCGACCTGGAGGAGGCGGCGGCGGACCGAGAAGTGGCCTAAAACGTACTGTCCGGGAAGGGGCGCCCGGTGATCACCGCGGCCACGGCGGTCCCGCGCGGGAAGGCGCCCTCCTCGGCCAGCGTGGTGAGCGCGTACAGCAACTTGGCGACATACAGCCGCTCCACGGGCACCCCGTGCCGGTCCTCGAAGTTGGCCGCGAAGGCGTCCAGTTCCGGGGTCGTACGGGCGTAGCCGCCGAAGTGGAAGCGCTCCTCCAGCGACCAGTCGCCGGTGCGGGCGCCGAAGGCCCGCTCCTGGAGCGTGCGCACCTCGGCCTCCAGGAAGCCGCCCCGGAGCACGGGCACGCCGAGCGCGCGCTGTCCTGGGGCGAGACCGGCGGCCAGTCCGGCGAGCGTGCCGCCGGTGCCGCAGGCCACCGCGACGACCTCCGCGCGCCCCGCCAGCTCCTCGCCCAGCGCCACGCAGCCGCGTACCGCCTCGGCGTTGCTGCCGCCCTCGGGGACGACGTACGCGTCCTTCGCGCCGGCCGCGTCGAGGAGCGCGGCCAGGGTCTCCGGGTCGCCCTTGCGCCGGTAGGTGGCCCGGTCGGTGAAGTGCAGCCGCATGCCGTCGGCCGCGCATCCGGCCAGGGACGGGTTCAGCGGGCGGCCGGCCAGTTCGTCGCCGCGCACCACGCCGATGGTGGGCAGCCCGAGCAGCCGCCCGGCGGCCGCGGTGGCGCGCAGATGGTTGGAGTACGCGCCACCGAAGGTGACCAGCGTCCGGCCCCGCGCCGCCTCGATGTTCGGCACGAGCTTGCGCCACTTGTTGCCGATCAGCTCCGGGTGGATCAGATCGTCCCGCTTGAGCAGCAGTCGCACGCCGTGCCGGGAGAAGCGGTGGTCCCGCATCTCCGTGAGGGGGGAGGGGAGTGCCGGGGCAAGTGGGTCGGCGCTGGTCATCCGGCCATTGTCGCCCCTGCGGCAGGGGTCTCAGTCCTTGAGCTGGGCCCTGATCCGCGAGCGGAGCGAGGACATGGTGAAGCCGCGCGGGTCCACTTTGCCGGGCTGCCACTCGAGGTGGCCGATCACCGAATGTTCCGTCCAGCCGTGGTGGCGGCAGATCGCGGCGGCTGCCCGCACGATCGCCTCCATCTGGACCTCGGGCCACGGGTCCTTCCCGTCGCCGAGGTTCTCGCACTCGAAGCCGTAGAAGTGCCGGTTGCCGTCGGTGTTGGACTCGTTGTCGGGCGGCAGGCCCTTCTCGGCGATGACCGCGCGGAGCACCTCGTCGTCACCGAGACCGGCGTGGTTGGCGCGGCCGTAGCCGACCAGGTGGACCTTGCCGTCCTTGGTGATCACGCCGTGGCAGAGCGGGCCGGGAAGCTCGTCGTAACCCTCCCGGCACAGCTCCACGGTGCGGGCGCTGCCGCTGGTCACCGTGTGGTGGATCATGACGCCGTGCACCGGGCCCCAGGGGCCCTTGTGGTTGCGGTTGTGGGTCCGCCAGCTGCCGACCTCCACGATCTTGAGGCCCTCGGCCTTCAGCGCGCTCAGAAAACCGCTCGCGGACATGGGTGGGGACATGGCCGCCTCCTTCGTACCGTTCGGGAAGTTCGGGACGGACCGGCCGTCCCGGCCCACCCGTCACGGTGCTTGTACCGACGCTGGGGGGCGGGAACCACATCGTTCGCTCGCTGTGCGAGCCGATCCGGCCATTTTTCTCGCCGGGTCGCCCAGAATGCCCAGTAGTCCGATGATCCATTCCCCTTCTTTCGGGTAATGGTGCGGGCACGCTGCGTGATGAGAGGCTCGGCCCCGAGACCGGTGCCAGGCGAGATTCGGCACGGGCATACATGGGAGGGCAATTCCTTATGTCGGTAGGCGAAGAGGTCCGCACGGAGCAGGGCAAGCCGCAGCAGTCCCTGGGCACGGCGGCCGCGCGGAACCTGGCCACCACCACCAAGTCCGCACCCCAGATGCAGGAGATCAGCTCCCGCTGGCTGCTGCGCAACCTTCCCTGGGTCGACGTCCAGGGCGGCGCGTACCGGGTGAACCGCAGGCTGACGTACGCCGTGGGGGACGGCCGCATCACCTTCGTGAAGACGGGCGACCAGGTCGAGGTCATCCCGGCCGAGCTGGGCGAACTGCCCGCGCTGCGCTCGTACGAGGACGAGGAGGTGCTCACCGAGCTGGCCCGGCGCTGCCGGCAGCGCGAGATCGCCGCGGGCGACGTGATCAGCTCCTTCGGCACCCGCACCGAGAAGGTGTACCTGCTCGCCCACGGCCGCGTGGAGAAGATCGGCACGGGCCCGTACGGCGACGACGCCGTGCTCGAAGTCCTGGCCGACGGCGCCTACTTCGGCGAACAGGCGCTGCTCGACCCCGACGCCATCTGGGAGTACACCGCCCGCGCCGCCACCGCGTGCACGGTGCTCGTGCTCAGCCGCTCGGACTTCGAGCAGGTCGCCGAGCGCTCCGACTCCCTGAGCGAGCACGTCGGCCGGCTGCGCGCGCTCCCGGACCAGCGCACCAACAAGTACGGCGAGAAGGAGGTCGAGCTGGCGGCCGGCCACTCCGGCGAGCCCGACATCCCGCACACCTTCGTGGACTACGAGGCGCGTCCGCGCGAGTACGAACTCAGCATCGCCCAGACCGTGCTGCGCATCCACTCCCGCGTGGCCGACCTCTACAACCAGCCGATGAACCAGACCGAGCAGCAGCTGCGGCTCACTGTCGAGGCGCTGAAGGAGCGCCAGGAGCACGAGCTGGTCAACAACCGCGAGTTCGGCCTCCTGCACAACTGCGAGTACGACCAGCGGCTCCAGCCGCACGACGGCGTCCCCGGCCCGGACGACTTGGACGAGCTGCTCAGCCGCCGCCGGGGCACCAAGTTCCTCCTGGCCCACCCGCGCGCCATCGCGGCGATCGGGCGCGAGCTGAACAAGCGCGGACTGGTCCCGGAGACCATCGACGTGGGCGGCAACCGCATCCCCACCTGGCGCGGGGTGCCGATCTACCCGTGCAACAAGATCCCGGTCAGCGAGGCCCGCACCACCTCGATCATCGCGCTGCGCACCGGCGAGGCCGAGCAGGGTGTCATCGGCCTGCGCCAGTCCGGCCTGCCGGACGAGATCGAGCCCAGCCTGTCGGTGCGCTTCATGGGCATCAACGAGCAGGCCGTCATCAACTACCTGGTGACCGCCTACTACTCGGCCGCCGTCCTGGTGCCCGACGCGCTGGGTGTGCTGGAGAACGTGGAGATCGGCCGGTGGCGGTGACGCGATCACCCGCTTCCCGTCCCGGCGGCCGACGCCGGGGCGGGGGTCTCACCGTGTTCGCCGGCGAGGGGGAAGCATGAGCGAGTCCATCGTGGCGGCCGGGGAGTGCCCGGCGCCGGTCCCGTCGGACGCCGTACCCAGGCCGCGACAGCCGGCGGAGGACACCCCGGGGCACGAGGCGGTCGTCCTGCTGGAGCGCACACGGGGTGTCGTCGACCCCGAACTGCGCGCCGCCGTCGAATCGTTGCCGACGCCGTTGCGCCGGATCGCGCTCTACCACTTCGGCTGGAGCCACGCGGACGGCACCCCTGCGGCGGGCAACGCGGGCAAGGCGATCCGCCCGGCCCTCGTCCTCGCCGCGGCGTCCGCGCTGGGCGGCGCGGAGGCGCGGGCGGCGGCCGTGCGGGCCGCGGCGGCGGTCGAACTGGTCCACAACTTCTCGCTGCTGCACGACGACCTGATGGACCGCGACACCACCCGCAGACACCGGCCGACGGCCTGGACCGTGTTCGGCGACCCCGACGCGATCCTCGCCGGGGACGCCCTCCAGGCGCTGGCCCTGCGGCTGCTCGCCGACGACCGGCACCCCGCCTCCGGCCGGGCGGCGGCCCGGCTCGCGGAGTGCGTGATCGAACTGTGCGCCGGACAGCAGACCGACACGGCCATGGAACAGCGCGCACCCGGCGAGGTCGCCCTCGACGAGGTGCTCGCCATGGCCGAGGCGAAGACCGGCGCCCTGCTGGGCTGCGCCTGCGCCCTGGGCGCGCTGTACGCGGGCGCGGAGGACGAGGTGGTGGTGGCGCTGGACACCTTCGGCCGGCAGGCCGGCCTGGCGTTCCAGCTCATCGACGACGTGATCGGCATATGGGGCGACCCCCGGCGCACCGGCAAGCCGGCCGGTGCCGACCTCGCCGTCCGCAAGAAGTCCCTGCCCGTGGTCGCCGCGCTGACCTCCGGCACCCCGGCGGGTGCCGAACTGGCCGCGCTGTACGCCCGCCCGCACACGGCGGGGGACGGTGCCGAGATCGCCCGGGCGACGGTCGCGGTGGAGCAGGCGGGCGGCCGGGACTGGGCCCAGGCGGAGGCGGCGGACCGGATGGCCCGGGCGGTGCAGGAACTGGCCCGCGCGGTCCCGGCTCCGGAGGCGGCGGGGGGTCTGCTGGCCCTGGCGGAGTTCGTCACCCGGCGCAGCAGCTGAGCCGCCTTCGGGCCCCTGGTCCCCTCGGGTCCCGCGCATCCCCACGGTGCGCGGGACCCATCCGGCCTACCCTGGGCTTATGGACAGGGAAGCCCACGTCTGCCCCGCCTGCGGCGAATCCGTCGACATGGTCGCCGGCCGCCGCAAGACCCTGGGGGCATGGGTTCCGGTGTGGAAGCCCGGCCCGTGCCACAACCCGGCCTGCGCCCGTAGCGTGACCTCCATGCCCCAGCAGCCCGATGCCCAGCACCCCGAGATCCTCCACATCACCGAACGCGCCCTCTGGGAAGCGGCCCGCGAGCAGGGCTCGTACGAGGTCTCCACCCGGGGCCGCACCCTTCAGGAGGTCGGCTACATCCACTTCTCCACCCGCGCCCAACTCCAGCGCGTGGCCGCCTTCCTGTACGGCGAGGACCCCGCCCGGGACGACCTGGTGGTCCTGGTGGTCGACCCGTCCCTGCTGGACGCCCCGCTGAAGTACGAGGCGATGCCGCCGGCCGGTGAGGAGTTCCCGCACGTGTACGGGGCGGTGCCGGTGTCGGCGGTGGTGGACGTGGAGCCGTGGAAGGCGGACACGCCCTAGGGCCCTCGGGTCAGCCGAGGCGCTTGCGGTCCTCCTCGTCCCAGGTGCGGGTGTCGCGGGGCTCGACGTAGGGCTCCTCGTCGGCCGGGTGGCCGCCGGCGATGGCGCGGTGGCGGCTCATCTCCGCGTCGAATTCCAGGCCGAGCAGGATGGCCAGGTTGGTGAGCCACAGCCACACCAGGAAGACGATCACACCCGCGATGGCGCCGTAGGTCTTGTTGTAGGAGGAGAAGTTCGCCACGTACAGCGCGAAGGCCGCCGAGGCGATCAGCCAGACGACCAGGGCGAGGAAGCTGCCCGGAGTGATCCAGCGGATGCTGCGGATCTTGGCGTTCGGGGTCGCCCAGAAGAGGATCGCGATCATGATCGTGACCAGGGCGGCGAGCACCGGCCACTTGGCGATCGACCACACCGTCAGGAAGGTGTCGCCGATGCCCAGCGTGGTGCCCACCTGCCGGGCCACGCTGCCGGTGAGGACGACGATCAGCGCGCTGATCACGGCGATGACCATGAGCACCACGGTCACCCCCAGCCGCACGGGCAGCAGCTTCCACACCGGCCGGCCCTCGGGCACGTCGTACACGGCGTTGGCGCAGCGGATGAAGGCGGCCACGTAACCGGAGGCCGACCACACCGCGAGCGCCAGACCCACCACCGCCATGACCGAGCCGATGCCGCCCTTGCCCTGCATCTGCTGCACCGCGGCACGCAGGACGTCGCGGGCGGGACCGGGGGCGAGCTGCTGGATGTTGGTCAGCACCTTCTGGGTCGTCGACCGGCCGGCCAGTCCCAGCAGGGAGACCAGCGCCAGCAGCGCCGGGAACAGCGCGAGGACACCGTAGTAGGTCAGCGACGCCGCCCGGTCGACCAGCTCGTCCTTCTGGAACTCCTTCAGGGTGCCCTTGAGCACCGCACCCCAGGAACGCGCGGGCAGATCCGTCAGCGAGTCCGGCGCCCGCCGCTCCACCTGCTCCGTCGGACCGAAGCCCGTGTCCTGCCCGGCCGGCACGTCTTCGTCACGGGACCCGGATCCCTTCAGCGATTTCTCCATGCCTGCCGGATGTCCCGTGAGCGGCCGCCTATGTCGGCGCCGTTCATGTCGGCGGCCGGGCATCCGGGCGCACCAAAAGGCCGCACCCGGCTCCTCAAGGGCGCCGGGTGCGGCCGGGGGCACTGCGGAATCAGGCACGTCGCAGGCCGGGGGGTTGACCCGAGGGATCAAGCCTTCTTGGTCTCCCAGGAATGGGGCGGGTCGGTGACCTGCGGCGATGGGTTCCGCAGGTCGCTGACCTGGCCTTTTGGTGTTGGGTGGCGATGGGGTGCGACGGTCCTGATCGGGTGTCCTGCGGGCTGTGTGCGGACTGAGTCGACGGCTCTGTGTTACCCGACGCGGTCATCCGCGAGGATGAAGTCGTGGATTCGCGGGGTGCGGCAAGCCTCTTCGTAACTTCCGGCACAGAGTTGCGGGCGTCCACCAAGCCGTGCCCGGAATCGCCTGGATAGACAACCGCTCTCCCCCTGATAGACGAGCGAGGCGTACCGCAGTCGATCACTCCAGGGGGCAGGAAGATCATTTATTTTCGCGCCCACTCATCGAGAAGCGTCGCCACGCGCGTCGTGTGCTCGCCGAGCTCTTGGCTCAGCGAACAAAAGTCGTGTTTCGGGTAATACTCCTCGACCAGTCCGTAGAAAGGCAAGCTCAGAGTCAGCCGGGGTATGACCCGTTCCTCGGGGGTGTAGTGAATGAGCGTATTGCGGAATCCCCGCGCATCCGCGTGCATGATGGTGACGCTCGTCTGATGACTCAGGATGGAATTTAGGACGCTGAGGGACCCCCTGCTCAGCGTGCTACCGTATGCGGCTTTAAGCTGAGTGAGACTCGAGAGTACGTGGTAAAGCGTGATGAATCTAAGCTTGAGTAGGGTCTCGCCAGAAGCGGCGCACTGGTCAGCCGACAAAATCACGTCAAGGACGTTGAGCGAGCATTGAAAGGACGACATCGAAGCTGTCAGCTCGTCCGATAGGGCCGTGTCAAACAGGCGCTTGAAATGCCACTCAGATCGTCGGTCCCGGCTCTTCAGCTCTCCGAAGTGCATGCCGGACATAAATGATGACCCGTGCCACGGGAGAGACTCGGTTGCCTGCTCTAAGAAGCGCGCTTGAGTTTCAGCCAAAGTCATGAGAGTGCGCCCAATGATAGAGATGTCGGACGTAGCAAGATTGGGGATGCCCGAGAAGAAACTAGCCACTTGGGTTGTCGTCACTAGCCGGCCTCGGTAGCGCCACTCGCCAAGGTCGGTTTCTAGCACCCGGGCCGGAGGGAACCAGGTGTTGTTGAGGAACCTCTTTCGATCGGCGGCGATGATCGCTGTGAAGTCGCCGAGGATGCTCGCGTGCCCAACCTTGGAACCGTCAAAGAGCTTGACGCTGTGGCGCGCCTTCTCAATGACGGCCTCGTGGTTATATGTCAAGCGTGCCGCTCGCGGCGGATCGATGACCTTGAGGGTCTTATGTGACTCGTATATGAAGAGCGAGAGGTAATTATTCATGCAGAAGTACGGGATGGTCGAGTTTGCCTGGTCCGCCAGCATGCCGTCCAGGAAGCGACGAGAGAACATGAGGTCGCTTTCGAGAAGTTGAGTGGCTATTTTGTGCTTTAGGCTGGCGCTATCGTTCATCTAGTGTCCCCTTGGTGTGACAGCTAACATGTCTTGTTGATGCCAAATTTTGCGGCACGGGAAAGTCAATTTTCTGGGAATCAAAAAATTGCCATGTGCTGACACAGAGAGTGCAGATGGCCCCCTCCATGCCCGGCATGCCGTTCCTGAACAGGATTAGGTTAATCCAGGCTATCAGCGTGGCGCTCGCGAAATGCGAGATTTACATGTGCCGCGAAAAGTCGGGGTCGGCGTTCAATTTCTGTACCGGAACCGGCTACGAGCGGAGACGTGGAGCAGCGAGGCTAACGCCAGCCGTCGAGGGAAATTTCCGGACCACCTTTGAGATAGTTGTGGAGGGCGCTAGCGGTGGTATCCACGAACGCTGCGGGGATGGCTTTGGCATCGACCCAGCGAACTTGGGCGTGCTTGCGGGGTTCGCGGTTCTCCGGCTCGCCCGTCCAGTCGTGGGAGGCGAAGACGACCGTGAGGAAGCCGTTGGGGGCTTCGACGCCCCAGGCGCCGTGAATAATGTGGGCGACTTTGAGGGACTCGGGTTTCACCGTGAGGCCCGTCTCCTCGTAGAGCTCACGGACTGCGGTCTCCGTGATGGGCTCGCCCGGTTCGCTCTTGCCGACGGGCAGGTCCCACATCCCCTGGGCAAACTTCGCGTTCTCGCTGCGCTGGAGGAGGACGACTCGGTTGGTGGCCGTGTCGTGGACGATGACGGCCGCGACCAGCAGGGTCATCGATTCGAGCGCCGGCTTGAGGGCCTTCGGCTGGTCGTCGGTCTGCTGGGTCACGGGGTTCCCTTCGTCGGACGGCTTGTCGGGCATGTTAAGCGAGGGCTTCGCGGGCGCGGCGGGCAAGATCGGCGGCGCCGGGAACGCGGCGGCGCTGGTAGACCGCGAGGGTGGAGCGGATCGAGGTGATGGCCTTCCGGGTGCGGTCCGAAGTCATGCCCTCCATGAGGACCAGGGCCTGGGCCCATGCGGCGACGGCTTCGTCGGCGCGGGCCTGGGCGGCGAGGCTGTCGCCGAGGTCGGCGTGGGTGAGGGCGTGGACGCGCTTGTACTTCCCTGGATCCCAGCGGGTGAGGGCGTCCCGGTGTTGCTGCTCGGTACCGGTGTGGTCGGCGAGGTCCGTCAGGGTGCGGGCAGTGTGGCTGGCCACGGTGCCAGCGGCGGGGCCGCTCACGCGGGAGTAGCTGGGCTGGGGGTCGCCTTCCCGCAGGAGGGCGTCTTCGGCGGCGAGGAGGGCACGCGCGGCCAGGGCGGGCTCGTTGGCGGCGGCGTAGGCGCGGGCGTGGGTGATGTGGAGGAGGGCCTCGGTCTGGCCGTCGACGTGGCCGAGGCCGCGTTGCAGGGCGCCTGCGACGAGGTCGACGCAGTGGTGGGGCTGCTTGAGGCTCAGGGCCTGGTGGGCGAGGGCGCGCATCATCCAGGCGGCGTGGCCGTGCGGGTCGGCCTCGCAGGCGAGCTGGTAGCCGACCTGGTAGTAGCGCTGGGCGGCACCCTCCTGACCGAGATCGTGGTGCTTCCACCCTGCGAGGTAGGCGAGTTCGGCGACTGCCCCGAACGCGGTCTGGCGTAAGGCGTCACTGGGGAAGCGTCCCCGGAGCATGGGGGCGGCGGTGTCGGCGAGGTACGCGGTGACGGTGGTCAGGCCGTGGCCGCCCCCGAGGCGTTCGTCGGCCGCACTGAAGGCCGCGGTGATCTGCCGGACCACCTCCACATCCTCCACCCCGACCACGAACGTCCCGGTGCGGACGCGGAGCATACGAGAGGTCGCCTCGTGGTCGTAGCCGATCGGCATGGCGACTCCGGCGGTGGTGAACGCCGCGATGGCGAGGAAGCGGCGACGCTCGACATCGGCGCGGCCCAGGTCGGTGACGGCGAGGACGGGGTCGGATTCCGCAGGTTCCCCGGCAGCGTCGTCGGTACGGAGGCCGATCTCGGTCTGGGTGATCGTGCGTCCCGTTCGGCGAGACAGCGCCTCGGCCAGGTACTGGCCCACCCGGCCCGACGGGCTCCTCGTGCCGTTCACCCAGTGCGAGATGGCGGACTTGTTGGTCTGGAGGACTTCGCCGTTCTCGGCGGCGATACGCCGTACGTCCCTGGCGAGAGCCTCGTAGGTGCAGCCGGCCGCGTCGATGGCCTCGCGCAGCCGAGAGTTGGGGGCCCTCTGCGTTGCCACGATCGCCTCCGCTCCGGAGCTGTAAACCGCGTATACCGCTTCAACCAGCCTCCACCGTACCCACTGAGCGTGACCGCCGGTTCACTTATCAGCAGCCGCCCGGAACGGCGTGGCCGTGATCCAGGCTCCCCCCTTGGTCCGGGCGGCTCCCCGAAGTTCCGTACGTCCCCATCGGGTTCGGGCATTCCTGTGCCCGGTTCCGGCCGAACAGAGACGGAGACACGGTGACCATCATCGACACCACGGCCATCACGGTCGAGCTGCCCGAGGCGTTCGACCCGCGCTGGAGCCGCCTGCCCGGTATCCAGACCGACGGTCGGCGCATCACCATCGACCCGGCCGCGTACTTCTTCCGCTTCGAGTCCAGCAGCTGGCTCGTCGCCGACTGGGAGCTGGTCAAGGCCCAGCTCCTCGGCGTGGACGAGACGACGGAGAGCGCGGTCGAACAGCTCGCGCTCGGCTTCATTAAGAGCCACGGCGAGTCCACCTCCGACGCGGCCCGCGTCCTGGCCACCGCGTACGAGGTGTACGCCTACCTGTTCCGCGAGGAGCACCTGGCCGGCCTGGGCCTGCCGCAGATCACCGCTGACCACCTGCGGATGCTGCGCGAGGCGGCCACGCTCATGGCGCTCAACAAGGTCGAGCTGGACGGCCACATCTCCAACGTCGGCCCGTGCTGGTTCTTCCCCGCCGCGACCT
The DNA here is from genome assembly GCF_004217355.1 of Streptomyces sp. BK022. Lineage (NCBI taxonomy): Bacteria > Bacillati > Actinomycetota > Actinomycetes > Kitasatosporales > Streptomycetaceae > Streptomyces > Streptomyces sp. BK022. The sequence continues at coordinate 731,880 of NZ_SHKU01000002.1, forward strand.
CCGTCGTCTTCGACCTGGACGACGAGATGGGCGGGATGCTCGACGAGGTGTACCACGGTGGCTGGTTCAACGAGCACCGCCGGATCGAGTCCATCAAGGCCCACGCCGCGCTCGGTGAACGTCTGGTGCACGGCTGCCAGTCGGTGCCGGACCAGACCGGCGGAGTCGTCGCGCCCTACGGTGCCTCGATGGCGAACTTCCGCGACGACCTCGCCGCTTTCAAGGCGGGCTGGATCGAGCGGGTCTACGCCCACCGCGTGAACCCCGCCGCGTAACCCACCACCCGATCAGGCTCCGGGGTGGGCCGGCACCCCTCGCCCGCCCCGGACGCCACCCACCGACCGGAGCCTCCATGAGCCCGAATCCCGCCGCCCAACTGCTCACCGACCTGCTCACCGCAGTGGGCCAGTCCACCGCCGTACGAGAGGAGGTGCGCGTGTGGTCCATGTCAGGCGTCGAGCGCGTGACCTACCCGGACGGCACCACGGCCATCTTCAAGTACGCGAAGAGGCCGTTCGACGGAGAGGACCAGGCCCTCCGCCTGGCCCGGACCCTCGGTGTTCCCGTCCCTCAGGTCCACGCCTCCGACGTTGTGGACGGCTGGCTCGGCATGCTCATGGAGGACCTTGGGCCGTCGAGCCGTGAGGCCGATGACCTGGACGGCGTCGTCGCGGCCGTGGTCCTGCACGGCGCCCGTACGGCTCCGTCCTTGCCCGTGCTCGACGAAGAGCGGCTGCGCTCGCTGCCGACGCGAGCGCTGGAGCATCTCGAACGGCTGCGCAAGGCCGACCGTGGCAGGACGCCGACGACGTCGAGGATGCGCTCGACCGGATCGCCCAGGCCGCCACCGCCCGCTCGGCCGGAGCGACGCTGGCACCCTTCGGCTGGGCGCACTCCGAGTTCCACCCCACCAGCCTCCACATCGGAGAGCACGGCTGGCGGCTGCTCGACTTCGCCCGCGCCTTCACCGGCCCCGGCCTGCTCGACCTCGCCAGCTGGCACGGAACCATCGAACCCCCGCACCCTGTACGCCTGCGCGTCTTCCTGGAGCAGTACGTCACCGCCGGCGGCACCCCCGACGCCCTCGCCCCGCGCGGCGGGCTCACCGCCGAGAACTGGGCCCTGGGCTGGCACCGCATGTGGGCCGTCGAGTGGTTCATGGAGCAGTCCGTCCGCTGGATCAACGACTCGGCCACCGACCTCGCCTACCTCAAGGCCGTCCGCCGCCACCTCACCGACGTCCTCCACCTCCTGGAGATCTGACGTGCTCGCCCAGGCATCCCCCTGGCACGCCCACGCCCTCCAGCGCACCGCCGCCGGACTCGCCGAACCTCTGGCCGTACCCGCCCGGATGGAATGGACGACGAGACCGGGCCAAGGTCCCGGCGCCGACGTCCTCGGCCCCGACCTGCGCGGCAAGCGACTCCTGGAACTCGGCTGCGGCCCCGGCCACAACGCCGCCCACCTCGCCACACGCCACGGCGCCCACGTCACCGGCGTCGACCTGGTCGGCCTCCAGGTCCGCCGCGCCCGCTCCCACTACGGACGGCTGAACAACCTCACCTTCATCGCCAGCCACGCCCTGCACTACCTGCACGCCACCGACGAGCAGTTCGACGCGATCTACTCCGTCTTCGGCGCCGTCGGCCTCGTCGCCCCCGAACTCCTGCTCCCGGCCATCGCCCAACGCCTCACGCCCGGGCGAGTGCTCGCCTTCTCTGTCCCCCACCCGCAGCGCGGCGGCCGAAGCCCTGCTGACGACGACCGCCCCTGCCCGACCGCACCCGGCTCCCCATCGCCCGCTGGGAGTTCGACACCGACCGCTGGGAGAAGCACCTCAGCCTGGCCGGCTTCTGGCTCACCTCGGCCCAGGAGTTCCACGACCCCCGCATGGGCCACTGGCCCACCACCCTGCTGATCCGCGCCCGCAAGCTCTGACCAGCCACTCACCCCGGCTTCCCCGGAGGAACCGATGCGCCCGCCCTACCTGCTCCTCGACATCGACGGCGTCCTCATACCCTTCCTCAACGCGGACGGCTCGATTCCGGCCACCCACGCCCGCCACGACGTCGTCCCCACCGGCCGCAGCGCCGACAACCCGGTCACCGTCTGGCTCAACCCCGACCACGGCCGCCTTCTCATGGACGTGATCCGCACCGGCCTGGTCACCCCGGTCTGGTGCACCAGCTGGCGGCAGGACGCCACCACCCTCATCGGGCCCCTTCTCGACCTCCCGGCCCTGCCGCACGTCGACCTGCCGCGTCCGCAGATCACCACCAGCCACCCCAACGGCTACCTCTGGAAGCGCGACCACGTCGACGCCTGGCTGCGCGACGCCCCCGCAGTCTGGATCGACGACGACTTCACCAGCCTCGACCACGCCTGGGCGGCAGAGCGCACCGCCAAGGGAACGCCAACTCTCCTCGTTCAACCCGACCCGCACCTCGGGCTACAGCCCGAGCACCTGACTGAGGTCACGACGTGGGTCGCGCAGTTACCCGTAGCCCGAGCCGCCTGACGACTGATGCCCTCGCTGCCACGGACAGCGAGGGCATCAGGGTGCATAACGGGCGGCCCGAACGCGACCTCGACTGGTGGGCTGGCGTATTCGGGCCTCCTCGTCATGAGTCACGCCACGTCAGGCCGTCGACCCGTTGAGGCGGTACTCCTCGGAGGGCATCGAGTCCCATTCGGTATTCGCGCCGTCGCGCGTCACCATGAACAACGGGCGCGATCGGAGGACCGGCCCGACTAGTTGCCCGCGCATGACGACCCCGGGATCATCCGGTCCTGCGTAGCCCTCGGGCGTGTAGCGGAAGTACACGTCCATTGCCTCGGCATACGCGATTGCGTCGCTCTCCAGCTCCGACAGGTCTCGCCCGACCAGCGGGATTCCGTCGTATACGACCTGGGGACCGTACACGGCGTCGACAGCAATGCAGAAGAGGCCCACAGCTTGACTCACATAGGTTGTGACGGCAGATGGAGAAGGAGCCGCCCCGCGACGGCGGACCTCGACCTTCCATGTCGGCGAGAAGATCGCGTGGTCCGGTGCACAATTGCTGACCTTCGTCTGGCCGAGTGTCTCAGCCGCCTCGACCACTTCGTCGACGGTCATACCGAACCGGAGCGGTCCCACGCCGGCAGCCGGCGCATAGGACCACTCGTCCCGTCCGGCGACTCCGAAATCGGCTTCGGCCTTGAACGCCATAGTCGCCCCTCTAGAGACACCTGAGAACTCACCGGCGCCCATCATGTCAATCACCGACCAGCAGGCTGCCGGGCGCGAAAGGCTATGAACTCAGCGATCGCCTCCGGCGACGGCTTCCGGTGCCCACGCAAGGGTTGGATAACGGGCCCCGCTGATCGTCTACGAGGTCGCTGACCTGGCGGCCGACGACTGCGGAGTGGGCCACGGCTGGTCGTCAGGTGTCGTTCCGGGGCGGCCGGCCAGTACGTAGTCGTGGTACTCATCGCCCGCCATGGACTGGTTCACCCAGCGTTTGAGTGAGGCTCCGGTTTGACTCTCGGCAGCACGCATGGCAGCAAGCGGCTCACTCGTGGTTGCCAAGAGCAGGCCGAAATCCTCTTCCTCGTCGTCGAACAACGGCGGCAGCGAATCCAGGTCGCCCGTCAGGGGTTCGCAGTCGAGAGCGGCGTGGAGGTAGACCTCGTAGGAACCTTGGGCCGGTCGTATTTCGACCCAGCGGACCCCCGGCCTCTCGGGGGTTCCAGCCGGTCCGAGGAACTGCTCGACGGAACGCCCCCGCTTGAGGGCGCGGAGGATGAATGGTTCTGCGAGATAGCGCACGCCGGAAGGCTACGGCGTGATGAGGATGCGCATCCGCAGAAGAGCATCTGACCCGGGTCAGCGGTGCCGACTGCGCTCTTCGGGCCTCGTGGCCGCTGGTGTGGCCGGAGGGCGCGGCGTGGCGGACATGGACGACGTTCCGCTGGTGGTGCTTCGGCTGCGAGCCGCTTGCGTCCGCCGGTTCGGTTGAGCCGTGATCCGCCAGTTGAGAACCTCGGCGGGGTGCTCGGCGCTGTCGAGCTCTCGTTGGGTGCCCACCTCCCCCAGAAGGCGTCGGGGGTTGTGGCCCGCGGTCTCGGCGTGGGCGAGGGTGGTGGTCAGGGCGGTCCAAGTGGGGTCGGCGAGGATTCGGTCGGCGTGGTCGGGGAGGGCCGCGCGAACGTCCTGCTCGAAGCGGATGGTGGTCGCGGCTCGTGGTGCGCGGCGGGCCAAGTCCGCCAAAACGGGGGTGGCGGCCTGCTGGTAGCCCGCCTGGAGGTGGCGGAGGGCTTCTTCGGCCGCTGCCGCCTGCTGTTCGTGGCCGCGTTGCTCGTGCCACTTGGCGGCGGCGCGGGGCAGGTGCACGGTGGCGAAGAGCAGGGCGATGGCGAGTCCGCCCGGCTCGCTGGAGGTATAGGCGAGTTCCTTGGCGGCCTTGCGCAGGGCGGTGACGGCCTGGTGGTCGGCGCGGATGGCGGAGCGTCGGGCGCGGTTGAACGCCATCGCCGCCGCTCGTAGTTCCGCCCTGTGTGGGCCGGTTGTGGCGCTGGCGATGTTGTACAGGGCATCGCCGAAGGCGGCCAGGTGGCCCTGGGCGGCGGCATCGTCACCGAAGTCGAGGACGGTGCGTGCCGTATGTATGGCGGTGGTGGTGTGGCGCCATGGGTCGGCGGGGTCCGCCACATACCGCGGGTGCTCGGCTATCTGCTGGTCGGGGAGGCGTTCGCGTAGGCGGTTGATGGAGAGGTCGGGGGCGAGTTTGGAGCCGCCGTACCAGACGGGTTCGCCAGCCGCGTTGGTGTCGCCGGGTGCGGCGAGGCTGTAGCCGATGACGTCGCCGGTGTCGGGACCGAGGCGTGTTTTGACCTTGATGCCGAGGGACTGGAAGCACGGTGAAGTAGTCGGCCTCGTTGTGTACGGCGGCGGCGACCGCGTATGCCTGCTCGCGCAGCCAGTGCCGTGCCGTGACCGTCTGGCCCTGGCGTTCCGCCTTGGCGCGTTCGGCGCCGGTGGGGGTGCGGGGTGCGGTGAGGTCGCCGGACTTCAGGCGGCGCAGGCCGAACTCTGCTTCGATCTTGCGGCACTCGGCTTGGGCCCGCTGTCCGTCGCGGTGGGTGCGGGGGCGGCGTCCGTCGGCGCGGACGATGGTGGCCATGATGTGGATGTGGTCGTCGGCGTGGCGCACGGCGATCCACCGGCATGCCTTCTCGTCGCCTTCGGGGGCGATGCCTGTAGCGTGAATGATGCGGCAGGCGACCTCGGCCCACTCGGTGTCGGTGAGGTAGCGGTCGCCGGGTGCGGTGCGGACGGGGCAGTGCCAGACGTGCTGGGGTGGTTTCTTGCCGTCCAGCTCGCGGGTGCGCAGGTCGACGTGGGTGTCGAGGCGCTTGGCGAGCTGGGTGTAGGTGGCTGCCGGGTCGCGGCCGGGGTCGGGGGCGCCGGCCTTGTCCCAGGCGGCGATGTGAGGGTTGGTGTGTTCGTCGCGGCGGCCGGGGCCGAAGAGGTAGGCGATCAGTCCGCGGGTGTCGGAGCCGGTGGAGACGTCAGGAACTATGCGCGGTGCCTTCCGTCAGGAGCTGGTCGATCAGTCGGTAGCTGCTCTCGGCTGCTTGCTCGACGCGGTCCAGCACCGCCTCGGCGCGCTCGGGCACGGTTCCTCGGTGGATGGCTGCGGTGATCTGGTTGAGGTTGCCGCCGATGCGGTTCAGCGCGACCGTGTGTGCCTCGACGGCCTCGATCAGCGGGCGGAGAGGATCGTCCTCCGGGCTGCCGACCAGCCCCGCCTTGCCCAGGGCGACGGCGAGGGCGGCGTCACCGACGCCCTCCTCGCGCATCTCGCCGCACGCCCCTCCAAGGAGTGGCTGTTCGCGATGGAGGAGGGGGAGCCGCTCAACTACCGGCGCTGGAAGACCGAGTGGAACTGCGCCCGCAGGGCGCTCCAGGCGGAGGAGAGCAAGGCGGCCAAGCGCGGGGGCCGCAAGGCCGTCGAGCTGCCGCACATGGTCACCCATGACCTGCGGCACTTCTACGCCTCCGCGCTCATCGCCGGCGGCGCGAGCGTCAAGCAGGTGCAGCTCGTCCTCGGGCACGCGTCCGCCGTCATCACGCTGCGGATCTACGCGCACCTCTGGCCCGGGGAAGAAGACCGCACCCGGGCCGTCATGGACGCCGTGCTCGGCGGCCTGCGGACCGGGTGCGGACTGGTAGGCAGTCAAACTCGCGAAAGTGCAGGTCAGACGGCCTAGAGGGAGATCAAGCCTTCTTGGTCTCCCAGAAGATCTTGTCGATCTGGGCGATGTAGTCCAGGGCCTTCTGGCCCGTCGCCGGGTCCGTGGAGGCCTTGGCGGCGGAGAGGGCCTTGACGGCCTCGTTGACGAGCGTGTGCAGCTCGGGGTAGCTCTCGAAGTGCGGCGGCTTGAAGTAGTCGCTCCAGAGCACGTCCAGGTGGTGCTTGGCCAGCTCGGCGCGCTGCTCCTTGATCACCGTGGCACGGATCTGGAAGTGCAGGTCGTCGTTGGCGGCCATCTTCTCCTGGATGGCCTTCACCGACTCCGCCTCGATGCGGGCCTGGGCGGGGTCGTACACACCGCAGGGCAGGTCGCAGTGGGCGCTGACCTTGACCTTGGGGGCAAACAGGCGGGAAAGCATGGAGCGTTCCTTCCTCGTGATCGTCTTCTCAGGTGGGACATTACTCCCTGAGGGACGGGTTTTCCCGAGTGCCCCCCAGGGCTTAGGACAAAAGTCCGGGGTCAGACTGAGACTGTGGGGATACGGACCGGGGAGGTGCCGGGGATGCCGGAGCTGTCGCAGGACACCGAGCGGGGCCGAGCGCTGCCGCCCTTCGGCCTTGCCGAGGTCACGGGCCCCTCCATGGTGCCCACGCTCCACCACGGGGACCGCCTGCTGCTGCGGTACGGCGTTCCCGTCCGGCCGGGACAGATCGTCGTCCTGCGCCACCCCTTCCAGCAGGACCTGCTGGTCGTCAAGCGTGCGGTCGAGCGGCGCGAGGGCGGCTGGTGGGTGCTCGGCGACAACCCGTACGCGGGCGGGGACAGCACCGACTACGGGGTCGTGCCCGAGGAGCTGATCCTCGGGCGGGCCTGGCTGCGCTACCGGCCGCCCGCCGGCCGGCGCTCGCCGCTGGCGGTCGTGCGCTGGGCGTTCTCCGCGGCCAGACCGCTGTTCTCGGACCGGTCGGCGGCCAGGCGCTTCCGGGCGCGGTAGGCGGCGACGTTCGCGCGGGTGGCGCAGCGGTCGGAGCAGTAGCGGCGGGAGCGGTTGGTGGAGGTGTCCAGGTAGGCGTTCCGGCAGGGGGCGGCCTGGCACAGGCCCAGCCGGTCGACGCCGTACTCGGTGAGATGGAACGCCAGTCCCATCGCGGCGATGGCCGCGTAGCCCGCGGTCGCGTTCGACGGGTGATCGGCCAGGTGCATGTGCCACAGCGGGCGGCCGTCGTCGTCGCGGAAGTCGTGGCCGGAGATCTGCGGGCTGACCGGGAACTCCAGCAGCAGGGAGTTCAGCAGGTCCACGGCCAGCGTCTCGTCCCCCTCGTCCGCCGCCTCGAACACCGAGCGCAGCCGGGCGCGGACCGAGCGGAAACGCGTGACATCGGCGTCGGTGGCGCGGCGGGCCGCCGACGCGTTCACGTCGAAGAGGTCGCGTACGGCCTCCACCGAGGTCAGGGAGTCCTTGCCCTGGCCCGGCTCCTCGCTGTTGACGAGGCGTACGGCGTAGTCCGAGTAACGGGCCAGTTCCACTTGTAGTCCTTACTGGGGCGCTCTATGGTCGTGTCTGCGGTCGGGTAATGGCCGGACGCACTTCCAGGGTATTACGCGTGCGCGGAAGGGGATGGGGAATCGTGACCACCATAGGTACGGGCACGGACTGGGCCGCCTGGCAGGAGAGCTGGGACCGGCAGCAGGAGTGGTACATGCCCGACCGCGAGGAGCGGTTCCGCGTCATGCTCGACATGGTGGAGGCGTTCGCCGGCAGCGCCCCGCGCGTGCTCGACCTCGCCTGCGGTACGGGCACGATCACCGCGCGGCTGCTGGCGCGGTTCCCGGAGGCGACCAGCACCGGGGTCGACCTCGACCCGGCGCTGCTCGCCATCGCGCGCGGTACGTTCGCGGGCGACGACCGGGTGACCTTCGTCGAGGCCGACCTCAAGCACGCCGACTGGCCGGCGGCGCTGCCGTACGACGCCTACGACGCCGTGCTCACCGCCACCGCCCTGCACTGGCTGCACACCGAGCCGCTCACCGTGCTGTACGGGCAGCTCGCGGGGCTGGTACGGGAGGGCGGGGTGTTCATGAACGCCGATCACATGGCCGACGAGTCCACGCCCCGGATCAACGCCGCCGAACGTGCCCAGCGGCACGCGCGGATGGACCGGGCCAAGCGGGACGGGGCCCTCGACTGGGCCGAGTGGTGGCAGCTCGCCGCCCAGGACCCGGTCCTCGCCGGCCCCACCGCCCGCCGCTTCGAGATCTACGGCGAACACGCCGACGGCGACACCCCGTCCGCCGCCTGGCACGCCTCCGCCCTCCGCGAGCAGGGCTTCGGCGAGGCCCGGCCGGTGTGGTGCTCGCCCTCGGACTCCCTGGTGCTCGCGCTGAAGTGACGCAACGAAGAGGGGCGGTACGGGATGACCCGTACCACCCCTCGGTGTGTCCGTGACGGCTACAGCACCTTCGACAGGAACGACTGGGTGCGTTCGTGCTGCGGGTTGGTGAGGACGTCCCGGGGGTGGCCGGACTCGACGACCACGCCGCCGTCCATGAAGACCAGGCTGTCGCCGACCTCGCGGGCGAAGCCCATCTCGTGGGTGACGACGACCATCGTCATGCCGGACTCGGCGAGGTCGCGCATGACGTCGAGGACGTCACCGACCAGCTCCGGGTCGAGCGCCGACGTGGGCTCGTCGAAGAGCATCAGCTTGGGCTCCATGGCGAGGGCCCGGGCGATCGCCACGCGCTGCTGCTGGCCGCCGGAGAGCTGGGAGGGGTAGTTGCCCGCCTTGTCGCCGAGGCCCACCCGCTCCAAGAGCTGCATCGCCTGCTCCTGCGCCGCCCGCCTGGAGACGCCCTTGACCTGCACGGGCGCCTCGGCGACGTTCTCCGCGGCCGTCATGTGCGGGAAGAGGTTGAAGCGCTGGAAGACCATGCCGATGTCCCGGCGCTTCAGCGCGACCTCGCTGTCCCGCAGCTCGTACAGCTTGTCGCCCTTCTGGCGGTAGCCGACCAGCTCGCCGTCGACGTACAGGCGCCCGGCGTTGACCTTCTCCAGGTGGTTGATGCACCTCAGGAAGGTCGACTTGCCGGAGCCGGAGGGGCCGATGAGGCAGAACACCTCGCCCGGCTTCACCTCCAGGTCGATGCCCTTGAGGACCTCCACCGCGCCGAAGGACTTGTGCACGCCCTCGGACTTCACCATCGGCACGACCGCCTTCGGCGGGGTGTCGCTCTTGCTCAGCTTGTCGCTCATGCCGCGCCTCCCTTCGGACGGCCCAGGGAGAACATGTTCGCCTTCACCTTCTGCCAGGGAGTGTCCGGCAGTTGTCGGCTGGAGCCGCGGGCGTAGTAGCGCTCGATGTAGTACTGGCCGACGCTCAGGATGGAGGTCATGATCAGGTACCACGCGGCGGCGAGGAAGTACATCTCCACCGGAGCGCCCGAGTTCTGTCCGATGTCCTGGGCATAGCGGAAGAGTTCGGGATACTGGACGGCCGCCACGAGCGAGGTCGTCTTCAGCATGTTGATCACTTCGTTGCCCGTGGGCGGCACGATCACGCGCATCGCCTGCGGGATCACGACCCGGCGCAGCGTCTTGGCGTGGCTCATGCCCAGCGCGTGGGACGCCTCGGTCTGGCCCTCGTCCACCGCGAGCAGGCCGGCGCGGCAGATCTCCGCCATGTACGCGGCCTCGTTGAGGCCGAGGCCGAGCAGCGCCGTCAGCAGCGGCGTCATGAAGTCCGACCAGTAGTTCTTGTAGATCGGACCCAGGTTGATGTACTCGAAGACGAGTCCCAGGTTGAACCACAGGAACAGCTGCACCAGCACGGGGGTGCCGCGGAAGAACCAGATGTAGAACCAGGCGATCGACGAGGTCACCGGGTTCTTCGACAGCCGCATCACCGCGAGGACGATGCCGCCCACGATGCCGATCACCATCGACAGGACCGTCAGCAGCAGGGTCTTGCCGACGCCGGTCAGGATGCGGTCGTCGAAGAAGTAGTCCGGGATCGCATGCCAGTTGATCTTGCCCTGGCTGAAGGCGTACACGATCGCCGCGAGCAGCGCGATGGCGATGACGGCGGACACGTAGCGCCCGTAGTGCTTGACCGGGATGGCCTTGATGGCCTCCGGCGCGGCCGGGGGAGCGCCCTTGCCCCCGGCCGTCTTCTCGATGTCAGTCACAGGTATTGCCTCTCGGTGGCCGCTGAGGTTCCGCGGATCACTTGCCGCCGTTGATCGCGGCTTCCTTGACGGCGCCGTCCTGCGCGCCCCACTTCTGGAGGATCTTCGCGTACTCGCCGTTCTTGATGATCGCGTTCAGCGCGGCCTTGAGGGCGTCACGCAGCTGCGTGTCCTTCTTGGCGACCGCGATGCCGTACGGGGCCGCCTCGACCTGGTCGCCCACGACCTCGAAGTCCTTGCCGCCGCCGGAGGTCTTCACCGCGTAGGCGGCGACCGGGAAGTCGGAGGAGGCGGCGTCCACACCACCGGAGCGCAGCCGGGTCTGGGACTGCTGGTCGTCGTCGAACGGCTCGATGCCGATCTTCTTGCCGGCCGGACACTTCTTGGTCTCCTGCTTGGCCAGGTCCTCGGAGACCGTGCCGCGCTGGACGGCGAGCTTCTTGCCGCACAGGTCCGACCAGTCGGTGATGCCCTTGGTCTCGCCCTTGCGCGTGTAGATGGAGACGCCCGCCGTCAGGTAGTCGACGAAGTCGACGCCCTCGCCGACCTTCTTGCCCGTGTCGGGGTCGACGCCCTCCTGGCGGTTCTTGTTGTCGGTCATCGCGGACATGGCCATGTTGAACCGGCCCGAGCGCAGACCGGTGAGCAGTCCGTCGAACGTGCCGTCCTCGAAGCTGAACTTCACACCGAGCTGGTCGCCGAGGGCGGTGGCGAGGTCCGGGTCGATGCCGACGACCTTGCCGGAGGAGTCCTTGAACTCGACCGGCGCGTAGTGGATGTCGGAACCGACCTTGATCTCGCCCTTGTTCCGGATGTCGGAGGGGAGCAGATCGGCGAGGGGCGCGGTGGAGGAGGCGCTGCCGGAGTCCTTGCCCTTGGTCTGGTCACCGCAGCCGGTGAGGAGCAGGGTGCCCGCGACCGCGATCGCACCGGCCGCTGCGATCCGGGACCGTGCGGTCGTACGACGGGTGGAGCTTGCGGTCATCGTGGTTCCTCCGGCGGATGGGAAGAGAAGACGTACCGATGGGGTCGACGAGAACACACACCTTCGGGTGCCGCGACCTCGTGGGTTTACGGCATCCTGCCATTCGGACTACGCCATTCAGGGGCGTCACAATGTCAAAATCGGATAACGGGTGACCGAGAACCGGATCAGGTCGGTACATCCGCGCTCCATTCGCACCGGATGATCTGCGGAAATACGGTGTTCACACCGGAAGATCCGCAGGGGGTCTCACGATCCGGACGGCCGGTGTGCGGCGATTGAGGGGATTCGCCGGGCGGTTGAGGTTCCTCTGAGGTGCGGCCGCGGGCCCTCTGTGCGAGGGGTGTGCGGAGGCGGCGGAGGGCCGGGCGGCATTCCGGGGCGACATGTGACCTTGCGCCTAATGGACTCGTGGTCCGCCCGTCCGTCCGGTATGAAGGTTCTTTACACCCCTCATCCGGGGCTCAGGGCGCGTGTGCGGCGCGCCCGTCGCGTATGTGCTCGTACGTATCCGTCAATCGAGCCGTGCGCGGTGCCCGCCCACTCCTCACCCGGAGTGGTCGACCCTCAACCATGCATACCTAAGGGGTAAGACAAAGTGGCAGCGGAGATCGTCAATCCTCGCAGCGACAGCGGTGCCGGACCGGAGGGCGGGGCCGAGCCCCTGGACTCCTTCGACCCCGCGTTCGCGCTGCACCGCGGCGGCAAGATGGCCGTGCGGGCCACCGTGCCGATCCGGGACACGGAAGACCTTTCCCTCGCGTACACCCCCGGCGTCGCGCGCGTGTGCACCGCGATCGCGGAAACGCCGGAGCTGGTCAACGACTACACCTGGAAGTCCTCGGTCGTCGCCGTCGTCACCGACGGCACGGCCGTGCTCGGTCTCGGGGACATCGGTCCCGAGGCGTCCCTCCCCGTGATGGAGGGCAAGGCGATCCTGTTCAAGCAGTTCGGCGGGGTCGACGCGGTGCCGATCGCCCTCGACTGCACCGGAGTCGACGAGATCGTGGAGACCGTCGTCCGGCTCGCCCCCTCCTTCGGCGGGGTGAACCTGGAGGACATCTCCGCGCCGCGCTGCTTCGAGATCGAGCGGCGCCTGCAGGAGCGGCTGGACATCCCGGTCTTCCACGACGACCAGCACGGCACCGCCGTCGTCACGCTGGCGGCGCTGCGCAACGCGGCCCGGCTCAGCGGGCGCGAGATCGGGCAGCTCCGCGTCGTCATCTCCGGGGCCGGGGCGGCCGGGGTCGCCATCGCCCGGATGCTGATCGAGGCCGGCATCGGGGACGTGGCGGTCGCCGACCGCAAGGGCGTCGTCTCCGCCGACCGGACCGACCTGACCGACGTCAAGCGGGAGTTGGCCTCCTTCACCAACAAGGCCAAGCTCACCGGCACGCTGGAGGACGCGCTGGCCGGCGCCGACGTGTTCATCGGCGTCTCCGGCGGCACGGTCTCCGAGGAGGCGGTCGCCTCGATGGCGAAGGGCGCCTTCGTGTTCGCCATGGCCAACCCGAACCCCGAGGTGCACCCCGAGGTCGCGCACAAGTACGCGGCCGTCGTCGCCACCGGGCGCTCGGACTTCCCGAACCAGATCAACAACGTGCTCGCCTTCCCGGGCATCTTCGCCGGTGCGCTCCAGGTGCGGGCCTCCCGGATCACCGAGGGCATGAAGATCGCCGCAGCCGAGGCGCTCGCCGCCGTCGTCGGCGACGACCTCTCCGCCGACTACGTGATCCCCTCCCCGTTCGACGAGCGGGTCGCCCCCGCGGTCACGGCCGCCGTCGCTGCCGCGGCCCGCGCGGAGGGTGTCGCCCGGCGCTGACGCCCGCGCGCGAGCGTCCGCCGGTAACGGCCCCGCCCCTCGTGGGGCGGGGCCGTTACCGCGTCCCGAGGGCTCGCTCTGCCGGACCGGGTGGGTCGCCGCGCGCAAGAGGGTGTGTGTCACACCGTCGGGCGGTTCCTTCGGGGCGGGGCGGAATCTATCGTCGACGGCATGTTCGCCGCCTATGCCGCCCGGATCGACCGTGATCAGCCGCTCTCGGGCCTGGAGTTGGGGGAGCGCCCGGCCCCCGAGGCCCGGCCGGGCTGGAGCACCGTCGACGTCCGTGCCGCCTCCCTCAACCATCACGACCTCTGGTCCCTGCGGGGCGTCGGGCTCCCCGAGGACCGGCTGCCGATGATCCTCGGCTGTGATGCCGCCGGGATCGACGAGGACGGCAACGAGGTCGTCCTGCACTCCGTCATCGGCCAGAGCGGCTACGGGGTCGGCCCCCGCGAGCCCCGCTCCATCCTCACCGAGCGCTATCAGGGCACCTTCGCCGAGCAGGTCGCCGTCCCCACCTGGAACGTGCTGCCCAAGCCGAAGGAGCTCTCCTTCGCCGAGGCCGCCTGCCTGCCCACCGCCTGGCTGACCGCGTACCGGATGCTGTTCACCAACGCCGGGGTGCGGCCCGGTGACTCGGTGCTGGTCCAGGGCGCCGGCGGGGGCGTCGCCACGGCCGCCATCGTGCTCGGCCGGGCCGCCGGGCTGCGGGTCTTCGCCACCAGCCGGGACGAGGCCAAGCGGAAGCGGGCACTGGAGCTCGGCGCCGTCGAGGCCGTGGAGCCGGGGGCGCGGCTGCCGCAGCGGGTGGACGCCGTCATCGAGACCGTGGGCGCCGCGACCTGGTCGCACTCCATCAAGTCCCTGCGTCCCGGCGGCACCGTCGTGATCTCCGGCGCCACCAGCGGCGACCGCCCCTCGCACGCCGAGCTGACCCGGATCTTCTTCCTCGAACTCAAGGTCGTGGGTTCCACCATGGGCACCAAGGACGAGCTGGAGGACCTGCTCGCCTTCTGCGCCACGACCGGGGTGCGCCCCGTCATCGACGAGATCCTCCCGCTGGACCGTGCCCGCGAGGGCTTCGAACGGCTGGAGTCCGGCGAGCACTTCGGGAAGATCGTGCTGAGCAACTCCTGAACTCCGCGAAAGAACGGGCGGGTCCGGACGCCGGGCCCGCCTTTTCGCGTACCACCTTGTCAACTTGGGTTGACATCACGCGTCGTGTCAACCTAGGTTGACATCATGACGGATGCAACGGATCTCGCCCAGCGGGCCGGTGACCGCGATCCGCGAGTCGGGCTGCGGGCCGTGGCCGCGCTGCGCAGGCTGCTGGAGCAGCTGGAGGCGGTGCAGGTGCGCGGGGCGCGCAATCAGGGCTGGTCGTGGCAGGAGATCGCCGCCGAGCTGGGTGTCAGCAGGCAGGCCGTGCACAAGAAGTACGGGAGGCAGTGATGTTCGAACGCTTCACCAAGGACGCCCGTGAGGTCGTCCAGGGCGCGGTCGCCCACGCGGAACGAGCGGGCGTACGGTCCGTCGGCGCCGAACATCTGCTGCTCGCCCTCCTCGACCGCGAGGGCAGCCGGGCCTCCTTCGCCTTCGCCGCGCTCGGCCTCGCCGAACGCAGGGACTCCTTGCGCGAGGCGCTGGCCGAGGCGCGGCGCCGGGCGGGCCTGACCCGCGCGGACGCGGACGCCCTCGCCGGACTCGGGATCGACCTCTCGGAGATCGTCTCCAGGACCGAGGAGGCGCACGGCGCCGGCGCCCTGTCCGGAGACCGCCGCGACACGGGCGGCCGGCCGGGCCGGCGGACCTTCGAGCGGGACGCCAAGGACGTGCTGGAGGGGGCGCTGCGCGCCGCCGTCGGCCGCCGTGACCGGCGCATCGGCGACGAGCACCTCCTGCTCGCCCTCACCGTGCGCCCCGGAGTCCCCGCCGAGGTGCTCGCCGACCACGGCGTGACGCAGGAGTCGCTGCGACGGGTCCTGTACGGCGAGGGGACCGCGCAGGCGGGCTGACCGGAGCCCTCTGCCGACGGGCTCAGACCTTCGGGCCGTCGAGTATCGCGCCGATATGGGCCGCCGCCGTCGACAGATGGCGGCGGACGTCCTGGAGCTGGGTCTCGGTGACGCCGTGGTCGCGGGCCGCGTCCCGGACGCCGTCCCGGAAGCGGTCCAGCAGTCGGTCCAGGTCGCGGGCGGGGTCGCCGGTGAGCGGCTCATGGGTCCAGGCCGGCTGGTACTCCATCGGGAAGTCCGGCGGGGTCTCGGAGTAGTCCGGGCCGGGCTTGGCCTTGGCACTCCCGGTGCCCGCCGTGCCGGTCCGCCGGGCGTCCTCCTTGCCGAAGTCGCCGAAGTTGCCGAACTCCCGCGCCAGTTCGGCCAGACCCTCGCGGACGCCGGTCGGCCAGTCGCCACGGGTGAAGTGGTCCTGCACCCGCTCCTGGACCCGGCCCGCGAGACGGCGCATCTCCTCCTGGGCCCGGGCGTTGGCCCGCGACTGAGCCTCCTGGGCCTGGCGCCGGGCCTGCTGGGCCTCCTCGCGTGCGCGGCGGCTCTCGTCCTTGGCGCGCCGGGCCTGCTCCTTCCACTCCTGCTTGGCGCGGCGCATCTCCTCCTTGGCGGTCCGCCACGCCTCGGAGTCGCTCCGGGTGCCCGGTTCGTCAGAGGGGCCGGTGGCGCCCGCCCTGCCCGCGCGGGTACGGGAGGCGGCCGCGCGCATCTCGCGCCGGAGGTCGCCCGCGGCGCCCCGGACGTCTGCCTTGATCTCGGCGGCGAGCTCCGCGACGGACTCGCCGATCTCCATTTCCAGGTCGGCCAGTTCACCGCTGCGCTCGGCCAGCTCGGCGCGGCCCGCGGCGGTGATCGAGTAGACCTTGCGGCCGCCCTCGGTGGTGTGGGTGACCAGGCCCTCGGCCTCCAGCTTCGCCAGGCGCGGGTAGACCGTGCCGGCCGAGGGGGCGTACAGGCCCTGGAAGCGCTCTTCGAGGAGCCGGATCACCTCGTAGCCGTGGCGCGGGGCCTCGTCGAGCAGCTTGAGGAGGTACAGGCGGAGGCGGCCGTGGGCGAAGACGGGGGGCATGTCAGAGCACCTTCTTGTCGGTCGTGCCGTCCGCGGGGGAGGTGGAGGAGGGTACGGGGCCGGATTCCCCGGCGGTGTCCTCGTCCTCCTCGGCCGGGCGGCGCAGCAGGGCGATCGAGCCGGAGACGGTGGTGGCCCGCAGCTTGC
Organism: Streptomyces sp. BK022; assembly: GCF_004217355.1. Classification (NCBI taxonomy): domain Bacteria; kingdom Bacillati; phylum Actinomycetota; class Actinomycetes; order Kitasatosporales; family Streptomycetaceae; genus Streptomyces; species Streptomyces sp. BK022. The sequence goes on from NZ_SHKU01000002.1 coordinate 748,337, forward strand.
CGCTGCCCGACCCGAGGCGGCCGGTGATCTTGTGGGCGCCCCACTGGCCCTGGACACGCAGGCCGTCGAAGGCGTTGGAGATCGAGCCGCTCGCGGTGTTCGCCTCCACGTCGGTGTCGCCGGGGTGCGGGAGCCGTATGGCGATCTCGCCGGAGACGCTGGTCAGCCGAACGTCGGTGGGGCCCTCCGGGTCCAGGTCGATGATCATGGAGCCGCTGACCGAGTCGGCGCGGACGGAGGGACCCGCGCCCTCGACCACCGTCAGGTCGCCGGAGACCGACTTGAACCGCAGGTCCCCGCTGACGGCCTGGGCCTCCACGCTGCCCGAGACGGTGTCCGCCCGCACCGGGCCGGAGACGCCGACCAGGGTGGTGTCGCCGGTGACACCCTTGACGACGGACGGCCCCCGCACCCCGGAGACGACCGCGGCGGCGCCCACCACGCCCACCTCGACGCGGGTGCCGGCGGGGACGGCGAGGGTGACCACCGCGCTGCGGCGCCAGCCCTCGCGGTCCAGCCACTTCAGGAAGCCCTTCCAGGGCAGGTCCTCGTACGCCACCGTCAGGGTGCCGTGCCGGTGCGTGACGATCAGGGGCGGGCCCTCGATGTCCGAGATCTCCAGCCGGGCGGAACTCTCCTCGGTGCCCACGACGTTCACCGTGCCGTTGACCACGCGGACGTTCAGCTCGGTCACGGGGGCGTCGAAGCTCAGCTTCTGGGGTTCGGCGACGGTCCACTCGGACACGGGTCCTCCTCGGGCGTGACGCGGACAGTGGGGCGGCAAGCAGGCGGAGCGGGGCGACACGTGACAGGCGGGCACGCCCGGCCATCGCGCCATATCGCGTCTCCTGTCATTCACGATATATCGTGGTCGGCGGAAGTCAAGACACCTTTTCGGGGGACAGGGGCCAGCCTCGTCCGGGCATGGCTGTGCGGACCCTGCCCCCATGGGCGGGCCCGCAGGCGAAGTGGGCGAGGGCGGCCGGTGCCTCCGGGTGAGTGCCCCGAGCGGCTACTCGTCGTCCTCGTCGTCCAGCCGCGCCAGCCACGTGGCCAGGCGTTCCACCGGCACCTCGAAGTCGGGGTTCAGGTCGACGAACGTACGCAGTTGCTCGGCGAGCCACTCGAAGGTGACCTCTTCCTCGCCGCGCCGCTTCTCCAGTTCTTCGATGCCTCGGTCGGTGAAGTACATGGATGACGCTCCGTCGGTCTGTGCAGGGGTAGGGCCGGTCCCGGGCGGGAAGAACCCTCATTCGCGGAGGTGACCGCGAGGGGAGAGGGTGCCGCCTGTTCCGGCTGGGGAGCCGGAAGAGGACAGGAAAAGCATAGGCAGCCGCCGGGCGAGGTGGGCAGCCGGTGCCGAGGGGTGCCGGTCGGGGCCGGTGACGGGGGACGAGCGGGGAGAGGACGGGGGTCCGATGAACGGGGACTCGACGCGGGTGGCGCGGATCGAGCTGCCGGACGGTACGCCGGTGTGGGCGCGGATCTCGGGCGCGGAGGAGCTGTCGTACACCGACACCGGTTTCCACGAGCGGGTGGAGGCCAGTGTGGAGAGCCTGCACTCGCTCATCACCGGGGTCGCGCGCTCGCTCTCCGGCCCGCTGAGCGCGGTACGGCCCGACGAGGTCAGCGTGGAGTTCGGCATCGAGCTGACCGCGAAGGCCGGCAAGGTCGTCGGCCTCCTCGCGGACGGGGAGGCGAAGGCGGCGCTGACGGTCACCCTGACGTGGAACGGGGGGCCGCCCGAGCCGGGGACGGGTCCGGTGCCGGCTGGACGCGGGCCGGAGGCCGGCCCCCAGCAAGGCGGGACCGGTCCGGGCGCCGGACCCGGGCCGAGCGGACCGGCACCGGGAGCCGGACCGGCGCCCACCGCGCCGGGAGCGGGGTCCGGCCCTCTCGCACGGGCGCCGCTCCCCGGTTCGCAGCCGGCCTCGGCGCCGGACGCGGAGTCCGCGGGGGGCGGCCCCCTGACGGAGGCACGAGTCGCCGGCCCCACTCTCACTCCCGCCCCCGAACCCTCCCCGGCCCCCCGGCCCGGAGCGTTGTTCGGCGTGTGGGGGCATCCGGGATGAGCACGGGGTACGGCGGGGGCGCACCGGAGGGGGACGGTGCTGCGGAGCTTGCGCTGCGTGACCTCGTTCTGGGGGCCACCGTGCGCATTCATCGCGCGGGGTCCGGGTATGCCCCAGGCGAACCCGTCAGCTTCCTCGGCAGTGGTTTCTTCGTCGCGCCGAACTGGGTTCTGACCTGCGCACACGTGGTTCACGCCGGGGAGGGGGGCGAGGTCACCGTGGTGTACCGGAACAGCCCCTACGACGACCCGCGCCCGGTGCCCGGACGGGTGGCCGCGATGCTCCCGGAGCAGACCGGGCGCCCGGTGCCGGGGAGCTGGCCCGCGCCCGACCTCGCCCTGGTCCGGCTGCGCGAACCGGTCGGCCACACCTGTGTGTACGTGTCCGAGCGCCCCAACCCGCACTTCGGCGGCACCAAGGTGTTCTACGCGGGCTGGACCGCCCCGCGGGGCAGGCTCCAGATCCTGGACGGCTCGCTCACCGTGCAGGGCACCATCAGCGCCTGGTCGCCCGAGGAGCAGGTCCGGCTCGGGCAGAACGACCTGCCCTCCGGCGTCTCCGGCGGGCCCGTGGTCGACCCCGTACGCGGCGAGGTCGTCGGCGTGCTCAAGTCCCGCGCCGACCACGGGGGCGGGGGCACCTCCATCGGTGTCGAGCGGCTGCGCACCCTGCGGCTTCCCGCCGACGGCGAGGACGTCTACCAGTCCGTCTTCCACGCCCACGACCGCTACCACCGAGACCGCCAGCAGAGCGCCGACTCGCCCGACCCCACCTGGGCCGACATCCAGGGCGAACTCGGCGCCCGCCCCGGCCGCACCCTCACCCCGCAGCAGCGGAGCGAGCTGCTCGGACTGCTCGCCGACCTGCCCCCGCCGGTCAGCACCCGCGGCCTGCTCGACGTGCTCCGCGCGCTGCCCGACTTCCGCGTCCCGTCGCTCCTGCCCGCCCCGCGCGGCTGGCGGGACGGGCTCGGGCTGCTCTACGAACACGCCCGGCAGGACGGCGCGCTGAAGCTGGTCCTCGACTACGCGATGGGCGTCCTCGCCGCCGAACGGCCGCCCGCGCCCAGCGCCCTGGCCGCCGAACGCGCCCTGTGGGAGTGGGTGCGGCACACGGCGACCGGCCTGGACAGCGGCTACCGGCACGCCCTGGCCCAGCGGCGCACCGAGCTGCTCGGCCGGGCCCAACTCGACCTTCAGCGGGTCGCGTCCAGTGGCGGCGGCCGGGACGCGGCCGTGCTGGAGCCGGTGCGCCCGCCGCTCACCGCGCCACCCGAGCCCTCCGTACTGCTGGTGGTGCTGCGCCGGGGCTGGGAGCCGGACCACTGCGACTGGTCGGTCTCGGTCGGCGGTGGCCCCGACCAGGAGCCGGCCCGGCTGTACGAGGGCGAACGCGCCCCGCTGGCCGGGCTGGCCGGCCACGTGACCGCGCCCCTCGCCGAGGCGTTCCGGCAGTGCGACGAGCCCGGCCGGCCCGCCACCCTGTACGCCGCCCTGCCGCATCTGCACCTCAGCCTGCCGGTGGACGACTGGCGTCTCACCCCGGACGGCCCCCCGCTCGGCGCCGAACGCCCCGTCCTGGTGCGCTGCTCGGACCGCGACCAGCTCCCCGACGAGACCCCGGCCTGGGAGGCGTACGAGGACCCGGACACCGAGCGCCGGGACCGCTGGCGACGGCTGCGTCCGCGACCGGCGCACGCCGAGGTGCTGGACTGCGACGACGGCGTGCGCAGGCCCGTACCGGACACGGCGGCGCTGCGCGGGCTCGGGCCGCAGACCGTGCCGGTGCTGTGCCGTCCCGGCGACCCTCGGTCGGCCGACGGGCCGGCCGCGCTCGGCCGGGTGCTGCGGGCCGGGTTCGGGGTGGTGCTGTGGCGGCGGCGGCCGGACGGCGTGTGCGGCGAGTTCCACCGGGGCGTGAAGACGGCCGTGGACGACGGCGAGGGCGCCCTCGCCCTGCCCGGCGTGCTGCACGCCCTGCGCGAGCAGGTGCACGCCGGGCTCACCGAGTCGTACTGGGCGCACGGCACGACCCTGCTGTACGACGACCCGCACCGCCCCCTGCCCGGCACCGGCGACCTGCTGGAGGCCCCGTGATCCGGGGCGCCGGCTCCTTTCTGATCCCCTTACCAGGCGTCCGGCGGATCGATACCGTGAGGGACGTCCCACGGCTGCCCCCGGCGACGAGCGACGAGGACCGGACATGACGGAATCCAGCGAGTGGCTCATCTACCGAGGCGCCGGGGAACCCCACGACGGCATGAGCCGGCTGCCCCCGCCCCCGCCCTGGCGCGACTTCTCCGCACGCGGTGCCGAGACCGCCCAGGAGGCGGACGGTGACGGCTCCCGCGACCGCAGGCTCGGCGCGCACCGGCACCTGGCCGAGCTGCACCGGCCCGGCGCCGAGGAGCTGGAGATGATCAACGCGGCGCTGTACCTGCGCCGCCCGCTCCTGGTCACCGGCAGCCCCGGCGCGGGCAAGAGCACACTCGCGCACTCGGTGGCGTACGAGCTGGGGCTGGGCGAGGTGCTGCGCTGGTCCATCGTGAGCCGTTCGGCCCTCCAGGACGGGCTCTACCACTACGACGCCATCGCCCGCCTCCAGGACGTGCAGATCGCGGCCCAGGGCGGGTACGGCAGCGCGGCCGGCAGCCCCGGTTCCGTCGAGGCCATCGGCGGCTACATCCGGCTCGGCCCGCTCGGCACCGCCCTGCTGCCCTCCGACACCCCGCGCGTGCTGCTCATCGACGAACTCGACAAGAGCGACATCGACCTGCCCAACGACCTGCTGAACGTCCTGGAGGAGGGCGAGTTCGAGATACCCGAGCTGCGCCGCCTGGCGGACCGGCTGCCCGACGGGGAGGCCGAGGTGCTTACCGCCGACGGCACCAAGGTCCGGGTGCGCGACGGCCGGGTGCGCTGCACGTCCTTCCCCTTCGTGGTGCTCACCAGCAACGGCGAACGGGACTTCCCCGCCCCGCTGATGCGCCGCTGCATCCACCTGGAGCTGGGCCGCCCCGACCACAACCGGCTCGCCACGTTCGTCCGCGCCCACCTCGGGGACGAGGCCGCGCGGGCCGGTGACGATCTCATCGCCCGCTTCCTGGAGCGCTCGCGCAGTGAACTGCTCGCCACCGACCAGCTGCTGAACGCCCTCTACCTCACCGACGCGGCCGCCCCGCCGAGCCGGGAGCGCCTGGCCGACCTGCTCATCCAGCGACTCGACCGCCCGAGGTGAGGAGCCGATGCCCGACGCACCGGCACGACACGGCCCCGACGCCCCCGACCCGCTCGCCGCACTCGTGCTCCAGTTGCGGGAAGCCGGCCTCGAACCGGACGTGGAGGGGCTGAGCGACGCCCTGTGGCTGGCCCGGTGGACGGGCGAGCGCGAGCCGGCCGGCGCGAGCGGGCGGGCCCGTGAGGTCCCCCCGCCCCCGCCCGTGTCCCCGCCCAAGCCCCAACTCCCGCCCGCGCCGAAGGAACCCGAGGTCCTGACCCCCGGCCCGGACCGGAGCGTCCCCCTCTACCCGGCGCCCCGCGACGGCCAGATTCGTGTCGGGCCCGGCACCCGGCTGACCGCACTCCCGGTCGGCGTCCCCGCCGCCCCCGCACTGCCTTCCCCCCTCGAACTCCAGCGCGCGCTGCGGCCCTTGCAGGCGTACCACAGTGCCGCGCCCCCGCTCCGCCGCGAGCTGGACGAGACCGCGACCGCCGAACTCAGCGCCCAGGCGGGAGGGTTGATCCTCCCCGTGTACCGCGAGGTGCGGCGCGGGGACGCCCGGCTGCAACTCGTGCTGGACGCCGCGCCCTCGATGCGGGTGTGGGACCGCCTCTTCGCCGAACTGGCAGAGATCTTCGCTCAGTTGGGCGCCTTCGGCGACATCCGGATCGCCCACCTGCACACCGGTCCCGACGGCGAGGCCACGGTCAGCGCCAGCGCCGATCCGCGCGGGGCTCCGCAGCACACCGTGGACCGGCTCAGCGACCCCACCGGGCGCCGGATCACCCTGCTGGTCAGCGACTGCGCGGGTCCGCTGTGGCGGTCCGGGGGCGCGCACCGGCTGCTGCACCGGCTGGCCCGGCTCGCCCCCGTCGCCGTGCTCCAGCCGCTCCCGCAGCGCCTGTGGAGCCGTACCCGGCTGCCGGTCACGTACGGCGAACTGACCCGAGGCGACACCCCCGGCGGTACCGCGCTGCGCGTCCGTACCCCCGACGGCGCGCCCCTCGTACCGCCGCCCGGCGTGCTGCCCGTACCGGTGCTGCCGCCCGAACCCGTGGCGCTCGGGGCGTGGGCGCGGCTGCTCGCCGGAGCCGGTGCCGGGCCGGTGTCCGGCGCGGTCGGCTGGGTGCGGGCCGACCAGCCGCCCGCACCGCAGGCGCGCGGCGGACGCCGGCCGACGCCCGTCGAGCGGGTCAGCCGGTTCCGCTCCGCCGCCTCACCGGCCGCCGGCCGCCTCGCCGTCTACCTCGCCGCCGCCCCGCTCTGCCTGCCGGTGATGCGGCTGGTGCAGCGCACCATGCTGCCCGGCTCGGGCCCCGCCGAACTCGCCGAGGTGCTGCTCGGCGGCCTTGTCCGGCGGGCGGGGGAGGACCACGGGCCGGACGCCGGGCAGTGGTACGAGATGGAGCCGGAGGTGCGGGAGGCGCTGCTGTCCACGCTCGGCCGGGACGAGGCCCTGCTCGTCCTCAAGCACTGCTCCGAGTACATCGAGCAGCGCTTCGGCAAGGGCGGCGCCAACTTCCCGGCCCTCGCCCTCGCCCAGCTCGGCGGCACCGGCCACCCGGCGCGCGGGGAGGAGGACCCGGGGGGCCGCCTGTTCGGCGCGTACCCCGGTGACAACGGCGACGCCACCCTCGTCCCCCAGCCCTTCGCCGAGGTCGCCGCGCGGGTGCTGGAGCGCTTCATGCCGCTGCCGGAGCAGTTCCGGCTCTACGGCACCCGCCCCGGCACCGCCGCCGGCCCCCGGCCCCCGCACCCGGCGGTGGTCCGGGCCCGCACGCTCCTGGCCCGCTTCGACGCCGACGGCATGGTGCAGGACGTGATCGACGCCGTACAGCTGCTGCGCGGTGCCACCGAGAACGAGCGCCCCGCCGGGGCGGACCCGGGACTGTGGGCCGAGTACGCGTACGCCGCGCTGCGGCTGTGGGAGGTGCAGGGGGGCTCGGCGCTGCTGGCCGAGGCGGAGGCCGCCGCCGAGCGGGCCGTGGCCCACCCGCACGCGCAGCGGGAGCGGGCCGCGCTGGCCCGGGTGCTGCGGGCGGCCGCCACCGACCGCAGACGGCGCGGCGACCGGCCCGCCGCGCTGGACCTGCTGCGCCGTGCCGACCGGGAGTACGCCGTCGCCTGCGCCGCCCCCGACCTGGAGCCCGCGCAGGCGCTCCGGCTCACGCTGGAGCGGGTCGGCGCGCTGGAGGCGCAGTGGCGGCTCGGCGGGGACAGCGCGCTGCTCCAGGGCGCGGTCGGCATGCTGGAGGCGTTCGCCGACGTCTGGCCCGACCGCGGGCACCGCCCGCCCGAACTGCCCCTGGCCCACGGCAGACTCCTGCTCCGCCTGGCCGACGCCACCCACGACCCGGTACAGGCGCGGGGTTACGCGGCCCAGGCGGCCGGCTCGCTCCGCGACGCGCTGGCGGCCGGCGAGGGTGATGGCCGTGAACTCGTGCTGATCCGGCTGGATCTGGCCGACGCCCTCCTCCGCTCCGGCGGTGACCTCACCGAGGCCCGGGAACACGTCGACGCCGCGCTCGCCACGACCACCGGACGAGCCCTGCGCGCCCGACTCCACGTCAGGGCGGGCCGGATCGGGGTCGCCCGGTACGCCGAGACGGGCGATCCCCGTGAACTCCGCGACGCGGCGGAGGCGTTCGCACGGGCCGCCGCCGACACCTCCAGGGAGGCCGCCGACTACCCCGACGTCCTCGCCGAGTGGGGCGAGGTGCTGCTGCGCCGGGCCGACGCCGAGAGCGGAGAGCGGGCCTGGGAGGCCCTCGCCCACGCGATCCGCGTCCTGCGGGACTGCCGACGCGAGACCCACACCGGCAGCCCGCACACCGCGCACCGCCTGCTCATGCTGGGCCGCGCCCTGATCCGGCGCTACCGGCTGCGCGGCGACCGGGTGGACCTGCGCGAGGCGGAGCACCTCTTCGGGCTGGCGGCGGCCGAGGCGGACGATCCGCTGCTGGCCGCGCGCTGCTCGCTGGAGCTGGGACAGGCGCAGTACGAGGCGTACCGGAGCCTGGCCCGGCCGACCCGGCTGGACGACGCGGTGGACGCCTTCCGGGCGGCGGCCGAGTCGGCGCGGGAGGCGGAGGCGGCGGCCGAGTCGGACCGCGACCGCCGGATCGCCGTCGAACTGGGCGCGCAGGCGCACCACTGGCGGGGTATGTCCTATGAGGCGGCCACCCGGCCGCGCGCGGCCCGCGAGGCGTACCGCGCGGCCCGCGCCGAGTGGGCGCGGCTGCCCGAGGACAGCCTCGGCACCGGCGCCCCGACCGCCGAGGACACCGCCGGCCGGCTCGCCGGACTCGGCTGACCGGCACCGAGACACACCGAGGCACACCACGGGAGGCAGCGATGACGAGCGCGGGGGACGAGACACCCGTACCGGAGCACGGCGAGCCACTGCCGGACCTCCTCACACTCGACCTGGAGGAACTGCGCACCCTGGACCACCCCGTACTGCGCGAGGTCCTGGACACCCTCACCGAACGGGCGGGAAGACCCGCCGAGATGCTCTGGGGCTTCAACAACTGCCTCTGATCCGCTCGCTCCTGGTCACCCGACGGCGGAAACCGGCAACTTCCGCCGCCTCGCGTTTGGCGCCGGGCCGCGACCGGGAACGCCCCCGCACACACGGGCGAACGAGCCGCGCCCGCATCGCGGTACGGGGGTACGGGATGTCCGGGACGACCGCCGCCCCGACGCGGGCGCGACCGCGCCCCTTCCGCCAGTTCATCGTCAAGGCGCACGGCCGCTGCAACCTCGCCTGCCGCTACTGCTACCTCTACGAGGGCCCCGACCGCACCTGGCGCACCCGCCCCGCCGCCGCCCCCGCCGAGGTGCTCGACCGCACCGCCGACCGCATCGCCCGGCACGCCCGCGACCACGCCCTGCCCGCGCTCTCCCTCGTCCTGCACGGCGGCGAACCCCTGCTGGCCGGCGCCGGCACGCTGGCGCGCTTCACCGACACCGTCCGCGCCCGTGTGCCCGAGGGCTGCGCCGTGCACGCCACCGTGCAGACCAACGCCACCCTGCTCACCCACGACCGGGTGGCCCTCCTGGCCCGGCACGGCATCCGCGTGGGCATCAGCCTCGACGGCGGCAACGCCACCCTCAACCACCGGCGCGTCGACCACGCCGGGCGCCCCTCCTGGCCCGCCGCGGCGCGCGGCGCCCGCCTGGTCGCCGACCACTTCCCCGAGGCGTACGCGGGCGTCCTCACCGTGGTCGACCCCACCACGGACCCCGTCGCGACCTACGAGTCCCTGCTCACGCTCCGCCCGCCCGCGCTCGACCTGCTGCTGCCCCACGGCAACTGGTCGGCCCCGCCCCCGCACGAGGGCGAGTACGGCGACTGGCTGTGCCGCGTCTTCGACCGGTGGTGGTCGGCCGGGCGGCGCGAGACGCGGGTACGGCTCTTCGAGGAGTGCCTCGCCCTGCTGCTCGGCCTGCCCGCCGCCACCGAGTCCCTGGGACTCGCCCCCTTCGACGCCGTCGTCATCGAGACCGACGGCTCCATCGAGCAGGTCGACTCGCTGAAGTCGGCGTACGACGGCGCCGCCGAGACCGGGCTCGACGTGTTCCGGCACGACTTCGACCAGGCCCTCGCCCACCCCGGCGTCGCCGCCCGGCAGAGCGGGCTCGCGGGGCTGGCCGGGCGCTGCCGGGCCTGTCCGCTGGTCCCGGTGTGCGGGGGCGGCCACTATGCGCACCGCTACCGCGCCGGGCACGGCTTCGACAACCCGTCGGTGTACTGCGCCGACCTCCAGCGCTTCATCCGGCATGTGGCGGCGCGGCTCGCCGAGGAAGGAGGCACCTCGTGACGGAACCGCTGGACCGCGCCCTCGCCGAGCTCAGCCGCACCGGGGGCGGCCCCGACACCCTCGCCCTCCTCGTCCGCGACCAGGACACCCGGCGCATGCTGCTGCTGCGCGCCGTCCTGGACGCCGCCGAGGGCGCCGGCCCCGCCGACTGCCCGCCCGCCGCCAGGCGCCGGCTGCGCGAGGACTGGGCCCTGCTGACCGAGGCCGACCGCGCCGCCGACGGTCCCCGCTCACCCGCCCGGACCCGGCTCACCTACCCCTTCACCGGCCCCTGGGCCCGCCGCTGCCTGACCGCGCTCACCACACCCGGCGGCGCGGCCGGAATCCCGTGGGAGACGGCCTACTTCAGCGCCCTCGCCGCAGCCGCCGCAGCCCGCGCGGGCCTGCCGTTCAGCACCTCGCTCACCGCCCGCGACGGCCTGCTCTGCCTGCCCTCCCTCGGCGTCCTGCGCACCGGGCGGGCCGACTCCACCGCCATCGAGGTGCGGCACAGGAACGGCCGCCTGACCCTGCGCAGACACGGCGCCTCCGACGTGCACGTCCGGCTGGAGCAGGGCGTCGGCGCCTGGTCCGGCGCGCCCGCCTGGACCCCGGCCCACGCCCTGCCCGGCCTGCTGCCCGGCGCCGCCCCCGTACCGCTGGACGACCTCGACCCGTACCGCACCCCGCCCCGCGAACCCGGACGGTTCGCGTTCAGCGGGGCCGGCGGGCCCGATCACGCCGAGCGCAAGCGCTGGCTGCAGGCATGGTCCGGCACGGCACAGGCGCTGCGCACCGGCGGCGAACAGCGGCTCACCGAGACCATCGCTCTGCTGCGCTGCCTGGTCCCGCTCGCGCCCCCGCCCGGCTCCGACGGCCGGGGCAGCTCCAGCGGCACCCGGCGCGAGGCGTTCGGCGCGCTGCTCAGCACCACCCCCGCCACCCCGACCGCGCTGGCCGCGACCCTCGTCCACGAGATGCAGCACACCAAACTCGCCGCCCTCGGTGAGCTGGTGGAACTGCACCGCGCCGGACCCGAAGCCCGCTACTTCGCCCCCTGGCGCCCCGACCCCCGCCCCTACGACGGGCTGCTGCACGGCACCTACGCCCATCTCGCGCTGGCCGACCACTTCCAGCGCACCGCGCTCGCCGAACCCGCCCGCCGCGAGGCCGCCTGGGCCGAACACGCCCGCTACCACGCCCAGGTCGCCGCCGCCCTTCCGGCGCTCGTCGCCTCGCCCGACCTCACCCCCGCCGGACGCCGCTTCGTCGACGGCATGGCCGCCGCCCACGAACGGCTCTCCGCCCGCCCCGCACCCCGGGGGCACACGGCGCGCGCGCAGGCGTACGTCAAGGCGGTGCGCGCCCTCTGGGCGCAGCGACAGCCCCCCACGCCGCCGATCCCGAACCGGTGAAATCCCGGCTTGGCACCCCCCGCTGCGCGAAGATCGGCGCACCGAGGCGTTGGTCTCCGGCGGTCGCCGTACTCCCCAGGGCCGCGCCGAGGTTCTACGATTTCCTGTCTACGTGCTGGAGGCCGCCGCATGTCTGAATCCCGTACGCCGGCACCGAGCGGGAACGGGGCCGCGAGGCAGACCGTCACCATCAGCTTCGCCGGGTTCAACCGCGCCTGGGCCGCATGGATCGGGGACCGGCTGGAGCGGCGCGGCCTCAGAGTGGTCTACCTGCGCTGGGACGCGCCCCCGGACCAGCCCCTCACCGACCTGCTGCGCGACCTCACCCTCGCCGAGGGCCGCACCCTGATCGTGGTCAGCGAGTGGTACTTCCAGCTCGGCCCGCGCACCCACGACGAGTGGAACGCGGCTCTGCGCGAGGTCGTCGGTACCGATCCGGGCCGGTTCGCCGCCGTCTCCGTCACCAACGCCCCGCTGCCCTCCGCCGTCGCCGCGCTCGCCCCCGTCGACCTCACCAACATGGGCGCCGACGAGGCCGAACGCCGCCTGACGGACCGCCTCGACCTGCCCCACGACACCCGCCCGGCCGACGACCCGGCGCGCCCCGCGCCCCGCTTCCCGGCCGCCATGCCCGACGTGTGGGGCGGGGTGCCGCGCCGCAACACCCGCTTCACCGGCCGCGAGCCGCTGCTCAACGACGCCTACCACCTGCTCCAGGGCAGCGACCCCGGCGCGGGCGTCCTCACCCTGCACGGCATGTCCGGCGTCGGCAAGACCCAGCTCGCCGCCGAGTACGTCTACCGCTTCGGCTCCGAGTACGACGTGGTGTGGTGGGTCAACGCCGAGAAACGCGTCAGCTACCGCCGCCTCCTCGCCGAACTCGCCCCCAAACTCGGCCTGTCCACCGGCGCCGAGTACGGCGAGCGGCTCCGCGCCGTCCGCGACGCGCTGCGCCGGGGCACCCCCTACTCCCGCTGGCTGCTCGTGCTGGACGGCGCCGACGAACCCGACCAGATCTGGGACCTCGTCCCCACCGGACCCGGCCACGTCCTCATCACCTCCCGCAACCCCGAGTGGGGCGAGCACAACAGCAAGCTCCTCGAAGTCCCCGTCTACGGCCGCGACGAGTCGGTCGCCTTCATCCGCCGCCGCGCGCCCCGGCTCACCGAACCCGACGCCGACCAGCTCGCCCAGGCGCTGGAGGACCTGCCGCTGCTGCTCGACCAGACCGCGGGCTGGCTCAACGACTCCGACCTCTCGGTGGAGGAGTACATCGCCCTGCTGGACGGCGGGATCGACCAGGACGTCGTCAAGGTGTCCGCGGACTTCCCGCTCGCCTTCCAGACCGCCTGGTCGATACTGCTGAACAAGCTCCGCGAGACCGTCCCCGAGTCCGTCGACCTGCTGCGGCTGTGCACCTTCTTCGCCCCCGGCTTCATCCCGGTCCGGCTGCTGAAGGAGATGAACCACGACGACCTGCCCGAGCAGCTCGCCGGGCTGCTGGACGACCCGCTGCTGTGGAACAAGGCCGTCAACCAGCTCCGCCAGTACTCCGTGGTCCGGCTGGAGTCGCACGAGGCCACGCTGGACGAGGCCGTCGCCTCGGGCGAGTCGGTCTACCTGCACCGCATGGTCCACCAGATCGTGCACAAGGACATGCCCGAGGCCGACCGGAAAGAGTTCATCGAGGTGGTCCGCCGCGCCCTCGCCGAGGCCGACCCCGGCCGCCCCACCGACACCCGCAACTGGGACGCGTACGCCGAGATCGTCCCGCACCTCAAGTACGCCGACGTGCTGCGCAGCAGGGACCGCCGGGTGCAGGGGCTGGTGCTCAACTGCCTGCGGTACATGCTGTTCGCCGGGGAGTACACGGCGGGCGTCAACCTCGGCGGCCGCGCCCTCGCCACCTGGCGCGAGCTGCTCGGCGAGTCCCACCCCCGGGTCTGGGAGGTGACCTACCACCACGCCAACCTGCTGCGCTCGGCCGGCCGCTTCCAGGAGACCGAGGCCATCGACCGGGCCGCCCGCGAGCAGCTCCTCGCCGAACGCGGCGAACACGACCTCGACCACCTCAGGATGGCCGGCGGACTCGCCGCCGACCTGCGGGAACTCGGCCAGTACGACGCGGCCCTCGAACTCGACGAATGGCTCTACCCCACCTACCGCGAACTGTTCGGCGAGCACGACTCGCGCACCCTCAACGCCCAGAACAACCTCGGCTTCACCCTGCGCCTCCTCGGGCGCTACGAGCAGGCCCGCGGCTACGACACCCGGACCCTGGAAGCCCGCCGCCAGCTCCTCAAGGGCCGCCACCCCTGGACCCTGTTCTCCGAGGTCTCCTACGCGGTCGACCTGCGCCTGCTGGGCCGCTACGCCGAGGCCGAGTCGATCCAGACCAAGAACGTCCGCGAGTACCGCATCGTCATGGGCCCGGACAACCAGAACACCCTGCGCGCCGAGCACAACCTCGCGCTGTGCCGGCTGCGCGGCGGGGACCGGGCCGGGGCGGGCGAACTGCTCACCCGCGTCCTGGAGGGGCTGGAGCGCAAGCTCGGGGACAGCCACACGCACACCCTGGCCGCCGCCGTCAGCCAGAGCTGCTTCGCCCGCGAGCACGGCGACATCGACCAGGCCCGCGAGGCCAGCGAGTCCGTCCTCGCCCGCTACGAACTGCTGCTGCCCGAGGGCCACCCCTTCATCATCGGCGCCCGCGCCAACCACGCGCTGGTGCTGCGCAGCGTCGGCGAACGCGACCACGCCCACGTCCTGATCGAGCAGAGCCTCGCCGACATGGCCGCCGCGCTGGGGGAGAGCCACCCCTACGCGCTCGGGTGCGCCGTCAACGCGGCCGCGCTGCGCAACCTCGTCGGGGACACCGAGGCCGCCGCCGACCTCAGCCAGATCACCATCCTGCGCGCCACCGACACCCTCGGCCGCACCCACCCCCTCACCCTGACCGCCCGCGTCGCCTACGCGGCCGACCTGCGCGCGCTGCGCGACCGCCAGCAGGCGGAGAAGGTCGAACAGGAGGCCCTGTCCGACCTCGCGGCCACCCTCGGCCCCCAGCACGTCCACACCGTCTCCGCCCGCTCCCGCAACCGCCCGTACTGGGACTTCGAGCCCCAGGCGAGCTGAACGCCGCCGGGCACCGCCCGGACGGCGAAGGGCCCGGCCCTCCGGATCAGATCCAGAGGGCCGGGCCCTTCAGCGTCGCTCAGTGAGCCGGGGTCACGCCTCGAAGACCTCGTTCACCAGCTGCTCCTGCTCCGCCTGGTGGCGCTTGGCGGAGCCCACCGCCGGGGAGGAGCCGTGCGCACGCGAGATGCGGCGCAGGCGCTCGCCCGCCGGGACGTCGGCACCGACGGCCAGGTCCAGGTGGTCGATCAGGTTGAGCGCGATGAACGGCCACGCACCCTGGTTCGCCGGCTCCTCCTGCACCCACAGGTACTTCTCGGCGTTCGGGTACTTGTTGACCTCGGCCTGGACCTCGGCGCCGGGCAGCGGGTACAGCCGCTCGATGCGGATGATCGCCGTGTCCGTGGCGCCGCGCTTCTGCCGGCCGGCCTCCAGGTCGTAGTAGACCTTGCCGGAGCAGAAGACGACCTTGCGGACGGCGGCCGGGTCGACCGTGTCGTCGCCGATGACCGGACGGAACTCGCCGGAGGTGAACTCCTCCGCCTTCGAGGCCGCCGCCTTCAGACGCAGCATCGACTTCGGGGTGAAGACGATCAGCGGCTTGTGGGCCGGGTTGTGGACCTGCCAGCGCAGCAGGTGGAAGTAGTTCGCCGGCGAGGTCGGCATGGCGACCGTCATGTTGTTCTGCGCGCAGAGCTGCAGGAACCGCTCCGGACGGGCCGAGGAGTGGTCCGGGCCCTGGCCCTCGTACCCGTGCGGCAGCAGCAGGACCACACCGGAGGTCTGGTTCCACTTCTGCTCGGCCGAGGAGATGAACTCGTCGACGACCGTCTGCGCGCCGTTGACGAAGTCGCCGAACTGCGCCTCCCACATCACCAGCGCGTCCGGGCGGGCCAGCGAGTAGCCGTACTCGAAGCCCATCGCCGCGTACTCGGAGAGCAGGGAGTTGTAGACGTTCAGCCGCGCCTGGTCCTCGGAGAGGTACTGCAGCGGGGTGTACTCCTCGCCGGTCTCCCGGTCGATGAGCACCGCGTGGCGCTGGCCGAAGGTACCGCGCTGGGAGTCCTGGCCCGCGAGGCGGACCGGGGTGCCCTCCAGCAGCAGCGAGCCGACGGCCAGGGTCTCGCCCATGCCCCAGTCGATCGTGCCGTCCTCGACCATCGCCGCCCGGCGCTGGAGCTGCGGCTGGAGCCGCGGGTGGACGGTGATGTTGTCCGGGACGTTGACCTGGGACTCGGCGATCCGCTTGACGACCTCCGCGGAGATCGCGGTCGGGACCGCCGCCGGGAAGCCGTCCTTGGGCGGCTGGGACTCGCCCTGCACCGGCTGCGAGGTGACCTCGCGGACCTCGGTGAAGACCTTCTCGAGCTGGCCCTGGTAGTCCTGGAGCGCCTGCTCGGCCTCCTCCAGCGTGATGTCACCGCGGCCGATGAGGGACTCGGTGTACAGCTTGCGCACCGAGCGCTTCTTGTCGATCAGGTCGTACATCAGCGGCTGGGTGAAGGCCGGGTTGTCCGACTCGTTGTGACCGCGGCGGCGGTAGCAGATGAGGTCGATCACCACGTCCTTGTTGAACGCCTGACGGAACTCGAAGGCGAGCCGCGCGACGCGGACCACGGCCTCCGGGTCGTCGCCGTTCACGTGGAAGATCGGGGCCTCGATCATGCGGGCCACGTCCGTGGCGTACATCGAGGAGCGCGAGGACTCCGGGGCGGCGGTGAAGCCGACCTGGTTGTTGATGACGATGTGGACCGTGCCGCCGGTGCGGTAGCCGCGCAGCTGCGACATGTTCAGGGTCTCGGCCACCACGCCCTGGCCCGCGAAGGCCGCGTCGCCGTGGATCGCCACCGGCAGCACGGTGAAGTCCGTGCCGCCCTTGTTGATGATGTCCTGCTTGGCGCGGGCGACGCCCTCCAGGACCGGGTCGACCGCCTCCAGGTGCGAGGGGTTGGCGACCAGCGAGACCGCGATCTGCTCGCCGTCGAGACCGGTGAAGGTGCCCTCGGCGCCCAGGTGGTACTTCACGTCACCGGAGCCGTGCATCGACTTCGGGTCGAGGTTGCCCTCGAACTCCCGGAAGATCTGCGCGTACGACTTGCCGACGATGTTGGCGAGCACGTTCAGCCGGCCGCGGTGGGCCATGCCGATGACGACCTCGTCCAGGCGCGACTCGGCGGCCGAGTCGATGACCGCGTCCAGCAGCGGGATGACGGACTCGCCGCCCTCCAGCGAGAACCGCTTCTGGCCGACGTACTTGGTCTGCAGGAACGTCTCGAACGCCTCGGCGGCGTTCAGGCGGCGCAGGATGCGCAGCTGCTCCTCGCGCTCCGGCTTGGAGTGCGGGCGCTCGACGCGGTCCTGGATCCACTTGCGCTGCTTGGGGTCCTGGATGTGCATGAACTCGATGCCGGTGGTGCGGCAGTACGAGTCGCGCAGCACGCCCAGGATGTCGCGCAGCTTCATCATCGACTTGCCGGCGAAGCCGCCGACGGCGAACTCGCGCTCCAGGTCCCACAGGGTGAGCCCGTGCTCGGTGATGTCCAGGTCGGGGTGCTTGCGCTGCTGGTACTCCAGCGGGTCGGTGTCGGCCATGACGTGGCCGCGGACCCGGTAGGAGTGGATCAGCTCGAAGACACGGGCGGCCTTGGTGACGTCGTCGTCGTGGCTGGCGTCGATGTCCTTGAGCCAGCGGACCGGCTCGTAGGGGATGCGCAGCGCCTCGAAGATGTCGTCGTAGAAGCCGTTCTCGCCGAGCAGGAGGTTCGCGACCTGGCGCAGGAACTCGCCGGAGGCGGCGCCCTGGATGACCCGGTGGTCGTAGGTCGACGTGAGCGTCATGACCTTGGAGACGCCGAGCTTGTTCAGGGTGTCCTGGCTGGTGCCCTGGAACTCAGCCGGGTAGTCCATGGAGCCGACGCCCATGATCACGGACTGGCCGGGCATCAGGCGCGGCACGGAGTGCACGGTGCCCAGGCCGCCGGGGTTGGTCAGGGAGACCGTGACACCGGTGAAGTCGTCCATCGTGAGCTTGCCCTCGCGGGCGCGGCGGACGATGTCCTCGTAGGCCTGCCAGAACTCGAAGAAGTTCAGCGTCTCGGCCTTCTTGATGGCCGCGACGACGAGCTGGCGGTCGCCGTTGGGCTTCACCAGGTCGATGGCCAGACCGAGGTTCACGTGCGGCGGCTTGACCAGGGTCGGCTTGCCGTCCTTCTCGCCGAACGAGTGGTTCATCGCCGGCATGGCCTTGATGGCCTGCACCATGGCGAACCCGATGAGGTGCGTGAAGGAGATCTTCCCGCCGCGGGCGCGCTTGAGGTGGTTGTTGATGACGATGCGGTTGTCGAACAGCAGCTTCACCGGGACCGCGCGGACCGAGGTGGCCGTGGGCAGCTCCAGCGAGGCGTTCATGTTCTTCACCACGGCCGCGGACGGACCGCGCAGCGTCACGTACTCGGGGCCCTCGGGGGCCTCCGTGGCGGGCGCGGCGGCGGCCTTCGGCTTGGCCGCGGGCGCCGCGGCCGGCTTCGCCGGTGCCTGAGCGGCCGGTGCCTGAGCGGCAGGGGCGGCCTTGGCCGCGGGTGCCTGCGCCGGGGCCTGGGCCGGCGTGGCCGGGGCCTGCGCGGGCCGCGCGGCCGGAGCCGACTGGGCCGGTGCCTGCGCCGGGGCGGGCGCGGCCGGAGCCGGTGCGGCCTGCGCCGGGGGAGCGGTGGGGGTGGTGCCCGCGGCCCCCGCGGCCGCGGTACCCGCCGGAGCCGAGGCGGCGGGCGCCCCCGGCTTGTAATCGGCGAAGAAGTCCCACCAGGCACGGTCTACCGAATTCGGGTCCTGGAGGTACTGCTGATAGATCTCGTCGACGAGCCACTCGTTCGGTCCGAACGCCGCGGCGGCGTTCTTCCCGGCTTGGTCGTCGGTGGAGACGTTCGAGTTACTGGGGGACTGTGGCGACACGGCGGTAACCGCCCTCTTCCGCTTCACAAGGTGATGGACAGCGGGAATAAAGGCTACGCCTCCCCGAGCGGGAAGGTCAGGTCGGGCCCGTTCATCGTCGTGCAAGTCACATCGCGAACCGCGTTTCGGGCCCTGAAATGGCGGGAAACAAGCGGGGTTCCGGATGCGGGTGGAGCGTCGCGGGCACGCGGAATCGGGGCCCTGAGCGTCCTCGCTCCGCGCATCGCGCCGGCCCGTGCCTGATCACACGTGTCCGACTGGCGGAACGTATGTGATCTTGATCATCCGACTGAACCCCATGGGGGCCCGGAGCGTCAACTCGACGCCGGAACCGCTCCCGGAAGGGTGACGATGATCCGGCAGCCGCGCTCGGATTCGGCCACACCGATCCGGCCGCCGTGCAGATCGACCGCCCAGCGGGCGATGGCCAGCCCCAGACCGGTGCCGCCGTCGCTGCCCGGACCGTGCGGGCGGGTGACCGCGCCCCGGTTGAACCGCTCGAACACGCGGTGCCACTCCGAGCGGGGGATGCCCGGACCCTCGTCCAGCACCTCCAGCTCCAGCGACTCCGGACGCGGGCCGCGCCGGGCCTTCACGGTGACCCGGCCGTGCGGCGGGCTGTGCTTGACCGCGTTGTCTATGAGGTTCGCCACCACCTGGTGGATGCGCTCGGGGTCGGCGTGCGCGGTCAGCTCCGGCGGGGACACGTCCAGGTGCAGATGCACGTCGGTACGGGTGTGGCTGCCGGAGCCGGAGGCGATGCCGGCGCGCGCGGAGGCGACCATGTTGGCCTCCTTGAGCACCCCGGAGAGATACGGCCACACCTCGAAGCGGCGGGCCTTCAGCGGGACAACGCCGTTGTCCAGGCGGGAGAGGTCGAGCAGGGTCTCCACCAGCCGGCCGAGCCGGTCGGTCTGGCGCAGCGCGGTGCGCATGGTCTCCGGGTCGGCCTCGGTGACGCCGTCGACGATGTTCTCCAGCACGGCGCGCAGGCCCGCGATGGGGGTGCGCAGCTCGTGCGAGACGTTCGCCACCAGCTCCTTGCGCTGGAGGTCCTGTGCCTCCAGTTCGTCCGCCATGACGTTGATCGTGACGGCCAGGTCGCCCAGTTCGTCACGGCGGCCCTCGCTCACCCGGCGGGTGTAGTCGCCGTGCGAGATGGAGCGGGCCACCGCGTTCATCTCGTCCAGCGGTGCGGTGAGCGAGTGGGCCACGAACTGGGTGATCAGCAGCGTGGCGATCATCGAGAAGACCGTGATGAAGCGCAGCTCGGTCTTGGTGTGCACCGCGATCATGGAGAGACCGGTGGTGATCAGCACCGAGATGACGACCAGCGCGCCCAGCTTGGTCTTGATCGAGAACGGGCGTACGCCACCCCAGGGTTCGTCCCCGGAGCGGCGGCGCCCCGTTTCCCGTCCGCGGCTCACGGGGTCGGCGTCTCCAGCGCGTAACCGACTCCGTGCACCGTGCGGATGCGCTCGGCGCCGATCTTCCGGCGCAGGGCCTTGATGTGGCTGTCCACGGTCCGGGTGCCGGAGGCGTCCGCCCAGTCCCAGACCTCGGCGAGCAACTGCTCGCGGGAGAGCACCGCGCGCGGGGTGTTGGCCAGGCACACCAGCAGGTCGAACTCGGTGGGCGTCAGGTGGACGTCGTCCGACTTCACCCGCACCCGGCGCTGGGCGTGGTCGATCTCCAGCTCGCCGAGGCGGAGTATCCCGGAGCGGGGCGTGGTCGCGGCCAGCGCGGCGCGCTCCATGCGGCGCAGCAGGACGTGCACCCGCGCGGCCAGCTCCCGCATGGAGAACGGCTTGGTCATGTAGTCGTCGGCACCGACCCCGAGGCCCACCAGCATGTCGGTCTCGTCGTCGCGGGCGGTGAGCATCATGACCGGCACCGGACGGGACGCCTGCACGCGGCGGCAGACCTCCAGGCCGTCGAAGCCGGGCAGCATGATGTCGAGGATCAGCAGGTCGGGCTGCCATGCCTCGGCCGTGTCGACCGCCGACGGACCGTCACCGGCGGTCTGCACGAGGAATCCCTCGGCGCGGAGCCGGGCCGCGATGGCGTCGACGATCGTGGGGTCGTCCTCGACGACCAGTACCCGGCGCTGCGCGCCCTGTGACGTCGTCGCCGCACCGGTCTGGGAGGTGTGTGTCTGCTCCATCGCCCGCCCCTGTTGCTTTCCGGAATCCGTGGGGTGATCCCATGACTGCGATTGACGCTTGAATGATCCGCGTCACGCTGCACATTACGGGGACACGCCGGGCCGTCGCTATCCAGGTCGGACGGCGAGATGGACCACGTCGGGAACGCCACGGGCAACGGGGACCTCTTCGGTACGCACCTGTCGGAACCCGGCATTCCGCAAGGTTCCTTCAAATTCCGGAGAGGGCTGCGCGGACCACGTCGCCAGCACCCCGCCCGGCCTCAACACCCTTGCGCACGCGGCGAGTCCGCGTGGCGTGTAGAGCCCTTCGTTGCCCTCCGTGACGGTCCAGCCGGGCCCGTTGTCGATGTCGAGGCACACGGCGTCGAACGTGTCGGATGTCTCATTGACGAAACGGACGAGATCCGCCTCGACGACGCGCGTGCGCGGGTCGGTCAGCGCGTCGGCGGAGATCTCGGCCAGCGGGCCGGTGCGGTGCCAGTCGATGACGGCGGGCTCGCGCTCGACGACGGTGATGCGTCCCCACCGGGGGTCGGCGGCCGCGTGCGCCAGCGAGAAGCCGACGCCGAGGCCGCCGATCAGCACCTCGGGCGCCGGGCGGTCGTCCAGCGCGTCCCGCGCCGCGTCCACCAGCAGCCGCTCCGAGCGGCCGTCGGAGGTGTCCATCAGGAAGCACCCGTTGGCGATGATCTGGAGCAGCGCCCCGCTGCGGCGCAGCGCCACCTCCCCGTACGGTCCCTCGCGCCGGTCCAGGACCACCGTGTCCGCGGCGCCGTCGTGCGTGGCAGTCATGCCGCCATCCTGCCCCGCCCGCCCGGCGAGTCCTCGTTCGCCCAGAGCGAACGGCGTTCGGGGAACATTGAACGGCTCAGCAGCATTGAGTCAGTGTTACTCAAGTTGACTGCCGAAGGGGAGATCATGGCTGCTGAGTCGGGTGAGTCCATGGAGTTCACGCTCGTTCTGCCTGTGCTGCCGCTCGACGGCGAGGTCGTGCTGCCCGGCATGGTCGTGCCGCTGGATCTGAGCGACGCCGAGATCCGGGCCGCCGTGGAGGCCGCCCAGTCCGCCGCCCGCGCGGAGTCCGGCAAGCCCAGGGTTCTGCTGGTCCCGCGCATCGACGGCACGTACGCCAGGACCGGCGTGCTCGGCACCGTCGAGCAGGTCGGCAGACTCGCCGACGGCGACCCCGGCGCCCTGGTCAAGGGCCGCCACCGGGTGCGCATCGGCGCCGGTACCACCGGCCCCGGTGCGGCGCTGTGGGTCGAGGGCGCCCGGGTCGAGGAGACCGTGCCCGAGCCGCTGCCCGGCCAGGTGACCGACCTGGTCAAGGAGTACAAGGCGCTGGCCACCACCTGGCTGCGCAAGCGCGGCGCCTGGCAGGTCGTGGACCGGGTCCAGGCCATCGACGACGTCTCCGCGCTCGCCGACAACTCCGGTTACTCGCCGTTCCTCACCACCGACCAGAAGACCGAGCTGCTGGAGACCACCGACCCGGTGGCCCGCCTGAAGCTCGCCACCCAGCAGCTCCGCGACCACCTCGCCGAGCAGGACGTGGCGGAGACCATCGCCAAGGACGTCCAGGAGGGCGTCGACAAGCAGCAGCGCGAGTTCCTGCTGCGCCGCCAGCTCGAAGCGGTCCGCAAGGAGCTGCGCGAGCTGAACGGCGACGGCCCGGACGCGGCCGAGGAGTCCGACGACTACCGGGCCCGCGTGGAGGCCGCCGACCTGCCCGGGCACGTCCGTGAGGCCGCGCTCAAGGAAGTGGAGAAGCTGGAGCGCTCCTCCGACCAGTCGCCCGAGGGCTCCTGGATCCGCACCTGGCTGGACACCGTCCTGGAGATGCCGTGGAACGAGCGGACCGAGGACGCGTACGACATCCAGGGCGCCAAGGAGATCCTGGACGCCGAGCACGCCGGTCTGGACGACGTGAAGGCGCGCATCACCGAGTACCTCGCGGTGCGCAAGCGGCGCGGTGAGCGCGGCCTCGGTGTCATCGGCGGACGGCGCGGCGGTGCCGTGCTGGCGCTGGTGGGCCCGCCTGGTGTGGGAAAGACCAGCCTGGGCGAGTCCGTGGCGCACGCCATGGGCCGCAAGTTCGTCCGCGTCGCGCTCGGCGGTGTCCGGGACGAGGCGGAGATCCGGGGCCACCGGCGCACCTACGTCGGCGCGCTGCCCGGCCGTATCGTCCGCGCGGTCAAGGAGGCCGGGTCGATGAACCCGGTCGTGCTGCTCGACGAGATCGACAAGGTCGGCTCGGACTTCCGGGGCGACCCGGCGGCCGCCCTGCTGGAAGTGCTGGACCCGGCGCAGAACCACACCTTCCGGGACCACTACCTGGAGGTCGAGCTCGACCTGTCCGACGTGGTCTTCCTCGCCACCGCCAATGTGCTGGAGGCGATTCCCGAAGCGCTGGCCGACCGGATGGAGATCGTCCGGCTCGACGGCTACACCGAGGACGAGAAGGTCGTCATCGCCCGCGACCACCTGCTCCCGCGCCAGCTGGAGCGGGCCGGTCTCACCGGCGACGAGGTCACGCTGGAGGAGGGCGCGCTGCGCAAGCTCGCCGGGGAGTACACCCGCGAGGCGGGCGTGCGCACCCTGGAGCGGACCGTGGCGCGGCTGCTGCGCAAGGTCGCGGCCCAGCACGAGCTGGGCGAGCGGGAACTGCCGTTCACCGTCCGCGAGGAGGACCTGCGCGCTCTGGTGGGCCGTCCGCACCACGTGCCCGAGTCCGCGCAGGACCCGGCCGAGCGCCGTACCGCCGTCCCCGGTGTGGCGACCGGGCTCGCGGTCACCGGCGCCGGCGGCGACGTGCTGTACGTCGAGGCGTCGCTCGCCGACCCGGAGACGGGAGCGGCGGGGCTGACCCTGACCGGGCAGCTCGGTGACGTGATGAAGGAGTCGGCGCAGATCGCGCTGAGCTTCCTGCGCAGCCGCGGCGCCGAGCTGGAGCTGCCGGTGGCCGACCTGAAGGACCGGGGAGTGCACATCCACTTCCCGGCGGGCGCGGTCCCCAAGGACGGCCCGAGCGCGGGCGTCACCATGACCACCGCGCTGGCCTCCCTGCTCTCCGGCCGGCTGGTCCGCACGGACGTGGCGATGACCGGTGAGGTCTCGCTGACCGGGCGGGTGCTGCCGATCGGCGGGGTGAAGCAGAAGCTGCTCGCCGCGCACCGCGCCGGGGTGACCACCGTGATCATCCCCAAGCGCAACGAGGCCGACCTGGACGACGTCCCGGCCGAGGTGCTGGAGAAGCTCGACGTGCACGCGGTGACCGATGTCCGCCAGGTGCTGGAGCTGGCCCTCGCGCCCGCCGCCACCGCGGCGGAGGTGCCGGTCGCGGCCTGAGCGGGGCGAAGGCCCGAGTCCCCTCCTTCCGAGGGGGCCCGGGCCTTTCGCGTACGCGGGCGGCTCAGCCGTTGGCCAGCGCCTGCACCCGGTCCAGGGCGCCGTTGAACTTGTCGTGGTCGCCGACCGTCGGGCCGGAGGAGGTGTACTGCCACATCGTCTGCACGCCCCAGCCGGCGGGCAGCGTGCCCGGGGCGGTGGCGTACCGGGCGATCCACAGCGGGTAGACCGCGCCGAAGGCGGCGGTGTTGCCCGTGCACTGGGTCCACCAGCTCGTCGCCGTGTAGATCACCGCGTCCCGGCCGGTGCGCGCCCGGTAGGTGTTCAGGAAGTCCGCGATCCAGTTGGTCATCGCCGCCCCGGCCATGCCGTAGCAGGCGTCGCCGTACGGGTTCCACTCGATGTCCAGCACGCCGGGCAGCGTCCGCCCGTCCCGCGACCAGCCGCCGCCGTGGTCCACGAAGTAGTTCGCCTGCACCGCGCCGCTCGTGGTGTCCGGGGTGGCGAAGTGGTACGCGCCCCGGATCATGCCCACGTTGTACGAGCCGTTGTACTGCTGGGCGAAGGACGGGTTGGTGTAGTAGGTGCCCTCCGTGGCCTTCGTGTAGGCCCAGCGGACCCCGCTGTTCCACAGCGTGGTCCAGTCGACGTTGCCCTGGTGTCCGGAGACGTCGACGCCCTCGGTCTGGGTGGCCCTGGTGCCGGCCGGGACGCCGGAGCGGCCGTCGTGGGAGAGGACGCCCATGCCGAGGTAGGCGTCGCCGCGGTGGGGCGCGGCCTGGGCGGGAGCGGCGCAGAGGGCGCCGAGGACGAGGCTGAGCGCGCCGAGCAGAGCCGCGACCAGGACGGCGGACGGGCGCGGGCGGGCGGGACCGGGTCTGTGCACGGGCATGGCGTGGCCTTTCGCGGTGAAAGTGGGGGACCTGAAATGACCGACGAGCCTGTTGCGCCGGGCGCCGCGAGGGGCCCGTCCAAGAAGCTACGCACGTAGACGCGGGGGTGGGAAGGGGGTCCGGATGCCGCCGTTGGTCTACGCCTGCGAAATACTGACGGAGCTGCGGCGATGACGGGGTCCGGCAGAAAATTTCAGACGGCGAAACCGGGCAGGGGTACAGAGGTGCACGAGGACGGGAACAACGGCACGGGCGAGGGCACCGCACCCGTGGCGCCGCGCTGTGCCGACCAGGAATTCCTGGCGCTGGAGCGTGAACTGACCGTGCTGCTGCGCCGGGCGCGCGCCAATCAGGGGGAGATGGCCCGCGAGGTCCACCCCGACCTGGAACCGGCCGCGTACGGACTGCTGATCCGGCTCGACGAGCAGGGCGGCCAGCGGGCCACCGATCTGGCCGCCTACGTCGGCGTCGGCAAGGCCACCATGTCCCGTCAGCTGCGCGCCCTGGAGGACCTCGGCCTGATCGCGCGTGAGCCCGATCCGGCCGACGGCCGCGCCTGGCTGGTCACCCTCACCGAGGAGGGCCGGGGCCGGGTGGGCCAGGTCCGCGAGGCCCGCCGCGCCCGCTACGTCAGCCAGCTCGCCCACTGGGACCGCCGGGAGGTCGCCGAACTGGCCCGGCTGCTGCACGAGTTGAACGGCATCGCGGAGAAGTAGCCGGGGGCCGGGCGAACGTTCACAGCTCCACGTGGACGACCGTCGCGTCGTCGTGCGTCTTGCTGCGGCCGAGGAACGCCCGCTCCTCGCGGTCCGCGAGCTCCAGCTCCCGCACCCGGTCCACCAGGGCACGGGCGCCCTCCTTGGCGACCAGGTCGAACAGGGCCGTCCAGTCGCCCTCGTGGAACTTCTCCGTCCAGCGGGCCGCGCCGTCGGTCAGCGCGACCAGCGAACGCACCCCGGCACGCGGTACCGAGCCGGTGACCGCGTACCGGACCACCTCCGGGTCGGCGGCGGCCGTGTAGAAGCCGCCCTCTCTGTTGCGCAGCTCGGCGTCCACCCGTGCCACGTCGGCCAGCGCCCCGCGCGGCAGCCGGGCCAGCCGGTCGTCCACCACCGGGGTCACCGTGCCGTCCGGGGCACGCAGCAGCAGCGCGGAGTCCGACAGCACCAGGTACTCGACCGTCTCCGCCGACCAGCGGACCAGCACCACCGTCGCCTGGGGCGTACGCGGGTGAGAAAGGTCACAGCTGGTCAGATGGGCCTTCGATGTTTGGGCGATCGCCCGGCCGAGAATCTCCGCCAGCGTCAGATCTCGGTGGGAAACGGTCAGTTCGGTCAGCGCGCCGCCCAGCCGGGCGGTGAACCAGGGCACCGGGTGCGAGCAGCCCGGCGTGTACGGGGGCGGTGTCACCCCGTCCAGCAAGATCACGCAACCGCCCTGACCGCAGGCGGGTAGTCCGACCCCCGCGAAGTCCTCGTTGGGCCGGTCGGCGGTGCCGGGTTCCGAGACGAGATCAGTACGCACTCCGCCAGTCTGCACGAACCCTTCACGAGCGGGGGCAACGGCCCAAGGCGCACCCCGGCCGGCGCGACCGCCCGGCCCGGACGCCGGAATTGGCGGCAATTGGCACGGTCCGGGAATGCGTGGCGGCGAATATTGCCAAAGCCTGCCCCGCGCGTCCAACCGGCCCGCCGCACAGGGGTGTCCGGCGCGCCGTCGCGACTTGCCCGCCAACTCCCCTCCGATGTTCACTCCTTCGGGTGGCGGGTCAGGTGATGCGCGGCCACTGCCCACCGGCGCTGGGAGGGTCGGGAACCATGAACCGGGTGTACGCACCACTTGGCACCGAGACGACGGGGCGCCGCCCGGCCCTTCCGTAGACGAGTTCAGGATTGCGAGCACCGGTGCAGAAGAAGCGGCCTCGGCGCGCAGGCAGGCAGACGGCCCCCCAGGGGACCGCCGAGCAGAACCCCGTGGGCGCTGGACGCCCCACCCATGTGCGCAACCGGCTGATCATCGCCGTGGCCGTGGTGGCCGCCGCCATCGCCGCGGCAGGCGCCCCGGCCCTGCTCACCGCCTCCGGGGACCTCCATGAGTCCCAGAAGCTGGTGACGCTGGCGGACGAGACGCAGGACGCCCTCGCGCTCGCCCACTCGCTGGCCGACGAGCGGGACGAGGTCACCTCCTACGTGGCCGCCGGACGCCCCAAGACGAAGGCGCCCTCCGAACAGCGCGGCACCCGCGTGGACCGCCAGGTCGAGGACCTCCGCGCGGACACCGACCTGCCGTCCCGGCTGCGCACCGCGCTGGACGGCATCGCCACCGTCCGCCGCGCCGCCCTGACCGGCAAGACCGACGCGCTGCGCACCCACCAGGCGTACTCGGCCACCATCACCGAGCTGCACCGGCTCGCCGAGGAACTGGCCGACCGCACGCCGCCGCGCGCGGGCTCCGGCGCCTACGCGCTGGCCGGTCTGGACACCGCCGTCCAGCAGTCCGCCGCCGCGCGCGGCCTGCTGCTGGCCGCGCTGAGCGTGCCCTCCACGCCCAGCACCTCGATCAGCCCGGTCACCGGCCTGCCCGTCACCACCAACGGCAGCTCCGAGGCCGACACCGCCCGCCGCGACGCGCTCACCACCGCCGCCCAGCGGGCCCGGCTGCGCGCCGACGCCGGCCTCGCCGCCTTCCGCGAGACCGCGCCCAAGGCCACCGTCGCCTCCTACGACTCCACGGTCACCGGCCCCGAGGTCAACTCCGCCGACAAGTACCTGGACTTCCTCACCGCCCAGCCCACCTTCGGCGACCGGCAGCTCGCCGTCAGCGCCAAGAAGCTGGACGCCGCGCTCTCCGCCCGCGTCGACCTGATGCGCGGCGCGGAGTCCGCCCTCTACGAGCGCCAGGGACAGAACCTCGCCGCCCTCCGGGACGACGACGTCACCGGGCTGGAGATCCGCATCGCGGTACTCGGCGCCCTGATGCTGGTCGCCGTCGGTGTCGCCACCGCCATGGCCCGCACCCTGACCCGCCCGCTCTCCGTGCTGCGCCGGGGCTCGGCCCGCCTGGCCGGCGCCGAGGACCCGGCCGGGCAGGAGCCGATCGCCTTCACCGGGCGCAACGACGAGTTCGCCCAGGTCGTCCGCTCCGTGAACGCCCTGCACGCGCACGCCGTCGCCCTCCACGAGCGGGTCGCCACCCTGGAGGCCGACCGCAAGCACCTGGTCGGCCAGCGCCAGAAGATGGCCGACGCCCGCGAGGAGCTGCGCGCCGAACTCAGCGACTCCAGCGCCCAGTTGGAGCGGCTGCGGGAGAGCATCGGCGGCACCTTCGT
The DNA here is from genome assembly GCF_004217355.1 of Streptomyces sp. BK022. NCBI lineage: Bacteria > Bacillati > Actinomycetota > Actinomycetes > Kitasatosporales > Streptomycetaceae > Streptomyces > Streptomyces sp. BK022. Next base: position 776,664 of record NZ_SHKU01000002.1, read on the forward strand.
CAACCTCGCGCTGCGCACCCTCGGGCTGGTCGAGCGCCAGCTCTCCGTCATCGAGGGGCTGGAGGAGCGCGAGCAGGACCCGGAGCGCCTGGCCACCCTGTTCAAGCTGGACCACTTCGCCACCGTGATGCGGCGCCACAGCGAGAACCTCCTGGTCCTCTCCGGCACCGAGCACGTCCAGCCCGCGCACGGACCGGTCCCGCTGGTCGACGTGGTCCGCGCGGCCGTCAGCGAGATCGAGCGGTACGAGCGCGTCCGGATCGCCGCGCTGCCCCCGCACGCCCACGTGGCCGGCTTCGCCGCCGACGACCTCTCCCACCTGCTGGCCGAACTGATGGAGAACGCCAGCTCGTTCTCCCCGCCCGACCTCCCCGTGGAGGTCTCCGCCTGGCTGCTGGAGTCCGGCGAGGTCATGCTCTCGGTGCAGGACGAGGGCATCGGCATGGCCGCCGAGCGCATGGAGCGGCTCAACGGCCGCCTCGCCGACTTCGACCCCGAGTCGCCGTACGAGCAGGAGGGCGAGGACGGCCTCGGTCTCGGCCTGTACGTCGTCGCCCGGCTCGCCCACCGGCACGGCATCCGCGTCCAGCTGCGCGAGCAGAAGCAGGGCGGGGTCGCGGCCGTCGTGGTGCTGCCGCAGTCGCTGCTCGCGGAGACTCCGGCCGCAGCCGTCCCGCACCACGCCACCCGTACCGACGCCACGCAGAGCTTCTCCCTGCCCGGCGCCGACGCCGAGGCCAACTCCAACGTGCTGCGCGGCCGCCCCAAGGGCACCGATCCGCTCGTCGCCCTCGCCGAGAAGGCCGTGGCCAACAGCGAGAGCACCGAGAAGGCCGACGCCCCCGACGCGGTGATCCCGCGCCAGGCCACCCGTGCACTGCCGCCCGAGCCGGCGCCCGCCGCACCGCCGGAGACGGCCCCCGAGACCACGATGGAGCTGCTGCTCCCGCCGGCCGCCCCCGCCGACGGGAACACGGCCACCGCCCCCGAACCCGCAGCCCCCCTCCCCGCCGAGGCCACGCACGACCGTGCCCCGGACGAGACGGAGGAGAAGCTGACGAGCAAGGGCCTGCCCAAGCGCACCCCGAAGATCACCGCGCCCGAGGCCCCGGTCCGCCCGCGCGCCACCGGCGTCGACGCCGAGGCACTGCGCCGCAGGCTCGGCGGCTTCCGCCAGGGCGCGCAGGCCGGGTACCGCGACGTCGAAGCGGAGATCGCCGAGCACACCGCGCAGAACCAGCGGCCCGCCACCAGCGCGAACGCCGAAGAGTCCACGGGGGGACACGCCGAGGAGGCAAGCAGTTGACCACGCCCAGTACCTACGGACTGAGCAGTGAAGCCCGCAACCTGCATTGGCTGCTGACCAACCTGGTCGAGGAAGTACCCGGAATCCAGTCGGTCGCGGTCGTCTCCTCCGACGGCCTGCTCCTGCTGTCGTCCGACCCGAACCGCGCCGAGGCGGACCGGCAGAACCGGCCGGCCACCAAGGGCCCCCGCGGCTCGGCCGCCGACCTCGCCACCATCGTCTCCGGCATCGGCAGCCTCACCGTGGGCGCCGCCAAGCTGATGGACTACGGCTCGATCAAGCACACCATGGTCGCCATGGACGAGGGCAGCCTCTTCGTCATGTCGATCAGCGACGGCTCGCTGCTCGGCGTGCACGGCTCCGCCGAGTGCGACATGAGCGTGATCGCGTACCACATGGCGCTCTTCGTCGGCCGGGCCGGGCATGTGCTCACCCCGGAACTCCGCAGCGAGCTGCGGAAATCCATGGAGTCCGAACCGAGCGGGAGCGTCCGATGAGCGCCATCGCCAAGAAGACGCAGCTCCCCACCCGCGGCGGCGACCGCAAGGCCGCCCGGGTGCGCCCCTACTCGCTCACCGGCGGCCGCACCCGCTTCGGCCACGTCCTCCTGGTGGAGACGTTCGTGGCCAGCACCGCGGCGCTGGACGCCCCGGAGGAGCGCAGGGAACTGGCGAACGGCACCGCACCGCGCGTGATGCCGGAGATGGTCGCCATCGTCGAACTGTGCCGCCGTATGCGCACGGTGGCCGAGATCGCCGCGCTGCTGAGAATGCCGCTCGGCGTGGTCCGGGTGCTCCTGAGCGACCTCGCGGACCAGGGAAAGATCCGTGTTTACGGCACCGGGACCGGTCACGGCACCGGCCGTCCGGACCGCGCGCTGCTGGAAAGGGTGCTGAGTGGACTCCGCCGTCTCTGACGCGACCGCCCCCGTCGGGAACGCTCCCCTCGTGGACGGCCTGGCCGAGCCCGTCGAGGAACTGAAGTCGTGGCAGCAGGACCGCAGCCGGGCACCCGTCGCCACGAAGATCGTGGTGGCGGGCGGCTTCGGCGTCGGCAAGACCACCCTGGTCACCGCGGTCTCGGAGATCACCCCGCTCCAGACCGAGGCGCTGATGACCCAGGCGAGTGAGGAGACCGACGACCTCACCGCCACGCCGGGCAAGACCTCCACGACCGTGGCCATGGACTTCGGCCGCATCACGCTCGACGACGACCTGGTGCTCTACCTGTTCGGCACGCCGGGCCAGCAGCGGTTCTGGTTCATGTGGGACGACCTGGTGCGCGGCGCGATAGGCGCCGTGGTCCTGGCCGACACCCGCCGGCTCAAGGACTGCTTCCCGGCGCTGGACTACTTCGAGAGCTGCGGCCTGCCCTATGTGGTCGCGGTCAACCACTTCGACGGCAGTGAGATGTTCGGGCCGGAGGACGTGCGGGAAGCACTGACCATACCGGCGCACATCCCTGTCATGATCATGGACGCGCGGCGCCGGATCTCAGCGATCGAGACCCTCCTGGCCCTGGTGGGCCACGCGCTCGACGCAACCCCCGAGTAGCCAAAAGCCCCCGTAGGAGACACCCCCGCATGCGGAAGATACTCGTCGTCGGAGCCGGCCAGTCCGGTCTCCAGCTCGCCCTCGGCCTCCAGTCGCACGGCTACGAGGTCACCCTGATGTCCAACCGGACGGCGGACGAGATCCGTTCCGGCCGGGTCATGTCGACGCAGTGCATGTTCGACACCGCCCTCCAGCACGAGCGTGACCTCCAGCTCAACTTCTGGGAGTCCCAGGCCCCCAGGATCGAGGGGCTCGGCGTCTCGGTCGCCGCCCCCGGCTCCTTCGACCCCGGCCCCTCCCAGCGGGCCATCGACTGGGTCGGCAAGCTGGACGGCTACGCCCAGTCGGTGGACCAGCGGGTCAAGATGGCCGGCTGGATGGAGACCTTCGCCCAGCGCGGCGGCCAGCTCGTCATCCACGGCGCGGCCGTCGGCGACCTCGACTACTTCTCCCGCACCTACGACCTGGTGCTGGTCTCGGCCGGCAAGGGCGAGCTGGTGTCGATGTTCGCCCGCGACCCCGAGCGCTCCCCGTACACCGAGCCGCAGCGCGCGCTCGCGGTGGCGTACGTGCACGGGCTCGGCCCGCGGCCGGAGCACCCGGAGTTCGACGCGGTCCGCTGCAACCTGGTGCCGGGCGTCGGCGAGATGTTCGTGATGCCGACCCTGACCACCTCCGGCCGCGCCGACATCCTGTTCTGGGAGGGCATACCCGGCGGCCCGCTCGATGTGTTCAACGGCGTCAAGGACCCCGCCGAGCACCTCTCCCTCACCCTGGAGCTGATGGAGAAGTTCCTGCCCTGGGAGTACGCCCGCGCCACCAAGGTCGAACTCACCGACGCCGGCGGCACCCTGGCGGGCCGCTACGCGCCGACCGTGCGCAACCCCATCGGCCGGCTGCCCGGCGGCGGCCTGGTCCTCGGCGTGGCCGACGTGGTCGTGGCCAACGACCCGATCACCGGCCAGGGCTCCAACTCGGCGTCCAAGTGCGCGGCCGCCTACCTCGCCTCCATCCTGGAGCGCGGCGACCAGCCCTTCGACGAGGAGTGGATGAAGGCCACCTTCGACCGCTACTGGGCGACCGCCCAGCACGTCACCAAGTGGACCAACGCCATGCTCGCCCCGCCGCCGGAGCACATCCTCAACCTCATCGGCGCCGCCGGCCAGCTCCAGCCGGTCGCCGACCGCTTCGCCAACGGCTTCAACGACCCGGCCGACTTCGAGAACTTCTTCTACGACCCCGCGAAGACGGAGGCGTACGTCGGCTCGGTGGCCGCCGGCGCCTGACGTACTCTCAACGACCCTCCCGGCCCCGTGCCCGCCTCTCACAGGCGGCGCGGGGCCGCGTCGGGTCGTACGGCGCCCAGCACCGGGTTGGCCGCGAGCGGGGAGACCTTGATGTTGTCGCCCGGACGGGGAGCCTGGACCACCTTGCCGCCGCCCAGGTAGAGGGCGACATGCGTGGCCTCGGGGAAGTAGATCACCAGGTCGCCGGGGCGCAGCGAGTTCAGCGGGACGTGGGGGAGCCGGGCCCACTGCTCCTGGCTGGTGCGGGGGATGGGGGTGCCCGCGCGGGCCCAGGCGCGGGAGGTCAGGCCCGAGCAGTCGAAGGAGGCGGGGCCCTCGGCGCCCCAGCGGTACGGCTTGCCGACCTGGTCCAGGGCGTAGCGGACCGCCTGGCCGCCCTCCGCCGAGGCCGGCCGGTCGTCCTCGCCGAGGGCGCCGGAGTCGGTGAGGCCCCGCTGCGCCGCGGCCACCCCGTCCTGCTCCAGCCGGGTCACCTCCTCTCGCTGCTCCGGGGAAAGCGAGGCGAGGAGCCGCTCCACGTCCGACAGCCGCCTGGTCACGTCGTCGCGCTGCTTCTTCTGCTGCCCGGCCAGGGTGAGCTGGGTGTCCAGCGCCTTGCGCGCCGACTTCGCGAGCGCGTCCGCGCGCTTCTCGGCGCCGGTCAGCCGGTCCAGGGCGGCGGCGCGTTCACCGGCGACGCGGCCGATGACATGGCCCTCGTCGAGCGCCTGCTGCGGGTCGCGGGCGAGGAGCAGGCGGACGTAGACGGAGAAGTTCGAGCTGTTCTGGTACTGCTCGCGGGCGAGCCGTCCGGCATCGCCCTGGCTGCCCTTCAACGCCAGTCTGGCCTCGGCCAGTTCACCGTCCAGCCGCTTCACCTCGGCGCGCTGGGCGGTGAGCTTCTCGGCGGTGGCGTTGTAGGTCTCGGTGGCCTGCTCGGTCTGCCGGTACAGCCGCTGAAGATCCGTCAGCAGCTGGGCCACCGGCCGCTGCGGCTCCGGCGCGGCCAGGGCGGGCGCGGGAGCGAGGGCGACCTGGGCCGCCATCGCGGCCGTACAGGCCAGGCGCAGCACGGTTCCTGACACGACATCACCTCCGGTACGCGGGGCGGCGGACCTCCCGCCTGCCTCCGTACCGCGAGCTTGTGCCGCGCTTCGCCGGGTCCGCGCGCCGAACGTGCGCGGACCGGCGCAACCATGTCACCCGGTCGGGTCGTCCGGCTTGCCCTGCGGCGTGTTGTCCCGCCTCGGCCTGGACCAGGGCCAGCGGAGCCGGTCGGCGTCGCCGAGGCCCTCCGGGTCGTGCACGTACTTCCACCCCCGCACCAGCCCCAGCCTCCTGGTGTGCCCGCGGGGAGTGCGCCGGTACACCAGCACGGTGGGCGGCCCGCCGGCCGCGTCCGGGACCGGGATGCGGTACGTCTTCGGGGGGTGGCCGGTCGGGCCGAGCAGCACGGGCAGCACCCGGCCGTCCATCGGTCCGCCCTCGAAGGGGGTGTCCTGACTCTTCACGCCCTCAAGTCTCGGTCATCCCCGGTGATCGCGGCGACGACGGCCGCCGTCTGCGGGTCGCGTCCGGCGGTCACCACCAGGACGGCGGTGAACTGCTCGACGAGCCAGTCCCGCAGCTCGTCCCTCGGCGGCCGCTTGTCCTCGTCCAGCCACATCAGCGAGGACGCCTCGACCGCCGCGACCCACATCCGCACCGTCATCCGCAGCCGGGGCCCGGGCTCGGTCACCCCGAGGTGGCTGTAGAGGTGCTCGGCGGCGGCCCGGCGCACCCCGTCCACGATGGCCGTGGTCCGGGAGGTCTCCACCACGCTGCCGCCCTGGAGCAGGGCGCTGAACCCGGTGTCGTGCTCGTCCACGAAGGCCAGGTAGCGGTCGAGGACCCGGGCGAGCCGGGCCGCCGCCGGCCCCTCGCGGGGTTCGTCGAAGCAGAGCCGCAGCGCCTCGGCGGCCGAGGTCAGCGCGGCCTCGTACAGCTGTTGCTTGCCGCCGGGGAAGTAGCGGTAGACCAGCGGGCGGGAGACCCCGGCCGCCTCCGCCACGTCGTCCAGCGAGACGTCCTCGGGGGCGCGGTGCGCGAAGAGGGCCAGCGCCGATTCCAGGAGCTGGCTGCGGCGCTGTTCCACGCTGAGCCGTCGGTAGGCGGGGGTGGCGGCCTCGGGGGTCATGACTGGCAGCGTAATCGCTCCCCTCGCGGCCGCCCTGCCCGGTGGCATCGCTACGCCAGCAGCCCCGACGCCTTCCACAGCCGGCGCCCGGCGCCGCGCAGGACGCCGATCTCGTCCAGGAACTCGGTGAGCCGGCCGGCGCCGGTCTGCATCACCTCGCGCCGGTGTCCACTGGCCTTCACCTGGGCCAGCGCCTCGCGCTTGTCGAGGCCGACGTTGGTGTACACGTCCGGGTTGATGAAGGCGATGGAGAAGATCCGCGCGAACTCGCCGGAGGTGACGCGGGTGAACTCCCGCGACCACTTCGGCGCCGTCACCATTTGGCGGCGCAGTTCCTCGCGGGCGTACCGGACGTGCCGGGCCTCCTCCACCACGTGGATGCGCGTGACGCCCCGGATCAGGGGCTGCACCCGCTCGTCGGGGAAGGTGAGCCGCTGCATCCAGTCCAGCACCTCCTCGCCGAGCAGGGTGGCGGTGAAGGAGCCGGGGGTGGTGGAGATGGTCTTGAACAGGCGCCCGAGGTTCTGGTGGGCCCGGCTCACCGGGTACCAGGGGGTGCCGCCGCGGGTGACCACGCGGGCGAACATCTTGGAGTGCCGGCACTCGTCCTCGATCTCGGTGAGCGCGTACCGGACGTGGGCGCTGGTGGCCGGCTTGTCGTAGATGTGCCGGACCAGCAGCTGCATCAGGATCAGCTCGAACCAGATGCCCAGCGAGGCGAGCGCGGCCGCCTCGTGCCGGGACAGGTCGATGCGCTGCTCCTCGCTCATCCTGTGCCACAGCGGAGTGCCGTACAGCGACACCAGCTCCGGGGGCCAGAACCACTTGCCCTCCTCGAAGGGGGCGTCCCAGTCCAGCTCCTTGTCCGGGTCGAAGGAGTGCTTGGCGGAGGAGACGAGCAGTCGCTCGGCCACCTGCTCCCGGTCCTTGAGCGCGCCCAGCGCGTCGCGCAGTCCGTCGAGCGCGTCCGCTTCCGTCACGGTCGTCATGGCCTTTGGTCACCTCGTCCAGCCGGGGGTACGTCGTCGTCCGCCTCTTATGAGACTGCGTGTCAGCAAGGGCGTCAATCCCCCGCACAGGACTTTTACCGACGACGGGTCACCCCGGGATCAGGAACCGAGCACCGCCCGCATCACATCCCGGGCGATCGGCGCCGCGTCCCCGCCCCCGCTGATCTCCCCCCGGTCGGCCGAGGCGTCCTCCACCACCACAGCGACCGCCACCGCCGGCTCCGGCGCGCCGTCCGCCTGCGCCCAGGAGACGAACCAGGCGTAGGGCAGCCCGGTGTTGCCGACCCCGTGCTGGGCGGTGCCCGTCTTGCCGCCGACCGTGGCACCCCGGATCGCCCCGTTGCCCCCGGTGCCGCGCTCCACCGCGTCCCGCATCAGCTCCTTCAGCCGGGACGCCGTCGACGCCCGCATCACCTGCGTCAGTGGATGGGTGCCGCCGCCCGCGACCGTCTCGCCCCCGGCGCGGGTGGTGCGCTCCACGAGGTACGGCGCCCGCGCCTGCCCGCCGTTCGCCACCGCCGCCGACACCATCGCCATCTGGAGCGGGGTGGCCCGCGTGTTGTACTGCCCGATGGCGGACAGCCCGAGCTGCGCCTTGTCCACCACCGTGTCGAAGGTGGACTCCGCCACCGCGAACGGGACCCGCAGCCCCGTGTCGTTGAAGCCGAAGGCCCCCGCCGTCGCCGCCATGTCCCTGAGCCCCACGTCCACACCCAGCTTGGCGAACACCGTGTTGCAGGACCACGCGAACGCCTCCCGCAGCGAGGCGTCCCGGCAGCCGTCGGCCTCGTTGGTCAACCGTGTCGTGGTGCCCGGCAGCCGGTACGGGTCCGGGGAGTCGGTCGGCGCGTCCAGGTCCGCGACCACCCCGGCGTCCAGCGCGGCCGCCGCCGTCACCACCTTGAACGTCGAGCCGGGCGGATACGTCTGCCGCACCGCCCGGTTCAGCATCGGCTTGTCCGGATCGGCGTTCAGCCGCTCCCACGCCGCCGACGCGCCCGCACCGTTCCCCGACAGCCGCGCCGGGTCGTACGACGGGGTCGACACCAGCGCCAGCACCTTGCCCGTGGCCGGCTCGATCGCGGCCACCGCCCCCTTGCGGCCGCCCAGCCCCCGGTACGCGGCCCGCTGGGCCTTCGCGTTCAGCGTGGTGACGACGTTCCCGCCGGGCGCCGCCCCGCTCGCCGTGTCGTGCCACACCGGGAACCCCGAGAGCAGCGGGTCGGTGCCGGACAGCAGCCGGTCCTCCGCGTGCTCCAGGAAGGTCGAGCCGAAGCGCTGCGAGGCGAAGCCGGTCACCGGTGCGTACAGCGGGCCGTCCAGGTAGGTGCGTTCGTAGCGGAGCTGCTCGCCGGTGTCGCGGGAGCCGGTCACCGGCGCACCGCCGACCAGGATGTTCCCGCGCGGCTGCTGGTAACGGGCGATGTCCGAGCGCCGGTTGGCCGGATTGTCGCCGTACGCGCCCGCCTCGACCACCTGCACCCGGGCCGCGTTGGCCAGCAGCGCCAGCAGGAGGAGGCCGCAGAAGGCCAGGGCGTGCCGGATGTACGGGGCCATCGGGCGGGTGCCGCCGTAGTCGCCCGGTCCGCTCACGGGGCCTCCTCGCCGTCGTACTGGCTGCGCGCCGAGTCGCTCACCCGGATCAGCAGGGCCACGATCGCCCAGTTGGTGACCACCGAGGAGCCGCCCTGGGCGAGGAACGGCATCGCCATGCCGGTCAGCGGGATGAGCCCGGTCACCCCGCCCGCGATCACGAACACCTGGAGCGCCAGGATCGACGCCAGCCCCACCGCCAGCAGCCGTCCGAACGGCTCCCGCAGGGCGAGGGCGGCCCTGAATCCCCGCTCCACCAGCAGGGCGTACAGCAGGAAGATCGCCGCCAGCCCGGCGAGGCCCAGTTCCTCACCGGCCGTCGCCAGGATGAAGTCCGACTTGGTGGCGAAGCCGATCAGCGTGGAGTGGCCGAGCCCCAGCCCGGTGCCGGTCGTCCCGCCCGCCGCGAAGGCGAACAGCGACTGGGCGAGCTGGTTGGGTCCCTCGCCCGCGTCGATGGTGGCGAAGGGGTGCAGCCAGTCCTCGATCCGGCCGTGCACGTGCGGCTCCAGATGCCCCACCGCCCACGCGCCGAGCACCGCCAGCACCAGCCCCACCGCGATCCACCCGGTCCGCCCGGTCGCCACGTACAGCAGCACCACGAACAGGCCGAAGAAGAGCAGTGAGGTGCCGAGGTCCCGCTCCAGCACCAGCACCCCGACGCTCAGCAGCCAGATCGTCACGATCGGCCCGAGCACCCGCCCGGTCGGGAACTGCAGCCGCCAGATCCGGCGCCCGGTGTACGCCAGCGCGCTGCGGTTCGCCGCCAGGTACGCGGCGAAGAACACCGCGAGGAGCACCTTGGCGAACTCGCCCGGCTGGATGGAGAACCCCGCGATCCTGATCCAGATCCGGGCGCCGTTGACCGCCGGGAACAGGATCGGCAGCAGCAACAGCACCAGGGCCGCCGCCACACACACGTACGAATACCGCTGTAGTACCCGGTGGTCGCGCAGCACCAGCACGACCACGATGAACAGCCCCACCCCGAGCGTCGACCACACCAGCTGCGCCGGGGCCGCCCGGTCGGCCGGGGTCTGGAGGTCGAGCCGGTAGATCAGCACCAGCCCGAGCCCGTTCAGCAGCACCGCGATGGGCAGCGGCAACGGATCGGCGTACGGCGCCCGCAGCCGCACCGCGATGTGCGCGAGCAGCGCGAGACCACCGAGCCCGGCCCCGTACCCCGCCGCGCCGGGCGGTACGGAACCGGTACGGGCCAGGCCGACCGCGCAGTAGCCGTACACCGACAGGAGCACGGCCAGCACGATCAGGGACAGCTCGACCCCGCGCCGCCGGGGCAGCCGGGGGCGCGGGGCGGCGGCGCGGGAGGCGGGCGGCGCGGTCCCGGCCTGGGTCATCGGCGGGAGTTCCGCTGGCGGGGGATCAGCACCAGCGGGGGGCGGGCCCGACATTGCCGATGTAGCGGGCCGAGGCCCAGGCCCAGGTGCCGTCGGTCAGCAGGTACCAGAGCGGGTTGTCGCCGACCCGGTCGCCGTTCACCTTGCAGTAGATGGACACGTGTTCGCCCTGCTCCGCGAAGCGGACGCGGCGGGTGCCGCGGTCCGGGCGGTCGTGCAGCCAGATGCCGCCCTTGGCGGTCACCACGCCCTCGTACCGGCGGGGGTCGCGGTCGCCGCGCCCGCCCGCGTGCCCGTCGGGGCCGCCCTCCTGCTGAGCGGCCGGCGCACCCCCGGTCGGGCCGTCCGCGGCACCGGCGGGCACCGCCCCGCCGAGCAGCACGCCCGTCACGGCTGCCAGAGCCAGGCCGTGGAAGAGGACGGAACGCAGGGACATGGAAGACCTCCGAAACGGGACGGAACTGACTAACCGCCACATTAGGAGTTCACGGGTGCGGTGGCGCGCCGCAGTGGGCCATCGGGGAGGGGCGCTTGCTCCCTTCGGGGCGCGCTGGTCCCATGGGTGGGGGGTGATGGCGCGATGAGCGGACTCAGGGTGGTGCCGAGCCGGGGGCGGCTCTACGTGTGCGACGCGGGCGGCGGTGGCGTCGCCTGGTACGACCGGGGGAGCGGCCGGGTCAGCCTGCTCGTCGCCGAGCGCGAGCGGGACGTGCTCGACGCGCTGAAGCCCTTCCTCACCGGCCCGGTGACCCTCGGTCCGCCCCCGGTCCCGGACGCCGCCGAACTCGCCCGGCTGACCCTGCCCCCGGACGACGACCTCGCCCCGAACCGCCCCGGCGAGGCCCTGCTGGTCGCCCTCGACCGCGAGCCCGCCCCCAGGTTCCGTGCCGACCCGCGCCGCCGCGCCCTCCTCGCGGAACAGGCCGTCGGCGCGGCCCTGGACCGGCTGGAGGGGGCGGGCTGCCGCACCCTGCACTCCGTACCGCTCCCCGGCGGCGGCCGCATCCCGCACCTGCTCGCCGGCCCCGCCGGCCTCTTCGCCGTCGGCGCGCTGTACGCCCGCGGGCGGCGGGTGCGGCTCTCCGGCCCGCTGGTCGCGGTCGGCCGCCGCCCACCCGAACCGCTCCCGCGCCGGCTGCGCGCCGACGCCGGGCGGGCCGCGTACGCCCTGACGGCGGGGGTGCGCCCGGTGCTGGTCCTGGTCGACCCGGCCGAGGTGAGCGTCGCGGGGGACGTGGGGGGTCTGCGGGTGCTGCGGGAGACGGAGCTGCCGGGGCTCGCCCGCCCGGGCGCCGTACTGCGGCCCTCCGAGGTGGAGGCGCTGTACGCGCGGGCACGGGACCGGCGGACCTGGGCCCGGCTGTGACCGCGGCAGGACCCAGGTACGCCGGTGCCGGGACCGGCTGTGCCTACGGCAGCCGTGCCGCCCGTTTCGGGTCCAGGAGGCCCGCGAGGAGGTCACCGTGCCGCTCCACCCTGGCCGCGACGTCCTCGGGGAGGAAGGTCAGCTCGGCCGGGTCGCGGCAGCGCTCGACCTCGTCCCAGGTGACGGGCGTGGAGACGGTGGGGGCGCTGCGGGCGCGGACGGTGTAGGGGGCGGCGGTGGTCTTGCGGGCGGCGTTCTGGCTCCAGTCGACGAACACCTTGCCCGGCCGCAGGCTCCGGGTCATCCGGTGCAGCACCAGCCCCGGCATCGCCCGTTCCGCCTCCACCGCGAGCGCCTTCGCGTAGTCGCTCGCCCGGGCCGGGGACCCGCCCCGTACCGACGCCAGCAGATGCAGCCCCTTGGACCCGGCGGTCTTGGCGTACGCCTCGATCCCGTCCGCCGCGAGCCGCTCGCGCAGCCACAGGGCGACCTCGCAGCAGTGGACGACCGTCGCGGGCGCGCCGGGGTCGAGGTCGAACACCACCCGGTCGGCCTCGTCCGGGGTCTGGACCAGCCACTGGTGGGTGTGGAACTCGGCCACCAGGTTCGCCGCCCACATCAGGCTCGGCAGGTCCTGGATCACCAGCATCCGGGCCGCGCCGGTCGACCGGGGCACCTCGGCGGTCGTGACCCAGTCGGGCGTACCCGGCGGCACGTTCTTGGTGAAGAACACCTCGCCCCCGGGGCCGTCCGGATACCGCAGCAGGGACACCGCCCGGTCCCGCAGATGCGGCAGCAGCACCCCGGCGGCGGTGGCGTAGTAGTGCAGCAGCTCGCCCTTGGTGAAGCCGGTCTCCGGGTACAGCACCTTCTCCAGATTGCTGAGCGAGACCCGCCGCCCCTCCACCTCCGTCACTGGCGTCATAGGATGACAATCCCAGAAATGGGACGAATGGGATAAGTCGAACCCGTACGGAAGGGACCCGGCACGTGCGATCCATCTGGAACGGCGCCATCTCCTTCGGCCTCGTCAGCATCCCGGTCAAGCTGGTGAACGCCACCGAGAGCCACGCGGTCTCCTTCCGCCAGGTCCACACCGAGGACAACGGCCGCATCCGCTACCGCAAGGTCTGCGAACTGGAGGACCGCGAGGTCACCCAGTCCGAGATCGGCAAGGCGTACGAGGGCGCCGACGGCGAGATGATCCCGATCACCGACGACGACCTCTCCCACCTCCCGCTGCCCACCGCCCGCACGATCGAGATCGTCGCCTTCGTGCCGGCCGACCGCATCGACCCGCTCCAGATGGACGCCGCGTACTACATCGCCGCCGCCGGAGCGCCGGCCGCGAAGCCCTACACCCTGCTGCGCGAGGCCCTCAAGCGCAGCCACAAGGTCGCCATCGCCAAGTTCGCGCTGCGCGGGCGCGAGCGGCTGGGGATGCTGCGCGTGGTGGACGACGTGATCGTCCTGCACGGCCTGCTCTGGCCCGACGAGGTACGCGCCCCCGAGGGGGTCGCCCCCGACGTGGACGTCACCGTCCGCGACAAGGAACTGGACCTCGCCGACGCCCTCATGGACACCCTGGGCGAGGTCGACCTCGACGACCTGCACGACGAGTACCGCGAGGCCGTCGAGGAGGTCATCGCCGCCAAGGCCGCCGGCGAGACCCCGCCCGCGGCCCCCGCCCCGGCCGGCGACGGCAAGGTCCTCGACCTCATGGCCGCGCTGGAGAAGAGCGTCCGCGAGGCCCGCGAGTCGCGGGGCGGCGCGGGGGAGGCGGAGGTGCGGAACCTGCACGGGCGGGGGACGCCGAAGGAGACGGGGGCGCGGAAGTCCACGTCCAAGACGGCGGCCAAGAAGACCGCGAGCGCGCGGAAGTCCACGTCCAAGGCGGGGGAGGCGAAGGGGGCCGCCAAGAAGACGGCGTCCAAGTCCACGTCCAAGGCGACGGAGAAGAAGCCCGCGGCGAAGAAGGCACCCGCGAAGAAGAGGGCGGCTTCGGGGAAACGGTCGGCTTGAGGGTGTGAGCGTGGGGGCGGGGGTGGGATCGGCGGCGGGTCGGCGGTGCGGGTGGGTCCGGCGGCCGAGGGCGGCATGGCGGGGGACGGCCACTCCACGGCCATGCCGCGCGGGGCGTGTCGGGGCAGGGGGCGAGCTGGGTCGGTGCTCCGGGCCGCGGTGAGCGGGGTGCCCGGTCGCCGGGACGAGGGCGTCGGCCGTGCCGCCCGAGGAGGACGGGCGTGACCGGGAGGGCGCGGTAGGCGAAGCAGCCCGGTCGGGCGCCGTCGCCGTCCAGGTCGGCGCGCGGCGCACGCGGGGGCGGCGTGAGCTGGAGGGCGGAGCCGGCCCGGGTGGCCGGGCGAGGCGTCGTCACGGACGGCCCGTACCGCGGAGTGGGGGGCATCGGGGGCGGTCCGAGGGGGTGGCCTCGTGGCGCCGTCCCATGGCCGGGATGGGCGTCGGCCGCGTACCCGGGTCGCCGCCCGCGCACGCCCGCACGTCCCGTACCTCGGATTCACCTCCCCGAACGGCGCGCCCTCAGGCACGATGAACATGTGACATACGTGGTGACCGTGGCGATGGCCCCGCCCCAGGGGGCTCCGGAACTCGACGCACTGCGCCGGGAGGGAGTGGTCTTCCTGCTGCGCAAGGGCTTCGACTCGCTGGAGGCGGTCGAGGGCCCGGACGGCATGGAGGTCGACCTGCTGGACGACGTGATCGCCGCCCATCCGGGCGGGGCCCTGCTGAAGCTGTTCGTGGACGCCCCGGCGCTGGAGTTCGCGGAGGACGCGGCGCGGGAGGTGGTGACGGAGCTGATGGAACGCACCGAGGCGCTGTCCGAGTGGCGCCTGACCCGCTGCGCGGTGGAACTGAACTCCGAGCTGCTCCAGGAGAGCCTGGATGCGGCGGACGGCCCGGACGCCCCGCCGTCCGACCCCGCGGAACGCGCGAAACGCCACGCGGCGGGCACGACCCCGGCGCCCCAGGACAGCCCGGGCCACTCGGAGAGCCAGGCGATGCGTACGAGGCTGCGCGAACTGGCGCCGACGCTCACGGCGTTCACCCTGGACGCGTTCGGCCATGACGAGTCGGCACCGGAGTGCGAGGTGGGCAGAGAGGCGGCGGAGATAGCGGCGGGCGCCGTGGTCTACGCGATCGACCTCCTGGTGGACGAACTCTTCACCGACCTGGCCGCCTTGGAGGACGACGGCCCCACGGTCGCCCGCAGCAACGCGACGTTCATGATCCTGGACGACCTGCCCCCGCACCTGGCGGACGCCTACACGGTCCTCTTCACCCGTCGCCTCACCGTCACCGCGATCACCCTGACGGGCCGCCTCACCCGCCCCCCGTTCGACCACCCCACCTGCCTGGCCGAGGAACTCCTCCTCAAGTCGCTCCTGAACCAGGCGGAGGTGACGGCCGACCTCTACAGCCTGCTGTCGGACGAGGTCACCCAGGCCCTGGAAACCTTCGCCACCACCCTCCACCCCCCGACCCCGCCCCACCCGGCGACCCCGGAGGACCCGGACACCTGGTTCACCCCGTACACACCGGCGTCGCCGGTCCATCCGTACGCGGCGAACGAGAACGAGGAGACGGTGGTGGAGTTGCCGGAGTGAGGATCCGGCACGAGTAGTTGAGGGTTGAAGTGTCACAACTCGGTCACCTTCTTCACGAGTTCCTCACGTGGGGCGTGCGGGCATAGATAGGTTCACCCCCCACGTACTCGCTTGGGGGGACCCGCCATGACCTACTACCAGCCTCAGCCGCCGTTCCAGCCTCCG
Source organism: Streptomyces sp. BK022 (assembly GCF_004217355.1). Classification (NCBI taxonomy): domain Bacteria; kingdom Bacillati; phylum Actinomycetota; class Actinomycetes; order Kitasatosporales; family Streptomycetaceae; genus Streptomyces; species Streptomyces sp. BK022. Next base: position 792,103 of record NZ_SHKU01000002.1, read on the forward strand.
CCCGGCCGGCCGCAGGCCCGCCTCGCCCCGAAGTGGGCCCGCAAGCGCTTCGTCCTCCCCGCCCTGGGCCTCGCCTTCATCCTGGGCATAGGCAGCGCCGGCGCCGACGCCCAGAACCCGAACACCACGAAGTCGGCGGCCAACACCAAGGCCCTCCCGACGCCCACGGCCACGATCACCGCGACAGCCACGGCAACGGAGACCGCGAAGCCGGAGCCCGCGCCGACGGTGACCGAGACGGTCAAGGTCAAGGTCCGGGTGACGGTCACCGCGCGTGCGGCCGCGGCGGGTTCGGGGGGCTCGACATCGGGCGGATCGTCGTCCGGCGGGGGCTCCGGCTCGTCCGGCGGCGGGTCTGGCTCGTCCGGCGGCGGGTCTGGCTCGTCCGGTGGCTCCAGTTCGTCAGGAGGCTCCAGCTCGGGGGGCGGCGGGGCGACGGCGCTGTGCAACGACGGGTCGTATTCGTATGCGGCGCACCATCAGGGGGCTTGCTCGCATCATGGCGGGGTTGCTGTGTTTTATCGGTAGTCAGGCGCCTGGGGTGGTGGGGTTGCGCGGACGGGCTACTGGGGCAATGCGCCTGGAGTTGCCGTGCATCCTCACGCTCATTTCCAATGCCGGCTCACTCGACTCGCTCGCGGCAGCGCGAACACCGAGACCCCGGCCTCAGCGTTGCCGCTGGGCCAGGGTCTTCGGTTGGCTCGTCCAAGGTGCCGCGGCAGGAGTCGGTCCTGCGCACACGGCTCCGGAGGGCAGCATTGCGGGGTCCGACGTTTGCCCAGGCCACGGGCCTACCGGCGATAGATAGCGCGCGATCCGTCCGCAGGTAGTCCATGGGTGGCCTGGGTGCTACTCCGCGCCACGCGAGGGGAGCGAGAGCCCTGTGGTACGGAGCATGGGCCCACTAGAGTGTCCACCACTTCAGCACAAAATCTACGCAGGGGGCAGGGTGGTCGTGTCGGTGCCGGTGTCGGATAGAGCTATCCCTGACCCCGAACTTCCGGCGGAAGTCCGCGAAGCGCTCACCAGTGTTCCGTGTCAGTCGCTGCCGTCTAGAGACGGCCAGCGTGCCCCAGGCCCCACGCCGAGGGAGTTGACTCGCCGCGCGAAGCAGCAGGAGGCGATACGGAACAAGAAGATGGGTCCGCTGGGGCCCATCGGGTTCGGGATCATATCGGCCGTCTGTGCCTATATGGGTGTCGCGGTAGTGATCAAGGTTAGCGTCTCAGGCATTGTCTTCTGGGTCGGAGTCGCCTTTCTAGTGGCCGCCCTGCTTACGCTGATCATGTGCGTCGAGGAGGTTCGGGAACGGCGGGCAGATGCCAAGACAGTTGTGATTGCTCGTCAACATGCGGGTAAGTACATATGTCCCTGCGATCTAGAGCAGGAGGACCGAGCCCTGCTTCTGCGCGCCGCAACAGCAGTAGACCGTATCCTGACATCCACTGCTCATAGAATGGACGTAGTCGACCAGGCGCGCAATAACGTTGAGCTTCGTGAAATCCTTTGGAAAGTTGCAAAGGACGCCGAAAAGGTCAACCAGTTGGCCTTGAAGCATTGGGGAGCTTCGACCGTAAGCGCCGGGGCAGCTGTGGAATCCGTCCTCTCCTCTCAGGCAGCTGCATTGGAAACCAGCCGCAGACACGTCACGGCACGCATTGCGGCGCTTGAGCAGTACGCCAAGCACGTTAAGGCCATTGATGACTTGATCGCTCAGCAAGACCAGCTCGAACGACTCGGCAGCGCCAATGACGAATATCTGGACCTTATTGCTCAGACGAGCGGGGACGCTACCGCTACGCAGCGCGTCCAACTCGCCAGCGAAGAGGCGGTTGTGATGGCTGACCCACTTGCGGACGCGGTCCGGCGAGCGCGGGATGCGGCAGAGATTGCTCTGCCAGACAAAGCTTGAGCTGCCACCCACTGAGGTTCGTGCCCTTCTCAGGCTGATGCCGAGCCGGAGTGCTCACCGCTCAAGCTTGGCGACGGTGGCATCGCCCGCCCTGGAGGGCCTTTGGCCTCGTTGACAAGACGCTAGTCAGAGTCGCTATGGCGTCTAGTTGTCGACGACCTGTCCGCAGCTAGTCCGCACCGAGTGGCGCTGGCTCAGGCGCTCACCAGCCTGATCCGGTGCCGGTGCAAGCACGCAGGGGGTCCATGTTGACTGACGGGGCATCAGTATATCAACCCGTCACAGGTGGCTACCGTTTCCTGAGGGGGGCGTGGTTTGGCAGGAGAACCACCTGTCTAAGCAAATGTCAACTCCAGATACGCCGTCGATCAAAGAACTGATGGACGACATGACGCGAGGTCGACTCGCCATACCGGACTTTCAGTGAAGCTTTGTTTGGGACCCAGCGGACACGCAAAAGCTTCTGGTCTCCATTATCGCCCGTCACCCAGCCGGGCCCCTTCTTTTCTGGGAGCAAAAGACGCCGCAGATCAAACGGCGCCCGTTCGAAGGATTCGACGTTCAGCTCAGAGACTCAGCCACTCTAGTGTTGGACGGGCAGCAGCGACTCACGTCCATATTTCAAGCGCTCACCGGCACCGGTCAGCAAAGATTCTTCGTCGATCTTGCTCTTCTGGGCTCCCTTGACTCCGGTGCCTCGGGGCTTCTCGATGCAAGCCGTCTTGATGATGTAATCGTCTATCGAGAAGTCAACGCTAGGTCTGGGCGTAAGCGCCCGCCGGCTGATGCTGTGGAGGAGATTAGACAATCACTGTTTCCGCTTTCTCTAATTGAGTGCGAGCTCATCGAGGAATGGCTCGACAGCATGGAGGAGGCGGTAGCGGGTGAAGATTGGAAAGCTCGACGCAGTGAGGTCTGCCGACTGGTGCGGAGGTATCTTCGGCCGATTGGAAACTATCGATTCCCTGTAGTTGAACTGCCAGAGGCTACGCCCCTTGATGCAGTGTGTCGCATTTTCGAAACCATTAATCGGACAGGTGTGAAGCTTAGTGTTTTCGAGCTCTTGGCCGCTCGCTTCTGGCCTGCTGGGGTTGACCTTCGAAGGAATTGGGAGGATGTGCAGCGAAAGCATCCAATCATCACCTCGTTTGAAGTCGACGCTTATTACTTACTTCAAGCTGTTTCGCTTCGAGCAACGGGTGAAAAGTATCAGGGTGTTCGAGCGTCGGCTCAACGTAGTGACGTTTTGGAGCTGACGCCTACGGAATTCGAAAAGTACTGGGATCAGGTGGCGCAGGGGGCGGCGCGTGCACTAACTTTTCTTCGTGATGAGTGCGGAGTCCTCGCTCCGAAGTGGCTTCCGTATTCCATGCTCCTTGTTCCCTTGGCTGCCGTGTGGCACGAAGTTGAATCTAAGCGTTCCGTAGAGAGTGGCACAGCACTACGAAAGATGCGTCGTTTCTTTTGGCGCTCCGTTTTTTCGAGGAATTATGACCAGGGGAGCAACAGTCAGGCAGGAAAAGACTTTACGGATCTCACTTCTTGGCTAAATGGAGGTGAAGGTCGACCAGGTCGGCCACCCGAGGAGCCGATCAGGAGGGTGCTCCGGAACTGGGCTTTCGTCCTTCCCGGTCCGGATGACCGCGAACTGCCACATGAGATCGCACACGCGCTGCACTGGGTGTCGAAGGCTTCACGCCCCCTCGCCGATCTCGATGACGTTGCGATCGCCAGGGCCGGCTGGACGCGTTGAAGCTGAAACTGGACGGCACAGCGGCAGTCGCGGAGACTGTTCGCCGCAAGCGCCGGACGCTGGTCAACGCCCTGCACTACGCGGTCGACCTCGGGGAGTTTAAGAGAACCCGATCACTGGCATTCGCTGGAAGAAACCGAAGGTCGCCGGAGAAGTCGATCTACGGGTGGTGGCCAACCCAGAGCAGGCGCGTTCTTTGCTGGCCGCTGTGTCGTACGTCGGTGGGTACGGTCGGGCCCGCGGCCGTCGACTGGTCGGCCTGTTCGCCTGCATGTATTACGGCGTCTTCCGCCCCGCTGAAGCCGTGGGCCTTACCGCGGCAGACCTGAAGCTGCTGGAGACGGGCTGGGGCACGGCGTTGCTGAACCGGACGCGTCCCAGTGCTGGCAAGCAGTGGACGGACTCGGGAGAGACCCACGACGACCGGGGCCTGAAGAATCGGCCGGCCTAGGAAGTGAGACTCGTGCCGATCTTGCCCCAGCTCGTTGCCATCCTCAGGCGGCACCTCGATACCTTCGGTACCGCCGAGGACGGGCGGCTGTTCACCAATGGGCGTGGGGGAGTGGTCGGCTCCCCGACGTACTACCGCGTCTGGCAGGAGGCTCGTGCGCTCGCTCTCCCGCCGGCCGCGGTGGCCTCGCCACTCGCTGCCCGTCCGTACGACCTGCGGCACTCGGCGTTGTCCACCTGGCTCAACGCCGGTGTCGATCCAACGGAGGGCGCCGAACGCGCAGGCAACAGCGTGTAGGTCTTGCTGAGCCGGTACGCAAAATGCATAGATGGGCGGCAAGAGGTCGTCAATCGCAAGATCGAAGAGTTGCTGCGCGAGTATGAGTGACACGTACGTGCGTTGTTAGCCCCCAGCCCATGGACTGGGGGCTTCGCCCTATCTCGGCCGTGTGTCGTCGGGTGTTGGTTGCTGGGTGCACCTGCCGCGTCGCCTTTTGTGCCGCTTGTCGACTGCCGCCCCAGACGTCCCGTCCGGTTCGCGCCCTACGCCTGGGCTGCCGGACTGGCGACCCTCACGGTATGGGGCTTTTAGAGAGGGAACCGCGGCGGCTGAGTGGTGGGCAGTCCCCTTGTCCTAACTGCGGTCTGTTGCAGGACCGAGTGCCGACTCTTGAGCAAGAGTGGGTGCTGCTGGAGCCGGACATGAATCCCCTAGCCCATACGGTGCCGGAGAAGCACCGATGGATCGAACTGTCCGACGGACGGGTGACGGTCTACGGGGTGTGTCCGCCAGACCAGTTCCAGCCGTGCCGCGTCGAGCACCGCCTTGCCTGCCCCGCACAGCCTCTGCCGGATCTGTGGCCGTGGTTGTCGAGCCTGCGAGGGGAGAACGCGCGGCGAGTGAAACGGCAGAACGATCCGGAGCCGCCTTCGCCCCGTGAGGAATGGCCGGACGCCGGCTGATGGCTCCTCCGGAAACTCTGGGGCTGACCAGGGGAGACAGTCCAAGATCTTGTCCACGAATAGTCCACAGATCCCGACATACGCCCGCTCCGGGCGGCACACGCCTGCACATACGCGAAGACCCCGACCGCAGCGTTTCCGCTGGTGACGGGGTCTTTGGGCACCTAATTCAAGGTGCCCCCGGCAGGATTCGAACCTGCGCACACGGCTCCGGAGGCCGTTGCTCTATCCCCTGAGCTACGGGGGCGTGTCGGGCGTTGCGCTGGGCGCTTGCGGCGACGGGTAGAACCCTAGCAGGTCTTGGAGGGTGATCAGGAACGGGTTTGCCCAGGCGGGGTCGGCCTCGCCTGGGCGCCCGTGTGGAGGGCTCTGATCTGCGGCTCGACCGGAGCCGAGTCGGCTGCGCGAGGTGCACGTCCGGCACCCGTGACCCCCTCGACTGGCTGCGCCTCCCCGCCTCCGTGAGTTCGCCCCAGGGATTGCAGCGCCCCCGCTCCAGCACTCGGCTTGGCCTCCGTCCGAGGCTCACCGTGTCCGTGGTCCGGGGTCTGACGCCGACCGGTCTCCGCTCCTGTGGCGTCCCCCGCGTCGGTGGCCCGGGGTCTGAGGCCGACCGGTCTCCGCTCCTGTGGCGTCCCCCGCGTCGGTGGCCCGGGGCGCCGGTCGGCATCCCTCCCCGCGACGCCTCCGCGTCCGTGTCCCCGGCTTGGCGTAAACCAGCTCCCACCCCCACGGCCCCCGCGCGTCCGCATCCCCGTCTCGGCGCCAGCCGGTATCCACCGCCACTGCGCTTGCCCGTGCCCGTGTCCCCGGCCCGGCGCCAGCCAGCCCCCACCCCCAGCGCCCCGCGCGTCCGTATCCCCGCCTCGGCGCCAGCCGGTATCCGCCGCCACTGCCCTCCCGCGTCCACGCCCCCCGGCCTGGCACCGGCCGGCATCCACCCGGCGCCCCCCGTCTCCGTATCCCGCCCCATACCCGCCCGCCCCGCGTCCACCCAAATCCCCCCACCACCCGTCAGAGCGAGAACTCGGGAAAACCGGGACGCGGCCGCCCGCCCCGACCTACTCTCGAGTTGTGTCAGGCGCGTCCGGCCGGGTGCTTGTTGTGGATGACAGCAAGGGCATCCGGCAGCTGATCAAGGTCAACCTCGAGCTGGAAGGGCTTGAGGTGGTGACCGCGGTCGATGGTGCCGAGTGTCTTGATGTGGTGCACCAGGTGCGCCCGGACGTCATCACGCTCGACGTCGTCATGCCCCGTCTCGACGGGCTCAGTACCGCCGCACGCCTCCGGGCCGACCCCCGTACCCGCGACCTCCCGCTCGCCATCGTCAGCGCGTGCACGCAGTACGAGGTGGAGAGCGGGCTCGACGCCGGCGTCGACGCCTTCCTGCCCAAGCCCTTCGAGCCCGACGAGCTGGTTCGCCTGGTCAAGGGGCTGCTGGAGCGGAGCGACCGGCGCGACGGGGTCTGCTCCGGCGGCTAGCCACCCGTCTCCGCCCGCCGTCCCGCCTCCCCTAGGCTTGTCCCGTGACCCCCGCCGAGCTGTCCCGTACCGTCCTGGACGCGGTGTGCCGTGCCGTGGACGCGGGGGAGCTGGACGTGGCCCCGCCGGAACGGGTCACCCTCACCGAGCCCGGCCCCGGCGGCTGCGGCGACTTCGCCACCAACGTCGCCCTCCGCCTCGCCCGCCCCGCCGCCCAGCCCCCGCTGCGTGTCGCCGGCATCCTGCGGGCGCGGCTGCTCGACGCGGACGGGGTCCGCGACGTCGTCGTCACCGGGCCGGGGTTCCTCAACATCAGCCTCCGCGCCCGCGACGACCTGCTCACCGCTCTCGTCCGCGAGATCCGCGAGCGCGGTACGGAGTACGGGCACACAGACGCCCTCGCCGGGCAGACCGTGGTGCTGCGCGTGCCGTACGAGGTGCGCGCCGAGGTCGTGGCCGACGCCGTCGCGCGGATCGTCGCCACCCAGGGCGGCCGGGCGGAGATCGAGCACGGCGAGCCCGTCACGCTACGGCCCGTGCCCGCGCCCGAGGACCCCGCGCCGCTCGGCCCCGACGCCGCCCGCTGGGCCCTGCTCCACCCCGCCCCGCACGACCGGCCCCGCATCACCGCGGACCACCTCGTGCAGCGTGAGATCAACCCCCTCTTCCGCGTCCGCTACGCCCACGCCCGCGTACGAGCGCTCACCCGCAACGCCCACGACCTGGGCTTCACGGCGGAACCGGGGGAGCTGGGCCACGACGCGGGCACCCCCCGTCCGGTCCGCCCCCCGCACCCTCTCCAGACCCCCCTCGCCGACCACCCCCGCGTCCTCCGCGCCGCCGCCACCCACCACGCCCCCGACCGCCTCGCCCGGCACCTGCTGACCGTCGCGGACGCGCTGCTCCCCCTTCTCCCCGAGGTGCTGCCCGTAGGGGAGGAGAAACCCGGGGCCGCCCATCGCGCCCGGCTGGCGCTTGCCGAAGCCGCCGGGGCGGTGCTCGCCGGTGGCCTGTCCCTGCTCGGCATCGACGCACCCGAACACCTCTGAGAACAGAGAGCCACTCATGAGCCGTTCCGCCCACCCCGCCGGGCCCCGTCACGCCGATGTGCTGCCCGAGGGGCACTACTCGGCCCCGCCGGCCGACCTCAACTCCCTCGACCCCAAGGTGTGGGCCCACACCGTGCGCCGGGACGAGGACGGTGTCGTCAGCGTCGGCGGCCGCACCGTGACCGAGCTGGCGGAGGAGTTCGGCACGCCCGCGTACATCCTCGACGAGTCGGACTTCCGGGCCCGCGCCCGTGCCTGGCGGACCGCGTTCGGCACCGACGCCGACGTGTTCTACGCCGGCAAGGCGTTCCTCTCCCGCGCCGTCGTGCGCTGGCTGGACGAGGAGGGGCTCAACCTCGACGTCTGCTCCGGCGGCGAACTGGCCACCGCGCTGTCCGCCGGGATGGACCCCGCCCGCATCGCCTTCCACGGCAACAACAAGTCCGTCGGGGAGATCACCCGCGCCGTCGAGGCCGGCGTGGGCCGGATCGTGCTCGACTCCTTCCAGGAGATCGCCCGCGTCGCGCACATCGCGCAGGGGCTCGGCAAGCGGCAGAAGGCGCAGATCCGCATCACCGTCGGCGTCGAGGCGCACACCCACGAGTTCATCGCCACCGCGCACGAGGACCAGAAGTTCGGCATCCCGCTCGCGGGCGGCCAGGCCGCGGAGGCCGTACGGCGTGCCCTCACCCTCGACGGGCTCGAACTCATCGGCATCCACAGCCACATCGGTTCGCAGATCTTCGACATGTCCGGCTTCGAGGTCGCCGCCCACCGCGTGGTCGGCCTGCTGAAGGACATCCGCGACGAGCACGGCGTCGAGCTGCCCGAGATCGACCTCGGCGGCGGCCTCGGCATCGCCTACACCAGCTCCGACGACCCCCGCGAGCCGCACGAGATCGCCAAGGCGCTCACCGAGATCGTCACCCGTGAGTGCGAGGCGGCCCGGCTGCGCGTGCCCCGTATCTCCGTCGAGCCCGGCCGCGCCATCGTCGGCCCGACCGCGTTCACGCTGTACGAGGTCGGCACGGTCAAGCCGCTCGACGGGCTGCGGACGTACGTCTCCGTCGACGGCGGGATGTCGGACAACATCCGCACCGCGCTGTACGACGCCGAGTACAGCGTGGCCCTCGTCTCGCGGACCAGCGACGCCGAGCCGATGCTCACCCGGGTCGTCGGCAAGCACTGCGAGAGCGGGGACATCGTGGTCAAGGACGCGTTCCTCCCCGCCGACCTCGCGCCGGGCGACCTGATCGCCGTCCCGGCCACGGGCGCCTACTGCCGGTCCATGGCGAGCAACTACAACCACGTCCTGCGTCCGCCGGTCGTCGCGGTCGGCGACGGCGAGGCGCGGGTGATCGTCCGGCGCGAGACGGAGGAGGACCTGCTCCGGCTGGACGTCGGCTGAGCCGTGCCGAGGCCGCCCGGGGCCCGTTCCGGGAACACGAAACAGATGTCTCACGATCCGGACGAAAGGCGGAAAGCCCCATCCGGTGAGTGAGACTGGTCGAACCGTAGACGGTGAGAGGAAACGAGGTCGGATGATGCGTACGCGTCCGCTGAAGGTGGCGCTGCTGGGCTGTGGAGTGGTCGGCTCCGAGGTGGCGCGCATCATGACGACGCACGCCGACGACCTCGCCGCCCGCATCGGGGCCCCGGTCGAACTGGCCGGGGTCGCCGTACGGCGGCCCTCGAAGGTGCGCGCCGGGATCGACCCCGCGCTCGTCACCACCGACGCGACCGCCCTGGTCAAGCGGGGTGACATCGACGTGGTGGTGGAGGTCATCGGCGGCATCGAGCCCGCCCGCGCCCTGATTACCACCGCGCTGGAGCACGGCGCCTCCGTCGTCTCGGCCAACAAGGCCCTGCTCGCCCAGGACGGCGCCGCCCTGCACGCCGCCGCCGAGGAGCACGGCCGGGACCTCTACTACGAGGCCGCCGTCGCCGGCGCCATCCCGCTGATCCGCCCCCTGCGCGAGTCCCTCGCCGGCGACAAGGTCAACCGGGTGCTCGGCATCGTCAACGGCACCACCAACTTCATCCTCGACAAGATGGACTCCACCGGCGCCGGCTACCAGGAGGCCCTGGACGAGGCCACCGCGCTCGGGTACGCCGAGGCCGACCCCACCGCCGACGTGGAGGGCTTCGACGCCGCCGCCAAGGCCGCCATCCTGGCCGGGATCGCCTTCCACACCCGGGTCCGCCTCGACGACGTGCACCGCGAGGGCATGACCGAGGTCACCGCGGCCGACTTCCGTTCGGCGCGGGAGATGGGCTGCACCATCAAGCTGCTCGCCATCTGCGAGCGGGCCAGGGGCGGCGCCTCGGTCACCGCCCGCGTCCACCCCGCGATGATCCCGCTGAGCCATCCGCTGGCCTCGGTGCGCGGCGCGTACAACGCGGTGTTCGTGGAGTCCGACGCGGCGGGCCAGCTCATGTTCTACGGCCCCGGCGCCGGCGGCGCGCCCACCGCCTCGGCGGTCCTCGGCGACCTCGTCGCGGTCTGCCGCAACCGCCTGGGCGGCGCGACGGGGCCCGGCGAATCGGCGTACGCGGCGCTGCCCGTCTCGCCGATGGGGGACGTCGTCACGCGGTACCACATCAGCCTCGACGTCGCCGACAAACCGGGTGTCCTCGCGCAGGTCGCCACGGTGTTCGCCGAGCACGGCGTGTCCATCGACACGGTCAGGCAGCAGGGGAAGGACGGCGAGGCGTCCCTCGTCGTCGTCACGCACCGCGCCTCCGACGCGTCCCTCACCGGGACCGTGGAGGCGCTGCGCAAGCTCGACACCGTGCGGGGTGTCGCCAGCATCATGCGGGTTGAAGGGGAGTAAGCGGCAATGACCCACCAGTGGCGCGGAATCATCGAGGAGTACCGGGACAGGCTGCCGGTCACCGACAGCACGCCCGTCGTGTCGCTCCGCGAGGGCGGCACGCCTCTCGTGCCCGCACAGGTGCTCTCCGAGCGCACGGGCTGCGCGGTCCACCTCAAGGTGGAGGGGGCAAACCCCACCGGCTCCTTCAAGGACCGGGGCATGACCATGGCCATCACGCGGGCCAAGGAGGAGGGCGCCAAGGCGGTCATCTGCGCCTCCACCGGCAACACCTCCGCCTCCGCCGCCGCCTACGCGGTGCGCGCGGGCATGGTCTCGGCGGTGCTGGTCCCGCAGGGCAAGATCGCCCTCGGCAAGATGGGCCAGGCCCTGGTGCACGGCGCGAAGATCCTCCAGGTCGCCGGCAACTTCGACGACTGTCTCGACCTCGCGCGCGCCCTGAGCGACAACTACCCGGTGGCGCTGGTCAATTCGGTCAACCCGGTGCGCATCGAGGGCCAGAAGACGGCCGCCTTCGAGATCGTGGACATGCTGGGCGACGCCCCCGACATCCACGTCCTCCCGGTCGGCAACGCGGGCAACATTACGGCCTACTGGAAGGGCTACCGGGAGTACGCCGCCGACGGCCCGGCCACCCGTACCCCGCGGATGTGGGGCTACCAGGCGTCGGGCAGCGCGCCCATCGTGCGCGGCGAGGTCGTCAAGGACCCGTCCACCGTGGCCACCGCCATCCGGATCGGCAACCCCGCCTCCTGGAGTTACGCCCTGGCCGCGCGGGACGAATCCGGCGGTCACATCGACGAGGTGACGGACCGTGAGATCCTGCGCGCCTACCGGCTGTTGGCCGCGCAGGAGGGTGTCTTCGTGGAGCCCGCCTCCGCAGCCTCGGTCGCCGGTCTGCTCAAGGCCGCCGAACAGGGCAAGGTCGACCCCGGCCAGACCATCGTGTGCACCGTCACCGGCAACGGCCTGAAGGACCCCGACTGGGCCGTGGCCGGTGCCCCGCAGCCGGTCACCGTGCCGGTCGACTCGGCCGTCGCGGCCGAGCGGCTCGGCCTGGCCTGACGCCCGGCCCGAGAGGGTGCACAGGGGGCTTGCGACACGCATCGTGCGCCTCCTGTGCGCCCTATGTCGCGGCGGAACCTTCCTTCGATAGGCTGGGGGCAACCCGCCCACCGCACATGCCCACGCGTGTGGCACGGCGCCGCCGCCCCAAGCGGCCCGACGGGTACTCCGTACGTCATCGAGTGTCCGCACCGGATGCCCCTCGCGGGCCATCCGGCAGTCACGTCAGTCAACGCAGCTCAAGGAGAGACTTCGAGCGATGGCCGGTCCCGCCTTCCGCGCCGCCGCCGTCCGGGTGCGCACCCCCGCCACCAGCGCCAACCTCGGTCCGGGCTTCGACGCCCTGGGCCTGGCGCTGGGGCTGTACGACGACGTGGTCGTCCGGGTCGCCGACTCCGGGCTGCACATCGACATCGCCGGTGAGGGCGGCGACACGCTCCCGCGCGACGAGCGCCATCTGCTCGTACGCGCCCTGCGCACCGCCTTCGACCTGCTGGGCGGACAGCCGCGCGGGCTGGAGATCGTCTGCGCCAACCGCATCCCGCACGGCCGGGGCCTCGGTTCGTCGTCCGCCGCCATCTGCGCGGGGATCGTCGCCGCGCGCGCGGTGACCATAGGCGGCGAGTCCCGTCTCGACGACACCGCGCTGCTGGAACTGGCCACCGAGATCGAGGGCCACCCGGACAACGTCGCGGCCTGCCTGCTCGGCGGATTCACCTTGTCCTGGCTGGAGTCGGGCGCCGCCCGCGCCATCCGGACCGAGCCCGACCCCTCCATCGTCCCGGTGGTCTTCGTGCCCGCGAAGCCCGTACTCACCGAGACCGCGCGCGGACTGCTCCCGCGCACCGTCCCGCACGTCGACGCCGCCGCCAACGCGGGCCGTGCCGCACTGCTCGTCGAGGCCCTCACCCGGCGCCCCGAGCTGCTGCTGCCCGCCACCGAGGACCGGCTGCACCAGGAGTACCGCGCCCCGGCCATGCCGGAGAGCGCCGCACTGGTGGAAAGGCTGCGCGCGGACGGCGTCGCGGCCGTCATCTCCGGTGCCGGGCCCACCGTCATGGCGCTCACCGACGAGGCCACCGCCGACAAGGTGCAGGCCCTCGCGGGCGCCGACTGGGCGGCCAACCGGCTGAGCCTCGACACACAGGGAGCGAGCGTGCTGCCGCTTGCGCCCTGACACCCGGTTGCCGGATTTGGAGAGGGGGAATGTTTGTTGCATCCGGTAGTGTTAATCTCAAGTCTGCACCCGACCTCACCATGGCGAGGTGCTTCATGTCCCCGTCAGGGACAGACATTCTTCCGGGAGCCTCCCAAGCCACTCCGTGTTCCGTGCGCCGTACCTGGGCAGTACGTCGCGTGGCAGCACTGAGCGAGTCAGCGGGCACGCTCCGGAATCGGCGCCGCCGCGCCATGTGACACCGGGTGTCACGGCTCGCGGGAGCGCCATCACCAGAAATTCTCTTCCGCCGCTTCATGGCGGACCACCGCCCCGGCTCGGTACTTCCGAATGGCACCGATGCCGGACAGCACAACCGGTCGCCGAGCCAGACAGGCCGACGTCCGCTCCAGGGAAGGACCCTTCGTGAGCGACACCACCGATCTGATGGGCGCACGTGTCGAGGAGACCGCTGCCGCGCCCGCCACGGACTCCGCGCCTGCCACCGGTGCCGGCTCCCGGCGGCGCCGTGGTACCGGCCTCGAGGGCATGGTGCTGGCCGAGCTCCAGCAGGTCGCCTCGGGCCTCGGCATCAGGGGCACCGCGCGGATGCGCAAGAGCCAGTTGATCGAGGTCATCAAGGAGGCCCAGGCCGGGGGAAGCGCCCCCAAGGCCGAGGCCGCCGAGGAGACCAAGCCCAAGCGCCGCGCCACCTCCAAGGCCCGTACGGGTGAGGCCGCCGGCGAGGCGAAGGCGGAGAAGGCCGCGCAGCCGGCCGCCGACAAGGCCGCCCAGATCGACATCCCCGGCCAGCCGGCCGGCGGTCCCGCCCGCTCGGGCGAGGCCGAGCGCGAGGACGCGCCGAACGAGCGCCGCCGCCGTCGTGCCACCGCCGACGCGGGCAGCCCGGCCGCCGCCGAGTCCACCGAGACCAAGGGCGAGAAGAGCGAGCCGAAGGGCGACGCCCAGCAGCAGCCGAACGCCGACGGCAAGGCCGACGACGGCGAGGGCCGCGGCCGCCGCGACCGCCGGGACCGCGACCGCGACCGGGGCGGCCGGGACCGCGACCGCCGCGGCAAGGGCGACGACCAGCAGGGTGGTGGTCGTCAGGACCGCCAGGACCGCCAGGACCGCCAGCAGGGCCAGCAGCAGGGCGGCCGCCAGGACCGGCAGGACCGCGACCGCCAGCAGCAGGACGACGACGACTTCGAGGGTGGCCGCCGTGGCCGCCGCGGCCGCTACCGCGACCGCCGTGGCCGTCGTGGCCGCGACGAGATCGCCGAGCCGCAGGTCAACGAGGACGACGTCCTGATCCCCGTCGCGGGCATCCTGGACATCCTCGACAACTACGCGTTCATCCGCACCTCCGGCTACCTGCCGGGTCCGAACGACGTGTACGTCTCCCTCGCCCAGGTCCGCAAGAACGGTCTGCGCAAGGGCGACCACGTCACCGGTGCGGTCCGCCAGCCGAAGGACGGCGAGCGCCGCGAGAAGTTCAACGCGCTGGTCCGCCTCGACTCCGTCAACGGCATGGCGCCCGAACACGGCCGTGGGCGGCCGGAGTTCAACAAGCTGACGCCTCTGTACCCGCAGGACCGGCTCCGTCTGGAGTCCGAGTCCAATGTGCTGACGACCCGGATCATCGACCTCGTGTCGCCGATCGGCAAGGGCCAGCGCGGTCTGATCGTGGCCCCGCCGAAGACCGGCAAGACCATGATCATGCAGGCGATCGCCAACGCGATCACGCACAACAACCCCGAGTGCCACCTGATGGTCGTCCTGGTCGACGAGCGTCCGGAAGAGGTCACCGACATGCAGCGGTCGGTGAAGGGCGAGGTCATCTCCTCCACCTTCGACCGCCCGGCCGAGGACCACACCACGGTCGCCGAGCTGGCCATCGAGCGCGCCAAGCGTCTGGTGGAGCTGGGTCACGACGTGGTCGTGCTGCTCGACTCCATCACGCGTCTGGGCCGTGCGTACAACCTCGCCGCCCCGGCGTCGGGCCGCATCCTCTCCGGTGGTGTCGACTCCACGGCGCTCTACCCGCCCAAGCGCTTCTTCGGTGCCGCGCGCAACATCGAGGACGGCGGCTCGCTGACCATCCTCGCCACCGCGCTCGTCGACACCGGGTCCCGCATGGACGAGGTGATCTTCGAGGAGTTCAAGGGCACCGGCAACATGGAGCTCAAGCTCGACCGGAAGCTCGCCGACAAGCGCATCTTCCCGGCGGTGGACGTCGACGCGTCCGGTACCCGCAAGGAAGAGATCCTGCTCGGCAGCGAGGAGCTGGCCATCACCTGGAAGCTGCGTCGCGTGCTGCACGCGCTCGACCAGCAGCAGGCGATCGAGCTGCTGCTCGACAAGATGAAGCAGACCAAGTCGAACATCGAGTTCCTCACCCAGATCCAGAAGACGACGCCGGCTCCCGGCAACAATGACTGAGCCCAGCTGAGTCAGCCGCTTCGGACCTGAAGGGCCGCCCCCGCCGCACACGCGACGGGGGCGGCCCCTTTTGCGCGCTGAGCGCTCCCGCGAGACCTTTGCCACAGGTGTGACGTTCGGTACCGGCTTGGCTCGATAGGGCCCCATACGAGAATGCGCAGGTGAACGGGGAGACGGTCCGCCGTCCCGAGCACGGAGGGTGACAACTGCCGTACCGGGCGGCGCGGTGCTTTGTGCGAGCCTGTCCCGAGTTTCCCTGTCCGACCAGGTGGAGCGACGATGGAGTGGTGATGACCGCTCCCGACCCTGAACGCAGGGGGTAACCGAACGGACGAGACCTAGGAGCGCAGTGTCCACCGAGAGCACGCCGGAGCCCGGCATACCGGAGACCGGAGACGGCCCCCGCCGCCGGAGCAAGGGGCGCCGCCGCAAGCCCCGCAGCACGGGCCGCAAGGCCCTGCTCGCCACGGCATGGACAGCCGCGGGCGTGGTCGTGCTGGCGGGCGCCGGCGCCGGGTACGTCTACTTCAAGCTGAACGGCAACATCCGCAGCATCGACATCAACCAGGTGCTCGGCCGCGACCGGCCCGCGAAGGCCGACAACGGCTCGCAGAACATCCTCGTCCTCGGGTCCGACAGCCGCGACGGCGCCAACCGCAGGATCGGCGGGGGAGCGGGCGACAGCGGCGCCCGTTCCGACACCGCGATGATCGTCCACCTCTACAAGGGCCACAAGAAGGCGTCCGTGGTGTCCATCCCGCGCGACACCCTCATCGACCGGCCCGCCTGCGCCGACACCAAGGGCCACACGTACCCGGCCGCGCGGAACGTCATGTTCAACTCGGCCTACGCCACCGGCGGCGCGCCCTGCGCGGTCAGAACCGTCGAGTCGCTCAGCGGCATCCGCATGGACCACTACCTGGAGGTCGACTTCGCGGGCTTCCAGCGCCTCGTCGACGACCTCGGCGGCGTACGCGTCACCACCACCCGCGCCATCCGGGACCCGGACAGCCATCTGAACCTGGCGGCCGGCACCCACACCCTCGACGGCGCCCAGGCGCTCGGCCTGGTGCGCACCCGGCACGGTGTCGGCGACGGCTCCGACCTCGGCCGCATCCAGCTCCAGCAGGCGTTCGTGAAGGCCCTCATCGCCCAGACCAGGCAGGTGGGCGTGCT
The DNA here is from genome assembly GCF_004217355.1 of Streptomyces sp. BK022. Classification (NCBI taxonomy): domain Bacteria; kingdom Bacillati; phylum Actinomycetota; class Actinomycetes; order Kitasatosporales; family Streptomycetaceae; genus Streptomyces; species Streptomyces sp. BK022. The sequence goes on from NZ_SHKU01000002.1 coordinate 808,385, forward strand.
GAGCAACCCCAAGAAGCTCTACGACCTCGCCGACACCGCGACCCGGACCGTCACCACCGACTCCGACCTCGGCTCGGTCAACTCCCTCGCGGACTTCGCAGGCGGCCTCAAGGGCATCAGCGCCTCCGGGATGCACATGGTCACCATGCCGGTGCGGTACGACCCGGCCGACCCCAACCGGGTGCTGCTGGAGCGGACCAAGGCCCGGCAGATCTGGACGGCGCTGAAGAACGACCGGCCGGTCCCGGACTCCGCCACCGCCGGCTCGGCCACCGGCGGCGCCAAGGGCGTCGTCACCCCCTGAGCCGGCCCGCAGCCGCCCCTGAGCCGCCCCTGAGCCGCCGGGACCCGTCCCGCGGGCCCGGGGAATAGAACAGCCCCACCCCCGGTTTTGGGGGATGGCGCCAGTCCTGGCAGACTGGTACGTCGGCTCCGGTTCACGCACCCGCATTCCCGCGGTGGCGACCCGGCGCCCTCCCGAACCTAGGAGACACCTTGAAGCGCGACATCCACCCCGAGTACTTCGAGACCCAGGTCAGCTGCACCTGTGGCGCCTCGTTCACCACCCGGAGCACCATCGACGGCACCATCCGTGCCGAGGTCTGCTCCGAGTGCCACCCGTTCTACACGGGCAAGCAGAAGATCCTCGACACCGGTGGCCGCGTGGCCCGCTTCGAGGCCCGCTTCGGCAAGGCTTCCGGCTCCAAGAAGTAGCGAGCCCCCGAACCGCCGGTCCACGGTCGCGCCCCGCGAGGGGCGTGACCACGGACCGGCGTTTTTGGTCGCCCGCCAGCCCTTCACCCGCAGTACAGGAGCCGAAAGATGTTCGAGGCAGTCGAGGAACTCGTCGCCGAGCACGCCGATCTGGAGCGTAAGCTCGCCGACCCGTCGGTCCACGCCGACCAGGCCAACGCGCGCAAGCTGAACAAGCGCTACGCCGAGCTGTCCCCGATCGTGGCCACCTTCCGCTCCTGGAAGCAGACCGGGGACGACATCGAGACCGCCCGTGAGCTGGCGGCCGACGACCCCGACTTCGCCGCCGAGGTGAAGGACCTGGAGAAGCAGCGCGAGGAGCTCACCGAGAAGCTCCGCCTGCTCCTGGTCCCGCGCGACCCCAACGACGACAAGGACGTCATCCTGGAGATCAAGGCCGGCGCCGGCGGCGACGAGTCCGCCCTGTTCGCCGGTGACCTCCTGCGCATGTACCTGCGCTACGCCGAGCGCGTCGGCTGGAAGACCGAGATCATCGACGCCACCGAGTCCGAGCTCGGCGGCTACAAGGACGTCCAGGTCGCGGTGAAGACCAAGGGCGGCCAGGGTGCCACCGAGCCCGGCCAGGGCGTGTGGGCCCGTCTGAAGTACGAGGGCGGGGTGCACCGCGTGCAGCGCGTGCCCGCCACCGAGTCCCAGGGCCGCATCCACACCTCCGCCGCCGGTGTCCTCGTCACCCCCGAGGCCGAGGAGGTGGACGTCGAGATCAACCCCAACGACCTGCGGATCGACGTCTACCGGTCCTCCGGCCCCGGCGGCCAGTCGGTCAACACCACCGACTCCGCGGTGCGCATCACCCACCTGCCCACGGGTGTGGTCGCCTCCTGCCAGAACGAGAAGAGCCAGCTCCAGAACAAGGAGCAGGCCCTGCGCATCCTGCGCTCCCGGCTGCTCGCCGCCGCCCAGGAGAAGGCCGAGGCGGAGGCCGCCGACGCCCGCCGCAGCCAGGTCCGCACCGTGGACCGCTCCGAGAAGATCCGCACGTACAACTTCCCGGAGAACCGCATCTCCGACCACCGCGTGGGCTTCAAGGCGTACAACTTGGACCAGGTGCTCGACGGCGAGCTGAGCGCGCTGATCCAGGCGTGCGTCGACGCCGACTCGGCCGCGAAGCTCGCGAGCGCCTGAGAACACCCGGCAGGACCACGCACGAGGACCGGAGGAGAAGCGTGCAGCAAGACTTCGGGGGGCGACCCCCGAGCCCCCGCAGCGTGCTGCTCGCGGAGGTGGCCCAGGCCACCCAGCGGCTGGCCGACGCCGGAGTGCCCTCCCCGCGCACCGACGCCGAGGAGCTGGCCGCCTTCGTGCACGCCGTCAAGCGCGGCGCCCTGCACACCGTGAAGGACTCCGACTTCGACGCCCGCTACTGGGAGGTCATCGCCCGCCGCGAGCAGCGCGAGCCGCTCCAGCACATCACCGGGCGGGCCTACTTCCGCTACCTGGAGCTCCAGGTCGGCCCCGGCGTCTTCGTGCCCCGGCCGGAGACCGAGTCGGTGGTCGGCTGGGCGATAGACGCGGTACGCGCCATGGACGTCGTCGAGCCCAGCATCGTGGACCTGTGCACCGGCTCCGGCGCCATCGCGCTGGCCCTCGCCCAGGAGGTGCCGCGCTCGCGGGTGCACGCCGTCGAGCTGTCCGAGGACGCGCTCAGGTGGACGCGCAAGAACGTCGAGGGCTCCCGGGTCGACCTGCGCCAGGGTGACGCCCTGACCGCCTTCCCGGACCTGGACGGCCAGGTCGACCTGGTCATCTCCAACCCGCCGTACATCCCGCTCACCGAATGGGAGTACGTCGCCCCCGAGGCCCGCGACTACGACCCCGAGCTGGCCCTGTTCTCCGGCGAGGACGGGCTCGACCTGATCCGGGGCATCGAGCGCACCGCGCACCGGCTGCTGCGCCCCGGCGGTGTCGTCGTCATCGAGCACGCCGACACCCAGGGCGGCCAGGTGCCGTGGATCTTCACCGAGGAGCGGGGCTGGGCCGACGCGGCCGACCACCCCGACCTCAACAACCGCCCCCGGTTCGCCACGGCCCGCAAGGCGACGCTGTGACCACCGCGCAGAACCACTTCCAGAGTTACGTGTACGAGGAGGCCCGCTAGACATGGCACGGCGATACGACACCAACGACGCCACCGACCGCGTGACGGGCCTGCGCGAGGCAGCCGCTGCCGTACGCCGGGGCGAACTGGTGGTGCTGCCGACCGACACGGTCTACGGCATCGGCGCCGACGCGTTCTCCTCGGAAGCCGTCGCCGACCTGCTCGCCGCCAAGGGCCGGGGCCGCAACATGCCCACCCCCGTGCTCATCGGCTCCCCGAACACCCTGCACGGCCTGGTCACCGACTTCTCCGAGCTGGCCTGGGAACTCGTCGACGCCTTCTGGCCCGGCGCGCTCACCCTGGTCGCCCGGCACCAGCCGTCCCTCCAGTGGGACCTCGGTGACACCCGCGGCACCGTCGCCGTACGCATGCCGCTGCACCCGGTCGCCATCGAGCTGCTCACCGAGGTCGGCCCGATGGCCGTCTCCTCCGGCAACCTCACCGGCCACCCCGCCCCGGAGACCTGCGACGACGCCCAGCGCATGCTCGGCGACTCCGTCTCCGTCTACCTCGACGGCGGCCCCACCCCGGGCAACGTGCCCTCGTCCATCGTGGACGTCTCCGGCCCCGTCCCGCTGCTGCTGCGCCAGGGCGCCATCTCCCCGGAGGAGCTGCGCAAGGTCGTACCCGACCTCGAGGTGGCGAATTGACGGCCCCCCAGCGGTACGTCCCGCCCGAGCGCTCCGGGCAGGGGGTCACCCCATGCGCGGCATAGGCGGCGCGGACCGCCCGGCGGAGCAGACCACGACCTTCGGGTTCCCGCGCGACACCTTCCGCATCCTCCACGTCAGCACCGGCAACGTCTGCCGCTCGCCCATCACCGAGCGGCTGACCCGGCATTTCGTGGCGGAACGGCTGGGGGTGCTCGGCGGCGGCCTCATCGTGGAGAGCGCCGGCACCTGGGGCCACGAGGGCGCCCGGATGGAGGAGAACGCGGAGACCGTGCTCTCCGAGTTCGGCGCGGACGCGGCCGGGTTCACCGGCCGGGAACTGCTGGACGAGCACGTCATCATGGCCGACCTGGTGCTGACCGCGACCCGCGACCACCGGGCCCAGGTCATCTCCATGGGCCACTCGGCGGGCCTGCGCACCTTCACGCTGAAGGAGTTCACCCGTCTGGTCCGCGCGATAGACCCGGCCACCCTGCCGCCCCTGGAGGACGGCGTGGTGCTGCGCGCCCGCGCCCTGGTCCGCGCGGCCGCCGCGCTGCGCGGCTGGCTGCTCGCCCCCACCGCGGAGGCGGACGAGGTGTACGACCCCTACGGGGCCCCGCTGCCCTTCTTCCGCTCCATCGGCGACGAGATACGCGACGCCCTCGATCCGGTCGTCACCGCGCTGACGGGCGTGCCCGCCCGCATGTGACGTGCGCGGGCTCCGGCGCCGTGACGGGTCCGGCGGCCGAGCGGCCGTCCCCGGCACGGCCTACATTGGAGAGGTGGGGCCTCGCCCCACGTCACCGTCGACCGCCCGGAGCCCGTCATGTCGGTCACACCCGTGCTGGAAGCGGACAACTTGAGCCGGCAGGACCCGGAGCTGGCCGAGATCCTGCGCGGGGAGCTGGACCGGCAGTCGACGACCCTCCAGCTCACCGCGGCCGAGAACTTCGCCTCGCCCGCCGTGCTCGCCACCCTCGGCTCCCCGCTGGCCAACAAGTACGCCGAGGGCTACCCCGGCTCCCGCTACCACGGGGGCTGCGCGCTGGCCGACACCGCCGAACGCATCGCCGTGGAGCGCGCCAGGGCCCTCTTCGGCGCCGAGCACGCCAACGTGCAGCCCCACACCGGCTCCTCGGCCATGCTGGCCGCCTACGCGGCCGTGCTGCGCCCCGGTGACACCGTCCTCGCCCTCAGCCTGGACGACGGCGGTCATCTCACCCATGGCTCGCCCGCGAACTTCTCCGGCCGCTGGTTCGACTTCGTCGGCTACGGGGTGGACCCGCGGACCGGTCTCGTCGACCACGACGAGGTGCGCCGGCTGGCCCGCGAGCACCGGCCCAAGGCGATCGTGTGCGGCTCGATCGCCTACCCCCGCCACCTCGACCACGCCTTCTTCCGCGACGTCGCCGACGAGGTCGGGGCGTATCTCATCGTCACCCTCGCGCACTCCGCCGGGCTGGTCGCCGGGGGAGCGGCGCCGAATCCGGTGCCGTACGCGGACCTGGTGTGCGCCACCACGCACAAGACGCTGCGCGGGCCGCGCGGCGGGCTCCTCCTGTGCGGGGCGGGGCTGGCCCGGCGGGTCGACCGGGCGGTGTTCCCCTTCACCCAGGGCGGCGCCCAGATGAACGGCGTCGCCGCCAAGGCCGTCGCGTTCGGTGAGGCGGCCACCCCCGCGTTCGCGGCCTACGCCCACCAGACGGTCGCCAACGCGCACGCGCTCGCCGGCCATCTGGCCGACGCCGGCTTCACGGTCGCCACCGGCGGCACCGACACCGCCCTGATCGTGGCCGACCCCGCCCCGCTCGGCATGGACGGCCGCACCGCGCGCGGGCGCCTCGCGGCCGCCGGGCTGGTGCTGGACTGCTGTGCGCTTGCGCACACCGGCGGCCGGGCGCTGCGGCTCGGCACCGCCGCCGTCACCACCCAGGGCATGGGGGAGCCGGCCATGGCCCGGATCGCCGCGCTGCTGGTCGGCGTGGTCAGCGGCGCCCTGGACCCGGCCGCCGCACGGGCCGAGGTGCGCGAGCTGACCGCCGACTTCCCGCCGTACCCGGAGTGAGCACCCGGGTGCGAAGGGGTGGCATACGGGTACGGAACGCCCCGGCGGAACCGTCCCCGTCCCCCGCCGGTCCTTAACCGTACGCGTCCCTCGCTAGGGTGTGGGGCTGTGATGGCCAGCGAACTCTGTGGGGATGCCCGTGCGTGAATACCTGCTGACGCTTCTCATCACGGCCGCGGTGACCTACCTGCTGACAGGGCCGGTACGGAAATTCGCGATCGTGGCGGGAGCGATGCCGGAGATCCGGGCACGGGACGTGCACCGGGAGCCCACTCCGCGGCTCGGCGGTATCGCCATGTTCTTCGGACTGTGCGCGGGCCTGCTCGTCGCGGACCACCTGGAGAACCTCAACGAGGTCTTCGCCAAGTCCAACGAGCCCCGCGCCCTGCTGTCCGGGGCCGCGCTGATCTGGCTGATCGGCGTGCTGGACGACAAGTTCGAGATCGACGCCCTGATCAAGCTGGGCGGCCAGATGATCGCCGCCGGTGTGATGGTGGTGCAGGGTCTGACGATCCTGTGGCTGCCGGTGCCCGGGGTGGGCCTGGTCGCCGTCACCCAGTGGCAGGGCACCCTGCTGACCGTCGCCCTGGTCGTCATCACCATCAACGCGGTCAACTTCGTCGACGGCCTCGACGGTCTCGCCGCCGGCATGGTCTGCATCGCCACCGCCGCGTTCTTCATGTACGCCTACCGCATCTGGTACGGCTACGGCATCGAGGCGGCCGCCCCTGCGACGCTGTTCGCGGCGATCCTGATGGGCATGTGTCTGGGCTTCCTGCCGCACAACATGCATCCGGCGCGCATCTTCATGGGCGACTCCGGCTCGATGCTGATCGGCCTGGTGCTGGCCGGCAGCGCCATCTCCGTCACCGGCCAGATCGACCCGGACCGGCTGAACCTGTTCTCCGGTTCCGAGCGCAGCACCGTGCACCAGATGGTGCCCGCGTACATCCCGCTGCTGCTGCCGCTGTCGATCATCGCCATCCCGGCCGCCGACCTGGTGCTCGCCATCGTGCGCCGCACCTGGCGCGGCCAGTCCCCGTTCGCGGCCGACCGGGGGCATCTGCACCACCGGCTGCTGGAGATCGGGCACTCGCACAGCCGGGCGGTGCTCATCATGTACTTCTGGTCGGCCCTTATCGGCTTCGGCGTGCTCGCCTACTCGGTCAACTCGGCCTCGATGTGGATCGTCCTCGGCGTCGTCTTCCTCAGCGCCGTCGGCCTGGTCATGCTCCTCCTCCCCCGTTTCACCCCCCACGCCCCCCGCTGGGCCCAGCGCTTCGTCCCCCCGCGCTACCGCCGCTATCCGGAACCGTCGGAAGCCGTCGAGGAGGCGGCCACCGACTCCGCCGGGACGCCCGCCGAGGCCCTCACCGAGCCGCCCCCGGAGCCGGCCACCGCGTCGGCGGCCCCGAGCCTCAACGGAGCGACCGCCCTCGGCCACCGGCCGCGGCCGTCCGCCCGCCCCAAGGACAAGACCTACGGCTGACGCGCCGACCGAGTCGGTCCCGAGCGCCCCAGGAGAAGCCCGCTGCGGCTTTCCCCGGGGCGCTCGTGGTGTTACCCGGGCGTACGCGTCGGCACCGTCACAAGGTAAGAATCTGACTAGAGCATTGCCAAGTCGTGGGGGAGCAAAGACCCCCAATACCAGACAAGCTCACCCGGTTCTTGCACCTGTGCGCGCCGTCACTCTCATGTGTGACATTCGATGCGCCTCCAGGTAAAGACCTCATCAAATAGTTTGTGATACGGTTCACGAGAACCCAGGACAGAGCCGGAGACCGTGAAGTCACGGTCCGACGGCGTGAGAGTTTCCGTACTCGGTCCGGGACTACGCTCGTCCATGACGACACCTGCCCCCTGTGAAAGCGGAGTTGCCGCCATGCCGTCCAATGACGTCCGGATTCTTGCCCAGGCCGCCGTGCCCACGGCTGCCGTCGGCGCGATCGCTGCCGTCGTCAGCGGTGTGGTCGCCGGCGGCAAGGGTGCGATCGGGGCCGTCGTGGGCACACTGATCGTCATTCTCTTCATGGGGATCGGTCTTTACGTCCTGCAGCGCACCGCCAGGTCGTTCCCGCAGCTGTTCCAGATGATGGGCCTCATGCTCTACGCGGCCCAACTCCTGCTGCTGGTCGTCTTCGTGGCGGTTTTCAAGAACACGAACCTGTTCAACCCCCGTGCCTTCGCCATCGTTTTGGTGGTCACCACCCTGACGTGGATCGCCGCTCAGGCGCGCGCCCACATGAAGGCCAAGATCCTCTATGTCGATCCCGATGCTCCGTCGAAGGGCGACAAGCCCGAGAAGACGGGGCGCTCGTCATGAGGGGTAGGGCCGGGATAAAGGCACGGGAGAGATCCTGCTATCGTCCGTTGCCAACTGCGGCATCGCGGGCGCGGGCATCCGAGCTGACGCCTGTTCCACTGCGAGGCTAGATGCCCCTCAGCCGCCCCCACATCCGTAACACCAGTCCCGTGCCGAACCGCGGCCGTACGCCGCGCCGACACAACGAGGTTGCCGTACCTATGCGCCACGATGAAGGAGCCCGCGGTGAGTGCTGACCCGACGCAGACGCTCGCTTTCGATACGAGCTGCCACCTGTTCACCGGGTGCGGCTTCCCGGCTCCGGGCCTGCACTCGTTCCTGTTCAAGCCGCTCTGGGGCGACGCGGACAGCAACCTGTACTTCAACAAGACGATGCTGCTGGCCCTGATCGGCTCCATCGTCGTCGTGGCCTTCTTCTGGGCCGCCTTCGCCCGCCCGAAGGTCGTCCCCGGCAAGCTCCAGATGATCGCCGAGTCCGGCTACGACTTCATCCGGCGCGGCGTCGTCTACGAGACCATCGGCAAGAAGGAGGGCGAGAAGTACGTACCTCTGGTCGTCTCGCTGTTCTTCTTCGTCTGGATGATGAACCTCTGGTCGATCATCCCGGTCGCTCAGTTCCCGGTGACGGCGATCATCTCGTACCCGGCCATCCTGGCCGCGATCGTCTACGTCCTCTGGGTCGGTCTCACCTTCAAGCGCCAGGGCTTCGTCGGCGCCTTCAAGAACTTCACCGGTTACGACAAGTCGCTCGGCGCGGTGCTTCCGCTGTCGATGACGATCGAACTGTTCTCGAACCTGCTGGTCCGGCCGTTCACGCACGCCGTGCGGCTCTTCGCCAACATGTTCGCCGGTCACACGCTGCTGCTGCTCTTCACGATCGCCAGCTGGTACATGCTGAACGGCATCGGCATCGCCTACTCCGCCGTCTCGTTCGTCATGGTCCTCGTGATGACCGCCTTCGAACTCTTCATCCAGGCTGTCCAGGCGTACGTCTTCGTGCTCCTCACGTGCAGCTTCATCCAGGGCGCGCTCGCCGAGCACCACTGAGCACCTGCGCCTCACCCATCCAGACATCCGGTGGCCATCCCCCACCGGTCATTGAAAGAGAAGGAAGAACCGGCATGTCCGCTCTCCAGACCCTTGCCGCCGGCGTCGAGATCAAGGGCAACCTCGGCTCCATCGGTTACGGCCTCGCCGCCATCGGCCCGGGCGTCGGCGTCGGCATCATCTTCGGTAACGGCACCCAGGCGCTCGCCCGCCAGCCCGAGGCGGCCGGCCTGATCCGCGCCAACCAGATCCTCGGCTTCGCCTTCTGTGAGGCGCTCGCCCTCATCGGTCTGGTCATGCCGTTCGTCTACCCGAGCTCCTGATCCGACCGACGCCCTTTAGCTAGACGAAAGGCACTGATATGAGCCCCCTGGTTCAGCTTGCGGCTGAGGAGGCCGAGAACCCCCTCATCCCGCCGATCCCAGAGCTCGTCATCGGCCTGATCGCCTTTGTCATCGTCTTCGGCTTCCTCGCCTGGAAGCTCCTCCCGAACATCAACAAGGTTCTGGAGGAGCGCCGCGAAGCGATCGAGGGCGGGATCGAGAAGGCCGAGGCCGCGCAGACCGAGGCTCAGAGCGTCCTCGAGCAGTACAAGGCCCAGCTTGCCGAGGCCCGTCACGAGGCCGCCCGGCTGCGCCAGGAGGCTCAGGAGCAGGGTGCGACGCTCATCGCGGAGATGCGGGCCGAGGGCCAGCGTCAGCGCGAGGAGATCGTGGCCGCCGGTCACGCCCAGATCGCGGCCGACCGCAAGGCCGCTTCGGCCTCGCTCCGCCAGGACGTCGGCAAGCTCGCCACCGAACTGGCCGGCAAGCTCGTCGGTGAGTCCCTCGAGGACCACGCCCGGCAGAGCCGTGTGATCGACCGCTTCCTCGACGAGCTCGACGAGAAGGCCGAGGCCACGCGATGAACGGAGCGAGCCGCGAGGCCCTGGCAGCCGCACGGGAGCGTCTCGACGCGCTGACGGACTCCACCTCCGTGGACGCCGCGCAGCTCGCCGACGAGCTGGCGGCCGTCACCGCGCTGCTCGACCGCGAGGCCGGCCTGCGCCGGGTCCTCACCGACCCGGCGCAGCCCGCCGAGGCCAAGGCCGAGCTGGTGCACCGCCTGATCGGCGGCCAGGTGAGCGGTCCGACCGCCGACCTGGTGGCCGGTCTTGCCCGGTCCCGCTGGTCGCAGCCCCGCGACCTGGTGGACGCGCTGGAGCAGCTGGCGGACATCGCCGACCTCACCGCCGCGGAGAAGTCGGGCACGCTGGACGACGTCGAGGACGAGCTGTTCCGGTTCGGCCGCATCGTCGCCTCCGACCCGGCCCTGCGGGCCGCGCTGACCGACCGGTCGGCGTCCACCGCGGCCAAGGCCGAGCTGGTGCACCGGCTGCTGGGCGGACGGGCCAAGCCCGCCACCGAGCGTCTGGTCACCCGGCTGGTCACCGCGCCGCGTGGACGTAGCCTGGAAGCGGGACTCGAGTCCCTGTCCAAGCTGGCCGCGGAGCGCCGGGACCGGCTGGTGGCGACCGTCACCTCGGCGGTCCCGCTGAGCGAGACCCAGAAGCGTCGCCTGGGCGACGCCCTGGCCAAGCTCTACGGCCGCCGGATGCACCTCAACCTGGACGTGGACCCCGAGGTCATCGGTGGCGTCCGGGTGCAGGTCGGTGACGAGGTCATCAACGGTTCCCTGGCGGACCGGCTGGACGACGCCGCTCGCCGCATGGCGAGCTAGAACGCAAACAAGCAGTACGTAATTACGGCCCTGGTTGGGCCGTGCAGAGGATTCACCTCGTTCAGGGGGGAGTCCGGAGTCAGACATCCCCCCAAAGTGAAACTTCGGGCCCAACAAGGAGAGCAGGGAACCCAGATGGCGGAGCTCACGATCCGGCCGGAGGAGATCCGGGACGCACTGGAGAACTTCGTCCAGTCGTACAAGCCGGACGCGGCCTCGCGCGAGGAGGTCGGTACGGTCACCGTCGCCGGCGACGGCGTCGCGAAGGTCGAGGGTCTTCCCTCGGCCATGGCCAACGAGCTGCTGAAGTTCGAGGACGGCACCCTCGGCCTCGCCCTCAACCTCGAGGAGCGCGAGATCGGTGCCATCGTTCTCGGCGAGTTCAGCGGCATCGAGGAGGGCCAGCCGGTGCACCGCACCGGAGAGGTTCTCTCGGTCGCCGTCGGCGACGGCTACCTCGGTCGTGTCGTCGACCCGCTGGGCCAGCCGATCGACGGCCTCGGCGAGGTCGAGACCGACGGCCGCCGCGCCCTCGAACTGCAGGCCCCCACGGTCATGCAGCGCCAGTCGGTGCACGAGCCGATGGAGACGGGCTACATGGCGGTCGACGCCATGACCCCGGTCGGCCGCGGCCAGCGCCAGCTCATCATCGGTGACCGCCAGACCGGCAAGACCGCCCTGGCCGTCGACACGATCATCAACCAGCGCGACAACTGGCGCACCGGCGACCCGAACAAGCAGGTCCGCTGCATCTACGTCGCCATCGGCCAGAAGGGCTCCACCATCGCCGGCGTGCGCCGCGCGCTGGAGGAGAACGGCGCGCTGGAGTACACGACCATCGTCGCCGCCCCGGCGTCCGACCCGGCCGGCTTCAAGTACCTGGCGCCGTACACCGGTTCCGCCATCGGCCAGCACTGGATGTACCAGGGCAAGCACGTCCTGATCGTCTTCGACGACCTGTCGAAGCAGGCCGACGCCTACCGCGCCGTGTCCCTGCTGCTGCGCCGTCCGCCGGGCCGCGAGGCCTACCCCGGTGACGTCTTCTACCTGCACTCCCGTCTGCTGGAGCGCTGCGCGAAGCTCTCCGACGACATGGGCGCGGGCTCGATGACCGGTCTGCCGATCGTCGAGACGAAGGCCAACGACGTCTCGGCGTTCATCCCGACCAACGTCATCTCCATCACCGACGGCCAGTGCTTCCTGGAGTCGGACCTCTTCAACGCCGGTCAGCGTCCCGCGCTGAACGTCGGTATCTCCGTCTCCCGAGTCGGTGGTTCCGCCCAGCACAAGGCGATGAAGCAGGTCTCCGGCCGACTGCGCGTGGACCTCGCCCAGTACCGTGAGCTGGAGGCGTTCGCCGCCTTCGGTTCCGACCTGGACCAGGCGTCCAAGAACCAGCTCGAGCGCGGTCAGCGCATGACCGAGCTGCTGAAGCAGAACCAGTACCAGCCGATGTCCACCGAGGACCAGGTCGTCTCGATCTGGGCCGGTGGTACGGGCCGCATGGACGACGTCCCGGTCGAGGACGTCCGCCGCTTCGACAAGGAGCTGCTGGAGTTCCTGCACCGCAGCCACCAGGGTCTGATGACCTCCATCCGGGAGGGCGGCAAGATGTCTGACGACACCCTGCAGGCTCTCGGTGACGCGATCGCGGAGTTCAAGAAGCAGTTCGAGACCTCGGACGGCAAGCTCCTCGGCGACGACACCCCGGCCTCTCCCGCCAAGTGACGTAAGGAAGGGACCTGACTCATGGGAGCCCAGCTCCGGGTCTACAAGCGTCGCATCCGATCCGTCACCGCGACCAAGAAGATCACCAAGGCGATGGAGATGATCGCCGCCTCGCGTGTCGTCAAGGCGCAGCGCAAGGTGGCGGCTTCCAAGCCGTACGCGGACGAGCTGACCCGCGCGGTCAAGTCGGTCGCCACCGGCTCGAACACCAAGCACCCGCTCACCACGGAGGCCGAGAACCCGAACCGTGCCGCGGTCCTGCTCCTCACGAGCGACCGCGGCCTGGCCGGCGCCTTCAACTCCAACGCCATCAAGGCGGCCGAGCAGCTCACCCAGCGCCTCGAGCGCGAGGGCAAGCAGGTGGAGACGTTCATCGTCGGCCGCCGCGGTGTCGCGCACTACAACTTCCGTGAGCGCAAGGTCGCGGAGTCGTGGACGGGCTTCACCGACGAGCCCACGTACGGGGACGCCAAGAAGGTCGCGGCGCCCCTGATCGAGGCCATCGAGACGCCCGACGTGGACGGCGGCGCGGACGAGCTGTACATCGTCTTCACCGAGTTCGTCTCGATGATGACGCAGACGGCGGTCGCCGAGCGGCTGCTCCCGCTGCGTCTCGACGAGGTCGCGGAGGAGAAGACCGGCGACGGTGAGATCCTCCCGCTGTACGACTTCGAGCCGTCGGCGGAGGACGTCCTGGACGCCCTGCTGCCCCGGTACGTGGAGAGTCGCATCTACAACGCGATGCTCCAGTCGGCCGCTTCGAAGCACGCCGCCACGCGGCGCGCGATGAAGTCGGCCACCGACAACGCGGGCGAGCTGATCAACACGCTCTCCCGTCTTGCCAACGCGGCCCGCCAGGCCGAAATCACCCAGGAAATCAGCGAGATCGTCGGTGGCGCCAGCGCCCTGGCCGACGCGACCGCGGGGAGTGACCGATAATGACCACCACTGTTGAGACCGCGGCGGCCACGGGTCGCGTCGCCCGCGTCATCGGCCCGGTCGTCGACGTGGAGTTCCCCGTCGACGCGATGCCGGAGATCTACAACGCCCTGACCGTCGAGGTCGCCGACCCGGCGAACGCGGGCGAGAAGAAGACGCTGACCCTGGAGGTCGCCCAGCACCTGGGTGACGGCCTGGTCCGCACCATCTCCATGCAGCCCACCGACGGTCTGGTCCGCCAGTCCGTGGTGACGGACAGCGGCGACGCCATCTCCGTCCCGGTCGGCGACTTCACCAAGGGCAAGGTGTTCAACACCCTCGGCGAGGTGCTGAACGTCGACGAGAAGCACACCGGTGAGCGCTGGCCGATCCACCGCAAGGCCCCGAACTTCGACGAGCTCGAGTCGAAGACCGAGATGTTCGAGACGGGCGTCAAGGTCATCGACCTGCTCACCCCGTACGTCAAGGGCGGCAAGATCGGCCTGTTCGGTGGTGCCGGTGTCGGCAAGACGGTGCTCATCCAGGAGATGATCTACCGCGTCGCCAACAACCACGACGGTGTCTCCGTGTTCGCCGGTGTCGGTGAGCGCACGCGTGAGGGCAACGACCTCATCGCGGAGATGACCGAGTCGGGCGTCATCGACAAGACCGCGCTCGTCTTCGGTCAGATGGACGAGCCGCCGGGCACCCGTCTGCGCGTCGCGCTGGCCGGCCTCACCATGGCCGAGTACTTCCGTGACGTCCAGAAGCAGGACGTGCTGTTCTTCATCGACAACATCTTCCGCTTCACGCAGGCCGGTTCCGAGGTCTCCACGCTGCTCGGCCGCATGCCGTCCGCCGTGGGTTACCAGCCGAACCTGGCCGACGAGATGGGTCTCCTCCAGGAGCGCATCACGTCGACCCGCGGTCACTCGATCACCTCGATGCAGGCGATCTACGTCCCCGCGGACGACCTGACCGACCCGGCCCCGGCCACCACGTTCGCCCACCTCGACGCGACGACGGTGCTCTCCCGTCCGATCTCGGAGAAGGGCATCTACCCGGCCGTGGACCCGCTGGACTCCGTGTCCCGCATCCTGGACCCGCGGTACATCGCGCAGGACCACTACGACTGCGCCATGCGCGTCAAGAGCATCCTGCAGAAGTACAAGGACCTCCAGGACATCATCGCGATCCTCGGTATCGACGAGCTGGGCGAGGAGGACAAGCTCGTCGTCCACCGTGCCCGTCGCGTGGAGCGCTTCCTGTCCCAGAACACCCACGTCGCCAAGCAGTTCACCGGCGTGGACGGTTCGGACGTTCCGGTGGACGAGACCATCGCCGCGTTCAACGCGATCTGCGACGGTGAGTACGACCACTTCCCGGAGCAGGCGTTCTTCATGTGCGGTGGCATCGAGGACCTGAAGAAGAACGCGAAGGAGCTGGGCGTCTCCTGACCCCCGCGCTCCTGGCCGGGGGGCGGGCACGCCCCGCCCCCTCGGCCACGCCCCCTAGAATTGACCCCGACACCCGGCACATCCGCCGGGTGGTGATCCGAGGAGCCAACCTTGGCTGCTGAGCTGCACGTCGAGCTGGTCGCCGCCGACCGCCAGGTCTGGTCCGGCGAGGCCACCCTGGTCGTCGCGCGCACCACGTCCGGCGACATCGGCGTCATGCCCGGTCACCAGCCGCTGCTCGGTGTGCTGGAGTCGGGCCCGGTGACCATCCGCACCAGTGACGGCGGGACCGTCGTCGCCGCGGTGCACGGCGGTTTCATCTCGTTCGCGGACGACAAGCTGTCGCTGCTGGCCGAGGTCGCCGAGCTGGCGGAGGAGATCGACGTCCAGCGCGTCGAGCGCGAGCTGGAGCGAGCGAAGGCGGAGGACGACGAGGACGCCCAGCGTCGCGCCGACGTCCGTCTGCGGGCGGCGACCTCCGCGCGCTGATCATCGCGCCGTGTGACCATCATTCAGCCGCGGCCGGCCCGGAAACATTCCGGTGCCGGTCGCGGCTGAGGTGAATCCGGGTGTTTTTCCGGTTCCATTACCTGGCTCTGCGGTTTCATTACCCTGAGCCGAAAGCAGTTCCACTACCTGGGAGACGAGGAGGTCGGTGCCGATGGTCCTCGCTCTGACTGTGTGCGGAATCGTGGTCGCGCTCGTGGTGGTGGGTCTGTTCCTGTTCGGCCTGCGCCGCAGGCTCATCCAGCGCTCCGGCGGCACCTTCGACTGTTCGCTGCGCTGGGACGTGGCGGAGCAGTCCGATGTGAACGGCAAGGGCTGGAGCTACGGCGTGGCCCGCTACAACGGGGACCGCATCGAGTGGTTCCGGGTCTTCTCCTACGCCCTGCGCCCGCGCCGGGTGCTGGAGCGCTCGCGGATCGAGGTGGCCGGACGCCGGCTGCCCGAGGGCGAGGAGGAGCTGGCGCTGCTGTCCGACGCGGTGATCCTCGCCTGTGTCCACGAGGGCGTCCGCCTCGAACTCGCCATGAGCGAAGACGCGCTGACCGGATTCCTCGCGTGGCTGGAAGCAGCCCCGCCCGGTCAGCGAGTGAATGTGGCGTAGCCACATTCACTCGCTGTGTGTGGGTCCCCCCGGACGAAGTCTGGGGGAGCGTCAACGTCGCTCAGGGGCTGAGCCCCCCGAACCTGTCTACGACAGGCCGTTGCTGAGGGCCGTCACGAGTTCACCGTTGCTGGTGTCCCCGGTGAAGTCCCAGAAGAACGCGCCGCCCAGGCCCTGGCTCTTGGCCCAGCTCATCTTGCCGGCGATGGTCGACGGAGTGTCGTACGACCACCAGTTGCTGCCGCAGTGGGCGTACGCGGTGCCCGCGACCGTGCCGGTGACCGGGCAGGAGCCCTTGAGCACCTTGTAGTCCTCGATGCCCGCCTCGTAGGTGCCCGGAGCGGCTCCGGTGGCGGTGCCGCCGGGGGCGTCCTGGGTGACACCGGTCCAGCCGCGGCCGTAGAAGCCGATGCCGATGAGCAGCTTGTTCGCCGGGACGCCGACCGCCTTGTACTTGGCCATCGCGTCGGCGGTGGTGAAGCCCGCCTTCGGGATGCCGCTGTACGAGGTGAGCGGGGAGTGCGGGGCCGTCGGACCCTTGGCGTCGAAGGCGCCGAAGAAGTCGTACGTCATCACGTTGTACCAGTTGAGGTACTGCGAAGCGCCCGCGTAGTCGGCGGCCTCGATCTTGCCGCCGCTGGAGCCGTCCGCGGTGACCGCGGCGGTGACCAGGTAGTTGGCGCCGAACTTCGAGCGCAGCGCGGAGACCACGTTCTTGAAGGCCGCCGAGCCGCTGGTGTCGCAGGACAGACCGCAGGCGTTGGGGTACTCCCAGTCGATGTCGATGCCGTCGAAGACATCGGCCCAGCGGGGGTCCTCCACCAGGTCGTAGCAGGACTGGGCGAACGCGGCCGGGTTCTTGGCCGCCTCGCCGAAGCCGCCGGACCAGGTCCAGCCGCCGAAGGACCACAGCACCTTGATGTTGGGGTACTTCGCCTTGAGCTGGCGGAGCTGGTTGAAGTTGCCGCGCAGCGGCTGGTCCCAGGTGTCGGCGGCGCCGCTGACCGACTGGTCGGCGGTGAACGCCTTGTCGTAGTCGGCGTAGGAGTCGCCGATCGCGCACTTGCCGCCGGTGACGTTGCCGAAGGCGTAGTTGATGTGCGTGATCTTGGCGGCGGAGCCGGACGTCACGATGTTCTTGACGTTGTAGTTCCGGCCGTAGATGCCCCACTCGGTGAAGTAGCCGAGCTTGACCTTGTCGCCGGTGGCGGGCGGCGGGTTGGTGCCGCCGCCGGTGGTGCGCACGGCCGTCGCGGCGCTCGCCGGACCGGTCTGGCCGGCGGTGTCGCGGGCGCGCACGCTGTAGGAGTAGTCGGTGCCGGCGGTGAGGCCGGTGTCCGTGTACGAGGTGGTGGTGACGGTGGCGACCTTGGCGCCGTCGCGCAGGACGTCGTAGTTCTTGACGCCCTTGTCGTCGGTGGCGGCCGACCAGCTCAGCTTGACCGAGGTGTCGGTCACGGCGGAGGCGGTGGGCTGGCCGGGGGCGGAGGGCGCCGCGTCGCCGGGCACCGTGGTGCCGTCACAGCTGTCGCCGTTCAGCCTGCAGTTGCCGGGTGAGCCGGAGCCCGCGCCGTTGAAGGCGAAGGAGATGGAGGAGCCGGGGGCGACCGAGCCGTTGTACGACTTGTTCTTCGCCGTCCAGTGGGTGCCGGAGGAGGTGACGTCGGCGTCCCAGGCGGAGGTGACGGACGTGCCCGAGGGGAAGTCCCACTCGATCGTCCAGGAGCTGATGGCGGTGGTGCCGGTGTTCTTGACGGTCCACTTGCCTTCGAAACCGCTGCCCCAGTCCTGGGACTTCACGTAGCTCGCGGTGACGTTGGTGGCCGCCTCGGCGGGGGCGGCCAGGCCGACGAGGCCGGCCAGGGGGAGCAGCAGGGTCACGGCACCCGCCGCGACTCTGTGTCTGAAGCGCATGTGCGCCTCCCTCGATGTCGGGGGGAACTTCCGAAAGGCATGGGGGGCATGACTGAGCCTTCACGCCCATGCTGCCGCGAGAATAGGAAAGGTCTGGACCAGCGGTCAATAGGTCTGGACCATTTGTTCCGCAATTCGACTTAACCTCAACTCCTCTGCTGCCGTAGGAGTTTGACCGCCCAGCGAGGAGGAAGCGTGAGTGACTCGGCAAGCCCCGGGACCGTCCTGGTGGTGGACGACGACGCGGCGATCCGCCGCTCCCTCGAGCGCGGCCTGCGGTTGAACGGCTTCACCGTGCGCACCGCCGCCGACGGCCGCCAGGCGCTCGCCGCCCTCGGCCACGAGCCGCCGGACGTGCTGGTGCTGGACGTGTCGATGCCCGGCCTCACCGGCATCGAGGTGTGCGCCCGGCTCCGCGAAGAGGGCCGTGAACTGCCCGTGCTGATGCTGTCCGCGCTGGACGAGACCGCCGACCGGATCACCGGGCTCCAGGCGGGCGGCGACGACTACCTCGTCAAGCCCTTCGCCCTCCAGGAACTCGTGCTCCGGCTGCGCGCCCTGCTGCGCCGCAGCCCGCCCACCGGCCGGGAGGTGCTGCGCGAGGCCGGGGTCGAGATCGACCCCGGCGCCCGCACCGCCGAGCGCGACGGGCGCGTACTCGACCTGACCCGGCGGGAGTTCCAGCTCCTGGAGGTGCTGATGCGCAACGCCGGGCTCGTCCTCACCCGCGACCAGCTCCTCGAACGGGTCTGGGGCTACGACTTCGAGGTGCGCACCGACGCCGTCGACACCTTCGTCAGCTATCTGCGCCGCAAACTCGAGGTCGGCGGCGCCCCGAGGCTGGTGCACACCGTGCGCGGGGTCGGCTTCGTGTTCCGGGAGGCGCGGTGAGGCTCTCCGCCCGCGTCGGCCTCGCCGTCGGCTGCACCGTCCCCCTGCTGGTGCTGGCCTCCGGCTGGCTGCTGACCCACCTGGTCGCCCGCGACCTGCACCGGGCCGGCGACCAGCACCTGCGCCAACGCGCCGCCGCCATCGCCCCGGACGCCCGCGCCCTGCTGCGCGCCTCGGCGGGCGACCGCCCCCGCGTCGCCGACCAGCGGGAGCGGCGACTGTTCAGCGCCGCCCTCGATGTCGGCGTACGCGTCCAGGGGCCGGACGGCGTCTTCAGCGGCGGTCCGCAGCCCGGCCCCTCGGCCCGGCTGCCCGAGCGGGCCGGCGTGCCGGTGACCATCCGCGACGGCGCCCGGAGCTGGCGCGGGCTGGGCCGGCCGGTGCGCGGCGGCACCCTGTGGGTGTTCGCCCCCGACACCGCCGACCGGGCCGGGGTCCTGCTGGTCCGGCGCCGGGTGGTGTTCACCGCACTGCTCGCCGCGCCCGCCTCCGGCGCCCTCGCCTGGGCCCTGGCGGCCGGGGCGAGTGCCCCGCTGCGCCGCCTCACCCGGCGCACGGCGGGCCTGGACCCGCGTACCAGCGGCGTCAGGCCGGAGCCGGAGCGGACCGGCGTCACCGAGGTCGACGAACTCGGCTCCACCCTGCGCACCGTGCTCGCCCGCTACGACGAACAGGCGGCCCGCACCGCGGAGGCGCTCGACACCGCCCGCTCCTTCTCCTCGGCCGCCGCGCACGAACTGCGCACCCCGCTGATGAGCATGGGCACCAACCTGGACGTCCTCGGCATCCCCGGCCTGCCCGCACCGGACCGCGACGAGGCGCTGGCCGACCTGCGCCTCGAACACGCCCGGCTGCTGCACCTGCTGGTGATGCTCCGGGAGCTGGGCCGGGGTGATCTGGTGGAGGCCGAGACCTTCGCCGCCGTCGACCTGGCGGACCTCGCCGACACCGCCGTGGCCGAGGTGCGCCGCCGGGACCGGGGCGCCGATGTCGCGCTGGACGCCGAGCCGGAGGTCACCGTGCCGGGCTGGGAGCCGGGGTTGCGGCTCCTGCTGGACAACCTGCTGGCCAACGCGCTCGCCCACGGCCGCGATCCGGCGGGCGCCGCCCGGATACGGGTGGCCGTGCGGCGGGCGGGGGAGCAGGCGGTGGTGGTCGTGACCGATCAGGGGCCCGGCATACCGCCCGCCTCCCGGCAGCGGCTCTTCGAGCGGTTCCAGCGGGGCCCGCACAGTACCGGTTCCGGGCTCGGGCTCACCCTCGTCGCCCAGCAGGCCGCGCTGCACCGGGGGAGCGTCGGCGTCACCGACGGCCCGGACGGCACCGGTGCCCGCTTCGAGGTACGGCTGCCGCTGGACGGCACCGGGGCGCCGGGGCGGCGGGACTGGCTGATCGGGACGGCCGGGGCGAACCGGTCACAGGGTTTCCCCAAAGAGACCTCCTAGCCTCCGGGGCGACGGACGGCACCACGGCCCGTCCCGGACGTGAACGGAGACGCACATGGACGCACGACGAAGCACCCGCACCCTCCTCGCGGGCCTCGCCACCGCGGCGCTGCTGGCAGGCTCGGCCGGTGCCGCGTCCGCCGCCGGCGCCTCTCCCGGCGCCAAGCCCGCCGGTGACGGGGCGCGGGCACTCTGCAAGCGGGAGCCGAAGATCGACAAGCGCGTCGACCGCGCCCTGAAGCGGCTGGACGCCGGCAAGGGCCGGCGCGGCTCGGTGGCCCGGCTCCAGCAGCGCGTCGACAACGCGAAGAAGGCGGGCCACACCGAGATCGCCACCTTCCTCCAGGGCCGTCTCGACCACCGTGTGTCGCTTAAGAGGACGCTGGAAGAGCGGCAGAAGGACCTCGCCGGGGTCAAGACCTGGTGCGAGAAGAACGACGGCGGCAAGGCGGCCGGCTGATGCGCGGTCTCCGGCGCGCGGCGGCGGCCGCGACCCTCGCCGCGCTCGCGGTCCTCACCACGGCCTGCGGCCACGACGAGACGGCCGCCCCGGCCACCACCGCGACCCCCTCCGGGTACGCGGACATGAAGCAGAAGGTGGACGCGGCGGAGTCCGCCGCCGCCGCGGCGGACAGCGACGCCACGAGCGACGCGGACCGATAGCGGCCCCCGGGGTGCCGGCCCTAGGGCCTCTCGTTTGGATCTTGCCGGGCTCGCGGGGTCTGGCACCGCGCCTCGCGGCGTTGTCGTCGGTTGCCATGGCTCCGCCATGGCGCCCTCCTCCGCCTTGCGATGCACGGCACCAGACCCCGCTCTCTGATCCGGCCTGATCCAAACGAAAGACCCTAGCGCTCGCCGCCCGGCACCCACAGCACGTCCCCGGTCTCCTTGTTCGCCGTGCGGGCCAGGATGAACAGGAGGTCGGAGAGGCGGTTGAGGTAGGTCGCGGTGAGCGGGTTCATCGTCTCGCCGTGCGCCTCCAGCGCGGTCCAGGTGGAGCGTTCGGCCCGGCGCACCACCGTGCACGCCTGGTGCAGCAGGGCCGCGCCGGGGGTGCCGCCGGGCAGGATGAACGAACGCAGCTTCTCCAGCCGCTCGTTGAACCGGTCGCAGTCCGCCTCCAGACGGTCCACGTAGAACTGCTCGACCCGCAGCGGGGGATACGCCGGGTCCTCGACCACCGGCGTGGACAGGTCGGCGCCCACGTCGAACAGGTCGTTCTGCACCCGGGTGAGCACCGTGACGACCTCCTCCGCCAGCCCGCCCAGCGCGATGGCGGTACCGATCACCGCGTTCGCCTCGTTGGCGTCCGCGTACGCGGAGATCCTCAGATCGGTCTTGGCGGTCCGGCTCATGTCACCGAGGGCGGTGGTGCCCTGGTCGCCGGTCCTGGTGTAGATGCGCGTCAGATTGACCATGCGGCCAGCGTAGTGACGCGCCGGCCGCGCGGACCAGACAGACCTGCGGCTCAGCTCGACCTGCGGCGGCGGGCGACGGTGAACGGCGTGGCGCCGACGGCCGGGACCGCGGCCGCTCCGACCGCCACCGCCGCCCGGGGCGGGGCTGGAGCCGTCGCCCAGCTTGCCGGAGGGCTTGTCGACGCGCAGGCCGAAGTCGTACGACGCGAAGCGCCTGCCCAGACCCCCGCCCGCGGGAAACGGTGGTACGGGGAGCTCTCCAACTGCGCGGCCGCGGAGCCGAACTGATCCTCCGCCGACGACGTGACGGGTGTCTCACGCCCTGAGACCGTGACACGCGTTACTTACGGTCCTCACGACCGCGACGGAGCGCTAATGTCCGCCGAGAGGAACCATAAACAGCGCGTAAGGGGAGTCGGAGTGGCAGGGAAGCTCGCCGTCATCGGGGCCGGTCTCATGGGGTCCGGCATCGCCCAGGTCGCCGCACAGGCCGGCTGGGACGTGGTTCTGCGCGACGTCACCGACGAGGCGCTGAAGCGCGGCATCGACGGCATCCGGGCCTCCTACGACAAGTTCGTCGCCAAGGGCAGGCTGGACGCGGCCGACGCCGAGGCCGCCCTCGCCCGGATCGCCCCGACCACCGACCTGGACGACGTCGCCGACGCGGACATCGTGATCGAGGCGGTCTTCGAGAAGCTGGAGGTCAAGCACGAGATCTTCCGCGCGCTCGACAAGATCGTGCGCCCGGACGCCGTGCTCGCCTCCAACACCTCCGCCATCCCGATCACCAAGATCGCGGCCGCCACCGAGCACCCCGAGCGCGTGGTCGGCGTGCACTTCTTCTCGCCGGTGCCGATGATGCAGCTCGTCGAGCTGGTCCGGGGTTACAAGACCAGCGACGAAACCCTGGCCACCGCGCGGGAGTTCGCCGAGTCGGTGGGCAAGACCTGCATCGTCGTCAACCGCGACGTCGCCGGCTTCGTCACCACCCGCCTCATCTCGGCCCTCGTGGTCGAGGCCACCAAGCTCTACGAGTCGGGCGTGGCCACCGCCGAGGACATCGACCTCGCCTGCAAGCTGGGCTTCGGGCACGCCATGGGCCCGCTCGCCACCGCCGACCTCACCGGGGTCGACATCCTGCTGCACGCCACCGGCAACATCTACACCGAGAGCCAGGACGAGAAGTTCGCGCCGCCGGAGCTGATGCGCCGGATGGTGGACGCCGGTGACATCGGCCGCAAGAGCGGGCAGGGCTTCTACACGTACTGACCGCGTCCGGATCACCCGCCGATCCCGTGCGCGTCCGTACAGCCGCTCAGGGGGCTCACCCCCGCGGGTGAATTCGGTATCGGTTCGCTTACAACCAGCAACCGCATCGACACCCACACAGTCAGACGTTGCACAGCACCGTCACGGAGAACGCCACTCGCACTCAACGGGGAGCGCATATGTACATCAGGGGCGACCACGCCGAGCTGGTCGTCGGGGGGCGCCTCGACGTCCGCAGCGCGGCGGACGCCCGTACGGCCCTCCACGCGGCCCTCGACGACGGGATCGGCGATCTGGTGCTGGACCTGTCCGAACTGGACTCCTGGGACGCCACCGGGCTCGGCGTCATCATGGGCGCGCACCGGCGCGCGGGCCGCTGCGGCCGGCGTCTGGTGCTGCGCCGGGTGCCGCCGCAGATGCAGCGGCTGCTCGTGGCCACCCGGCTGCACCGCATCCTCGCCATCGAGGGCGGAGTCGGCGTGGAGTCGCTGCCCCGCGTGTGAGGTCCCGGAACCGGGGCAGGCTCCAACTCGTCCCGAACGTCGCGTCGCGCACATTCCTCACCGGAAGGTGATCTCCCGGATCTCTCGGGCCGTCCGGCACCCCGCCCTGTCGGGGACCCCTGCCGACGGTTTAGGGTTCGGTCGCCCGCCGCCTCGTGTAATCCGCGAGCGGGCCCGGACCAGAAGCGACAGCGCGACGTGCGGCAGGCCGGGAGGGGCCGAGATCGGCACACGACGCTTTTGGGGGCTTTGAACCCATGGACCCGATACTTCCGGGAACCGAGGACCACGGTCAGGCACTGAGCCGCCGTCCGCCGCGGGACCCCCTCACCGCCGACTTCGCCCCGGGCGGCCCCGTGCCCGCCCGCACCACCCGGCTGGTCTGCGGCGACTTCCTGCTCACCGTCAACCCGGTCGACGGCAGCGAGATAGAGCCCTGCCCGCCGCACGAGCGCCCCGAAGCCCCCGCCAAGCGCACCCCGGCCGCCCGGGCCGAGTACGAGCGGGCCGCCCTGCCGCCCGCCCCGCCCGGACACCGGATGCCCGAGCCCGAGCTGCTGGAGCGTCAGGAGATACGCGAGCGGCTGGTCCGGTTGCTCACCCGCGGCCGCACCGTCCGCCTCACCGGCCCCGGCGGCTCCGGCCGCACCGCCCTGCTCGACCTCGTCGCGGAGGACTGCGCCGGCCTCGCCCCCGACGGCGTGGTCCGGCTCGACGGCCTCCACCGCACCCCCGACGACCTGCTGCGCGACCTCTTCCACACCGTCTACGACGCCCCCCGCAACCGCCTCCAGCCGGACGAGCTGCGCGAGACCGTCAAGGCGATCGGCGCCGTCGTCCTCATCGACGACCTGGAGTTCGGCGGCACCGCCCTGACCGAACTGCTCGAAGCCGCCCCCGAGTGCGCCTTCCTCCTCGCCGCCACCCCGGACACCCCCGCGGCCGCCGGTGACATCGAGGACGTCGACCTGCCCGGTCTCGACCGCGCCGCCGGGGTGGAGATCCTCCAGCGGTCGGTGGGCCGGGACCTCACCGAGGAGGAGGCGGTCTGGGCCGGCGACCTCTGGTTCGAGTCCGAGGGCCTGCCGCTGCGCTTCGTCCAGGCCGGTGCCCTGCTTCGCCAGCGCGAGCAACTGCGCGCCAGCGGCGACGTGGTGGACGAGTACGGCGTCTTCGAGGACGTGCGCGCCCCCGCCGACGCGGTGCTCGGCCTGCCGCTGGAGGGCGAGGAGGCCGAGGAGGTGCCGCTGCCCTCCCTCGCGGAGGCCGCCGCGCCCGCCCCGCTGCTCGCCTCCCGCCTCAGTACCTCCGCCCGCGCCGCCCTGCGCCTCGCCGTCGCCCTGGACGGCGAGCTGCCGCACCCGGCGCATCTGCCCGCCCTGGTCGGCGACACCCACGCCGACGCCGCGCTCGGTGAACTCCTCGGCTGTGGGCTCGTCTCCCCGGCCGGCCCCCGCTACCGCCTCGCGGCCGGGGTGCGCGCCCAGCTGGAGGCCGCCGGATACGACGAGGACGCCCCCGCCGAGGCCCGTACCGCCGCCCGGCACTACGCCTGGTGGGCCGCCCACCCCTCCGTCACCCCGGAGCGGGTGTGCGCGGAGGCCGCGGCGGTGCTGACCGCGCTGGAGGCCGTACTGCCCGGCACCGAACCGGCCGCCGAGGGCGAGGACGAGCAGGCGACCGCCGTCCGGCTCGCCCACGCGGCCGGCGCCGCCTTCGCCGCCGGACTGCACTGGACCGCCTGGGAACAGGCCCTGCACGCCGGCTCCGAGGCCGCCCGCCTCGCCCAGGACGTCCCGGAGCGGGCCTACTTCCACCACGAGCTGGGCATCCTCGCCCTGGTCGACGGCCAACTGGACCGTGCGCGCTCGGAGTTGGAGGTCTCGCACGGGATGCGCACCGCGCTCTCCGACATGCGGGGCACCGTCGCGGGCCGCCGGGCGCTCGCCCTGGTCGCGGACCGCAGCGGGGACCTGCCGGGCCTCGCCGCGCTGATGGCCGCCGAGGAGCCCCCGGCCGCCCGCACGGCACCGCTCGCCCCGGTCCCGGCCGCGTTCACCCCGGCGTACGGCCGCGGGCAGGAGACGGTCGTCGCCCGGCAGCCCGGCGCCGCGAAGGAACGCGCCGGAGTACGGGCCGTCGCGCGGCGCAATCTGGTGGCCGCAGGCTCCGGCGCGCTGCTGGTCGCGGTGCTCGGCACCGTCGTCACCCTCGGCATGACCTCCGACGAGGGCACCGGACGCAACCCGGCGAGCGACGTGGGCGGCAACCCGACCTCGAGCCAGAACCTGGACGACGGCACGCTGGGCGCCGTCCCGAAGCGGGACGAGCCCGCCCCCGCCGGCGTCACCACCACCCGCCCGGTCGCCCCCGGCCCGGACGGTACCCCCGGCACCTCCGACGACCCCTCGCCGTCCGCCACCACCGGCAGCCCGAGCGCCGACCCGACGGGCACCCGGGGCCCCGGCGGCGGGACGAGCCCCAAGCCGTCGCACGGCGGGTCCGGCAAGCCCTCGGGCAAGCCGAGCAAGAGCGGCACGCCGTCGACGCCTCCGAGCAGCACCGGCCAGCCGACCTCACCGGAGCCGACCGGCTCGCAGACGACGCCTCCGGACGACCCCACCACGCCCCCCACGACCTCGACCTCGGCCAGTGGCCCGGCCGACGGCGCCACGGCGTCCGCGCCCGCCTCCGCCGAGGCCACCGAGGCCACGGAGAGCGCGAGCACCGAGCCGCCGGTGATCTGAGGACCCCGAAGGCCGGGGCGGCTCGGAACCGTCAGAACAGGCGGAGCTTGTCGTCCTCGATGCCGCGCATGGCGTCGTAGTCGAGGACCTGGCAGCCGATGCCCCGGTCCGTGGCCAGCACGCGGGCCTGCGGCTTGATCTCCTGGGCCGCGAACACCCCGCGCACCGGGGCGAGATGGGGATCGCGGTTGAGCAGCTCCAGGTAACGGGTGAGCTGCTCCACGCCGTCGATCTCGCCGCGCCGCTTGATCTCGACGGCGACCGTGCCGCCGGCGGCGTCCCGGCAGAGGATGTCGACCGGGCCGATCGCCGTCATGTACTCGCGGCGGATCAGGGTGTAGCCCTCGCCGAGGGTCTCGATGCGGTCGGCGAGCAGCTCCTGGAGGTGCGCTTCCACGCCGTCCTTGATCAGACCGGGGTCCACGCCCAGTTCGTGGGACGAGTCGTGGAGGACTTCCTCCATCGTGATGATCAGTTTCTCGCCCGCTTTGTTGATGACGGTCCACACCCCCGCCTCGTCGCCCGTGCCCTCCTTCAGGGTGCAGGGCGGCGACATCCAGTTGAGGGGCTTGTAGGCCCGGTCGTCCGCGTGGATGGAGACGCTGCCGTCCGCCTTGACCAGGATCAGGCGGGGGGCCGAGGGCAGGTGGGCGGTGAGCCGGCCGGCGTAGTCGACCGAGCACCGGGCAATGACGAGACGCATGGTCGGCAACGCTACTCGACGCGCACCCGTGCACGCGATTCGCCCGCGTCCCACCACCCGCCCGCCACCACCCCCGTCCGGTGGGTCACCCCAATTGTCCCTGATAACTCTTGTTCATCCCTGGCCGATTGTGACCGCAGGACGACCGTTCCATATACGCATTCTGCTGGTGTGGTCACCGACGGTTGCCTACCGTAGGAGCAGGGAGGCCGCGTGGGGGTACGGAGCGTCTCCGGTTTCGCGCCCTCCCTTATCTGTCCGGCAACCCCTGTCCATCAGGGGTGCGAGAGGAGAACCCATGTCGCTCGACGTCTCACCGGCCCTACTGGAACAGGCCGAGCGAGGCGAGGTCGACGAAGCAGAATTCGTCGACTGCGTCCGGACCTCCCTGCCCTTCGCGTGGGAGATGATCAGCTCCCTGGTGGCCCAGCTGAAGGTGGACGGCGGACCCTTCGCCGACAACCAGACGCCCCCGCCGGACGAGCAGGCGCGCGGCCAGTTGCTGCGCGCGCTCGCCAGTGACGCCATCCGCGGCGCTCTCCAGCGTCACTTCGGCGTACGCCTGGCCTTCCAGAACTGCCACCGGGTGGCGGTGTTCCCGCTGGACCCGTCGGTGGACGAGCGGCTGGCCCGCTTCACCTCGGTGCGCGCCCAGCTCCTCAACCAGTCCCCGGAGCTGCGGGACTGCTGACGCACGCGCGCGACGTCGGCTCCATGAGCCGCCGGCTTGCCGTTCCCGTCCGGGGGAGGTGCATGCGGGACGGGCGCGGCAGGCTCTCCCGGCGGCCGGGGAGCCGGTGGCGGTCAGCGCAACCCGGGCAGCACCTCGGCGCCCAGCCGCCGCAGGTTCTCCTCGGTCGCGTCCAGGTCGCCGGAACCCTCGACGAGCAGGGCGAAGCGGGAGATCCCGGTCCGCTCCGCCGTGGCCGCGAGACGATCCGCGGCCAGCCGGGGCGTACCCACCGGGTGCAGCCCGCAGAGCAGTTCGGTGTAGGCGTACGGGTCGCGCATCGCGCGCGCCCGGCCGTCCACCGTGACGTGGGCCTCAAGGCCCTGTTTCAGCCAGCCCGGCATCGCCTTCAGCAGTGTCTCCACCGCGTCGGAGCGGCTGTCCGCCAGCTGGCAGACGCCGGCCGAGACATGGCCGGCGGCCGCGATCTCCTCGGGCGAGCGGCCCGACTCGCGCGCATGACGCCGCCAGAGGGCGACCATCTCGGCCTTCTCCTCGTCCCCGACATGCATCCCCAGCAGCATCGGCAGACCCCGCTCCGCCGCCAGCCGCACGCTCTTCGGGGAGGTGCACGCCACCACCACCTCCGGGCCCGGTGACTCGGCCAGCGCGTCCGCCGGGCGCGGCACCACCGGCACCTCGCGGAAGGCGTACCGCTCGCCCTCGGCGCCGACCGACGGCTCGCGCAGCCAGCGCAGGAGCAGGTCCAGCGACTCCGGGAAGCCGCGCTCGTACGCCCCGAGCCCCGCGCCGAACACCTCCAGATCCACCCAGGGGCCGCCCCGGCCGACCCCCAGGGTGAACCGGCCGCCGCTGGTGACGTGCAGCAGCGCGGCCTGTTCGCCGAGGGCCACCGGGTGGACGGTGGGCAGCACGCTGACCGCTGTGCCGACCCGGACACGGCGGGTGCGGCCCAGCAGCAAGGCGGCCAGGGTGACGGCCGACGGGCAGGTGCCGTACGGCACGAAGTGGTGCTCGGCCAGCCACACCGTGTCCAGACCGGCCTCGTCGGCCACCTCGGCGGAGCGCACCGCCCGGTGCAGGGCCTCTCCGGCGCCCTGGCCCGGATACTGGGCCGCCAGCACAAAACTTCCAACGCGCATCGCATTTCCCGCTTCCTTGGCTCCGATCGGGAGCTCCCCCGACCGGCATAACCACATGACACGTGCCCAGGACACGGCTTCGTGGAGGGATTTGCGGATTGTCTGCAGAATGGTCGCTTCTCTGCTGGAATGGATCGGCCTGGAAGGGGACTTGTACGGGTTGGCGCCCTACGCGTACCCCGGCCGCCGCCGCGTAGGCTGGACGCGGCCCGTGCTCCCTGTATAGCCCCAAGAGGTGTCCCGTGTC
The DNA here is from genome assembly GCF_004217355.1 of Streptomyces sp. BK022. NCBI lineage: Bacteria > Bacillati > Actinomycetota > Actinomycetes > Kitasatosporales > Streptomycetaceae > Streptomyces > Streptomyces sp. BK022. The sequence continues at coordinate 837,245 of NZ_SHKU01000002.1, forward strand.
CCCGCGTCGCAACCGACCCAAGGCGGCAGACTCGTCCGGCCGAGGTGCCGAGGACGACCGGTCGGGCCGGTACGGCGGCTGGCAGTCCACCGAGAGCTGGCGGGGCGAGGAGTGGAGCGTCCGCCATGTCGCCGGGGCGAGCGCCGACGGCAAGACCTACCGCTGCCCCGGCTGCGACCAGGTGATCCCCTCCGGCCTCCCGCACGTGGTGGCCTGGCCGGAGCACGCGGGCGTGGACGACCGGCGGCACTGGCACAAGGCGTGCTGGAACGCACGGGACCGCCGCACCACACGGGTACGGCGGTCCGGGAACTCGCCCTGGTTCTGAAGGCCGGCGCGCTTACACGTCCCGGCTCTCCAGCAGCGCGTACGCCCCGGCGAACGCCGCCGCCGTCACGCCCAGCATGATCCACAGGGGCTCCCAGCCCGAGGGCCCGGAGTGGCTGAGGGTGTTGTCGTAGAACACGCCCATCTGGCTCGGGATCGAGTACTCCAGCAGCGCCTGCTGGACCTTCTCCAGGGAGCCGGCGTTCATGAACAGCGCGATCACCAGCGGGGCCAGCACGGCGCCGATCATGATGGTGATGGCGCCCGCGGAGTGCCGGATCATCGAGCCGACCAGCAGCGACAGCAGGCCGAGCAGCGCGATGTAGAGGCTGATGCCGAGCGTCGCCTTCAGCCACTCCGCGCCGGACGGGGTCCGGGTGCCGTTGCCCTCCAGCATCGAGGTCTGGATCAGCGCCACCAGGGACACCGTCGCCAGCGTCACCACGAAGGCGACCGCGAAGAACACGATCGACTTGGCCGCCAGCACCCGGCCCCGGCTCGGGCACGCGGTCATCGTGGTACGGATCATGCCCGTGCCGTACTCGGACGCCGTGGTCAGCACGCCCAGCGTCATCACGCACATCATGCCGAGCAGCAGCCCGAAGAAGCCGAGGGTCAGCGGGTTCTGGCCGTCGAGCTCGCCGGCGCCCCGGACCGCCACCGCGGCCAGCAGGCCGATACCGACCACCAGCAGCACGAACACGCCGAGCGTCCACACCGTGGAGCGCACCGACTTCATCTTCGTCCACTCCGAGGCCAGCGCGTGCCCGAGATGCGTGGGCGTGACCGGGATCGGTGAGCTGTAGCCGGAGGAGAGAGCGCCGGCCGCGTGGGGCGCCTCGGGCATCGGGGGCTGCTGGGTGCTCATCGGGAGTCCTCGGGCTTCGTCGGTTCGGCGGGCGCGGCGTACGGGTTCGGCGCCTGGGGGCCGGGCGCGGCCGGCGCCGGCGGGGCGTACGGGGCGCCCGGCTGGGGCGGCGGCGGGGCGTACCAGCCGGGCTGGCCCTGGCCCGGCACCGGCATCGGGGGCTGCACACCGGGCGGCAGCGGCTGCTGGAGCCCGGAGCGCTGGTCCGCGGTGGAGCGGTAGTCGACGACGCCCTGCGTCATCCGCATGTACGCCTCCTCCAGCGAGGCCTGGTGCGGCGACAGCTCCCACAGCCTTACGTCCGCCTCGTGCGCCAGGTCGCTGATGCGGGGGAGGGCGAGTCCGGTCACCCGGAGCGCGCCGTCCAGCTCGGGCATGACATGGCCGCCGGCCTCGGTCAGCGCCGAGGTCAGCTTCTCCCGCTGCTGCGGCTCGCTGTCCGGCGTGCGCACCCGCGCGAAGTCGGCGGAGTTGGCGGAGATGAAGTCCGTCACGCTCATGTCGGCGAGCAACTGACCCCGGCCGATCACGATCAGATGGTCCGCGGTCAGCGCCATCTCGCTCATCAGGTGCGAGGAGACGAAGACCGTACGGCCCTCCGCCGCGAGCGCCTTCATCAGATTGCGGACCCAGAGGATGCCCTCGGGGTCGAGGCCGTTGACCGGCTCGTCGAACAGCAGCACCTGCGGGTCGCCCAGCAGGGCCGCCGCGATGCCGAGGCGCTGGCCCATGCCGAGCGAGAAGCCCTTGGAGCGCTTGCGGGCCACCTCCTGGAGCCCGACGACCCCGAGCACCTCGTCCACCCGGCGGGCCGGGATGCCGGAGAGCTGGGCGAGGCTGAGCAGATGGTTGCGGGCGCTGCGGCCGCCGTGCACCGCCTTGGCGTCGAGCAGCGCGCCGACCTGGCGGGGCGCGTTGGGCAGCTTGCGGTACGGGTAGCCGCCGATGGTCACCGAGCCGGAGGTGGGGTTGTCCAGCCCGAGGATCATCCGCATGGTCGTCGACTTGCCGGAGCCGTTGGGCCCGAGGAAACCGGTCACCGCGCCGGGACGCACCTGGAAGGAGAGGTCGTGCACGGCGGTCTTGTCGCCGTACCGCTTGGTCAGGCCAACAGCCTCGATCATGCTCCGCACCCATCGGAAGGTTCAGGACAGCGGGGCGCGTGCCCCCGTAAGGGTTAGGAGGATAACCGGGCCGGAGCGGTTCCGCCCAAGAGAAAGTAAAGCCAGAGGTTCACGGCGCGTGTCCGATTCCCCGCCGAGAGCGGCCGAAGCCCTCTGCCGCGTCGGCGGCAGAGGGCTTCGCCCGCGCTCAGCGGAAAAACGCCCGGGAACGTTACCGGGTCTGCTGCGCCGGCACGCCGCGGCCCGCGGTCTCGTCCTCCACCGGGGAACCGGCGGCGGCGACCGCGGCACCCGTCAGCGTGGCGAGCATCTCGCGGACGTTGGTGAGCTGGGCGTTGATGCTGTCGCGGCGGTTGGTCAGCGCCGCCAGCTCCCGCTCGGACTCCGAACGGATGCGGTCCGCCTTGGCGTTGGCGTCGGCCACGATGTCCTCGGCCTGACGCTGTGCCGTCTCCACCGTCTGGCGCGCACGGCGGTCGGCGTCGGTGCGCAGCTTCTCCGCCTCCAGACGGAGCTGCTCGGCGCGGTGCTCGATCTCCGCGAGCCGCTTCTCCGCCTTCTGCTGACGCGACGCCAGGTCACGCTCGGACTGCTCGCGGCGCTTGGCGAGGTTCGTCTCGAAGTCGGCGGCGGCCTGCGCGGCCTTGGCACGGGTCTCCTCGAAGAGGGCGTCGGCCTCCTCGCGCTTGGACTGCGCGTCCTTCTGCGCGTCGCTGCGGAGCTGTGCCGCCTCGCCCTTGGCCTTCTCGACGATCCGGACGCCCTCGTCCTCGGACTTCGCCTTGCGCTCGGCGGCGAAGGACTCCGCGTCGTTGCGCACCTGCTGGGCGGCCGACTCGGCCAGCTCGCGGTGCTGTTCGGAGGCGCGCCGGGCCTCCTCGCGCAGGTCCTTCGCCTCCTCCTCGGCAAGGCGCAGGATCTTCTCGACCCGCGCGCCCAGACCCGCGTACGACGGCTCCGCGTCGGTGATCTGGGCCTGGGCGTTCTGCGTTTCGAGGTGGAGCTCCTCGATGCGCTTCTCCAGTGCGGTGATCCGGGAGAGCGCGCTGTCACGGTCGGAGACGAGCTTGGAGATGCGTTCGTCCACCTGAGCACGGTCGTATCCACGCCGCACTAGCTCGAAGCCGTAGGGGGAAGTGTCGCTCATGGGGTTCCTGTCGAATGAGACCGGTGAGGTGATAGAGGGAATCCTAGGCGCCCAAGCGGTGTGTCATCGCGCGGATACGTTTTTGGTCCGGAGAATGACACCTCTTTCGGGTGGCCGACCCCCCGAAACTTGCCACGCCCCGTCCTACCCGTCGGAGTTCTTGCCACCCGACCGGGGCGGACCCACCGTCGCTCCCGCCTTGACCCCGCTGTCCTTGCCCGCCGGGCCCTCGAACGACTCCAGCGCCTCCAGCACGTCCTGCACCCGCGAGATCTCGGTGTTGATGTCCTCGCGGCGGCGCACCAGGATCTCCAGCTCCCGCTTGCCCTCGTCGACCGTGCGCCGTGCCTCGCGGATCGCCTCGGCCTTCAGGTCCTCGGCCTCCTTGACGAGCCTGGTCTTCTTCTGCTCGGCCTCCTTGAGCAGGCCCTCGGCCTTCTTCACGGCCGCGATCCGCACCTTGCCCGCCTCGGAGTTGGCCTCCGACACCAGCTCCTTGGCCTTCGCCTGCGCCTTGGAGAGCTGCTCCTCGGCCGCCTTGATCAGCGCGTCGCAGCGGTCGCCCGTCGACTTCATCGTCTCGGCCGCCTCCCGGCGGGCCCGCTCGTGCAGCTCCTCGATCTCCGCGGTGACCCGCTCGCGCAGCTCCTCGGCCCGCTCCCGGATCGCGGTCGCGTCCCGGCGCGCGCCGACCAGCAGCTCGTCGGCGTCCGTACGGGCCTTCTCCACACGGGAGTTGCCCGCCACCGTCGCCTCGGACACGATCCGCTCCGCCTCGGTGCGGGCAGCGCCCACCATCGAGTCGGCCTGGCCCTCCGCGTCCGCGGTGGTCTTCTGCGCCTGCTGGCGTGCCTCCGCGAGCAGCTTGTCCGCCTCGGCCGCCGTCTCCGAGATGAGGGTGTCCACCTGCTCGGCCGCCTCCGAGCGCCGCTTGTTGGCCTCGCCGCGCGCCTCGTCCAGCGTCCGTTCGGCCTCCGCCCGCGCGGAGTTGGTCAGCCGCTCGGCCTCCGTCTCCGCCTCGGACCTGACCCGCTCGGCCTCGGCGCGCATCCGCTCCGCGTGCCGCTGCGCCGTACCGACCGTCTCCGCCGCCTCGGCGCGCAGCCGCTCGGCGTCGTCGGTCGCGTCCGCGATCAGCTGCTCGGCGCCCGCCACCGCTTCGGCGCGGACCCGCTCCGCCTCCGCGGCGGTCTCGTTCTGGAGCCGCTCCGCCTCGGAACTCGCCTCGGTGATGAGGGTGTCGGCCTGCGTCGCCGCGTCCGACCTGATGCGGTTGGCGTCCTCGCGGGCGTCCGCCCGGGTCCGGGACGCGGCCTGGTCGGCCTCCGCCAGCTTGTCCGACGCCTCGGTACGCACCCGCTGCGCGTACTCGGCGGCCTCCGAGCGCAGCCGCGCCGACTCCTCGGACGCCTCGGCGACCGTGCGCTCGGCGAGCGCCTTGGCCGCCTCGGACTCCTCGCCGGCCTCCCGGCGCAGCCGCGTCGCGTCCTCGCTCGCCCGCTCCCGCTCGGCGTAGGCGTCGGTGCGGACGCGGCCCGCCTCCTCCTCGGCCTCCCGCCGGGTACGGTCCGCCGCGTGCTCGGCGGCCGAGCGCAGGCCGGCGATCTCCTCCTGCGCCTGCTCGTGCAGCCCGCTGACGGAGTCGCGTACCTGTGCCGCGTGGGTCTCGGCGGCGGACACCATCTCGGTGGCCCGGCGGTCCGCCTCCTCCACCAGCCGGGTCGCCTCGGCCTGCGCCTCCTCCACCCGGGTGCGCGCGGCGGCCAGCAGCTCCTCGCTCTGCTCGCGGGCCCGCTCGCGCTCCTGGTCCGCCTCCTCGCGGGCGGCACCGAGCAGCTCCTCCGCCTCGCGGCGGCGCCGGGCGGCCTCCTCCTGGGCGGCGGCCAGCGTCTCGGAGGCCTCCGTGCCCAGCCGCTCGGCGGCGGCCTGCGCCTCCGCGCGGACCCGGTCGGCGCTCTCCTGCGCCTCGGCCTTGAGCCGCTCGGCCTCGGTCGCGGCCTCCGACCGCAGCCGCACGGCCACCGACTCGGCCTCGGCACGCGAGGCGGACGCGTCCGCCGCGGCCTCGTCCCGCAGCCGCTCGGCCTCGGACGCGGCCTGCTCCTGGAGCGTACGGATGCGCTCGGCGGCCTCCGACCGCAGCCGCTCGGCCTCCTCACCGGCCTCGCGCCGGATACGGGACGCCTCCTCGCGGGCCTCGGCCAGCGCCTGCTCGGCCGACTCGAGGCGCTCCTGGGCCTCGGTCTGCAGCCGGGTCAGCTCACCGGCGGCCTCCTCGCGGCGGGCCTCGGCGGCCTTCTCGGCCTCCTCGCGCAGCTCGCGGGCGGCCTTCTCGGCGTCCGCGCCGACCGTCTCGGCCCGCTCCTCGGCCTCGGCCTTGAGCCGCTCGGCCTCCTTGCGGGTGCGCTCCAGCGTCTCCTCGGCCTGCCGGCGCAGCGCGGTCGCGCGCTCGATGGCCTCGGTGCGGACCTTCTCGCTGTCGGTGGTGGCGCTCTTGCGCAGCTCGTCCGCGTCCGCCTTGGCCTTGGCGAGGAGCTCCTCGGCGGACTTGGCCGCCTCCTCGATCTGGGTGACCGCCTCCCGCCGGGCCTCGGCGCGGATGGAGTCGCCCTCGGTGACCGCGTCGGCGCGGAGCTGCTCGGCCTCGCCGCGCAGGCGCCGGGCCTCCTCCTGCAGCTCGACCGTCTTGGCCCGGTACTCCTTGGTGTCGTCCTTCGCCGTGCCCTTGAGCTCCTCGGCGATGTCGTGCGCCTCGGCGCGCAGCCGGTCCGCCTCCGCCTCGGCCTCCGAGCGGATGCGCTCGGCCTCCTCGGTCGCGGCCTTGGTGGTCCTGCGGGCGTCCTCGGCGGCCTTGTTCAGGACCTCCTCGGCCGTCCGGGCCGCCTTGGAGAGCTGGCTCGCGGTCTCCTCGGCGGTGGCGCTGCGGGCGTTCTCCCCGGCCTCGGCGAGGATCTTCTCCGCCTCGGCGCGGGCGTCCGCGACGATCTGCTCGGCGTCCGCCTTGGTGGACTCGGCCTCCTTGGTGGCCTCGCTGACCAGCCGGGCGACCTGCTCCTTGGCGGTGCGCGTCCGGGTCTCGTTGGCGGCCTCGGCGCTGGAGAGCGCCTTGGCGGCGGCCTCCTTGGCCTCGGTGACCAGCTTCTCGGCCTCGGACCGGGCGCTGCGCAGCGCGCGCTCGGCCTCCGCCATCCGCTCCTCGGCACTCCGGCTCAGCTCGGCGGCCTGCCGGCGCGCGGCGTCCGACTCGCTGGCGGTGGAGGTGCGGAGCTGCTCGGCGTGGTCGGTGGCCTCCTGCGCCTGCGAGGAGGCGGCGTTCAGCAGCCGCTCGGCGTCGGTACGGGCCCGGCGCAGGATCTGCTCGGCCTCGGACCGGGCCGCCTCCGCGTCGGTGCGCAGCCGCTCACGGGCCTCGTGGGTCAGCCGCTCGGCCTCCGCGCGGGCGGCGGCCATGGCCTGCTCGGCCTCGGCGCGCGACTCGTCCAGCAGCCGGCGGGCCTGCTGCTCGGTACGGGCGCGGAGCTGCTCGGCCCAGGCCACGTTCTCGTTGACGTGGGACTCGACGGTCTGGCGGCGCTCGGCCAGCTCCTGGTCGAGCTGCTGGCGGCGGGTGACCGCCTCCTGGTGCAGCTCCGCCTGGAGCCGGGCGGAGTGCTCGGCGTGCTCCTGGAGGATGCGCTGGGTCTGCGCGCGGGCCTGGCTCAGCTCGCGCTCGGCGTCCTGGCGCAGCTGGTCGGCCTGCACCTGCGCGTTGCGGAGCAACTGCTCGGCCTGGTAGCCGATGTCACCGCCGTCGTAGGCGGGACGGGTCATCAGGGTGCGGCGCGCCTCGTGCAGCTTGGCGCGCAGCACCTCGACCTGGTAGCCGAGATCCTCGGCGTGCTGGATCGCCTTTTCCCGCTCGGTCTTCAGCCGCTTCATCTCGGCCTCGAACCGAGAGAGGTGGTCGACGTCAGCCGCCGGCTCTCGCTCCTGGCTCTCGTAGCCCCGCACTGCGCGGTCCCATCCGTCCCCTGGTGAATTTCTCCGACGAGCACCGTCCATCCGCCGGACGGGGCCCTCCGGGGAATGGTGTCAGATCAACGGCGGAGCACGGGCTGCTGCCCCGACGCTCGTCCCCCGAAACCCGGACCCCGGCATCGGTCGTCCCCCGTGTTCGGGGACGACCGACCCCAACCCTACCGGCCCTTATGTACGAGAGTCAGTGCTCAGGTGACTCAACTGCCGCCGATGTGACCAGTTCTGTCAGGACTCCGTGGCAATCCTTGGGGTGCAGGAAGGTGATCCGGGACCCCATCGAACCGACTCGGGGCTCGTCGTACAGCACGCGTACGCCCTTGTCGCGGATGCCGGCGGCGTCCGCGTCGACGTCCGCGGTGCCGAAGGCGATGTGGTGGACGCCCTCGCCGTTCTTGGCCAGCCACTTGCCGACCGCGGAGTCCTCCCGCGTCGGCTCCAGCAGCTGGAGGTAGGAGGCGCCGCCGTCCGAGGTCCCGTTGATCCTGAGCATGGCCTCCCGGACGCCCTGCTCCTCGTTCACCTCGGTGTGGAACACCTCGAAGCCGTAGGTCGTCCGGTAGAACTCGACGGTGGTGTCGAGGTCGTGGCAGGCGATCCCGATGTGGTCGATTCGCGTCAGCATGGTTTCAGTGCAGCGCTCCGGCGGTGGTTACGCAACGTGCGCGCGATCACACCGTAAGGGCGATGACGGGCTCCGGTACCGGTCAGTACATTCGAAGTAAACCCTCGTTCACTCCTCGGCTGTGCAGGCCGGTAAGGGGATCGCAGCTCATGTCTTCTGGAACGACCACCTCAGTGATCGTCGCGGGCGCTCGGACGCCCATGGGACGGTTGCTCGGTTCGCTGAAGTCCTTCTCGGGTGCCGACCTCGGCGGCTTCGCCATCAAGGCGGCCCTCGACCGCGCCGGGATCAGCGGCGACCAGGTCCAGTACGTGATCATGGGCCAGGTACTCCAGGCGGGTGCCGGTCAGATCCCGGCCCGCCAGGCGGCGGTCAAGGCCGGCATCCCGATGAACGTCCCGGCGCTCACCGTCAACAAGGTCTGCCTCTCCGGCCTCGACGCGATCGCGCTGGCCGACCAGCTCATCCGCGCGGGTGAGTTCGACATCGTGGTCGCGGGCGGCCAGGAGTCGATGACCAACGCCCCGCACCTGCTGCCGAAGTCCCGCGAGGGCTTCAAGTACGGCGCGATCGAGATGCTGGACTCGATGGCCCACGACGGGCTGACCGACTCCTTCGAGAACATCGCCATGGGCGAGTCGACGGAGAAGCACAACACCCGCCTCGGCATCGGCCGGGCCGCGCAGGACGAGATCGCCGCGCTGTCCCACCAGCGCGCCGCCGCCGCGCAGAAGAACGGCCTGTTCGAGGCCGAGATCACCCCGGTGGAGATCCCGCAGCGCAAGGGCGACCCGGTGCTGTTCAGCAAGGACGAGGGCATCCGCGGGGACACCACCGCCGAGTCGCTCGGCCGGCTCCGGCCCGCCTTCACCAAGGACGGCACCATCACCGCCGGTTCCTCCTCGCAGATCTCCGACGGCGCCGCCGCGGTGGTCGTGATGAGCAAGGCGAAGGCGGAGGAGCTGGGCCTCGACTGGCTGGCGGAGATCGGCGCGCACGGCAATGTCGCCGGTCCCGACAACTCCCTCCAGTCGCAGCCGTCCAACGCCATTCAGCACGCGCTGGGCAAGGAGGGGCTCGAGGTCTCCGACCTGGACCTCATCGAGATCAACGAGGCGTTCGCGGCGGTCGCCGTGCAGTCAATGGACGACCTCGGGGTGTCCACGGAAAAGGTGAACGTCAACGGCGGTGCCATCGCGCTGGGCCACCCGATCGGCATGTCCGGCGCCCGGCTGGTGCTGCACCTGGCGCTGGAGCTGAAGCGCCGGGGCGGCGGGGTCGGCGCGGCCGCGCTGTGCGGTGGCGGTGGCCAGGGTGACGCGCTGATCGTGCGGGTACCCAAGGGCTGAGTCCTGCTTTTCCGGCGGTGTGCGTGGTGCGAGTGAACGGAGCTGTTTGATGCGGGACGTCTCCTCTCTGGTGGCCGAGGCCAGGGAAGGCCGGCCTCGGGCCGTGGCCCGGCTGATCTCCCTGGTCGAGGGGGCGTCCCCGCAGCTCAGGGAGGTGATGGCGGCACTGGCCCCGCTGACGGGCAACGCGTACGTGGTCGGTCTGACCGGCTCGCCCGGCGTCGGCAAGTCCACCTCCACCTCCGCGCTCGTCACCGCGTACCGCAAGCAGGGCAAGCGGGTCGGCGTGCTCGCCGTCGACCCCTCCTCGCCGTTCTCCGGGGGCGCGCTGCTCGGGGACCGGGTCCGGATGTCCGACCACGCCTCGGACCCCGGCGTCTACATCCGCTCCATGGCCACGCGAGGGCACCTGGGCGGGCTCGCGTGGGCCGCGCCGCAGGCGATCCGGGTACTGGACGCGGCCGGCTGCGACGTGGTCCTGGTCGAGACGGTCGGCGTCGGCCAGTCCGAGGTGGAGATCGCCTCCCAGGCCGACACCAGCGTGGTCCTGCTGGCGCCCGGCATGGGCGACGGCATCCAGGCGGCCAAGGCCGGAATCCTGGAGATCGGCGACGTCTACGTCGTCAACAAGGCCGACCGCGACGGCGCGGACGCCACCGCCCGCGAGCTGAACCACATGCTCGGCCTCGGCGAGGCCCGCGGTCCGGGCGACTGGCGTCCCCCGATCGTCAAGACCGTCGCCGCCCGCGCGGAGGGCATCGACGAGGTCGTGGAAGCCCTGGAGAAGCACCGGGCCTGGATGGAGGAACACTCCGTCCTCACCGAACGCCGCCGGGCCCGAGCGGCCCGCGAGGTGGAGACCATCGCGGTCACCGCCCTCCGCGAGCGCATCGGCGACCTCCACGGCGACCGCCGCCTCTCCGCCCTCGCGGACCGCATCGTCACCGGCACCCTGGACCCGTACCGGGCGGCGGACGAACTGGTCGAGGGACTTACCCGGGGCTGAGGGTCCCTGCTAGCTTGACCGGCATGTTCCTCCTCATGGCATAGAGCGCACCCCTCGCGCCCGCCCGGCCGTCCGGCTCCTCGCCGGGATCCCGGGTGGCGCACCGGTGCCCTCGTCCCGCCTCCCGTGAGGAACCCCGCGCATGTCCGCGCCCGCTTCCGCGCGCCCCGCCGCGCCGTCCTACGCCACCGTCCTCCGCGTCCCGCACGCCCGCCGTACCTTCGCCACCGCCCTGGTGGGCCGGCTGTCCTACGGCACGGTCCCGCTGTCCCTGCTGCTCGCCACCCAGCGGGCCACGGGCTCGTACGCGGCCTCAGGCGCCGTGCTCTCCCTGTACGGCGCCGCCGTGGTCTTTCTGACCCCGGCCCGCGCCTCGCTGGTGGACCGGCACGGCGCCCGGCGCGCCCTGCTGCCGCTGGCCGTCGCCCACGGGGCACTGCTCTGCGTGCTCGCCGCGCTCACCTGGCGGACCGGTGCGCCGGTGCCACTGATCGGGGGCGCGGCCGTCCTCGCGGGCGCCTGTGCCCCGCCGCTGGGGCCGACGATGCGGGCGGTGTGGTCCGACCTGCTCCCCGACCCGGATCTGCTGCGGCGTGCGTACAGCCTCGACGGGGTCGCCGAGGAGCTGCTGTTCGTGTCCGGTCCCGCCCTGGTGGGCGTCCTGGTCGCCTGGGCTCTCCCGGCGTCCGGGCTGCTGCTCGGGGCGCTGCTCATGGTCGTGGGGACCGCCGCCTTCGTCACCTCCCCGGCGATGACGGGTCCCCGGCCCCGGACCGGGGGAGGGGGGCGTCGGGGTGGCGTGCGGGGGCTGGCGGCGCCGGTCGTGGTGGCCGCGGGCACGGGGCTCGCGATCAGCGGGGTGGAGCTGCTGGTGCTGGCCCATGTCGGCCGGGACTCGGGCGACACCGGCCTCGTCCCCTGGGTGCTGGGCGCCCTCTCGGCGGGCAGTGCGCTGGGCGGCCTGGCCAACGGGGCGATCGACTGGCGCTGCCCCGCCCGGTCCCGTCTCGCCGGTTTCGCGGTGGCCCTGGGTCTGACGATCGCGGCGGCAGGACTGGCGCCCGGTGTCGTCACGCTCGCGGTGGCCATGACCTGCGCGGGTGCCTTCATCGCCCCGGCGCTCACCACGGCCTACCTGCTGGCGGACGAGTCGGCCCCCGCGAGCGACCGCACCCGTGCCGGTGCCTGGGTGAACATGGCGGTCAACGCGGGAAGTTCGGCCGGCGGCCTGACCACCGGCGCCCTCCTCGGCCACCTCCCGCTGCCCCTCTGCTTCGCCCTGACCGGAGCCACCGCGCTGGCTTCCGCCGCGGTGGCCCTGGTGGGTGGGGGCCGGGCGGAGCCCGCGCGGGCGTGAGCCGGGGCCCGTGCGGGGCCCCGGACAGCCGAGCGCCCCACCCTCCCTCGCACCGGGGCGGTGCGTCGGGTGGGCGGGGCGTCATGCCTCAGGAGTGGCCGAGGCACGGGCTCGGACCGTGCCCGGCGCGGGGTTGCCGCTCGCCGGGCGCGGTAGGGCCGGTTGCCCGTGGAGCCGAACGGCTACGGGCGGCCGCGGTGGTCTCTGAGGTGTTCCGCGATGGGCTTCAGGGACTTGTCGAGGTCCTGGAGGGCGTCGGGGGAGAGCAGGTCGATGAAGTGGCGGCGGACGGAGGCCACGTGGTGCGGGGCCACCTTCCGCATCGTCTCCAGCCCGTGCTCGGTCAGCACGGCGAAGAGGCCGCGCCGGTCCGACTCGCAGTTCTCCCGGCGGACCAGGTCCGCGTTCTCCATGCGCGTGATCTGATGCGAGAGGCGGCTCTTGGACTGCATGGTCGCGCCCGCCAGGTCGCTCATTCGCATCCGCATGTCTTCCGACTCGGAAAGATTGACGAGGATCTCGTAGTCGTTCATCGTCAGGCCGAACGGCTGAAGATCCTTCTCTAGCTGGTACGTCAACAGCCTGTTGACCTCCAGGTGGGTGCGCCAGGCGCACTGCTCCGCATCGGTCAGCCAGTGCGTGGCCGTCTCGGTCTCCATGAATGAAGTCTACCTAAGAAGTTGAATGGCGAACTACTCTGGGTGATGTGACTGTGCGCACGCGTTCGACGTCACACTCCGCAGACTACCGCTCACAGCCCGAAGCGACGCTGGAGGTCTCCCAGCTGTCCGGGAAGGCGCGGTACCCCGGAAGCCCCCGTTCCGGGCCCCATCGGCCCCGCTGCGCCCCCTCCGGGTACCCCCGGCTCGGACGGAACAGCACCTGTGGACGGCTCGGCCATCAGCGTCTCGCTGGACTGGAGCAGCACCGTCCCCGCGCCCGTGAACTCGAACTGGTGCTCCTCCCCGGAAGCCCCGCCGATCCCCGTCATCGCACGTAGACCGCCCATCACGCCGGTGAGGTAGGAGTGGTCGTAGTGGTGGCACGGGGAGGGGCAGTCGGCCCAGCCGACCAGCGCCTGGGGGTCCACCCGGATCGGCGGCTCCATGAAGACCACCGGCCCGTTGGAAGCGGCGACGAACTTTCCGGTTCCGATGAGCGTCAGAAAGCCCGGCACGATCGACTGTTTGAGTGCCAAGCTTGGCTGAAAAGCGATCAAGTTGCCCGCGCGAACGGTCAGGTTGCCCTGATCCAGGTCGTACGAGTTCACATCGAAGGCCCGGTCCGCGAGGAGCATCTTGCCCGAGCCCTCCGCCACCACCCAGTCGCTCGCGTGCAGTGGCGAATGGAAGGAAGTGCGCACCAGCCGGTCCAGCCGGCCGTGCCCGATGCCGTTGAAGTCGATCGACCCGTAGTAGGCGATCATCTTCCCCTTCTGCAGGAACCACTGGCTCCCCTTGAGCTCCACGCAGAAGGTGTACGGGTTCACGTTGTCGTCGGCGGGGAGCGTCACCGGGTCGAAGACCACCGGCCCGCCCGCGCTCGCGTAACCGCTCACAGCTTCTCCTCCGACGCCTGGACGTACACCGTGCCGTGGCCGCTCAGCTCCAGCTGGAACGCCTCACCGGAGCCGCGCCCCACCATGTCGCGCCAGCCCAGCGCGGTGGACAGCTTGTTGCGCACCTCGCCGTGATGGGCGACGTACGCCTGGGGGTCCACGTGGACCGGGCGCTGCGGGGTGATCGGCAGCTCGAAGATCCCGCCGTGCGCCATCACCGCGACCGCGCCGTGGCCCTGGAGGGTCGTGGTGAACAGGCCCTGTCCGGTCGCCTGGCCGCGCACCAGGCCCATGACCCCGCCCTGCGAGCCGAGGAACATCGTGCCCTGCCGCAGCGAGCCCTCGAAGGCGAGCAGCCGGTCCGCCTCCACGTACAGGGTGTCGCCGGTGAGGGCGATGACATGCACGTGATGGCCGCCGTGCCCGAACAGGACCGTGCCGCTGCCCTCCACCGTCATCAGCGGAGCCGCCTCCCCGGCGACCCGGCGCCCGAGCATCGACATCACCCCGCCCTGCCCGCTCTGCATGTTCGGGGTGAAGGACACCTCGCCGGTGTACGCCAGCATCGCCCCGCGCTGACTGAACAGCCGCTGCCCCGGCGCCAGCCGGGCCTCGACCATCTTGGAGTTGATCTCCCGGAAGCTCATCTCACAGATCCCCCGCGATCGTGTTCCGCTCGCTGGGCTGCACATAGACCAGCCCGTCGCCCTCGAAGCGGATCTGGAACGCCTCCCCGCCACCCTCGCCCATGAGGGTGCGGAAGGTGACGCCGGACTGGAAGGACTGCCGGACGTTCCCCTGGTGCGCGATGTAGGCGCCCGGATCGACGGTCAGCGGGTACTGCGGGCTGACCCGGAGCACCACCGCCGGACCGTCGGACAGGATCGCGGCCTGCCCGGTGCCCTCCACGGTCGTGGTGAACAGTCCGTTGCCCTGAGAGGCGCCGCGCAGGCCGGTGAAGGTGGTGCCCGTGCGCAGGCCCGCGTCGGTCGCCAGCAGGTTGCTCGACTCCACGTACAGCGTGTCGCCGCGCAGGGCGACGAGATTGATCTCGGACGCCCGGTCCGCGAACCAGCAGGTCCCCTGTCCCCTCACCTCCATCACCGTCATCTGCTCGCCGGTGAGCCGCCGCGTCACCATCCCGCGCAGCCCCTCACCGCCGCCGCTCAGCTTCTTGAAGGCCATCTGCCCGTCGTACGCGACCATCGAGCCGTTCTTCGCCTTCACGGCGTCCCCGGTCACGTCGACGGCGAGGACCTTGCTTCCCTGCAGTCGGAACATCGCCACACCGCGAAAGTAGCGGGCGCCCGGGTGGAGAGAACAGGGCCCCCGGGTGGAGAACGACCCTGAGCACACCCCTAGGGGCACTGTTTGCCACAATGGAGGACGCTTGTGCTTCCGTTCACAAAGCGGATCATGAGCCGGTCGCCCAGCGGCCGGACCCCCGCCCTCCAGCACACGTTCCCCCGAAGGTGACCCGTGGACCTCAAGACCGCATCCGCCCTCCGCCGCCTCCGCCTGGTCTCGGCACCGGAGGCCGTGTCCTTCCTCGTCCTGCTGCTGTGCTCGGTGCTGAAGCGGACCACGGACTTCAACGCGGTCCCCGTGATGGGCGCGATCCACGGTGTGCTCTTCGTCCTGTACGTGATCTTCTGGCTGGACGCCTGGAACCGGACCAAGTGGAGCTTCGGCACCGCCGCCCTCTACTTCGTCCTCTCGGTCCTGCCCACCGGCGGCTTCTTCGCCGAGCGCAAGCTGCGCCGGGAGTCCGAGAACGCCGTCATCGCGGCCCGCGCCCGCGAGGAAGGAACCGTGAACGCATGATCGTCGCCTTCTCCGTGACGCCCCTCGGCGTCGGCGAGGACGTGGGGGAGTACGTCGCCGACGCCGTCCGCGTGGTCCGCGAGTCCGGGCTGCCGAACCGCACCGACGCCATGTTCACCTCGGTCGAGGGCGAGTGGGACGAGGTCATGGACGTCGTCAAGCGCGCCGTCGCCGCCGTCGAGGCCCGCGCGCCCCGCGTCTCCCTGGTCCTCAAGGCCGACATCCGCCCCGGCGTCACCGACGGCCTCACCTCCAAGGTGGAGACCGTGGAGCGCCACCTGGGTTCCTAGCCCGGCGACTCACCGGCACCCCGGTCCCGTGAGGGCCGGGGTGCCGGCGCGTCCGGTGGTCGGGCGGCCGCGTGGCCGGTGAGCGTCTCTCCCCGGCCGCCGGACGGCGCTCCGTCAGCCTCCCGAGGCCAGCGCCATCCCCAGCGGGGTCCGCTCGTACAGCACCTGGTGTCCGTACCGGCGGGCCGTCAGCAGGCCGCTGTCGCGCAGGACCGACAGATGGGACGAGACCGACGACGCGGCGAGGCCGAGGCGGTGGGCGAGGGCGGTGGTGGACGCCGGGTCGTCCAGGGCCGCCAGCACGGCCGCCCGGTTGCGGCCCAGCAGGCGCACCAGCGCCTCGGGGGTCCGTGCGCCCGGCTCGGCCCATAGGCCGCCGACACCCCGCGCCGGATAGACGAGGGCCGGCTGCCACGGCGGGTCGAAGCCGGTGATCACGTCCGGCCAGCAGAACACGCTCGGCATCAGCACCAGGCCCCGCCCGCCGAGCCGGCGCTCGTACACCCCGCCCGGCAGGGTCAGCGTGCGCCCGTCCCAGCTCAGCCGGGAGTCCAGCTCGGGCAGCAGGGTGCCGAGGCCGACCTCGGCGAGACGGCGTGAGTGGAAGGCCACGTCCGCCTCCAGCAGCGCCCGCAGCCGGGGCCACTCCGGCTCCACCAGGACCCGCCAGGCCGCCTCCAGGGCGTCAGCCAGCTCCCGCACCATCCGCACGGGGTCCGCCAGCCACGCCCGGCCCTGCGCCGAGTCCGCCGCGCCCGGTGTGCAGGCCAGCGAGCGGGCGGTGTCCTCGCGGGCCGCCTCCGGGTCGGCCGCCCGCACCGCCGCGATCTCCTCCTCGAAGGTGGCCGCCGGGCCGATCGGCGGCGGCCCGAGCCAGTCGGGGGAGTGGCCCCGGCGGGGCATCAGCAGCCACAGCGGAGCGAGGTCCAGGCCGGCCGCCGCCGTACGGATGCGGCGCAGCCACGGCACGTGGTAGCCCTGCCGGTCCGGGCGGCGCAGGGTGCGCACCGCGTCGTGGGTCTCCCACAGCGGGGAGACGGCGAAGCGGCAGTTCAGGAAGTCGTCGTCACCGAAGTGCAGGTGCGAGGCCACGGCTGCTCCCCCCTGACACCACGGCCGCTCCCCCTGACATTCGGCTGGAGCCGAAACTCTACGCCGCCCGGCCCCGCCCCCGGCAGGCTGCCCGGCATGTCCGCACCGCCCACGGCCCCGGTGGCTTCCCGTACCGGATACCGCCACGTCCTCGCCGTCCCCGAGTTCCGCGCCCTGTTCGCCGCGCACGTGCTGTCCCTGCTCGGGACGGTCGTCAGCGAGATCGCGCTGTCCGTCCTCGTCTACGACCTCACCGCCTCGCCTCTGATGAGCGCGCTGGCCTTCGCGGCCGGCTTCCTGCCCTACGCCCTCGGCGGCACGCTGCTCGCACCGGTCGCCGACCGGTTCCCGGCCCGGCGGGTGCTGGTGGTGTGCGACCTGGTGTGCGCCGGATGCGTGGCGGTGATGGTGGTGCCCGGGACGGGGGTCGCGGTGCTGCTGGCGCTGCGCTGCGGGGTCGCCGTCGTCTCGCCGGTGTTCTCCGGCACCCGGATGGCGACCCTCGCCGATGTCCTCGGCGACGGTGACGCCTTCGTGCTCGGGCGGTCCCTGATCCGGATCGTCTCGCAGAGCGCGCTGCTCGCCGGATACGGGACGGGCGGGCTGCTGCTGACCGTCGTCAGCCCCCGGCACGCGCTGCTGATCACGGTCGGGACCTTCCTCGCGTCGGCCGCGCTGCTGCGCTTCGGCACCCGGCGGCGGCCGGCCCGGCGGCGGCCGGAGCGGGGGGACGGGGCCGGCGGGACACGCGCGCTGCTGGGCGACCGGCGGGTGCTGGTGCTGCTGCTCGTCTCCTGGGTGCCCGCGATGTTCCTCGTCTTCCCCGAGGCGCTCGCCGCGCCCTACTCCCACACGCTCGGCTCGGGCTCCACGGGGCTCGGGCTGCTGATGTGCGCGCTGCCCGTCGGCACGATCGCCGGGGAGCTGTTCGCGGGGGCACGGCTCGGGGCGGCGGCGCGGGAGCGGATCGTGCTGCCGCTGCTGTGCCTGGCGGTGGTGCCGTACCTCGGTTACGCCCTCGCACCCGGACTCTGGCCGTCGCTGCTGCTCCTGGTGCTGGCCGGGGCGGCCTCGGCGTACACCCTGGGGCTCGACCAGTGGTTCGTGCGGGCGGTGCCGGAGGACCTGAGGGGGCGCGCGATGACGCTGCTGAGCGCCGGGCTGATGACGATCCAGGGGGTCGGCATGGCGCTGGCGGGGGTGGTGGCCGAGGCGATGGGGGTGCGGGCGGCCGTGGTGGCGGCGGGGGCGGTGGGCACGGTGTGCTGCGTGGCGCTCGCCGTGGGATGCCGGGTGACCGAAAGCCGAGACGGGGCTGCCCACGATATGACCGGCCGGTAGGGTCTGATGACGTGCCCAAGCCTCTCAGTCTCCCCTTCGACCCCATCGCCCGTGCCGACGAGCTCTGGAAGCAGCGCTGGGGAAGCGTGCCCTCGATGGCCGCGATCACCTCGATCATGCGGGCCCAGCAGATCCTGCTGGCCGAGGTCGACGCCGTGGTCAAACCGTACGGGCTGACCTTCGCGCGCTACGAGGCGCTGGTGCTGCTCACCTTCTCCAAGGAGGGTGAGCTGCCCATGTCCAAGATCGGCGAACGGCTGATGGTCCACCCCACCTCGGTCACCAACACCGTCGACCGCCTGGTCAGGACGGGCCTGGTCGCCAAGCGCCCCAACCCCAAGGACGGCCGCGGCACCCTCGCGGTCATCACCGACAAGGGCCGCGAAGTCGTCGACGCCGCCACCCGGGACCTCATGGCCATGGACTTCGGCCTCGGCGCCTACGACGCGGAGAGCTGCGGCGACATCTTCACGCTCCTGCGGCCGCTGCGCGTGGCGGCGGGGGATTTCGAGGACGCCTGACCTGCGGGTCCGCGCGGGAGCCACCCTGGGGCAAGATCTCCCGGAACGCGTGGTTACGCTCGTACGCATGAAGAAGAGCGTGCTGACCCGCTACCGCGTGATGTCCTACGTCACCGGTGTGCTGCTGGTCCTGCTGACCCTGGGCGTGATCGCCAAGTACCTGCTCCACCTGAACGGCGCCGGCGACTTCACGCGGATCATCGGCATCGCCCACGGCTGGCTGTACGTGGTCTACCTGGTCTTCGCCTTCGACCTGGGCTCCAAGGCGAAGTGGCCGGTCGGCAAGCAGCTCTGGGTCCTGATCGCGGGCACCATCCCGACCGCCGCCTTCTTCGTGGAGCGGAAGATCAGCCACGAGCTGGAGGCCAAGGTCGCGCAGCCGTCGCCGACGGCCGTCAAGGCGTAACCGGAACCGCCGTACGCACCCGTACGGCGGTTTCCCATCGACATTTACTAGGACGTCCAAGTAAATTCGACGGTATGGACGCTCACGCGATCGAAGAAGGCCGCCGGCGGTGGCAGGACCGGTATGACCGCGCGCGGAAGCGCGACGCGGATTTCACCACGTTGTCGGGCGACGCGGTCGAGCCGGTGTACGGCCCGCGGAGCGGGGACGTGTACGAGGGGTTCGAGCGGATCGGGTGGCCGGGGGAGTACCCGTTCACGCGGGGGCTGCACGCGACGGGGTACCGGGGGCGGACCTGGACCATCCGCCAGTTCGCGGGGTTCGGCAACGCGGAGCAGACCAACGAGCGGTACAAGATGATCCTCGCGGCGGGCGGCGGCGGCCTGTCCGTGGCGTTCGACATGCCGACCCTGATGGGCCGCGACTCCGACGACCCGCGCGCGCTGGGCGAGGTCGGGCACTGCGGGGTGGCCATCGACTCGGCCGCCGACATGGAGGTCCTCTTCGGGGACATCCCGCTGGGCGACGTCACCACCTCGATGACGATCAGCGGCCCCGCCGTCCCCGTCTTCTGCATGTACCTGGTCGCCGCGGAGCGCCAGGGCGTCGACCCGGCGGTGCTGAACGGCACGCTCCAGACCGACATCTTCAAGGAGTACATCGCCCAGAAGGAGTGGCTCTTCCAGCCCGAGCCGCACCTGCGCCTCATCGGCGACCTGATGGAGCACTGCGCGGCCGGCATCCCCGCCTACAAGCCGCTCTCCGTCTCCGGCTATCACATCCGCGAGGCCGGGGCGACGGCCGCGCAGGAGCTCGCGTACACCCTCGCGGACGGCTTCGGATACGTCGAGCTGGGCCTCTCCCGCGGCCTCGACGTGGACGTCTTCGCCCCCGGCCTCAGCTTCTTCTTCGACGCCCACGTGGACTTCTTCGAGGAGATCGCCAAGTTCCGCGCGGCCCGCCGCATCTGGGCCCGCTGGATGCGGGACGTGTACGGGGCGAAGACCGACAAGGCGCAGTGGCTCCGCTTCCACACCCAGACCGCCGGGGTCTCGCTCACCGCGCAGCAGCCGTACAACAACGTCGTCCGTACCGCCGTGGAGGCGCTCGCGGCCGTGCTCGGCGGCACCAACTCGCTGCACACCAACGCCCTGGACGAGACCCTCGCCCTGCCCAGCGAGCAGGCCGCGGAGATCGCGCTGCGCACCCAGCAGGTGCTGATGGAGGAGACCGGCGTCGCCAACGTCGCGGACCCGCTCGGCGGTTCCTGGTACATCGAGCAGCTCACCGACCGCATCGAGGCGGAAGCGGAGAAGATCTTCGAGCAGATCAAGGAGCGGGGCCTGCGGGCGCACCCCGACGGGCGGCACCCCATCGGCCCCATCACCTCCGGCATCCTGCGCGGCATCGAGGACGGCTGGTTCACCGGCGAGATCGCCGAGTCCGCCTTCCGCTACCAGCAGTCGCTGGAGAAGGGCGAGAAGCGGGTCGTCGGCGTCAACGTCGCCACCGGCTCCGTCACCGGCGACCTGGAGATCCTCCGGGTGAGCCACGAGGTCGAGCGCGAGCAGGTCCGCGTCCTGGCCGACCGCAAGGCCGCCCGCGACGACACGGCCGTACGCAAGGCGCTCGACGCCATGCTGGGCGCCGCCCGCTCCGGCGCCAACATGATCGAGCCCATGCTGGAAGCGGTCCGCGCGGAGGCCACCCTCGGCGAGATCTGCGGGGTGCTGCGCGAGGAGTGGGGGGTGTACACGGAGCCGGCGGGCTTCTGACCCGGATGACCAAGACGCACGAGACCGGCCTGAGCCGGGTCGCCGAGCAGTGTGACGAGATGGCGGACCTGCCGCACGCGCAACTCGACTGCCTCGTCGAGGGGAGCGGTTCAGCGAAATGCCGCTGCCCCATCTCGTACCCGCCCTGGAACGAGTGGTCTCCGAGGTCTGCGCCGACCTCGGCTTCCGGATGTTCCTGCGGGCGGTGAAGCGCTACGAACTGCCGGTCGACGGGACCTCGCTCGTGGAGTTCACGGCGCTCGGCGAGCGGTTCGGGTGCCCGGAGCCGCTGGTGGAGGAAGGTCTCCACCAGGTCTGAGACCGCCCCCCCGTGTCAGGCCGCCGCCGCGGTGAGGCCGTGCAGCAGGATGTGGGTGAAGCCCCGTGCCCACTCCTCGTCCGCCGGTTTGCCGCTGACCAGGGTGCGGTGCACCACCGCGCCCGCGGCCATGTCGAAGATGAGGTCGACCGTGCGCGCGGACTCCTCCGGGTCGGCCTCCGGCGGGAGTTCGCCCCGCTCCTGGGCCCGTGCCCGCCCGGCCAGCACCAGCCGCTTCTGCCGCTCCACGATCGAGGTGCGCACCCGCTCGCGCAGCGCGTCGCTCCGCGTGGACTCCGCGACCACGCCCATCAGCCCGCACTTGGCCTCCGGGCGGTTCAGGATGGCCGCGAACTGAAGTACGACGCCCTCGATGTCGGCCGCCAGCGAGCCACGGTCGGGCAGCACCAGCTCGTCGAACAGCTCCGCCACCGCGTCCACGACCAGCTCGTGCTTGCCCGACCAGCGGCGGTAGAGGGTCGTCTTCGCCACCCCGGCCCGCGCGGCCACGTCCGACAAGGTGAGCCCCGACCAGCCCAGTTCGACCAGCCCCTCCCGCGTCGCGGCCAGGATCGCGGCATCCGCGGCGGCGCTGCGCGGGCGCCCGGTACGACTGGCGGGGGTGCGGCTCTGCATGAACACGACCCTAGCCGGGCACCTCGCCATGTCGTGAGAGAGATCACCGGAAACCGCTGTCGCGGAACCCCTCACTGCTATTACGCTACGACTCGTAGCGAAAGCTCGTGACGGACGTACACGGGCGACGACCACAGGCGCGGGTGGGGACCCGGCGCCGACCGCGATCGCCGACCACGATCGTTTTTTTCCTTCATGCGCCGGAACGGGGGAGGATAGACGCATGCAGCCACGGAACATGTCCATGAGCGGCGTCGTCGACCTCGCCGCGGTGAAGGCGGCCCAGGAGGCCAAGGCCAAGGCGGAGCAGGCGCGCGCCGAAGCCGCCCGGCACGGCGGCGCCGGCGCGGTGTCGCCGGCCGACCTCGTCATCGACGTCGATGAGGCGGGCTTCGAGCGCGAAGTCCTCCAGCGCTCCGCCGAAGTCCCGGTCGTCATCGACTTCTGGGCCGAATGGTGTCAGCCCTGCAAGCAGCTCAGCCCGGTGCTGGAGCGGCTGGCCGTCGAGTACAACGGGCGCTTCCTCCTCGCCAAGGTCGACGTCGACGCCAACCAGATGCTGATGCAGCAGTTCGGGGTCCAGGGGATTCCCGCCGTCTTCGCGGTCGTCGCGGGACAGGCGCTGCCCCTCTTCCAGGGAGCGGCCGACGAGCAGCAGATCCGGGAGACCCTCGACCAGTTGATCCAGGTCGCCGAGCAGCGCTTCGGCCTGACCGGTCTGACCGTCGACCCGGACGCCGCTCCGGGCGCCGCCCCCGCCGCCGAGATGCCGGAGGGGCCCTACGACGCCCTGCTGGCCGCCGCCGTCGAGGCGCTGGACGCGGGCGATCTCGGCGGTGCCGTCCAGGCGTACCGCAATGTGCTGGCCGACGACCCGGCCAACACCGAGGCCAAACTCGGTCTCGCGCAGGCCGAGTTGCTCCAGCGCGTGCAGGGGATGGACCCCCAGCGCGTGCGCCGGGACGCGGCCGAGAAGCCGGGTGACGCACAGGCCCAGATCGCCGCGGCCGACCTGGATCTGGTGGGCGGTCATGTCGAGGACGCCTTCGGCCGGCTCATCGACACCGTGGCCCGTACCGCGGGCGACGACCGGGACGCGGTGCGCCGCCGGCTGCTGGAGCTGTTCGAGGTCGTGGGCGCCGACGACCCGAGGGTGGTGGCCGCGCGCAGGGCCCTGGCGCGGGCGCTGTTCTGACGCGGCGTCGGGGCGCGGGGCGCGTGATGCCGGGTTCGCCGGATGGCCGATCTGGTGCATGAGTGATCACGCTTTACCAAAACTTGGTAAACCCGCCTGCTGTTACTCCGAGTAAGTCACAGCCGTTGATCTGTCCGGCTTGGTCCGGGGATCAACGGCTTTGCTCTGCCCACTGATGGCACGGTCTGTCGCGCTCCGAGACCGCTGGGTCGTTGTTCGGTTATCGCGCCGTTACTAGCCGGTAACGGCGCCCCTTGTGCGGGCGGCGAGAATGCACCACGATCGGCCACGCTCGGTCCATTTCCGCACCCCGGCAGCCGGCCGGGAAGCGGGAGACTCTGGGTCCCCACCGAGCAGAGCCGGCGGCAGTGGCGCCGGCTCTGGGGCAGGGGGGTCTTCGCCTTCCCGGTGAAGCCTGTCCCGAAGGTTGTGCGTGATGTGCGTCAGGCGCGACCAGTGGTTGTCGCTCGGGGGTGAACGCCGGTTGTTCGGGCGCGGGTTCGTGCCGCCGAGCACGGGCGCTCCCCTTCCCGAGGACGTAGCACTTCTCCCATCCCTGCCCGGCCGAGCCGCCCGCTGGGGCGATTCCGGGACAGGAGATGTACGTCCGAGAAGGAGGAAATATGGAGTCCCAGGTGCGTGGCGGGACCAGATGGAAGCGCTTCGCTGTGGTCATGGTGCCCAGCGTCGCCGCTACGGCCGTGATAGGCGTCGCCCTCGCGCAGGGTGCTCTCGCCGCGTCGTTCAGCGTGTCCGGTCAGTCGTTCAAGGTGACCGCCGACACGCTCAACGGCACCGGTTTCTCGCAGTACGGCGCGATCGACTCGGGTTACACCCTGACCGGCGAGAAGACGGCCCACCCGGTGGCGGTGTCGGCGTTCTCCAAGGCCACGATCCACAAGATGTGCCAGTCGGTCGTCACCCCGGGCATCCCGGGGATCGGCTCGGTCACACTGCGGCTGACGGCGGGTGACAGCTCCGACGAGAAGAAGCAGGTCGAGGCCGAGAACCTGTACATCGACGTCGAGGACCTGGGCGCTGACGCCACGTTCCACGACATCAACATCGGTGTCGCGGGCAAGGACCTCAAGGGTCCCGGCATCAAGAGCGGTGAGATCGCCAACAAGCAGGCCAACCCGTACGGGTTCGCCCAGGAGGCGACCAAGGCCGAGCTGACCGGTGTGAAGCAGACGGCGTGGGCCACCACCGCCGGAACCTTCAAGCTCAACGGTCTGCACATGGCCCTGTCCACCGGGACCAAGGCCGAGTGCTACTAGGCACTGCCTGAACGGGCGGGGGAGTGAGAGCTCTCCCGCCCGTCCACTCTCCGGCCGCCGCTTCACCCGCGGCCCACATCTTCACCACAGCAATGCCGCACCAGGGAGCTGTTTTCCATGAGCGCCGAGACTCCTGCCGCCGCACCCGGCCAGTTCACCCGCCGGAGGCTGCAGTTCCGCGCCTGGCGGGGCGCCCGGCCTTTCTGGGCCGGTCTGTTCGTCATGCTCGGTGGCTTTCCGATCATGTACTTCCCGTACGCCCATCTTCAGATCGGTCATCTGACGGTGGCGATGGCCACCACCGCCGGAGCCGGTTCGCTGATCATCGGCGTGCTGCTCATCGTGCTGGGCATCAGCCTCTGGTTCCAGAAGCACGTACGGGTGTTCGCGGGCGTCGCGGCGATCCTGCTCGCGCTGGTGTCCATCCCCGTGTCCAATTTCGGCGGCTTCGTCATCGGCTTCCTCTTCTCCATGGTGGGCGGTGCCATGGGCATCGCCTGGTCGCCCGGTCCGGGCGCCAAGGCGGAGGAGTCCGGCCGGTACGGCGTCCCGGCCCCGCGCAGCGCGGAGCCGGTGGACGCGCCGATGGACCTGTCAGGAACGAGCCCGGCCAACGAGGTGAACGGGAGGCACAGTGCCGGCTGACGAGGTGACCCACGGGCCCGATGTGGACGGGTCCCGTGCGAGAACCGGGCCCCGCCACGCGGCCCCCAAGAAACTGCTGTTCACCCGGCTCCACATGCCGGCCGGCAAGGCCATCGCCTCCGTGGCGATGCCGACGGCGGTACTGATGGGCATGGGCTTCACGTCCACGCTCGCCATCGCCGACAGCGGCGGCGGCACCCCGGCCTCCAACAGCCAGAAGGCGGCCGACTACAAGGACTGCGTCGAGGCGCTGGGCGGCAAGGTCGACGGCACCTCCGCGAGCCCCTCGCCCTCCGCGGGCGAGAGCACCGGCCCGTCCACGCCCAGCCCCTCGGCGTCCGCCGGGGACAAGGCCGGTGCGGGTGACGGCAAGACGTCCTCGCCGGATTCAGGTTCCGACGACGACAAGGGCGGTGCCCCCGCCACCGGTTCCTCCTCGTCCGCCTCGAAGCCCGCGGCCGCGCCCTCCGCGCAGGCCCCGGCTGCCAAGGACGCCACCGCCGGCACCCCCTCGCCGTCCGCGAGTGCCAAGGCCGCCGACGGCGGGCTGCTCGGGACGATCGGGGACGCGATCGGGGACGTACTGACCGGTGGCAAGCAGGCCGGTACGCCGTCGGCGACCCCGACGCCCTCCGCGACCGCGCCGGCGCCCTCCGCCTCCGGCACGCCCGCGCCCTCCGCCTCCTCCAAGGCCCCCACCAAGGGCGACGAGGACAAGACGGCCGGCACTCCCGCGGCGGGAGCCAGGAGTTCCGCGAAGGCCGGTGAGAAGGCCGAGGAGACCCCCGAGCCGAGCACCTCGGCCTCCGTCGCCCCCAGCCCCTCCGCGAGCGCGTCCGACGCCGCCGAGGACTGCGAGAAGGCCACGGACGACGTCGGCGGCATCGACAACAAGCAGCTCCTCGCCGACGACCCCTGGTACCTCAACGCCAGCTCGCTGCTGCTCAAGGGCGCCGACTACCAGGGCGTCGTCCAGGTACGGACCGCGAGCGGCAAGGTCAAGAAGGTGCTGAAGTACGTCATCTCCGACGGCACCGACATCGGCGACCTGCACCAGACGGTGAAGGACAAGGCGTCCGGCAAGACGTACCACGTCCAGGCCGGCAAGGGCACGACGTCCACGATCCGCGGCGGCGACACCACCATGTACACCGAGAGCATCTCGGGGAAGCTGTTCGGGCTCATCCCGATCACCTTCAGCCCGGACAGCCCGCCGCCGCTGAACATCCCGCTGATCTACTTCACCGACGTCACCGTCCAGCAGGCCGCCCAGTTCGGCGGCACGCTGACCATCCCCAAGCTGCACCAGTACGCCGACTGAAGAGCACCACCACGAGCCAGTTCGGGAGCCGCACAACACCGTGGCCCGGTCCCCCTCAGCGAGGGGAGCCGGGCCACGGTCCTGTCCGGGTGCGTCAGTCGCGGTCGCCGCCGCCGACGTGGTGCACGCGCACCATGTTGGTGGTGCCGGGGACGCCGGGAGGCGAACCCGCGGTGATCACGACCGTGTCGCCGTCGTTGAAGCGGCCCAGCTTGGCCAGCTCCTGGTCGACCATGTCGACCATCTCGTCCGTGGTGTTGACGAACGGCACCACGTGCGACTCCACGCCCCAGCTCAGCGTGAGCTGGTTGCGGGTGCCCTCGTCCGTGGTGAAGGCCAGGATCGGCTGGGCCGCGCGGTAGCGGGAGAGCCGGCGGGCGGTGTCACCCGACTTGGTGAACGCGATCAGGCCCTTGGCGCCGAGGAAGTCGGCGATCTCGGCCGCCGCACGGGCCACCGAACCACCCTGCGTACGCGGCTTCTTGCCCGGCACCAGCGGCTGGAGGCCCTTGGAGAGCAGCTCCTCCTCGGCCGCCTTGACGATCTTCGACATCGTCTTGACGGTCTCCACCGGGTACGCGCCCACGCTGGACTCGGCCGACAGCATGACCGCGTCCGCGCCGTCCAGGATCGCGTTGGCCACGTCGGACGCCTCGGCGCGGGTCGGCCGGGAGTTGGTGATCATCGACTCCATCATCTGGGTCGCGACGATCACCGGCTTGGCGTTGCGCCGGCACAGCTCGATCAGGCGCTTCTGCACCATGGGGACCTTCTCGAGCGGGTACTCGACGGCGAGGTCGCCGCGGGCGACCATCACACCGTCGAACGCCATCACGACGTCCTCCATGTTCTCGACCGCCTGCGGCTTCTCCACCTTGGCGATCACCGGGACCCGGCGGCCCTCCTCGTCCATCACCTTGTGGACGTCCTGCACGTCCTTGGCGTCGCGGACGAAGGACAGGGCCACCATGTCGCAGCCCATGCGCAGGGCGAAGCGCAGGTCCTCGACGTCCTTCTCGGACAGCGCGGGCACGTTGACGGCCGCGCCCGGCAGGTTGATGCCCTTGTGGTCGGAGACGACACCGCCCTCGATGACGATCGTCTTGACCTGCGGACCCTCGACGTCCACGACCTTCAGCTCGACGTTGCCGTCGTTGATCAGGATCTGGTCGCCGCGCGAGACGTCACCCGGCAGGCCCTTGTACGTCGTACCGCAGATGTGCTTGTCGCCCGGCACGTCCTCGGTCGTGATGACGAACTCGTCGCCGCGCTCCAGCTCCACCGGACCCTCGGCGAAGGTCTCCAGCCGGATCTTCGGGCCCTGGAGGTCGGCCAGCACGCCGATGGCGCGCCCGGTCTCGTTGGCGGCGGTCCGGACGCGGTCGTACCGCGCCTGGTGCTCGGCGTGGGTGCCGTGACTGAAGTTGAACCGGGCCACGTTCATGCCCGCCTCGATCATGGCGACGAGCTTGTCGTGGGAGTCGACCGCGGGGCCGAGAGTACAGACGATTTTCGAACGGCGCATGAGGCGATCCTATCGGTTTGTTTCACTGCGGAATATTCCGGCCGGCGGAAGATACAGATGATGCAAATGGGCGGACAGGCGCTCAGGCGTGTTACTGCGGTGTAATGCTCAGCCCCGCTTTCCGACCAGCGCATAGGTCTGCGTCGCGATCTCCAGTTCCTCGTCGGTCGGCACCACGGCCACGGCCACCCGTGCGGACGCGGGCGAGATCAGCCGGGCCCCGTCGGACCGTACGGCGTTCAGCTCCTCGTCCACCGCCAGGCCAAGGCCCTGAAGGCCCGCGACCGCCGCGGAGCGCACGGCCGCCGCGTTCTCCCCGACGCCGGCGGTGAACGCCACCGCGTCCACCTGCCCGAGTACGGCGTAATAGGCGCCGATGTACTTCTTGATGCGATGAATGTAAATGTCGAAGGCGAGGGCCGCCGCTTCGTCGCCCTCGTCGACGCGGCGCCGGATCTCCCGCATGTCATTGTCCCCGCACAGCCCGAACAGACCGCTCCTCTTGTTGAGAAGAGTGTCGATCTCGTCCATGGACATATCCCCGACACGGGCCAAATGGAAGACGACCGCCGGGTCCAGATCACCGGACCGGGTGCCCATCACCAGCCCCTCCAGCGGGGTCAGCCCCATCGAGGTGTCCACGCACCGGCCCCGCTCCACCGCCGAGGCGGACGCGCCGTTGCCCAGGTGCAGCACGATCACGTTCACCTCCTCCGGCGCCTTGCCGAGCAGCCGCGCGGTCTCCCGCGACACATAGGCGTGCGAGGTGCCGTGGAAGCCGTAGCGGCGGATGCGGTACCGGTCGGCGATCTTCGGGTCGATCGCGTACCGCGCCGAGGACTCCGGCATCGAGGTGTGGAAGGCGGTGTCGAAGACGGCGACCTGGGGCAGGTCCGGGCGCAGCGCCATGGCGGTGCGGATACCGGTCAGGTTGGCCGGGTTGTGCAGCGGGGCTACCGGGATCAGCCGCTCGATCTCGGTGAGCACCGAGTCGTCGACGACGGTGGGCTCGGTGAAGAACATGCCCCCGTGCACCACCCGGTGCCCGATCGCGGCCAGCTCCGGGGAGTCCAGGCCGAGGCCGTCGCGGGCCAGCTCCTCGGCGACCGACTTCAGCGCGGTCTCGTGGTCGGCGATCGGCCCGCTCTGCTCGCGGGTCTCGCCGGTGGCCACCTGGGTGTGGCGCAGCCGGGAGGTCTGCTCGCCGATCCGCTCCACCAGGCCCACCGCGAGACGGCTGCTGTCCCGCATGTCCAGGAGCTGGTACTTCAGCGAGGACGAGCCGGAGTTGAGGACGAGTACGCGGGTGGAGGTCACTGCTGGGAAGCCCTTTCGGTCGGCGCCTGCGCCTGGATCGCGGTGATGGCGACCGTGGTCACGATGTCCTGCACCAAGGCGCCGCGCGAGAGGTCGTTGACCGGCTTGCGCAGACCCTGGAGGACCGGTCCGACGGCGATCGCGCCGGCCGAGCGCTGGACGGCCTTGTAGGTGTTGTTGCCCGTGTTGAGGTCCGGGAAGATCAGCACGCTGGCCTGGCCTGCCACCTCCGAGCCGGGCAGCTTGGTCGCGGCCACGGCGGCGTCCACGGCCGCGTCGTACTGGATCGGGCCCTCGATCTTCAGGTCGGGCCGCTGCTCGCGGGCCAGCTCGGTCGCCTCGCGCACCTTGTCCACGTCGGCGCCGGAGCCGGAGGTGCCGGTGGAGTACGACAGCATGGCGATCCGCGGCTCCACGCCGAACTGCGCGGCCGTCACCGCCGACTCCACCGCGATGTCCGCGAGCTGCTCGGCGTTCGGGTCGGGGTTGACCGCGCAGTCGCCGTAGACCAGCACCTTGTCGGCCAGGCACATGAAGAAGACCGAGGAGACGATCGCGGAGTCCGGCTTGGTCTTGATGATCTCGAAGGCCGGGCGGATGGTGGCCGCGGTGGAGTGCACCGAGCCGGAGACCATGCCGTCGGCCAGGCCCTCCTGCACCATCAGGGTGCCGAAGTAGTTCACGTCGGAGACCACGTCGTAGGCCAGCTCCACCGTGACGCCCTTGTGGGCGCGCAGGGCGGCGTACTTCTCGGCGAAGGAGTCGCGCAGCTCGGAGGTGGCCGGGTCGATCAACTGGCAGTCGGCCAGGTCGATGCCGAGGTCGGCGGCCTTCTTGCGGATCCGGTCCACCGGGCCGAGCAGGGTCAGGTCGCACACGCCCCGGCGCAGCAGCACCTCCGCCGCGTGCAGGACGCGCTCCTCGGTGCCCTCGGGCAGCACGACCCGGCGCTTGTCGGAGCGGGCCTGCTCCAGCAGCTTGTGCTCGAACATCATGGGAGTGACCCGGCCGCCGCTGGGCGCGGAGACCCGGCGGGCCAGGTCGGCCGTGTCCACGTACCGCTCGAACAGGCCGAGCGCGGTCTCCGCCTTGCGCGGGGTGGCGGCCGTCATCCGGCCCTCCAGCGAGAAGAGCTGCCCGGCGGTGGGGAAGCTGGTGCCGGCCACCGAGAGCACCGGGGTGCCGGGGGCGAGACGGGCGGCCAGGGTGAGGATCTCCTCGCTCGGCACCTCGTTCAGGGTGAGCAGCACACCGGCGATGGGCGGGGTGCCCGCGCTGTGCGCGGCCAGCGAGCCGACGACCAGGTCGGCGCGGTCGCCCGGTGTCACGACCAGGCAGCCGGGGGTCAGGGCGGCGAGGAAGTTGGGCAGCATGGCGCCGCCGAAGACGAAGTCCAGCGCGTCGCGGGCCAGGCCGGAGTCGTCGCCCAGCAGCACCTTGGCGCCGAGGGCGTGCGCGATCTGCGAGACGGTCGGCGCGGAGAGGGCGGGCTCGTCCGGCAGGACGTAGCAGGGGACCGGCATGCGGTCGGTGAGCCGGTCGGCGATCTTGTCGCGGTCCTCGCGGGCGGCACGGTTGGCGACCATGGCGAGGACGTCGCAGCCGAGGCCGGCGTAGGCGCGGTAGGCGTTGCGGGTCTCGGCGAGCACCGACTCGGCGGACTGCTTGCGGGCGCCGACGACCGGGATCACGGACGCGCCGAACTCGTTGGCGAGCCGGGCGTTGAGGGCCAGCTCGTCGGGGAGCTGGGTGTCGGCGAAGTCGGTGCCGAGGACGAGGACCACGTCGTAGGCGCGGGCGACCAGGTGGAAGCGGTCGACCAGGGCGGAGACGAGTTCGTCGGTGCCGCGCTCGGCCTGGAGCGTGGACGCCTCCTGGTAGCCCATGCCGTACACGGTCGCGGGGTCCTGCTGGAGGCGGTAGCGGGACCGCAGCAGTTCGAAGAGGCGGTCGGGGCCGTCGTGGACGAGGGGCCGGAACACCCCGACCCGGTCGACCTGCCGGGTCAGCAGTTCCATGACTCCCAGGTCGACGACCTGCCGGCCGTCGCCCCGGTCGATCCCGGTCACGTACACGCTGCGTGTCACGCGTGCTCTCCGATCCTTGCTCGTACGGCGGCCGCCTTCCCGGCGCCGCCGTACGCCTGCACAGAAATCGCCCACCCGAGGTGAGCGGAACCCTCTTGACAATACCCGCGGGCCTGGATAAGGCGCCCGTCAGCCTGGCGGGGGTCCGAACATGCTGGTGGGGGCGGTGGTCGTCGGCCGTTCGGCGGCCGTGAAAGAATCGGAGCGGCTCACCGGTACCCACAGCGAGCAGGAGACACAGCACGATGCGCATCGGAGTTCTCACCGCAGGCGGCGACTGCCCCGGCCTGAACGCCGTGATCCGGTCGGTCGTGCACCGCGCCGTGGCGCACTACGGCGACGAGGTCATCGGCTTCGAGGACGGTTACCGGGGCCTGCTGGACAGCCACTACCGCACCCTCGACCTGGACGCGGTCAGCGGCATCCTGGCGCTCGGCGGCACCATCCTCGGCTCCTCCCGCCTGGAGCGGGACCGGCTGCGCGAGGCGTGCGAGCGGGCGACCGACATGGCCGAGGAGTTCGGCATCGACGCGCTGATCCCGATCGGTGGCGAGGGCACGCTGACGGCGGCCCGGATGCTGTCGGACGCGGGTCTGCCGGTCGTCGGCGTGCCCAAGACCATCGACAACGACATCTCCGGCACCGACCGCACCTTCGGTTTCGACACCGCGGTGGGCGTGGCCACGGAGGCGATGGACCGCCTGAAGACCACGGCCGAGTCGCACCAGCGGGTCATGGTCGTCGAGGTCATGGGCCGGCACGCGGGCTGGATCGCGCTGGAGTCCGGCATGGCCGCCGGCGCGCACGGCATCTGCCTGCCCGAGCGGCCCTTCGACCCGGCCGACCTGGTCAAGATGGTCGAGGAGCGGTTCGCGCGCGGCAAGAAGTTCGCCGTGGTCTGCGTCGCCGAGGGCGCCCACCCGCTCGACGGCACGATGGACTACGGCAAGGGCGACATCGACCAGTTCGGCCACGAGCGCTTCCAGGGCATCGGCACCGCCCTCGCCTACGAGCTCGAGCGCCGCCTCGGCAAGGAGGCCCGCCCGGTCATCCTCGGCCACATCCAGCGCGGCGGCACCCCCACCGCCTACGACCGCGTCCTCGCCACCCGCTTCGGCTGGCACGCCGTCGAAGCCGCCCACCGAGGCGAGTTCGGCGGCATGACCGCCCTGCGCGGCACGGACATCGCGATGGTCCCGCTCGCGGAAGCGGTCACCGAACTGAAGACGGTCCCGGTGTCCCGGATGGACGAGGCGGAGTCGGTCTTCTAGCCGGCCGTCGGGGCCGGAGAGGTACCGCCGGACGACGCGGCGCCGGGAGGTGCGGCGCAGTTCCCGGTACCGCGCCGGCTCGCGTTCGACGCGCCTTTTTGGCCTCCGGGGCGAGAGGCGTGCCCGACCACCCCCCCCCGGGCGGCGGAGCCTGTGCGCGCACGGACTCAGCGGCCCCGGCCCTCCTCCTCGGACAGCCAGCGGTAGACGAGTTCCGGTCGGCCCACCTGGCCGTACTGGGGGCTTCTGGTCGCCCTGGCCGAGGTCACCAGGTGCTCCAGGTAACGGCGGGCCGTGATGCGGGAGATGCCCACCGATTCGGCCACCCCCGCCGCCGTGAGGCCGGCGGGAGTGGCGCGCAGGGCCGCTGTGACGCGTTGCAGGGTGGGGGCGCTCAGGCCCTTCGGGAGAGCCGCGGGGGCGGGGGTGCGCAGGGCGGACAGGGCGCGGTCCACCTCGTCCTGGCCGCTGGCCTCGCCCGCCGCCGCGTGGTAGTCGGCGTAGCGGAGCAGGCGGTCGCGGAGGGTCGCGAAGGTGAAGGGCTTCAGCACGTACTGGACCACGCCCAGCGAGACACCCTCGCGGACCACCGCCAGGTCGCGGGCCGAGGTGACCGCGATGACGTCCGCCTGGTGGCCCGCCGCGCGCAGGGACCGCGCGAGCTGGAGGCCGTGGACGTCGGGGAGGTGCAGGTCGAGCAGGAGGAGGTCGACCGGGGTGCGGTCCAGGACGCGCCGGGCGGCGGCGCCGGTCCCCGCCTTGCCGACGGCGACGAAGCCCGGCACCCGCCCGACGTAGAGGACATGCGCGTCCGCCGCCACCGGGTCGTCCTCCACGACCAGGACGCGGATGGGCGGCTGCTCGGGGGTCATGCGCCGCCTCCCGGCACCGGGCGCGTGGGCGCATCGGACCTGGTACCGACCGGCCGGGTGTCCACGCTCTCCGTCGGGGGCTCACCCGGCAGCCGGGCCGGGAGCGGGTGGCCGTCGGCCTCGGCCGGGGCGTCGGGGCCCCTCCTGGCGGGCAGCCGGGTGTCCGCGTACCGCGTCGGGGGCTCCAGCGGCAGCCGGGTGTCCGTGTGCTCCGCCGGGGGCTCGAGCGGCAGCCGGGCCTCGAACGCCGCACCCCCGCCCTCCGCCCCGGTGACCGTCAGCGTGCCCGTGAGCCGGATGACCGCCTGGCGGGCCAGTGCCAGCCCGAGGCCCCGCCCCCCGGGGCCGGCCGGCTTGGTGGTGAAGCCGCGTCGGAAAACGAGGTCCGCGTGGGCCGGGTCGACGCCGGGACCGGTGTCGGCCACGCGCAGCAGCAGCGCCTCGCCGGCCGCGTACGCCGTCACCGTGACCCGCGCCCGCGCGCTGCCCTGAGCCGCGTCCACCGCGTTGTCGATCAGGTTGCCCAGGATGGTGACGAGGTCGCGCACCGCGAGGTCCGGCGGGAGCACGCCGTCGTCGAGCCGGCTCTCGGGCGAGACGACCAGCTCCACGCCCCGCTCGTGCGCCTGCGCCGTCTTGCCCAGCAGCAGCGCGGCCAGCACCGGCTCGCCCACCGCCGCGACCACCTGGTCGGTGAGCGTCTGGGCCAGCTCCAGCTCGGCCGTGGCGAACTCCACCGCCTCCTCCGCCCGCCCCAGCTCGATCAGGGAGACCACGGTGTGCAGCCGGTTCGCCGCCTCGTGCGCCTGCGACCGCAACGCCTGGCTGAACCCGCGCTCGGAGTCCAGCTCGCCCGTCAGCGACTGGAGTTCGGTCACGTCCCGGAGCGTGACGACCGTACCGCGGTGCTCTCCGCCGGACACCGGGGAGGTGTTGACCACCAGTACGCGGGACGCGGTCAGGTGCATCTCGTCGACCCTCGGCTCCGAGGACAGCAGCGCCCCGGTGAGCGGCCCCGGCAGCCCCAGCTCCGCGACCGACAGACCGACCACCCGGCCGCCGACCCCGAGCAGCTCGCGCCCCCCGTCGTTGATCAGCGCCACCCGGTACCGCCCGTCCAGCATCAGCAGCCCCTCGCGCACCGCGTGCAGCGCCGCCTGGTGGTAGTCGTGCATCCGGCTCAGCTCGGCCGCGTTCATCCCGTGGGTGTGCCGCCGCAGCCGCGCGTTGATCACATAGGTACCCACCGCCCCCAGCAGCAGCGCCGCCCCCGCCACCCCGAGCAGTGCCGTCACCTGGTCCTGGACCCGCGCGCTGATCGCCTCCACCTTGATCCCGGCGCTGACCAGCCCCACCACCCGGCCCCCGTCCGTCACCGGAGTCACCGCGCGCACGGACGGGCCCAGCGTGCCGGTGTACGTCTCGGTGAAGGTGTGCCCCCGCAGGGCGGGCCCGGTCCGGCCGAGGAAGCGCCGGCCTATCTCGTCCCGCGACGGATGGGTC
This sequence comes from Streptomyces sp. BK022, assembly GCF_004217355.1. Classification (NCBI taxonomy): domain Bacteria; kingdom Bacillati; phylum Actinomycetota; class Actinomycetes; order Kitasatosporales; family Streptomycetaceae; genus Streptomyces; species Streptomyces sp. BK022. The sequence continues at coordinate 871,837 of NZ_SHKU01000002.1, forward strand.
CAGCGGATGCCCCGCGGGTCCATGATCGTGACGAAGTCGACGTCGGCGTCCCGCATCACCCGCAGCGCGTACGGCTCCAGCTCGGCGGAGGGGTCCGGGGCGCGGATCGCCGCCCGCACCGAGGGCGCGTCCGCGATGGACCGGGCGACCGCCGTGACCTGGCGTTCCGCCGCGTCCCGCGCCTGGCGCTGGTCGCTGACGTAGGTGAACAGCGCGTACCCGGCCACCACCACCGCGACCAGCACCGCCTGCATGGCGAAGAGCTGGCCCGCCAGGCTGCGGGGTCGGGGGAGGGCGGGGGCACGCATGCCAGCAGTGTGCCTGTCCGTTCGGGCGTGAACTAAATGAACGGAAGGGTGACCGCCCTCACACGGCGGGAGATAGTCTCCGCGATCCCCTGCAACGCCCGGACGTGAGCCGCACGCCGGTCATGCCGACGAAGACGTCAAGGAGAGCAGTCGTGGCCGCCAGCACCCCCGGTACGGCACCAGCCGCCCCCGCCGTGAAGCGGGACCGTACCCATTACCTGTACATAGCCGTCATCGTGGCGGTCGCGCTCGGCATCGCCGTGGGCCTGATCTGGCCCGACGCCGGGGTGGAGCTGAAGCCGCTCGGCACCGGGTTCGTGAACCTGATCAAGATGATGATCTCGCCGGTCATCTTCTGCACGATCGTGCTCGGGATCGGCTCCGTACGGAAGGCCGCGAAGGTCGGCGCGGTCGGCGGCATCGCGCTCGGCTACTTCACCGTGATGTCTCTGGTGGCGCTCGCCATCGGCCTCGTCGTCGGCAACGTGCTGCACCCCGGCGAGGGCCTGCACCTGACCGCCGCGCTCCGCCAGAGCGGCCACGCGCAGGTGTCCGCCGACGCGCTGCCCCCGGTGGACTTCGTGCTCTCGATCATCCCGGTCACCTTCGTGTCCGCCTTCACCGAGGGCCAGGTCCTGCAAACCCTGCTGGTCGCGCTGCTCACCGGCTTCGCGCTGCAGGCGCTGGGCGCGGCCGGACAGCCCGTGCTGCGCGGCATCGAGCACATCCAGCGGCTGGTCTTCCGCATCCTGGCCATGGTCATGTGGGCCGCGCCCATCGGCGCCTTCGGCGCGATCGCGGCCGTCGTCGGCTCGTCGGGCATCGACGCGCTCAAGAGCCTCGCCGTGCTGATGTTCGGCTTCTACGTCACCTGCGTGCTGTTCGTCTTCGTGGTGCTCGGCGCCCTGCTGCGCGTCGTCTCGGGGCTGAACATCCTCCTGCTGCTGAAGTACCTCGCCCGCGAGTTCCTGCTGATCCTGTCGACCTCGTCCTCGGAGTCCGCGCTGCCGAGGCTCATCGCCAAGATGGAGCACCTCGGCGTCAGCAAGGCGGTCGTCGGCATCACCGTGCCGACCGGTTACTCCTTCAACCTCGACGGGACCATGATCTACATGACCATGGCCTCCCTCTACATCGCGGACGCGCTGGGTACGCCGATGTCGCTCGGCGAGCAGATCCCGTTGCTGCTGTTCCTGCTGCTGGCGTCCAAGGGCGCGGCGGGTGTCAGCGGCGCCGGGCTCGCCACGCTCGCGGGCGGTCTCCAGTCGCACAAGCCGGCGCTGGTGGACGGGATCGGCCTGGTGGTCGGCATCGACCGGTTCATGAGCGAGGCGCGGGCGCTGACCAACTTCGCGGGCAACTCCGTCGCCACGGTGCTGATCGGGACGTGGACGAAGGAGATCGACTCGGAGCGGGTGCGGCGGGTGCTGGCGGGGGAGCTGCCGTTCGACGAGACGACGTTGCTGGACGAGGGGCTGGAGGGCGAGCCGCCCTCGACCTCGTCCTCGGGCTCGGCCGAGGGGGAGGGCGGGAAGGAACTCGCCAAGGCGTGAGGGGTTCTGTCACGCCCGCCTGAAGGGCCTTCTGTCGCCGGCCGCCCGACCCCGCCTGAACCGGGGCCGGGCGGCCGGTTCTCTCATGCCGCCTCGCTCGCGCGGGCCACCAACTCCGTCGCCTTCCCGCTCGGTACGCCCGCCGCCGTCAGCGCCGTGACCGCCGCCGCCCGTCCGGCCTCCTCGGGCGGGAGCAGCCCCTCGTTCACCGCCTCCATGACCGCGAAGAGGAGTTGCTCGTGCACGAAGGCCAGCGCGGCGGCGGGCAGCGGTGAGCTGAACACCCCTTCGTCCAGCCCGCGTTGGAGCACCCGTGTCTTCTCCTCGCGCAAGGGGGCGAGGCGGTCACGGATGCCCTGGACGGTGACGGTGCGCTGGGCCAGCGCGATCAGCAGGCGGTAGCGGTCGGCGATCTCCCACACCGCGAGCACGGAACGGGCCACCGCGTCGGCCGGCCCGGCGCCCTCGTACCGGGCGCACAGGTCCGCGTCCGTCAGCACTCGCACCGCCTCGTCGACGAGCGTGCCGATCAGCGCCTCCCGGCTGGGGAAGTGCCCGTACACCGTGCGCCGTACGACACCGGCGGCGCGCGCGATCTGGTCCATCGAGGCGTCCGGGTCGCGCAGCAGCTCGGCGAGGGCGACGTCGAGGATGCGGCGGCGGTTGGTGTCGGCGCGGCTGGGGTTACCCGTGGTCATGGCAGTCATTGTGCACACCTTCTCGACTTGCACAGCACTGTGCAAGGTCGTACATTGCACATGGTTGTGCAATTGCACGCCACTGTGCAAGTCCTGTCGTGCCAGAAGTCGAGGAAGGTCAGCCGCTGCCATGCGACTCGTCATGAACGAACCGGTCGAGAGGATGGAGCGCCCGTACGCCCGGCGCTGGTGGGCGCTGCTCGTGCTCTGCCTCAGCCTGCTGATCATCGTGATGGCCAACACCGCCCTCACGGTCGCCGCGCCCGACATGACCCGCGACCTGGGGCTGTCCAGCGCGGACCTCCAGTGGGTCATCGACGGCTACACCGTCCCGTACGCCGCGCTGATGCTGCTGCTGGGTGCGATCGGCGACAAGTACAGCCGTCGCGGGGCGCTGATCCTCGGCCTCGTCGTCTTCGGCGGCGGCGCGGTCTTCGGCAACCTCGCGGACTCGGCGGCCACCGTCATCGCGGCCCGCGCGGTCATGGGCGTCGGCGCGGCGCTGATCATGCCCGCCACGCTCTCGCTGCTCGCGGCGACCTTCCCGCGCGCCGAGCGGGTCAAGGCGATCACCCTGTGGACCGCCACCGCGGGCCTCGCCATCGCGGCCGGCCCGGTCGTCGCGGGCGCGCTGCTGCGCGACCACGGCTGGGCCTCGACCTTCCTGATCAACGTGCCGGTCGCCGTCCTGGCCATCGTCGGCGCGCTGGTCCTCGTACCGCCGTCCAAGGCGGGCCACCACGAGCGCATCGACTACGTCGGCGGCCTGCTGTCGGTCCTCTGGATCGCCGCGCTGGTCTACATGATCATCGAGGGACCGCACTTCGGGTGGGGCGTGAAGGCGGTGACCGCCGCGGTCGTCGCGGGCGTCGGCCTGGTCGCCTTCGTCCTGTGGGAACTGCGCCACCCGCGCCCGGTGCTGGACGTACGCCGCTTCACCGACCGCCGCTTCGCGGGCTCCAACCTCGCGGTCGCGCTCTTCTTCCTGGCCGTGTTCGGCGCGTTCTACTACCTCACCCAGCACCTCCAGTTCGTCCTCGGCTACGACGCCCTGGAGACCGGCGTCCGCATGCTCCCCCTGGCCGGCGCGGTCTTCGCCGGCTCCGCCCTCACCGGCTACCTCACCCCGCGCGTCGGCATGCGCTGGACGGTCGGCGCGGGCATGGTCGCCGGCACGGTGGCGCTCGCGCTGCTGACCCGTGTCGACGCGGGCTCGACGTACGCCGACTTCGTCCCCTCCCTGGCGATCCTGGGCCTCGCCATCGGCCTGGCGCTCTCCCCCTGCACGGACGCGATCATGGGCGCGTTCCCCGAGTCCGAACTCGGTGTGGGCGGCGCGGTGAACGACACATCGCTCGAACTGGGCGGTTCGCTGGGCATCGCGATCCTGGGCTCCCTGCTGGCGACGTCGTACGACGACCACCTGACCTCGGCGACGAAGGGGTCCGGCCTCCCGGCCGACGCCCTCGCCACGGCGCAGGACTCGGTCGGCGCGGGCTACGCGGTGGCGCAGGCCATCGGCGAGAAGGCGCAGTCGCTGGCCGCGAAGGCGGCCGGGGCGGGGGACCCCGCGCAGGCGGCCCAACTCAAGCAGCAGGCGTCGTCCTTGGCCTCGGGGGCGCATCGCATGGCGGAGGCCGTGGGGTCGTCCTTCTCGGACGCCGTCGCCCATACGAGCTTGATCGGGGCGGTGATCCTGGGGATCGGGACGGTCGTGGTGGCGGTGTTGCTGCCGGGGCGGGAGAAGGCGGCGACCGGCGGACCGGAGGAGGCTTCGGGCGAGGCTGCCGAGAAGGAGAAAGCGACCGCCAACTGATATCGGCTGACGTGCCGCCCCGGGGTTGAGGGGGCGGCACGTCGGCGCGTGTGCGTGACGGCGTACCAGGCACGCGGGGCCCCACCAAACTGATTGCCGCCGCCCCCCGCCGCGACTGATCATGGTGCCGAGCAGACGAGGGGGGACAATGGGACTGACACTCTTCCCGGGCGACGGCGACGTGACGAGCCCGGACATCTCGTGGTCCTACACCGGGTTTCACATGTTCCGGAAGTGGCTGGCCCAGGCGGAGGGGTTCACGCTCGCCGAGATGGAAGGCTTCGGCGGGGACCGCCGGTGGCACAGCGTCTCCACCGCTCTGGCGCCCCTGCTCGACCACCCGGACGACGACGGCCCCGACCTCACCTCCGCCCAGTGCGCGGCCATGCTGCCCCGACTGCAAGCGATGCTCGACGGACGCGACCCCGAAGAGACCGACCCCGCCTACGTACGGCGCATGGAAGACGTCGACGAGTTGGTCGCTGTCCTGCGGGTCTGCGTGGACAAGGATGTCGAGCTCGTCTTCGGCTGATCCACGTCGAGTCGCTCGACGCGGGCGGCAGTTCAAGCCAACCCGGCGTTCATGCGTTGCATCAGCAACCACCCGCGGTGAGTATGTGTGATGAGATGGGTGGCAGTTGTGGCGTCGGAGGGTGATGCGGCGTCATGACCGCCGATGATCTGGACCACGGGTGCGGGGGGAATCTCCATGAAGTTCGACATGGGGTCGACGACGCTGGCGACGCTGACGAAGAGCACGGTCGGGTCGAGTGACGACCTGGGTGCGTTGATCCACCAGTTGATCGCCGCGGCCCAGCCGTTGGAGGGGAAGTTCAACGGCGAGGGCAAGACGATGTTCGACTCGTTCAAGCAGCGCGCGGACGAGATCACGGCCGCGCTGAACGGCTCGCTCGCCTCGATCCTGGGCGGTCAGTCAGGGATGGACAACGCGTTCGTCGGCGGCGACCAGGAGCAGTCCGACAATGCCCACCAGACGATGAGCGCCGCCAACTTCGACGCGGCCCGCTTCCGCGGCTGAACCACGAGGGGGACTTGAGCATCATGGGTAACCAGGACCGCCGCTCCTACGACACCGGTGCCTCCGGCGACGTACAGAGCAGCCTTCAGGGAATCATCGGCCGGCTGGAGACCGTGCTCGGTGAGCGCGAGCGTGCGGTGAAGGCCGCGATGGCCGACTACCAGGCCGACGGGGTCTCGGACGAGTACCACGGCAAGGAAGTCCGCTGGCACAAGGCCGCCGGCGAGGTCCGCGACATCATCCAACTGGTGCGCGGCACGCTGGAGAAGAACGACGGCACCGCGCAGGCCACGCTGGCCAAGGCGCGTGCGGCGGTCGACAACATCGGCTGACACGGCGGCAGTCGCCCGCCGGGCAGGCGCTCGGCGGTAGGGGGATGAGGGGCATTTCGTGACGGGGTGGGACGTCGATCCGGCCGGGGTGTACAGCGTGCTGTCCAAGGCGGGCACCGCGGCGAAGAACATGTCGGACACGGGCAGCGCGATGCAGGGCAACCTGGAGGAGGCGGCGTCCGCCGCGGGCACGCTGACCAGCCAGTACGGTCCCTACAGCAGTACGGTCGGGCTCGTCGGCTCGGCGCTGGGAAAGTTCCTGGAGGCATGGGGCCAGGACCTGCTCTACATCGCCAGACGCACATCGAAGTCTCTCAACGGGGCTGACCAGGCGACTCGTTGCTACGTCACCGGGGCGCTGGAGCAGGCGGCGAACGCACAGCAGGAGGCGGCCAAGGAGCCGAAGGTGGACCTGCCCGGCGCAGGCGGGGGCCACGGAGGAGGCCGGCCTCAGCGATGAGCGACGACGCGAAACTGATCGACCCGTCCGGCATACCGCACTTCGTCGGCGACCTGGGCACCCTGGACACCGACGTGATGCTGCTGACGGCGGACGCGGGCCAGTTCCGCGCCTCCGGATCGGACGTGCACACCGAGTTCCAGGGGCTGTCGGCGTTCTACGAGGCGCCGGAGGCGGAGCAGTTGTTCGCCACCACGCTTCCGGTGAAGCAGAAGTCCGACGCGTTCGCCGACGACCTGGAGAAGGTCGCCACCGCCCTGTCGGACTACAGCTTCGAGGTCCAGCCGCTGGCGAAGAAGCTGGACACCCTGAAGGCCGATGCCACCGCCTTCGTGAACTCCGTCTCCGGTGACGACGACTGGCGCAAGGACCAGGACAAGGTCGACCACAACAACGACCTGTGGCACGACGTCAACCACACCGTCGCCGCGTTCCAGGACGCCGAACGCACCGCCTACAACAAGATCATGGCCTTGATCGGCGGCACCCGGATGGGCGTCGACGACGGCTCCGGCGGCAAGGACAAGTACGGCTACCGGGCCGAAGACCTCGACCACGCGGAGTCGACCCCCTGGGGTGCGCCCGCCGAGCGGGAGTACGAGGGGTGGGCATGGCTGGCCCACCAGGGCAAGCAGGTGTGGGATGGCGTCTGGCAGGACGGTGTCATCGGCACGATCCACGGTGTGGGAACCCTGTTCGGCTCGGACGGCTGGGACGCGGCCGGCGAGGCGTGGACGAACCTGGCCAAGCTGAGCACGGCCTCGGCGCTCACCAGCGTCACGATGGGCACGTGGTGGCTGCTGCCGGAGGACAGACAGCCGTCCTGGCTGCGCGACTCCCGCAAGGCGTACAAGGAAACGGCCAAGGGGTTCATCGCCTACGACCAGTGGAAGACGAACCCCGCCCGTGCGGCGGGCGCGGTCGGCTTCAACGTCCTGACGATCATCGGTACCGAGGGTGTGGGCAGCGCCGCGACCGGTGCCGGCAAGGCGGGTGCCGCCGCCCGCGCCCTCTCCGTCGCTGGCAAGGTCGGCCGCGCCATCGACCCGATGACCTACGCCGGCAAGGCGGCCAAGTTCGCCTTCGTCAGGGTGGGAGACACCTTCAGCACCCTGAGGAACCTCCGCACGGGCGCGTATGCGGACATGGCGGACCTGGGCGGGAGGTATGCGCCGGCGGAGCATCCGGTGCCGGTGATCGAGAGGCCGGCTGCCGTCCCGGAGAGTGCTGTCGAGTACGTCGATGCGCGAGGCGACGTCGTCTATCTCACCGCTGACGGGCATGTCCTGGACGCGGACGGGGCGATGCGGCAGCACGTCTCCCACTCCCACGTCGAGGCATCCGCCGCGGATCGCTCGCGGATGGACGGAGCGGCCAGGGAACCGGAACCGGTCGGGGCGCATGCCGCGAACAATGCACTGGAGAGCCACGCCTCCGGCGGCGCAATTCCCACTCGTGACGTGGGTTCAGTGGGATCACTCGGTCACACGGGACACGGCCCCGGGCACGGTGGGGGCAGCGCCCCGGATATCCCAGGGCAACGCGGCGCCGATCAGCCTTCCAGTGGCAGTGACTGGTACGACAGCCTCAACCCGCGGGAGATCAAGGACGTTCAGATATATCGGGCCAATCACGAGCCGGGATACTTTGAGAAATATTATCAGCAGAATGGTCATCGTCTTCGTGTGGCGACACCGGACGAAAGTGGCTTTGCTCCGCCCCAGTTGACCAAAGACCCTGGCCATCAGGCGTGGATTGCAGCCGGCGGCAAGGTGTCGCCGATCGTTGAGAAGTACGTTCCCGGCTCCAAGATCGACCATGGTCCGCATAGCGCGCACGCCGGATCGGACCTGGATGCCATTGGCAGGCAAGCTCTCAAGCGGCATGAATCGCTGACCGCCGACAATACGTGGCACGGGCCGCTGAAGGATGCTAAGGCCGCCTGGCAGGATGCCCCCACCCCGGAAAATCTTCAGGCATATCAGGACCTCAAGGCTCACCACGCTCCCTTTCATCGGGCCATGAGTGTGGACAGCGAAGCGTTCGGGGAGGCGGTCGCGCGACATCACGTCGTTCCGGACAACTACCCCGACGCGCAGATGGAGACGCTGGGCGGGCCCAAGAACGGGAATGATCAGTTCGATCAGGTGTGGAGCTGGACGGACGAACACGGGCGGAGGAAATTTGTCGTGGTCGAGGCGAAGAGTACCGCCACCACGGAGCTGGGGACGCGGAGACTGTCGAGCGGTGAGGAGGCTCGGCAAGGCTCGAAGGAATACTTCTTCGACATATTGCAGAAGATGAAGCAGCGTGGTGTCGACGGTGACGCGAATGAAAAGCTTCTGCATCGTGAGCTGAAGAAAGCGATGGTTCGAGGCGATGTTGATTACATCCTGGTCAAGGGCAAGGTCACCGCAACGGGCCAGTATGCTGGTTACCTGAAGTGGCAATTTGACATTAGCTGAGGGAGGGTGTCGTGACGGAGACGGTGAACCGGCACCGTAGGCCGGGTGTTGTGGACGTGGCTGCGGTGCAGGAACTGATCGAGGATGTGAAGAGCGATGTCGAGAGCCTTGGGGCATCGACAACAGTCTTTGCGTTCGCTGTCGATGAATCTCTCACTGCTCTCATGGCCCGCCTAGTGATCGACCCGAACGCTGAGGAACTTCCCACGTGGGAGGCGACTGTGGCTGCCATGCAGATCAGGCAGGCGGCCTTCGCCGCTGCAGCGCGAACGGACGGCACTGTGGAGTGCCGCATCATGCACGAGGTGCGGTCGATCCCCGCAACGGGCCCTCAGTTCTATGCGAGTGCGGGTAACTGGCTCAGCGCTTTCTGGCTCGCCATCATCTGTCGTGATCAGCTACGCATGACCGAGCTGTGCGAGGTCCCGTTGGAAGTGCTGCGAGCATCCGGTGTCCGGGGTGACGAGTACATCTACAACTGGATCGACGCGCTTCAGGCGTATTGGCTCGAACGTCCGGGCTTGGTGGAAAAGTTGGGGAAGGCGATTGACAATTCCTTCCCCGAAGTTGCCACGATCGCGCCTCGCGCTCTCCTCCAGAACATCCTGTATCCACCGATCAACCTCTTCTACCAGTTTCTCCGCAAGGATCACGACGCCTTCAACACGGCGCTGATCGAGGCGCTGCAGTTCCACAAGGCTTACTGGTCGGCCGACGAAGAGCGTGCCAACGACTTCCAGGGCGTGGCGTCGTTCAGTCTCCTGGCCATCGCGTGTCTCGCCTACGACGCCGCTTTCCCGATCGACGTGGAGTCGGAGTACCTCCCCAAGCACCTCCTCCAGAGGGACTGGGTCGGCGAGTTCGAGGTCTGAGAAAGGAAATCCATGTCGGCCCAGGACTACGACAGTCAGCTTCTCGAGTCCCTCGCCGTGCGGCGGCGGAGGTTGCGGGACGCGGTGTTGTTCGGGGGGCAACGGCAGCGGCGTACCGTCGACGAGCGGCTCGGTAAGGTGTTCGCGGGGCTCGTGATCGGAGCCGTGCTCTGTGCCGGATGCGTGGGCTGGTCGTTCGTCTCGCACCGCGTGCTACCCGCCACTTCCTCGCCCGCCGGGGCGCCCACCACTCGGTGATAAGTTCGAACGCGTGCTATCTACGGGGACATCGAGCCGTACGGGAACGGCGTTGAGCCGGGTCACCCTGGTCGGTGAGCGGCGGCGGGTCGATCTGGTCCTTCCTTCGCGGGAGCCGGTCGGGCGGCTGCTTCCCGAGGTGCTGCGGCTGCTGGACGACCAGGTCGGTACGCGACCGCAAACGCGGCATCTGGTCGCCGGCGACGGCAGTGTCCTGGAGCCGGACGCCACCCTGGAGTCGGCGGCCGTGGCCGATGGCGCGGTGCTGCGACTCGTGCGCGTGGAGGACGCCCCTTCGGCGCCCGTCATCCACGACGTGACCGACGAGGCAGCCGACGATCTGGACGTACGGGCCTGGCGCTGGAACCCCGCCGCGCGACGGGTCGTCGCCGGGGCCGCCACGGTCGCCTGGGCGCTCGCCGCGTCCGCCCTGGCCCGGCAGGAGTTCGCCGCGCAGACCGTGGGTACCGCGCTGGTCGTCCTCGCCGTGCTCGGCGCGGTCGCGGCCGCCCTGGCGGGACGGGCCGGAGCGCGCGGGCTCGCCGCCACACTCGTCGTCACCGGTGGCGCCCTCGGTGTCTTCGGGGTCTGGAGTCTCGGGGACGCCCACGCCTGGTCGGGCCCGGCGCGGCTCGCCGGTGTCGCGGGCGTAGCCGCCGGGGCGCTGCTGCTGCTCGGCCGGTGCTCGTCCCTCGGGCGGGGCGGACTGTTCGGCGCTGCCGCGCTCGTGGGCGGTGGCATCTGCTGGGAGGCCGCCCTCTTCTTCCAGTCCGCCGCGCGCTCGGGGGCGCTCCTCGCCGTGGTGTCCGTGGTCGTGCTGGGTCTGCTGCCCAGGTTCGCGCTGATGACCTCGGGCCTCGCCGGGCTCGACGACCGCCGCTCCGGCGGGGCCTCCGTGAGCCGCTATCAGGTGTCGACCGCGCTCGCCGCCACGCACCGGGGACTCGCGCTGGCGACGGTCGTGACCGCCGCCTCCGCCGCCGTCGCCGGGGCGCTCGCGCTGCGGACGGTCTCGCTCTGGACGGTGCTGCTCGCGGTGGCCGTCGCGCTGGTGCTGGGCCTGCGGGCGCGGGCGTACCCGCTGGTCCCCGAGGTGGTCGCCCTGCTCGTGGCCGCCGGCGTCGTGCTGGTCCGGCTGGCCTGGGTGTGGCAGGAGCGGTCGGAAACCGCCGCTGTGCTCGCGGTACCGGTGGCGCTGGCGGTCGTACCGCTCGCCGTCCTCGTCGTCCAGCCGCCCGAGCATGTACGGGTACGGCTGCGCCGGCTCGGCGACGTACTGGAGTCCATCGGGGTGATCGCACTGTTCCCGCTCCTGATGGGCGTCTTCGGGGTGTACGGGCGCCTGCTCGGCACGTTCGCGTGAGCGGGAGGCGGCAGGCATGACCCGGCCTCAGGACGGCTGGCAGGACGACGTGCTGCGGGAACTGCGTGGTGACGTACCCCCGCCGGGCCCGGCAGCGGCGGGAGCCGCGGTACCCGCGGCGCCTGCGGGCGACGGCACCGCGCCCGAAGCGCCGGTGCCGGAGAAGCGGCCGAGCGCGGCCCCCGCCGTCCGCGCCCCCACCACCCTCTCCCGTGCCCTTCCCACTCCCGAGTCCGTCCCGACCATCGACCCCCGCCTCGCCGTCGCCCTCGGCAAGCCGCAGCACGGGGACTCCGTCACCCGGCGCACCGGGCGCTCGATCCGGCGGCTGACGGCGTCCGCCGCGCAGGAGGTCGCGGAGGAGACGCGGATCGCGCAGGAGCTGCAGCAGCCGGTGACGACCGGCCGGGTGATCGCCGTGACGTCGATCCGGGGCGGGGTCGGCAAGACGACGACCGCCGCGCTGCTCGCCCGTACCCTGCATCACTACCGGCACGACCCGGTGCTGGCGCTGGAAGCTGACGCCGCGCTCGGCACGCTGCCCGTGCGGATGGGCGCGGAGTCGGTGCGGTGGTCGTGCGCCGAACTGGCCCAGATCCTCACCCCGTCGATGCAGCTGACCGACATCACCGGCTACCTGGTGCCCGTCCCGGACGGCGGCTGGCTGCTGCCGGCGAGCCAGGGACGGGTCGGGGCGCCCCTGGAGACGCGGGTGTATCTCAAGGTGACGCAGGCACTGCGCCGGTACTTCGCCGTCACCGTGGTGGACTGCGAGACGCTGCCCGCCGAAGTGGCCCGCGCCGCGATGGACACCGCCCACGCCCGCGTCGTCGTCGCACCGCTCACCGCCGAAGGCGTCGACGGCACCCGCGTCGTCCTCGACTGGCTGGCCCGGCTTCCGCACGACGCCCTGACCTCCACCACCGTCGCCCTCACCTCGGGCACACCCGACATGAACCTCGACCTGAAGACGGCCACGGCGCATCTGCGCGAGACAGGGGTCACCATCGTGCACCTGCCCTACGACCGGCATCTCGCGGCCGGCGGACCCATACGCACGGAGCTGCTCGCGTCCGCCACCCGCGGCGCGGCCACGCGGCTGGCGGCGGAGGCGCTCGGGCGGGCGGTGCTGGTCCGTTGACGCAGCACCTGGTCCACAGGCCGGCCCGCGCCACCCGCCCCCTGCCCGAGACCGGGACGCGGACCATCGAGCCGCCGCCGAACCTGCCCGAGGGCAAGATGGGCAGCGCGGCCACCGCACTGCTGCCCATGACCGGTGTCCTGGGTTCCGTGGTGATGATGACCGTCATCCGGTCCAGCCAGTTCGCGGGCCTCGGCGCGGTCGTGCTCGTCATTGCGCTCCTGGGCGCGGTGGCGCTGTTCCTGTCGCAACGCGGCAAGGCCCAGCGCCAGCGCCGGGTGCAGCGCGAGCGGTATCTGGAGTACCTGGAGGAACTGCGGGAGGAACTCGGCGCGGCCGAACGGGCGCGACGGCAGGCGGCCCGGGAACTCAGCCCGCCGCCCGCGGCCCTGTACGACCTGCTGCGCGACCCGGCCCGCCTGTGGGAACGGCGGCGCGCGGACGCGGACTTCCTGCAGGTGCGGGTGGGCGTCGGCGACGTGCCGGTGCAGGACGTGGCGGTCGGACAGAACACGGCGGGCGGGGTGCTCACCCCGCCGGACCCGTTCATGCTGAACGAGGCGCGCGCCCTCCAGGCCCGCTTCACCACGTCCGCCGGCCATCCGCTGACGGTGCCGCTGGACCGCGTGGGCGATGTGAGCGTGGTCGGCGACCGGGAGGGCGTACTGCGCGTCGCGCGGGCGCTTCTCGTCCAGGCCGCGGTGTCGCACGCACCGGACGACCTGGCACTCGGGTTCGGTGTGCCCGGAGAGCGCCTGGCGGAGTGGGAGTGGGCCAAGTGGCTGCCGCACGTACTCGACACCGGCGAGGACGACGGCCCGGTCGCCGCCCGCCGGATCGCACCGGACACGATCCAGTTGGCCCGCGTCATGGGTCCCGACCTGAAGAAGCGCGCCTCCTACGCGGCCGAGGTGCGCCGCGGACTCGCCGACCGCACGGCGCTCGGCCTCGGCAGCCGTCTGCTCGTGGTGAGCGACGAGTACGGGCACAACGCGGCCGAACTCCCGCGACCGGACTCGGCCGTGACCCTCGCCGACATGGGGGTGACGGTCGTGCACCTGCTCGCTGAGCAGGTGCAGGAGCCCGGTGACGTCGCGGTGCGGATCGTCGTCGATGAGGACCGGATCGTCGTCGAGGACCTGCGGGGCGAGCGGATCGTACGCGTCTTCGGGACCCTGGACCCGGTCAGCGACGCGGAGGCCGAGGGGCTCGCCCGGATGCTGGCGCCGCTGCGGCTGTCCCCGGAGTCGTCCGCCGAGGGAGCCCCGGTGTCCGGGCCGGTGGACTTCCCGTATCTGCTCGGCATCGACGATCCGGCGGCGCTCGACCTGCCGCGGCAGTGGACGCCGCGCGGGGAGCGCGACTTCCTGCGGGTGCCGATCGGACTGGACGACCGGCACCAGCCGGTCCTGCTCGACCTGAAGGAGTCGTCGGAACTCGGCATGGGGCCGCACGGTCTGTGCGTGGGCTCGACCGGCTCCGGCAAGAGCGAACTGCTGCGCACCCTCGTGCTCGCGCTGGTGACGACGCACCCGCCCGAGGACCTGGCCATGGTGCTGGTCGACTACAAGGGCGGCGCCACCTTCGCGCCGTTCGCGGGGCTGCCCCACGTAGCGGGTGTCATCACCAACCTGGAGAACCAGGCCGACCTGGTGGAGCGCGTCCATACCTCGTTGGCCGGTGAGATCAAGCGGCGCCAGCAGGTCCTGAAGGACGCCGGGAACATCGCCGACATCGGGCACTACCGGTCGCTGCGCGAGGGTGCCCGGCCGGATCTCGAGCCCCTCCCGCATCTGTTCGTCGTGATCGACGAGTTCGGCGAACTCCTCACCGCGAAGCCCGACTTCATCGACCTGTTCCTTTCCATCGGCCGGATCGGCCGCTCCATCGGCGTGCACCTGCTGCTGTCCAGCCAGCGCATCGAGAGCGGCAGGCTGAAGGGTCTGGAGACCTATCTGTCGTACCGGCTCGGGCTGCGCACCTTCTCGGCGGACGAGTCCCGCACGGTCCTGGACACCCCGGACGCCTTCAACCTGCCGCCGCTGCCGGGCTTCGGCTATCTCAAGGTCGACACCTCCACCTACACGCGCTTCAAGGCGGGGTTCGTCTCCGGCGCGTACCGGGGGCCGGTCAGGCCGGACGCGATTGCCGACGACGAGCCCTCGGCGTGGCCCTATCCGGCCTACAACACCCTGAACACACGCACCGGTCCGGAGGGCGGCGACCAGCCGGCCGTTCCGCGCGAACGGGAGACGGGGCCCACGGTGCTGTCCGTCGTGGTGGACCAACTGACAGGCGCCGAAGAGCCGGTGCGCCGGATCTGGCTCCCCCCGCTGCCCGAGGCTGTGACGCTGACCGGAGCCGCCGGGCCGGTGCGGCCCTCCGGCGAGGGAATGCAACTCGCGGCACTGAACGGGCCGTTGAGGGTGCCTCTCGGAGTGCTGGACGACCCGGCCCGGCAGCGGCAGAGCAGTTGGGTGCACGATCTGAACACCGCCGGCGGCCACACCGCCGTCATCGGTGGCCCCCAGTCCGGCAAGACCACCCTGCTGCGCACCCTGGCCCTCTCCCTGGCCGTCACGCACACCCCGCGCGACGTCGCGGTCTACGGGCTCGACCTGGCCGGCGGCGGCCTCGGCGCGCTCGCCGGGCTGCCGCACGTCGGCGGTATCGCCGGACGCGCCGACCACGAGCGCGCCGCCCGTACGGTCGCCGAGGTGTGCGCCATGCTCGCCGAGCGGGAGGCCGTGTTCCGCGAGCGCGGCATCGACTCCGTCGACCAGCTCCGCGCCCTGCGCGCCAAGGGCGAACTGCCCGCACTGGGCTCCACCGACGTGGTGCTGCTCATCGACGGCTTCGGCGCGCTGCGGGACGAGTTCGCCGCGTTGGACGAGCCGGTCGCCGACCTCCTCAAGCGGGGCGGCGGCTACGGCATCCACGTCGTGGCGGGCATGCTCCGCTGGAACGACGTACGCATCGCCACGCAGTCGATGTTCGGCAGCCGGATCGAGCTCCGGCTGAACGATCCCGCCGACTCCTCCGTGGACCGCAAACTCTCCGAGACCCTGCCGGCGGACACCCCCGGCCGGGCCCTCACCGACGGCAAGCTGTTCGCCCAGGCCGCCCTGCCGAGGCTCGACGCGATCGCCTCGGCGACCGACCTGGGTCCGGCCCTGGAATCCGCCGCGCGTTCCCTGCGGGCCACCTGGCACGGTGAATCCGCCGCCCCTGTGCGGGTGTTGCCGACCCGCCTGCCCGCGCAGCGCCTGCCCGGCCCGGACAAGGAACCGCGCGCGGTGCCGATCGGGGTCGACCAGGATTCCCTGGCCCCGGTCGTGCTGGACCTGTTCGGGACCGACCAGCACCTGCTGGTCCTCGGGGACAACGAGTGCGGCCGGACGAACCTGCTCCGCCTGATCTCCGGCGCACTCGTCGAGCGGTACGGCGAGGACGAGCTGGTGTTCGCGGTCTTCGACCCCCGGCGGGGCCTGCGCCGCGCGGTGCCGGAACCGTACCGGGGCGGCTACGCGCACAACGCCAAGCTCTCCCTCGCGCTGGCGGACGGCATAGCGGCCGAGCTGGGCAAGCGCCTCCCGGACACCGTCGACCCCGACGCCATGACCGACGAACCAGGCTTCACCGGCCCGCGCATCGTGATCCTGGTCGACGACTACGACGTCCTCACCGCGGCGGGGTCGCAGCCTCTCGCGCCGTTCCTGCCGTACATCTCCGCCGCCCAGGACATCGGACTCCACTTCGTCGTCGCGCGCCGCGTCGCGGGTGCCTCGCGTGCCCTGTACGACCCGGTCCTGACGGCGCTGCGCGAGACCGGCTCCACGGCGCTCGTGATGACGGGAGACCGCACGGAGGGCCAGCTCTTCCCCGGTCTGTACGCCTCCGCGCAGCCGCCGGGCCGGGGCACCCTGGTGCGCCGGGGTCGCCGCCACCAGATCGTCCAGACGGCCCTCGTGGCGGAGAACGGGTCCGGGGAGGCGCCGGCGTGACCAAGGACGTCATCGCACTCACGCCGAAGATGCCCGACACCGGTGCCCTGCTGGCCGCGCTGCACGCGGGCGGACCCGAACTGGGTCTGACCGCCACCGACGACGGCGCGGTTCTCCAGCTCCGCACGGCGGACGGGCGCCCGCTGGTGTCGGTCGAGGCCCCGCTCCTCGTCCACACTGCGGGCGAGGCGGAGCGGCTGCTCGGTTCGTGGGCCGAAGCACCCGCACCGCCGTACTGGTGGACCGAGACACGGGCCTCCACGGCGGTCCCGGCCGCCGAATCCCTCGCGGGCTCCGTGTGCGGCCGCCTGACGATGCTGCTCGGCGGCACCACCTGGCCGCCCGAGGCCGGCCACACCGCCCGTGTGACGGCCTCCGACGACGGGGCCCGTCCGCCGGCGGCCCCCGGTCCCCTCCAGCCCGTCGTCGACGTACTGACCGACTCCACGGCGGTGGTCCTGGCGGACCGTCCCGTCGTCCCCCTCACCGCCTGGCTCTCGGACGTCCTGCGCACCACAGCCCGCTCGGACCGCGCGTTCCACCTCGTCACCCCGCCCCACGTCCGACTGACGCTGCCGCTGCGCACCGCGCTCGGCGGCACCCCCAACCGGTGGGTGGTCCAGGACCCCGCGGGCGGCTATCACGACGGCCTGTCCGGCGTCCGGCTCGCCTGGCGCGACGGTACGTTCGCCCCGCTCGGCACCGAGGTCGCCGACGCGTTCACCTCGCGGGTGACACCCGCGGGACACCGGCAGCTCACCGTGTCGTTCCGTACGGTGCACGCACCCGACGCCGATCTGGAGCTGGGCGGCGCGCTGGAAGCCGCCTGGCGCCACCTCACCGGCGCGCCGCCCGCCGGATGGGGCACCGCGGAGCCGGTGAACCTGCCCTGGTCGCGCCGTCAGGTGACCGAGGCGGCCCGCGACCGGGCGCCCGCTCCGGCTCACCTCGTCGTCATCGGCGCCCCCGAACGGCCCGCCATCGCCACGCACCGCGTCACGCGCACCACCGCCGGAGTGGCGGAGGACACCACCCTGACCCTCGGGTTCGCCGCCCCCGACGAGGTCCCCCTCGACGCCCTGGAAGCCCTGGCCGGGAAGCTGGTCGCCGAACACGGCCTGACCACCATGCTCACCACTCTGCGCCGGGCCCGCGCCGACCTCACCCTGCCGCCGCACCTGGAGCCCGCGCCCCTGCCGGTCGCCTTCACTCTCGGCGCGCGCGACGTACGGATCATCGGCCTCACCCACGCCCGCCGGCCGCCCCTGGCCCTCAGGCCCCGGCAGCTCGGTCCTGCGACCGCCCCGGCCCTCCACTACCCGTTGGGCGACGGCACCGAGGCCGAGGCATGGACGGCGCTCCAGGTGCTCTCCGACCACCTCAAGGCCGGTTCCCCCGCCTGACCGCCTTGCCCTGACGCCCACGTCACCCCCTACCGTCGAAGCCATGCGAATCGGTGAGCTGGCCGAGCGGGCCGGGACGACCGTGCGGGCCCTGCGGTACTACGAGACGCGGGGGCTGCTGCCCGCGCGGCGGGACGCGCGGGGGTACCGGGAGTACGACGAGCGGGATCTCACGCTGCTGACGCAGATCCGGACGCTGCGGGACTTCGGGTTCGAGCTGGAGGAGACGCGGCCGTTCGTGGAGTGCCTGCGGGCCGGGCACCCGGAGGGGGACGCGTGTCCGGCGTCGCAGGCCGTGTACCGGCGGAAGCTGGATGAGCTGGACAGGCTCATCGGGGAGCTGGTGGCGGTGCGGGAGACGGTCGCGGGGGAGCTGCGGAGGGCCGAGGAGGCGCGGGCCGGGCTCGCCGCCGAGGCGTTGGTTCCGGGGGGTCCGGAACCCGTGTGCGAGCTGGGAGGGCGAAAGCCATGAGTGTCATCAGCGGTCTTGACGAGGTCACGGACGCGAATTTCGAGGCGGAGGTGCTCAGCTCCGATCTCCCGGTGCTGGTGCAGTTCACCGCCGACTGGTGCGGGCCCTGCCGGCAGCTCGCGCCGGTGCTGAAGGACATCGCCTTCACCGAGGGCGACCGGCTGAAGGTGGTCCAGCTCGACGTGGGCCGCAACCCCGCCACCACCATCGCCTACCAGGTGCTCTCCACCCCCACTCTCCTGGTCTTCCAGGACGGTGAGCCGGTGCGCTCCATGGTCGGCGCCCGCCCGAAGCGCAGGCTGCTGGAGGAGCTGGCCGACCTGCTCTGACAAAGCACCCCGCAAGCAAAGAAATCCCCCGGGCATTGGCGCCCGGGGGATTTCTTTCGGTATATTGGACCGTTCACGACTTCTTTATGGGAGGTCGTGCGGAAGCTTGATGAGCACAGTATATGCGGGCGGGAGTGGAATTGTCAAACACCGAATTTCCGGACGATGAATTGCGGTTCGAGCAGGAATTCATCGACGGACTCTACGAGCGCGTGGACGAGCTGCGCGGCGACGCCGAGACCGGTGTCAGGGACGCCCTCGCGCAGGGCGACAAGCCCCAGCAGGCCCGCCTGGAGCGGGACATCCTGGTCGCCGAGCGCTCCGGGCTGCTCGCCGCGCTGAACTCCGTCGACGGCTCGCTCTGCTTCGGCCGGATCGACCTCGCCGACGGCACCACCCACCACATCGGCCGCATCGGCCTGCGCCGCGAGGACGCCGAGCGCACCCCCGTCCTCATCGACTGGCGCGCCGACGTCGCCCGCCCCTTCTACGTGGCCACCGGCCACACCCCGATGGGCCTGCGCCGCCGCCGGCACATCACCAGCGAGGGCCGAACCGTCACCGCGCTGCACGACGAGATCCTCGACCTCGGCGACGACACCCGCACCGGCCACGAGGACCCCACCGGTGACGCGGTCCTGCTCGCCGCGCTGAACACCGCCCGCACCGGCCGCATGAACGACATCGTGCAGACCATCCAGGCCGAGCAGGACGACATCATCCGGGCACCCCACCGGGGTGTGATGGTGGTCGAGGGCGGCCCCGGCACCGGCAAGACCGCGGTCGCCCTGCACCGCGCCGCCTACCTGCTCTACGAGCACCGCGAACTGCTCGCCCGCCGCGCGGTGCTCATCGTCGGCCCCAACCCCGCGTTCCTCGGCTACATCGGCGAGGTGCTCCCCTCGCTCGGCGAGACCGGCGTCCTGCTGGCCACGGTCGGGGAGCTGTTCCCCGGCGTGAAGGCCACCGCCACCGACACCCCCGAGGCGGCCGTGGTCAAGGGGCGCGCCGAGATGGCCGACGTGCTCGCCGCCGTCGTGGCCGAGCGGCAGGCGCTGCCGGACCCGGTGATCGCCATCGAGCACGACCGCGAGGTGCTGATGCTCGACGAGGGGCTGGTCGCCACCGCCCGCGAGCGCACCCGCGCGGCCAAGCTGCCGCACAACGCGGCCCGCGAGCACTTCGAGGGCCACATCCTCAACACCCTCACCGACCTGTACGCCGAGCGCGTGGGCACCGACCCCTACGACGGCAGCAGCCTGCTCGACCCCTCCGACATCACCCAGATCCGCGACGAGCTCGCCGAGAACCCCGAAGTCTGGTCCGCCATCGACCAGTTGTGGCCCCGGATCACCCCGCGCCGACTGGTCGCGGACTTCCTCGCCGAGCCCGACGGCCACCTCTCGCCCAAGGACGCCGACGCGGTACGCCGTCCCGTCACCCGTGCCTGGACCGTGGCGGACGTGCCCCTGCTGGACGAGGCGGCCGAGCTCCTCGGCGAGGACGACCGGCTGGCCCGCGCCCGCGCCGACCGGGAACGGGAGACGCAGATCGCGTACGCGCAGGGCGTGCTGGACGTGTCGTACGCGTCCCGCACCTACGAGTTCGACGACAAGGAGGAGGACGACCCGGAGTCCTCCGAGGTGCTCTCGGCGCACGACATCATCGACGCCGAGCGGTTCGCCGAGCGGCACGAGGAGGACGACCACCGCAGCGCCGCCGAGCGCGCGGCCGCCGACCGGACCTGGGCGTTCGGGCACATCATCGTGGACGAGGCGCAGGAGCTGTCCCCGATGGCGTGGCGGCTGCTGATGCGGCGCAGCCCGACCCGCTCCATGACCCTGGTCGGGGACCCGGCGCAGACCGCCGAGGCGGCCGGGGTCGGCTCCTGGTCCGAGATCCTCCAGCCGTACGTCGAGGACCGCTGGGAGCACACCCGCCTCGGCGTCAACTACCGCACCCCGTCGGAGATCATGGACCTGGCCGCCGCCGTGGTCCGCGCCGAGCACCCTGACTTCGAGCCGCCCAGCTCGGTCCGCTCCACCGGCGTACGCCCCTGGGTGCGTGACGCCTCCGGCGACCTGCCCGGCGCGGTCGCGCGGGCGGTGGCCGAGCTGACCCCGGCCGAGGGACGGCTCGCGGTCATCGCCCCGCGCGCCCTGCACGCCACCGTCGCCGGCGCGCTGGACGGCGTCACGGCGGGCGCCGAGCCCGACCTCACCCGGAAGGTGGTCCTGCTCGACCCCCGCCAGTCCAAGGGCCTGGAATTCGACTCGGTCCTGGTCGTCGACCCCGCCGCCTACGGCACCAGCGACCTGTACGTGGCCCTCACCCGGGCCACCCAGCGCCTCGGCGTGCTGCACACCGGCGAGGTCCCGGCGGCGCTCAAGGGGTGACCGGGCTCCGTCCGGGGGCCGGCCTGCGGCCCCCGGACGGTCGCGGTCTCACGCCGGCCGCAGCCACACCGTGGCCAGCGGTGGCAGGGTCAGGCGGATGCTGGCCGGGCGGCCGTGCCAGGGCTGGGGTTCCGGCTTGACCGTGCCCTGGCCCGCGACGTCGCTGCCGCCGTAGCGGGCGAGGTCGGTGTTGAGGGTCTCGTGCCAGGCGGGGACGTCGTCGGGGACGCCGAGGCGGTAGTCGTGGCGGGCCAGCGGGGAGAGGTTGGCGACGCACAGCAGCGGACCGCCCTCCGCGTCGCGGCGCAGGAAGGCGAAGACGTTGTCCTCCGCCGCGTCCCCCACGATCCACTCGAACCCTGCCGGATCGGTGTCCCGCTCCCACAGGGCCGGAGTCGCCCGGTACGCGGTGTTCAGGTCGCGCACCAGCTCCCGCACGCCGCGGTGCTCGGACTCGGCGCCGTAGGCCGGGTCCAGCAGCCACCAGTCCGGGCCGTGTGCCTCGGACCACTCGGCGCCCTGTGCGAACTCCTGTCCCATGAAAAGGAGTTGCTTGCCGGGGTGGGCCCACATGAAGGCCAGGTAGGCCCGGAGGTTCGCGCGCTGCTGCCACCAGTCGCCCGGCATCTTGGAGACCAGCGACCGCTTGCCGTGCACGACCTCGTCGTGGGAGATGGGCAGCACGTAGTTCTCGCTGTACGCGTACACCATCGAGAAGGTCATCTCGTGGTGGTGGTACTTGCGGTGCACCGGCTCGTGGCTCATGTAGGCCAGCGAGTCGTGCATCCAGCCCATGTTCCACTTCAGCCCGAAGCCCAGCCCGCCGAAGCCGCTCGGGCCCTTGTGGTGGGTCGGCCGGGTCACGCCGTCCCAGGCGGTGGACTCCTCGGCGATGGTCACCACGCCGGGGCAGCGCCGGTAGACGGTGGCGTTCATCTCCTGGAGGAAGGCGACCGCGTCCAGGTTCTCCCGCCCGCCGAACTCGTTCGGCGTCCACTGGCCCGCCTCGCGCGAGTAGTCGAGGTAGAGCATCGAGGCGACGGCGTCCACGCGGAGCCCGTCGATGTGGAACTCCTCGCACCAGTACACCGCGTTGGCCACCAGGAAGTTCCGCACCTCGCGCCGCCCGAAGTCGAACTCCAGCGTGCCCCAGTCCGGATGGGCCGCCCGCAGCGGATCGCCGTGCTCGTACAGCGGCCGCCCGTCGAACTCGGCCAGCGCCCACTCGTCGCGCGGGAAATGGGCGGGCACCCAGTCCATCAGCACCCCGATGCCCGCCTGATGCAGCTTGTCCACCAGGTACTTGAAGTCGTCCGGGGTGCCGAGCCGGGCGGTCGGGGCGTAGAACCCGGTGACCTGGTAGCCCCAGGAGCCCCCGAAGGGATGCTCGGCCACCGGCATCAGCTCGACGTGGGTGAAGCCGAGATCACCGACGTACGCGGGCAGCTGCTCGGCGAGCTGGCGGTACGTCAGTCCCGGACGCCAGGACGGCAGGTGCACCTCGTACACCGAGAAGGGTGCCTCGTGCACCGGGCGGTCCGCGCGGTGGGCCATCCACTCCGCGTCGCCCCACTCGTGGTGCGAGACGTCCACGACCGAGGAGGTGGCCGGCGGCACCTCCGTACGGCGGGCCATCGGGTCCGCGCGCAGGGTGCGCGAGCCGTCCGGGCGGGTGATCTCGAACTTGTACAGCTCACCCTCCCCGACCCCCGGCACGAACAGCTCCCACACCCCGGTGGAGCCCAGCGAGCGCATCGGGAAGCCGGTCGCGTCCCAGAAGTCGAAGCCGCCCGCGACCCGCACCCCGAGGGCGTTCGGCGCCCAGACCGCGAACCGGGTCCCGGTCACGCCCTGCTGGGTCAGCACCCGCGACCCGAGCGCCTGCCACAGCTCCTCGTGCCGCCCCTCGCCCAGCAGATGCAGGTCCAGCTCGCCGAGCGTGGGCAGGAAGCGGTACGGGTCCTCGGTCTCGTGCACCGTGCCGTCGTAGGACACCAGCAGCCGGTAGGCCGGGACCTCGGTCAGCGGGAGCAGGCCGGAGAAGAAGCCCTCCCCGTCGTCGCGCAGCTCCGTCCGCGTGTCCTCGAAGACGACGGTCACCGCCTCCGCGTGCGGCCGGAACACCCGGACGGCGACCCCGCCGGGCACCGGGTGCGCGCCCAGGACGGTGTGCGGGTCGTGATGCGTGCCCGCGAGCAGCCGCTCACGGTCGGCTGGGTCCAGGGCCGGGGACACGGCGGGCACCGCGGGCACCTCCGGCGTACGCGCCTTCGGGATCGCGGGCGCGTTCTCCGGTGAGTCCGCCTGCCTGCCGGGTTTGGCCCGGACCTGCTTCATCGGTGCCGCCTCGGAGGACTTGGCCTGCTTCTTGCCGGACTTGCTCTTCGGGCCGGCTGGCTTCTTGGACGTCACGGACGAGTCTCCCGGTCGGGGTCAGGTCGGGCTCACGACAGGTCGGGCGTGGCGAGGCGGCGCACCGCCGACATCGGGACCGACAGCCACTCGGGCCGGTGCCGGGCCTCGTAGACGACCTCGTAGATCGCCTTGTCGGTCTCGTACGCGCGCAGCATCACCGGGTCGGTACGGGGGTCACGGCCGGTGACCTCGGCGTACCCGGTGCAGTAGGCGGCCCGGCAGGCGTGGGCCCAGTCGGGCGCCGGGGTCTTCGCGGAGTGGGCCGCGTAGTCGAAGGAGCGCAGCATGCCCGCGATGTCACGCACCGCGGGCTGCGGCATGCGCCGCTCGGCCAGCGGGCGGGACGGCTCGCCCTCGAAGTCGATCAGCGACCAGCCGCCGCCGGGCGAGCGCAGGCACTGCCCGAGGTGCAGATCGCCGTGCACCCGCTGCGCCGTCCAGGTCTGTCCCTCGCGGGCCAGGTCGGCCAGCGCCTCGAAGGCCGAGCGCAGCCCGGTCTCGTACGGCCGCAGCGCGGGCACGGCCTGCACGGCGGCCGTCAGCCGCTCGGTCATCCCGCCTGCCATCAGCTCCAGTTGGGCGTGGCCGAGGGTGACGGTCGGCAGGGCGCGGGCGAGCGCGGTGTGCACCTCGGCGGTGGCCCGGCCGAGTGCCCGCGCCTCCCGGGTGAAGTCCTCGCCCTTGGCCAGCTCGCGCAGGGCCAGGTCCCAGCCGTCGGTCGCGCCGTTCATGAAGGGCTGGAGCACGGCGAGGACGTACGGCTCGGTGTCCAGGTCCGCGCGCAGCCAGGCCACCGGCGCGGGCACCCGCGCACAGCCCTCGCGGGCCAGCGCGAGCGGCAGCTCCAGGTCGGGGTTGACGCCGGCGGTGACCCGGCGCAACAGCTTGAGGATGAACGTATCTCCGTACACCACCGAGGAGTTGGACTGCTCAGCGGTCATCAGCCGGGCCACCAGCTGGTCCCGGATCTCGTGTGCCGGGTCCCGCTCGAAGCGCAGCGCGCCGACGCGTGCGCCGGTGCGCAGGGCCTCCAGCAGCACCTCGGCGGGCCGGGGGTCGTACAGGGCGTCGTAGACCGTGCGCCCGTCGAGCGGGCCGTCCACGACATGGCCGATCAGCGCGGGCGCCAGCCGGGGCGGCAGCGCCTCGCGCACGCCTATCAGCAACTGGTAGCAGTCACCGGGCTGCGGTGGAGCGCCCGGCACCGGCGGCTGGTGGACGCGCAGGAGTACGTGGTAGAGACCCAACCTCCCTTCGGGAGGCAGGAGTTCCGTGGCGGCCACCAGGTCGAAACCGGTGACCGCGCGCCCCTTCCCGGCGAACCAGCGCTGCCGGGGCAGCCATTCGCGCAGCAGGGGGTCGAGCGATTCGAGCAGCTCGGCTGTTGTGGTACCTGACGTGCTGGAGGGGGTGACCGTTTCCGCCATGGGCGTCACGTCCTTTCCCCGGGTCGTCGGGGTGTTACTGAACGGTGCCCCGAGCGGGGCGGCGGAAACCGGTGGCCGCCCCGCTCGATCGCGACTAGACGGCGTCCTGGCGCAGCCGGAACCAGTAGAAGCCGTGCCCGGCCAGCGTCAGCAGGTACGGCAGCTCGCCGACGGCCGGGAAGCGCACTCCGCCGAACAGCTCCACCGGGTGCCGCCCGGTGAACTGGCGCAGATCCAGCTCGGTGGGCTGGGCGAACCGCGAGAAGTTGTGCACGCAGACCACGAGGTCGTCCTCGTACTCCCGCAGGAAGGCCAGTACCGCCGGGTTGGACGAGACCAGCTCGGTGTAGGAGCCGAGTCCGAAGGCGGAGTTCTGCTTGCGGATCTCGATCATGCGGCGGGTCCAGTGCAGGAGGCTGGACGGCGAGGACATGGAGGCTTCGACGTTGGTGACCTGGTAGCCGTGGACCGGGTCCATGATCGTCGGGAGGAAGAGCCGGCCGGGGTCGCAGGAGGAGAAGCCCGCGTTGCGGTCGGGGGTCCACTGCATGGGGGTGCGGACGGCGTCGCGGTCGCCGAGCCAGATGTTGTCGCCCATGCCGATCTCGTCGCCGTAGTAGAGGATCGGCGAGCCGGGCAGGGAGAGCAGGAGCGCGGTGAAGAGCTCGATCTGGTTGCGGTCGTTGTCGAGGAGCGGGGCGAGGCGGCGG
Source organism: Streptomyces sp. BK022 (assembly GCF_004217355.1). NCBI lineage: Bacteria > Bacillati > Actinomycetota > Actinomycetes > Kitasatosporales > Streptomycetaceae > Streptomyces > Streptomyces sp. BK022. The sequence continues at coordinate 897,298 of NZ_SHKU01000002.1, forward strand.
CGGATGCCGATGTTGGCGCGCATACGCGGGTCTTTGGCGTACTCGGCCCACATGTAGTCGCGTTCCTCGTCGGTGACCATCTCGAGGGTCAGCTCGTCGTGGTTCCGTAGGAAGATGCCCCACTGGCAGTTCGTGGGGATCGCCGGGGTCTTGGCGAGGATTTCCGAGACCGGGTAGCGGGATTCGCGGCGGACGGCCATGAAGATGCGGGGCATGACCGGGAAGTGGAACGCCATGTGGCATTCGTCGCCGCCGGTGGAGTAGTCCCCGAAGTAGTCGACCACGTCCTCGGGCCACTGATTGGCCTCCGCCAGCACGACCTTGTCGGCGTACTGCTCGTCGACCTCCTTGCGGACCCGCTTCAGGAAGTCGTGGGTCTCGGGCAGGTTCTCGCAGTTGGTGCCCTCGCGCTGATACAGGTACGGCACCGCGTCCAGCCGGAACCCGTCGATGCCGAGGTCCAGCCAGAACTTCAGCGCCGAGATCATCTCCTCCTGCACGGCCGGGTTGTCGTAGTTCAGGTCCGGCTGGTGCGAGAAGAAGCGGTGCCAGTAGTACTGCTTGCGCACCGGGTCGTAGGTCCAGTTCGACGCCTCGGTGTCGACGAAGATGATCCGGGCGTCCTGGAACTGCTTGTCGTCGTCGGCCCAGACGTAGTAGTCCCCGTACGGGCCGTCGGGGTTGTTGCGGGACTCCTGGAACCACGGGTGCTGGTCACTGGTGTGGTTCATGACGAAGTCGATGATGACCCGCATGCCCCGCTGGTGCGCGGCGTCGACGAACTCAACGAAGTCCGCGAGGTCCCCGAACTCGGGGAGCACGGCGGTGTAGTCGGAGACGTCGTAACCACCGTCACGCAGCGGGGACTTGAAGAACGGCGGGAGCCAGAGGCAGTCCACGCCGAGCCATTGCAGGTAGTCGAGTTTGGCGGTCAGACCCTTGAGGTCACCGACACCGTCGCCGTTGCTGTCCTGGAAGGAACGGACCAGGACCTCGTAGAAGACGGCACGTTTGAACCATTCCGGGTCCCGGTCCTTGGCCGGCGTGTCCTCGAAGGTGTCGGGAACGGGCTCGTTGACGATCATATGGCGGGTGACCCTCCGATCCGCGGGTTGGACGGTCGCAGAACCGAGAACACATGCGCGGGTCGACGACCCGGTTCGAGTCGCACATAGTTGGCCCTGCCCCAGTGATAGGACTCGCCGGTGAGCAGGTCGCGCACCGGCACCGACTCGTGCCAGTCGAGGCCGAGTTGCGGCATGTCCAACGAGACCGTGGCCTCCTGGGTGTGGTGCGGGTCGAGGTTGGCGACCACCAGAACCGTGTTCGAACCGCTGCGCTTGGAGTAGACGATCACTCCGTCCTGGTCCGCGTGGTGGAAGTGGATGTCCCTGAGCTGGTGCAGGGCCGGGTTCTCCCGGCGGATCTCGTTGAGTCGGGTGATGAGCGGCGCGATCGTGCGGCCCTCGCGGGCCGCCGCCTCCCAGTCCCTGGGCTTGAGCTGGTACTTCTCCGAGTCCCAGTACTCCTCGCTGCCCGCCTTCAACGGCTCGTTCTCACAGAGTTCGTAGCCGCTGTAGATGCCCCACGTGGGGGAGAGGGTTGCCGCGAGCACGGCACGGATCTCGAAGGCGGGTCGCCCGCCCTGCTGCAGGTAGGCGTGCAGGATGTCGGGGGTGTTGGCGAAGAAGTTGGGCCGCATGTAGGCGGCCGCCTCCCCCGAGAGCTCGGTGAGGTACTCCGTCAGCTCCTGCTTGCTGTTGCGCCAGGTGAAGTAGGTGTAGGACTGCTGGAAGCCGATCTGGGCGAGGGTGTGCATCATCGCGGGGCGGGTGAAGGCCTCCGCCAGGAAGATGACGTCGGGGTCGGCGCGGTTGATCTCCCCGATCACGCGCTCCCAGAACACCACGGGCTTGGTGTGGGGGTTGTCGACGCGGAAGATGCGGACGCCGTGCTCCATCCAGTGCCGCAGGACCCGCACCGTCTCGGTGACCAGGCCGTCCATGTCGGCGTCGAAGGCGATGGGGTAGATGTCCTGGTACTTCTTCGGCGGGTTCTCGGCGTAGGCGATGGTGCCGTCGGGGCGGTGGTGGAACCACTGCGGGTGCTTCTCCACCCACGGATGGTCCGGGGAGCACTGCAACGCGAAGTCCAGGGCGACTTCGAGCCCCAACTCCCGTGCCCGGCTCGCGAAGTGGTCGAAGTCGTCCAGGGTGCCGAGGTCGGGGTGGACCGCGTCGTGACCGCCCTCGGGAGAACCGATCGCCCACGGGACACCGACGTCGTCCGGGGTCGCGGTCAGCGTGTTGTTACGGCCCTTGCGGTGCGTGGTCCCGATCGGATGGATCGGCGGGAGGTACACCACGTCGAAACCCATCTCCGCGACGGCCTCAAGACGCTTCTCCGCCGTACGGAACGTGCCGTGCGGCTCCTCCAGCGTCCCCTCCGAGCGCGGGAAGAACTCGTACCAGGAGCCGTACAGCGCCCGTTGCCGCTCCACCAGCAGGGGGAGCGGGTCGGAGGCCGTCACCAGTTCGCGCAGGGGGTGGCGGGCCAGGACCTCGGAGACCTCCGGGGCCAGGGCCGAGGCCAGGCGCCAGGCGGCGGGGCGGTCCTCGTCGCGCAGGGCCGCGACCACGTCCAGCACGGTGTCCCGGTGCTTGGCCGGGACACCGGCGGCCGCGCGCTCGTACAGCCGCGCCCCCTCCTCCAGTACGGCCTCGGTGTCGATGCCGGCCGGGATCTTGATCTCGGCGGTGTGCCGCCAGGTGGCGACCGGGTCGGACCACGCCTCCACCGAGTACGTCCAGGTGCCGGGCCGGTCCGCGCTGACCAGGGCGCCCCAGCGGTCGGTGCCGGGGGCGAGTTCGCGCATCGGGGTGAAGGGGCCGGGCCGGCCGTCCGGGTCGCGCAGCACGACGTCGGCGGCGACCGCGTCGTGTCCCTCGCGGAACACGGTGGCCGAGACCTCGAAGACCTCGCCGGGCACCGCCTTCGCGGGCCTGCGGCCGCCCTGGACAGACGGCCGCACGTCCAGGACCGGGATACGGCCCGTCACGGGCTGCCGGGCGGGGGGCCCGGGCGCGGCGGTCGGGGTCGCGTCCGGCGGTGGGGCCTTGTGGGCCGGCCGGGCCGGTTTTCTGCCGGCCGCCTTGCCGGGGGTCACCGGTGCTGACGAGTGGTGCGTGGCGGGCATGACCGCTCCTGTCCGCGTCGACATGGGTGTGGGCCGGGTGTGCGGGCGACGGTTCCTGCTGCGGTGCTGTGGTGCCTGATGCGTCGTACCGGGGGAGCCTTCCCACCCGGTTCGGGTGGGCAATCCGGAACTTTGGTTAACTACTCGCGCGTACAACTGCGTACGCTCCCGGCCTTACGTCTCCCGGATTCCCGCCCGGCGTGCCTTGACTCCCCCCGGTACGGCGGGGTTCGGTCAATTCCCGGCAGTTCCCGGCGCTTGCGCACCCCGCGCCCCTCGTCCGCGCTCCGTTCCCCCGCGCACCGGATGTGCCGTATCCGGCCGCTTCACCCGGATGCGTCCTCGGTGACGCCCCGGTAACCACTACCGTCGACAATGACGACGAGACGTACAGCGCCGTGCGTCTCACCATGCGACGCGTCCGAGGTGGAATGTGAAGGCGATCCGTCGGTTCACCGTCCGTCCAGTTCTCCCCGAACCCCTCCGGCCGCTCAGCGACCTGGCGCGCAATCTGCGCTGGTCCTGGCATGCGGAGACGCGCGACCTGTTCCAGTCCGTCGACCCCGGGCACTGGGCCGCCGCCGAGGGCGACCCGGTGCGGCTGCTGGGCCGGGTGAGCCCAGCGCGGCTCGCCGAGCTGGCGGAGGACCGGCGCTTCCTGCGCCGGCTGACCGCGGTCGCCGACGACCTGGACGACTACGTGACCGGCGACCGCTGGTACCAGCAGCAGGGTGACGGGCTGCCCGCCGCGGTCGCGTACTTCTCGCCCGAGTTCGGCATCACCGCGGCCCTGCCCCAGTACTCCGGCGGCCTCGGCATCCTGGCCGGCGACCACCTCAAGGCCGCCAGCGACCTGGGCGCCCCGCTGATCGGCGTCGGGCTGCTCTACCGGCACGGCTACTTCCGCCAGACCCTCTCCCGCGACGGCTGGCAGCAGGAGCACTACCCCGTCCTCGACCCCAACGAGCTGCCCCTCGTCCAGCTCAAGGAGGGCGACGGCACCCCCGCCGGCGTCTCCCTCGCGCTGCCCGGCGGCCGCGCCCTGCACGCCCGGATCTGGGTCGCACAGGTCGGCAGGGTGCCGCTGCTGCTGCTCGACTCCGACGTGGAGGAGAACGACCCGGCCGAACGCGGCGTCACCGACCGGCTCTACGGCGGCGGCAGCGAGCACCGGCTGCTCCAGGAGATGCTGCTCGGCATAGGAGGTGTCCGCGCGGTGCGCACCTACTGCCGGCTCACCGGGCACGCCGAGCCGGAGGTGTTCCACACCAACGAGGGGCACGCCGGGTTCCTCGGCCTGGAGCGCATCGCCGAACTGGGCGAGCTGGGGCTGGACTTCGACGCGGCACTGGAGACGGTGCGGGCCGGGACCGTGTTCACCACGCACACCCCCGTGCCCGCCGGGATCGACCGCTTCGACCGGGACCTGGTCGCCCGGCACTTCGGGCCCGACGCCGAGCTGTCCGGGCTCGACCCGCGCCGCGTGCTGGCGCTGGGCACCGAGACCTATCCGGGCGGCGAGCCCGGCCTGTTCAACATGGCCGTGATGGGCCTGCGCCTCGCCCAGCGGGCCAATGGCGTGTCGCTGCTGCACGGGCGGGTCAGCCGGGAGATGTTCGCCGGGCTCTGGCCGGGCTTCGACGCCGAGGAGGTGCCGATCACCTCGGTCACCAACGGGGTGCACGCCCCGACCTGGGTCGCCCCCGAGGTGCTGCGGCTCGGTTCCCGGCAGCTCGGCGTGCAGCGGGCCGAGGACGCGCTCACCGTCGGCGGCTCCGAGCGCTGGGACGCGGTCGCGGAGATCCCGGACCAGGAGATCTGGGAGCTGCGCCGCACCCTGCGCGAACAGCTCGTGCTGGAGGTGCGGTCCCGGCTGCGCGCCTCCTGGCGGCAGCGCGGGGCGGCCGACGCCGAGCTGGGCTGGATCGACGGGGTGCTCGACCCCGACGTGCTCACCATCGGCTTCGCCCGGCGCGTGCCCTCGTACAAGCGGCTCACGCTGATGCTGCGGGACAAGGAGCGGCTGACCGAGCTGCTGCTGCATCCGCAGCGGCCGGTGCAGATCGTGGTGGCGGGCAAGGCGCACCCGGCGGACGACGGCGGCAAGAAGCTCGTCCAGGAGCTGGTGCGGTTCGCGGACGACCCGCGGGTACGGCACCGGATCGTGTTCCTGCCCGACTACGGCATGGGGATGGCGCAGAAGCTCTACCCCGGCTGCGACATCTGGCTGAACAACCCGCTGCGCCCGCTGGAGGCGTGCGGCACCTCCGGGATGAAGGCCGCGCTGAACGGCTGCCTCAACCTGTCGGTGCTCGACGGCTGGTGGGACGAATGGTTCCAGCCCGACTTCGGCTGGGCCATCCCCACGGCGGACGGCGCGGCCACCGACCACGAGCGCCGGGACGACATCGAGGCCGCCGCGCTGTACGAACTCCTGGAGGGCCGGGTCACCGCCCGGTTCTACGAGCGCGGCCGGGCCTCGCTGCCCGACCGGTGGATCGAGATGGTCCGCCAGACCCTCACCCTGCTGGGCCCGAAGGTGCTGGCCGGCCGCATGGTCCGCGAGTACGTCGAGCGGCTCTACGCCCCGGCCGCCCAGGCCCACCGCGCACTCGCCCCGGACGCCGCGCGCGAACTGGCCGGCTGGAAGGCGAGGGTGCGCGCCGCGTGGCCCGGTGTGAGCGTGGACCACGTCGAGACCACGGCGCCCACCGCCACGGCGGAGCTGGGCTCCAGCGTCGGGCTGCGGGTGCGGGTGGGGCTCGGTGAGCTGACCCCGGACGACGTGGAGGTGCAGGTGGTCTCCGGCCGGGTCGACTCCGGCGACCGCATCACCGACGCGAGCACGGTCCCGCTGAAACCGGTCGGCAACCCCGACCTGGAGGGCCGCTGGCTCTACGAGGGCCCCCTCTTCCTCGACCGCACCGGCCCCTTCGGCTACACCGTCCGCATCCTCCCCGCCCACCGCCTCCTCGCCTCCACGGCGGAGACGGGCCTGGTGACGTCCCCGCCGGAGGAAGCGGTGGAATCGGCGGGGGTGCTGCTGCGCTGAGCCTGAGCCGCCGGAGGGTGGGCCGTGTCGTTCACCCTCCGACGACGGGCATCCGCGCGGGTGCCGGGGGAGTGGGTGTGCCGGTACCGCCCGGCGGTCTAGCTCTCGTCCTCGTCCGCGCACAGGCGCTTCAGGGTCGCGCCGCATCTGCGGGCGTAGGCGTGCTGGAGGGCGCGGGTGACGGGGCCGGCGGTGCGGGTGTACCACTTGGCGGGGCGGCTGTAGGCGGCGACCGTGAGCCAGACCGTGCCGTCACCGGTGCGCTCGACGACGAAGGCTTCCTCGCCGTCCTCGGGGTGGCCGGGCAGCGTGCCGTAGGCCCAGCCCGCGCGGCGGGGCTCGTCGGCGGTCCAGACGACCCGGCAGGGGGCCTTGATCACGCCCGCGAGGTTGACCGTGACCTCGGTGCCGGGGGTCGCGCGCTCGGCGGTGGTCTCCATGCCGACGCCCATCGCGCGGTGCATCTCCCAGGTGAGGACCGCCTCCGTGGCCCGGCGGAAAACGCCCGGACCCTCGCCGATCCGGGTGCGGGAGAAGAGGTGGTGGAAGCCGGGCGGGCAGACGGCGAGATCGTCGCGGGTAGCGCCGACCGGCTCGTAGGTGAAGGGCGCCGAGGACATGGCACCAGACTAGGGCGCCCCCCGGAAGATCACCTTCCCAGGGGGCGCCCCATCTCAACTACTGGACCACTAGCTGACGTTGACCGCCGACCAGGCCGACGCCACCGCGTTGTACTCGGCGCTGCCGGAGCCGTAGAGCGCGGAGGCCGCGTTCAGCGTCGCCGTGCGGGCCGCCTTGTAGTTGGTGGTGGAGGTCATGTACGTGGTCAGCGCCTTGTACCAGATCTGGAGCGCCTTGGCGCGCCCGATGCCGGTGACCGTGGAGCCGTTGTAGGTCGGGGAGTTGTACGAGACCCCGTTGACGGTCTTCGCGCCGCTGCCCTCGGACAGCAGGTAGAAGAAGTGGTTGGCGACGCCGGACGAGTAGTGCACGTCCTTGCTGCCGACCGAGGAGGACCAGTAGTCCGCCGAGCCGCCGTCCTTGCTGGGCTTGTCCATGTAGCGCAGCGGGGTGCCGTCGCCGTTGATGTTGATCTTCTCGCCGATGAGGTAGTCACCGGGGTCCGAGGCGTTGTTCGCGTAGAACTCCACACCGGTGCCGAAGATGTCGGACGTGGCCTCGTTCAGGCCGCCGGACTCGCCCGAGTAGTTCAGGCCGGCGGTGTTGGAGGTGACACCGTGGCTCATCTCGTGGCCCGCGACGTCCAGCGAGGTCAGCGGGTCGACGTTGCCGGAGCCGTCGCCGTACGTCATGCAGAAGCAGGAGTCGTCCCAGAACGCGTTCACGTAGGCGTTGCCGTAGTGGACGCGGGAGTAGGCGCCGACGCCGTTGTTCTTGATGCCGTTGCGGCCGAAGGTGTTCTTGTAGAAGTCCCAGGTCTCCGCCGCGCCGTAGGCGGCGTCGGCGGCCGCGGTCTGGTCGGAGGAGGAGCTGGAGGCGGTGCCGGTGCCGAAGACGTTGGTGGTGCTGGCCACCAGAGTGCCCGTGCCGGACGTCTTGCGGGCCAGGTTGTAGGTCTTGTGGTTGCCCCGGGCGCTGTCGGTGAGCTGGTACGTCGAGCCCGACTGCACGGAGTTGAGGGTGACCGTGCCGGAGTACAGCGTCTTGCCGGTCGCGTTCTCGACGCCCTGGTACTCGAAGAGCTTCTTGCCGGTGGCGGCGTCGGTGATCACGTGGAGCTGGTTGGGGGTGCCGTCGTCCTGGAGGCCGCCCACGACCGTCTCGTAGGCGAGGACGGGCTTGCCGGAGCCGGCCCAGATGACCTTGCGGGCGCCGTCCGACGCGGTCTTGGCGGAGCCGAGCGTCTTCGCGGCGCCGACGGCCTGCTTCTCCGCCTTGGCCGGGGTGATCTGCGGCTTCAGCGAGGCCACCTTGATGGCCGACTTGGTGGCCTTGGTGACGCCCTCGGCCTTGCCGGACTTGGCGGTGTGCACCACGAGGTCGCCGCCGAGGACCGGCAGGCCCGCGTAGGTGCGCTCGTAGCGGGTGTGGACGGTGCCGTCGACGTCCTTGACGACGTCTCTGACCACCAGCTTCTCCTTGGCACCGAGACCTATGCGCTGGGCGGTCTCGGGGGCGGCGGACTGGGCCTGCTGGATCAGCGTGGTACGGGCCGAGGCCGACAGCAGCGTCGGAGCGGCGGCCAGGGTCTTGTTCTCGGCGCTCGCGCTGGAGGCCAGGCCCGTGGAGAGGAGGGCACCGGCGGCGACGGCGGTGGCGATGACGAGCGAGGTGCGCTTGTGACGCGCGTAGAGGGGGCTCACAGTAGCTCCTTGACGTGGGGGCGTCGGCCAGCGTGGGGTCACTGGCCGGGTGGTGCGTACTGAAGTCGCTGTGCTGCGGCGGGTGGTGAGAGCGTGGCACCAGGGACGCGTACATGTCATGACCCTGTGGTGATGTTGGCCGAAACTCTTCGTCTTGATGTTGTTGCAGGCGTGTGAACGGGGGCCGCGCGGAGGGCTGTTCACCCTCCGGACCACCCCCGTTCACCGGCCGCGAGGGGCGGCGGAAGGGTGGTCTACGGGAAGGTGACCTTCCAGGAGTTGAGCGTGCCCTTGTCCTGCGCCGCCTGGTCCTGAACCTTCAACTTCCAAGTGCCGTTGGCGGGTTCGGCCGACGCGTTGACGGTGTAGGTCTCGTCCACGTCGTCCCCGGAGTCCGAGGAGCTGAAGTTCTTCAGCCGGTACGAGGTGCCCGACGGGCCGACCAGATCGATCACCAGATCACCGCGCCAGGTGTGGGTGATGTTGACGGCGACGCGCAAGTTGCTTGGCGCGTTTCCGCTCCTGCCGGAGACCGTGATGTCCGAGGTGACCGCGGGACCGTTGTCCGGGATCGCGACCGGTGTGGTGGATTCGTACGAGGTGCCCGTGTCGCCGCCGGGCCGGGTGCCGACCCCGACGCCCGCCCAGGCGTCCTGCACGGCCGCGTACTCGGCGCTGGTGGTGCCGTACAGCTCACCGGCGGCGGCCAGGGTGCCGGTGCGGGCGCCCGAGTAGTTGGTGGTCGAGGTCCACTTGGTGGTGAGCGCCCGGTACCAGATCTGGAGGGCCTTGGCCCGGCCGATGCCGGTGACCGGGAGACCGTCGGCGGTGGGGGAGTCGTAGGAGACCCCGTCGATCACCTTGGCGCCGCTGCCCTCGCTCAGCAGGTAGAAGAAGTGGTTCGCCGGGCCGGAGGAGTAGTGCACGTCGACCCCGCCGATACCGGAGTACCAGCTGTCCTTGGAGGCGCCGTCCTTGCTCGGCTTGTCCAGGTAGCGCAGCGGGGTGCCGTCGCCGTTGATGTCGATCTTCTCGCCGATGAGGTAGTCACCGGGGTCCGAGGCGTTGTCCGCGTAGAACTCCACGCCCGTGCCGAAGATGTCGGAGGTGGCCTCGTTCAGCCCGCCCGACTCACCGGAGTAGTTGAGCCCGGCCGTGTTGGAGGTGACGCCGTGGCTCATCTCGTGCCCGGCGACGTCCAGAGCCGTCAGCGGGTCCGCGTTGCCCGAGCCGTCACCGTAGGTCATGCAGAAGCAGGAGTCGCTCCAGAAGGCGTTCACATACGAATTGCCGTAGTGCACACGCGAGTAGGCGCCGACGCCGTTGTTCTTGATGCCGCTGCGGCCGAACGTGTTCTTGTAGAAGTCCCAGGTGACCGCCGCCCCGTAGTGCGCGTCCGCGCCCGCCGTCGCCGGGTCCGACACGGTGCCGTTGCCCCAGGTGTCGGCGCCTTGCGAGAAGAGGGTGCCGGTGCCGGAGGTGCCCCGGTTCAGGTTGTACGTCTTGTGGCCGCCCCGGTCCCCGTCGGTCAGGGTGTACGTGGAGCCGGACTGGGTCGTGGTGAGCGGGACCTGGCCGCTGTACTGGGTGTTGCCGACGCCGGTGCGGATGCCCTGGTACTCGTAGAGCTTCTTGCCGGTGGTGGCGTCGGTGACGACGTGCAGCTCGCTCGGGGTGCCGTCGTCCTGGAGGCCGCCGACCACCGTCTCGTGGGCGAGGACCGGCTTGCCGGTGGCGGCCCAGATCACCGTGCGCACGGTGCCCGCGGCGGACTCGGTGCCGCCGAGCTGCTTCGCCCGTGCCACCGCCTGCCGCTCCGCCGTGGCCTTCGGCACCGCCGGGGTGAGGCCGGCGACCTTCAGCGTGGCGCCGGACGCCTTCACCACGCGCTTGGTCGCGCCCGAGGGCGCGGTGTCCACGATGAGGTCGCCGCCGAGCACGGGCAGGCCCGCGTAGGTGCGCTCGTAGCGGGTGTGCAGGGTGCCGTCGCCGTCCTTGACGACATCGCGGGCGACGAGCTTCTCCTGCGCGCCGAGCCCGATCGAGCGGGCGGTGTCCGCCCGGCCGGCGTCGGCGTCCCGGATCAGCCCGGCGCGCTGTGCGGCGGTGAGGCGTACGGAACTGTGGGCGGGGTTCGCCTTGCCCGGCCGGGGCTCGGCCGGAGCCGCGGTCGCCGCGCCGGACTGGACGGCGGTCGCGATGAGCGCGGCGACACCGGCCAGGGCCACGGTGGCGGTGCGGCGGCGCGGGGAGACGCGTCTGCGGGAGAGGTTGCTGCGGGGGCTGCTGCTCAACACTGACTCCTTCTGCGTGGCCGCCGGTCGCGCGGCCGAGGGAGACCGGACGGTGGGATGGGGCGTCCGGGGCAGAACAGGGCGGTGCGTGGTGCGCGTGCGGGCGCGGGGTGGCGCGGGACGCGTGAGCGCTGTGCGGTCGCTGTGAGTCGGTCGTGGGAAGAGTGACAGGGGAGCGGGGGGCCTGTCAGGAGCGCGTCGGGAAGTTGGCCGGAAGGCACGCCTGCCGTGCCAACTCCCTTTTGTTGCCACAGTGTTGAGCCGTGTTGAGCTGGTGTGTCGACCACCCTCGGCGGTCCGGTCGACGCGCCCTCAGGCCGTGCCGCCGTCCCCGTGCCAGGTGCGCCACAGCGCCGCGTACGCGCCGCCGGCCGCCACCAGTTCGTCGTGCGTGCCCAGCTCGGTGACGAGGCCGTCCTCCATCACCGCGACCCGGTCCGCGTCGTGCGCGGTGTGCAGCCGGTGCGCGATGGCGATCACCGTGCGGCCCGCGAGCACCGCCGCCAGACCCCGCTCGGTGTGCCGGGCGGTGGCCGGGTCGAGCAGGGCGGTCGCCTCGTCCAGGATCAGCGTGTGCGGGTCGGCCAGCACCACACGGGCCAGCGCGAGCTGCTGCGCCTGGGAACCGTCGGTCGCCCGGCCGCCCTGGCCGAGCCCGGTGTCCAGCCCCCGGGGCAGCTCCCGCACCCAGCCGTCGGCGCCCACGGCGACCAGCGCGGCCCACAACTCCTCGTCCGAGGCGCCGGGTTCGGCGATCAGCAGGTTGTCCCGGACCGAGCCGAGGAACACATGGTGCTCCTGGGTCACCAGCACCACCTGGCGGCGCAGCCGGGCGGGCTCCAGCTCCGCGACCGGGACCCCGCCGACCGTGACCGAGCCGGAGGCGGGGGCGTCGATACCCGCCAGCAGCCGGCTCAGCGTGGTCTTGCCCGCGCCGGACGCGCCCACCACCGCCAGCCGCTCACCGGGCCGGACCGTCAGGTCCACCCCGCGCAGCACCTCCCCGCCCCGCTCGTACGCGTACCGGACCCCGCGCACCTCGATCCGGTCGCCGGCCGGAGTCCGCGCCGTGCCCACCGCGGCGCGCGGTGCCTCGGCGACGCCCTCCACGCGGGCGAACGAGGCCCCGCTGGACTGGAGTTGGTCCAGCCGCATAAGCACCATGTCCAGCGGGTCGGTGAACTGCCGCATGTACAGCGCCCCGGCCACCACCTCGCCCAGCCCGATCAGCCCGCGCCCGTGCAGCCAGCCCCCGACCAGCAGCACCCCGGCCACCGGGATCGTGTACGAGATCTCGACGGACGGGAAGAACACCGTCCGCAGGCCCAGCGTGCGGTAGCGGCTGCGACGGGAGGTCTCCAGCGCCTCCCGGCCCGCCGCCGTACGCGCCTTCTGCAGCCGGAAGGCCTCCACCGTGCGGGCGCCCGCCGCCGTGGCCGCCACGACCTCCGCGACCGCCGAGGTCGCCGCGCCCTCGGCCAGATAGGCGTCCCGCGCCCGCCGCAGGTACCAGCGCACCGCCAGCCACACCGGGGTCAGCCCGAGCAGCCCGAACAGGCCCAGCCAGGGGCTCAGCGCGAACACCGCGCCGAGCACGAACAGCGCCTGCACCGCGTACACCAGCAGCTCCGGGCCGATGTCCCGCAGCGTGGTGCCGACCGTCGCCACGTCCGCCGTGCCGCGCGCCGTCAGGTCGCCGGTGCCGGCCCGCTCGACCACCGACGCGGGCAGCCCCAGCAGCCGTTCGACGAACGTCTCGCGCACCCGCGCCAGCGTCCGCTCCCCGAACCGGTGCGCCACGTAGCGCGCCCAGCGGGCCAGCACCAGCTGGGCCAGCGCGCACAGCAGGATCCACAGCGCGAGGCGGTCCACCACGCCGACCCCGCGCCCGGCCCGGACCCCGTCCACGATCCGGCCGACCAGCCAGGGGCCCACGATGCCCGCACCGGCCGCCAGCGCGTTCAGGGCCAGCGCGGCCGCGAAGGCCCGCCCGTCGGCGCGGACCAGCCGGGCGGCGGCCCGCCGTACCGTGCGCCGGTCAGCGACCGGCAGCGCTCCCGTGTCCGTCGTCACCGCGAGTCCTCCCCATCGCCCACATCCCGTGCCACCAGCGCCCGGTACCCCTTCTCGCGGTCCAGCAGCAGCCGGTGCGGACCGCTCGCGGCCACCTTGCCGTCGACCAGGAACAGCACCGTGTCCGCCACGTCCAGCAGCAGCGGCGAGGTCGACGTCACCACCGTCGTGCGGCCCTCCCGCGCCTCGCGCAGCCGGTGCGCCACCGCCGACTCGGTGTGCGCGTCCAGCGCCGAGGTCGGCTCCACGGCGAGCAGCACCTCGGGGTCGGTCAGCAGCGCCCGCGCCAGCCGGACCCGCTGCCGCTGGCCCCCGGAGAGGCTGCGGCCCTGCCCGGACACCACCGTGTCCAGCCCGTCGGGCAGCCCCCGTACGACGTCTTCGGCCGCCGCCGCCCGCACCGCCCGGCGCACCGCCGCCTCGTCCGCGGGGCGCCCGGCGGACACCGTCTCCAGCAGCGGGCCGGCGAACAGGTCGGCCTCGTTGTCCGCGACCAGCACCCGCGCGCGCACCTCGGCCAGCGGGACCGCGTCCAGGCGTACACCGCCCCACAGCGCGTCGGTCGGCCCGTACCGGCCCAGGCGGTCCACCACGGCGGCGGTGTCGGCGGAGCGGGCCGCGACCAGCGCGGTCAGCCGGCCCGGCGCCACCCGTACGCCCGAGGCGGGGTCGTGCAGCTCGGCCGGGTGCTCGGGGGCGGTCAGCGTGCCGTCGTCCGGTTCGGGCTCCAGCCGGAGCAGGGCCACCACCCGGCGGGCGGCCACCACCGCGCGGTTCAGGTCGTGGTTCATCTCCACGAAGAACGCGACCGGGCCGATCAGGACCGCCGCGTACCCGTACACCGACACCAGCTCGCCCACCGTGATCGCGCCCTGGGCTGCCAGCCGGGCCGCCAGCCAGGTCACCGCGGCCAGGAACAGCGTCGGCAGGCCGAGACCGAGCGCCTGCACCCAGCTCGTCACCGCGCCCACCCGGTAGCCCTGCTCCCGCAGCCGCCCGGAGTCCCGCGCGAAGGCGTCCGCGAACAGCGACTTGCCCCCGAGCCCGCCCAGCACCCGCAGGCCCCCCGCCAGGTCGCCGATGCGTGCCGTCAGGATGCCCTGGCGCTCCCGGTACTCGGTCTCGGTGCCCTGGAGGCGGCGGGTCAGCGGGCCGGTGAGCAGCGCGATGACCGGCACGCCCAGCAGCACCACGGCGGCCACCGAACCGGAGATGGTGAGCAGTTGGGCGGCCACCGCCGAGTAGACGACGACCGACCCGACACCCGGCCCCATCACGGTCAGCGCCTGCGCGAGGGTCTGTACGTCGCCCACCCCGACGGTGACGACCTCACCGGCCCCCACCCGGCGCGGCAGCGCGGCGCCCAGCCGTGCCGCGTGCTCCACCACCAGCTTCACGGTGCGGAAGTTGGCGTCCATCCGCACCCGCGTCATGGTGCGGTGCCGCATGATGCTCAGCCACGCGCACCCCACCCCGGCGGCGAACATCGCGCCGGTCCAGGCGGCCAGCACCCCGAGCCTTCCCGGCACCAGCCCGTCGTCCACCGCCCGCGAGAGGAGGTACGGCTGGGCCGCCATCAGCACCAGCCACGCCGAGCCGAACACCGCGCCGGCCAGCGAGCGCCCCGGCTGGCGCAGCGCCAGCCACCACAGATAGCGCCAGCCGCCGCGCGTATCAGGTATGCCGGGATCTCCGTACGCGTCGATCATCCTGCCCCCGTTCCACCGGCCGTCACTGAGCCAGACTGTCCCGCCACGCCTTGTGCAGCTCGGAGAACCTACCGGAACCGGCGATCAGCCGGTCGGGGCGGCCGTCCTCGACGATCCGGCCGTGCTCCATCACCAGCACCCGGTCGGCGATCTCCACGGTGGACAGCCGGTGCGCGATCACCACCGCCGTACGGCCGCGCAGCACGGTCGCCATCGCCCGCTGCACCGCCCGCTCACCCGGCACGTCCAGCGAGCTGGTGGCCTCGTCCAGGATCAGCACCGCCGGGTCGGCGAGCAACGCCCGCGCGAAGGCGACCAGTTGGCGCTGGCCTGCGGAGATCCGGCCACCGCGCTTGCGTACGTCGGTGTCGTAGCCGTCGGGCAGCGCGCTGATGAACTCGTGGGCGCCGATGGCCTTCGCCGCGCGCTCGACCTCCTCCCGCGTGGCCTCGGGGCGGCCGATGGCGATGTTGTCCGCGACCGTGCCGGAGAACAGGAACGCCTCCTGGGTCACCATCACCACCCCGCGCCGCAGTTCGGGCAGCGCCAGCTCGCGCAGGTCCACCCCGTCGAGCAGGACGGCGCCCTCGGTCGGGTCGTAGAACCGGGCCAGCAGCTTGGCCAGCGTCGACTTGCCCGCGCCCGTGGAGCCGACCACGGCGACGGTCTGTCCGGCGGGCAGCGTCAGGTCGAAGCGGGGCAGCACCTCGCCGCCGGTGCGATAGGCGAACCGCACCCCGTCGAAGACGACCTCACGGCCGGGGAAGTCGCTCTTCAGCGGGGGGAGTTCGCGGGACTCGGCAGGCTCCGGCACGGACGGGACCTGGGCCAGCAGGCCGGCGATCTTCTCCAGCGAGGCGGCCGCCGACTGGTAGGAGTTGAGGAACATCCCCAGCCGGTCGATCGGGTCGTACAGCCGCCGCAGATACAGCACCGCCGCCGCCAGCACGCCGAGGGCCAGGGTGCCGGAGGCCACCCGGTAGGCGCCCCACAGCACGATCCCGGCGACCGCCGTGTTGGCGACCAGCCGGGAGCCGACCACATACCGCGCCATCTCCAGCAGCGAGTCGCCGTTGCTGCGCTCGTGGTGGCGGTTGAGCGTGGCGAACTCGGCGTCGTTGGCGGCCTCGCGGCGGAAGGCGCGCACCGGGCGGATGCCGTTCATCGTCTCGACGAACTTCACGATCAGCGCCGCGATCGCCGTGGAGCGGGCGGCGAACACCTGCTCCGCGCGCCGCTGATAGCGCCGCACCAGCAGGTACAGCGGCACGAACGAGGCGACCGCGACCGCGCCGAGGCCCAGGTCGAGCCAGAGCAGCAGGGCGGAGATGTAGACGAACGACAGCACCACGGTGACCAGCTCCTGGAGCCCCTCGTCGAGGAGTTCGCGCAGCGCCTCCACGTCCGTGGTGGAGCGGGAGATCAGCCGGCCGGAGGTGTAGCGCTCGTGGAAGTCCACGCTGAGCGCCTGCGCGTGCCGGAAGATCCGGCCGCGCAGGTCCAGCAGCACGTCCTGGTTGACCCACGCGGACGCCCGGATGAACGCGTACTGCAGCCCGCCGGAGGCCAGCGCGCACAGCGCGTACCCCGCCGCCACCGCGAGCAGCGGCCCGTGGTCGTGCCGGCGCACGGCCGGTACGGCGGTGTCGATCGCGTACGCCACCAGCAGCGGGCCGGTCTGGGCCGCCGCCTGCTGGAGCAGCAGCAGGAGCACGGTGAGCGCGGCGCGGGCCCGGCGCGGGGCGAGCAGCGAGCGCAGCAGGGCGGCCGTGGCGCCGGGCGGGGTGGGCAGGAGGTCCCGGTCGAAGTCGTCGCCGGAGTCCTGCCCGCCTTCCGGTCCTGGCAGGTCGTCGTCCGTGGTGGGGGCGGCGGACGTCGTGGTGGTCATCGGGAGTCCTCGGGTTCCTCGGGCGCCTCGCGCGGGCCGCCGGACATCAGATGGGCGTACTCGGCGTTGGTGCGCAGCAGTTCGTGATGGGTGCCCACGGCGGTGATCCGGCCGTCGGAGAGCAGGGCCACGCGGTCGGCCAGCAGCACCGTGGAGGGGCGGTGGGCCACGATCAGCGCGGTGGTGTCGGCCAGCACCCGGCGCAGCGCCGCCTCCACGGCCGCCTCGGTGTG
This sequence comes from Streptomyces sp. BK022, assembly GCF_004217355.1. NCBI lineage: Bacteria > Bacillati > Actinomycetota > Actinomycetes > Kitasatosporales > Streptomycetaceae > Streptomyces > Streptomyces sp. BK022. The sequence goes on from NZ_SHKU01000002.1 coordinate 914,067, forward strand.
CACGTCGAGCGCGGACAGCGGGTCGTCCAGCACCAGGAACTCCGGCCGCCCGGCCACCGCGCGGGCCAGCGCGAGCCGTTGCCGCTGGCCGCCGGAGAGGCTGAGACCCTGTTCGCCGACCCGGGTGTCCGGGCCCTCGGGCAGGGCGTGCGCGAAGTCGGCGTGCGCCACGGCGAGCGCCCGGTCCAGCTCCTCCCGGCCCGCGTTCTCCCCGGCGCCCATGAGGACGTTCTCCGCCACGCTGGTGGAGAACAGGGTGGGCTCCTCGAAGGCGACGGCGACCCGGGCGCGCAGTTCCGCGCGGGGCAGCGTGGTGATGTCCACGCCGTTGAGGGTGATGCGGCCCGAGGTGGCGTCGTGCAGACGGGGGACCAGCGAGGTCAGGGTCGTCTTGCCGCTGCCGGTCGCGCCGACGAGTGCCATCGACTCGCCGGGGCGGATGTGCAGGTCGACCCCGTCCAGCACCGGGCGGGCGTCGGGGGCCACGTCGGCATGGCGGAAACCCACGCCCTCGAAGCGGAGGCCGCGTTCGCCGGGCTCGGGGGCGGTGGCGTCCGTGACGTCCGCGTGGTCCTCCGGACGCTGGTCCAGCACCTCGAAGTACCGTTCCGTGGCCGTCGCCGCCTCCTGGCACATCGCCAGCAGGAAGCCGATGGACTCCACCGGCCAGCGCAGCGCCAGCGCCGTGCTGAGGAACGCGACCAGCGTGCCGGCCGACAGCGATCCGTCCGCCACCCGCAGCACGCCCAGCACGAGCGCGGCCCCGATCGCCACCTCCGGCAGCGTGACGATGACCGCCCAGATGACGGCCAGCAGCCGCGCCTTGCCGACCTCGGTGTCCCGCAGCATCAGCGCCGTACGGCGGAAGGCGCGCGCCTGGCTGAGGTGACGCCCGAAGCCCTTGACGACCCGGATGCCGAGCACGCTCTCCTCGACCAGCGTGGTCAGGTCGCCGACCTGGTCCTGTGCCTGCCGGGCCGCGTGCGCGTACCGCTCCTCCACGACCACGCAGACCCACAGCAGCGGCACGGCGGGACCGAGCACGACCAGGCCGAGCACCCAGTCCTGCGCCAGCATGATCCCGACCCCCACGACGATCGTCACGCCGTTGACCAGCAGGAAGGTCAGCGCGAAGGCGAGGAACATCCGCACCAGCATCAGATCCCCGGTGCCCCGCGACAGCAACTGGCCCGAGGGCCAGCGGTCGTGGAAGGCCACCGGGAGCCGCTGGAGCCGCCGGTAGAGGTCGGCGCGCATGCCCGCCTCCACACGCGCCAGCGGACGGGCCACCAGCCAGCGCCTCATGCCGAACAGCAGCGCCTCGGCCACGCCGATCAGCAGCAGGTAGAGCGCGCCCAGCCAGACGCCGGCGGGGTCGCGCGCGGCCACCGGGCCGTCGACCATCCACTTCAGGACGAGCGGGATCACCAGACCGAGACAGGAAGCGACGACCGCGATGGCGGCGGCCGCGAACCAGCGTGCGCGCACCGGGCGTACGTAGGGCCACAGCCGCATGAGGGTGCGGGCGGCGGAGCGGCGCCGGGCGGGGGGAGAGTTGGTGGACACCGGGGTCAGCGTACGGACCGGCTTCCGTCCCGCCCACCGAGTTTTCCGGCCGCTCGGCACCCTTCAGGGGGTGTCTTCAGACGACCCGCAGCAGCAGCACCGTCCGCGCCGGGACGGTGATGTCGGTGTCCGCGTCGAGGACCGTGCCCGGCCCCCGGAGCTGCTCCTCGCCCGAGGTGTCCACCACCACCTCGTACCCCGCCGCCCAGGGGGCGCCCGGAAGAGTGAAGCCGGTGGGCTCGTGCCCGGCGTGCAGCACGGCGAGGAAGCTGTCGTCCACCACCGCCGCGCCCCGCTCGTCCCGCCCCGGGATGTCCCGGCCGGACAGATACATGCCAAGTGTGGCGGCGGGCGCGTACCAGTCGCGCTCGGTCATCTCCGTGCCCCGCGCGGTGAACCACGCCAGGTCTCGAAGGCCGTCCGCCGAGTGCGCGCGGCCGGAGAAGAAGGCGCGGCGGCGCAGCACCGGGTGCGCGTGGCGCAGCGCGATCAGCCGGCAGGTCAGGTCGAACAGGGGCCGCCAGTCCGGGTCGTCCAGCAGCGACCAGTCCAGCCAGCTCAGCTCGCCGTCCTGGCAGTAGGCGTTGTTGTTGCCGCCCTGCGTGCGGCCCAGCTCGTCTCCGGCGACCAGCATCGGCACCCCGGTGGACAGCAGCAGTGTGGTCAGCAGGTTCCGCAACTGCCGCCTGCGCAGGGCCCGTACGCCCTCGTCGTCCGTCTCGCCCTCGGCGCCGCAGTTCCAGGAGCGGTTGTCGTCGGTGCCGTCCCGGTTGTCCTCGCCGTTCGCCTCGTTGTGCTTGCCGTGGTACGAGACCAGGTCGCGCAGGGTGAAACCGTCGTGCGCGGTGACGAAGTTGACCGAGGCGTACGGGCGGCGGCCGCCCCAGGCGTACAGGTCGCTGGAGCCGGACAGCCGGTAGCCCATCTCGCGGACGTCGGGCAGCGCGTGCCGCCAGAAGTCGCGCACCGTGTCGCGGTAGCGGTCGTTCCACTCCGTCCACAGCGGCGGGAAGGCGCCCACCTGGTAGCCGCCGGAGCCGATGTCCCACGGCTCGGCGATCAGCTTCACCCGGCGTAGCACCGGGTCCTGGGCGATGACGGCCAGAAAGGGCGACAGCATGTCGACGTCGTGCATCGAGCGGGCCAGCGCCGCCGCCAGGTCGAAGCGGAAGCCGTCCACGCCCATCTCGGTCACCCAGTAGCGCAGCGAGTCCGTGATCAGCCGGAGCACCTGGGGCTGGACCACGTGCAGGGTGTTGCCGCACCCGGTGTAGTCGGCGTACCGGCGGGCGTCGGTCTGGAGGCGGTAGTAGCCCCGGTTGTCGATGCCCTTCAGGGAGAGCGTCGGCCCGAGTTCGCCCGCCTCGGCGGTGTGGTTGTAGACCACGTCGAGAATCACCTCGATGCCGGCCGCGTGCAGCGCGCGCACCATCCGCTTGAACTCGCCGACCTGCTCACCCGTGGTACCGGAGGCCGCGTAGGCCGCGTGCGGGGCGAAGTAGCCGACGGAGTTGTAGCCCCAGTAGTTCTTCAGGCCCCGGCGCAGCAGATGGTCCTCGTGTGCGAACTGGTGGACGGGAAGCAGCTCCACCGCCGTCACGCCCAGCTTCACCAGGTGCTCGATCGCCGCCGGGTGCGCGAGACCGGCGTAGGTGCCGCGCAGCTCCTCCGGGATGCCGGGGTGGAGCTTGGTGAAGCCCTTGACGTGCAGTTCGTAGATGACCGAGTCCGCCCACGGCGTCTTGGGCCGGCGGTCGTCGGACCAGTCGTCGTCGTCGTGCACCACCACGCCCTTGGGCACGAAGGGCGCCGAGTCCCGCTCGTCCCGCACGGTGTCCGCGTAGGCCTGCTCCGGCCAGTCCCGTACGTGCCCGTACACCTCCGGCGGCAGCGCGAACTCCCCGTCCACGGCGCGGGCGTACGGGTCCAGCAGCAGCTTCGCCGGGTTCCAGCGGGCGCCGGTCCACGGGTCCCAGCGGCCCTCCACCCGGTAGCCGTAGCGCCGGCCGGGCAGCACACCGGGCACGAAGCCGTGCCAGATCTCGTGCGTCAGCTCGGTGAGCCGGACCTGGGTCTCCCGGCCCCGCTCGTCGAACAGGCACAGCCGCACCGCCTCCGCGCCGCCCGCCCACAGCGCGAAGTTGGTGCCCGCCACCCCGTCCGGGCCGGTACGGAACCGGGCCCCCAGCGGGGTCGGCGTCCCCGGCCACGCGGGCGGCGCGGCGCGCCGGGCACCGCGCACCGGGGAAGTGCCGGTCCCGCTCTGGGCGGCCGGTTCCCCGGCCCGTGCCCGCTGCTCGGCTGCGCTCGTCACCAGTCGGCCCCTCTTTCAGTGGCTCGGCCTTCCGGGGCACGGCCGCCCGCGCCGAACGGCCGACCGCACCCGCGGGCCTGCCAAGGCCCCGGGCACGCTCGGCCGGCCGGTACGGCAGCGCCCCGACGGCTCCGGCGCGGGCGCGGCGGCTCCCCTTCGCGTCGTCCTTCCCTCTGTTCTGCCCATCCACGGGGTCGCACTCACGTTTCCCCGGAGCGTGCCGCGTCGTTGTGTCGGCGTGAGGCACCTACAAGGACGCGCGCGGCGCGCGCTGGCCGCACTGGCCACGGCACTTTCATGGGCGGGACTGCTGGCCGGGGCCGCCGGCTGCACCGCGGACGGCTCCGGCCCCCTGGGCATCGGCGGCCCCCCGGGCAGACCCCCGGCCGTCGAGGACGTCATCCGGGTGACCCCGGACGACGGCGGCAAGGGGGTGCGTCCCGGCGAGCGGCTGCGGGTGCGGGTGCCCGACGGGCGGCTGGAGAAGGTCACGGTGACCCGCTCCCAGGACGCCCAGGACACCGCCGTCACCGGGCAGATCGCGAGGGACGGCCGCACCTGGAGACCGGACGACGACAAGCTGGCCCTCGCCGCCCGCTACACGGTGGACGCGGTCGCCGTGGACGGCGACGGCCGCCGTTCGGCCCGGCACACCACCTTCACCACCTACGTCCCCGACCAGCGGTTCATCGGCTACGTCACCCCGGAGAACCGATCCACGGTGGGCACCGGGATGATCGTCTCCCTCGCCTTCAACCGGGACATCACCGACCGGGCCGCCGTGGAGAGGGCCGTACGCGTCACCGCGAAGCCGGCCGTCGACATCCGCGCCCACTGGTTCGGCAGGAACCGGCTGGACTTCCGCCCCGAGCGCTACTGGAAGCCCGGCACCGAGGTGACCGTCGACCTCGCCCTGCGCGACGTGGAGGGGGCGCCCGGCGTCTACGGGCTCCAGCGCAAGACGATCGCCTTCACCGTCGGCCGCAGCCAGGTCTCCCTGGTCGACGCGGCCGCGCACACCATGGAGGTGCGCCGGGACGGCGAACTCCTGGCCACCGTGCCGATCACCGCGGGCGCCCCCAAGACGCCCACGTACAACGGCAAGATGGTGGTGATGGACATGCTGGAGGTGACCCGCATGAACAGCCAGACGGTCGGCTTCGGCGGCGAGTACGACATCCCGGACGTGCCGCACGCCATGAAGCTCACCGACTCCGGCACCTTCCTGCACGGCAACTACTGGTCGCCCGAGTCGCCGGGCGAGGTCAACGTCAGCCATGGATGCGTGGGGCTGAGGGACGTCAAGGGCGGCGGCGCGGACACCCCGGCGGGCTGGTTCTTCGACCGCAGCCTGGTCGGGGACGTCATCGAGGTCGTGCACAGCAAGGACAAGACGGTCTCCCCGGACAACGGCCTCAGCGGGTGGAACATGGCATGGAAGCAGTGGAAGGCGGGCAGCGTGCTCCAGTGACCCGGTGAGCTGCGAAGTTCCGGGTCTCGGTGGCTGGTTGAAGTTGCGACTGAACGGTGACATTCGGCGGACACCGAGCCCGGAACCCGGCGGCTAGCATGCCCGGATGAGCGCGGGACGCGCCGGGGTGTGGACCTGTGACCAGGTCCGGGAGGGGAGAACGACTTGAACGTGCGGCCGATATCGGGGGCTTCGGCAGGAAGTCGGCACAGGGGTCGTAAGGGGCTGGCGATCATGGCGGGGGCGCTCGTGCTGTCGCTGGCCGCCTGCGGCGGCGGTGAGACCACGGGGAGCGGGTCGGACAAGGCCAGGAGCAAGGACGGTCAGGACAAGCAGTCCGCGGCCGCCGTCACCATCGCGCCCAAGTCCGGTGCCACGGCCGTGGACACCAGCGGCGCGCTGAACGTGAAGGTCGCCGGGGGCCGGCTGACCAGTGTGGTGGTCAAGGACAGCAAGGGAACCGAGGTCGACGGCACGCTCGCCAAGGGCGGCGCCGCCTGGACGCCGGCCCGGCACCTGGCCGCCGCCACGAAGTACACGGTGCACGCGGTGGCCGAGGACTCGCGGGGCCGCAAGGCCGCCGAGGACTCCAGCTTCACCACGCTGACGCCCAAGAACACCTTCGTGGGCACCTTCACGCCGGAGGACGGCTCCACCGTCGGCGTCGGCATGCCGTTCTCGCTGCGCTTCACCCGCGGCATCACCGACCCGGCCGCCGTCGAGAAGGCCATCCGCATCAAGACCGAGCCCGCGGTGGACGTCGCGGGCCACTGGTTCGGCAACGACCGCCTGGACTTCCGCCCGGAGAGCTACTGGAAGCCCGGCACCAAGGTCACCGTCGACCTCGACCTGGACGGCGTCGAAGGCCGCGACGGGGTGTACGGCAAGCAGCGCAAGACGGTGAAGTTCACCATCGGCCGCAGCCAGATCTCCTACGTCGACGCCAAGAAGCACACGATGAAGGTCGTGCGGGACGGCAAGACCCTCAAGACCCTCCCGGTCACCACCGGCAAGCCCGGTTACGAGACCTGGAACGGCAAGATGGTCATGACCGAGAAGCTCGCCGTGACCCGGATGAACGGCGAGACGGTCGGCTACGGCGGCGAGTACGACATCAAGGACGTGCCGCACGCCATCCGCCTCACCGACTCCGGCACCTTCATCCACGGCAACTACTGGGGCGGCGGTGCCTTCGGCAACTACAACGCCAGCCACGGCTGCGTGGGCCTGCGCGACGTGCGCGGCGGCTACGACGGCGGGGTCCCGGCGGCCTGGTTCTTCAACAAGTCCATGGTCGGGGACGTGGTGATCGTGAAGAACTCGCACGACCGCACGGTCGCCCCGGACAACGGCCTCAACGGCTGGAACATGAGCTGGGCGGACTGGAAGAAGTAGGACCGTGTGACGGCGGGCCCGGTGCTGTGAGGTACGGCACGGGGCCCGTCGGCGTTAGTGCCCGTTAACCTGCTGCGCATGACCGTGAATCTCGAAGTCGCCGAAGGCGTCGGCACGCTGCGTCTGGACCGGCCGCCGATGAACGCGCTGGACGTCGCCACGCAGGACCGGCTGAAGGAACTAGCCGAGGAGGCCACGCGCCGCGAGGACGTGCGCGCCGTGGTCATCCACGGCGGGGAGAAGGTGTTCGCGGCGGGCGCGGACATCAAGGAGATGCAGGCGATGGACCACACCGCGATGGTCCTGCGCGCCCGCGCCCTCCAGGACGCCTTCACCGCCGTCGCCCGCATCCCCAAGCCGGTCGTCGCCGCCGTCACCGGATACGCGCTCGGCGGTGGCTGCGAGCTGGCGCTGTGCGCGGACTACCGGATCGCCGGGGAGAACGCCAAGCTGGGCCAGCCCGAGATCCTGCTCGGCCTGATCCCGGGCGCGGGCGGCACCCAGCGGCTGCCCCGGCTGATCGGCCCGTCCAAGGCGAAGGACCTCATCTTCACCGGCCGCATGGTCAAGGCCGACGAGGCACTCGCGCTCGGTCTGGTGGACCGGGTCGTCCCGGCCGGCGAGGTGTACGAGCAGGCACACGCCTGGGCCGCCCGGCTCGCCCAGGGCCCGGCGCTCGCGCTGCGTGCGGCGAAGGAGGCGGTCGACGCCGGTCTGGAGACGGACATCGACACCGGGCTCACGGTGGAGCGGAACTGGTTCGCGGGGCTGTTCGCCACCGAGGACCGCGAGCGGGGGATGCGCAGCTTCGTGGAGGAGGGGCCGGGGAAGGCCAAGTTCCTCTGAGCGCCCGGGAAGTACTCCCCGGCCTCGGGAAGAGCTCTCGTGGCTCTTGCAATTGACGCGTCGTCTGATTCGGCTCTCTCTGCAGGCCGGTTTATGGCAGCCTTAACCGCACCTTAAGCCTGCCTCGCCGAGGGAGCCGCACGATTGCCCGGAACCGAGCCGTCGCCGCAGGTCGACCGGGTCACCGCCGACCCCGACCTGCCACTGGCATATGCCGAGGGACTGGAGCAGACCGGGGGCGCACGGGGGGCGTATTCCTCCGGATCGGCCCCGGAGGCCCGCTGCGACGGCCATCATGGGTCCATGGCGGGGCTGGATGGCATCGATCAGCCACGGGGACACAGCCGTGCTGCCGCGGCGCGTTGGTCGCCCGCGGTCGAGGACGAACAAGGGCTCAGAGCGCTCGAACTGTTCGGCAACCCCGCGGAGGCGGAGGTGCCGCTCCCCTCGCGCCCCGAGTCCGCCGCCACCGCGCGCAGACTCGCCCAGATCGTCATCCTCCGGCACTGGGCACTGACCCCCAAGCTGACCGAGGACGCGGTCTTACTCGTCTCCGAACTCGTGGGCAACGCCGTACGTCACACCGGCGCCCGCGTGTTCGGACTGCGGATGCGCCGCCGGCGCGGCTGGGTGCGCGTCGAGGTGCGCGACCCCTCGCGGGGGCTGCCCTGCCTGATGCCGGTGCAGGAGACGGACATCAGCGGGCGGGGACTGTTCCTCGTCGACAAGCTCGCGGACCGCTGGGGCGTCGACCTGCTGCCCCGGGGCAAGACCACGTGGTTCGAGATGCGGGTCTCCGACCGCTAGGACCAGCTGACTTGAGGCGGGCGGACACGCCCCCGATGGGGTGAGGGTCCACCACCCGCCCCGGCCGGAGCGCCATCGTGCGGGGCATGATCGCAACTCGTCTGCGGCGCAGCGTCACCGCTGCCGCCCTCTCCCTCGGCGCCGTCCTCGTCACCACGGCCGCCACGCCCGCCGCCGCTCCCGCGGAGCTGAAGACCCGCGCCGCCGCGCCCTCCTGTCCGCAGTTCGAGGACAAGGTGCAGGCCGCCGCCGACCGCCGGGTGGACGTCGACCGGATCACCCCGGACCCGGTGTGGCGCACCGGCTGCGGCACCCTCTACCGCAGCGACAGCCGTGGCCCGGCCGTCGTCTTCGAGGAGGGCTTCCTGCCCAAGGACACGGTGAACGGGCAGTACGACGTGGAGCGTTACGTCCTCGTCAACCAACCCTCGCCGTACGTCTCCACGACCTACGACCACGACCTGTACAAGACCTGGTACAAGTCGGGCTACAACTACTACATCGACGCCCCCGGCGGGGTGGACGTCAACAAGACCATCGGCGACACCCACAAGTGGGCCGACCAGGTCGAGGTCGCCTTCCCCGGCGGCATCCAGCGCCAGTACGTCATCGGTGTCTGCCCGGTGGACAGGGCGACCAAGACCGAGATCATGAGCAACTGCCAGAGCAACCCGTACTACCGGCCCTGGCACTGAGCAGCAGCTCGGCACCGACGGGCCGGTAGCCGGCCGCCAGGAACGCCCGCGCGCTGCGGGCGTTCCCCGGCGAAACCTGTGCCCACACCGGCTCGTCGGCCAACTGGCGTGCGGCGAGGGCCAGTGCCCGCCCCAGCCCGGCGCCCCCGCCCTCCACCTCCAGCGCCACTTCCCGCCGGCCACCCACCCCGCGCCCGGTCACCAGCAGCCCGCCGCCGGCCGCCCACACGCGCACCGAGTCCCGGCGCCGGCGCGCGCGGACCACCCGGGGGTGCCCGGTGTCCGCGATCTCCCGCAGCGCCAGTGCGGGCGCACCCGGCAGGGGAGTGCCGACCCAGAGCGCGTCGACGGTCTCCGCGGTGCGGCCGGTGCGGTCCATGAGGGCGGTCAGGAAGCCGGGGTGCAGGGGAGCGGCGAGGGGATCGCACTCCACGGCCGCCAGGGCCGCGCGCACCCAGGCGGGGTCCTCGTCGGTGAGGACGAGGGTGTGCGCGGTGAACGCCAGTACTCCGGCGTCCCGTTGGCAGAGCTGGGGGAGGACGGCCACCGTGCCGTCCGGGGGAAGGAACCGGTCGCGCGCCACCGCGTCGAGCAGTTCCGGCAACGTCTCCATCGAGCCCGCCTCTCGGTCCGGGGGGAACCGCCGGTGGTGGGAGCGTTAATCTGACCAGCGGCAGTACGCCGACACGGTATGAGAGTCACGAGCACAGAGGGGCGGATCGGTGGCGGACATCGAGGAAGCACGCAAGCAGTTCCAGCGGATCGACGCGGACGGCGACGGGTTCATCACCGCGGCCGAGTTCAAGTCCGCGCTCGCCCAGCAGGGCGACTTCAACGTCACCGAGACGGTCGCCGAGGTGGTCATCAAGACCCGCGACATCAACGGCGACAAGGTGCTGACGTTCGACGAGTTCTGGGCCTACCTGAACAAGTGACGTACCCGGCAGGGGTGTCCGCGCCGCGCGGACACCCCTGGCGTCACCTCCCGGTCGCCCACTCCCTGAGCGCGGCCTTGCTGGAGAAGTCCGCCACGTTCTTGTCGTGCGGTTCCGAGGTGTACTGGTGGAACTTCCAGTCCGCCTTGATCCGGGGCTTGCCGGCGCTCACGTAATCGGCGATCCACAGCCCGTCGCCCGCGTACGACGTGGTGTCGATGTTCAGCCAGTAGTCCCGGTTGGTGTACAGCACCACCCGGTTGTCGGGCCGCAGACCGCGCAGCTTGCGGATGAAGCTGTCCTTCTCCGCGTTGCTCGCGTGCGTGCCGTCACCGGTCACCTCCCAGTCGACGGCCAGGATGTCGCCCGGCCGGTCGGGGGCGTGGCTGAGGAAGTACTCGGCCTGGTCGGTGAGGTTGCCCGGCCACAGGAAGTGGTAGAAGCCCGTGACCAGACCAGCGTCCCGCGCCGTCTTCGTCTGGGCCGCGAGTCTCGAGTTGACGTACGAACGGCCCTCCGTCGCCTTGATGAAGGCGAACGAGAGTCCGTCGGTCTCGTACGACGAGGACTGATACGCGCTGACGTCGATGCCATGGAGCATGAAGGTCTTGTGCCCCCGCCGCCGCCGCTCGGAACATCCCGCTCCGGGCGCGTTCGACCCTGATGGAGGAACCTTCGTGCAGCGCACCGTGATGACATCCGAGGGCCCGCTCCCCGTGCCGTCCCCGGAGCACGAGTGGACCGTGCTGTTCTTCGTCACCGAGCCCGGCATCGGCGATCGCGTGCCCGAACTCGGCGGCTGTACCACGGGGTTGTGCTCCGCGCGGGACGCGTCGGCGAGGTTCGCCCGCGCAGGCGCCCGCGTGCTCGGGGCAAGCGCGCACGCCCCCGGTCACCTCGCGGAGTTCGCCGCCGGACGTGCCCTCGGCTACCCCCTGATCGGGGACGAGGACCTCCTGCTCGGCCGTGCGCTGGGCGTGCCCGAGGTACGGGCCGAGGGCCGCGCGCTGTTCGAGCGGGCGGGGGTCGTCCTGGACCGCACCGGCGCCGTGCGGGCGCTGGTCCACCCCGTCCCCGATCCCGGCCGGCACGCGGAACTGGTGCTGACCGAGCTGGAGCGGCTCGCTAGCGGGGCCTGAGCACGTACGCCACGAAGCCGGCGGCCAGGGCGGCGGCGGCCACCGCGTACACCGCGCGCCTGTCGCGGTGGGGGGCCTGGAGGGGCGCGCGGGAGACGACCGGGGTGGCGGGGGCTCCGCCCTGGACGACGTCGGCCACCACGACGGAGATGTTGTCCCTGCCGCCCGCCCCGAGGGCCAGCTCCACCAGCCGGTCGGCGGCCTCCTCCCGGGAGGACAGGCCGAGCGCGTCGGCGAGCTGGGCCTCCGGGACGAGGTCGGAGAGGCCGTCGGAGCAGAGCAGGAAGCGGTCGTCGGGCAGGGTCTCCAGGCGGAACAGCGTGGGGCTGAGCGACTCCCCGCCCACCAGCGCCTTCGTCACCATGGCCCGCTGCGGATGCGCCAGCGCCTCGGCGGGGGTGATCCGGCCGTCGTCCAGCAGCGTCTGCACCAGGGAGTCGTCACGGGTCAGCAGCACCAGCTCCCCGGCGCGCATCAGATACGTACGGGAGTCCCCGACGTTGGCCACGACGAACTGGTCGCTGTCGGCCTCCATCAGGACCGCCGTGAGCGTGGTCCCCATGCCCTCCAGCTCCGGCGAGGTCCGCACCGCGTCGGCGATGGCCCGGTTCCCGGCGAGTATCGCCCCGCGCAGCGCCTCCATGGGCTCCGCCCGCGTCCGCTCCGGCCCCAGCTCGGCCATGTGCGAGATCACCACCGAACTGGCCACCTCGCCCGCGGCGTGCCCGCCCATGCCGTCCGCCACCACCAGCAGGTGCGGCGCCGCGTACACCGAGTCCTCATTGACTTCCCGGACCAGCCCTTTGTCACTGCGGACCGCGAACCGAAGGCTCAGAGACATGCTTTCTCCTGGCAGGCGAACCCGTCCCGGCGAGGACATCACCACCGCTGCGGGACGGAAAAACAGGGGGAGTTGGAACTACAGACACCATGCCCGGGCACACCGCACCGGACGCCTGTGAGTTTCCCCCACCGTGAGTCCGTCCGCGGGCCCGGCCCTCCCCGCCGTGCGCCGGGCGCGCCGGTCCTCCCGTAGGGCACCGTCGGGGCCGGGCTCTGATTGCGGGCCGGTCCCGCCTGTGAAACGTTCGCAGGGAGGCACTCCGCTCCCGATGATTGTGGCGCCGACATGACTACCCAGCGCGTTCCGCTGTCGATCCTCGACCTCGTACCGGTGGCCTCGGGCACCGACATGACCACCGCGCTCGACCAGTCCGTCGAGCTGGTACGGCTCGCGGACGGGCTCGGCTACAACCGGTACTGGTACGCCGAGCACCACAACGTCGTCACCTTCGCCTCCTCCGCGACCGCCCTGCTCATCGGCCGTGCCGCCGAGCACAGCGAGCGCATCCGGCTGGGCTCGGGCGGCGTGATGCTGCCCAACCACAGCCCGCTGATGGTCGCGGAGTACTACGGCACCCTCGCCGAGATGTACGGCGCCCGCATCGACCTCGGCCTCGGCCGCGCGCCGGGCACCGACCCGACGACGGCCGCCGCGCTGCGCCGGGGCGTCGCGGCCACCGACACGTTCGTCCAGGACGTCGTCGACCTGCACCGCTACCTCAGCTCCCGCGACGGTGAGGGACCCGAGGTGAGAGCGGTGCCGGGTGAGGGTACCGAGGTCCCGCTGTGGATGCTGGGCTCCAGCCTCGACGGCGCGGCCGTCGCCGCCTACCTCGGGCTGCCGTACGCCTTCGCGTCGCACTTCGCCCCGCAGATGCGGCACGAGGCGCTGAAGCTGTACCGCTCGCGCTTCTCGACCGAGTTCCCCACCGCCGAGATCCCGCGGCCGTACGCCATGGTCGGCGTCAACGTCCTCGTCGCTCCCACCGACGAGGAGGCGCACTACCTGTTCACCACCGCCCAGCAGATGGCCGCCGGCATCTACACCGGCCGGCGCGGCCCGCTGCGGCCCCCGGTCCGGGACCTGGAGACCGTCATCGGCCCCGAGGTCGCCCGGTTCGTGGACGACTTCCAGCAGGTGCGCGCGGTGGGCTCCCCGAAGACGGTCGTCGACGAGCTGGAGGCGCTGGTAGCGGACCTGGACGCCGACGAACTCATCATCACGACCTACACCCACGACGCCGCCCACCGCGCCCGGTCGTTCTCGCTGCTGGCCGAGGCGTGGGGGCTGGACAGCGGCGGCTGAGCGCGCCCGGTGACCCTCACTTCAGTTCGTACGACTGGGCTCCGACCCCGGCGAGATTTCCCGCGTCGATGACGAGATACTCCTCGCAGATGGGCCGCCCCTCGAAATAGCACTGGAGGATGTCGAGCGTTCCGGCGGCATAGCGGGCCTGTGCGGAAAGCGTCGTCCCGGAGATGTGGGGCGTCATTCCGTTGAACGGCATCGTGCGCCACGGATGGTTGACCGGCGCCGGCTGCGGATACCAGACGTCTCCCGCGTATCCCGCGATATGGCCGGAATGCAGAGCCTCCATGACCGCGTCCCGGTCGACCAGCTGGGCCCGTCCGCAATTGATGACGTACGTGCCGCGTTTCATCATGCCGAAAGTCTTCGCGTTCAGCATGTTCTTGGTGGACGGGTAAAGCGGCAATTGCAGGCTCAGAATGTCGATGTCGCTGATCAGCGACTCCAATTCCGGGTGGAACACAAGGCCCAGTTCCCTCTCGGTCTCCGGAGCGAGCCGATGCCGCTGGTGGTAGTGCAGCTCCAGTCCGAAGGGCTTGAGCCGTCGCAGCACGGCCAGCCCGATGCGGCCCGCCCCGACCGCCCCGTACTTCATGCCCTCGATGTCGTAGCCGCGCTCCACGCAGTCCGCGACGTTCCAGACGCCGTTCACGGATATGCCGTGCGAGGGAAGGTAGTTGCGGACCTGGGCCAGGATCATCATGACCGTGTGCTCGGCCACGCTGACGCTGTTGGAGCCGGTGACCTCGGCGACGGTGACCCCCGCCCGCGCCGCCGCCTCCAGGTCGACGTGGTCCGAGCCGATCCCCGCGGTGAGCGCCAGCTTCAGCTTGGCCGCCTTCGCCAGGCGCTCCTTCGTCAGATACGCCGGCCAGAACGGCTGCGAGATGACGACCTCGGCCTCGGGCAGGTACCTGTCGAACTCGGTCTGCTCGCCGTCCTTGTCGCTGGTGACGATGAACCGGTGGCCGTTCTTCTCCAGATAGCCGCGCAGTCCGAGTTCGCCCGATACGCACCCGACCAGTTCGCCCGGTTTGAATCCGAGTGGACCCTGGGGTGCGGGCGCCGGACGGCCATTGACATTCCAGCCGATTTCCGGGATTTCGTCCCGCGCGTATACCGGCGGATATCCCGCCTGCGGGTCGGGATAGAGTACGCACAGAACGGTCGACATCAGCAGCCCCTTCACAAAAGGTGAGTATTCGGGTGCTGTTTCGAGACTACCCCCGTCACCGCTGCCGCGGCGCGACGAGCAATACCTTGCCGATGTGGCCGCCGTCCATCGCGCGGTGCCCGTCGGCGGCGTCGGACATCGGCAGCTCGCGGTCGATCACCGGGCGGACCCGCCCCGCCTCGATCAGCGGCCAGACGTGCTCGCGCACCCCGGCGACGATCTCGGCCTTCTCCCGCGGCGGCCGGGCCCGCAGCGAGGTCGCCATCACCGCGCCCTCCTTGGCCAGCAGGGCGCCGATGTCCAGCTCGCCCGTGGTGCCGCCCTGAAGACCGATGATGACCAGGCGGCCGTTGGTGGCCAGCGCCTGGACGTTGCGGTCGAGGTAGTCGCCACCGCCCATGTTGTCCAGGATGACGTCGGCGCCCGCGCCGTCGGTGGCCCGCCTGAGCTCGGTGACGAAGTCCTGGGTGTGGTAGTCGATCAGGATCTCCGCGCCCAGCTCCGCGCAGAAGTCCAGCTTCTCCCGCGACCCGGCCGTCACGGCGACCCGCGCCCCGATCGACCCGGCCAGCTGGATCGCCATGGTCCCGATGCCCCCGGAGCCGCCCTGCACGAGCAGCACCTCGCCGGGGCGCAGGTGCGCCACCATGAACACGTTGGACCACACCGTGCACACCACCTCGGGCAGCGCGGCGGCCTGCACCAGGCCGACCCCGTGGGGCACGGGGAGCAGCTGGCCGGCCGGTACGACGACCTTCTCGGCGTATCCGCCGCCCGTGAGCAGCGCGCACACCTCGTCGCCGACCGACCAGCCGGAGACCCCGGGGCCGAGCGCGGAGACGGTGCCGGAGCACTCCAGGCCGAGGTAGGGGGAGGCGCCGGGCGGCGGGTCGTAGGCGCCCTGGCGCTGCATGATGTCGGCGCGGTTCACCCCGGCCGCCGCCACGTCGACCAGCACCTCGCCGGGGCCCGGCACCGGGTCGGGGACCTCGGTCCAGTCCAGCTTCTCGGGGCCGCCGGGTCCGGTCACAGTGATCGCGTGCATGCGCGCGAGGTTAACCCGGCAAAAGCCGCGTACGCGGCAGAAATGCCCTCGCGAGGACTCAGCTTCGCTCGCCCTGCTGCCAGTCGCGCCAGCGGATGCGGGGCTTCTCCAGCACCTTGCCGAGCGTGCCCCACTCGTCGCGGCCCAGCCGGGACATCGGGCGCAGCCGCTCGATGTCCGGCAGCCCGTCCTCGGCGAGCGCCTCCTCGCTGACCACCGCGTGGACCACCCGGCCGAACACCACCGTGGAGTCGCCCAGCGTCAGCAGACTGTGCAGCTCGCACTCCAGCGCCGCCGGCGAGGCCGCGACCCGCGGCGGCTTCACCCGCAGCGAGGGCTCGGGCTCCAGCC
This sequence comes from Streptomyces sp. BK022, assembly GCF_004217355.1. Classification (NCBI taxonomy): domain Bacteria; kingdom Bacillati; phylum Actinomycetota; class Actinomycetes; order Kitasatosporales; family Streptomycetaceae; genus Streptomyces; species Streptomyces sp. BK022. The sequence goes on from NZ_SHKU01000002.1 coordinate 929,957, forward strand.
CCACCGCCCCGAACTCGCTGACGTCGGACGGGAAGTCCGTCCCGGTGTCGTTGATCTCCCTGAACAGCCCCTCCGGCGCCAGGTTGACCACGAACTGCCCGGTCTCCTCCACGTTCCGCAGCGAGTCCTTGCGGGTCACCGAGGTGAACTGCACGATCGGCGGATTCACGCAGGAGACCGAGAAGAACGAGTGGGGCGCGAGGTTCGGCCGGTCCGGATGGTCCTTGGAGACCGTGGAGACCCACGCGATCGGCCGTGGCACCACCACCGAGGTGAGCAGCCGGTAGAACGCGTGCGGGGCCATGGCCGAGGGATCGAAGTCGGTACGCATGATCCTTAGTATTCAGCCCCGCCCCGCTTTCAGGTTGCGCCGCCTCGGCTCTCCGGTCATGCCTGGTTCACGACCACGTAAGGGTCGCTGCACTCCATGTGAGCGTGACGGCCTCGCCGTTGAGGAGCTTGTCCCCGAAGACGGTGACCTGCCGGACGACGTCGGTGAAGCGTTCGGGGTAGCCGGTCGCGGCGGGGCCTTGTCTGCGGCGCCAGGCGGTGTAGGAGGCCTGGCGGCGCTCGCCGAGGTCGGTGATGGTGGTGCTGAGGGGCTTCAGAGCGATGCCGCGGTGTGCGGCGGTTGCGGTCAGCGCCGTGGTGAGTTCTTCGCCGTCGAGGTCGTTGAGGGTGATCAGGCGGTACAGGTCGCCGTAGTCGCGGTCGCGGGTGTTGAGGTCGCCGAGTGAGACGGCGGTGGAGAGTTTCTCGGCGATGACGGTGGCGAGTGGGTAGCCGAGGATCTGGAAGCTCTCCGTCGAGAGCTGCTGTGGATAGTCGATCATTCGCGGACCGGGAGTGACGGGATCCCCGAAGCTGACATCCAGCTGGAGCCTCAGTCGCGCTCGGGCGATGGAGGCGGCCATGGACAGGCGCAGGCCGTGATACTCGTCCTCCTCGCGTATGGGGACCGTTGTGAGTGTCGTGGGATCGAACATGACGCCGTCGTCGATCTCGGTGGCGGCGATGTCCGTGATCCTCCGCATGATCTCGGTTTCGTCGCCTGGGAACGAGCGGCCGAGGATGTCGATGTCGCGGGTCGTGCGACGTGCGCCGAACTGGGCGAGCAACAGGCCGTCCTTGAGTACGAAGTGTTCGCGGCCCAGGGGTGACAGGGCCAGGCGGTAGAGAAACCGTTCGAGGACGTACTCGACCATGACCTCGTCCGTCGACCTGCCGTTGCGGCGGGCCAGGTTGCGCAGGTCGTTGTAGATGCGACCGGCGGTGGTGTCGCGGGTGGGGTTGGCCATCAGGCGAGCACCGCCTCAACAGCGGGGCGGATGACGGAGAGGGCGCCCAGCTCGCGCGCGATGTGCTGGAGTTCGCCGACCCCGCTGCGTCCGCTCCGGCGCAGGTAGCGGCCGAGCGCGGACAGGGCGAGGGTCTCGCCGGTGCGGCTGCGGTGGCGCATCGCGTCCACGACGCTGCGGGCCGCGTCGTAGACGGGGACGGTCTCTCCCGGGGCTGCCTCGAACCGTTCGACGCCGAGGGCGAAGGTCTTCGGGGCGTACTGCGCCACCACGGTCGGGGGGTAGGAGATCGTGGGGCGGCGTGTACCGCGCGGCACGGCGATGTGGACTGCTGCGGGGATGTCGTCGATCAGCTCGTGCAGCGCCAGGGCGGACTCGCCGCACACGACGGCGCGAGGGGCGCGTGCGCACACGGCCAGCAGATCGGCGTGCGCGGTCTCCGGGGCGTCCGCCCGCCGGTACACCCCGCGGGACAGTTCGTCTATATCCCCTTCCGCGACCAAGTGCGCTAGATCGCGAGGGGAGAGCAGGGCCTCACGTGCTTGCGCTGTCGTGAAAGTGGGGGAGAGGCCGGTCAGCCGTTGCTCAAGGCGGGGGTTCCGCGCAGCACTCATGTATCGAATGGTACCCGCTGGATGCCCTCAGGGGGTCGATTTAATACATCCGAGCACACGCTGACGGGGCGGGGCGGACCCCGTCTCGGCCCCGCCCCGCTCCCGGCCGCGATGCCTCTAACACTCGATGATGTTCACCGCGAGCCCGCCCCGCGCCGTCTCCTTGTACTTGACGGACATGTCCGCGCCCGTCTCCTTCATGGTCTTGATGACCTTGTCGAGGGAGACCTTGTGGGAGCCGTCGCCGCGCATCGCCATCTTCGCGGCGGTGACCGCCTTCACCGAGGCCATGCCGTTGCGCTCGATGCACGGGATCTGGACGAGGCCGCCGACGGGGTCGCAGGTCAGGCCCAGGTTGTGCTCCATGCCGATCTCGGCCGCGTTCTCCACCTGCTCGGGGGAGCCGCCGAGCACCTCGGCGAGCGCGCCCGCCGCCATGGAGCACGCGGAGCCCACCTCGCCCTGGCAGCCGACCTCGGCGCCGGAGATGGAGGCGTTCTCCTTGAAGAGCATGCCGATCGCGCCGGCCGCGAGCAGGAAGCGGACCACGCCCTCCTCGTCCGCGCCGGGCACGAAGTCCATGTAGTAGTGCAGCACCGCCGGGATGATGCCGGCCGCGCCGTTGGTGGGCGCGGTGACCACCCGGCCGCCCGCCGCGTTCTCCTCGTTCACCGCCATCGCGTAGAGGGTGATCCACTCCATGGCGTGCGCGAGCGCGTTGCCCTCGGCGCGGAGCTGGCGGGCGGAGACGGCGGCGCGGCGGCGCACCTTCAGACCGCCCGGCAGGATGCCCTCGCGGGACATGCCGCGGGCCACGCACTCGCGCATCACCCGCCAGATCTCCAGCAGGCCGGCGCGGATCTCCTCCTCGGTACGCCACGCCCGCTCGTTCTCCAGCATCAGCGCGGAGATCGACAGCCCGGTCTCCTTGGTGAGCCGCAGCAGCTCGTCACCGGTGCGGAACGGGTACTTCAGCACCGTGTCGTCCAGCTTGATCCGGTCCGCGCCGACCGCCTCCTCGTCCACGACGAAGCCGCCGCCGACCGAGTAGTACGTCTTGGTCAGCAGCTCCTCGCCCGAGGCGTCGTACGCCCAGAGCGTCATGCCGTTGGCGTGGTAGGGCAGGGTCTCGCGGCGGTGCAGGACCAGGTCGTCGTCGAAGGAGAAGGCGATCTCGTGCTCGCCGAGCAGGCGGAGCCGGCCCGCCTCGCGGATCGCCTCGACTCGGGCGTCGGCGCCCTCCACGTCCACCGTGCGCGGGGAGGCGCCCTCCAGGCCCAGCAGCACCGCCTTGGGGGTGCCGTGGCCGTGGCCGGTGGCGCCGAGCGAGCCGTACAGCTCGCAGCGGACGGCGGCGACGGGGTCCAGCAGGCCCTCGTTGCGCAGCCGGCGGGCGAACATGCGCGCCGCCCGCATCGGACCGACCGTGTGGGAGCTGGACGGGCCGATGCCGATCGAGAACAGGTCGAAGACCGAGACGGCCACGGTGACTCCTCAATACGTACAGGTACAAAAAGGTGATGCGGACACAGCACGGGTGCCCCGCCCACCGGCAGTGGGCGGGGCACCCGGGTAACACATACGGGGTACTACTCGCCCAGCGCCGGATACAGCGGGTGCTTGTCCGCCAGCACCCGCACACGGGCGGCGAGCGCCTCGGCGTCGTAAGACGGCTTCAGCGTCTCGGCGAGCACGTCCGCGACCTCGGCGAAGTCCTCGGCGGTGAAGCCCCGGGTGGCGAGGGCGGGCGTGCCGATCCGCAGGCCCGAGGTGACCATCGGCGGCCGCGGGTCGTTCGGGACCGCGTTGCGGTTGACCGTGATGCCGACCTCGTGGAGCCGGTCCTCGGCCTGCTGCCCGTCCAGCTCCGACTCACGCAGGTCCACCAGGATCAGGTGGACGTCCGTGCCGCCGGAGAGCACGTTCACCCCCGCCTCACGGGCGTCCGGCGCGGTCAGCCGCTCGGCGAGGATGCGGGCACCCTCCACGGTACGACGCTGGCGCTCCGCGAAGTCCGCCGAGGCCGCGACCTTGAAGGAGACCGCCTTGGCGGCGATCACGTGCTCCAGCGGACCGCCCTGGAAACCGGGGAAGACCGAGGAGTTCAGCTTCTTGGCGAAGTCCTTCTTGGCCAGGATGATGCCGCCGCGCGGGCCGCCGAGCGTCTTGTGCGTGGTGGAGGTCACCACGTCCGCGTACTCGACCGGGTTCGGGTGCAGCCCCGCCGCGACCAGACCGGCGAAGTGCGCCATGTCCACCCACAGGTAGGCGCCGGCCTCGTCCGCGATCCGCCGGAACTCGGCGAAGTCGAGCTGCCGGGGGTAGGCCGACCAGCCCGCGATGATCACCTTGGGGCGGTGCTCCTTGGCCAGCCGCTCGACCTCGGCCATGTCGACCAGGCCGGTCTCGCCGTCCACGTGGTACGCGACCACGTTGAACTGCTTGCCGGAGAAGTTCAGCCGCATCCCGTGGGTGAGGTGGCCGCCGTGCGCGAGGTCGAGCCCGAGGATGGTGTCACCGGGCTGGGCCAGCGCGAACAGCGCCGCCTGGTTGGCGGAGGCGCCCGAGTGCGGCTGGACGTTGGCGTACTCGGCGCCGAACAGCTCCTTCACCCGGTCGATGGCGATCTGCTCGGCCACGTCGACGTGCTCGCAGCCGCCGTAGTAGCGGCGGCCCGGGTAGCCCTCGGCGTACTTGTTGGTCAGGACCGACCCCTGCGCCTCCATCACCGCGAGCGGTGCGAAGTTCTCGGAGGCGATCATCTCCAGGGTCGACTGCTGGCGGCGCAGCTCGGCGTCGACCGCGGCGGCGATCTCCGGGTCCAGCTCGTGCAGGGGCGTGTTCAGGACGTCAGTCATACGGCTTCCGGCTCCTCAGCCTGCGATGTAGGCGGTGTACTCGTCGGCGGTCAGCAGGTCGGCGGGCTGCTCCGCGACGCGCACCTTGAACAGCCAGCCGCCCTCGAAGGGCTCGGAGTTCACCAGCGACGGGTCGTCCACGACGTCCTGGTTGATCTCGGTGATCTCACCGGAGACGGGGGAGTACAGCTCGGAGACCGACTTGGTGGACTCCAGCTCGCCGCAGGACTCGCCCGCGGTGACCTCGGCGCCGACCTCGGGAAGCTGCACGAAGACCACATCGCCGAGCGCGTTGGCCGCGTGCTCGGTGATGCCGACCGTCGACGCGCCGCCCTCGGCGGCCGACAGCCACTCGTGCTCCTTGCTGTAGCTCAACTGCTGCGGGTTGCTCATGACCTGAATTCTCCTGTACGCGAGGACGTGCTGGTCGGGCGAAAAGGGCTCGAACCGCTGAAGAGCGGGTGAATGTGCGCAGGGTCACGCCGGGGACCGGCCGGACCCGGGGCCAGTGTCTACTTGGCGCGCTTGTAGAAGGGCAGCGCCACGACCTCGTACGGCTCGTGGCTGCCCCGGATGTCCACGCCCACACCGGTGCTGCCGGGGGCGGCGTGCGCGGCGTCGACGTAGGCGATGGCCAGCGGCTTGCCGAGGGTGGGGGAGGGGGCACCGGAGGTGACCTCGCCGATCACCTCGCCGTCCGCGACGACGGCGTACCCGGCGCGCGGCACCCGGCGGCCCTCGGCGACGAGGCCGACCAGCACGCGGGGCGGCTGGGCCTCGGCACGCTCGGCGGCCTTCGCCAGCGCCTCGCGGCCGACGAAGTCGCCCTCCTTGCCGAACTTCACCACGCGGCCGAGACCGGCGTCGAAGGGGGTCAGCCCGGTGGTCAGCTCGTGCCCGTACAGCGGCATGCCCGCCTCCAGGCGCAGGGTGTCCCGGCAGGACAGCCCGCACGGCACCAGACCGGCGGCGGAGCCGGCCTCCAGCAGCGCCTCCCAGAGGCGGACGGCGTGCTCGGGCCGTACGAACAGCTCGAAGCCGTCCTCGCCGGTGTAGCCGGTACGGGCGATCAGCGCGGGGACGCCCGCGACCGTGCCGGGCAGCCCGGCGTAGTACTTCAGGCCGTCGAGGTCGGCGTCGGTGACGGCCTTGAGGATGCCGGGGGACTCCGGGCCCTGGACGGCGAGCAGCGCGTAGGCGTCGCGGTCGTCGCGGACCTCGGCGTCGAAGCCGGCCGCGCGCTCGGTCAGCGCGTCCAGGACGACCTGGGCGTTGGAGGCGTTGGCCACGACCATGTACTCGTGCTCGGCGAGCCGGTAGACGATCAGGTCGTCCAGGATGCCGCCGTCGGCGCGGCAGATCATGGTGTAGCGGGCGCGGCCCACGCCGACCGAGGCGAGGTCGCCGACGAGGGCGTAGTTCAGCAGGGCGGCGGCGCCGGGGCCGGTCACCGTGATCTCACCCATGTGCGAGAGGTCGAACAGCCCGGCCCGGGTGCGCACCGCCTGGTGCTCGTCACGCTCGGAGCCGTAGCGCAGGGGCATGTCCCAGCCGGCGAAGTCGGTCATCGTCGCGCCGAGCGAGCGGTGCACGGCGTCGAGCGCGGTATGGCGCGGGGCGTTGGGGTCTGTGCTACTCATCGGTCGTCTCCCAGGGCAACGGGGGATGGGGCGAGGAACGTTCCTCCCCATCTGTCATCGGAACCTGAGAGGTTCGCCATGACCCGCACGGTCACTGGCTTGCACCTTGGGTGGGGTCGCTTTCGACAGCGGCCCGCTTTTCAGATGTGCCTCGCCCGCGCGGTAACGGTGCCTGAGAGATTCAAGGGAGGGACTTGCTCCTTCGGCGCCCCGGATGGGGACTCTCCCGCGCGGATTCAAACGGCCGGTATGCAGTTGGCGGGCACATCATCGCACGGCGGCGCCCGGCCCTGAAGGGGCCACCGGCTGTGACATGCCTGTGGCCGATCCGGGACCCGCACGGCGACCGCGCGCATTACCTTCTCTTTACATGAGTTGGGCAGGGGATGACCTGAGCCCACTGGGGGAGGGACGATCACGGTGAACAGGTCCACGGTGTACGCCACGACCACCGGCATCCCGGTGCGGCAGCGGCCTTGCGCGGGCGCCCGGCAGCGGGCGGGCCGCCCCGCGCCGGCCGTCCGCGACCTGCGCGACCGCCCCGGCGGCCCCCGCACCCTCCGCTTCGACCCCCGCGACCTCGTCGTCGTCACCGGGCTGCCCGGCAGCGGCAAGTCGACCCTGATGCGCCGCACGGTCCCCGGCCGCCGCGTCGATTCCCAGGACGCCCGCGACCGCTGGGCCGCCCGGCTCCCCGCCGCACTGCCCTACGCGTTCTACCGCCCGCTGGTCCGCCTCGCCCACTACGCCGGGCTGCGCCGCGAGCTGGCCTCGGGCGAGGGCGTCGTGGTGCACGACTGCGGCACCCAGCCCTGGGTGCGCGCCTGGCTCTCCCGCGAGGCGCGCCGCAGAGGCGGCACCCTGCACCTGATCCTGCTCGACGTGTCCGCCGACACCGCCCGGCACGGCCAGCGCGAGCGCGGCCGGGGCGTCTCGCGGTACGCCTTCCACCGCCACCGCGGCACCACCGCCCGCCTGCTGGACGCCGTCGAGCGCGGCGAGAGCCCCGCCGGCTGCGGCTCGGTCGTCCTGCTGGACCGCGCCTCGGCGGACGGCCTGACGCGGATCGAGTTCGCCAGGTGAGCGCCCGCACGCGCACCGGATAGCCTTCTGCACCACAGCATGACTCCCAGCAGGCGGTAGGCACATGGACTTCCCGGCGGACCTTCCCGCGGACTTCCCGGCACAGGCACACCCCCACCCGCACGGCGGCTGGCCCGGCAACGAACTGGAGGAGGTCCTCTCCGCCGCCCTCGGCATACCCGCGGCCGGCGCCCGCGTCATCGAGGTGCTGGCCCGAAGCTTCGTCTGGATACCCCTGCCCAACGGCGGCGGTCCGCACAGCGGTCCGCTGGACCTGCCCACCGTCGAGATCGACGGCCAGGTGTACGTCCCGGTGTTCAGCTCCGAGGAGCAGTTCCGGCAGTCGCCCGGCGGACACCTCCCGCACACCGTCGCCCCCGCCGTGGAGTTCGCGCGCGGTCTGCCGCCGCAGGCGGGCGTCGTCATCAACCCCGGCGGCGTGGTCGGACTCCCGCTGCCGCCCGACGCGGTGGCCGCGCTGTGCCGGGCCGGGGGCTCCCCGTTGGACGGTCCCGCCTCCGGTGGCCGGGTGCGGCTCTTCGAGCCCGACTGGCAGGAGGACCCGGTGGACTTCCTGGCCGCCGCCTCCGCCGAGTTCGCCGCGACCGGGGTGGTGGTCAGCGCCCGGCGCTGCCTCGCCGTCATCGAGACGGCCGACCCGGTGCTCTTCGTCGGCGTCGAACTCGCCCACTGGGAGGGCGACGCGCGGGCGCTGCCGCTGGACGCCCTCGGCAAGGCACTCGGCCGCGCCCCGGCCCCCTGGCCCGTCAACCTCGTCCTCCTGGACGCCACCCAGGACCCGGTGGCCGACTGGCTGAGGACGAACGTGCGCCCCTTCTACCAGTTCGGCAACTGAGGCATCAGGGCTCGCGGGGCCCGCGCCGGTGGGCGCTTAAGCTGTCCCCACACGCGGGGAACTTGCAATGAAGGGGCGGTAGGACAGGTGAGCGCGAGCCCAAGCGGCAGCGTCGAGCACATGCTGCGCCAGGTCACTCCCGGACGCTACGACGCCTACGAGGCACTGCTCCGCGCCCTCGCCACCCCTTCGTCCGGCCAGATCTGGATGCTGCTGTGGCAGGGCCAGGCCGGCTCCCCGGACGCGCAGTACGCGAACATGGAGGTCGGCGGCTTCGGCTACGCCCCCTGCGTGACCTCGGCGCAGGAACTCTCCGCCAGCGGCTGGAGCCGGTCCTACGAGGTGGTCGACAGCCTCGACGTCGCCCGCACCCTCTACCCGGAGCACTACGGCCTCTGGCTCAACCCGCACGCCCCCGGCGGCGGCGTCGGCATCCCCTGGCTGGACCTGCGCCGCATCGCCACGGGCCTGGACCGCCAGCCGGCCGGCCCGCTGCGGCTGTCCGAACCGGCCATCGAGGTACCGCAGTTCTACGCCCTGCTCGCGCAGAACGCCCACCGCACGCCGGCCCTGCGCTCCCTGCGCCGCGCCTGGGTCCAGCCCGCTCTCGGCGCCCCCTACCTCGCCCTCGGTCTCGACGTGTACGAGTCGACGCCGGCCGCGGTCGACTCCGTGCGCGCGATGATGCAGCAGTCGGTCGGCGCGGTCCCCGAGGGCCTGCCGGTCTCCACGGTCGCCATGGCCGACGACTTCGACCCCGTCGTCCTCTGGATGCGCGCCAACTCCCGCCCGTTCTACGACCGCGAGGCCCACGGGGCGGTCGCGCCGGTGGGCGGGGCGTACTAGCGCGCTTTTTCTTTCCGCTCCGCTCTTTGCCTTTTCCTGGTAATTCCGTGTTCCGGAATCCCTGAATTCATGGGGTCCTCCGGCATTTCCGCATGCCCGCGTGCGGGCGCCGGAGGGGCGGTGAGGTGATCCGGAAGATCTGTGTGGACCGAGTGTTCGTCACGCCCTGTTCCGGGTAGGTCACGTGGAGGTCCGGTGTTGCGGCGGTGTGAACTCCCCCGCCATTAGGACGTGTTCAGCCGTACATGGCTGCGAATGACGGTCTTTGCTCGCGGTCGTCCCGAATTCACCTGTGTCCTACCGCTGTTACCCGTCGTTCGGATATCGGAACGTGCCAGGTTGCATCACGTTTAGGCATCCATTCATCGTCAAGTCTGGAAACGGATCGCCCAGCCGTTGAAGACTCCCGGTCCAGGGGTGTTCGCCCCCGTGTACGACAGTCTTCGAAGCCGCTCGCGCGGCAAGTGTGGGCCGGCTCAGGCCGGTTGAGAGGGGTCCCTGTCAGAATGACGGCACCATTGCACGAGCCGACCGCTGACGCGGCCCCGAACGCGCACGAGGAAGCGGAGGTGGCGAGCGCCAAGGCGAAGGACGTCCAGGGACGTTCGCTGGGGCGCATCGCCTGGGAGCGGCTGAAGCGGGACAGGCTCGCCCTGGCCGGCGGCACCGTGGTCGTCCTGCTCATCGTGATCGCCCTGCTGGCGCCCGTGCTCACCTCGCTGCTCGGGCAGGACCCGGACGCGTACCACGAGAGCCTGATCGACCCGCTGTTCGGCACCCCCAAGGGGTCCCTGGGCGGCATGAGCGGCGATCACCTGCTGGGCGTCGAGCCGGTCAACGGCCGCGACATCATGGCCCGCATCCTCTACGGCGCGCAGATCTCGCTCCTCGTCGGCTTCCTGTCGGCCGTGGTGGCCGTCGCCCTCGGCACCGTGCTCGGCATCCTCGCCGGGTTCTTCGGCGGCTGGGTCGACTCGGTGATCAGCCGGGTGATGGACGGTCTGCTCGCCTTCCCGCAGCTGCTGTTCATCATCGCGCTCGTCTCCGTGATGCCCAACAGCATGCTGGGCCTCAGCGGCTCGGCCGTGCGCGTCTTCGTGATGATCCTGGTCATCGGCTTCTTCGGCTGGCCCTACATCGGCCGCGTGGTGCGCGGCCAGACGCTCTCGCTGCGTGAGCGCGAGTACGTCGACGCGGCCCGCTCGCTGGGCGCCGGACGGTTCTACATCCTGTTCAAGGAGCTGCTGCCCAACCTGGTCGCGCCGATCATCGTCTACTCCACGATGATGATCCCGACCAACATCCTCACCGAGGCGGCCCTGAGCTTCCTGGGCGTGGGCGTCAAGCCGCCCACCGCCTCCTGGGGACAGATGCTCTCGAACGCGATCGACTACTACGACTCGGACCCCATGTACATGGTGGTCCCCGGCGTGGCGATCTTCATCACCGTTCTTGCCTTCAACCTGTTCGGCGACGGCGTCCGGGATGCCCTGGACCCCAAGGCTTCCCGCTGACCATGCCGTACCCCCAAGCGACCCGTGGAACCAGCACGGGGTCTCTCATCAATTCCGGAGGAACCGAGATCGTGACTACCCAGCGCACCTCAGGGCGGGCCAAGCGGACCGCTGCCGCTGCCGCCGTGGTCGCCGCACTGCTGACCACGGCCGCGTGCGGCGGCGGCGACGACGGCGGTTCGAAGAACGGTGCCGCCGGCTTCGACGCGGCCAACAACAAGGTGGCCCAGGCCTCCGAGGCCAAGAAGGGCGGCACCCTGCGCTTCGGGTCCGCCCAGGACGCCGACTCGTGGGACACCACCCGTGGCTACTACGGCTTCATGTGGAACTTCTCCCGCTACTACAGCCGCCAGCTCGTCACGAACAAGACCGAGCCGGGTGCCAAGGGCGCCGAGATCACCCCGGACCTCGCCACCGCCGCCGCCAAGGTGACCGACGACGGCAAGACCTACACGTACACCCTGCGTGACGGTGTGACGTGGGAGGACGGCAAGGCGATCACCTCGAAGGACGTCAAGTACGGCATCGAGCGTGTGTGGGCGCAGGACGTGCTGTCCGGCGGTCCGACCTACCTGAAGGAGGTCCTGGACCCCAAGGGTGAGTACAAGGGCCCCTACAAGGACAAGGCCAAGGACCACCTGGGCCTGAAGGCCATCGAGACCCCGGACGACAAGACCATCGTCTTCCACCTCCCGCAGGCCAACTCGGACTTCGAGGAGATGCTGGCGCTGACCTCGGGTTCCCCGGTCCGCCAGGACAAGGACACCAAGTCCAAGTACGGTCTGCACCCGTTCTCCTCGGGCCCGTACAAGTTCGCCTCCTACGCCCCCGGCAAGGACCTCAAGCTGGTCCGCAACACCAACTGGAAGGCGTCCTCGGACCCCGTCCGCAAGGCGTACCCGGACGCGATCACGATCAAGTTCTTCTCCAACGCCAATGACCTGGACCAGCGTCTGATCAACGGCGACCTGGACATCGACCTGGCCCAGACCGGCATGTCGCCCCAGGGCCGCACGGTCGCCCTCAAGCAGCACAAGGGCAACCTGGACAACCCGGTCTCCGGCTACGTCCGCTACGCCACCTTCCCGCAGAGCGTGAAGCCGTTCGACAACGAGCACTGCCGCAAGGCCGTGATCTACGGGTCCGACCACGTCTCGCTGCAGACCGCCCGTGGCGGCCCGGTCGCCGGCGGCGACATCGGCACCAACATGCTCCCGCCGTCGGTCCCCGGCGCCGAGGGCCAGAAGTACGACCCGTACGAGATCGCCGGTGCCAACAAGACCGGCAACGTCGCCAAGGCCAAGGAAGAGCTGAAGGCCTGCGGCAAGCCGAACGGCTTCAGCACCACCATCGCGGTGCGCAACAACAAGCCGGTCGAGGTGGCCACCGCTCAGTCGATGCAGGCGGCGCTGAAGAAGGTCGGCATCAACGCCCAGATCGACCAGTACGACGGTTCGCAGATCGCCGGCATCATCGGCAGCCCGTCGAACGTCAAGAAGAAGAACTACGGCATCATCATCATGGGCTGGGGCCCGGACTTCCCGTCCGTGCAGGGCTACGGCCTCCCGCTGTGGAACAGCAAGTACATCCTCGAGAGCGGCAACAACAACTACGCCCTCATCAAGGACAAGAAGATCGACGGTCTCTTCGGCGACTACGTCAAGACGCTGGACGAGGCCGGCAAGGCCAAGATCGCCACTGAGATCAACCACAAGGTGATGGAGGGCGGTTACTACCTGCCCTTCGTCTTCGAGAAGTTCATCAACTGGCGCTCGGACCGCGTCGCGAACATCTACACGTCGAACGGCTACAGCGGCATGTACGACTTCGTCAACCTCGGTCTGAAGTCCTCGAAGTAACCCCGGCACACCCGCCGAACGGCACGAAAGGCAGGTGAAGGCCGGCGCGGCGAGACCGTGAACCGCCGGATGATCTCCGGCGGTTCACGGTCCGCGGCGGGCCGTAAGCTGTGCTCGCTTACCTCATCAGGCGGCTCTTCGCCGCCGCAGTGATGCTCGTGGTCATCGTCATGGTGGTCTTCGGCATCTTCTTCCTCGTCCCCAAGTGGGCGGGGGTCGACGTCGCCACGAGTTTCGTGGGCAAGCAGGCCGACCCCGCGGCAGTCGAGGCGATCCGGGAGAAGCTCGGTCTGAGCGACCCGATCGTCCAGCAGGTGTGGGAGTTCTTCAAGGGCATCTTCGTGGGCCGCACGTACGCGGCCGGCGGCGATGTCACCCACTGTGCTGCGCCGTGCTTCGGTTACTCGTTCCGCAGCGAACAGGCCATCTGGCCGGTGCTGACGGACCGTTTCCCGGTCACGCTGTCCCTCGCGCTCGGCGCGGCGATCCTGTGGCTGGTCTTCGGTGTCGCGGCGGGTGTCCTCTCCGCGCTCAAGCGGGGCACCCTGTGGGACCGCACCGCGATGGTGGTGGCCCTGGGCGGCGTCTCGCTCCCCATCTACTTCACCGGTCTGCTCTCCCTGGCGATCTTCTCCTACGGGCTCGGTCTCATCGACGCGCAGTACGTGCCCCTGGACGAGAGCATCAGCGGCTGGTTCGGCGGCATGATCCTGCCCTGGATCACCCTGGCCTTCCTGTACGCGGCGATGTACGCCCGGATCACCCGCGCCACCATGCTGGAGATCCTCGGCGAGGACTACATCCGCACCGCGCGTGCCAAGGGCCTCAAGGAGCAGACGGTCATCGGCAAGCACGCCATGCGCTCCACGATGACCCCCATCCTGACCATGCTCGGCATGGACCTCGGCGCCCTCATCGGCGGCGCGATCCTGACCGAGACGACGTTCAGCCTGCCCGGCCTCGGCCAGGCCGTCCTCAACGCCATCAAGAATCAGGACCTGCCCGTCATCCTGGGCGTCACCCTGATCACCTCGGTGGCGGTGCTGATAGCCAACCTCCTGGTGGACATCCTGTACGCCGTGATCGACCCGCGCGTGAGGCTCTCATGACCGAACTCAGCAAGACCGGAGCCGCGGTGGGCGAGCCCACCGAATCGGGGTCCGCCGGCAAGGCGTTCCTGGACGTGCGCGACCTGAAGGTGCACTTCCCGACCGACGACGGCCTGGTCAAGTCCGTCGACGGTCTGACCTTCACGCTGGAGAAGGGCAAGACCCTCGGCATCGTGGGCGAGTCCGGCTCCGGCAAGTCGGTCACCTCGCTCGGCATCATGGGTCTGCACACGGCCGGCCAGTACGGCAAGCAGAAGGCCCGCATCTCCGGCGAGATCTGGCTGAACGGCACCGAGCTGCTGTCGGCCGACCCCGACGAGGTGCGCCGGATGCGCGGCCGCGAGATGGCGATGATCTTCCAGGATCCGCTGTCCGCGCTGCACCCGTACTACACGATCGGCCAGCAGATCGTGGAGGCGTACCGCATCCACCACAAGGTCGACAAGAAGACCGCGCGCAAGCGCGCGGTCGAGATGCTCGACCGGGTGGGCATCCCGCAGCCGGACAAGCGGGTGGACAGCTACCCGCACGAGTTCTCCGGCGGTATGCGCCAGCGCGCCATGATCGCCATGTCGCTGGTGAACAACCCCGAGCTGCTCATCGCCGACGAGCCGACGACCGCCCTGGACGTGACCGTCCAGGCGCAGATCCTCGACCTCATCCGCGACCTCCAGAAGGAGTTCGGCTCCGCGGTCATCGTCATCACCCACGACCTGGGCGTCGTCGCCGAACTCGCCGACGACATCCTGGTGATGTACGGCGGCCGCTGTGTCGAGCGGGGCCCGGCGGAGAAGGTGTTCTACGAGCCCCGGCACCCCTACACCTGGGGTCTGCTCGGTTCGATGCCGCGGCTCGACCGCGAGCAGCAGGACCGCCTGATCCCGGTGAAGGGCTCCCCGCCCTCGCTGATCAACATCCCGTCCGGCTGTGCCTTCAACCCGCGCTGCCCGTACGCCGACCTCCCCAAGGACAACGTGACCCGCACGGTCCGCCCCGAGCTGACCGAGGTCGGCAGCACGCACTGGGCCGCCTGCCACATGAGCACGGAGCAGCGGGAGCGGATCTGGACCGAAGAGATTGCGCCGAAGCTGTGAGCGACGAGAAGGCAGTGACGATCCCCGCGCAGGCCAAACGCGCCGACAGCGCGGACGGCGAGATCCTGCTCAAGGTCAGCGGCCTGAAGCGGCACTTCCCCATCCGGAAGGGGCTGCTCCAGCGCCAGGTCGGCGCGGTGCACGCGGTCGACGGCATCGACTTCGAGGTGCGCGCCGGTGAGACCCTGGGCGTCGTGGGCGAGTCGGGCTGCGGCAAGTCCACGATGGGCCGGCTGATCACCCGCCTGGACGAGCCGACCGCGGGCACCATCGAGTTCGAGGGCCGGGACATCACGCACCTCGGGGTCTCGGGCATGCGCCCGATGCGCCGTGACGTGCAGATGGTCTTCCAGGACCCGTACTCCTCGCTGAACCCCCGGCACACCATCGGCACCATCATCGGGGCCCCCTTCCGGCTCCAGGGCGTCGAGCCCGAGGGCGGCATCAAGAAGGAGGTCCAGCGGCTGCTGTCGGTCGTGGGTCTCAACCCCGAGCACTACAACCGCTACCCCCACGAGTTCTCCGGCGGCCAGCGCCAGCGCATCGGTATCGCCCGGGCGCTCGCGCTGAAGCCGAAGCTGGTCGTGGCCGACGAGCCGGTCTCCGCGCTGGACGTGTCGATCCAGGCCCAGGTCGTCAACCTCATGGACGACCTCCAGGAGGAACTGGGTCTGACGTACGTGATCATCGCGCACGACCTCTCGGTCGTCCGGCACGTCTCGGACCGGATCGCGGTGATGTACCTCGGCAAGATGGTCGAGATCGCGGACCGCACCTCGCTGTACGAGGCGCCGATGCACCCGTACACCAAGGCGCTCATGTCGGCCGTGCCGATCCCGGACCCCAGGCGCCGGGGCGCCAAGAGCGAGCGCATCCTGCTCCGCGGTGACGTGCCCTCGCCGATCTCGCCGCCGTCGGGATGCCGGTTCCACACCCGGTGCTGGAAGGCGACGGAGATCTGCAAGACCACCGAGCCCCAGCTCCTGGAGCTGCGGCCGGGCCAGCGGGTCGCCTGCCACCACCCGGAGAACTTCGCCGACCAGGCCCCGCAGGACACCGTCCTGCTGACGGCGGCGAAGGAGGCCTCCGAGCTGGTGCCGGACGCGGTGCTGGAGGAGTCGGCGGAGACGTCGGCCGCCGTCGCCGCGGAGGTCGCGGAGACCGCCGCCACGAAGGAGCCGGAGGCCGAGAAGCCTTCTGTGACCGAGGTGGAGAAGACCGAGAAGCCTTCTGTGACCGAGGTGGAGAAGACCAAGGTCGAGAAGGTCGAGGTCGAGACGGTCGAGGTCGGGAAGACCGAGGTCGAGAAGGTCGAGGTCGAGAAGGTCGAGGTCGAGGAGGTCGAGGTCGAGAAGGCCGAGGCGTCCGTGGAGCCTTCCGCGGCCGCGGTGGAGAAGACCGAGGCCGAGCCGGCCGCGGAGCCTGCCGTGACCGAGGCCGCCGTGACCGAGGCCGAGGAGGCTGAGGAGGCCGAGGCCGCCGAGAAGCCCTCCGTCGCCAAGGTCGAGAAGAGCGAGAAGTCCGGCACCGAGAAGGCTGCCGACGAGAAGTGAGCAGGCGGCCGCCGTTCACCCGGCGGCCGCCCCTCCCGCCTTGCTTCGCAAGGTCCGCACCCCGCGACAGGTCAGAATGTGCGGGTGCAGCTCGATCAGATCTTCAGTCCCTCCGTCCAGCACACGCTCGATGTCATCGGCATCTTCGTGTTCGCCATCTCCGGCGCCCTGCTGGCCGTCCGCAAGAACTTCGACGTCTTCGGGATGGCCGTGCTCGCCGAGGTGACCGCGCTGGGCGGAGGGCTCTTCCGTGACCTGATCATCGGGGCCGTGCCGCCGGCCGCCTTCACCGACCTCGGGTTCTTCGTCACCCCGCTGCTCGCCACCATCGTGGTCTTCTTCCTCCACCCGCACGTGGAGCGCATCCAGGCGGCGGTGCTCGTCTTCGACGCGGCCGGACTCGGCCTGTTCTGCGTCACCGGCACCACCAAGGCGTACAGCCACGGGCTCGGTCTCACCGCCTCCGCCACCCTGGGCCTCGCCACCGCCGTCGGCGGCGGTGTGCTGCGCGACGTGCTCGCGAACGAGGTGCCCTCGCTGCTGCGCTGGGACCGCGACCTGTACGCGGTGCCCGCGATCGTCGGCGCCACGATGGTGGTGCTGTGCATCCGCTTCGACGCGCTGACCTCCCTCACCAGCGGACTCGCCGCGGCCACCGCGTTCGTGCTGCGGCTGCTGGCCATGAAGTTCCACTGGCGGGCGCCGCGCGCCTGGAACCGGCGGTCCACGGTCATGGAGGAGTGAGCCGCCCGGCCAGCGCTGTTCATGTGACCGAAACGCAGAAAGCTACCGCTTAGTAATCAGCTGTTGTACCGTTCACCCATGCCAGACGCAGCCTCCGCCCCCGCCACTCGAGCCGTGATCGGCGACAGCGAGTTCGACCGCGACACCGAGGTCGTCCGCCGCGCGCCCGGCGTCTACGACATCGACCTCTCGGCCGGCTGGACCATCATCAGCGCCGTCAACGGCGGCTATCTGCTGGCCGTGCTCGGCCGGGCCCTCGCGGACACCCTCCCGCATCCGGACCCGTTCACCGTCTCCGCGCACTACCTGACGGCCTCCCAGCCCGGCCCCGCGGTCATCCGCACCGAGACCGTGCGCACCGGCCGCACCCTCTCCACCGGCCAGGCGTCCCTCTTCCAGTACGACGCCGAGGGCAACGAGGTGGAGCGCATCCGCGTCCTCGCCTCGTACGGCGACCTCGCCGCGCTCCCCGACGACGTGCGGACGAGTGCCGTGCCGCCCGCGATGCCGCCCCTGGAGCGCTGCCTCGGCACGGCCGACGGTCCGGCGCCGGTGGAGGGCAGTTCGGCCATCACCGAGCGGCTGATGCTCAAGCTGGACCCGGCCACCGTCGGCTGGGCGGTCGGCGCGCCCTCCGGCAAGGGGGAGATGCGGGCCTGGTTCGGGCTGGCCGACGGCCGGGACGCGGACCCCTTCGCGCTGCTGCTCGCGGTGGACGCGCTGCCGCCGACCGCGTTCGAGATCGGGCTGACCGGCTGGGTGCCGACCGTCGAACTGACCGTGCACGTACGGCACCGGCCCGCGCCGGGTCCGCTGCGGGTGTCCATCACCACCCGCAACCTGGCCGGCGGCTTCCTGGAGGAGGACGCCGAGGTCTGGGACAGCGAGGACCGGCTGGTCGCCCAGTCCCGCCAGCTCGCGCGCGTACGCCTGGGCTGAACCGCCCGGTGATCACGGCCCGGTGGACGTCTCCTGGTCCATCCAGTGCCTGCTGCCCAGCGTGATCAGGCGCAGTTGCCGGATGGCCAGCCGGGTCACCCGCTCCCACTCGCCCTGCGGGGCCTCCAGCGCCTCCAGGAAGAGCTGGGCGGTGATGAGCATCTGGTCGACGTAGAGATGCGCGAGCATCGTCAGGTCGTCGTCCCCCCATCCCTCCGACTCGCGGTTCAGGGCCAGTTCGGCCTTCACCTCCTCGGTGAAGCGCGCGAGCTGGTCCCGGATCGCCTCGCGCACCGGCTGCACCCCGCCGTGCCGCTCGCGGGCGATGAAGCGGACGTGCGCCGGGAAGGCCCGTACGTGCTGGTCGATCAACTCGACCGCGCGGCCGATGCGTTCCTCCGAGTCGTTCGCCGCGGAGACCGTCGGCCCCACCATCGGGTGCAGGCTGCCCAGCGCCTCGTCGACCAGGGCCACCCCGAGGTCCGCGGTGGAGCGGAAGTGTCGGTAGAACGCCGTCGGCGCCACCCCCACGGCACGGGTCACCTCGCGCAGCCCCAGACTGCTCAGGCTCTGCTCCTCCAGCAGCACCAGGGCCGCGTCCAGGAACGCCTGACGGGTCTTCTGCTTCTGGGCCTGCCGGATGCCGAGGGTGTGACTCATGTCATCCAGTTAACAACTGTTCTCTGGAATTGGAAAGCCGCGCGGAGGGTTAGACTCGAAGTCAGTGAACAAGTGTTACTACAACTGTTCACCGAGACGACCCTGAGGGGGGATCGGAATCATGCTGTTCCTCGTTGCCGCGCTCATGCTGCTCGGTGTCGCGCTCGGCACCGTGGCCCACGTACCGGTGGGCGTCAGCGTCGCCGTCGCCGGCTTCATCGGTGTCTGGCTCGTCGTCTTCGCCGTTCGTGAGCGCCACGGCCGACGTCGCACCACCAGCCACTGACCCGCCCGTCCGCACCGACCACCAGGAGCTGAGCACCATGCATCTCACCGCACCTGCCACCGGTCAGGTCGAGGCGAAGCCGCGGCGCGACGCCGACGGCATGGCCGTCGCGTCCTTCATCCTCGGACTGCTCGGACTGCTCGTCCTCAACCTCTTCCTGGGCCCCGTCGCCATCGTCCTCGCGGGCGTCTCGCTGTGGCGCGGCACGACCCGCCGGGGCCGCGCCTACCTCGGCATGGCGCTCGGTGTGGCCGACCTCGTGGTGCTGTTCGCCACCATGCAGTTCACCGACACGGTGTCCTGGAGCCTGTGACCCGCCGGTGCGGGGCCGAAGGCGGCTCCGCGCGGCCCGTAGAATCGGCGTCACCATGGCTTACCTCGACCACGCGGCCACCACGCCGATGCTTCCCGAGGCCGCGCGGGAGCTGACCGACCGGCTCGGCGTCACCGGCAACGCGTCCTCCCTGCACGCCTCCGGCCGCCGGGCGCGCCGCACCGTCGAGGAGGCCCGCGAGACCCTCGCCGAGGCCCTCGGTGCCCGCCCCAGCGAGGTGGTCCTCACCTCCGGCGGAACCGAGGCCGACAACCTCGCCGTCAAGGGGCTGTACTGGGCCCGCCGCGCCGCCGACCCCGGCCGGGTCCGGGTGCTGGCCAGCCCGGTCGAGCACCACGCGGTGCTGGACGCCGTGCACTGGCTCGGCGAGCACGAGGGCGCCACCGTCGAGTACCTCCCCGTCGACGCGTACGGCCGCGTCCACCCCGAGGTGCTGCGCGAGGCCATCGCCCGCAACCCCGACGACGTCGCGCTGGCCACCGTGATGTGGGCCAACAACGAGATCGGCACCCTGATGCCGGTCCGCGAACTGGCCGACGTGGCCGCCGAGTTCGGGGTGCCGCTGCACGCCGACGCGGTGCAGGCGTTCGGCCAGGTGCCGGTCGACTTCGCCGCCTCCGGGCTCGCCGCGATGACCGTCTCCGGCCACAAGATCGGCGGCCCCTACGGCATCGGCGCCCTGCTGCTCGGCCGCGAGTACAGCCCCGTACCCGTGCTGCACGGCGGCGGTCAGGAGCGTCATGTCCGCTCCGGCACGCTGGACGTGCCCGCCACCGCCTCCTTCGCGGTCGCCGGACGCCTCGCCGCCGAACGGCAGGAGCGCTTCGCCCGCGAGATCGGCACCCTGCGCGACCGCCTGGTGGAAGCAGTCCGGGCCGCCGTCCCGGACGCGCTGCTCGGCGGCGACCCGGCACCCGGCGGCCGGCTGCCCGCCAACGCGCACTTCACCTTCCCCGGCTGCGAGGGCGACTCCCTGCTCCTGCTGCTGGACGCCCAGGGCATCGAGTGCTCCACCGGCTCCGCCTGCACCGCGGGCGTCGCCCAGCCCAGCCACGTCCTGCTCGCCACCGGCACCGACCCCGACCTGGCGCGCGGCACCCTGCGTTTCTCGCTGGGCCACACCTCGACCCAGGACGACGTGGACGCCGTGGCCAAGTCCATCGGCCCCGCCGTGGAACGCGCCCGCGCGGCGGGACTCGTCTAGGCCGGGGACCCGTCTAGGCCGAGGTCCTCCCCAGCGCCGTCCGCGCGCTCCGTGCCAGCCGTATGTACCGGTCCCAGTCCCAGTGCGGGCCGGGGTCCGTGTGGTCCGTGCCCGGCACCTCGACGTGGCCGATGACATGCTCCCGGTCCACCGGCATGCCGTACCGCGCGCATATGGCGGCCGTCAGCCGGGCCGAGGAGGCGTACATCGCGTCCGTGAAGGACTTCGGGTCGTCCACGAAGCCGACGTGCTCGATGCCGACACTGCGCTCGTTGAAGGACCGGTTGCCCGCGTGGAAGGCCACGTCCAGCTCGCGGATGAGCTGGGTGACGCCGCCGTCCGCGCGCACGATGTAGTGCGCCGCCGCCCGGTGCGCCGGGTCCTGGAACACCTTCACCGCCGACGCGTACCCGCCCTGGGTGACATGGACGACCACCCGGTCCACCGGGTAGTCGTCCGGGCGGTCCGCGTGCCGGTAGTTGGCGGAGGAGGCCGCCACCCAGCGGGCGCCCGCGAAGTCCACCGCGCCCGGCACCCGCCGCCGCTCCACCCCCGGCAGCCGCCAGTACAGCCGGGACAGCTCGTCGTGCGCCAGCAGGGCCGCCCCCGCCGCGGCCACCGCACCCCCGATGAGCAGCGCGCGCCGCCCCGGCCTGCGATCCCCGTCGTCCATCTCCACCCCGTACGCCCCGATTCCGCCGAACCCCTCCTGATCACCAACGCACACCCGGCGTCCCCGGTTCCCGCCGCCCCGTACCCTGGAAGGGCTATGACTGAGACCTCGCCGCGCCCCCTCCGCGTCCTCGCCGCCATGTCCGGTGGCGTGGACTCCGCCGTCGCCGCCGCGCGTGCCGCGGAAGCCGGTCACGACGTGACCGGTGTCCACCTCGCGCTCTCCGCCAACCCGCAATCCTTCCGGACCGGCGCGCGGGGCTGCTGCACCATCGAGGACTCCCGCGACGCCCGCCGCGCCGCCGACGTCATCGGCATCCCGTTCTACGTCTGGGACCTCGCCGACCGCTTCCGCGAGGACGTGGTCGAGGACTTCGTCGCCGAGTACGAGGCCGGCCGCACCCCCAACCCCTGCCTGCGCTGCAACGAGAAGATCAAGTTCGCCGCGCTGCTGGACAAGGCGCTCGCGCTCGGCTTCGACGCGGTCTGCACCGGCCACTACGCCAAGGTGCTGGTGGACGAGGACGGCAACCGCGAGCTGCACCGCGCCTCCGACATGGCCAAGGACCAGTCCTACGTGCTCGGCGTGCTGGACGACCGCCAGCTCGCGCACGCCCTGTTCCCGCTCGGGGACACCGTCACCACCAAGGACGAGATCCGCGCCGAGGCGGAGCGGCGCGGCCTGGCCGTCGCCAAGAAGCCCGACTCGCACGACATCTGCTTCATCGCCGACGGCGACACCCAGGGCTTCCTCGCCGGCCGGCTCGGCAAGGCCGAGGGCGACATCGTGGACGAGGACGGCAACCGCCTCGGCACCCACGAGGGCGCCTACGGCTACACCATCGGCCAGCGCAAGGGCCTGCGCCTGGGCACCCCTGCCCCCGACGGCAAGCCGCGCTACGTCCTGGACATCTCCCCGGTCACCAACACCGTCACCGTCGGCCCGGCCGCCGCCCTCGACGTCACCGCGCTCACCGCCATCAAGCCCCGCTGGTGCGGCACCGCCCCCGAGGGCCCCGGCACCTACACCGCCCAGCTCCGCGCCCACGGCGGCGAGACCGAGGTCGACGCCGAGCTGGTGGCCGGCGAACTGCGCGTCACCTTCGCCGAGCCCGTCCGGGGCGTCGCCCCCGGCCAGGCGATCGTGCTGTACGACGGCACGCGCGTGGTCGGCTCGGCGACCATCGCCACCACCACGCGGGCCACGGCCGCCGCGCTCTGATCTCCGCGCCCGGCCGGAACCGTCCGGCCGGGCTCAGCCCGTGACGAAGTCGGCCAGCACCGGTGCGAGGAACGCCGGCTCGACCGCGTGCGTCTGCCCCTCCAGCAGCGCGTACGCGCCGTCCGGCACCGCCTCCGCGACGGCCTGGGCGCCCGCCTGGAGCCACTGGGGGCTCAGGCTGCCCGCCATCGACAGCACCGGTACCGGGACGCGGGAGAGCGGCTCCGCCGGCAGCAGCCCGTCGCCCATGAGAGCGGCGTCGTACGCCAGGCTCGGCGCGACCTGCTCCAGGCCGGGCCACATGGGGGACTGGCGGGCCCGCTGGATCATCTCCTCGCCCAGCCCGGTCAGCCGCAGGAACAGCTCCGCCGCGCCGCCCCGGTCGCCCGCGGCCAGCGCCGCGTCCAGGGCGGCCGCGTACGCCACCTGCCGCTCCGGGCCCTCGGGCAGGAAGTCGTTGAACGGCACCTCGTAGACCGCCGCGCGGGCCACCGGCAGGCCGCTCGCGGCCGCCAGCAGCGCCAGCGCGCCGCCCGAGGACAGCCCGAAGAGCGCCGCCTCGCCGCCCACCGCCTCCAGCAGCGCCGCCAGGTCCTCCACCTCGCGCTCGACCGCGTAGGGGGCCGTGTCGCCGCTCGCGCCCCGGCCCCGGCGGTCGTAGACGACGGCCCGGCAGCGGTCCGCGAGCGCCGCCGCCAGCGGGGCGAGCGTGAGTCCGGTGGACATCGCGCCGCTGACCAGGATGACCGTGGGACCCTCACCCGTCACGCGGTAGGCGAGCGAGGTCCCGTCGAGGGAAGTCGTCTTCTTGTCCATGCCCGTGGAGACTGCCGTACGGGTGCCGGAGTCACCGGTCACGACACGGCGCGCCGCTCAGGCCACTTCGGGGGCGTAGAAGCAGTAGTGGTCCTTGATCCGGGCCACCTCCGGCTTCGGGTCCGGGTAAGCCCACACCAGATCGGGCGCGTCCGGCAGCGACCAGTAGGACGCCGTGCCCTTGAAAGGACAGTCCGTGTGGGTGTCCGAGGGGGTCAGCAGATCGAGCCGGACGTCCTCGGCGGGGAGGTAGTACCGGGGCGGACAGCCCGTCTCGCGCAGGACGAGGGGGCGGTCGGTCTCCGCGAGCACCTGGCCGTCGTGTACGACGCGCACGCGCTGCTCGCCCTCTTCGATGGTGATCGTGTGTCCGTGTGTCATACCCGGACAGCACGGCCGGGGCCGCCGATGTTCCCGCGTACCGTGGGCTCCATGAATATCTGCGTCTTCCTCTCCGCCGCCGACCTGGACGAGCGCTACACGGGTCCCGCCCGGGAGTTCGGGGAACTGATCGGCAAGGGTGGCCACACGCTCGTCTGGGGCGGTTCGGACTCCGGCCTGATGAAGGTCGTCGCGGACGGCGCGCAGGAGGCCGGAGGCAGGCTCGTGGGCGTCTCCGTGGAGTTCCTGTCGGCGGTCGCCCGGCCCGGCGCCGACGAGATGGTGGTCGCCGCCGACCTCGCCGAGCGCAAGCGGCTGCTGCTGGAGAAGGCCGACGCGGTGGTCATCATGGTCGGCGGCACCGGCACCCTGGACGAGGCCACCGAGATCCTGGAGCTGAAGAAGCACGGCCGCACCGCCAAGCCCGTGGTGCTGCTCAACACGGCCGGCTTCTACGACGGCCTGGAGCAGCAGTTCCGCCGCATGGAGGCCGAGGGCTTCCTGCCGCGCCCGCTGTCGGAGCTGATGTACTTCGCCGACGGTCCGGCCGCCGCCCTGGCCCACCTGGAGGAGTCCCTCGCCGCGGGCTGATGCGACCATGACGGGCATGGCTACTCATGTGATCACCGGCGCCGGTTCCGGCATCGGCGCCGCCGTCGCCCGCCGTCTGCACGCGCGCGGGGACGACCTCGTGCTGCACGCGCGCGACGCGGGCCGCGCCAAGGAGCTGGCGGCCGAGTTCCCCGGCGCCACGACCCTGGTCGGCGACCTCGCCGACCCCGACAAGCTGTCCTGGGCCTTCTCCCACCAGTCGCTGCCGGACCGCGTGGACTCGCTGCTGCACATCGCCGGGGTCGTCGACCTCGGCGACGTCGGGGACCTCACCCCCAAGTCCTGGCGCCACCAGCTCAACGTCAACCTGATCGCGCCCGCCGAGCTGACCCGGCACTTCCTGCCCCAGCTCCGCACCGCCCGCGGCCAGGTGCTCTTCGTCAACTCCGGCGCCGGACTCAACGCCCACGCGGGATGGTCCGCCTACGCCGCCTCCAAGCACGGGCTGAAGGCGCTGGCGGACTCGCTGCGCCAGGAGGAGCACGGCAACGGCGTCCGGGTCAGCTCCGTCTACCCCGGCCGCACCGCCAGCCCCATGCAGGCCAAGGTGCACCAGCAGGAGGGCAAGGAGTACGACCCCGCGCGGTTCATCGACCCCGAGTCGGTGGCCGACACGATCCTGCTCGCCCTGGACCTGCCCAGGGACGCCGAGATCAACGACCTGACCGTGCGCCCCGGCCGCTGACGCGCCCACGCCCGGCACGGCATACCCTGCCGGGGTGAGTGAGAACACGCAGGTCACCTTCCCCGCGGCCACCGGCGTCGGCTCGATGCCCGGCGGGGACGCGCGCGAGGCCGCCAAGACCGTCACCGGCAGCCTGGAGGACTTCCCGTACCTCCCCGAGCTGCCCGCGCGCGGCCCCGGCGCCGACATGATCGGCCGTACCGCCGGGATGCTCGTCGAGCTGTACGCGCGCGTGGAGCCCAGCGGCTGGCGGCTGTCCGACCGGCCCGGCCGCGACACCCGGCGCGCGCACGCGTGGCTGCGTCAGGACCTCGACGCCCTGGAGGAGTTCACCCAGGGCTACGAGGGAGACGTCAAGGTGCAGGCGGTCGGCCCCTGGACGCTGGCCGCCGCGCTGGAACTGCGCAACGGCGAGGCGGTGCTGTCCGACCCCGGGGCCTGCCGCGACCTCACCGCCTCGCTCGCCGAGGGCCTGCGCCTGCACGTGGCCGACGTCCGCCGCCGCATCCCCGGCGCCCGTGTGGTGCTCCAGCTCGACGAACCGTCCCTCACCGCCGTGCTGCGCGGACAGATCCGCACCGCCAGCGGCTACCGCACGCACCGCGCCGTGGACCGGCAGATCGTGGAGTCCGGGCTGCGCGAGGTGCTCGGCGCGAGCGGCCCCGGCCCCACCGTCGTCCACTCCTGCGCCCCCGACGTGCCGTTCGCGCTGCTGCGCCGCGCCGGCACCGACGCCGTCTCCTTCGACTTCGACCTTCTCACCGAGCGTGACGACGACGCCATCGGGGAGGCCGTCGAGGGCGGCACCCGGCTGTTCGCCGGTGTCGTGCCGGGGACGGACGCGGCATTGTCAGACCCGGCCGGTAGCGTCATGGGTGTCAGGACGCTGTGGCGCAGGCTGGGGCTGCGGCCGGGGCTGCTCGCGGAGGCGGTCACGGTCACGCCCACGTGCGGTCTCGCGGGTGCTTCCCCCGCCTACGCCCGCCAGGCGCTCGCCCACTGCGTCCGGGCGGCGAGATCCCTCGCGGACAACCCTGAGTAACGGGAGGACACTACGGTGGCCGGCGACAAGCAAGCGGCGACGACGGCGGTGCCCGCCGAGGCGCGCGAGAGGCACGGGCGGCTCGCGGAGCAGGTCGAGGAGCACCGCTTCCGGTACTACGTGAAGGACGCTCCCGTCATCAGCGACGCGGAGTTCGACCAGCTCCTGAAGTCCCTGGAGGCCCTGGAGGCGGAGTTCCCGGAGCTGCGCACCCCGGACTCGCCCACCCAGAAGGTCGCCGGGTCCTACGAGACCGAGTTCACCGCGGTCGCGCACCGCGAGCGGATGCTGTCCCTGGACAACACCTTCAACGACGAGGAACTCGCCGCCTGGGCCGACCGCATCGCCCGCGAACTCGGCGACCAGACCTACCACTTCCTGTGCGAGCTGAAGGTCGACGGACTCGCCGTCAACCTCACCTACGAGCACGGCCGCCTCACCCGCGCCGCCACCCGCGGCGACGGCCGCACCGGCGAGGACATCACGCCCAACGTCCGCACCATCACCGACATCCCGGACCGCCTCCGGGGTGACGAGGTGCCCGACCTCGTGGAGATCCGCGGCGAGGTCTACTTCCCGATGGACAAGTTCCTTGAGCTGAACGAACGTCTGGTCGCCGCCGGGGAGAAGCCCTTCGCCAACCCCCGCAACGCGGCCGCCGGTTCGCTCCGCCAGAAGGACCCGCGCGTCACCGCGAGCCGCCCGCTGCACATGGTCGTCCACGGCATCGGCGCCCACGAGGGCTTCACCGGCCTGACCCGGCTGTCCGAGGCGTACGACCTGCTCGGCTCCTGGGGCCTGCCGACCTCCCTGCACAACCGCGTGGTCGACGGCCTCGACGGCGTACGGGAGTTCATCGCCTACTACGGCGAGCACCGGCACTCGGTGGACCACGAGATCGACGGCGTGGTCGTCAAGCTCGACGAGATCCGCCTCCAGGGCCGGCTCGGCTCCACCGCGCGCGCCCCGCGCTGGGCCATCGCGTACAAGTACGCGCCGGAGGAGGTCAACACCAAGCTCATCGACATCAAGGTGGGTGTCGGCCGCACCGGCCGCGTCACCCCCTACGCCCAGGTCGAGCCGGTCACGGTGGCGGGCAGCGAGGTCGAGTTCGCCACCCTGCACAACCAGGAGGTCGTCAAGGCCAAGGGCGTGCTCATCGGGGACACCGTGGTGCTGCGCAAGGCCGGTGACGTCATCCCGGAGATCCTCGGGCCCGTCGCCGACCTCCGGGACGGCAGCGAGCGGGAGTTCGTGATGCCGGGCGAGTGCCCCGAGTGCGGTACGCCGCTGCGGCCCATGAAGGAGGGCGACATCGACCTCCGCTGCCCCAACGCCCGTACCTGTCCCGCCCAGTTGCGGGAGCGGGTCGCCTACCTCGCGGGGCGCGAGTGCCTGGACATCGAGCACTTCGGCGGGGTCGCCGCCGCCGCGCTGACCCGGCCGCTGGAGCCCGCCGACCCGCCGCTGGTGGACGAGGGCGACCTCTTCGACCTCACGGTGGAGAAGCTGCTGCCCATCAAGGCGCATGTGCTGGACCCCGACAGCGGCCTGCCCAAGCGCGACCCGAAGACCGGCGAGGAGAAGGTCGTCACCGTCTTCGCCAACCAGAAGGGCGAGCCGAAGAAGAACACCCTCTCCCTGCTGGAGCACATCGAGGCGGCCAAGGGGCGCCCGCTCGCCCGGTTCATCAACGGCCTCTCCATCCGGCACGTCGGCCCCGTCGCCGCGACCGCGCTCGCCCGCGAGTTCCGGTCCATCGACCGCATCGAAGCGGCCACCGAGGAGGAGCTGGCCGCCACCGACGGGGTGGGCCCCATCATCGCGGCCGCGCTCAAGGAGTGGTTCGCCGAGGACTGGCACCGCGAGATCGTGCGCAAGTGGAAGGCGGCCGGCGTCCCGCTGGAGGAGGAGGCCGCCGGCGAGGACGAGGGCCCGCGCCCGCTGGAGGGGATGACCGTCGTCGTCACCGGCACGCTGGAGAACTTCACCCGCGACGGCGCCAAGGACGCGCTCCAGAGCCGGGGCGCCAAGGTGACCGGTTCGGTCTCCAAGAAGACCTCCTTCGTGGTCGTCGGCGACAACCCCGGCTCCAAGTACGACAAGGCGATGCAGCTCAAGGTGCCGGTGCTCGACGAGGACGGGTTCACCGTCCTGCTGGAGCGCGGACCCGAGGCGGCGGCCGAAGTCGCGCTTCCGACCGGGGAGTAGCGGTTGAAGGCCACCCGTACGGCGCATATCAGATGCATACGGGTGGCCCGTACGCATTCGGGCGACCGTCCACGACCGCTGCCCGAGGAAGCCCTCCGCGGCCTACTGTTGAGGGGTGCGCCCGCCGTGCCCAGCCGCGGCCGGTGCATCCCCGTGCCCGACAGCCGGCACGGGGAAGGGCTTTCCACCGCCGAGCCGCTGAGGGTCCTCGGGGCCAGGGCCGCGTGGCGTGGGCACCGCCGGCTGTGAGAGGGACGGGAATGGAACCGACCGAGAGCGTCGCCCCCGGCTCGCGGCCGCGCCTGCGCCGCCGCGCGGGCGCGTGGCGGGGGAACCGGTGGACCGGGCACGGCAAGGGCCGCGCGGGACCCAACTCCGGCGCGGACGGCGCCGATCCGCACGCGGCGGTGATGCTCACCGCCGACCTCGCCCCGCTGCCGGACGGCCAACGGCGGCCGGGCCTACCGTCGTTGCCCGCCGTCCTCGCAGGTTCGGCCGCGCTCGCCCTCGGCGCCGGGCTCTACGGCGCCTTCAGTGGCGGCCACGCGCTCTTCCCCGCCGGTACGGCCGGGTGGGCGCTGGCGCTGCTCACCGGCCTCGTCGTCGGCCATCTCGTCATGCTGGGCCGGGCCCGCTGGAGCGGCGGCACCGCCTCCGGCGCGGCCCTCACCCTCGCCACCCTGCTGCTGTACGGCTGGGTCCCGGCCGGGCTGGTCAGCCTCACCGTCGTCGTCCTGGTCGGCGCCGCCCGGCGCAACTGCCGCCGCGAGGGCCTGCTGCACGGCGCGGTGGACATCCTCGCCATCGGCGCCGGCGCCCTGGTGCTCGGTGCCTTCGGCCGGGTCGGGAGCGTCGAGGCGCCCTGGCGGCCGGGCAGCTGGGGACTCGGTACCGTCCCCGAGGTGGTGCTCGCCGCGGGCGCGTATCTGGTCGTCAGCCGGGGGCTGCTCTGGTACCTGCACGCCCCGCGCGGGGGCGGGGTGCCCACCGTCGCCCGGACCGCGCTGGTCAGACAGGGCCTCGTCGCCGTCGCCCTGCTCGGCATCGCGCCGCTGGTGTGCGTGGTCGCCGACGCCCGGCCGGCGCTGCTGCCGCTGTTCGTCATCCCGCTGATCGCACTGGACTCCACCCTGTGGATGGCGCGGGCCCGCGCGGAGGAGCAGTTGCGCGACCCGCTGACCGGCCTGCCCAACCGGCAGTGGCTGCTGGAGCGCATCTGGACCGCGCTGGACGACGCCGAACGCATCGGCGCCCGCTCGGCGTTGATGCTGATAGACCTCGACCGCTTCCGGTCGGTCAACGACACCCTCGGCCATCTCGCCGGTGACCGGCTGCTGTTGCAGATCGCGGACCGGCTCCGCAACGCCCTGCCGGACGGAGCGGAGGCCGCCCGGCTCGGCGGGGACGAGTTCGCCGTCTTACTGCCCCTGGCCGACTCCACCACGTCGGCCACCCGGATCGCGCGCGGGCTGGTCACCGCGCTCGGCTCGCCCCTCGACCTCGACGGACTCACGCTCGTGCTGGAGGCCAGTGCGGGCGTCGCCGTCTTCCCCGACCACGCGCAGGACGCCGAGGGCATGCTGCGCCGCGCGGACGTGGCGATGTACCAGGCCAAGCGGGACCGCTCCGGTGTGGAGGCGTACGAGTCCAAGCGGGACTCCAACACCCCCGACCGGCTCGCCCTGCTGGGCGACCTGCGCCGGGCGCTGGACGCGCACGAGGTCCAGCTGCACTACCAGCCCAAGGTCCGCTTCGACGGCCAGGTGGCCGGCCTGGAGGCCCTGGTGCGCTGGGTGCACCCGGAGCGGGGCAAGGTGCCGCCGGACGAGTTCATCGCGATAGCCGAGTCCTCCGGGCTGATGCCGCACCTCACCGAGTACGTGCTGGAGACCGCCCTCGCGCAGGTCGCCCGCTGGCGCGAGCAGGGGCTCAGAGTGCCGGTCGCGGTGAACGTCTCCCCGAGGGACGTGCACACCCCCGGCTTCGCCGGGTCCGTCGCCGCCCGGCTGGCCCGGCACGGGGTCCCGGCGGGGGCGCTGCAACTGGAGATCACCGAGCATGTGCTGCTGGAGGACCCGCAGCGGGCCGCCGACACCCTGGCCGCGCTCGCCGGACACGGCGTGAAGATGTCCCTGGACGACTTCGGCACCGGCTACTCCTCCCTGGTGCACCTGCGGCGGCTGCCGGTCAGCGAACTGAAGATCGACCGCTCCTTCGTGGCCCGGCTCGCGGTGGACGCCGAGGACGCGGCGATCGTGCGCTGCACCGTCGACCTCGCGCACTCGCTCGGCCTGGTGGTCGTCGCCGAGGGCGTCGAGGACGACGAGACCTGGGAACACCTGCGCGACCTGCGCTGTGACGCCGTACAGGGGTGGCTGGTGGCCGCGGCGATGCCGCCCGAGGAGACCACGGCCTGGCTCCAGGCCCGGGGCTCCCGCGGCTGGCAGCGGCCCCGCGCGGCGCTGCCCGCGGGGGAGTAGCCCCCGGCCCGTGCCGGGGGAACGTTTCCCCCCGACGATCACCACGCCGGGCCGTACCGCCCCCTCAGCGCGGCCCCGGCCGGGGGCCCCGGGGAAACCGTTTAACGGTGACCGGCCCCCGCCCCATAGGATTGGGCCAAACCGCACACACTCACCCCAGAGGATCGCTGCATGCCTGGCATCACGCGCGAGGAGGTCGCCCACCTCGCCCGGCTGGCGCGTCTGGAGCTGAAGCCCGAAGAGCTCGACCACTTCGCCGGCCAGCTCGACGACATCATCGGCGCGGTCGCCCGCGTCAGCGAGGTCGCCGACCAAGACGTACCGCCGACCTCGCACCCGCTCCCGCTGACGAACGTCATGCGGGCGGACGAGGTCCGTCCCTCGCTCACCCCCGCGCAGGCGCTCTCCGGCGCCCCCGCCCAGGAGCAGCAGCGTTTCAAGGTGCCGCAGATCCTGGGGGAGGACTAAGAAGTCATGACCGACATCATCAAGCTCACGGCCGCCGAGACCGCCGAGAAGATCGCCTCCGGCGAGCTGACGGCCGTCGAGGTCGCCGAGGCACACCTGGCGCGCATCGAGGCCGTCGACGAGAAGGTGCACGCCTTCCTGCACGTCGACCGCGAGGGCGCCCTCGCCCAGGCGCGCGCGGTGGACGCCAAGCGCGCCCGCGGCGAGAAGCTCGGCCCGCTGGCCGGCGTGCCGCTCGCGCTGAAGGACATCTTCACCACCGAGGGCGTGCCGACCACGGTCGGCTCGAAGATCCTCGAGGGCTGGCTCCCGCCGTACGACGCGACGCTCACCAAGCGGCTGAAGGCCGCCGACGTCGTCATCCTCGGCAAGACCAACATGGACGAGTTCGCCATGGGGTCCTCCACCGAGAACAGCGCCTACGGCCCGACCGGCAACCCCTGGGACCTCACCAAGATCCCCGGCGGCTCCGGAGGCGGCTCCGCCGCCGCGCTCGCCGCCTACGAGGCCCCGCTCGCCATCGGCACCGACACCGGCGGCTCCATCCGCCAGCCGGCCGCCGTCACCGGCACCGTCGGCGTCAAGCCGACCTACGGCTCGGTCTCCCGCTACGGCATGGTGGCCTTCTCCTCCTCCCTCGACCAGGGCGGCCCCTGCGCCCGTACGGTCCTGGACGCGGCCCTGCTGCACGAGGTCATCGCCGGTCACGACCCGCTGGACTCCACCTCCATCGACGCCCCGGTCCCGCCGGTCGTCGAGGCCGCGCGCAACGGCTCGGTCGCGGGGATGCGGGTCGGCGTCGTCAAGCAGTTCCGCGGCGAGGGCTACCAGGCCGGTGTCCTCCAGCGCTTCGACGAGTCCGTCGAGCTGCTGAAGGAACTGGGCGCCGAGATCGTCGAGCTGGACTGCCCGTCCTTCGACCTCGCGCTGTCGGCGTACTACCTGATCGCGCCGTCCGAGTGCTCGTCCAACCTCGCCCGCTTCGACGGCCTGCGCTACGGCCGCCGGGTCGGCGACGACGGCACCCACTCGGCGGAGGAGGTGACCTCCCTCACCCGCGAGGCCGGCTTCGGCGCCGAGGTCAAGCGCCGCATCATGCTCGGCACGTACGCCCTCTCCAGCGGCTACTACGACGCCTACTACGGCTCCGCGCAGAAGGTCCGCACCCTCATCACGCGGGAGTTCGAGAAGGCGTTCGAGCAGGTCGACGTGATCGTCTCCCCGACGACGCCGACCACCGCCTTCGCGATCGGCGAGCGCGCCGACGACCCGATGGCGATGTACCTCGCCGACCTGTGCACCATCCCGACGAACCTCGCGGGCAACGCGGCCATGTCGCTGCCGTGCGGTCTCGCCCCGGAGGACAACCTCCCCGTCGGCCTCCAGATCATCGCCCCGGCGCTGAAGGACGACAGGCTGTACAAGGTCGGCGCCGCCGTCGAGGCCGCCTTCGTGGAAAAGTGGGGTCACCCGTTGATCGAGGAGGCACCGTCGCTGTGAGCGCACTGAACAAGGCCAAGGGCTTCAAGCAGTCGAGGTCCGGCACGTACCTGTCCATGGCCGGCACCGCGTTCAGCGCGGTCGGCGTGGCCAAGCAGATCAAGAAGGCCCGGTCGGAGCAGGACACGCTGCGCCTGATCGACGCCGCCGCGTCCGCCGTCGCCATCGTCACCGGCCTCGCCATCCTCTACCGCGAGCTGAAGCGGCTGGGCGACGACGACGTCCTGCTGGGCTGAGAGGGAAGTTTTCACCGTGACCACCACGACCGACCTGGTGTCGTACGAGGACGCGCTGTCGTCGTACGACCCCGTCATGGGCCTTGAGGTCCATGTCGAACTCGGCACCCACACCAAGATGTTCTGCGGCTGTTCGACCGAGCTGGGCGCCGAGCCCAACTCGCAGACCTGCCCGGTCTGCCTCGGCCTGCCCGGCGCGCTCCCGGTCGTCAACGCGACCGGCGTCGAGTCCGCCATCAAGATCGGCCTCGCGCTGAACTGCTCGATCGCCGACTGGTGCCGCTTCGCCCGGAAGAACTACTTCTATCCGGACATGCCGAAGAACTTCCAGACCTCCCAGTACGACGAGCCGATCGCCTTCGACGGTTACCTCGACGTGCAGCTGGAGGACGGTGAGACCTTCCGCGTGGAGATCGAGCGCGCCCACATGGAGGAGGACACCGGCAAGTCGACGCACGTCGGCGGCGCCACCGGCCGTATCCACGGCGCGTCCCACTCCCTGCTGGACTACAACCGCGCGGGCATCCCGCTCATCGAGATCGTCACCAAGCCCATCGAGGGCGCGGGCGAGCGGGCCCCCGAGGTCGCGCGTGCCTACGTCCGCGAGCTGCGCGAGGTCATCCGGGCCCTCGGTGTCTCCGAGGCGCGGATGGAGATGGGCCAGATGCGCTGCGACGTGAACCTGTCGCTGCGCCCGCACGGCCGGGAGAAGTTCGGCACGCGCTCGGAGACGAAGAACGTCAACTCGCTGCGCTCGGTCGAGCGCGCCGCCCGCTTCGAGATCATGCGCCACGCGGCCGTGCTCGACGGCGGTGGCACGATCGTCCAGGAGACCCGCCACTTCCACGAGGACACCGGGTCGACGACCTCGGGCCGCGTGAAGGAGGAGGCCGAGGACTACCGGTACTTCCCGGAGCCCGACCTCGTCCCCGTGGCGCCCTCGCGCGAGTGGGTCGAGAAGATCCGCGCCGCGCTGCCCGAGCTGCCGCTGGCCCGCCGTACCCGCCTGCTGGCGGAGTGGGGCATCTCGGCCACCGACATGCAGTCGATCACCAACGCCGGTGCGCTGGACCTGATCGTCGCCACCATCGACGCCGGTGCCGACGCGGCCTCCGCCCGCAAGTGGTGGATGGGCGAACTGGCGCGCAGCGCCAACGAGTCGGGCACCTCGCTGGACGATCTCGCGATCACGCCGGTGCAGGTCGCGCGGGTCACCGAGCTGGTGAACTCCGGTGACCTCAACGACAAGCTGGCCCGCCAGGTCATCGAGGGCGTCCTCGCCGGTGAGGGCACGCCGGACGAGGTCGTGGAGAAGCGCGGTCTGAAGGTCGTCTCCGACGAGGGCGCGCTGACCACCGCCGTCGACGAGGCCATCGCCGGCAACCCGGCCATCGCGGACAAGATCCGCGGCGGCAAGGTGGCGGCGGCCGGCGCGCTGGTCGGCGCGGTCATGAAGGCCACCCGTGGCCAGGCCGACGCCGCCCGCGTCAAGGAGCTGATCCTGGACCGGCTGGGCGTGAGCGAGGGCTGAGTCCCCGCTGACGGTGGCCCCGGAGGATCGGTCCTCCGGGGCCACCGTCCGTTTTCCGGGGGGTGCGGAAGGCCCCCCGGAACCCAGGCGCTACGCTCGCCCGCCATGAGTGGACGTACCGATTCCGTCGCCGGACCCGTCGAGGCCGAGGAGGCGGAACGGGCCGAGCCCACCGAGGACACACGGGCTGTCACGGAGCACGACGAGGCGGCCGAGTTCTACGACGAGGCCCGCCGCGCCCGCTGGCTCGCCACCGGCACCGGTGCCCTCCTCGCCCTCGCCGGAGTGGCCGCCGCCCTGCTCCGCCTGACCGGCCCCGCTCCCGTGCTGGTGCCCGCCGCCTACGCCTCCGGTGCCGCCGTCTGCGCGTGCGCCGCCGTCCTCGGCGCGCGGGGCCGCACCCGCCGTGCGCTGTGGCTGCTGATAGCCGGGACGATGATCATGGCCCTGGGTGATCAGTTCGACTGAGCCCCGTGAAAGGCTCCCGCCCCAGGAGCCCCACGGAAGGAACCGCAGCACGATGTACGCGACATCACTGGGCGAGGACGGCGCCGAACTGCGCCCGCTCGAGGTCTGGCACGCGGCGGAGCTGTTCGCCAACATCGACGGCGACCGCGAGTTCATCGGACGCCATGTCGCGCTGCCGGACGTGGTGCCCGACCTGGAGGCCGCCCGCGCCTACCTGAAGGGGTACGCCGACAAGCGCGCCACCGACACCGGGAGCCTGCACGGCATCTGGCTGGACGGCAGGCTGGTCGGCGCCCTGATGTTCCGGCTGTGGGACACCGGCACCGGCGTCGCCGAGGCGGGGTGCTGGCTCGTACCCGGGGCGAGCGGGCGCGGGCTCGTCACCCGGGGCATGGCGGTCCTGCTCGACTGGGCCTTCGGCGAGCGCGGCATGCACCGCGTGGAGTGGCACGTCTCCTCCGTCAACCAGCCCAGCATCGCGGTGGCCCGGCGGCTGGGCATGAGCCGCGAGGGCGTGCTCCGCGAGAACTACCCGCACCGCGGCGTGCGCACCAGCACCGAGGTCTGGGCCGTACTGGCCCCCGAGTGGCGCGCCGCCCGCGAAGCCGCGGCGCATGGCGGGCGTTAAGACGCCTCTCAGACTGCGTCCGTACGGTGCCGGGCATGGCTACGAAGACAGCGGAAGGCGCCGGGACCGACACCGGCGCACAGCAGGACGAGACGGTGGCGGAGACCGCCGTGACCGAGGAAGCCCAGGCATCCGGGCAGCGGGAGCCCGGCGAGGAGACGGCCGACGCCGAGCCGCGCCGCGCGTCCGGGGTCGGCCAGGGCGCCGGTGCCGTGGTGTCCGCCGCGCTCGGCCTGGTCTCACTCAACGGTGGCTGGGTCGGCACCGTCGCCTCGGCCCGCGCCCAGCTCATGGGACAGCTCAAGACCTCCTCCCAGGCAGGGGTCGCCCAGCAGATCAAGGCGGTCTACGGCGACGCCTGGCACGCCACCGCCCTGTGGGCCGGCCTCTTCGCGGTGGCCGCGCTGGTCGTGGGCGTGGGCGTGCTCGCCCGCCCCGCGTTCGGCGCGCCGGGCCGGCCGCAGGCCCCGTGGATCAAGTCGGTCGCGTGGGGCGGTGTCGCGCTCGGCGTCGTCGGCCTGCTGCTGGCCGCGCTGAAGTACTCCGACGCGCTGCTCGGGCTGCCCTCGGCGGGCTGACCGCGGGAGCGGGGGCGGTCGGGGGCGGTGTGCCGCACCGCCCCCGTCAGCGCACCCGCAGCTCCAGCAGGCGGTCGTCGCCCTGCTCCGGGTCGCCGCGGCCGTCGGTGTTGCTGGTCAGCAGCCACAACCGGTCCTGCCCGGCCGGGGCCACGGTGCGCAGCCGGCCGTACTCGCCGTCGAGGAACGCCTGCGGCGGGGCCGACGCCGAGGTCGAGCGCAGCGGGACGCGCCACAGGCGCTCGCCCCGGAGGCCGGCCATCCAGATCACGCCGTCCACGAAGGCGATACCGCTCGGGGACGCGTCGTCGGTGTGCCACTGGGCCAGCGGATTCTGCAGGCGCGCGTCGGTGCCCTTGCCCTCGGTGCCGGGCCAGCCGTAGTCGCCGCCCGGCTTGATCGCGTTCAGCTCGTCCCAGGTGTCCTGCCCGAACTCCGAGGCGAACAGCCGCTGTTGCCTGTCCCAGGCCAGACCCTGCACATTGCGGTGGCCGTAGGAGTAGACCGGGGAGCGGCCGAGGGGATTGCCCGGCGCCGGTTCGCCCTCCGGGGTGATCCGGAGGATCTTGCCGCCGAGCGACTTCCTGTCCTGGGCCAGCCCCTTGTCGCCGCTCTCGCCGGTGCCGGCGTACAGCATGCCGTCCGGGCCGAAGGCGATGCGGCCGCCGTTGTGGATGTGGCCCTTGGGGATGCCCTTGAACACCGTGTCGGGGGCGCTCAGCTGATCACCGGGTGCCCGCTTCTCGTCGTAGCGGACCCGGACCACGCGGTTGTCGGAGGCCGAGGTGAAGTAGGCGTAGACCATGTGGTCCGAGGCGAAGCCGGGGGAGAGGGCGATGCCCAGCAGGCCGCCCTCGCCGGCGGGCTCGACCCCGGAGACGCGGCCCGTCACCGTCTTCCTGCCGGTCCTGGCGTCGATCCGGGTGAGGGTGGCGTCGTCGCGGGAGGAGACCAGCAGGTTCCCGTCCGGCAGCGGTGCCAGCCCCCACGGGCTCTTCAGGCCCTCGGCCACCGTCCGCAGCACCTTCACCGAGCCCTTGGCGGGCGGCGCTGTGGCGGAGGGGGACTGGGCCGGGGCGGTCACCATGCCGCCGGAGGGCGATCCCCGCCCGTCACCCCCGTCCGAGGAGCAGCCCGCGGCCAGCAGCAGCGCGGTCGCGGCGAGTACGGCGGGTACGGTTCGGCTTCGCACGGTCAAGGTCCCTTCGAAGGGGTCGCACCGACACTGCTACCCCACCAGACGCGCACCGTGTGCGTCCCGCGTTCAGTCCCACGATCCCAGCGCCGGGGGCAGCGCGGCCACCTCGGCGAGATCCTCGGGGGTCAACCGCAGCGCGGCCGCCGCCGCGTTCTCCCGTGCCCAGCGCTCCCGCTTGGTGCCGGGCAGCGCGACGACCTGCGGTCCCTGCGCCAGCACCCACGCCAGCGCCACCTGCGCCGGGGTGACGTCCTCGCCGTGCCGGCGCGCGATGCGCCGGAGTCCGGCCACGACGGGCTGGTTCGCCGCCATCATCTCGGCCGTGAAACGGGGGTGGCGGGCGCGCAGATCGTCCGGTTCGAAGCCCTCGCCCGGGGTGAGCGTCCCGGTGAGGAAACCATTCCCCAGGGGCATCGCCGCGAGGAGGCCGATGCCCCGCTCAGCGCACCAGGGCAGCAGCGCGGTGAGCGCCTCCGGCGACCACACCGAGAGCTCCGCCTGCACCGCGCTCACCGGGAACACCTGCTGCACCCGCCGCAACTGGCGCAGCGTGCCGTCGTACAGCCCGTTCCCCGGGCGGCGTCCGCCGCGCGCGCCGACCGCGCACAGGCCCAGCGCGCGGACCTTCCCCGCCCGGACCAGATCCGCCATCGCGCCCCAGGTCTCCTCGACGGGGACCTCCGGGTCGGCGCGGTGCAGCTGGTACAGGTCGATCACGTCGGTCTGCAGGCGGCGCAGCGAGGCGTCGCAGGCGCGCCTCACATAGCCGGGGCTCCCGTTGGCCACGATGTGCTGATCACCCACCAGCAGCCCGGCCTTGGTCGACACGAAGGCGTCCGCGCGCCGCTCCCTCAGCACCCGGCCCAGCAGCAGCTCATTGGTGAACGGGCCGTACATGTCGGCCGTGTCCAGCAAGTCGGACCCGAGGTCCAGCGCGCGGTGCACGGCCCGGAGCGACTCCTCGCCCCGCTGCCGCGACCCGCTGTACGCCCAGCTCATCGGCATGCACCCGAGCCCCACGGCCCCCACCGAGAGCGCCCCCGTGCCGATCGTCCTGCGCTCCACCTGCCGCGAACCTCCCTCACCGAGGCTCCCAACCTAACCGCTCACCCCCGGCTGTCTGAACTAGCCTCCTGACCATGAGCGAAGACGTCTGGCTGCCGATCCCGCCCGAGGAGATCAAGGGTCTGCCCGAGGGCCCGGACTACCTGTTCTGGGACGGCGGGCAGGAGGAGTTCCCCGGTGATCCGGCGAGGTGCGCGGTGTACGTGGTGCCGTACATGCGGCGCGAGCCCGTGAAGGTGCGCCCGCTGGAGGCGATGACCGGCCTGCGGGTGGTCCAGACGCTCACCGCGGGCGTCGACGACATCACCGCGCACCTCTCCCTGATCGTCCCCGGCGTCCAGCTCTGCAACGCCCGCGGCGTCCACGACACCAGCACCGCCGAGCTGGCCCTCACCCTCACGCTGGCCTCGCTGCGCGGAATCCCGGGGTTCGTGCGGGCGCAGGACGAGGAGCGCTGGCAAGGGGAGTTCCGGCCCGCTCTGGCCGACCGGAACGTGCTCATCCTCGGTTACGGGGCGATCGGTTCGGCCATCGAGGACCGGCTCGCGCCCTTCGAGGTGGGGCGCGTGATC
This sequence comes from Streptomyces sp. BK022, assembly GCF_004217355.1. Lineage (NCBI taxonomy): Bacteria > Bacillati > Actinomycetota > Actinomycetes > Kitasatosporales > Streptomycetaceae > Streptomyces > Streptomyces sp. BK022. The sequence goes on from NZ_SHKU01000002.1 coordinate 968,813, forward strand.
CGGGTGGCGCGCTCTGGGCGCACCACCGCGCGCGGGGTCGTGCATCCGCTCACCGAACTTCCCCGAGTGCTCCCGGACGCGGACGTGGTGATCCTCGCGACGCCCCTCACCGACGAGACGCGGGGCCTGGTGGACGCCGCCTTCCTCGCCCGCATGAAGGACGGCGCCCTGCTGGTGAACATCGCGCGCGGGCCCGTGGTCGACACCGACGCCCTGCTCAGCGAGGTGGAGAGCGGGCGCCTCACCGCCGCGCTGGATGTCACCGACCCCGAACCGCTGCCGCCGGGGCACCCGTTGTGGCGGGCGCCGGGCGTACTGATCACCCCGCACGTGGGCGGCCCCAGTTCGGCGTTCCGGCCGCGCGCCGAGCGGCTCCTGGTGGACCAGTTGACCCGGTTCGTGAACCATGAGCCACTGCGCCACGTGGTCCTCACCACCGGGGCGTGAGCCGCTTGTCGGCACCCTCCGCGACCCTTCGGGCGCGTTGTGTGCCCGCATAGTCGCTGGTCGTCACGGAGAGTAGAGAAGCTATGTCCCTGAGTGACGATCCTGGTGTATCGTCCCGACAGGGGTGCGCCGCCGACCGATCGGCGCCGGGGACGAACATTTCAGCTCTGTGAGGGGGGCGACGGGCGATGCACGGCCTATGGACGAACGATCCGACGCGGCGGAGCCGCCGACGGCGACCCTGGCGCACGACCGCGTGCAGGCGCGAGCGGCCGGCGAGCCGGCTCGCCCTGCACCCCCGGCCGGGCGCCCGGCGCAGGCATCCGCACCGGCCCCCGAGGGGCACCGGCGCGACCCGCACCGGGAGGGTGCGGTGAGTGCGCCGCCGGTGACCACGACCGCGCTCGACGGGGCGCCCCGCGCGCCGCAGCAGCCCGTCCGCACGCCCCCCACCCGGCCACCGGCAGCGGCCGGCGACGGATCGCGGCTCACCCAGCAGCTCGCCCTCGCCCTGCTCTGCGCGGCCTACGCGGTCGGCTCCGCCCTCGACTGGGGGGACGAGCAACTGGCGCTGTTCATGGGTGACTTCGGGCTCAGTGCGGCGGCCGGCACCGCCGCCGTCTCCTGCTTCCTCTACGCCCGCAGCCGCCGCGTCCGCTTCCGCCCCGCCTGGCTGCTCTTCGCCCTCTCCTCCGCGATGGCCGCCCTGGGCAACGCGGTCTGGGGGTGGTACGAGGTCGTCCTGGAACGCACCGTGCCGAGCCCCAGCTACGCCGACCTGTTCTTCCTCTGCTTCGCGCCACCCGCCATCGTGGGCCTGCTGGTGCTCGCCAAGCGCCCGGCGAGCCGGGCCGGCTGGATCTGTCTCACGCTGGACGCCTGGCTCATCGGCGGCTCGCTGCTCACCCTCTCCTGGAGCCTGGCCCTCGCCCAGACCGCCCGGATCGACGGCCCGAGCGTCGAGCACACCGCCCTCTCGCTGGCCTACCCGCTGCTCGACATCGTGCTGGTCAGCATGGTGCTCGCACTGCATTTCCGGCGCAGTCCGGGCAACCGCACCGCCGTCAACACCGCGATCGGCGCCCTGGCGCTCACCGTGATGTGCGACGCGCTGTTCACCTCGCCCCTGCTGCACAGCAGTTACCGCTCCGGGCAACTGCTGGACGCGGGCTGGTTCGCGGGCTCCCTGCTGCTCGCCTACGCCCCCTGGGCCGCACCCCGGGGGCGCGAGGGCGACAGGGGCGCCGCCGGGACCCGTGCCCGGTACGAGCGCGTGCCGGGCCAGCGCGGCCCGTCCACCGCGCAGCCGCATCCGCCGGGCACGGAGGGCCACCGGTACCCGTCCGGACGGCCGCTCACCGGCTCGCTGGCCGCCCTCACCCCGTACCTCGCCGCCGCCGTCTGCACGCTGGGCATCCTGTACAACGTGCTCAACGGGCGCCGGCCCGACCACGTGGTGCTGATCACCGCGGGCGCCGTGGTGCTGGCCCTCGTCATCCGCCAGGGCATCATGCTGCTGGACAACATCACCCTCACCCAGGAACTGGCGCAGAAGGAGAACCACTTCCGCTCCCTGGTGCAGGGCTCCAGCGACGTCATCATGATCGCCGCGCCCAACGGCGTCCTGCGCTACGTCTCCCCGGCCGCCGCCGGGGTCTACGGCAGCAGCGCCGAGGCCCTGATCGGCACCGAACTGGCCGCCCTCATCCACCCCGAGGACCTGGGCTGCGTGGTGCACGAGGTGCGCCGCTTCCTGGCCGCCGACCCGCTGGCCGAACCCACCACCCGCATCGAGTGCCGCTTCCGCTCCGGCCGGGGCGGCTGGCTCAACGTGGAGTCCACCGTCAACCGGCACCACGGCGGGCTGATCTTCAACAGCCGGGACGTGACCGAGCGGGTCCGGCTCCAGGCCCAGCTCCAGCACAACGCCGAGCACGACCCGCTCACCGACCTGCCCAACCGCGCCCTGTTCACCCGGCGTGTCCAGCAGGCCCTGTCCGGGCGCCGGGCCACCGACCGGGGGGCCGCCCTGCGCGGCACGGCCGTGCTCTTCATCGACCTCGACGGCTTCAAGGCCGTCAACGACACCATCGGCCACCAGGCCGGGGACGAGCTGCTGATCCAGGCCGCGCGCCGGCTCCAGGACTCCGTGCGCCAGGGCGACACCGCCTCCCGGCTCGGCGGGGACGAGTTCGCGGCCCTGATCACCGGGGACGGCACCCGCGACCGGGCCGCCCGCGAGCGGCACATCCTGGAGCTGGCCGACCGGCTCCGGCTCACCCTCTCCCAGCCGTACGCCATCGACGGCAACGATGTCCGGGTCAACGCCTCGATCGGCGTCGCCTTCGCCGAACCCGGCCTCGGCGCGGGGGAGCTGCTGCGCAACGCCGACCTGGCGATGTACCGGGCCAAGGCCGGCGGCAAGGGCCGGGTGGAGCTGTACAAGCCCCAGATGCAGCAGGACGTGGTCCGCAAGGCCGAGCTGGCCGGGCGGCTGCGCGCCGCGCTGCACGAGGGCGAGTTCGCGCTGCTGCACCAGCCGGTGGTGTGCCTCAGCGGCGGCCGGATCGCCTCGGTCGCCACCCACGCGCGCTGGCGCTCCGCCCAGGGGGTGCTGTTCACCCCGGCCGAGTTCCTGCGGGTGGCCGAGGACGGCGACCGTACGGCCGAGCTGGAGCGCTGGATACTCCAGGAAGCCGTCGAGCAGGCCGCCGAGCGCGCCGCGGGCGGCCTCGTCGTCCCGGTGTCGGTACGGATGAGCGCCCGGCGGCTGCTGGACCGTTCGCTGCCGCTCGGCTCCATCGAGGCGCTGCTCACCCGGCACGGACTGCCGCCCGGCGCGCTGATCATCGAACTGTCCGGCACCGACCCGCGGATCTCCCAGGACGAGCTGGAGCGCCGCCTGACCGCGCTCAGCCGCCTCGGGGTGCGGATCGCGCTCGACGGCTTCGGCAGCGGCCACGCGGCCATCACGGCGCTGCGCAGGCTCCCCGTGGACATCCTCAAGCTCGACCGCGGGCTGATCGAGGGCGTCGTGGAGTCCGCCCGGCTGCACAAGATCACCAGTGGGCTGCTGCGCATCGCCGGCGACCTCGGCCTCCAGACCGTGGCCGAGGGCGTGGACCTGCCGGAACAGGTGGTCGCGCTGCGTGCCATGGGCTGCACTCACGGCCAGGGCATGGCGTTCGCCGGGCCGGTGGACGAGTACCGGCTGCGCCGGGCGCTCGCCTCCGGCCGTTTCCCGGTGCCGCACGCCCCGGCCGAGCCGGTCTTCGCCGGGAAGGGTGCCGGGCTCTACCCGGGGACCAGGTCCACCGTGTTCGGCGGGACGGTGCTCCGCTCACATGATGAGACGGCTGTCCCACCCACTTGACACATGGTGTGCGCCGGGGGGAGGGTCAGTGCCATGCGCACCCGAATTCTCGTACTTGGAAAGCGCGTCGGCTGAGCTGGGGCTTCGTCGGACACCGTCCGGAAATCCCAGCACCCCTCACCGACGCGCTCCCCTCGCTTGCCTCACGGCACGAGGGGTTTTTTGTTGCACGAGCGACCCTCGTACGCCCCCTCGCTCCGCACCCGCACCGCCCGAACCTCGCAAACCCTCAAGCTCGAGAAGAGAATGACGATGACCGAGCAGGCCACCGGGGCCCACCATCCGCAGCCGCGGCCCCGATCCGGAGGACAGCACTCCGCCCCCGTCGAGCACGTCACGGGTGCGCAGTCCCTCATCCGCTCGCTCGAGGAGGTCGGGGTCGACACCGTATTCGGCATTCCCGGGGGCACCATCCTTCCCGCGTACGACCCGCTGATGGACTCCCAGCGGGTGCGCCACGTGCTGGTCCGCCACGAGCAGGGCGCGGGCCACGCGGCCACCGGGTACGCGCAGGCCACCGGCAAGGTCGGTGTCTGCATGGCGACTTCGGGTCCGGGCGCCACCAACCTGGTCACCCCGATCGCCGACGCCAACATGGACTCGGTGCCGCTGGTCGCGATCACCGGCCAGGTGGTCTCCAAGGCGATCGGTACGGACGCCTTCCAGGAGGCGGACATCGTCGGCATCTCCATGCCGATCACCAAGCACAGCTTCCTCGTCACCAAGGCCGAGGACATCCCGAGGACGATCGCCGAGGCGTTCCACATCGCGTCGACCGGCCGCCCCGGCCCGGTCCTCGTGGACATCCCCAAGGACGTGCTCCAGACGCGGACGACCTTCTCCTGGCCGCCCGTGACGGACCTGCCCGGCTACCGCCCGGTGACCAAGCCGCACGCCAAGCAGATCCGCGAGGCCGCCAAGCTCATCACCAGCGCCCGCCGTCCCGTCCTCTACGTCGGCGGCGGGGTGCTCAAGGCCGGCGCCACCGCAGAGCTGAAGGTCCTGGCCGAGCTGACCGGCGCGCCCGTCACCACCACCCTGATGGCACTGGGCGCCTTCCCCGACAGCCACCCGCAGCACGTGGGCATGCCCGGCATGCACGGCTCGGTCACCGCCGTCACCGCGCTGCAGAAGGCCGATCTGATCGTCGCCCTCGGTGCCCGCTTCGACGACCGGGTGACCGGGAAGCTGGACAGCTTCGCGCCGTACGCCAAGATCGTGCACGCCGACATCGACCCGGCCGAGATCGGCAAGAACCGCGAGGCCGACGTGCCGATCGTGGGCGACGCCCGCGAGGTGCTCGCCGACCTGATCCAGGCCGTGCAGAAGGAGCACAGCGAGGGCCACCGGGGCGACCACACCGCGTGGTGGAGCGACCTGAACCGCTGGCGGGAGACCTACCCGCTCGGCTACGAGACGCCGGAGGACGGCTCGCTCTCCCCGCAGGCGGTCATCGAGCGCATCGGGCAGCTCGCCCCCGACGACACGATCTTCGCGGCGGGCGTCGGCCAGCACCAGATGTGGGCCGCCCACTTCATCCAGTACGAGCAGCCCGCGACCTGGCTCAACTCCGGCGGCGCCGGGACCATGGGGTACGCGGTCCCGGCCGCGATGGGCGCCAAGGCCGGCCAGCCCGGCCGTACGGTCTGGGCGATCGACGGCGACGGCTGCTTCCAGATGACCAATCAGGAACTCACCACCTGCGCCCTGAACAACATCCCGATCAAGGTCGCCATCATCAACAACGGCGCCCTCGGCATGGTCCGCCAGTGGCAGACGCTGTTCTACAACCAGCGCTACTCCAACACCGTGCTGCACTCCGGCCCCGACGGACCCACCGGCCCCAGCGCCGGCACCCGCGTGCCCGACTTCGTGAAGCTGGCCGAGGCGATGGGCTGCCACGCCATCCGCTGCGAGCGCCCCGAGGACCTGGACAAGGTCATCGAGGAGGCCAACGCGATCAACGACCGGCCGGTCGTCGTCGACTTCATCGTCCACGAGGACGCGATGGTGTGGCCGATGGTCGCCGCCGGGACCTCCAACGACGAGGTCATGGCCGCGCGGGGCGTCCGTCCCGACTTCGGCGACAGCGACCAGGACTGACCGAGGATCCGAGCGAGAGAGACCGAGAGAGACCACGACATGTCCAAGCACACGCTCTCCGTCCTGGTGGAGAACACGCCGGGCATCCTCGCCCGCATCGCCGCCCTCTTCTCCCGGCGCGGCTTCAACATCGACTCCCTCGCGGTGGGTGTCACCGAGCACGCCGACATCTCCCGCATCACCATCGTGGTGAACGTCGAGGACCTGCCGCTGGAGCAGGTGACCAAGCAGCTCAACAAGCTCGTCAACGTGCTGAAGATCGTCGAACTGGAACCCGGACAGGCCGTCCAGCGTGAACTCGTTCTGGTGAAGGTCCGCGCGGACAACGAGACCCGGTCGCAGATCGTGGAGATCGTCCAGCTGTTCCGCGCCAAGACCGTCGACGTCTCCCCGGAGGCCGTCACCATCGAGGCCACCGGCTCCGGCGACAAGCTGTCCGCGATGCTGAAGATGCTGGAGCCCTTCGGCATCAAGGAGCTGGTGCAGTCCGGCACCATCGCCATCGGACGCGGCGCCCGCTCCATCACCGACCGCTCCCTGCGCGCCCTCGACCGCAGCGCGTGACCCCCGGCCCGGTCGCCCCGCGGGGCGACCGGATGCCGAGACCCCGAAACCTTCCGTCCCCCCACCGCAATACGGTGGGGCGCAGCACCCGCACCTCAAGGAGAGAACCAGTGGCCGAGCTGTTCTACGACGCCGACGCCGACCTGTCCATCATCCAGGGCCGCAAGGTCGCGGTCATCGGCTACGGCAGCCAGGGCCACGCCCACGCCCTGTCGCTGCGGGACTCGGGCGTCGACGTCCGCGTCGGTCTGCCCGAGACCTCCAAGTCCCGCGCCAAGGCCGAGGAGCAGGGCCTGCGCGTGGTCACCGCGGCCGAGGCCGCCGCCGAGGCCGACGTCATCATGATCCTGGTCCCGGACCCGCTCCAGGCCCAGGTCTACGAGGAGTCCATCGCCCCGAACCTGAAGGACGGCGACGCGCTGTTCTTCGGCCACGGCTTCAACATCCGCTTCGGCTTCATCAAGCCCCCGGCCGAGGTCGACGTCTGCATGGTCGCCCCCAAGGGCCCCGGCCACCTGGTCCGCCGCCAGTACGAGGAGGGGCGCGGCGTGCCCTGCATCGTCGCGGTCGAGCAGGACGCCACCGGCAACGCCTTCCCGCTGGCCCTGTCGTACGCCAAGGCCATCGGCGGCACCCGCGCCGGTGTCATCAAGACCACCTTCACCGAGGAGACCGAGACCGACCTGTTCGGTGAGCAGGCCGTGCTCTGCGGCGGCACCGCCGCCCTGGTCAAGGCGGGCTTCGAGACGCTGACCGAGGCCGGCTACCAGCCGGAGATCGCCTACTTCGAGTGTCTGCACGAGCTGAAGCTGATCGTCGACCTCATGTACGAGGGCGGCCTGGAGAAGATGCGCTGGTCCATCTCCGAGACCGCCGAGTGGGGCGACTACGTCACCGGCCCGCGCATCGTCACCGACGCCACCAAGGCCGAGATGAAGAAGGTCCTCGCCGAGATCCAGGACGGCTCCTTCGCCAAGAACTGGATGGACGAGTACCACGGCGGCCTGAAGAAGTACGACGAGTACAAGAAGCAGGACTCCGAGCACCTGCTGGAGACCACCGGCAAGAAGCTGCGCAAGCTGATGTCCTGGGTCGACGAAGAGGCGTGAGCCTCGTGGCGCGGCGGCCGGCGGCGGCGCCCCCCTGGCGGGGTGCCGCCCACCCGGCCGCCGCGCCACTACACTGCTGCACAACAAACGCGTCAGGCCCACAGTGTCGTGCGTCTTCCACGCGGCTAGCACCCCTCCACCGCCAGCGGCCGTCGGGACGGCCGTCCGCAATGGACTTGTGAGGACTCACGTGAGCTCGTACCCCAGTCGAAAAGCCACGGTACTCATCGCTGAAGAGCTGTCGCCCGCCACCGTGGACGCACTCGGGCCGGACTTCGAGATCCGGCACTGCAACGGAGCCGACCGCGCCGAACTGCTCCCCGCCATCGCCGACGTGGACGCGATCCTCGTCCGCTCGGCGACCAAGGTCGACGCCGAGGCGATCGCCGCGGCCAAGAAGCTGAAGGTCGTCGCACGAGCCGGCGTCGGCCTGGACAACGTCGACGTCTCCGCCGCCACCAAGGCCGGCGTGATGGTCGTCAACGCCCCCACCTCCAACATCGTCACCGCCGCCGAGCTGGCCTGCGGTCTGCTCGTGGCCAGCGCGCGCAACATTCCGCAGGCCAACACCGCCCTGAAGAACGGCGAGTGGAAGCGCAGCAAGTACACCGGCGTCGAGCTGGCCGAGAAGACCCTCGGCGTGGTCGGCCTCGGCCGCATCGGCGCCCTGGTCGCCCAGCGGATGTCCGCCTTCGGCATGAAGGTGGTCGCCTACGACCCCTACGTACAGCCCGCGCGCGCCGCGCAGATGGGCGTCAAGGTGCTGTCGCTGGACGAGCTGCTGGAGGTCTCCGACTTCATCACCGTCCACCTGCCCAAGACCCCCGAGACCCTCGGTCTGATCGGCGACGAGGCGCTGCGCAAGGTCAAGCCGACCGTGCGCATCGTCAACGCCGCGCGCGGCGGCATCGTCGACGAGGCGGCGCTGTACGCGGCGCTGAAGGAGGGCCGGGTCGCCGGCGCCGGGCTCGACGTGTATGCGAAGGAGCCGTGCACCGACTCCCCGCTGTTCGAGCTGGACCAGGTGGTCTGCACCCCGCACCTCGGCGCCTCCACCGACGAGGCCCAGGAGAAGGCCGGTATCGCGGTGGCCCGCTCGGTGCGCCTCGCCCTCGCCGGTGAGCTGGTGCCGGACGCGGTCAACGTCCAGGGCGGTGTCATCGCCGAGGACGTCAAGCCCGGTCTGCCGCTGGCCGAGCGCCTCGGCCGCATCTTCACCGCGCTGGCGGGCGAGGTCGCGGTCCGGCTCGACGTCGAGGTGTACGGCGAGATCACCCAGCACGACGTGAAGGTGCTGGAACTCTCCGCGCTCAAGGGCGTGTTCGAGGACGTGGTGGACGAGACCGTCTCCTACGTCAACGCTCCGCTGTTCGCGCAGGAGCGCGGTGTCGAGGTCCGCCTCACCACCAGCTCCGAGTCGGCCGACCACCGCAACGTGGTCACCGTGCGCGGCACCCTCGCGGGCGGCGAGGAGGTGTCGGTCTCCGGCACGCTGGCCGGTCCCAAGCACGTCCAGAAGATCGTCGCGGTCGGCGACTACGACGTGGACCTCGCGCTCACCGAGCACATGGTCGTCCTCAGCTACGAGGACCGTCCCGGTGTCGTCGGCACCGTCGGCCGGGTCCTCGGCGAGGCGGGCGTCAACATCGCCGGCATGCAGGTGGCCCGCTCCACCGCCGGCGGCGAGGCGCTGGCCGTGCTGACGGTGGACGACACGGTCGACCCGGCCACGCTGGGCGAGCTGGCCCAGGAGATCGGGGCGACCTCCGCCCGCTCGGTCAACCTGGACTGATCCGCACCCCTGACACGCCGGAGCGCCGGGCGGACCCCCTTGCGGGCCGCCCGGCGCTCCGGCGTCTCAGGGCCGCTCGGCGTCCCGTCCGCGCAGGGTCAGCGCCGCGCCGACCGCGGCCAGCGCCAGCACGCCCGCCCCGGCGAGGGCCGCCGCGTGCATCCCGGAGGTGAACGCCTCCCGCGCCGAGGCCAGCAGCGCCTCCCCGCCCCGGCCGGGCAGCCGGGCAGCGGTGACCAGCGCGCCGCCGAGCGTCTCGCGGGCCTCCGCCGGGGTGCCGGACGGCATCCGGTGCCGGTAGACGGCGGCGCCGACCGAGCCCAGGACCGCCATGCCGAGCGCGCCGCCGAACTCGGTGGCCGTCTCCAGCAGGGACGAGGCGGTGCCCGCCCGCTGTGCCGGGGCACTGCCCATCGCGAGGTCGGTAAGCTGGGACAGCACCATCACCGCACCGCAGGCCAGCACTCCGGCGGCGGCCAGCAGCAGCCACAGCGACCCGGTGCCGGTCAGCGCGAGCAGCCCGTACCCGGCGGCCGAGACCGCGAACCCGGCGGCGACCACCCGGCCCCGGTCCACGCCCCGGGCGACCAGCGCGGCGGTGACCGGTCCCGCGACCCCGATCAGCACCGAGGGCACCAGACTCCACAGCGCGGCCGACAGCGGGCTCTTGCCCAGCACGGACTGGAGGTACTGCGTGGTGAAGATCGCCGAGCCCAGCATGCCGAAGGCGGAGACCAGGGTCAGCACCACGGCCGGGGTGAAACCCCGGTTCCGCAGCAGCGCGGGCGGCACCAGCGGGGAGGCGGCGGTGCGCTGGCGGTGGACGAAGAGGGCGGCGAAGAGCAGGCCGACCGTCACCGACATCACGTACCGCACGTGCCAGCCCTCGGACGGGATCTCCTTCAGGCCGTAGATCACCGGGAGCACGGCGGCCAGGGACAGCGGGACGCTGATCCAGTCGAAGCGGCCGGGGGAGGGGTTGCGGGACTCGGGGAGCAGGAACGGGCCGAGGGCCAGGAGCAGGAGCATGGCGGGCAGGTTGACCAGGAAGACCGAGCCCCACCAGAAGTGCTCCACCAGCACCCCGCTCAGCACCGAGCCCAGTGCGATGCCGCCGGTCATCACCCCGGACCACAGTCCGATCGCCTTCGCCCGCTGGGCGGGGTCGGTGAACATCGTGCGCAGCAGGGCCATGGTGGACGGCATCAGGGTGGCGCCGCCGACGCCGAGGACCGCGCGGGCCGCGATCAGGGTGGTGGCGCTGTCGGCGTAGGCGGCGAGGACCGAGGCGCTGCCGAAGGCGGCGGCCCCCGCCAGCAGGAGCCGGCGGCTGCCCACGCGGTCGCCCAGGGCGCCCATCGTCATCAGCAGGCCGGCCAGGACGAAGCCGTAGATGTCGAAGATCCAGAGCTGCTGGGTGCCGGTGGGGCGGAGGTCCGCGCTGATCGCCGGGGTGGCGAAGTAGAGCACGGACACGTCCATCGAGACCAGTAGCAGCGGCAGCATCAGCACGCCCAGCGCGGTCCACTCGCGCCGTCCGGCACGAACGGGCTGGTCCTGTACGGAGGTCGGGGTGGTGCTCGTCGTGCTCTGCGGGTTCACCATGCCGAGGAATGTACGGCTGTATTAAACGCTTGTCTAGAACGCTTGTATAAGTCATGTGTATAGGACGCGCGTATGGACCGGGATACGCTGGCCGGCATGGGACATCGTGAGGATCTGCTCGAGGGCGCCAAGCGCTGCCTGCTGGCGAAGGGGTTCGCCCGGACGACCGCGCGCGACATCGTGAAGGAGTCGGGCACCAACCTGGCCTCCATCGGCTACCACTACGGCTCCAAGGACGCCCTGCTCGCGCGGGCGTACGTGGCGCTCGTGGAGGAGGCGGGGGACACCTTCGGCGGGGCCGAGCCGGAGGGGGAGCCCGGCTCGCCGGAGCGCTTCCACTGGGTGTGGTCGAACATCATCTCCGCGATGCGCGAACCCGGTTCGGTCTTCCGGCTCAGCATGGAGGTCATGACCATCGAGCTCCCCGAGGTCCGCGCCTACCTGGGCCGCGAGCAGCGCGAGGGCGGACGCGGCCTGGTCGCGCTGCTCACCGGCGTACCGGAGGACGAGGTCACCGACGAGGCCGCCGACACCCTCGGCGCCTTCTATCTCACCCTGATGACCGGCCTCATCGCCCAGTGGACCTTCGACCCCGAGACGGCCCCGGACGCGGACGCCCTCACCGCCGGACTGCGCCGGGTCGTGGAGGGCGTGCGGAAGGGCTGAACGCTCAGCCCAGCCGCGCCCGCTTCAACGCCATGTGCAGCAGCAGGCGGTCCTCGCCGTCGTCCAGGTCCAGGCCGGTCAGCCGTTCCACGCGGCCCAGGCGGTAGTAGAGCGTCTGGCGGTGGATGCCCAGTTCGGCCGCCGCCCGGCCGGCCTGGCCCGCGCAGTCGAGGTAGACCTCGGCGGTACGGGCCAGTTCCTGGTGGGCGGGGGAGAGCAGCGGCGCCGCCACCGGGTCCTGCACCGACCTCGGCGGCAGCGCGGACAGCAGCCGGTACGGGCCGATGCCCCGCCACTCGGCCACCGGCGCGAACCTCGGCTCGGCCAGGGCGGCCCGCGCCGCCGCCGACGCCTCCTGCCACACCGTGCCCAACTCGGCCAGCCCCGCCCGTGGCTCACCGACGCCCACGCCGACCACGGCGCCCTCCGCCTCCTTGATCAGCCGCGCGGCCGCCACCAGCGCCGGGGCCGTCACCTCCGTGCTGCGCAGCCGCACCAGTACCGCGAGGCTCTGCGCCGTCGCCCCCCAGGGCACCGTGCACAGCGCGGTGGCGTGCGGGACGGTGCGCACCGAGGGGGCGTCGTCGGGGTCGGCGGAGAACCACGGGGCGACGCAGACCACGGTGTGCGGGCCGTCCGCGCGCGGGCCCAGCGCGGTGCGCAGGTCGGTGACCGCCATGTCCCGCTGCCAGCCGTCCTCCGCCGTGAGCACCGCCCGCAGCTCCCGGCCGAGCCCCGCACCGGCCCGCGCCTCGTCGGCCAGCAGTGCGCCGATCCGCCCGGTCACCGGCATGGCGGCGGCGAGCTGGGTGTCGCTCGGGCCGGGGTCGTCGTCCAGCAGCCACACATAGCCGAGCACGACACCCCGGTGGCGTACCGGCAGGCAGATCCGCCCCCGGTAGACACCCGCCTCCGGGGTGGGCGGGATGCGCACCGGGTCCGTCGCGCGGGTGATCCCGAAGCCCTCGAACCACGCGCGGACCGCCGAGGTCGAGCGCCGGGTCAGGATCGAGCGGGCCCGCACCGGGTCCAGCGCGGTGGGGTCCAGCTCGCCCTCGCTGTCGTACGCGCCGAAGGCGATCAGCTCGAAATCCCGGTTCTCCAGGGTCGCCGGGGCGCCCAGCAGCTCGGAGATCTCGTCCACCAGCTCCTGGTAGTCATCTCTGTAATCGGCCGCCACCCGGGCATTCTCCCGCATATCCGAGCCCGCTTCATACATCTGTCTGAGAACCGGTGATCGGATGCGTGACGTCTGTCGATGGCCCACCATCGAAGAGATCCCTAGGTTTCACGGTGGTTCTCCGTGCCGTCCCCGAATCGTCGGGTCCCGGCCGTTTCGGTGCTTTTGTTGTGGAGGTGCCCCGTGCTGGGTCCCGTGATTCTCGCCGCGTCGCGCAGCGACCGGATGCGTCGTCTGATCTCGGCCGCCCCGGTGACCAAGCAGGTCGTCGACCGCTTCATCCCCGGCGAGACCGTGGACGACATCGTCCCGATCATCGCGGAGCTGACCGCCAAGGGCCTCGAGCTCACGATGGACGTCGTCGGCGAGGACATCACCACCCCCGAGCAGGCCGCCGCCGCGCGCGACGCCTACCTCGCGCTCATCGACCACCTCAAGGACCTCGACCTGGGCGAGCGGGTCGAGATGTCGGTCAAGCTCTCCATGTTCGGCCAAGCGCTGGAGGGCGGCCACGAGCTGGCCCTCGCCAACGTCCGCCCCGTCGTCGAGGCCGCCGCCGCCATCGGCACCACGGTCACCCTGGACGCCGAGGACCACACCACCCTCGACTCGATGTTCGCCATCCACGAGGAGCTGCGGAAGGACTTCCCCGCCACCGGCTGTGTGATCCAGGCGTACCTGTTCCGCACCGAGGCCGACGCCCGCCGTCTGGCCGCCGCCGGCAGTCGGGTCCGCCTGGTCAAGGGCGCCTACAAGGAGCCCGCCGAGGTCGCGTACCAGCAGAAGCACGAGATCGACAAGGCGTACGTCCGCGTCCTGAAGACGCTGATGGAGGGCGACGGCTACCCGATGATCGGGTCCCACGACCCCCGCCTCATCTCCATCGCCCAGGAACTGGCCCACCGCGCGGGCCGTAAGCTCGACGAGTACGAGTTCCAGATGCTCTACGGCATCCGGGGCGACGAGCACCTGCGGCTGGCCGCCGAGGGGCACCGCATGCGTGTCTACACCGCCTACGGCACCGACTGGTACGGCTACTTCATGCGCCGTCTCGCCGAGAAGCCGGCGAACCTCCAGTTCTTCGTACGCAGCATGATCACCAAGGGCTGAGCCCGAACACCCGCTCAACGTAAAGGAGTTACGGTTCTCATGGACGCTGTGACCCAGGTCCCCACCCCCGTCAACGAGCCGGTGCACGGCTACGCCCCCGGCAGCCCCGAGCGCGCCCGGCTGGAGGCCAAGCTGAAGGAGCTGGCCGAGAACCCGGTCGACCTGCCGATGACCATCGGCGGCGAGAAGCGGATGGGCGGCGGCGAGTCCTTCCAGGTGGTCCAGCCGCACAACCACAAGGCCGTCCTCGGCACCCTGCGGAACGCCACCCGCGAGGACGCCCAGGACGCGATCGACGCCGCCCTGGCCGCCGCCCCGGCCTGGCGCGCGATGTCCTTCGACGACCGTGCCGCGATCATCCTGCGCGCCGCCGAGCTGCTCTCCGGCCCCTGGCGCGAGACCATCGCCGCCTCCACCATGCTGGGCCAGTCCAAGACCGCCCAGCAGGCCGAGATCGACAGCCCCTGCGAGCTGGTCGACTTCTGGCGCTTCAACGTGCACTACGCCCGCCAGATCCTGGCCGAGCAGCCCCCGGCCAACTCGCCGGGCGTGTGGAACCGCATGGACCACCGCCCGCTGGAGGGCTTCGTCTACGCGATCACGCCGTTCAACTTCTCGGCCATCGCCGCCAACCTGCCCACCGCGCCCGCCCTCATGGGCAACGTGGTGGTCTGGAAGCCGTCCCCGACGCAGACCCACGCCGCCGTGCTGCTGATGCGGCTGCTGGAGGAGGCCGGGCTGCCCAAGGGCGTCATCAACCTGGTCACCGGCGACGGCATCGCGGTCTCCGAGGTCGCCCTGGAGCACCGCGACCTCGCCGGCATCCACTTCACCGGCTCGACCAAGACCTTCCAGTACCTGTGGAAGACGGTCGGCAACAACATCGAGAAGTACCGCGCCTACCCGCGCCTGGTCGGCGAGACCGGCGGCAAGGACTTCGTGGTCGCGCACCCCTCCGCCGACCGCGCGGTGCTGAAGACCGCGCTGACCCGCGGTGCCTTCGAGTACCAGGGCCAGAAGTGCTCGGCGACCTCGCGTGCCTACATCCCCGCCTCCATCTGGAACTCCGGTTTCAAGGAGGAGTTCGCGGCCGAGGTCGACGGCCTCGCCATGGGTGACGTCACCGACCTGTCGAACTTCATCGGCGCGGTCATCGACGAGCGCTCCTTCGCCAAGAACAAGGCCGCCATCGACCGCGCCGCCGAGGACGCCACCTGCACCATCGTCGCGGGCGGCTCCTACGACGACTCGGTGGGCTACTTCGTCCGCCCGACCGTCATCGAGTGCAGCGACCCCGACAACGAGGTCTTCCGCACCGAGTACTTCGGCCCGATCCTCGCCGTGCACGTCTACGAGGACGACAAGTACGACGAGATGCTGACCCAGATGGAGTCGGTCTCGGACTACGCCCTCACCGGATCGGTCATCTCCAACGACCGGGCCGCGGCGGCGTACACGATGGAGAAGCTCCGCTACGCGGCGGGCAACTTCTACATCAACGACAAGTCCACCGGCGCCGTCGTCGGCCAGCAGCCCTTCGGCGGCGGCCGCGCCTCCGGCACCGACGACAAGGCCGGCGCCCCGCAGAACCTGATGCGCTGGACCCTGACCCGCGCCATCAAGGAGACGCTGGTCCCGCCGACCGAGTACGGCTACCCGCACATGGGCTGACCCCTCCCGGGCCCAGCCCGCATGATCCGGCCCGGCGAGACCGCCCTGAACGGTCTCGCCGGGCCGCCGTGCGTCCGGCCGCTGCTAGCGTGCGCCCATGTCTGACGGCTTCTGCCTCTCCTGGTCGGCCCTGCGGGCGGCGGTCGCGGGCCTCGCCGCCGATGACTTCGGCCGCCCCTCCGGCTGCGCGGGCTGGCTCGTCCGGGACCTGGTGTGCCACCTCGTCATCGACGCCCAGGACGTCCTGATCACCCTCGCCACCCCCGCCGGCGCCGAGCCGACCCGCGACGCGGCGACGTACTGGACCGTCACCCACACCCCGCCGACCGGCGAGGACCCCCTGGACGCCCTGACCGTCCGGCTGGCGGCGGCCTACGAGGACCCGGCCCTGCTCAAGTTCCACCTGGACGACGTGGGCTCCGCCGCCGGCCGCGCGGCCCGCCTCGCCGACCCGGCCGCGGGGGTCGGCACCCAGGGCGAGGTCCTCACCGCCGCCGACTACCTCTGCGCATACGTCCTGGAGTGGACCCTCCACCACCTGGACCTGACCGCCCACCTACCGGACGCCCCACCCCCGCCCCCCGAGACCCTGGCCGAGGCCCGCGCCCTCCTGGAGCGCATCGCCGGCGAGCCCTTCCCCGCCGCCCTGCCCGACACGGACACCCTGCTCGTCGTCACCGGCCGCCGCCCCCCGACTGTGGCGGAGCGGACCGCACTCGGCCCCCTGGCCGCACGTCTGCCGTTCGTCATCGGCTGAGTCCCCGGTAAGAAACCGCAGGTGGGGAGAGGTGCCGTCTCAGATAGTAGGAAGTCCGAGTAACCATGCAGACAGGCGCGGCCCGGTCCCTTAGCTTGGGATGAGCCGAACGAATCGCTCCATCCAGCGAAGGGCGGTCGTGAGCCGCGCCCCGCGCAGGCAATCCCTGCGGCGTGCGCTCTCCGCCCCTTCCGGCGTCTCACAGCTTCACCGCTGCCGTGCAACCACTCTGTCGAAGGAGTCGATTTCCCATGGCCGAGACGACCGTCCGCCGCCGCGTGCGCCACGCCTCCCGTTCGAACGACACCGACCGCGCCCAGGCCGCCGCCGCCCTCCAGCGCGCCCTCGACCGCCGGGACAACGGCGGCGAGACCGGCCACTGAGCCGAGCCGCGCCCGACGGACCGTCCGCGCCGGCCACGCTGTCCGCATCGCGGACGGTCCGTGTCATCCCCTGGGACGCGGAGTAGGGTGCCGCACATGTCCCGCAGCATCGATCTCGCAGTGATCCCCGGCGACGGCATCGGCCAGGAGGTCGTGACCGAGGGTCTCAAGGTCCTCTCCGCCGTCCTGCCCCAGGACGTGAAGCTGGAGACCACGGAGTACGACTTCGGCGCCCGGCGCTACCGCGCCACCGGTGAGACCCTCACCGACGCCGACCTCGACTCCCTCAAGGCCCACGACGCCATCCTGCTCGGCGCCATCGGCGATCCGTCGGTGCCGTCCGGCGTGCTGGAGCGCGGCTTCCTGCTGAAGCTCCGGTTCGCCTTCGACCACCACGTCAACCTGCGCCCCTCCAGGCTGCTCCCCGGCGTCGCCACCCCGCTCGCCGGCCAGCCGGAGATCGACTTCGTCGTGGTGCGCGAGGGCACCGAGGGCCCCTACACGGGCAACGGCGGCACCATCCGCACCGGCACCGAGCACGAGGTCGCCACCGAGGTCTCGGTGAACACCGCCTACGGTGTCGAGCGTGTCGTCCGGGACGCCTTCGCCCGCGCCCAGGCCCGCCCGCGCCGGAAGCTCACCCTGGTCCACAAGAACAACGTGCTCACCTTCGCCGGGCACCTGTGGACCAACATCTTCAACAAGGTGGCCGAGGAGTACCCCGAGGTCTCCACCGAGTACATCCACGTCGACGCGGCCACCATCTATCTGGTGACCGATCCCGGACGGTTCGACGTGATCGTCACCGACAACCTCTTCGGCGACATCATCACCGACCTCGCCGCGGCCGTCTCCGGCGGCATCGGCGTGGCCGCGTCGGGCAACATCAACCCGGCCCGCACGTACCCGTCCATGTTCGAGCCGGTCCACGGCTCCGCCCCGGACATCGCCGGACAGGGCAAGGCCGACCCCAC
Source organism: Streptomyces sp. BK022 (assembly GCF_004217355.1). Lineage (NCBI taxonomy): Bacteria > Bacillati > Actinomycetota > Actinomycetes > Kitasatosporales > Streptomycetaceae > Streptomyces > Streptomyces sp. BK022. Next base: position 986,547 of record NZ_SHKU01000002.1, read on the forward strand.
CGCCACCGTCCTCTCCGTAGCCCTCCTGCTGCGTCACCTCGGCTACGACACCGAGGCCGACCGGGTGGACGCGGCCGTGGCCGCCGACCTCACCGAGCGGGTGGACCTGCCCCCGCGCACCACCGCCGAGATCGGCGACGCGCTCGTAGGCCGGGTAACCGGCTGACCCGCACGGCCCCGTGAAAGGGCCGCCGGGTCGCCTCAGGCGCCCGGCGGCCCTTTGCCGTGCCCGCGCCGGGTGCCACCATCGAGCACCGGGTCGTGTTCACCCCGATTCCTTCCGGCGCCTTCGCCGCGCGATAATCGAACGCGGAGCCGCGATATGAGGGAATGCCCGGACGGCGTGAGCGCGGCCCGCCACCACCGGTACCGCGCCTTGCCGGGGGTGACCTTCAGGCTCCGGCCGCCCCGCCGGAGCCGCCCGTCCCACGCCAGGAAGAGAAGGACTGCCGCCCATGACGACGCCCACGATCGAGCTCAAGCCCTCCGCCCACCCGCTCGCCGCCGCGGAGCGCGAGGCGATCCTCACCAGCCCCGGCTTCGGCCGCCGCTTCACCGACCACATGGTGACGATCAAGTGGACCGAGGGCCGCGGCTGGCACGACGGCCAGCTCGTCCCGTACGCGCCGATCCCGCTCGACCCGGCCACCAACGTCCTGCACTACGCCCAGGAGATCTTCGAGGGCCTGAAGGCGTACCGCCAGCCCGACGGCACGGTCGCCACCTTCCGGCCCGAGCAGAACGCCCTGCGCTTCCAGCGTTCCGCGCACCGCCTGGGCATGCCCGAGCTGCCCGTGGAGACCTTCATCGAGGCCTGCGACGCGCTGATCGCGCAGGACACCGACTGGGTCCCGGCGCACGGCGGCGAGGACTCCCTCTACCTGCGCCCCTTCATGATCGGTACCGAGGTCGGCCTGGGCGTGAAGCCGTCCAACGAGTACCTCTTCATCGTCATCGCCTCCCCGGCCGGCGCCTACTTCCAGGGCGGCGTGAAGCCGGTGTCGATCTGGGTCTCCGAGGACCGCGTCCGCGCCGTCCCCGGCGGCATGGGCGACGCCAAGACCGGCGGCAACTACGCGGCCTCCCTGCTCGCCCAGGCCGAGGCCGCGGCCAAGGGCTGCGACCAGGTCTGCTACCTCGACGCCGTCGAGCACCAGTGGGTCGAGGAACTGGGCGGCATGAACCTGTTCTTCGTCTACGGGAACAAGATCGTCACCCCCACCCTGACCGGCTCCATCCTGGAGGGCGTCACCCGTGACTCCCTGCTGGCCGTCGCCCGCGACCTCGGCTACGAGGCCGAGGAGGGGCGGATCTCGGTCGACCAGTGGCAGCGCGACACCGAGAACGGCACCCTGACCGAGGTCTTCGCCTGCGGCACCGCCGCCGTGATCACCCCGGTCGGCACCGTCAAGCGGGCCGGCGTCGAGTGGAAGCAGAGCGGCGGCGAGCCCGGCGAGGTCACCCTCCGCCTCCGCCAGGCCCTGCTCGACATCCAGCGCGGCACGGCCGAGGACCAGCACGGCTGGATGCACCGCATCGGCTAGCCGAACCCGCGGGACCGCCCTGGAGGCTCCGGGGCGGTCCCCTTTTCGGACAGCGCGGCCCGCATGGTGAGACACCCCGTGGGACGGTGGCCGTTCTGTGCCAGACTTCCCCCGTGCTCTCGCTCACCATGATTATGGGCAGCAGGCGCGCCGGTCCGCAGTGACCACCTCGCACGACCACATGCGGGTGGCACCGTCGTCCTCGACCCGCGCGCAGACCTCTCGCACCCGCGAGGGGTTTTTTCGTTTTCCGGCCCAACCGCAGCCGGTGGCGGAGCGCGAGGGACCATGGGGGGAACGGTGGAGCCGGTCATTTCCGGTAAGACCGACATTCACAACAGGAGCCTTCAGACCATGACCGCAACCAGCGAGCTCGACGATTCGTTCCACGTCTTCGACACCACGCTGCGCGACGGCGCGCAGCGCGAGGGCATCAACCTCACCGTCGCGGACAAGCTGGCCATCGCACGGCACCTGGACGACTTCGGCGTGGGCTTCATCGAGGGCGGCTGGCCCGGCGCCAACCCGCGGGACACCGAGTTCTTCGCCCGCGCCCGCGAGGAGCTGCGCCTGAAGCACGCGGTGCTCGTCGCCTTCGGCGCCACCCGCCGCCCCGGCGCCAAAGCCGCCGACGATCCGCAGGTCAGAGCGCTGCTGGAGTCCGGCGCCCCGGTCGTCACCCTGGTCGCCAAGGCCCACGACCGGCATGTGGAGCTGGCGCTGCGCACCACGCTCGACGAGAACCTGGAGATGATCCGGGACACCGTCGCCCACCTGTGCGCCGAGGGGCGCCGGGTCTTCGTCGACTGCGAGCACTTCTTCGACGGCTACCGCGCCAACCCCGCCTACGCCAAGGCGGTCGTCCGCACCGCCTCCGAGGCCGGGGCCGACGTGGTCGTCCTGTGCGACACCAACGGAGGCATGCTCCCGGCGCAGATCAGCGCCGTGGTCGGCACCGTCCTCGCCGACACCGGCGCCCGGCTCGGCATCCACACCCAGGACGACACCGGCTGCGCCGTCGCCAACACCCTCGCCGCCGTGGACGCGGGCGCGACCCACGTCCAGTGCACGGCCAACGGCTACGGCGAACGCGTCGGGAACGCCAACCTCTTCCCGGTGGTGGCCGCGCTGGAGCTGAAGTACGGCAAGAAGGTCCTCCCCGACGGGCACCTGCGCGAGACCACCCGGATCTCGCACGCCATCGCCGAGGTCGTCAACCTCACGCCCTCCACCCACCAGCCCTATGTCGGCGTCTCCGCCTTCGCCCACAAGGCCGGCCTGCACGCCTCCGCGATCAAGGTCGACCCGGACCTGTACCAGCACATCGACCCCGAGCGGGTCGGCAACACCATGCGGATGCTCGTCTCCGACATGGCCGGACGCGCCTCGATCGAGCTGAAGGGCCGGGAACTCGGCGTCGACCTCGGCGGCGACCGCGCCCTGGTCGGCCGGGTCGTCGAGCGCGTCAAGGAACGCGAGCTGAAGGGTTACACGTACGAGGCCGCCGACGCCTCCTTCGAGCTGCTGCTGCGCGCCGAGGCCCAGGGGGCGCCGCTGAAGTACTTCGAGGTGGAGTCCTGGCGGGCCATCGTGGAGGACCGCCCCGACGGCACCCACGCCAACGAGGCCACGGTGAAGCTGTGGGCCAAGGGCGAGCGGATCGTGGCCACCGCCGAGGGCAACGGCCCGGTCAACGCCCTCGACCAGGCGCTCAGGGTGGCGCTGGAGAAGATCTACCCGCAGCTCGCCAAGCTGGAGCTGGTGGACTACAAGGTCCGCATCCTGGAGGGCGCCTCCGGCACCCGGTCCATCACCCGCGTGCTGATCTCCACCAGCGACGGCGCGGGGGAGTGGTCCACGGTCGGCGTGGGCGAGAACGTCATCGCCGCCTCCTGGCAGGCGCTGGAGGACGCCTGCACCTACGGCCTGCTGCGCGCGGGCGTCGAACCGGCCGAGTGACGGACGCCGGCGGCGGTCAGGGGGCGCGCCAGACGTTGTCGAACGCGTCCTCCTCGATCCGCCGCCGCTGCCGCACCGCCTCCAGCTCGGTCAGCGCGTCACCGAGCGCGGCGAGGACGACCGCCACCCGGTCGTCCTCGGCGTTCACCGCCGGCTCCTCGTGTCCGGGCTCCTCGATGCCGAGGGCCGAGGCGAGTCCCACCAGGAGCGGCTCGTGGCGGGCCCACCGGTCGGCCGCGTGCCGCCGGGCGTCGGAGTCGATCCGCTCCACCGACCGGTCGGCGCGCCGGAACAGCTGCCGCAGACCGGAACCCGAGGGCTCGGTGTGCTCCAGCTCGTCGCGGTAGGCGGCGGAGAGCCCGTCCCCGCGCCGCCACAGCCAGTCCTCGGCGCTCTCGTACGGCTCCGTCCGGATCAGCGACGCGGCCGCCTTGTCCAGCATCGGGTCGCCGGTGAGCTGACCGGAGAGAGGGACGACCACCTCGTCCCGCAGGGTGACCACCGCCGCGGCGAGCAGGTCGAGCAGCTCCGCCGCGGCCAGCGCCAGCGACAGATCCCCCTGTTCCACGGGCCGGTCGGCGGGTACGTCCAGCGCGACGAACAGCAGATCCTGCGGTGTGGTCATCTCGGGCTCCCCGGTCACGGTCGGTACGGCGCGGGTACCACCATCACCCGCGCCGGAAACCCGGGGCCGCCCTACCTCAGGGTCCACTTCTGGTTGGCCGCCCCGGTGCACGACCATATCTGGGCCCGCGCCCCGTTGGCCGAGGAGTTGTCCGTGACGTCCAGGCACTTGTCCGCCGCGGTGTTCACCACGTCCCCGGTGGCCGCGTTGTACGACCAGCGCTGGGCGCCGGTGCCGTTGCAGTCGTACAGCTGGACCTTGGCGCCGTCCGCGGTCGACGCGGAGACCACGTCCAGGCACTTGCCCAGCGCCCGGACCGAGCCGTCCGCGGCGACCGTCCACTGCTGGGCGGTGCTGCCGTTGCAGTCGTAGAGCTGCACCGCCGTGCCGTTGGCGCTCGAACCGCCCGCGACATCCAGGCACTTGCCCGCGAGCCCCGCGAAGACACCGGTGCGGGAGCTGTCACCGGACTGGCCGCCCGCCCAGGTGAAGGTGGCCGAGGTGCGGGCGGGCAGGGTGTAAGTGGCGTGCTGTGCGCCCCAGTTGATGGTCACCTGCTTGGCCGAGGTGGCGCCGTTGTACGCGATCAGCGCCTTGCCGCCGTCCGGGTTGCGCCAGGCCACGTTGGGCACGGCGGAGGACGCCGTGGAGGCGATGCGCTGGGCGCCGGGGCGGACGAACTTGGTGAGGTGGCCCATGTCGTAGTACTCGACGGTGTAGTCCACGCTCCCGCTGCGGCCGTCGCCGTTGTGCACGGTGACCAGGCCGGTGCAGGTACCGCAGCCGCCGTTGTGCGGGCCCATGTTCTGGTCCACCGCGAGGGACCACTTGGTCACCGACTTCGCCCAGTTGCGGGTGTAGTTGATGATGTCGGAGAGGTCCTCGCGCTGCTGGTCGGCGATCCAGGTGCCCCCCGAGTGCTCGGTGGCGAAGGCGTCCAGCGCGGGGTACTGGTTGTGCACGGCCGTCTGCTTGGTGACGTCGCCGCCGTAGCCGTGCCAGGCGATGCCGCCGAAGTTGGGGTGGCTGCGCACGGCCGCGTCGTCCACGGTCTGGGCGGCGTAGGAGTCGTAGGTGTCCCAGTTCCAGTCGTGCGCCAGTACCTTGGTGGAGAGCCCGGCCTGCTGGAGCTTGGGCAGCAGCTCGCTCTTGGTGAAGTAGGCGAGCCCGCCGGCGTTCCAGCTCATCGACGGGTAGCCCGAGCAGCAGGTGGGCTCGTTCTGCGCGGTGACGTAGGAGACGGGCACGCCCTGGTCGCGGTAGCCCTGGAGGTACTTCACGAAGTACGAGGCGTAGGCGCCGTAGTCCTCCGCCTTCAGCCAGCCGCCGTTGAGGGAGCCGCTGTCCTTCATCCACGCCGGGGCCGTCCACGGGGACGCCATCACCGTGAGGTCCGGGTTCAGCTGGCGGGCCTGCTTGGTGAGCGGCAGGACGTCGGCCAGGTCGTGGGCGAGGGAGAACTTCGCGAGCGAGGGGTCGGTCTGCCCGGCCGGCACGTCGTCGTAGGTGTAACCGGAGCGGGCCAGGTCGGAGGCGCCCATCGGATTGCGCAGGAAGGACAGCCCGATGCCGTCCGTGGGCGAGAACAGCTTGCGCATGGTGGCGTCGCGGGTCGCCTGGGACAGGGCGCCGCTGCTGTTCATCAGCCAGGCGGCGGTGTCGGTGAAGGACGCTCCGCCGCCGGTGAAGGTCTGGTAGCGGGTGTTCTCGTCCACCGTGATGTTCTCGCCGCCGCCTGAGGCGCCGGCCGAGAAGGTGAACGGCGTCTGCGGCTCCAGACCGCGTACGACATGCCGTCCGGCGGAGTCGTCGGTGGTGGTCAGCCAGGCCGTGACCGGCTCACCGGCCGCGTGTGCGGCGGGGGTGGCGAGCGTGGTGATCCCGGCCGTCGTCAACAGCGCGGCCAGCAGCAGCCGGGCCGGACGCAGGGGTCGTCTCATGGGGCGCCGCCCTTCGAGGAGGTGGGGGGATGAGGGAACAGCGGCGTGCGAGCCGTGAGTAAATGACGGCTCCGGAGCCGCGTCAAGGGGTCGCGCATTCAGAAGCCGAACGCACAGAAGCGCGTGGGCGCACCAGAGTTGACGGATCGTCATGTCCGGTGCGAAGGGTTGACGGGGATCAGGTGACCCCAGTTCACTCAAGCCGTGAGCTAAGTCATGAGTGAACCAAGAGCCGAGGGAAGGTCCATGCGCAGAACCGCCCTGCTCGTCTCCACCGCTCTGCTGACCGCACTGCTTCCGCTGGCCGGCGGGATCGCCCCCGCGTCCGGCGCCGACGGCCCCGACCCGGCCCCCGTGCCGGTCGACCGCTTCGAGGGCGAGGTGCCCTTCGCCGCCCAGCCCGCCGAGGGCATCTTCACCTGGGGCGGCGACAGCGACGACCCGCCCACCCTGGCGCTGACCGCCCGCGCCGACGCCCCCGAGGGCGCCAAGGTGCTGACCGGAAGCTACGACATCAGCGGCTACGGCGGCTTCACCCACGACTACGCCGCCACCGCCCCCGCCCACGACTGGTCCGCCCACCGGGGGGTGCGCCTGTGGTGGGAGGGGCAGAACAGCGGCAAGAAGATCACGTTCGAGATCAAGGACGGCGGTGCGCACGGTGAGGCGTCCGAGCTGTGGACGACCTCCTTCACCGACGACTTCACCGGCTGGCAGCGGATCGAGCTGCCGTTCTCCGCGTTCACCTATCGCACGGACTACCAGCCGGTGGGCGGCATCGACCACGTCCTCGGACTCACTCAGATGTGGGGCTACGCGGTCACCCTCCCGACCGGCGTCAAGGGCCGCTTCGCCATGGACGGCGTCGAGCTGTACGGCGCCGCCGACCCGGCGCTGCGCGCCTCCGTCACCACCGACGCGGCCGTCCGCCCCGTCGAGGAGGGCGGCACGGCGAGCGTCCGCGTCACCCTGGCCACCACCGACGCAGCTCCCGTCACCTCCCCGGTGACCGTCGCGTACGCCACCGGCGAGGGCACCGCAGGCCCCGGCAAGGACTACACCCCCGTCTCCGGCACCCTCACCTTCCCGGCCGGCACCCCCTCCGGGACCTCCCGGACGGTGAAGGTGACCACGCTGAAGGACCGGACCGCCGAGGCCGCCGAGACCATTCCGCTGGGGCTCACCGTGACCGGGGCCAAGGCCCCCGCGGAGAACCCGAAGATCGTCATCGACGCCCACGGACTCCCGTACCTGGACAGCAGGTTGCCGGTGCGCAAGCGCGTCGCCGACCTGCTGGGGCGGATGTCGCTCGCGGAGAAGGCCGGGCAGATGACCCAGGCCGAGCGCGGCGCCGTCTCCGACCAGAACGACATCGCCGCCTACGACCTGGGCTCACTGCTCTCCGGCGGCGGCTCCACCCCCACCCCGAACACCCCGGCCGCGTGGGCGAAGATGATCGACGGCTTCCAGCTCCGCGCCCAGGCCACCCGCTTCCAGATCCCCCTGATCTACGGCGTCGACGCGGTCCACGGCCACAACAACCTGACCGGCGCCACCGTCCTGCCGCACAACATCGGCATCGGCGCCACCCGCGACCCGCAACTCGCCCAGCGCGCGGGGGCGGTGACCGCCGCCGAGGTCCGCGCCACCGGCATCCCCTGGGACTTCGCGCCCTGCCTGTGCGTCAGCCGCGACGAACGCTGGGGCCGCGCTTACGAGTCCTTCGGTGAGGACCCGGCGCTGGTGAAGTCGATGGAGACGGTGATCCAGGGCCTGCAGGGCCGCGCCGACGGCCGCGATCTCGCCCGCGCCGACAAGGTACTGGCCACCGCCAAGCACTTCGTCGCCGACGGCGGCACCGCCTACGGCTCCTCCACCACCGGCACCTACACCGTCGACCAGGGCGTCTCCACCCTCACCCGGCAGCAGCTGGAGGCCGTCCACCTCGCCCCCTACCAGGACGCGGTGGACCGGGGCGTGGGCACCGTGATGCCCTCGTACTCCTCGCTCGACGTGGTCGGCGACGGACGCGGCCCGGTCAAGATGCACGCCCGCGCCGACCTGCTGAGCGGCGTGCTCAAGGGCCGCATGGGCTTCGACGGGTTCGTCATCAGCGACTGGAACGCCATCGACCAGCTCCCCGGCGACTACGCGACCCAGGTCCGCACCTCGGTCAACGCGGGCGTCGACATGATGATGGTCCCCTACACCTACAAGGAGTTCAGCGCGGCCCTGACCGCCGAGGTGAAGGCCGGCCGGGTCAGCGAGCGGCGGATCGACGACGCGGTCTCCCGCATCCTCACCCAGAAGTTCCGCCTCGGCCTCTTCGAGCACCCCTACGCGGACACCTCCGGCGCCGCCGCCATCGGCTCCCCGGCCCACCGGGCCGTCGCCCGCGAGGCCGTCGCCAAGTCCCAGGTGCTGCTCAAGAACGACGGCGGCCTGCTGCCGCTGCGCAAGAGCCAGAAGGTGTACGTCGCGGGGTCCAACGCCGACGACATCGGCAACCAGTCCGGCGGCTGGACCATCACCTGGCAGGGCTCCTCGGGCGACATCACCAAGGGCACCACCGTGCTGGCCGGCATCCGCGAGGCGGGCGGGAAGGTCACCTACTCCAAGGACGCCTCGGCGCCGACCGCCGGGAACGACGTCGGCGTGGTCGTCGTGGGGGAGACCCCCTACGCGGAGGGCGTCGGGGACGTGGGCAACGGCCACGAGCTGACCCTGTCCGCCGCCGACCAGGCCGCCGTGGACAAGGTGTGCGGCGCCATGAAGTGCGTGGTCCTCACCGTCTCCGGCCGTCCGCTGCTGATCGGGGACCGGCTGGGGAAGATCGACGCGCTGGTGGCGTCCTGGCTCCCCGGCACCGAGGGCGGCGGCGTCGCCGACGTGCTCTACGGCAAGCGGCCCTTCACCGGTCAGCTCCCCGTGACCTGGCCGCGCGGCGAGGCCCAGCTGCCGATCAACGTCGGCGACAGCGTGTACGACCCGCAGTACCCCTACGGATGGGGTCTGACCACACAAGTTGGGGCCAAGAGCAGTGCGCTGACCACCCTCGGCAAGGCAGCCGCCACCGCCGAGCGCCGGCATGACGACCGCCGGGGGCGTGAACTGGTGAACCAGGCCCGGCTGATCGTCCAGCACCAGGTGGGGCAGCGCATCACGGCGGGCGTGTCGAAGCCCTTCGCCGAGGCCGACCACGCGCTGCTGACCGGACGGTACGGCGAGGCGCTGCTCAAGCTGCTCCAGGCGTACCGGGCGGCTCGCTGACCAGCATCGCAGGTGCGCACACCTGACCGAACGAGGGAGGCTTCGGGTAGCGTCGGAGGCATGAAGGCCGTGCTCCCGTCCCGCGCCCGAAGCCTCCCCGCCCTCGTCCTCGCGGCGCTGGCGATGGCCCTGGTGCCCCTGTTCGCGTTCGCACCCGGTGCCAGCGCCGCCACCAGCACCTCCACCATCGGCCAGGCCCTGCGCAAGAGCCCGGTCTACGTCGACCCGGCCGCCTCCGGGCAGCTCTCCCGCGCCGACGCCGACGCCCTGGCCAAGAAGATCAAGGACGCCGGCAAGCCGGTGTTCCTGGTGGTCCTCCCCGCCGACTATCCGACCCGGAGCGTCCTGCGCGACGTCCGGGCGGCCACCGGCATCACCGGTCTGTACGGCATTCGGGTCGGCGACCGCTTCGCCGCGGGCTCCGACCCCTCGGTCATCTCCGCCACGGCCCGGCAGAACCTCGTCGCCAGCGTGCGGGGCGAGGGCGCCAAGGCCCAGCTCACCGACTTCACCGACCGCGCGCTGGCCACCGTGCGCGGCCACGCCCCCTCCACCTGGGGCTCCTCCGACAACGGCGGCGGGGTCTCCACCACCGCGCTGATCGTCGCCGGGGCGGTCGTGGTGGCGGGCGGCGCCGGGGTCTACACCCTGAGCCGCCGCAACCGGCGCCGCCGCGAGGCGGAGCAGCAGGCCGCGCTGGAGCGGCTGCGGGTCGTCGTGGACGAGGACATCACCGCCTTCGGTGAGGAGCTCGACCGCCTCGACTTCCAGCCCGGCGAACCCGGCGCCGACGACGCGATGCGCACCGACTACGAGAACGCGCTCAACGCCTACGACGACGCCAAGCGCCGCATGGGCGAGGCTCGAAAGCCGGAGGACGTGCGCGGGGTCACCGAGGCGCTGGAGGACGGCCGGTACTCGCTCGCCGTGCTCGCCGCCCGCCGCGAGAGGCGCCCGCTGCCCGACCGGCGTCCGCCCTGCTTCTTCGACCCCCGGCACGGCCCCTCCGTGACCGACGCCGCCTGGACCCCGGCCGGCGGCAGCACCCGCGAGGTGCCGGTGTGCGCGGCCGACGCCACCCGGCTCGCCGACGGCCGCGAACCGGCCGCGCGCGAGGTGGAGACCGAGTACGGCCGCCGCCCCTACTGGGACGCGGGTCCCGCCTACGGCCCCTGGGCGGGCGGCTACTTCGGCGGCGGCCTGCTGCCCGGCCTGCTCGCCGGGACCCTGCTCGGCGGCATGATGGCCACGCCGTCCTACGCGGCCGACTTCGGCGGCGGATACGGCGACTTCGGGGACCAGGGCGGGTTCCAGGGCGGCGACATGTCCGGCACCGACTTCGACCCCGGCGGGTTCAGCGACGGCTTCGGTGGCGGCGGGGACTTCGGCGGGGGCGGCGACTTCGGGGGCGGCGGGGACTTCGGCGGCGGGAGCTTCTGAGCCACCGGACCCCGGACCCGCACGCGTGAGCGCCCCGACCCCTCCGGCGGAGGGGGAACGGGGCGCTCGCGCGTGGTGCGGCCGGACCGCCGTCGGCTCACGCGTTCTTGATGGCCGACACGTCGAAGTTGAGCTTGATCTTGTCGGAGATCAGCACGCCGCCCGTCTCCAGGGCCGCGTTCCAGGTCAGGCCCCACTCCGAGCGCAGCAGCTCGGCCTTGCCCTCGAAGCCGACGCGCTCGTTGCCGAACGGGTCGGTCGCGGCGCCGTTGAACTCCAGGTCGATGGTGATCGGCCGGGTCACGCCGAGGATGGAGAGGTCACCGGTGACGCGGTAGTCGTCGCCGCCGAGGGACTCCGCGCCCGTGGAGCGGAAGGTCATCGTGGGGAACTCGTCCGTCTTGAAGAAGTCGGCGGACTTCAGGTGGGTGTCGCGGTCGGCGTTGCCGGTGTCGATGCTGTCCATGACCACGTCCAGCGTCGCGGTGGACTTGGCCGGGTTCTCGCCGTCCAGGTGCAGCGCGCCGGTGAACTCGGTGAAGCTGCCCTTGACGTTGGTGACCATGGCGTGCCGCGCGGTGAAGCCGATCGAGGTGTGCGCGGGGTCGATGGTGTAGTCGCCGCTCAGCGCGGCGAGGCCGGTGCCCGCTGCGGCGGGGGCGGCGGTGGTCTCGGGGGTGCTGTCCTTGCGGCTGAAGATACCCATGGTGTGCTCCTTGAGAGAGTGCCGGAAGAGTCTGTTTAACGTTCAACGAACCCGACGTCTGCCACCGTAGACCCATTCAGTTCGGTTTTCAACATCATCCGCTGCGTGTTTCCACTCTCGCGCAGAGTTACCGCTGACGCCCTCTGGCGGACGCGCGTAGAACTCGGGCACCATCTGTCTGCACCACCTGCACAGCCGCCCCACAGCAAGCACGGCCAACCGCAGGAAGGGTCATTCATGAAGGTCCGCTCCGTCCTCACCGCGCTCGCCCTCGTCGTCGCCCCGGGCGTCGCCGTGGTCGGCACCGCGTCCGACGCTTTCGCCGTCACCAAGATCAGCCACTCCACCGCCACCCAGATGTTCCGCGACGTCGGCCTGACCTGGTCGTCCTCCGGCGGCTGCTCCGACCGGAACAACTCCACCTGTACGTCCTTCGAGCAGCTCAACCTGGCCACCGCCCAGGGTGCCCAGACCCTCAAGCGGGCCAGCGGCTGCGCGCTCAACATCACCGGCGGCACCGAGGTCGGCCACGCCTCCGGCACCTACTCCCACTACAACGGCTACAAGCTGGACTTCGGCAAGGTCTCCTGCATGACCACGTACATCAAGAACAACTTCAGCTACATCGGGCTGCGCGGGGACGGCGCGCCGCAGTACCAGTCCGGGTCGGGCAACATCTACGCCGACGAGGGCAACCACTGGGACGTCCTGTACTACAACTGCGGCGGCTGCTGAGCCGACGCGCGCCGGACGGCGGAGGGTAGGGTTGCGAGGGCGACCCGTTCCGCCGTCCGGGTGTCCCCGTGTCACTCCGGGGATGGCATGTCCCACCCCGGAATCCAGGGGTGTGTGACACCCCCCACTTTGTGGCAGCCCTACAAACGCAGCGCCCTCTGAGCAGTCGGAACGCCTGCATCACGGCCCGGTTCTGTTCGGTCGTACCAGGAAAACGCTCCGGAGACTGTACGGAGTCGACGGCCTGGTTTTCGCGTGGTCCTTCGTATGGTCACTACATGACCGTTTTGGAAGAGACGACGGGTGAGCCGGCGGACGCGCGCGGGCGGGTCGCCGAGCTGCACGTGATCCGGGCGCAGGCCCTGGCGGGCCCCAGCGAGAAGGCGACCGAGGCGCAGCACGCCAAGGGCAAGCTGACCGCCCGCGAGCGCATCGAGCTGCTCCTCGACCCGGACTCCTTCCAGGAGGTCGAGCAGCTCCGCCGGCACCGCGCCACCGGCTTCGGCCTGGAGGCCAAGAAGCCGTACACCGACGGTGTCATCACCGGCTGGGGCACGGTGGAGGGCCGTACGGTCTTCGTCTACGCCCATGACTTCCGCATCTTCGGCGGCGCGCTGGGCGAGGCCCACGCCACCAAGATCCACAAGATCATGGACATGGCCATCGCGGCCGGTGCGCCGCTGGTCTCGCTCAACGACGGCGCCGGCGCCCGTATCCAGGAGGGCGTCTCCGCGCTCGCCGGCTACGGCGGCATCTTCCAGCGCAACACCAAGGCGTCCGGCGTCATCCCGCAGATCTCGGTGATGCTCGGCCCGTGCGCGGGCGGCGCGGCCTACAGCCCCGCCCTCACCGACTTCGTCTTCATGGTCCGCGAGACCTCGCAGATGTTCATCACCGGCCCGGACGTCGTCAAGGCGGTCACCGGCGAGGAGATCACCCAGAACGGCCTCGGCGGCGCCGACGTGCACGCCGAGACCTCCGGTGTCTGCCACTTCGCGTACGACGACGAGGAGACCTGCATCGCGGAGGTGCGCTACCTCCTCTCGCTGCTCCCGCAGAACAACCGCGAGAACCCGCCGCGCGTGGAGTCCTCCGACCCCGCCGACCGGCGCGGCGACGTCCTGCTCGACCTGGTCCCGGCCGACGGCAACCGGCCCTACGACATGACCAAGGTCATCGAGGAGCTCGTCGACGACGGCGACTACCTGGAGGTCCACGAGCGCTGGGCCCGCAACATCATCTGCGCGCTGGGCCGCCTCGACGGCCAGGTGGTCGGCATCATCGCCAACCAGCCGCAGGTGCTGGCCGGTGTGCTGGACATCGAGGCGAGCGAAAAAGCTGCGCGCTTCGTGCAGATGTGTGACGCTTTCAATATCCCGATCATCACGCTGCTGGACGTGCCGGGCTTCCTGCCCGGCGTCGACCAGGAGCACGGCGGAATCATCCGCCACGGCGCGAAGCTGCTCTACGCCTACTGCAACGCGACCGTGCCGAGGATCTCGCTCATCCTGCGCAAGGCCTACGGCGGCGCGTACATCGTGATGGACAGCCAGTCCATCGGCGCCGACCTCACCTACGCCTGGCCCACCAACGAGATCGCCGTGATGGGCGCCGAGGGCGCGGCCAACGTCATCTTCCGCCGTCAGATCGCCGACGCCGAGGACCCCGAGGCGATGCGGCAGAAGATGGTCAAGGAGTACAAGGCCGAGCTGATGCACCCGTACTACGCGGCGGAGCGCGGCCTGGTCGACGACGTGATCGACCCCGCCGAGACCCGCGAGGTGCTGATCAGGTCGCTGTCAATGCTCCAGACCAAGCACGCCGACCTCCCCTCCCGCAAGCACGGCAACCCCCCGCAGTGACCGAGACCCCGGAGACCACCGCCATGACCAGCGCCGACATCCGCGTCGAAAAGGGCCTCGCCGACCCCGAGGAAGTAGCCGCCATAACGGCAGTCCTCCTCGCCCGGGCCGCCGCCCGCCCCGCCGAGGCCCCGACCCACCGCCCCCGCCCCCGAGCGGGCTGGCGCCGCCTGGAGCGCGAGGGCGGCTTCCGGGCCCCGCACAGCTGGCACTGAGCCCCGCCGCGTCACAGGGCCCCGCCTCTCCACCCGGAGAGGTGGGGCCCTGCCGTTTGTCCGGAACAACACCCCGGCACGCCGAGGCGGTACGGCAAAGGGCCCCTTCCGGTGTGGAAGGGGCCCCTCGGCGTGGAGCGGTTACCGCAGGCGGGCCATGAGGGCGTGCTCGACCAGGGTGATCAGGGCGCTCTTGGCGTCCGCGCGGTGGCGGGCGTCCGTGGTGATGATGGGGGCGTCCGGACCGATCTGGAGGGCCTCGCGGACCTCGTCGGGGTTGTAGGGCTGGTTGCCGTCGAAGCCGTTGAGGGCGATGACGAACGGCAGGCCCGAGTTCTCGAAGTAGTCGACCGCGGGGAAGCAGTCGGCCAGGCGCCGGGTGTCGACCAGCACGATGGCGCCGATGGCGCCGCGCACCAGGTCGTCCCACATGAACCAGAAGCGGTCCTGACCGGGCGTACCGAAGAGGTACAGGATCAGGTCCTGGTCCAGGGTGATGCGGCCGAAGTCCATGGCCACCGTGGTGGTGGTCTTGTCCCCGGTGTGGGTGAGGTCGTCGATGCCCGCCGACGCGGACGTCATGACGGCCTCGGTACGCAGCGGGTTGATCTCCGAGACGGCCCCCACGAACGTGGTCTTGCCCACGCCGAAGCCGCCCGCCACCACGATCTTCGCGGAGGTGGTGGAGCGGGAAGGACCGCCGCTAGAGCTTGCGAAGTCCACTGAGCACCCTTTCGAGCAGTGTCACGTCTGGCTGGCCGCCGGCGTTCTCGTCGCCGCCGGGCTGATGGATGGCGACCAGGCCCGCCTCCGCCAAGTCGGCGACGAGAATCCTGGCCACGCCGAGGGGGATGGTCAGCAGGGCCGAGATCTCGGCCACCGACTTGATCTCCCGGCACAGGTTGCAGATCCGCTGATGCTCGGGCAACTGGCCCTGCATCTGGTGCGGCGCTGCGGTGGTGTGCACCAGCGCCTCGATGGCGAGCTGGTAGCGCGGGCGGGTCCGGCCGCCGGTCATGGCGTACGGACGCACCAGGGGATTGCTGGCGCCGGACGGGGCCGCCGCGGGCTCCTGGCGACGCGGCGGCTGTACCGGCTGGATGCGCGGGGCCGAGGGCTGGTCGTACGGCGAAGGGCCGGGGCCCTGCGGCGCGTACGGCTGCCGGTGGTTCGGGACGGAGGGGAAGTCGTACCCGTTCGCCGAGCCGCCGTCCTGTCCCTGCGCGGGACCGTACGACCAGTTGCCCGAAGACGGTCCGCCTGGGGGTGTTGCCACTTTCTCCTCCTCCGACTGTGCCGGGCACCATCGCTGTGGAGCCGCGTCCCAAGACCTTACGGCCCCGGGACGCGAACGCGCACCGTCCGCTTGTTAGTTGAGAAGGCTGCCCTGGAGCTCCGCCCGGAGATCCGGGGTCAGGACCGTGCCCGCCCGGTCCACCAGAAGGGCCATCTCGTACCCGATGAGGCCGATGTCCGCCTCCGGGTGGGCCAGGACCGCCAGCGACGAACCGTCGGATACGGACATGATGAAGAGGAATCCCCGCTCCATCTCCACAACCGTCTGGTTCACGCTGCCTCCCTCGAAGATGCGGGAGGCGCCTGCCGTCAGGGACGTCAGACCGGATGCGACGGCCGCGAGCTGGTCGGCGCGGTCGCGGGGGAAGCCTTCGGACATCGCCAGAAGGAGTCCGTCGGCGGAGACCACCACGGTGTGGGACACACCCGGAGTGTTGTCCACGAAGTTGGTGATCAACCAGTTAAGGTTCTGTGCCGCCTGGCTCATCGGGCTCACACTAACGCTCCTGGTCGTAGGTGCTGTCAGGACCACCGTGCTGATTGGTGGTGGCCTGGCCGTTCGTTTCACTGCCTGCGCTGCGTCCGCGCTGGACGCCTCGACGCAGGTTGCTCAGCCTGCCCCGGACATCCTCCGGGGCGCGGGAGACCTGTGGGCCCCCCTGAGGGGTGCTCTCGGCGGTGCCCTCGACCAGGTTGGCCTTGGGTACCCGCCGCGGCAGACCGGAGGACGTGACCCCGCCCGCCTTGGGCTTGCGAAGCTGCGAGGCCTGCTGCCAGCGCTCGTCGTTCGCCGAGCGCCAGTCGTCGGTGCCGCTGCCCGAGGGGGCCGGGGCCTCCTGGCGGCCGAGCGACGCGCCGTTCGCGCCGGCGGAGCCGCTCAGCCCGTTCGAGCCGTTCAGTCCACCCGAACCGTTCGCTCCGTTCGGACCGTGCGACCCGTTCGGGGCGAGGCCGCTGGAACCCAGCCCGCCCGAACCGTTCACGTTCAGGCCGCCGGAGTTGCCCAGCGGGGCCGAGCCGCCCGCGCCACCGCGACGGGGCAGACCCGAGTTGGTGACACCGCCCGCGGCCGGACCGCCCGGCGCCGGACGCTCGAAGCCGCCCTGGCCGCCGTGGCCGTTGGAGTGCAGGTCACCGGGGTCGGCGGCCCGCGCCGGCTCCGACTCCGCAGCGTACTGGGCCGGGTAGCCGTTCTGGAAACCGTCCTGCTGGGGCCAGTCGTCCTGGAAGGACTGCTGCTGCTGTTGCTGCTGCTGCTGTCCGCCGTACGGGCCGCCGAAGGCGTCACCGGCGGGCGCGTTCCGCCCCTGCTGGGGGTAACCGGACTGCGGGTAGCCGCCGTCCTGCCCGAAGTACTGCTCGTCGTAGGCGGGCTGCTGCTGCTCCTGGTAGGTCTGCTGCTCCGGATAGGCGTCAGCCTGGGGCTGCCGCTGCCCGGGGAAGCCCGAGCCGTTCTCCTGGTAGCCGCCGGGTGCCTGCTCGAAGCCGTCCTGGTAACCGGGCTGTCCGCCCTCGGCGCCGTCCTGCGGACCGTGGTGGGCCTGGGCCTCCAGGGCCGCCCGGCGCTCCTCGCGCTCCAGGGAACGGCCGACCGGGTCCAGACCGCGGATGTCGTCGGGCACCTCGGTGTAGCGGCTGTCGTCGAAGCCCAGCTCCGCCGCCGTGCGCATCGGCTGCGCCTGCGCCTGCGGCTGCGGGTTGAAGCTCTCGCCGGCGAACTGCTGCTCCGGGATGATCTGCGAGACCGTGAACTCCTCGCGGTCGAGCTGCGTCTCGCCGCCGCCACCGTGGGTGATCGCGTCGGGCAGCATGACCAGGGAGGTCGTACCGGCCTGCTCGCCCGAGGGGCGGAGCTGGACGCGGATGCCGTGCCGGTCGGACAGCCGGCCGACCACGAACAGACCCATGCGCTGGGAGATCGCGGCGTCCACGGTCGGCGGGTTGGCCAGCTTGTGGTTGATGTCCGCGAAGTCCTCGGCGGTGAGGCCGATGCCCTTGTCGTGGATCTCGATCATCACACGGCCGTCGGGGAGACGGGTCGCGGTGACGCGGACCTTGGTCTGCGGGGAGGAGAACGTGGTGGCGTTCTCCAGCAGCTCGGCGAGGAGGTGCACGAGGTCGGTGACCGCGCGGCCGTGGATCTCGGCCTCCGGGACGCCGGACAGCTCGATGCGCTCGTACTGCTCCACCTCGGAGGAGGCGGCGCGCAGCACGTCGACCAGCGGGACCGGCTGGTCCCAGCGGCGGCCGGGCTCCTCGCCGGCGAGGACCAGCAGGTTCTCGCCGTTGCGGCGCATACGGGTGGCCAGGTGGTCCAGCTTGAAGAGGTTCTCGAGCTGGTCCGGGTCGGCCTCGTTGTTCTCCAGGTCGGTGATGAGGGTCAGCTGGCCCTCGATCAGCGACTGGTTACGGCGCGACAGGTTGGTGAAGATCGCGTTGATGTTGCCCCGCAGCAGCGCCTGCTCGGAGGCGAGCCGCACCGCCTCGCGGTGGACCTGGTCGAAGGCGCGGGCGACCTCGCCGATCTCGTCCTTGGTGTGGATCGGGATCGGGGCGACCCGGGTGTCGACCCGGCCGGGGTCGGTACGGGAGAGCTGGTCGACCAGCATCGGCAGGCGCTGTTCGGCGATGCCGAAGGCGGCGTTGCGGAGCTGGCGCATCGCGCGGCTCATCTGGCGGGCGACCGTACCGGCCAGGATGAAGGCCAGCAGCAGGACCAGGACGACGGCGACACCGGTGATGACCGCGGAGGTCTTGGCGTCGTCGGCGATGCCGGACGCCTCGCTCACCGCCTTGTCGGCCATGTCCGACTCGATGGAGCGGTACGCCTTGAACTTCAGCGTGTTGACCGCCCACCAGTTGGCGGGGGTGATGCCCTGCACCGCGAGCTGCTGACGCTCCAGCGGGTCGGTCGAGTTCAGCTGGGCCAGCGCCACGACCATCTTCTGCGGGTCGGACGGCGGCGCCTTGTACGACGGGTCCTTCGCCTTGGCCTCGGCGGCCAGGGCGGCACCCTGGTTCTGGATGTCCCGCTTCTCCTGCTCCAGCCGGTCCGCGTCGGCCTGGGTGCCACCGCCGAGGTACTCCTCGACGGCGATGCCCTCCAGGTAGGCGTAGGAGGAGAGGGCCACGCGCTGGCTCGCCAGGTTCGGCGCGTCCGGACCGGGCTTGACCAGCATGTGCGTGCCGATCGAGCGCTCCAGGGACAGCGCGGCCTTGGTCAGCGAGATGGCGTAGACAGTACGTCCGTAGGACGTGATGTTTCCGGTGCCCAGGCCCAGCTCGTTGGCGAACTCCATGAGCGGGTGGGCGACCTTGACGTAGCCCTCCTCCGTCTGGACGCCGGTGAACTTCGGGCCGTAGGCGCCCGCGCGCAACGTCTGGAGGAAGGGCTCGGTCTCGCGGAACAGCTTGAGGCGGCGCTCCAGACCGGGCTTGGCCGGCATGTTCTGGGCGGCCCGGCTGAACGCGGCGGCGGCCTGGTCGGTGTTCTTGCGGGCCGCGTCGACCGTGGCCTTGTCCTGCGCCGTGGCCGCCTTGCCCTTGAGCAGGGGAGCGGCGCTGAGGTCACGCTCGTTGTACAGCGCGTCGGCGTAGGACAGTGACGTCTGCACGAGGATCGCGGTGTTCTCCGCGTCCTCGGCGTCCTGCCAGGTGTCGATGGAGTGCTTCACCTGGAAGCCGCCCATGACGAGGGCGACCAGCACAGGTATGAGCAGGATCGCGTTCAGCCTGGTCGGCACACGCCAGTTGCGCGGGGAGAAGCGGCCCCCGCTGGACGCGGGAGCGGCCTCCGGCTCCGGTCCGGCCACCACGGGGGTGGGCGCCGCAGCGCGCGGCGGCGGGGTGAAGTTGCCCCGTGCCGACGGCTCGGGACCGTTCTTGCTTCGCCTCACTCGACCAACAACCTCTCGGCGGGTCGGCACCTGTCGTGCCGCAGTCTCTCAGAGCCCGGTTCCTCTTCGACCGCTCAGTACGTCTTTGACCCCTGGGCAGTTCAGGCATTCCAGCATGTCGACCTGGGCAGTAACAAACGGGGGCGGTGTCGTTGTAAGCGACAGATAAAACGGGTCATTACCGAGCGAGCCCCGCAAATGGCAAGGGCTTTGTGAGCGCAGCGGTACCGGTCGACCGCGTCGCGTGGCGAACTACGGGATTTCCTCTGCCGAACTGTTATGAACACCGGAGCCGACCGTGTCAAAGGCCACAGCCGGCTCCGGGTGCGCTACGACAACTGCCTTACGGCAGATCGCACTTGAGGACCTACCGCAGGCGGGCCATCAGGGCGTGCTCGACCAGGGTGATCAGCGCGCTCTTGGCGTCCGAGCGGTGCCGGGCGTCGGTCGTGATGATCGGAGCGTCGGGTCCGATCTGCAGCGCCTCGCGGACCTCGTCCGGGTTGTACGGCTGCTGGCCGTCGAAGCCGTTGAGGGCGACGACGAACGGCAGACCCGAGTTCTCGAAGTAGTCCACGGCGGGGAAGCAGTCCGCGAGCCGGCGGGTGTCCACCAGCACCACCGCGCCGATGGCGCCGCGCACGAGGTCGTCCCACATGAACCAGAAGCGGTCCTGACCGGGCGTACCGAAGAGGTACAGGATCAGGTCCTGGTCGAGGGTGATGCGGCCGAAGTCCATGGCGACGGTGGTGGTCGTCTTGTCCCCGGTGTGGGTGAGGTCGTCGATGCCCGCCGACGCGGACGTCATGACGGCCTCGGTGCGCAGGGGGTTGATCTCCGAGACGGCGCCCACGAACGTGGTCTTGCCCACGCCGAAGCCGCCCGCCACCACGATCTTGGCGGAGGTCGTGGCCCGCCCCGAGTCAGAGCTTGCGAAGTCCACTGAGCACCCTTTCGAGCAGCGTCACATCGGGAGCGCCGCCGTTGTTCTCGTCGCCGCCCGGCTGGTGAACGGCGACCATGCCGGCCTCGGCGAGGTCGGCCACCAGAATGCGGGCCACGCCGAGGGGCATGGCCAGGAGCGCGGAGACCTCCGCGACCGACTTGACCTCCCGGCAGAGGTGGCAGATGCGCTGGTGCTCAGGGAGCATTCCCATCAGCGCTGCCGGGTCGGCCGTGGTGCTGATCAGCGCCTCGATGGCGAGCTGGTAGCGCGGCCGGGTCCGGCCACCGGTCATCGCGTAAGGACGTACCAGTGGCTGGTCGCCCTCATCGCCGTACGGTTCCGCGTACGGATCATGAGAGGCGTTGGGCGGGGTCATGAATCCTCCGGGCGGGACAGCAAGTTGGTCAGTCGTGCCGTCTGACGGGGCCGGTGGGGGGATTGTGGCGGCCGGACGGTTGTTTCGTGTGGTGGGTGGTGCCGGGGTGGGTCAGTGGAGCAGACTGCCTTGTAGTTCGGCGCGCAGGTCCGGGGTGAGTACCGCACCCGCGCGGTCGACGAGCAGGGTCATCTCGTAACCCACGAGGCCGATGTCGCACTCGGGGTGCGCGAGGACGGCGAGGGACGACCCGTCCGAGACCGACATGAGGAACAGGAAGCCGCGTTCCATCTCGACGACGGTCTGCGCCACGCTGCCACCCTCGAAGATCCGGGACGCCCCGGCCGTGAGAGAGGTCAGGCCGGACGCGACGGCCGCCAGCTGGTCGGCGCGGTCCCTCGGGAAGCCTTCGGACATCGCCAGCAGAAGGCCGTCGGCGGAGACCACCACCGTGTGCGACACCCCTGGGGTGTTGTCCACGAAGTTGGTGATCAACCAGTTCAGGTTCTGTGCCGCCTGGCTCATCGGACTCAACTAACGCTCCTGCTGGTGAGTGGGGCTCGGGAAGCTGCCGGTTTGGCCGCCCCCGGCCTGACGGCCCTGAGCGATACCCCGACGGAGATTGGTCAGCCGGCCGCGTACGTCGTCAGGCGCACGGGAGACCTGCGGACCGCTGTGGTGCTGTTGCTGCTGTGCCGTGCCCGGGACGAGGTTCGCCTTGGGCACACGGCGCGGCAGACCGGAGGTGGTGATACCGCCCGCCGCGGGCTGTCGTACGCGCTCCGCCTGCCGGACGAGTTCGTCGTTCGGAGAGGTGCGCCACGAGCCGGTGGTGGACGACGACTGCTGCGGGGCGGGCGTGGGGGCCTGCGCCTGCGGCTGCTGAGGGGCGGCCGGAGCGGACTCCGACTGCTGCTGCTCCTGCTGGAACCAGTTGGTCTCCAGCGTGTCGTACAGCGGGGTTCGGCCGTCACCGGTGTTGCCGGCGGGGGCCGGGGGCAGCGCCCAGTTGTCGGCCGGCGCCTGACGCGCCGGACGCTGCGGAGCTGCGGGCCGCTGCTGCTCGAACTGGCCGGGGTTGCCCGCCTGGTTCGGGTTCTGCGCGGCCTGACCGCCGTTCTGGTGCTGCGCCGGGCGGCCGGGCAGCGCGTGCTGGCCGGTGTGGCCGGCCTGGTACGCGTCGTAGCCCTGCTGGACCGGGAACTGGCCGGTGTGCTGCGGGGCCTGCGGGTTCTGCTGGCCCTGCTGCTGGCCCTGGGGGGCGCCGAACAGGTCGGGGCGGGTGTACTCGTCGCCGCCCTGCTGGCGGCCGTAACCGCCCGCCTGCTGGGCACCGGGCTGCTGGAACTGGCCCGTGTTCTGCGGGTCGCCCGCACCCGGACGCTGGAACTGCCCGGTGTGCTGGGGCCCGTTGGCGCCGGGCCGGGCGAACTGCCCGGTGTGCTGCTGCTGGTCGACCGCGCCGTACAGGTCCTGGCGGGGGAAACCGCCGGTCTGCGACGGGTCCTGCGCGTCGACGCGGGGCATCTCGGCGGTGCCGCCCATGCCCTGCCGGTCGTCGATGCGCGGCATGCGCGCGGTCTGCGACGGGTCCTGCTCGTCGTGGCCGCGCGGCACGTCCAGCGAGGCACGCGGGGCCGGGTTGCCGCCGGGCAGCTCGGCACGGGGGCCGCCACGCGGCGGGAGCTGCGGCTGACGCCCCTGCTCGGCACCGGCGCCACCGCGCTGCTGCTGGGCCGGGCCGCGACCGCCGAAGGCGTCCTGCTGCGGGCCACCGGGGTTCGCGGGGTGCGTGCCCTGCGGGGCGCCCGGACCCTGGCCGGCGGGAGCCGGACGGTTCTGCTGGTTCTGCTGGCTGGACGGGTTCGCCTGGAAGGCGCCGGGACTCTGCGGACCGCGGGCGCCGCCGGGACCGCCGGGGCGGCCGCCGTTCTGACCGGTGCCGGGAAGCGCCGCGCGCGGACCCTGGCCCGCGCCGACCTGGCCCCGCTGGCCGGGACCGCCGGTGAGGCGTCCGCCGGCGGCCGGGGCGCCGCCGAGGGCACCGCCGCCACCGCCGTTGTTCCGGCGCGCGGCCGCGGCACCGGCCGCCGCCTGCGCGGCGGCGGGACCGCCACCGGAACCGGAGCCGCCGCCCTTGCCCGGAGCGGGCTTCTTGCCGCCCTGGGCGACGTCGACGGGCAGCATGACCAGCGCGGTCGTACCACCGGAGTCGGACGGGCGGAGCTGGATGCGGATGCCGTGGCGCTGCGACAGGCGGCCGACCACGAACAGACCCATGCGGCGGGAGACCGACACGTCCACGGTGGGCGGCGCGGCGAGGCGCTCGTTGATCGCGGCGAGGTCCTCGGGGGAGAGGCCGATGCCGGTGTCGTGGATCTCGATCAGCACGCGGCCGTCCGGCAGCGCGTGACCGGTGACCTTGACCTTGGTCTGCGGGGAGGAGAACGAGGTGGCGTTCTCCAGCAGCTCGGCCAGGAGGTGCACGAGGTCGTTGACGACGCGGCCGGCGACCTCGGTGCTCGGCACCGACGCCAGCTCGATGCGCTCGTACTGCTCCACCTCGGAGGCGGCGGCGCGGAGCACGTCGACCAGCGGGACCGGGCGGGTCCAGCGCCGGCCGGGCTCCTCACCGGCGAGGACGAGGAGGTTCTCGCCGTTACGGCGCATGCGGGTCGCGAGGTGGTCGAGCTTGAACAGCGAGGAGAGCTGGTCCGGGTCGGCCTCGCGGGACTCCAGCTCGGAGATGAGCGAGAGCTGACGCTGGATCAGACCCTGGGAGCGGCGCGAGAGGTTGGTGAACATCGCGTTGACGTTGCCTCGCAGCAGCGCCTGCTCGGCGGCGAGCCGGACCGCCTCGTGGTGCACGTGGTCGAAGGCCGCGGCCACCTGGCCGATCTCGTCCCGCGAGTGCACACCGACCGACTCCACGGACGTGTCCACGTCCTGCGGGTCGGACTCGGAGAGCTGCTTGACCAGCTCGGGCAGGCGGTCCTGGGCGACCCTGGTGGCGGTGTCCTGAAGACGGCGCAGCGAGCGGATCATGGACCGGGCCACGACGAACGCGCCGACCAGCGAGACGCCGAGCACGAGCAGGATCAGCACACCCGAGAAGATCGCCTCCTGCTCGGAGGTCGCCTTCAGTTCGCGGGCCTTCTGCTCCATGCTGTCGAGCAGCTCGTGCTCGATCTTCTTCATCTGCTGGATCTTGGTGGAGCTGTCGTCCATCCAGTCCAGGTACGAGCGCGCCGGCTGACCCGCCAGGCCGTCGCGCGACTCGAAGACGCGCTTGGCGTAGAGGTCGGCAGCCTGGATCGTCGGGTTGTTCTCGTCGATGGGCTTGAGGATCTCCTCGGCGCCCTGGCTCGCGTAGACCTTGCGGAAGATGTTGAGCTCGGAGTTCTCGCTGTCGTACGCGGACTCGCCGTAGAGGCGGTCGTTGGTGGACAGGTCACCCTTGGTGGCGTTGCTGGCGGGCAGGGCGGCCGCGATGACCGCTCGCTGCACCGAGGCGTACTCCTTGGCGGTGGAGAACGCGGCCAGGGCGCGGGTGCGCTGGATCATCTCCGGGTTGCTCGACGCCTCGGCCATGTCCTGGGAGAGGTCGATGAGCTGGGTGATCAGCCGGTGGTACGACTCGACGGTCTGCGTCGAGTTGTCGTTCGAGGTGTACGCGTCCCGGCGGATCTTGCCGAGTGCGTCGAGCTGGGAGACCAGGCCGACCAGGGTGTCGCGGACGCCCTGGAGGTTGCCGTCCTTGCTCGCCGCGTCGATGTCCTCGGCGGAGTCCTCGAAGGTCTTCTTCGCGTTGTCCGTCTTGTCGCGGAAGCCCTTGACCGTGTAGTCGGACGACTTGAGACCGTGTGACAGGGGACCGGCGGACTGGTCGCGCTCCTCCTGGAGAGCGTGCGCCAGCTCGGTCGCGCGCTGGGTCATCTCGGTCAGCAGCTTCATGTTGTCGAGCTGCTTGATGTCGTCCATCGAGTCGCCGATGCGCAGACCACCGAGTGTGGTGGCCGCGACCACCGGCAGCGCGAGCAGGGAGACCAGACGCGTGGAGATGCGCCAGTTGCGCAGCGCGACTCGCGAGCCGGTGCTGGGCGTGCTCCTGGTGGTCTTCGCGGCGGGCGCCACGGGCTTGGTGCCGGACGCGCCGGCCGGGGCGGACACGCCGGGGCGTCCCCCGCGCCCGCCGTTGTCGCCGGACGGTCCCTTGCCGGCGCTCTGGGCGTGCTGGTGCGAGGAACCACGGTCGGTCCCGCCGTGCGGCTCCGGCTCGGCCGAAGCGCTGCCATCCCTCTTGAAACGTCCCTGCACTAGCGTCGCAACCTCTGGACCAGGCGCCCCTCCGCGCGAACGGCGGGACACGGTGTCGGCGTCATGAAGGGCGCCCTGAATACGCCCCCCGTGTGGTCTTGAGTGACCGGCGCTGGATTCCCCCCTTGCTCACCGCCACTCGGCGCGGCGTCGCGCCCCCTGCGCCGGCTCGTTCCTGCGGCGGTCCGTGGCATTCCAGCACAGTGCCGGATCTCCAACAAGGGACGTACCCCGAGCTGTGACCTACGTGACGGCACGTGATCCGGGGGTCACGGCGGGTGGAACCGGATCACCCGTATAGGCGGGCAATTCCGGCGAGTCGAGCGCCTGTGCGGCAGGCTCGAACGGTGTCCCAGTCGCCATGATCAGGAGCGGAATGGTGGGTTCAGATGGCCAATGTCCGTTTCATCGCCCAAGACCCACAGTCTGAATTGACCCATTTGTGTGGCTCGTAGTGAGCAAACTCACACGCCGATCACGGGTGGTTCACGTGAGTGACGGGGATTCGCATGTTTAGCCTGACGCTTTACAGGATGAGCGGCTCTGCCCATTCCCACCCGATCACGACGCCACAGGACGACAACGGTGAAGACGACGATGATGTTCCAGACGACGGCGAACCCGCGACGCACGACGCTGGCGCACCTGGACGACGCCGGCGAACTGCGGATCGCCGAGCTGCCCGAGCACCCCACCGACCTCCCCGACCGGACCGCCAACCCCCGGCGCACCATTCTGATGGAGCTGCCCGCCTCCGCCGTTGCCGAGGCCGGCGTCTGAGCGCACCCGCCCCGCCCGAGCGCGGCCCGGCGGCCCGTCCACCCGTGACGGCCCACCGGGCCGCGCTCGCTTTTTCCGGGCCCGGCGGATTACTGGCATCGCCGGGGATATCCACCCTCCGCTAATGCCACCCCGCGAATTTTCGGGCGCCGCCCCGCGGCATTACCCGTAATGCGCCCCTGCCCCGGCCCCGTGCCCGGCGGCCCCTGTCGCCACTGGCCCACCGCCGTGCCGGGGCGCTGCCCGGGGCGAGCGGAAATCCGGAATTAATCCGCCCTTGTTTCCGCACCGCATAACCGCCGCCCGGACCACCGGCCGAACGCCGGACGCGCGGACCGGTTAACCTGGGACGTCAGTACGCCGGTTCTCAGTGAGAGGCGCCAGAATCCCGTGCGCATCGCCAGGTTCTCCATCGACGGGAACGTAGCCTTCGGCGCGGTCGAGGGCGACAAGCAGGACGAGCTCGTCCTCGACATCATCAAGGGCATCCCCTTCGCCGACCACGAGCTGTCCGGCACCAAGGTGCCCCTCAGCAAGGTCCGGCTGCTCCCGCCGGTGCTCCCCAACAAGGTCGTGGCCTTCGGCCGCAACTACGTCGAGCACGCCAGGGAACTGGACAACGAGGTGCCCGAAGCCCCGTTCGCCTTCTTCAAGCCCTCCACCTCGGTGATCGGCCCCGGCGACGACATCCAGTACCCGCCTTTCACCAGGGAACTGCACTACGAGGCCGAGCTGGCCGTGGTCATCGGCCGCATGTGCCGCGAGGTCCCCCGCGAGCGCGTCAAGGACGTCATCTTCGGCTACACCTGCGCCAACGACGTCACCGCCCGCGATGTGCAGCGCGCCGAGAAGCAGTGGGCCCGCGCCAAGGGCTTCGACTCCGCCTGCCCGCTCGGCCCCTGGGTGGAGACGGACATCGACCTCGCCCGCGCGAACGACCTCACCGTCCAGCTCACCCTCAACGGCGAGCAGCGCCAGCTCGGGCGCACCAGCGAGATGGTCCACCCCATCGAGGACCTGATCGTCAACATCTCCGAGGCCATGACGCTGCTCCCCGGCGACGTGATCCTCACCGGCACCCCCGCGGGCGTCGGCTCCATGAGCGTCGGCGACGAGGTCGCCGTCACCATCGAAGGCATCGGCACTCTCACCAACAAGGTTGTCAAGCGTGGCTAGCGCACCCGTACGCGTCCGTTTCTGTCCGTCGCCCACCGGTAACCCCCACGTGGGCCTGGTGCGCACCGCCCTGTTCAACTGGGCGTTCGCCCGCCATCACGAGGGCACCCTGGTCTTCCGGATCGAGGACACCGACGCGGCCCGCGACTCCGAGGAGTCCTACAACCAGCTCCTGGACGCCATGCGCTGGCTCGGCTTCGACTGGGACGAGGGCCCCGAGGTCGGCGGCCCGCACGCGCCGTACCGCCAGTCGCAGCGGATGGACATCTACCGGGACGTCGCGGAGAAGCTCCTGGACGGCGGCTACGCCTACCACTGCTACTGCTCCCAGGACGAGCTGGACACCCGCCGTGAGGCGGCCCGCGCCGCCGGCAAGCCCTCCGGGTACGACGGCCACTGCCGCGAGCTGAGCGCCGCGCAGGTCGAGGAGTTCAAGGCCCAGGGCCGCGAGCCGATCGTCCGCTTCCGGATGCCGGACGAGGCGATCACCTTCGACGACCTGGTGCGCGGCGAGATCACCTACCTCCCGGAGAACGTCCCGGACTACGGCATCGTGCGCGCCAACGGCGCCCCGCTGTACACCCTGGTGAACCCGGTCGACGACGCGCTGATGGACATCACCCACGTCCTGCGCGGCGAGGACCTGCTCTCCTCCACCCCGCGCCAGATCGCCCTGTACAAGGCGCTGATGGAACTGGGCATCGCCAAGCAGATCCCGGCCTTCGGTCACCTGCCGTACGTGATGGGCGAGGGCAACAAGAAGCTCTCCAAGCGCGACCCGCAGGCCTCGCTCAACCTCTACCGCGAGCGCGGCTTCCTGCCCGAGGGCCTGCTCAACTACCTGTCCCTGCTGGGCTGGTCGCTCTCGGCGGACCAGGACATCTTCTCGATCGAGGAGATGGTGGCCGCCTTCGAGATCTCGGACGTGAACCCCAACCCGGCGCGCTTCGACCTGAAGAAGTGCGAGGCGATCAACGCCGACCACATCCGGCTGCTCGACGTGAAGGACTTCACCGAGCGCTGCGCCCCGTGGCTGAAGCCCCCGGTCGCGCCCTGGGCGCCGGAGGACTTCGACGAGGCCAAGTGGCAGGCGATCGCCCCGCACGCCCAGACCCGGCTCAAGGTGCTCTCCGAGATCACCGACAACGTCGACTTCCTCTTCCTGCCCGAGCCCGTCTTCGACGAGGCTTCGTGGACCAAGGCCATGAAGGAAGGCTCGGAGGCGCTGCTGCGCACCGCGCGGGAGAAGCTCGAGTCCGCCGACTGGACCTCGGCCGAATCCCTCAAGGAGGCCGTCCTGGCCGCCGGCGAGGCCCACGGCCTCAAGCTCGGCAAGGCCCAGGCCCCGGTCCGCGTGGCCGTGACCGGCCGCACCGTCGGCCTGCCCCTGTTCGAGTCCCTGGAGGTACTCGGCAAGGACAAGACCCTGTCCCGCATCGACACGGCGCTGGAGCGGCTCGCGGCGTAACGAACGCCACACCGCCAGGGGCGGCATCCGGCCACCGGATGCCGCCCCTCGGCGTTTCCGCCCCCTGTCCCGGGGCCCGCTTCCCGTTACCGTCGGCCCATGAGCATCCGAGCCGTGGTCTGGGACGTGGACGACACCCTTTTCGACTACACCACCGCCGACCGTGAGGGCATGCGGGCACACCTCCTGGCGGAGGGGCTGCTCGCCCGGTTCGAGACGCCGGAACAGGCGCTCGCGGCGTGGCGGACGGCGACCGAGGCCCACTGGGCGCGGCACGCGGCGGGCGAGGCCACGTTCGAGGGGCAGCGGCTGGACCGGGTCCGGGCGTTCCTGGGCGCGGAACTCAGCGACGCCGAAGCTGAGGAATGGTTTCTGCGCTACGTCGGGCACTACCAGGCGGCCTGGCAGGTCTTCCCGGACGTGCTGCCCGCCCTGGACGCCCTCCCGGAGCACCGGCACGCGGTGCTGTCCAACTCCAGCCTGACCGTCCAGGAGCACAAGCTGCGCGCTCTCGGCCTGCGGGACCGGTTCGAGTCCGTGCTGTGCGCCGTCGAGCTGGGGGTGTCCAAGCCGGCCGCCGGGGCCTTCCTGGCCGCCTGTGAGGGGCTCGGGCTGCCCCCGCACGAGGTGGCGTACGTCGGGGACCATCCGGAGATCGACGGGCGGGGCGCGGCGGAGGCCGGGATGATGTCCGTATGGATCGACCGGGGCGGCCCGCACGCACGGGCGGCCGGGACGGTCCCGGCGCACCGGATCACCAGCCTCGCCGAACTCCCTGCGCTGGTCCGCGCGGATACCCGTTTTGGAGCCCCGTCCACCTTCGGGTAATGTTCTTCCTGCGCCGAGGGGAACGGGCCGAAAGGCCGGGCCCCAGGCGCATCTGCTAGAACAAGATCCCCGCTCGGGGCTTGCGTTCCAGTGGCCTATGGTGTAATTGGCAGCACGACTGATTCTGGTTCAGTTAGTCTTGGTTCGAGTCCAGGTAGGCCAGCTCGCAGAGCTCATCTGCACCCGCGGATCTTATCCGCGAGCCCCCGTTGTGTAGCGGCCTAGCACGCTGCCCTCTCAAGGCAGTAGCGCCGGTTCGAATCCGGTCGGGGGTACTGGTTCCGATCACTCGGAATCGCTAGGGCCCCCGTTGTGTAGCGGCCTAGCACGCCGCCCTCTCAAGGCGGTAGCGCCGGTTCGAATCCGGTCGGGGGTACTGACTGGTCTAAACCATCATTGGTCTATGGTGTAATTGGCAGCACGACTGATTCTGGTTCAGTTAGTCTTGGTTCGAGTCCAGGTAGACCAGCTCGGACCTGCGGAAACGCAGTGTCCAGGCCCCCGTTGTGTAGCGGCCTAGCACGCCGCCCTCTCAAGGCGGTAGCGCCGGTTCGAATCCGGTCGGGGGTACAGAAGGAAGGCTCCTCGCGCAAGCGAGGGGCCTTCGCTGTTTTCCGGGCCCGATCCCAACAGTCCCTCGCCGTCAGCCGGTTGAGCCGGACAGGCCGAACGGGTCGGGCGGGAGCGGGCCGCGGCGTTGGGGCCCGCTCCCGCCCGGGGGGAAGCGT
Source organism: Streptomyces sp. BK022 (assembly GCF_004217355.1). Classification (NCBI taxonomy): domain Bacteria; kingdom Bacillati; phylum Actinomycetota; class Actinomycetes; order Kitasatosporales; family Streptomycetaceae; genus Streptomyces; species Streptomyces sp. BK022. The sequence goes on from NZ_SHKU01000002.1 coordinate 1,016,654, forward strand.
GGAGTCGATCGCGTACGGCGCTCAGCCGGAGCGGCGCAGCGCCTCGGACAGCCGGGTGGCCGCGTCGATCACCGCCTGGGCGTGCATCCGGCCGGGATGCCGGGTCAGCCGCTCGATCGGTCCGGAGACCGAGACGGCGGCCACCACGCGGTTGGACGGCCCGCGCACCGGCGCCGAGACCGAGGCCACGCCCGGCTCCCGCTCGCCGATCGACTGCGCCCAGCCCCGGCGGCGCACCCCGGACAGTGCCGTGGCCGTGAAGCGCGCCCCCTGCAGACCCCGGTGCAGCCGCTCGGGCTCCTCCCAGGCCATGAGGATCTGCGCCGAGGAACCCGCCTTCATCGTGAGCGTCGAGCCCACCGGCACCGTGTCCCGCAGTCCGGACAGCCGCTCCGCGGCCGCCACGCAGATCCGCATGTCGCCCTGGCGCCGGTAGAGCTGCGCGCTCTCGCCCGTCACGTCCCGCAGGTGCGTGAGCACCGGGCCGGCCGTCGCCAGCAGCCGGTCCTCGCCGGCCGCCGCGGCCAGCTCCGACAGGCGCGGGCCCAGGATGAACCGGCCCTGCATGTCCCGCGCCACCAGCCGGTGGTGCTCCAGAGCCACGGCCAGCCGGTGGGCCGTGGGTCGTGCCAGTCCGGTGGCCCCGACCAGACCCGCGAGGGTGGCCGGACCGGACTCCAGAGCGCTCAGGACAAGGGCCGCCTTGTCCAGAACGCCGACGCCGCTACTGTTGTCCATGCAACGATACTCCCGTCTCACTCTGTGAAACGCAAGTTCAATTTTCTCCGGAACGCGCCACTCTTGAAGCACACGGCGGCCCGCGTACGGCGGGCGCGGTGCCGGACGCCCGTACGCGCGAAGATCACGGCGCGGGCGTCGCTTCCTCAGGTTCTCTAGATGTGTCGGCGGAACCGTGGCCGGCCGGAGGGAAAGCGATGGGTAGGACACTCGCGGAGAAGGTCTGGGACGACCATGTCGTCCGGCGCGCCGAGGGCGAGCCCGACCTTCTCTACATCGATCTGCACCTGCTGCACGAGGTGACCAGCCCGCAGGCGTTCGACGGTCTCCGCAAGAACGGTCGCGCGGTCCGTCGTCTCGATCTGACCATCGCCACCGAGGACCACAACACCCCGACCCTCGACATCGACAAGCCGATCGCCGACCCGGTCTCACGGGCCCAGTTGGAGACGCTGCGCAAGAACTGCGCGGAGTTCGGGGTGCGGCTGCACCCGCTGGGCGACGTCGAGCAGGGCGTGGTGCACGTGGTCGGCCCGCAGCTCGGGCTGACACAGCCGGGCACGACCGTGGTGTGCGGTGACTCCCACACCTCCACGCACGGTGCCTTCGGGGCCCTGGCCTTCGGAATCGGCACCTCGCAGGTCGAGCACGTCCTGGCGACCCAGACGCTGCCGATGGCCCGCCCGAAGACCATGGCGATCACCGTCGAGGGCGAGCTGCCCGACGGTGTCACCGCCAAGGACCTGATCCTGGCGATCATCGCCCGGATCGGCACCGGCGGCGGCCAGGGCTATGTCCTGGAGTACCGCGGGTCCGCCATCGAGAAGCTGTCGATGGAGGCGCGGATGACCATCTGCAACATGTCCATCGAGGCCGGCGCCCGCGCGGGCATGATCGCCCCCGACGAGACCACCTTCGCCTACCTGGAGGGCCGCGCCCACGCCCCCGAGGGCGCCGACTGGGACGAGGCGGTGGAGTACTGGAGGACGCTGCGCACCGACGACGACGCCGTCTTCGACGCCGAGGTCGTCATCGACGCGGCCGGACTCTCCCCGTTCGTCACCTGGGGCACCAACCCGGGCCAGGGGGCGCCGCTTTCGTCGCACGTCCCCGACCCGGCTTCGTACGAAGACGCATCGGAGCGCCACGCCGCCGAAAAGGCCCTGGAGTACATGGGGTTGACCGCCGGGCAGCCGCTGCGGGACATCGCCGTGGACACCGTCTTCGTAGGCTCCTGCACCAACGGCCGCATCGAGGACCTGCGCTCGGTCGCCGAGATCCTCCGGGACCGCAAAGTCGCCGACGGCGTACGGATGCTGGTCGTCCCCGGCTCCGCGCGGGTGGGCCTGCAGGCCGTCTCCGAGGGGCTGGACGTGGTCTTCAAGGAGGCCGGTGCCGAATGGCGGTACGCGGGCTGCTCGATGTGCCTGGGCATGAACCCCGACCAGCTCGCGCCGGGGGAGCGCTCGGCCTCCACCTCCAACCGCAACTTCGAGGGCAGGCAGGGCAAGGGCGGCCGCACCCACCTGGTCTCGCCGCAGGTCGCCGCCGCCACCGCCGTCCTCGGTCACCTCGGCTCGCCCGCCGACCTGTCCGACACCCCCGTGCCCGCTGGAGTGCGATAACGATGGAAGCCTTCACCACCCACACCGGCCGGGCCGTGCCGCTGCGCCGCAGCAACGTCGACACCGACCAGATCATCCCCGCCCACTGGCTCAAGAAGGTCACCCGCGACGGCTTCGAGGACGGTCTCTTCGAGGCGTGGCGCAAGGACGACACCTTCGTCCTCAACCGCCCCGAGCGGCAGGGCGCCACGGTCCTGGTCGCCGGCCCCGACTTCGGTACCGGCTCCTCCCGCGAGCACGCCGTCTGGGCGCTGCAGAACTACGGCTTCAAGGCCGTGATCTCCGCCCGCTTCGCCGATATCTTCCGCGGCAACTCGCTGAAGAACGGCCTGCTCACAGTGGTGCTGGAGCAGAAGGTCGTGGACGCGCTCTGGGAGCTGACCGAACGCGACCCCAAGGCCCCGATCACGGTGGACCTCGAAGCCCGCGAAGTACGCGCCGAGGGCATCACCGCCTCCTTCGAGCTGGACGAGAACTCCCGCTGGCGGCTCCTGAACGGCCTGGACGACATCTCCCTCACCCTGCGCGACGAGGACGACATCACCGCCTTCGAGAAGGCCCGCCCGGCGCACAAGCCCCGCACGCTGACCAGCTGAGCGACCGCTCGCACACATAAGGTTTCGGCCACCTCGACGGCCGCCGCGTACCCCCGATCGCCACGATTGGGGGTACGCGCATGTCCGGGTCCGGACGCCCGCGAGGGCATTGCGCACGCTCCCCAACTCCTCTTCACCGCAACGAAGTTGCAGTTCCAGGCGCTCTCCGGAGGCGCCCCCTCCCGCGGCCCCGAAACGGCGCGCGGGGGCGGCAGTTGCCCCCTGCGCAGGCGACAACTCGCCTCAGATGGCACAATCTGTGCATGGAACACGACGGCCAACTCCAGCTCTATGCGGCAGTCGCGGACCAACTCAAACAAGCGCACGCAACCGTGCGCACACTGCAAGTCCCGGAGGGCGTACGGATGGCGCTGACCCGGAAGCTGCTGGTCATTACGGCCGTGGCCAAACACGATCTCGCCGGCGCGGCTACGCGTCTCGAACGATTCACCGCGGACCTCGAAGCGGGCCGGATGCCCGAAGAGGACCGCTGAATCCGTTCGGGACCGCCGAAACCGATGCGGCACAAGGGTGAGAAGCCCGTTTCGTGTTTGATTTGCGGTATATATCTGCCTAACGTGCGAAAAAGCTTGAACACTTTCGTTCTGGCGATGTCTCCGAAGGGGAAGACGTGAACAAGGCGCAGCTCGTAGAAGCGATTGCCGACAAGATGGGTGGCCGCCAGCAGGCCGCCGATGCTGTCGACGCGGTCCTGGACGCCATCGTCCGCGCCGTCGTCGCGGGCGACCGGGTCTCGGTCACCGGCTTCGGGTCCTTCGAGAAGGTGGACCGCCCCGCCCGCTACGCCCGCAACCCCCAGACGGGCGAGCGTGTTCGGGTCAAGAAGACCTCGGTCCCGCGCTTCCGCGCCGGCCAGGGCTTCAAGGACCTGGTGAGCGGTTCGAAGAAGCTTCCCCGTGGTGGCGAGGTCTCCGTGAAGAAGGCGCCCAAGGGCAGCCTGACCGGCGGTGCTTCCGCGACCGTGAAGAAGGCCGCGGCGAAGAAGGCCACCAAGGCCGCCGCGAAGAAGACCACCGCCAAGAAGGCGGCGCCGGCGAAGAAGACCACGGCCACCGCCAAGAAGGCCGCGGCAAAGAAGGCCCCCGCGAAGAAGGCCACCGGCACCACCGCGGCCGCCAAGAAGACCACCGCGAAGAAGGCTCCCGCGAAGAAGGTCACCGCCAAGAAGGCGCCCGCCAAGAAGTCGACGGCACGCAAGACCACCGCCAAGAAGACCACCGCCCGCTAGAGGCACGGCCTTCCACGGCACCCGGTCCCCAGGGCTCACACGCGCCGGGCCGGACTCCCCCGGGGAGTCCGGCCCGCGGTGCGTTCGTACGGCCGCTCAAGGGCCGTTCAGTGCCTGCCCGGCACCCGTTCAGAAGGTCTGGAGGGTCACCAGCGTGATCCGCAGCCCGTCGCCCCGCCCCTCGGTCTCGATCCGCACCCGCTGACCGGGCCGCAGCAACCGCAGTCCGCCCGCGTCGAAGGCGGCCGCGTCGAAGGGCACCGGAGTGCCGTCGTCGAGCAGCACCTGCCCGCTGCGGCTCTCGGGGTCGTAGGTGTAAGCGGTGGCCTGCATGTCCGCAGCCTACTGCCCGGCCAGCGGCACCGGCGCGGTCCACGAGGCGCTCGCCGCCGCCGTGTAGGCGCCCACACCCAGCTCCAGCGCCACCCGCAGGTCGTCGCCGGTGTCCACGTCCCGCCGCACCGATTCCACGCTGCCCGGCGCCAGTTCCGCCGCGCCCGAGGCGCGGTGCCGGGCGCGCGAGGCGCCGCCGAAGGCGGGGGCCAGCTCCCGGCCGGGCGCCGCCGCGAGCAGGGTCGTGCCCCGGGCGGCCGCGTCCGCCAGGAAGGCGCGCGGGAATTCGGCCGCCGCTGCGAGCACCAGCGCCAGCTCCGCCGGGCGCAGCGCGGGCAGATCGGCGTTGAGCGCGGCGACGGCCGCCCCCGGTCGGACCTCGCGCACCGCCGAGGCGCCGTACGCCAGCGCGGCGTTCAGCCCCCCGGCCGGCTCGTCCGGCACGATCCGGGCGCCCAGCGCGGCCAGCGCCCGCCCGGCCAGCGGGTCGTCCGTGACGACCGCCACATCCGCGACCCCGGGACACTCCAGTGCGGCGGCCACCGTGTCCTGCGCGAACGCCAGCACCAGCCCCGGCCGCGCTCCGTCGGCAACGGCGTCCGCGAGCCTGCTTTTCGCCCGCGCCAAGGGCTTCAGGGGGATGACCAAGCTCCACTGCACCGGCGTACCGTCCCTCTCTGTCCGCGCTCATTGTCCCCCGCTCGCACCCGGCGGCCGGAGCCGCCCCGACGTGTGGGGGAATGCTGTGAAGGCCAGTCCGGGGGCGGTCGCCGCGGACATGCGGGCGTACGGTGTTCTCGACAGACCGGCGGCCCGGAGTCACACTTGTGCGGCCCCCGGCCGAGGTGAAGGCCCTCAGAGGCCATGGAGGAAGGTGTCCGCGTGTCCCGCCGCAGAATCGGCTTCTGGTACCGCTTCGCCGCGGTGATCTGCAAACCGCCGCTGGCGGTTCTGATCAAGCGGGACTGGCGAGGAATGGAGCACATTCCGGCCGACGGCGGATTTATCACCGCGGTGAACCACAATTCCCACGTGGACCCCTTCGCGTACGCGCACTATCAGTACAACACCGGACGGGTGCCGCGATTCCTGGCGAAGAGCGGCCTTTTCAAGAAGGGATTCGTCGGCGCCGCGATGCGCGGTACCGGACAGATCCCCGTCTACCGCGAGAGCACCGACGCGCTGAGCGCATTCCGCGCCGCGATCGAGGCGGTGGAGAAGGGCGAGTGCGTCGCCTTCTACCCCGAGGGCACCCTGACCCGCGACCCCGACGGCTGGCCCATGACGGCCAAGACCGGTGCCGCGCGCGTGGCCCTGCAGACCAAGTGCCCGGTCGTGCCGGTCGCCCAGTGGGGCGTCAACGAACTTCTGCCCCCCTACGCGAAGAAGCCGAACCTCTTCCCGCGCAAGACCCACCACGTGCTGGCCGGCCCGCCGGTGGACCTCTCCCGGTTCTACGACCGTGAGATGACCGCCGACGTCCTGCGGGAGGCCACCGAGGTCATCATGGCGGCCATCACCCGCCAGCTCGAGGAGATCCGCGGCGAGAAGGCACCCGCCGTGCCCTACGACCCGCGCCGCGAGCGGATCGAGCAGCGCCGCCGCACCCGCGCCCAGTCCGGTCCGATCGCCCCGTCCGGCCACGCGGTGCGTTCGGACGACGGCCAGGTCCAGGGCACCGTGCCCGCGCCCGCCGCCGAAACCACGCCCACCGCCACCGAAGGGGGAAGCGGCAAGTGAGCACGCCTGTCCGGGTCGCCGTCATGGGCACCGGCTCCTGGGGCACCGCGTTCGCCGTGGTCCTCGCCGACGCGGGCTGCGAGGTCACTCTCTGGGCCCGCCGCACCGAAGTGGCCGACGCGGTCAACTCCACCCGCACCAACCTCGGCTACCTGCCCGGCGTCGAGCTTCCGCCGGGCGTGCGCGCCACCTCCGACGCCGCCGAGGCGCTCGGGGACGCGGACTTCGTCGTCCTGGCGATCCCCTCCCAGACCCTGCGCGCCAACCTCGCCGACTGGGCCCCGCTGCTCGCCCCGCACTCCGTGCTCGTCTCCCTGATGAAGGGCGTCGAACTCGGCTCCGCCATGCGGATGAGCGAGGTCATCGAGGACGTCGCCAAGGTCGGCCCCGACCGGATCGCCGTCGTCACCGGGCCCAACCTGGCCCGTGAGATCGCCGCCCGGATGCCCGCCGCCGCCGTGGTCGCCTGCACCGACGAGGCGGTCGCCCGGCGGCTCCAGGCGGCCTGCCACACCCCGTACTTCCGGCCGTACACCAACACCGACGTCATCGGCTGCGAACTCGGCGGCGCGGTCAAGAACGTCATCGGTCTCGCCGTCGGCATCGCGGACGGCATGGGGCTCGGCGACAACGCCAAGGGCTCGCTCATCACGCGCGGCCTCGCCGAGACCACCCGGCTCGGCATGGCGCTCGGCGCCGACCCGCTGACCTTCTCCGGACTCGCCGGACTCGGGGACCTGGTGGCGACCTGCTCCTCGCCGCTGTCCCGCAACCACACCTTCGGCACCAACCTCGGCAAGGGCATGACGCTCCAGGAGACCATCGCGGTCACCAAGCAGACCGCCGAGGGCGTCAAGTCCAGCGAGTCCGTGCTGGATCTCGCCCGCAGGCACGGTGTCGACATGCCGATCACCGAGACGGTCGTCGGAATCGTGCACGACGCGAAGCCGCCCGTGGTCGCGCTGAAGGAGCTGATGTCGCGCAGCGCGAAGCCCGAGCGACGCTGAGCGAAAGCGCCGGGTCGGCGCTGTCCGGGGGCACTACCAACGGGTACTCTCAACGCGATATGAGCACCGAGAACCTCCCCCAGAACCCTGCGGCGCAGCCCCGCAAGCCGCGTGTGGCCGTCGTGTTCGGCGGCCGCTCCTCCGAACACGGGATCTCCACCGTCACCGCGGGTGCCGTCCTGGGCGCCATCGACCGGACCAAGTACGACGTCCTGCCGATCGGCATCACCCGTGACGGCCGCTGGGTGCTGACGGCCGACGAGCCGCAGCGGATGGCCATCACCGACCGCCGCACCCCGGAGGTCCTGGACGTGGCGGAGTCCACCGAGGGCGGCGTGGTGCTCCCGGTCGACCCGGCCAACCGCGAGGTCGTCTACAGCGAGCCCGGCGCGGTGCCCAAGGCGCTCGGCGAGGTCGACGTGGTCTTCCCGGTGCTGCACGGCCCCTTCGGGGAGGACGGCACCCTCCAGGGCCTGCTGGAACTCTCCGGTGTCCCCTATGTCGGCTCGGGCGTGCTCGCCTCGGCCGTCGGCCAGGACAAGGACTACATGAAGCGGGTGTTCACCTCCTTCGGGCTCAAGGTCGGCCCGTACGTGGTGATCCGGCCCCGCGAGTGGCAGCAGGACGAGTCGGCCGCCCGCAAGCGGATCGTGGACTTCGCCGGTGAGCACGGCTGGCCGCTGTTCGTGAAGCCCGCCCGCGCCGGCTCCTCCATCGGCATCACCAAGGTCGAGGACCTCGCCGGGCTGGACGAGGCCATCGCCGAGGCCCAGCGCCACGACCCGAAGATCATCGTGGAGGCCGCGCTGTCCGGCCGCGAGATCGAGTGCGGCGTCCTGGAGTTCGAGGACGGCCCGCGCGCCTCGGTCCCCGCCGAGATCCCGCCGCCCAGCGCGCACGCGTACTACGACTTCGACGCCAAGTACATCGACTCCACGCCCGGTGTCGTCCCGGCCCCGCTCACCGACGAGCAGACCGCCGAGCTCCAGCGGCTCGCGGTCGAGGCGTTCGACGCCGCGTCCTGCGAGGGCCTGGTCCGCGCGGACTTCTTCCTCACCGAGGACGGCGAGTTCGTCATCAACGAGATCAACACGCTGCCCGGCTTCACCCCCATCTCGATGTACCCCAAGATGTGGGAGGCGTCCGGCGTCGGCTACGCGGAGCTGGTGGACCGCCTGATCCAGGCGGCACTGCGCCGCCCGACCGGGCTGCGCTAGGCGCTCACCGCATCACCGCATCACCGCATGGAGGCGATCCCCTCGGGGATCGCCTTCTTCACGGCCGGGGCCAGGTCGACCAGGACCGCCGTCGAGTCGTCCGGGCCGGACAGTTCCTCGGGCAGCGTGACCTCCACGTAGGCGCGGCGGTTGGCGGTGGTGAAGCGCGAGGAACCGTCGTCCCGCTTCTCCATCAGCCAGTCCACGCCGTCCACCCCGCCGGCCAGCGCGTGCGGGTCGTGGCCCTGGGCGACCCCGGGGTCGGTCATCTTCGGCGGCCGGACCACCCCGCAGCGCAGTATGATCGCCGGGCCCGACCAGCCGGCCGTGTAGGCGGAAGCGGGCCGCGGGTCGTCGCGGTGCCGGCCGTCCACCTTCCCGGGCAGTGCCTCGTCCAGACGCCGGCACAGGGGGGCGGTGCGCGCGTCGGGGCGGGGAGCCGCGACCGTGGTGCCGTCGTCCGCCGTGGAACAGCCCGCGACCGCGATCAGCAGCGCGGGCGCGAGCAGGCCGAGGGGCCGGTGACGGAAGAAGTTCACCGGCCAAGCGTAGACGGGGGCTACAGATGCACGACCGGGCAGGTCAGTGTGCGTGTGATGCCGTCCACTTGCTGGACCTTGGCGACCACCATGCGACCCAGCTCGTCGACGGTGTCGGACTGGGCGCGGACGATGACGTCATAGGGTCCCGTCACGTCCTCGGCCTGGATCACTCCAGGAATCCTGCCGATCGTCTCGGCGACGGTCGACGCCTTGCCGACCTCGGTCTGGATCAGGATGTACGCCTGTACCACGGAACCTCCAGGGCGGCCACGAGGATCATGTGGGGAAGAGGAACGCCACGGTATCGCGTCGCCGCTCTCCGAGGGGAGACCCTGGGGAACGGGGCACGCGCGCCGGGGTGCGGGCACGACGGAAGTTGACGGCCACCTCGACCGTATCGGGGACACTGATGACGCGCGACCGGGCACGGGACAGGTACAGAAGGGGCTTGAGGCCATGAAGGGCACAGTGGGTGAGCTTGGTGAGTTCGGGCTCATCCGGGAGCTGACCTCCCGTCTCACCACCACCCCGGCGGTCCGGGTCGGCCCCGGTGACGACGCCGCCGTGGTCGCCGCCCCGGACCGCCGGGTGGTGGCGAGCACCGACATCCTGCTGGAGGGCCGGCACTTCCGCCGCGACTGGTCCACGGCGTACGACGTGGGCCGCAAGGCCGCGGCCCAGAACCTCGCCGACATCGCCGCGATGGGCGCCGTACCCACCGCGCTGCTACTCGGCCTGGTCGTCCCCGCCGAACTCCCGGTGACCTGGCCGACCGAGATGATGGACGGCCTGCGCGACGAGTGCCAGGTCGCGGGCGCCTCCGTGGTCGGCGGTGACGTCGTACGCGGCGACACCATCATGGTGTCGATCACCGCGCTCGGTGACCTGCGCAACCAGGAGCCGGTGACCCGCGCGGGCGCGCAGCCCGGCGATCTGGTGGCCGTCACGGGCTGGCTGGGCTGGTCCGCCGCCGGGTACGCGGTGCTCTCGCGGGGCTTCCGCTCGCCGCGCGCCTTCGTGGAGGCCCACCGCCGCCCCGAGCCGCCGTACCACGCGGGCCCGGCCGCCGCCGCGCTGGGCGCGACCGCCATGTGCGACGTCAGCGACGGACTGATCGCGGACCTCGGGCACATCGCGGACGCCAGCAAGGTACGCATCGACATCCGCTCCGGCGCGATCGACATCCCCACCCAGATGAACGACATCGGCCAGGCGGTCGGGGTCGACCCGCTGCAGTGGGTGCTCACCGGGGGAGAGGACCACGCGATCGTGGCGACCTTCCCGCCCGACACCAAGCTCCCGGCCCGCTGGAAGGTGATCGGCGAGGTGCTCAACCCCTCGGCGCTGCCCCAGGTGACCGTGGACGGGGCGCCCTGGACCGCCACGGGCGGCTGGGACCACTTCGGGAACCCCGAGTGAGGTCCGCCGGGCAGGCGCCGCCGCGCGTCCTCACCGTGGCCGGCTCGGACTCCGGCGGCGGCGCCGGCGTCCAGGCCGACCTGAAGACGATGCTGGCGCTGGGCGTGCACGGGATGAGCGTGATCACCGCCGTGACCGCGCAGAACTCCCTCGGGGTGCAGGGCGCCTGGGAGCTGCCGGTGGAGGCGGTGCGGGCGCAGTACCGCAGTGTGGTGGACGACATCGGCGTCCAGGCCGTGAAGACCGGGATGCTGGCCTCGGCGGAACTGGTCGAGGCGGTCGCGGAGTTGATCTCCACCGTGGACGCGCCCGTGGTGGTGGACCCGGTGGGCGTCTCCAAGCACGGCGACCCCCTGCTCGCCGCCTCCGCCCTGGACTCGGTGCGGACCCGGCTCCTCCCGGTGGCGACCGTGGCCACCCCGAACCTGGACGAAGTGGCCCAGCTCACAGGATTCCAGGTCGCTTCCGAGGCCGATCTGCGCCCGGCGGCGGAAGCCGTCCTGGCCTACGGGCCCCAGTGGGTGCTGGTCAAGGGCGGGCATCTCACCGGCGAGGCCGTGGACCTGCTCACCGACGGCGACCAGGAGTTCCGGCTGCGTGCCCCGCGCCACGACAACCGGCACACCCACGGCACCGGCTGCACCCTCGCCTCCGCCATCGCCTCGGAGCTGGCGAAGGGGCTGGCCGTGCCGGAGGCGGTCGCGGCGGCCAAGGAGTACGTCACCGGGGCGATCGCCCGGGGGTTCGCGCTGGGCGCCGGGATCGGCCCCGTGGACCACGGCTGGCGCATCTGAGAGGCGAGAAGGCACAGCGAAGAGCCGGCCCACCCGAGGGTGGACCGGCTCTTCACAGCAACCGACTATGGCCGCGCGCTTAGCGGTGCGTCAGCGCGAGACCTTGCCGGCCTTGATGCACGAGGTGCAAGCGTTCACGCGCTTCGGCGTCCCGCCGACCACAGTACGAACGCGCTGGATGTTCGGGTTCCAGCGACGGGGCGTACGGCGGTGCGAGTGGGAGATGTTGTTGCCGAAGCCCGGCCCCTTGCCGCAGACGTCGCAGTTGGCAGCCACGGGTCACTCCAAAGACTTCAGATGCACTTACGGTTGATCCCGGCATGCCGGAATCGAGATCAGGAAACCTGAGATCTTTCAGTGGCGCTGCCAGGGGGAATGGCCCGACCGGGATCGGGCAACCGGAGCAGCATACAACGACTGCTTCCGTACAACGAAACTACCATGGCGGCCCGGCACCCCGTGCCCGGCCCTCCCGCGATGGACGCCGCCCCACGGTCTACGCTGCGTCCCACGTCCAGCCACAGGGAGGCGCAGGTGGCGCAGGTGCCGCAGACATTCCTCGATGCTCTCGCGGTGCGCACCTGGTGCGGTCTGGCGCTGCGCTCGCTGGGGCGGGCGCGCGAGGAGATCGACGCGATCAACGTCTATCCCGTCGCCGACGGGGACACCGGTACCAACCTGTATCTGACCGTGGAATCGGCGACGGCGGCCGTGGAGGCGGTCTTCGCCGGGTACGAGCACGGGGCCGAGGGCCCCTCGCTCGCGGACGCCCTGCGCGCGATGGCCCACGGCGCGCTGATCGGCGCCCGCGGCAACTCCGGCACGATCCTCGCCCAGCTCCTGCGCGGCATGGCCCAGGTGCTCGCCGCCGACGGCGCGGGTGACGTGCCTCACGTCGACGGCATCGCACTGCGACGGGCGCTGCGCCGGGCCGCCGACGCCGCCCGCGAGGCCGTCGCCCACCCGGTCGAGGGCACCGTGCTCACCGTCGCCTCGGCCGCCGCCGACGCGGCCGACGGAGCCGAGGGCGACTGCGGGACGGTCGTCCTGGCCGCCTACGAGGGAGCGCGCGCGGCCCTGGCCGCCACTCCCCGGCAACTGGCCGTGCTCGGCCGCGCCGGGGTCGTGGACGCGGGCGGACGCGGTCTGGTCACCGTGCTGGCCTCCCTGGTGGAGGCGGTCACGGGGGAGACGGTGCCCGAGGCGACGTACGCCGGGTCGGCCGGGACCGACGTCTGCCCGGAGACCCCCGAGCACACAGGGGAGGGCGGGCCCGCCTACGAGGTCATCTACCTGCTGGAGGCCGGCGACGCGGCCGTGGCCCGGCTCCGGGAACGGCTCGACACCCTCGGCGACTCCCTGGTCGTGGTCGGCGGCGACGGGCTGTGGAACGTCCATGTGCACGTGGACGACGCCGGCGCCGCCGTCGAGGCCGGTGTCGAGGCCGGGCGGCCGCACCGGATCAGGATCACCCACTTCGCCGCCGGGGACGTCCACACGGGCGGGGAGCGGCCGCCGCGCGAACCGGCGCAGCGGGCCGTCGTCGCCGTGGTCCCCGGCGAGGGGCTGGCCGGGCTGTACGCCGAGGCGGGCGCCACCACCGTCCTCGCCCGCCCCGGCGAGCCCCCCGCCAGCGGGGAGCTGGCCCAGGCGCTCCGGCGGGCGCACGCCCGTGAGGTCGTCCTGCTGCCCAACGACGCCGAACTGCGCCACACGGCCGCCGCGGCCGCCGAGCAGGTACGCGCCGAGGGCGTCCGGGTCGCCCTGATCCCGACCCGCTCGGCGGTCCAGGGCATCGCCGCGCTGGCCGTGCACGAACCGGAGCGCCGGTTCGACGAGGATGTGGTCCAGATGACCTCGGCCGCCGGTGCCACCCGGTACGCCGAGGTGCTCGTCGCCGAGCGCCAGTCGTGGACCACGGCCGGGATCTGCCAGGCCGGGGACGTGCTCGGGCTGATCGACGGCGACGTCGCCGTGATCGGCCCCGATCTCACCGGCACCGCGGAGACCGTGCTCGACCGCATGCTCCAGGCGGGCGGCGAGCTGGTCACCCTGGTCGTCGGCGACGACGCCCCCGAGGCGGTCGCCGACCGCCTCGAAGCCCGCGTCCGGGAGTCCTACCTCGCCGTCGACACCGTGGTCTACCGGGGCGGCCGGCAGGGCGCGCCGCTGCTCATCGGCGTGGAGTGAGAGGCCCGGGTCACTCTCCGTTCAGCAGGCGGGACGCCGCCCCGCGCCGGAGGCGGACCGTTTCGTCCGCGGCGTCGGCGCCCTCGTAGGCCGCGAGGACGGCACGCGCGCGTGCCCGCGCCTCGGCCGTGCGCCCCAGCTCGGCCTCCAGCGCGGCGGCGGCCAGTTCGGCGCCGGTGCGGCCGTGCAGGCCGTCCGCGCCGAGAGCGGCGAACAGCGCGGCCGCACGCTCCAGCTCCGCCACCGCCTCCTCCCGCTCCTGTGCCACCGTGGCCAGCAGTTCGCCGAACTGGCGGTGCGTGTGCGCGAGTTCGGTGGTCAGCCGGGCCTCCTCAAGGGGGTCGTCCGCCCCCGCCAGCGCCTTGCCGCACACCCGTGACGCCCGCGCCATCAGCGCCCTCGCGCCCGGCACCCCCGCCTCCAGCCGGGGCGCCAGCCAGGCGCGGGCCCGCAGCGCGCGCACGGTGAAGTACGGGTTCCCCAGCGCCTCCCACAGCTCGCCCGCCCGTACGTACGCCCGGTCCGCCTCCGCTGGGAGGTCCGCCTCGGCCAGGGACTCCCCGGCCAGGTGGGCCAGCGTGGCGTGGTCCTCCTGCTCCGGCCAGTGCTCGGCGATGCCGGCCGCCAGCAGCCGGTGCTCGGCCGCCTGGCGGTGCTCGCCCAGCTCGCTCAGGCAGTCCCCGAGCCACCAGCGGGTCTGCACCAGCGCGCCGTCCCCGTGCACCTCGGCCGACAGCTCCTCGAGCGCCGACTCCAGCACCTCGGCCGCCTCCGTCCAGCGCCCCTGGCGCAGCAGCAGCCCGCCCAGCAGGTGCCGCCCCCAGGCGCCGAAGGTGCCGCTCTCGCCCGCCTCGTCCGCCCAGTGCGCGGCCTGGAGGGCATGCCCGGCCGCCTCCTCGGTGCCGCCCCGCGCCCCGATCAGCTCCGCGAGCTGAAGATGGAGCTGGGCCCGCCCGGTCGGCTCCAGGCACGCCCCGCCGTGCTCCAGCGCCGACCGCAGCGCCCGCTCGGCCTCGGCCGGCTCCCCGAGGTGCTGGGACAGCGCGCCCACCCGCGCCTCGTACTCCACGGCGAACCAGGGCAGCCCGGCGCCCGTGTACTCGGCCGCCGCCCGCCGGAACAGGTCGGCCGCGCGCGCCAGGTCCCCGCCCAGCTCGGCCAGTTCCGCCAGCATGGCCCGCGCCTCCGCCCCGCGCGCCACCAGCCGTACGTCGTCCCCGGTACGGCCGCCGACGAACGCCAGCACCTCCCGCGCGGCCCGCTCCGCCTCCCGCGCCGGGGCGCCCTCGTGCACGCGGCGCATCAGTACGCGGGCCCGGCTGATCAGCACTCCGGCCGTCTGCCGGGGGCCGGTCGCCTCCTCGGCGTACAGCGCGAGGACCTCGTCGTACAGCCCGTCGACCGTCCTGCGGGCCGCCTCCGTGTCACCGGTCAGGGCGCGTACGTACGCTCCACGCGCGCGTGCGGCGAGGGCCTCGCCGGGGTCGCCCGCTTGCGCGTACAGCGCGGCGGCCTCCTCGAAGAGCGGAATGCCGTCGGGGCCGTGGACCATCGCCTCGTTGTCGGCCAGCTCGGCACGCGCGCGTGCGTCGAGGTCGGCGGCGTCGGCGGCCAGGGCGAGGGCCGCCCATGCCTGCGGGGCGTCCGGCTGGAGGGTCTCCGAGAGCCGCCGCGCCCGCGCCAGCAGCTCGGGCACCGCCGGCTCCTCGGCCGGGACCTCCGCGGGCGCGGCAGGCGGTGCCGGAGCCGTCCGCACGCCCAGCGGGAGGCGCTCCACCAAGGGCTTCGCCGCCATCGTGGCGCGGGTCAGGTCACCGAGGTGCGAGGTGCCGTTGCGCGCGTCGAACCGCGCCGCCAGCTCCAGCGCCGCCCCGCGCGCGTGCCCGGCCAGCTCCCGCGCCGTCCACGTCCGCCCGGCCGGACCCGGCACCTCCCGGCCGCCCAGGCCCAGCGCGGTCAGCCGGTCCATCACCAGCGTCACCACGGCCAGGAACTCCAGCAGGCTGCGCGGATGCCCGGTGTCCGTGAAGTACGCGGGCCGCTCCGCCAGCAGCTCCAGCGCGCGTTCCTCGTTCCCGCTCAGCGCGCAGAACTCCACATGGGCGGCGTACGCGTCCCGCATGCTCTCCATGGGCCGCACCAGCCGGATGCCCCGCAGATGATGGGCGCGCGCCTCCTCCACCCGGCCCAGCCGCAGCAGCGGCACCAGTGAGCGGGCCAGTACTCCGTGCGGCTCGTGCGCACAGGTGAACTCGCCCTCCAGCACCGGCGCCCACAGCTCCAGCGCCTCCGCGTCCCGCCCCGACCCCGCCTGCCAGCCGCCCTGCCCGCCCAGCTCGCAGGCGTGGCAGTCGGCCATGTCGTCCCGGTCGGCGGCCAGCCACGCGCGGTACGCCCGCTCCGCCCGCGCCCGGTCCCCGATGTGCGAGGCGATGCCGAACTCGGCCGCGCGGACCGCCCGTTCGGAGTACCCGGCGAGCCGGTAACGGCGCTCCATCTCGCCGAGCCAGTTCTCCACCGACGCCAGCGGGATGTGCGGCTGGCCCAGCATGCCCGCGGTCACCCACTTGAACGCCCAGTGCAGCGCGTGCGCCTCGTCGGCGTCGAAGTCGTCGGGACGCTCGTCCCACATCCGCAGCAGCCGTGCGAACGGCACGAAGACCCGGTCCTTCTCCGAGCTGTAGCTGTAGACCTTCACCTGATGGCCGAGCGCCTCGATCACCGCGAGCGGGATGTCCAGCTTCTCGGCCTCGGTGAGGAGTTCCTCCGCGCGCGCGTTGCGCGCCGGGCCCTCCGGCCGCTCCGCGTTCTCCGCCATGGCCTCGCGCAGCGCCTCGAAGTCCCTGATCCGGCTCATCGTCCCTCGCCCTCTTTGAGCGTCGCCCGCTCCAGCAGTCCGGCGAACGCCCGGTTCACGAGCGCCGAGTCGGCCGGCCGCAGCGGGCGGTGCGCCAGCAGCAGCGCCTGCCCGTACAGCGCCTCGGCCGCCGTGCCCGTCAGCTCCGGGTCGGTCAGCGAACCGACCCGCCTCACCAGCGGGTTGAGGTGGTTCAGCACCAGCCGGGCGCGTGGCGCGGTGCCGCGCAGCGAGCCCAGGATGCCCGCCCACAGGTCGTCGGCCCGCTCCTCCGCGTCCGCCCGCGCCCGCTCGTGCCGCGCCGACCGGTCGTCCAGATGCAGCGCGGGCACCGACACCGGGTGGAACGCCCGCAGCACCACGTCGCAGTCCAGCGGATCGAGCCTGGTCCGCGCGGCCGCCAGGAAGCCGGAGAACGCCAGCTCCGCCGCGGGGTCCACCGAGTCCAGATGCGCGGTCACCGTGTCCGCGTCCAGTTCCGCGACCACCGTGCCCGGCCGCACCGACGGCAGCGCCTCCACCAGCTCCGCGTCGTAGGTGTAGCCCCCGTTCACCACCCCGACGCCCTGCGCGGCGGCGATCGGCGCGACCTGGCGGAACTCCTCCACACTCCGGGTGAAGTGCACCACCGGGTGCCGTCGGGCGAACTCCTCCAGCGACAGCTCCCCGTCACTGGTCTCGAACGGCAGCCACGGCAGCATGACCCGCAGCATCCCGCCGTCGTGCCGGGCCAGTGCCCGCACCCCGAGATGGTGTACGCCCAGGAACGCCGACAGCCGCTCCGGGTCACCCGCCGCGAGGCCCGTCAGCCAGTCCCGCACCCGCTCGCCCAGCGCCTCGCGCACCCCGGCCAGCGTCTCGTCCTCGTACAGCGCCTCACGCGAGGCGGTGGGCCGCAGCGAGTCCGTGTCCAGCACACAGCGGACGAAGAACGCCCAGTCGGGCAGGAGCTGTTCGGCGCGCTCGGTGAGCAGCATGCCCTTCAGGTGCACCCGGTGTGTGGCCCGCTGCGCCGGGCTCACCGCCGAGGGGAGGACGTACGCCACCCCGCGCACCCCGGCCAGCGGCACGTCCAACGTGATCGCGTCCAGCGGGGTGAAGCCGAACAGCTCCCGGCAGTGCGCCTCCAGCCCCGCCCGCCGCTCCACCCGGCTCGGCCAGGGGCGGTCCCAGGGCGCGGGGAGGTCGGTGACCGGCTCGTCGTCCACCCGGACGTCGTACGGCAGCAGCGAGCCGAAGTCCCGCGCCAGGGTGCGCACCCGCGCGGGCGCCAGCCACTCGCCGGCACCCGGCCGCGCCACCAGGTGCACGGTCGTGCCCGGCTCCGGACGGGCCGAGTCCGGCAGGGTGCGCACGGTGTACGAACCGTCGTCCGCGGCCGTCCACTCCACCGGCGGGGCGCCGGGCGTACGGGCGCTGCGGCTGACCACGCGGATGCGCTCGGCGACCACGAAGCAGGCCAGCAGACCGATGCCGAACCGGCCGAGGAACCCGGAGCGGGTCTCCTCGAGCCCCTCGGCCCGCTTGGAGCTGCGGCCGATGGTCGCCAGCAGGGTGTGCACGTCCGCCTCGGTGAGCCCGATGCCGCTGTCCTCCACCCTGAGCCCGCCCCGCCCGTCCGGGAACAGCCGCACCCGCGCCGGGGCGCCGGGCTCCGCCGACCGCCGGGCGGTGACCGCGTCCACGGCGTTCTGGAGCAGCTCGCGCAGGTAGACCCTGGGACTGGAGTACAGGTGCTGGGAGAGCAGGTCCACCAGACCGCGCAGGTCGACCTGGAAGGTGTGCGGAGGGGCGGCCTCGGGGGCCGGGGATGACTGGGAGGTCTGGGAGTCCATCGTCACGGCGCCGGTGGGGGAGCTTCGCGCGGCGCGGGGTCGGGCGGTCGGGTGCCGTGGGGGCGGTGACCGCGGGGGATGGCCGGAGGCGCGTCATCCTAGGCGCGAAGGCCCGAGCTGACCAGGTACTTCGGGGATCCCGCCGGGACCGGTCGGAGTCACCTGTACGGGGATGTCGGTGGTGTGGTGTGCAATGGATCTCGTGCCCGCACTGCGAGAACCCCTGAAGAAGGTGCTCGGTCCCGCCACCGCGAAGGTGATGGCCGAGAACCTCGGCCTGCACACCGTCGGCGACCTTCTGCACCACTACCCCCGCAGATACGAGGAGCGCGGCCAGCTCACCCACCTCGCCGACCTGCCCATGGACGAGCACGTCACCGTGGTCGCCCAGGTCGCCGACGCCCGGCTGCACACCTTCGCCTCCTCGCGCGCCCCCCGGGGCAAGGGCCAGCGGCTCGAGGTCACCATCACCGACGGCAGCGGCCGCCTCCAACTGGTCTTCTTCGGCAACGGCGTGCACAAACCGCACAAGGAACTGCTGCCCGGCACCCGCGCGATGTTCTCCGGCAAGGTCTCCGTCTTCAACCGCCGCCTCCAACTCGCGCACCCGGCATACGCATTGCTCGACAAGGACGCCGAGGACGGCGACGAGGCCGCCGAGAGCTGGGCGGGCTCCCTGATCCCGATCTACCCCGCCACCGCCAAACTGGAGTCCTGGAAGATCGGCAAGGCGGTGCAGACCGTGCTGCCCAGCGTCCAGGAGGCCGTCGACCCGCTCCCCGGGTCCCTGCGCGAGGGGCGTGGCCTGGTCGAGCTGCCCGAGGCCCTGGTCAAGATCCACCGCCCCGCCACCAAGGCCGACATCGCCGACGCCCGCGCGCGCCTGAAGTGGGACGAGGCGTTCGTCCTCCAGGTCGCCCTGGCCCGCCGCCGCTACGCCGACACCCAGCTCCCCGCCGTGCCGCGCCGCCCCCTCGACGACGGCCTCCTCACCGCCTTCGACGCCCGCCTCCCCTTCACCCTCACCGAGGGCCAGCAGCGCGTCTCCGCCGAGATCTTCACCGACCTCGCCACCTCCCACCCGATGCACCGGCTGCTCCAGGGTGAGGTGGGCAGTGGGAAGACCATGGTGGCCCTGCGCGCCATGCTCGCCGTGGTCGACGCCGGAGGGCAGGCGGCCATGCTCGCGCCCACCGAGGTGCTGGCTCAGCAGCATCACCGGTCGGTCACCGAGATGATGGGGGAGCTGGCCGAGGGGGGCATGCTGGGCGGGTCGGAGCACGGGACCAAGGTGGTGCTGCTGACCGGGTCGATGGGGGCTGCCGCGCGCAGGCAGGCGCTGCTGGACATCGTCACCGGTGAGGCGGGGATCGTCATCGGCACCCACGCGCTCATCGAGGACAAGGTCCAGTTCCACGACCTCGGCCTGGTCGTCGTGGACGAACAGCACCGCTTCGGCGTCGAGCAGCGCGACGCCCTGCGCGGCAAGGGCAAGCAGCCCCCGCACCTGCTCGTCATGACGGCCACCCCGATCCCGCGCACGGTCGCGATGACGGTCTTCGGCGACCTGGAGACCTCGGTCCTCGACCAGCTCCCGGCCGGCCGCTCCCCGATCGCCACCCATGTCGTCCCGGCCGCCGACAAGCCCCACTTCCTCGCCCGCGCCTGGGAACGCGTCCGCGAGGAGGCCGAGAACGGCCACCAGGCCTACGTCGTCTGCCCCCGCATCGGCGACGAGGACGAGAGCGCCGCCGAGAAGAAGGCCGCCGAGGGCGACAAACGGCCCCCGCTCGCCGTGCTCGACATCGCCGACCAGCTCGCCCGCGGCCCGCTCCAGGGCCTCAAGGTCGAGGTGCTGCACGGCAGGATGCACCCCGACGACAAGGACGCCGTGATGCGCCGCTTCGCCGCCGGCGAGACGGACGTCCTGGTCGCCACCACGGTCATCGAGGTCGGCGTCAACGTCCCCAACGCCACCGCGATGGTCATCATGGACGCCGACCGCTTCGGCGTCTCCCAGCTCCACCAGCTGCGCGGGCGCGTCGGCCGCGGCTCGGCCCCCGGCCTCTGCCTCCTGGTCAGCGAGATGCCCGAGGCGAGCCCGGCCCGCCAGCGCCTGGGCGCCGTCGCCTCCACCCTCGACGGCTTCGAACTCTCCCGTATCGACCTCGAACAACGCCGCGAGGGCGACGTCCTCGGCCAGGCCCAGTCCGGCGCCCGCACCAGCCTGCGCGTCCTGGAGGTGATCGAGGACGAGGAGATCATCGCGGAGGCACGAGAGGAAGCGTCCGCGTTGGTGGCGGCGGACCCGGAGCTGGAGCGCCTCCCCGGCCTGCGTACAGCCCTGGAGGCCCTGTTGGACGAGGAGAGAGAGCAGTACCTGGAAAAGGGCTGAAGCGTCCTTCCCGCAAGGGGACCGCGCGGGAAGGCCGAAGACGGCCTGCACCCGCCGGCGCACCACCACACACCCCACCACCTGCGAAAATAGAAGAACCCCAAGAAGAAGGACCGCTCACATGACCCGCGTGATCGCCGGTACGGCAGGCGGACGGCGCCTCTCCGTGCCGCCCGGCACAGGAACCCGCCCCACTTCCGACCGCGCACGCGAAGCCCTCTTCTCCACCTGGCAATCCCTCCTCGGAACCCCCCTGAACGGCGAACGGGTCCTGGACCTCTACGCCGGCTCCGGCGCGGTCGGCCTGGAGGCACTGAGCCGCGGCGCGGCGCACGCCCTCCTCGTGGAGGCCGACGCCCGCGCCGCGCGAACCATCCGCGACAACGTCCGCGCCCTGGGCCTCCCCGGCGCCGAAGTGAAGGCGGGCAAAGCGGAACAAGTCATCCGTACCGCACCCCCCGCCGCCCCCTACGACCTGGTCTTCCTCGACCCCCCGTACGCCGTCTCGGACGACGATCTCCGCGAGATCCTCCTCACACTCCGCTCCGGGGGCTGGCTGACCGGCGAAGCCCTCGTCACCGTGGAGCGCAGCACCAGAGGGGGCACCTTCCACTGGCCGGAGGGGTTCGAGCCGATCCGGTCCCGTCGCTACGGCGAGGGAACGTTTTGGTACGGTCGCGCCGCCTCACCGTGCGAAGACGCACGATGACCGGACCCGAGAGCGAGGGATCTCCCGTGCGCCGCGCCGTCTGTCCCGGATCGTTCGACCCGATCACCAACGGACACCTCGACATCATCGCCCGCGCCTCCCGCCTGTACGACGAGGTGTTCGTCGCGGTGATGATCAACACCTCCAAGAAGGGCCTGTTCGACGTCGACGAGCGGATCGGCCTGATCCGCGAGGTCACCGCCGAGTACGCCAACGTCCGCGTCGAGGCCCACCACGGCCTCCTCGTCGACTTCTGCAAGGACCGCGACATCCCCGCCATCGTCAAGGGCCTGCGCGCGGTGAGCGACTTCGACTACGAGCTCCAGATGGCCCAGATGAACAACGGCCTCACCGGTGTCGAGACGCTGTTCGTGCCCACCAACCCCACCTACAGCTTCCTCTCCTCCTCCCTGGTCAAGGAGGTCGCGGCCTGGGGCGGCGACGTCTCCCACCTGGTGCCCCCGCAGGTGCTCGCGGCGCTCGGCGACCGGCTCCGGAAGGACTGACGCCCAGGGGGCGCGACCGGACGAGGTGACAACGCGTCACCCGGTGTCCGACCGCCGCCCCATGGCCGTACAGTCGTCCCGTCCGTCTCCAACACAGCAGTAGAGAGTGGCGAGCCAGGTGGACGTCCAGAAGAAGCTCGACGAGATCGTCTCGGCGGTCTCCGGTGCCCGGTCGATGCCCATGTCGGCCTCCTGCGTGGTCAACCGCGCGGAACTGCTCGCGCTGCTCGAAGAGGTCCGCCAGGCGCTGCCCGGCTCCCTCGAGCAGGCCC
This sequence comes from Streptomyces sp. BK022, assembly GCF_004217355.1. NCBI lineage: Bacteria > Bacillati > Actinomycetota > Actinomycetes > Kitasatosporales > Streptomycetaceae > Streptomyces > Streptomyces sp. BK022. Next base: position 1,038,678 of record NZ_SHKU01000002.1, read on the forward strand.
AGGAGCTGATCGGGGGCCGCGAGCAGATGGTCGAGCAGGCCCGCCAGGAGGCCGAGCGGATCATCGAGACCGCGCACGCCGAGCGCGGCAGCCTGATCGCCGGCACCGAGGTCGCCCGCCACTCCCAGGCCGAGGCCGACCGCATCCTGGCCGAGGCCCGCGCCGAGGCCGAGCAGGTCCGCGCGGACGCCGACGACTACGTCGACTCCAAGCTCGCCAACTTCGAGGTCGTCCTCACCAAGACCCTCGGCTCGGTCGGCCGCGGCCGGGAGAAGCTGCTCGGCACCGGCCCCGGCCTGGACGAGCACGGCTACGAGGACGAGGACGCCCCCGAGCGCAGCCAGGACCCGGAGACCCTGCGCCACGACGCGGACGCCTACGTCGACGTCAAGCTCGGCGCCTTCGAAGCGGTGCTCGCCAAGACCCTGGAGGCCGTCCACCGCGGCCGGCAGAAGCTGCACGGCCGGATCGCCACCGACGACCTGAGTGCCCTCGCGGACGACACCACGACCTTCCAGCACTCCAGCGACGCCGACTACCTGGCCGACCTCGCCGCCCTCGCCGACGTCCCGCCCGCCCCGGCGCAGCGCGCCCCCGCGGCCCCGGCGCCCGCCCGGGAACCGGCGTACGAGCCGCAGGAGGCGTACGGCTACCAGCAGCCCGACGCCTACCCGGCGGCCTACCCCCCGCAGCCCGGCTACGCCCCCCAGGAGGCGTACGGCTACCAGCAGGACCCGTACGCGGCCCCCAACGGCTACGCCCCGCAGGCCGAGGGCGCCTTCCACGGCTACGACGCCCAGCAGGCGCCCTACGACCCGAACCAGCAGCAGGGCCGGCCGCAGGGGCAGGACCAGCAGGACTACGCGCTGGACGAGACCAGCCTCTTCGACACCGGCATGATCAGCGCGGAGCAGCTCCGCGCGTACGAACAGGGCCGCGGGCTGTAGCCGCTCGGGGACCCGATTGGGCCCTGAGCGAAAGGTCCAGTATCCTGGCTGTTCGGTCGCGTGTATCCCCGCGATCCGCGCTGCCCGGAACACCGTCGGGCCGCGTCCCTCCTAGCCCGGACCGAAAGCAGGAATGGCTTCCAACGCACGCCTCGACCACCGCAACCCCCTCGTGATCGACACCCACGAGCTGGGCCGGCGGCCTGGTGCGATGCAGCGCCTGACCCGCGAGGTCGACGCCCCCCGGGACCTCGGTATCGAGGGTGTCGTCGGAGTGCCGGAAGGCGCTCCGCTCGAGCTGGACCTCCGCCTGGAGTCGGTCATGGAAGGGGTGCTTGTCACAGGCACCGCCCGTGCATCGGCCAAGGGGGAGTGCGTAAGGTGTCTGGAGCCGGTCGGGCTGGAGCTCGAAGCGGACTTCCAGGAAATGTTCTCGTACCCTGACGCCGACGACCGTGGCCGCGTGATCGCGGAACCGGGCGACGACGCCGAGGATGACGAGGACAGGCAGTACATCGAGGACGGCTTGATCGACCTCGAACCGCTGCTGCGGGATGCGGTGGTGCTCGCACTGCCGATGCAGCCGGTGTGCCAGGACGACTGTCAGGGCCTGTGTTCCGAATGTGGAGCGCGGCTCACGGACGACCCGGACCACCACCACGACGCCGTCGACATCCGTTGGGCGGCATTGCAGGGACTCGCCGACACCATGTCGGACGGCGAGAAGGACGAGATGAGCGGCGACGTGCCTCGATCCGCACGTGCCGACGAGAAGCAGGAGAAGTAGCCGTGGCTGTTCCGAAGCGGAAGATGTCGCGCAGCAACACGCGCCACCGCCGGTCGCAGTGGAAGGCTGCGGTCCCCACCCTGGTTGCGTGCGAGCGCTGCCACGAGCCCAAGCAGCAGCACATCGCGTGCCCGTCTTGCGGCACCTACAACAAGCGCCAGGTCCTCGAGGTCTGAGCGGCCGGTGAGAGGCACTGTGTCCACTGCCAAGAAGGTGGAAGACGCCGAAGCCAACGCTTCCCGCCGACGCGGGAACGGCAAGGCGGAGAACATGGCCTCGTCCCACACGCTTCTGGAAGGGCGGCTCGGCTATCACGTCGAGTCCGCCCTTCTGGTGCGTGCGCTGACCCACCGTTCCTACGCGTACGAGAACGGCGGCCTGCCGACGAACGAGCGGCTGGAGTTCCTCGGGGACTCCGTGCTCGGTCTCGTCGTCACGGACACGCTGTACCGCATCCACCCCGACCTGCCCGAAGGCCAGCTGGCCAAGCTGCGGGCCGCGGTGGTCAACTCACGTGCGCTGGCGGAGGTCGGCCGTGGCCTCGACCTGGGTTCCTTCATCCGGCTCGGCCGTGGTGAAGAGGGCACGGGCGGCCGGGACAAGGCGTCCATCCTCGCCGACACCCTGGAAGCGGTGATCGGCGCGGTCTATCTCGATCAGGGCCTCGACGCGGCGTCCGAGCTGGTCCACCGGCTCTTCGACCCGCTGATCGAGAAGTCCTCGAACCTCGGAGCCGGCCTGGACTGGAAGACCAGTCTCCAGGAGCTCACCGCGATCGAGGGGCTCGGCGTGCCCGAGTACCTGGTCACGGAGACCGGTCCCGACCACGAGAAGACCTTCACTGCTGCTGCCCGCGTCGGGGGCGTCTCGTACGGCACCGGCACCGGCCGCAGCAAGAAGGAGGCGGAGCAGCAGGCCGCCGAGTCCGCCTGGCGGGCCATCAAGGCCGCCGCGGACGAGCGCGCCAAGGCGGCGAAGGCCGTCGAGGCCGAGGCCGCCCCGGACGACGCACCGTCGTCCGCCACCGCCTGACCGAGCACATCCCGAGCGCCCGTCCCCGTCCGTCGGGGGCGGGCGCTCGGTTCTTCCCAACGGTTCCCACAGGGGGTTGTCGATGCCCGAGTTGCCCGAGGTCGAGGTTGTCCGGCGGGGGCTGGAGCGGTGGGTCGGCGGGCGCACCGTCGCCGAGGCCGAGGTGCTGCATCCGCGCGCGGTGCGCCGGCACCTGGCGGGGGCCGACGACTTCGCGCACCGGCTGAAGGGGCACCGGTTCGGGACGCCCAGCCGGCGCGGCAAGTACCTGTGGCTGCCGCTCGCGGACACCGGGCAGTCCGTCCTCGCCCACCTCGGGATGAGCGGGCAGCTGCTGGTGCAGCCGCACGCGGCGCCGGACGAGAAGCACCTGCGGGTACGGGTCCGGTTCGCCGACGAGCTGGACACCGAGCTGCGTTTCGTGGACCAGCGCACCTTCGGCGGGCTCTCACTGCACGACAACACCGCCGAGGGCCTGCCCGACGTGATCGCGCACATCGCGCGCGACCCGCTGGACCCGGTCTTCGACGACGAGGTGTTCCACCAGGCCCTGCGGCGCAAGCGCACGACGATCAAGCGGGCCCTGCTGGACCAGTCGCTGATCAGCGGCGTCGGCAACATCTACGCGGACGAGGCGCTGTGGCGCTCCCGCCTGCACTACGAGCGGCCCACGGCCACCTTCACCCGTCCGGTCACCGCCGAACTCCTCGGCCACGTACGGGACGTGATGAACGCGGCCCTCGCGGTCGGCGGCACCAGCTTCGACAGCCTGTACGTCAACGTCAACGGGGAGTCCGGCTACTTCGACCGCTCCCTGGACGCCTACGGCCGCGAGGGCCTGCCCTGCCGCCGCTGCGGTACGCCGATGCTGCGGCGCCCGTGGATGAACCGGTCCAGCTACTTCTGCCCCAAGTGTCAGCGGGCGCCACGCGTCTCGTCGTAGCGGGAGCGGGCGGCGAGAACCTCGTCCATGGCGCCCTCCACGCAGTGGATGAGCGCGAGCAGCCGCTCCGCGACCCGGCGGCCCAGGTCGGTGAGCCGGTAGTCCACGCGGGGCGGATTGACCGGCTGCGCCTCCCGGTGCACCAGCCCGTCCCGCTCCAGCGCCTGGAGCGTCTGGGACAGCATCTTCTCGCTGACCCCGTCCACCCGCCGCCGCAGCTCGTTGAACCGCAAGGACCCCTCGTACAACGCCCCCAGCGCCAGCCCGCCCCACCGGCCGGTCACATGCTCCAGCGTCCCCCGCGACGGACAGGCCCTGGCGTACACGTCGAACCCGCACTCCGCGCCCGCCGACTCCTGAATGCTCCCGCTCATACCGCCAGGGTAGGCGAGGCATGCGCTAACCACCAGGTTGCACTAACTATGGGTTAGTGGATGTGCCACCCTCGGACGGGCCAGAGACGGCCCAGCGTCGGCCCCCCCCGCCGGGGGCTGACCCTCGGCAGCCGGTATCTTCTGGACCGCGGCGGTCCCTGGCGAGGATGCCTTGCTCCTCCGGCTGGCGCCTTCTCATCGGAGGCGGACATCGGGCACGGTGTCGTGGAAGCGCGGAAGTCAGGGACCGACCGCGCCGCGTGAGCAATCGTGAAAACCGTCGCGGCAGCGATGTCACCGTGGGTTCAGATCCCACCGCCTCGCCGCCTCCGCACGATGCGGGTCAGGTGGTAGGTGTCCCCGGCGTAAGTCCGTGCGCAGGCCGGGCAGCGAGAGGCGCGGCGGTTGCCGCAGGCGACCCGCCAGCTGCTCCCGGCCGTCCGCGACCACCCCCGCGTGACCTGCGGCTTTGTCAGTAGCCGAAGTCCTGCGTCCACCAAGGGCCGCCGGGGGCCAGGTGGACGCCCACGCCGAGGGTCTTGAAGTCGCAGTTGAGGATGTTGGCCCGGTGGCCGGGGCTCTTCATCCAGGCGTCCATGACGGCGGCGGCGTCGGACTGGCCGCGGGCTATGTTCTCGCCGCCGAGGCCCGTTATCCCGGCCTTGGCGGCGCGGTCCCAGGGGGTGGCGCCGTCGGGGTCGGTGTGGTCGAAGAAGTCGCGGGCGGCCATGTCGCCGCTGAACGCCTCGGCGAGCCCGGTGAGCGCCGAGTTGGCCGCGACCGGGGTGCAACCGACCTTCGCCCGCTCGACGTTGACCAGCCGCAGTACCTCCGCCTCGGCGGCCGCCTGCGCGGACACCGTGACCGGCGCGGAGGTCTCGGGGGCCTTCGGCTCGGGGGCCGGAGCCTTGGTCTGCGACTCGGTCGGCTCGGGGTCGGGCTTGGGGTCCGCGGCCGGCTTGGACGGGGCCGGCTTGGCGGGTGCCGGGGCCTGCGAGGTGGGGGCCGACGCGGGGGCGGACGGGGCCGGGGACGCCGGGGTCGTGCTCTGCCGGCCGCCGGTGGAGGGGGAGCCGGGGGCGCTCGGGCTGTCCGCGCTGCCGGAGGCACCGCCCTGCTCGCTGGCCGCGTTGCCGGGGGCGCCGACCGCCTGCACGGTCTCGCCGGGACCGCTGCTGGTGCCGCCGCCGAGCCGGTAGTTCTGCAGACCGGGCACCGCGCCGGTGGCGACGGCCGCCGTGCCGAGGGCGACGGCGGCGGAGACGCCCAGCAGGCCCGTACGTACCGGGGTGGCGGCCTTCCTGGCGCGCCGGTGGCCGCGCTGCTTCGAGCCGACCGTCGCGGCGAAGTCGGCCTCCAGGGCCCGGCGCTCGTCGTCGGTGGCGTACAGGTAGTCCGTGCTGCGGGCTGCGGTCGCCGCGTAGGCCTGCGGCCGCTGGTACGACGCGGTGCCCCTCGTTTCGTACGACTCCGGCCCCGTGGTCCCGGTGCCGGATCGTCGATGGCGTCCCATGCCCTGCCCCATTCCTCGTTCTCGCGGTCGGCCGACGCCGGGTTGCGGCGGATTCCCCCCGGCCGATCCAACTCACTCGTTCGAGTGAGTTTCAGATGAGAGTCATTGGACCGGGACGGTACCGCATGCCACTGGGGCGGAGTGTGCCTCGCGGGACATCAGGCGGTTAGGTTGCAGCCATGAGTGAGGAAGTACGGCTGGTGGCCTGGGTGCGCGGACAGGTCCAGGGAGTGGGTTTCCGCTGGTTCACGCGTGCCAGGGCGCTGGAGATCGGCGGGCTGAGTGGTTTTGCTCTCAATCTGGCCGACGGACGGGTCCAAGTGGTCGCCGAGGGGCCCCGCGACGGCTGTGCGGGACTGCTCGACTGGCTCCAGGGCGCCGACACGCCCGGACGGGTCGACGGTGTCACCGAGATCTGGGACACACCTCGCGGCGGATACGACGGTTTCGCCATTCGCTGACCCGGCACCCCCGGCACCCCTTCGAACCCTCTCCGTGAGGGTGCCGCACGGGGGTCCCGGAGCGGAAAGAGGCTGGTGGTTGCCAAGGACGGCTCCACGTGGCAGGCTCCCGAGGTACAGCTGATCGCCACGCCCCGAGGGCCCCGTACAAGCAGCAGCACCGCCGTCCACCGGCCGTGCGCCGCGGGTTCGCCCCCCAATACGGGGTGTGATCGTGTTGACCGTCAAACTTTTTGGTGAGACGCTGAAAGCCCCGCGCATCTTGGCTGTTTGGCATGGCGAACGGCAGTGCAACACCAGCGTGTGCCAGGCATGCCGGGTGCGAATCCCTCACGACCCAACCGCTTCGGTCGGTCACTCAGTGCGGAGGACCATCCATCATGGCAAAGGCGCTTCTCGGTTACGTCGGCGGCTCCGACCCGCGACTCCTCGCCGAGATGCGACGGCTCCAGCAGCGCGTACAGGATCTGGAATCCGAGCTGACTCGGATCCAGTCGGAGAACGACGCGCTGACGGCTGCCGCTTCTCAGGACAGGATCATGGAGAGCATCGACGCACACCAGGCGGAGCCTGCGCTCACCTGATCGCTGCGTCGCTCCACGACAGCAGTCGCTTCAAGCAGACCCGGACGGCGAGGCCCGCCTGTCCGAGTCCATAGGGACGCCTCGGCGTCCCTCAGTTCTTTCCCCCGCGCATCCTTTCAGCCTCTTCAACAAATGGTGTGCCCTTCGTGCACTTGGGCGAAACCGTGGGGTTGCGAGTGTTCATGGAGTGAGATACCGCCTGCCCGGTAAAGTCCGGATGCGTGCATCTCAAGGCCCTGACCCTCCGCGGCTTCAAGTCGTTCGCCTCCGCGACCACGCTCCGCTTCGAGCCGGGCATCACATGCGTCGTGGGCCCGAACGGCTCGGGCAAGTCCAACGTCGTGGACGCGCTGAGCTGGGTCATGGGCGAGCAGGGCGCGAAGTCGCTGCGTGGCGGCAAGATGGAGGACGTCATCTTCGCCGGCACCACCGGCCGTCCGCCGCTGGGCCGCGCCGAGGTGTCCCTCACCATCGACAACTCCGACCGCGCGCTGCCCATCGAGTACGCCGAGGTCACCATCACGCGGATCATGTTCCGCAACGGCGGCAGCGAGTACCAGATCAACGGCGACACCTGCCGTCTGCTGGACATCCAGGAACTCCTCTCCGACTCCGGCATCGGCCGCGAGATGCACGTCATCGTCGGACAGGGGCAGCTCGACTCCGTACTGCACGCCGACCCCATGGGCCGGCGTGCCTTCATCGAGGAGGCCGCGGGCGTCCTCAAGCACCGCAAGCGCAAGGAGAAGGCGCTGCGGAAGCTGGACGCGATGAAGGCCAACCTGGCGCGCGTGCAGGACCTCACCGACGAGCTCCGGCGCCAGCTGAAGCCGCTCGGCCGCCAGGCCGCCGTCGCCCGCCGCGCCGCCGTCATCCAGGCCGACCTGCGCGACGCCCGCCTCCGCCTCCTCGCCGACGACCTCGTGACGCTCCGCCAGGCGCTCGGCGCCGAGATCGCCGACGAGACCGCGCTGAAGGAACGCAAGGACACGGCCGAACGCGAACTGCGCCAGGCCCTCCAGCGCGAGGCGCACCTCGAGGACGAGGTACGCCGGCTCGCGCCCCGCCTCCAGCGCGCCCAGCAGACCTTCTACGAGCTGTCGCAGCTGGCCGAGCGGGTACGCGGCACCGTCTCGCTCGCCGAGGCCCGCGTCCGCAGCGCCACCTCCGCGCCCCCCGAGGAACGGCGCGGCCGCGAGCCCGAGGACCTGGAGCGCGAGGCCGCCCGCGTCCGCGAGCAGGAGGCCGAGCTGGAAGCCGCCCTCGAGGCGGCCCGGCACGCCCTCGACGACACCGTGGCCCACCGCGCGGAACTCGAACGGGCGCTCACCGCCGAGGAACGGCGCCTGAAGGACGTCGCGCGGGCCATCGCCGACCGCCGAGAGGGGCTCGCCCGGCTGTCCGGCCAGGTCGGAGCCGCCCGCTCCCGCGCCGCCTCCGCCCAGGCCGAGATCGACCGCCTCGCCGCCGGCCGCGACGAGGCCCGCGACCGCGCGGTCCACGCCCAGGAGGAGTACGAGGTCCTCAAGGCCGAGGTCGACGGTCTCGACGCGGACGACGCCGACCTCGCGGCACGGCACGAGGCGGCCAGGCAGCGGCTCACCGAGGCGGAGGCCGCGCTCGGAGCCGCCCGCGACGCCGCCACCGGCGCCGAACGCGAACGGGCCGCGCTGCGCGCCCGGCACGACGCCCTCGCCCCGGGTCTGCGCCGCAAGGACGGCACCGGCGCCCTCCTCGCCGCCCGCGACCGCCTCACCGGCATCCTCGGCTCCGCCGCCGAACTCCTCACCGTCACCCCCGGCCACGAAGCAGCCCTCGCCGCAGCCCTCGCCGCCTCCGCCGACGCCCTGGCCGTCACGACTCCCAGCGCGGCCGCCGAAGCGATCCGCCACCTCCACAAGGAGGAGGCCGGCCGGGCGTCACTGCTGGTCGCGGGGGGTTCGGGGCCGGGTGACGGGGGTACTCCCGCTCCCGCCCCCGGTGGCCACCCCTTCGCTGCCGACCTCGTACGGGCCCCCCTCGATCTGCTGCCCGCCGTCAGGCGGCTGCTGCGGAGGGTCGTCGTGGTGGGGACGCTGGAGGAGGCGGAAGCGGTGGTGTACGCGCGGCCCGAGCTGGTGGCGGTGACCGCCGAGGGGGATCTGCTCGGGGCGCACTTCGCGCAGGGGGGTTCGGCCGGGGCGCCCAGTCTGCTGGAGGTGCGGGCGGCCGTGGACGAGGCGGCCGGCGCGCTGGCGGAGCTGGCCGTGCGCTGCGAGGAGTCGGGTCGCGCGCAGGAGGAGGCGGCCGGGGTGCGGGCCGCGGCCGCCTCCCTTGTGGAGGAGCTGGGGGAGCGGCGGCGGGCCGCCGACCGGGAGAAGTCGGCCGTCGCCCAGCAGCTCGGGCGGCTCGCCGGGCAGGCGCGCGGGGCAGCGGGCGAGGCCGAGCGGTCCGCGGCGGCCGCCGAGCGGGCACAGGAGGCGCTGGAGCGGGCCGTCGCCGAGGCGGAGGAACTGGCCGAGCGACTGGCCGTCGCCGAGGAGATGCCGGCCGAGGAGGAGCCGGACACCTCCGTACGCGACCGGCTCTCCGCCGACGGGGCCAACGCGCGGCAGACCGAGATGGAGGCGCGCCTCCAGGTCCGTACGCACGAGGAACGGGTCAAGGGGCTCGCCGGGCGGGCCGACTCGCTGGACCGGGCCGCCCGCGCGGAGCGGGAGGCACGCGCGCGTGCGGAGCGGCGGCGGGCCCGGCTGCGCCACGAGGCGGCGGTCGCCGGGGCGGTCGCGGACGGTGCCCGGCAACTGCTGGCCCACATCGAGGTCTCCCTGGACCGCTCCCGGCGCGAGCGCGACGCCGCCGAGGCCGCGAAGGGCGTACGAGAGCGGGAGCTGGCAGAGGCGCGCGATACGGGACGCGAACTCAAGGCGGAACTCGACAAGTTGACGGACTCGGTGCACCGGGGCGAGGTGCTCGGCGCGGAGAAGCGGCTGCGGATCGAGCAGCTGGAGGCCAGGGCGCTGGACGAACTCGGGGTCGAGCCGGAGGGACTCGTCGCGGAGTACGGCCCCCTCCAGCCGGTGCCGCCCTCGCTCCCCGCGGAGGGTGAGGAGCTGCCGGAGGACCCCGGGCACCCCCGTAACCAGCCGCGTCCCTTCCACCGCGCGGAGCAGGAGAGGCGGCTGAAGACGGCCGAGCGGGCCCACCAGCAGCTCGGCAAGGTGAATCCGCTGGCGCTGGAGGAGTTTGCGGCGCTGGAAGAGCGGCACAAGTTCCTCAGTGAGCAACTGGAGGACCTGAAGAAGACGCGGGCGGATCTGCTGAGGGTGGTGAAGGAGGTCGATGAGCGGGTCGAGCAGGTCTTCACCGAGGCGTTCCGGGACACCGCCCGGGAGTTCGAGGGCGTCTTCTCCCGGCTCTTCCCCGGCGGGGAGGGGCGGCTGGTGCTGACCGACCCGGACGACATGCTGGCCACGGGAGTGGACGTGGAGGCGCGGCCGCCGGGGAAGAAGGTGAAGCGGCTGAGCCTGCTCTCGGGCGGGGAGCGGTCGCTGACGGCCGTCGCCATGCTGGTGGCGATCTTCAAGGCCCGCCCCAGCCCGTTCTACGTCATGGACGAGGTCGAGGCGGCCCTGGACGACACCAACCTCCAGCGGCTGATCGGGATCATGCGGGAGCTGCAGGAGAGTTCGCAGCTCGTCGTGATCACGCACCAGAAGCGCACCATGGAGGTGGCCGACGCGTTGTACGGCGTCTCGATGCAGGGTGACGGTGTGTCGAAGGTCATCTCGCAGCGGCTGCGCTAGCCGGTCTTTCAAGATCAAATACGTGTGCGTTTACTTCTTGAACGACTTCCGCGCGCACGTATCTCTTACGTCACAGCCATCCAGGTATTGACTTCGAAACTTGAAGGCATATTCTCTGCAACGTTGCTTTTACCTTCAGGTGTAAGTGGCGCCAAGGTGTGCGCCACTGGAACCTGGAAGGGCTCGCCCCCACCCGGCAGCGTTGCCGTGGCCCGAGGAGTTACACGTGACCAGCACAGCGCAGGCACCCCAGCCAGGAGCCGGGACGGCTCACCCCGAACATCTCGGGCACGTCATCTTCATCGCGGCCGCCGCCGCGATGGGCGGTTTCCTGTTCGGCTACGACAGCTCCGTCATCAACGGCGCCGTCGAGGCCATCCGGGACCGCTACGACGTGGGCTCCGCCGCCCTCGCCCAGGTCATCGCCATCGCGCTCATCGGCTGCGCCATCGGTGCCGCCACCGCCGGCCGCATAGCCGACCGGATCGGCCGTATCCGCTGCATGCAGATCGCCGCCGTCCTCTTCACCATCAGCGCGGTGGGCTCCGCCCTTCCGTTCGCGCTGTGGGACCTCGCCTTCTGGCGCATCATCGGCGGTTTCGCCATCGGTATGGCCTCGGTCATCGGCCCGGCCTACATCGCCGAGGTCGCCCCGCCGGCCTACCGCGGGCGGCTCGGCTCCTTCCAGCAGGCCGCGATCGTCATCGGCATCGCCGTCTCGCAGCTCGTCAACTGGGGCCTGCTGAACGCCGCCGGCGGCGACCAGCGCGGCAAGCTGATGGGCCTCGAGGTCTGGCAGGTCATGCTGGGTGTCATGGTGGTCCCGGCCGTCCTCTACGGCCTGCTCTCCTTCGCGATCCCCGAGTCCCCCCGCTTCCTGATCTCCGTCGGCAAGCGTGAGCGCGCCCGCCAGGTCCTGGGCGAGGTCGAGGGCAACGGTGTCAACCTCGACGCGCGGGTCAACGAGATCGAGCGCGCGATGAAGTCCGAGCACAAGTCGTCCTTCAAGGACCTGCTCGGCGGCAGCTTCTTCTTCAAGCCGATCGTCTGGGTGGGTATCGGCCTCTCCGTCTTCCAGCAGTTCGTCGGCATCAACGTCGCGTTCTACTACTCCTCCACGCTGTGGCAGTCGGTCGGTGTCGACCCGACGGACTCCTTCCTGTACTCCTTCACGACGTCGATCATCAACATCATCGGCACCGTGATCGCCATGATCTTCGTGGACCGGATCGGCCGTAAGCCCCTGGCCCTCATCGGCTCGGTCGGCATGGTCGTCGGACTGGCGCTGGAAGCCTGGGCGTTCTCGTACCACCTCGTCGACGGCAAGCTGCCCGCCACGCAGGGCTGGGTCGCGCTCGTCGCCGCGCACCTCTTCGTCCTCTTCTTCGCCCTCTCCTGGGGCGTGGTGGTCTGGGTCTTCCTCGGCGAGATGTTCCCGAACCGGATCCGCGCCGCCGCGCTCGGTGTCGCCGCGTCCGCGCAGTGGATCGCCAACTGGGCCATCACCGCGAGCTTCCCGTCGCTGGCCGACTGGAACCTCTCCGGCACCTACGTGATCTACACGGTCTTCGCCGCGCTCTCCATCCCGTTCGTCCTGAAGTTCGTCAAGGAGACGAAGGGCAAGACCCTGGAAGAGATGGGCTGACCGCCCCCCCTGGACCCGAGGAGAAGGGCCAAGTCCCCGCTGCCCCTCTCCTCGCACCTCCACCGCCCCCGCTCCGGCCACTGCCTGGAGCGGGGGCGGTGTTGTGTCCGCCGGCCGTGCTAGTCGGCGCGCCCGGTGACGGCGACCGCCGCGCCGAGGCCGATCATGGCGAGTCCCCCGGTGCCGCCGATCAGGGCCGTCCGCCGGGGAGACCGGCTCAGCCAGTCACGCGCGGTGGAGGCGGTCAGCCCCCAGATCCCGTCGGAGAGCAGCTGCAACAGAGCGCCGGACAGGCCGAGGAGCAGCATCTGGACGCCGACGTGACCGGCCTCGCGGTCGACGAACTGCGGAAGCACCGCGGTCAGGAAGACCACGCTCTTCGGGTTCGTCACCCCGACCACGAACCCGGCCCGGACCGAGCCCTTGAGGCCACCGCCTGCCGACGGCGCGAGGGGAGCCGTCGGCACCCCCCGGTTCCGCCAGCTCACCCGGAGCGCCTTCGCCCCCAGAAAGACCAGGTAGGCGGCCCCGGCCAGCTTGATCGCGTCGAACAGCAGAACCGACCTCGCGACCACTTCCCCGACCCCGAGGGCGACGGCCATGACCAGCACATAGCCACCGAGGGCGTTGCCCAGCACGGAAGCCAGCGCTGTCCCCCGCCCGTGGGCCAGGGCGCGTCCGACGACGAACAGCACGCTCGGGCCGGGGACGGCGGACAGCATCAAGGACATGAGGCAGAAGGCGATCAGGTGATGACTGTTGACCATGAGCCGATCCTCCTCGGAGACTCCCGCTCCCCGCCAGACCACCTTTCGACCTGGGTACAAAGACCCCTGGGCACAGAGACCTGGGTACGAAAAGGGCCCCCTCCGTGGAGGGGGCCCTTTTGGGGTGCGGTCAGACCGTCGCCGGGATCTGCTCCTCGGCCGGGGCGGCGGCGGGGGCCTGCGCGGGAACCCGCGGCTTCGGCAGGGCCAGGTACAGCGCGGCCGAGACGAGAATCGCCGCGACCCAGCCCAAGCCGTACTCACCGACCGGGTTGTTCCTCGCCAGCGGGCCGGTGAACCAGTCCGACGTGGTGAAGAGGAGGCCGAAGACCAGGCCGATGGCCCAGGAGGCGACCGCGGCGGGGGAGAAGCCCGCGCGGTACCAGTAGGCGCTGGTGCGGGTCGTGTCGGCCAGGGCGCGGGGGTCGTACTCCTTGCGGCGGAGCATGTCCGCGCCGAAGACGCCGGTCCAGGCGGAGAAGGCGACCGCGAGCATGGAGAGGAAGGCGATGAAGGAGCCCATGAAGCTGGACGCCACGAGCATCAGCACACCACCCAGCGCCAGCGAGATCACCGCGTTCACGGAGACCGCCCAGTGGCGCGGAATCCGGAAGCCGAGGGTCTGCGCGGTGAAGCCGGCCGAGTACATCGACATCGAGTTGATCAGCAGCATGCCGACCACCGCGATGAGCAGATACGGCACGGCGATCCACAGCGGCAGGATCGTGCCGAGGAAGGACACCGGGTCGGAGGCCGAGGCCAGATCCGGCGTGGCCACCGCCATCACCGCGCCCATCAGCACCAGCGGCAGGACGACGATGCCCGCCCCGCCGACGGTCTGCCCGACGATCGCCCGCGAGGAAGCCGTACGCGGCAGATAGCGGGTGAAGTCCGGCGCGGACGGGATCCAGCTCACCCCGCCGGCGGCGATCATGCCGATCGCGGTGATCAGCGAGGCCGTCGACCCCGCACCGCCGTGCAGGACGCGCGACCAGTCGGTGTGCACGGCCAGGTACGCCAGCACCAGCACCGAGAAGACGCCGAAGAGATACGTCGCGTACTTGCTGCACTTCTGCACCGCGCTGATCCCGAGCCCGGAGATCACGAACGTGGCGATCACGAAGAGCAGCAGCGTGACCATGTCCAGCACGCCGTTGGCCTTGATGCCCAGCGCGAGGTCCAGGATGGTGAGCAGCGCGTACGCGCCGGTCACCGCGTTGATCGTCTCCCAGCCCCAGCGCGCGACCCAGATCAGCGAGCCGGGCAGCAGATTGCCGCGCTGGCCGAAGACCGCCCGCGACAGCGCCATCCCCGGCGCCGCGCCCCGCTTGCCGGCGATCCCGATCAGCCCGACCAGGCCGTAGGAGACGACGGGAGCGACGGCCGCGACCACGAGGGCCTGCCAGAAGTTGAGGTGGTACGCCACGACCAGGCTCGCGCCCATCGTGAGCAGCAGGACGCTGATGTTGGCCCCCACCCAGGTGGGGAAGAGCCCGCGGGTGCGCGCGGTGCGTTCGTCATCGGGGACCGGCTCGATGCCACGGGTTTCCAGCGCGCCCTCGCGCGCGGCCGTCTTGCTCATGGAGGGGAGGTGTCCTAGCGGTGGGGGACGAGGACGACGGGCTCGACGCGCGGGGCGGAGCCGAGAGTCATCGTAGTTTAATCCGACTCCACTACCCCTGTGGCATTTGTCTCCTGGAGGAAATGCCAGGAGCGTGGAAGCCCTTTCGTCGGATACCCCATGGCCGATACTGGTCGGGTTATGGAAACCATCATCCTTGCTGTAGTCATCGCCGTGGTCGTGCTCGGCGCGCTCGGCGGGCTCCTCATCACCAGCAGGCTCAAGAAGCCGCTGCCGCCGCCCCCGCCGTCGAAGCCCGACCTGACCGCGCCCCCGGCCGAACCGCACGTCGGTGACGAGGCCGAGACCCCGCGCGACGAAGAACGCCGGACCATCGAGGAGGTGGACCTGCCGGGCGGCGGTGCCCCCACCACCGTCGAGGAGCCTCCGGCCGCCGAGAAGGCTCCCGAGATCGAGATCCCGGAGCCCAGCGCCGGACGTCTGATCCGGCTGCGCTCCCGTCTCTCCCGCTCCCAGAACGCCCTCGGCAAGGGCCTGCTCACGCTGCTCTCGCGCGAGCACCTGGACGACGACACGTGGGAGGAGATCGAGGACACCCTCCTCACCGCCGACGTCGGCGTCCGGCCCACCCAGGAACTGGTCGAGCGGCTGCGCGAGCGCGTCAAGGTGCTCGGCACCCGCACCCCCGAGGAACTGCGCGGCCTGCTCCGCGAGGAGCTGCTCAAGCTCGTCGGCACGGACATGGACCGCGAGGTCAAGACCGAGCCCGAGGGCCGCAGGCCCGGCATCGTGATGGTCGTTGGCGTCAACGGCACCGGCAAGACCACCACCACCGGCAAGCTCGCCCGCGTCCTGGTCGCCGACGGCCGCAGCGTCGTCCTCGGTGCCGCCGACACCTTCCGCGCCGCCGCCGCCGACCAGCTCCAGACCTGGGGCGAGCGCGTCGGCGCCTACACCGTGCGCGGTCCGGAGGCCGGTGACCCCGCCTCCGTCGCCTTCGACGCGGTGAAGGAGGGCAAGGAGATGGGCGTCGACGTGGTGCTCATCGACACCGCCGGCCGTCTGCACACCAAGACCGGCCTCATGGACGAGCTGGGCAAGGTCAAGCGGGTCGTGGAGAAGCACGCCCCGCTGGACGAGGTGCTGCTCGTGCTCGACGCCACCACCGGCCAGAACGGCCTGGTGCAGGCCCGCGTCTTCGCCGAGGTCGTGGACATCACCGGCATCGTGCTCACCAAGCTCGACGGCACCGCCAAGGGCGGCATCGTCATCGCGGTGCAGAACGAGCTGGGCGTCCCGGTCAAGCTCATCGGCCTCGGTGAGGGCCCCGACGACCTGGCGCCGTTCGACCCGGAGGCGTTCGTCGACGCGCTCCTCGGTGACTGACCCCCGTCACCCCGCCCGCGACCACGCCGAAGCGCCCGCCCCCAGCGGAACCGGGGGACGGGCGCTTCGCCGTAAGGAGAGACCGCCGCGCTACGCGGGGGCGGCCGAGCGGTGCGCCACATAGGCCAGCGTGCCCAGCAGCAGCCGGGCCGCCGGAGGGCGCGCCGCCCCGTCCAGCACCGGTGGGCGGAGCCAGCGCGCCGGACCCAGGCCGCCCCGGTCGGAGGGCGGGGCGGTGATGTACGCCCCCGGACCGAGGCCGCGCAGGTCCAGCGC
This sequence comes from Streptomyces sp. BK022, assembly GCF_004217355.1. NCBI lineage: Bacteria > Bacillati > Actinomycetota > Actinomycetes > Kitasatosporales > Streptomycetaceae > Streptomyces > Streptomyces sp. BK022. The sequence continues at coordinate 1,054,760 of NZ_SHKU01000002.1, forward strand.
CTCGGGGTCGTCCCAGCCCATGCGGTAGAGCAGGTGGGGAAGCTCGGCGGCGGTACCGGGGGCGACCAGGAAGTGGGCGCGGCCGTCCGGGGTCGCCGTCACCGGACCGAGGGGCAGCCCCATCCGCTCCAGGCGCGCCAGCGCGCGGCGCCCCGCCGCCTCCGCCACCTCGATCACGTCGAACGCCCGGCCCACCGGCAGCATCACCGAGGCGCCCGGCACCTCGGCCCACGCCCGGCTCGCCTCGTCCAGCGTGGCTCCGGCCGACAGCCGGGGTGCGAAGTCGAGCGGATGCGCGCCCGGCTCCGGGCAGTCGGACCGCCCGCAGGAGCAGGCGCCGCCCGAGGCGCGCGCCCCCGCCACGACGTCCCAGCCCCACAGGCCGGTGAACTCGGCGGCCGTGGTGCATTCCGGCGTGCGGCCGCGCCGACGCGTGCCGGAGCGGATCTCCCGGATGCCGCCGATCGTGAAACCCATGCCCCCTCCAACGGGTACAGCGCGCCGGTGGTTACGAAACGGAGTGAGAGGGATGCGGAACGTGACTCCTCGACTCCCGCTTTCCCTCGCCCCTACCGGGACAAGGCGGCGCATCACGGCACGAACGGTGGTGAACGGGGCTTCGCGCGCCCCCGTGCGCTTCCCTCCGCCCACCGTCGGTCGTCCGGTGTCAAGTGAAGCGCGCGGTAGTCATCGTGAGTTCATTCGAAGGGGTGGCGAATGGTGGCGTTTCAAGGATCGCCGTGGCTGGAAGGGTGATCGTGGGATTACTGTGAGTGTGCGAGTCCCGGGGGCACATGCACTCATGGGTATGCCGGAGGCAAGCCGTCAGCTCGTTCGAAGGGTGAGAACCACCGGACGGGCGGCCCGGTCCACCGGCATTCTGATAGGGCTTGGCGCATCCGGCGACAGGTGGATTCAGGGAATGGGGGCGTTCCAGTGGGCGGCAACGGCGGTGGCGGGACGAACGCTGACAAGCGCCCCAACGACCTGCTCGGCTCGTGGTTCGTGCGCAGCGGCTGGTCCAAGGGGGAGCTGGCCCGCCAGGTGAACCGCCGGGCCCGGCAGCTCGGTGCCAACCACATCTCCACCGACACCTCGCGGGTCCGCCGCTGGCTGGACGGCGAGAACCCGCGCGAACCGATCCCGCGCATCCTCTCCGAGCTGTTCTCCGAGCGCTTCGGCTGCGTCGTCTCCGTCGAGGACCTCGGCCTGCGTGTCGCCCGCCAGTCACCCTCCGCGTCCGGCGTCGACCTGCCCTGGACCGGCCCCCAGACCGTCGCGCTGCTCAGCGAGTTCTCCCGCAGCGACCTGATGCTCGCCCGGCGCGGCTTCCTCGGCACCTCCCTCGGCCTCTCGGCGGGACCCGCCCTCATCGAGCCCATGCAGCGCTGGCTGGTCCCCACCCCCTCCTCGCAGGCCCCGCCCGAGCCCGACCCGCTGCACGAACCCCGCAGGCCCGGCCGGCTCTCCCGTCCCGAGCTGGAGCTGCTGGAGTCCACGACCAAGATGTTCCGCCAGTGGGACGCCCAGTGCGGCGGCGGCCTGCGCCGCAAGGCGGTCGTCGGGCAGCTCCACGAGGTCACCGACCTCCTCCAGGAGCCCCAGCCCGAGACCACCACCCGCAAGCTGTTCAAGGTCGCCGCCGAACTCGCCGAACTCGCCGGCTGGATGTCGTACGACGTGGGGCTCCAGCCCACCGCGCAGAAGTACTTCGTGCTCGCCCTGCACGCGGCCAAGGAGGCCGGGGACAAGCCGCTCGGCTCCTACGTGCTCTCCAGCATGAGCCGCCAGATGATCCACCTCGGCCGCCCCGACGACGCCCTCGAACTCATCCATCTCGCCCAGTACGGCAGCCGGGACTGCGCCAGTCCCCGCACCCAGTCCATGCTGTATGCGATGGAGGCCCGCGCCTACGCCAACATGGGCCAGCCCGGCAAGTGCAAGCGGGCCGTCCGCATGGCCGAGGACACCTTCGCCGACGCCGAGGACTGGGACGACCCGGACCCCGACTGGATCAGGTTCTTCTCCGAGGCCGAGCTGCACGGCGAGAACTCGCACTCCTTCCGCGACCTCGCCTACGTGGCCGGGCGCAGCCCCACCTACGCCTCGCTCGCCCAGCCGCTGATGGAGCGGGCCGTCGACCTGTTCGCCAAGGACGGCGAACACCAGCGGTCCTACGCGCTCAACCTGATCGGCATGGCCACCGTGCACCTGCTCCAGCGCGAGCCCGAGCGAGGCAGCGCCTACGCCTCCCAGGCCATGGAGACCGCCCGCAAGGTCCGCTCGGAGCGGGTCAACACCCGCATCCGCAAGACGGTCGGCGCGGCCGTGCGGGACTTCGGGGACCTCTCCGTCGTCGTCGACCTCACCGAACAGCTCGCCGTCGACCTCCCCGAGAGCGCCGACGCGGGCTGAGCGGCCCGCACCACCCATGCCCCGGCCGCGGCCGGTCCTCCCGAACTGCCCGACTCGGCTCCCCCATGCCAGGTCATCGAGAGGCCGGCCGCGGCCGGTTCACGTAGGCCCCCACCCGCCTGTCGCTACGGCGAGCCCGGCGCCGGTTGCGCCACGATAACGACCGGTGCGCCCGACGGCGGGCAGTTCATGGAGGCGTAACACGCCAGGTGCCTTCGTCACCCCCGCGAAACAGCCGGGGGCCCCGGTCGAAACCGCGCTGCGTCAGTCTCTGGCGCATAACCGGCCCACCCCTCACTTGACCGGACCGCCCAGGCACCGCCCGCACGGGGCCGTACAACCGATGAGGAGACGCCGATGGCAGCAGCCATCACGCTTGCCGCGGAGGCACCCAAACTGTCCTCCGCGAACACAGGCTTCATGCTGATCTGTTCCGCCCTGGTGCTGCTCATGACACCGGGCTTGGCCTTCTTCTACGGAGGCATGGTCCGCGTCAAGAGCACCCTCAACATGCTGATGATGAGCTTCATCAGCATCGGCATCGTCACGCTCCTCTGGGTGCTCTACGGCTTCTCCCTGGCCTTCGGCTCCGGGTCCGCCTTCATCGGATGGAACGCCGACTGGCTCGGACTGAGCCATATCGGGCTGACGGAACTCTGGCCGGGCTACACCATCCCGGTGTTCGTCTTCATGGTCTTCCAGATGATGTTCGCCATCATCACCCCCGCCCTGATCAGCGGAGCCCTCGCCGACCGGGTCAAGTTCTCGGCCTGGGCCCTGTTCGTCGCCCTGTGGGCCACGGTCGTCTACATCCCGGTCGCCCACTGGGTCTGGGCCTCCGACGGCTGGGCCTTCAAGCTCGGCGTGATCGACTTCGCGGGCGGCACCGCCGTCCACATCAACGCCGGTGCCGCCGCCCTCGGCGTCATCCTGGTCATCGGCAAGCGCGTCGGCTTCAAGAAGGACCCGATGCGCCCGCACAGCCTGCCCCTGGTCATGCTCGGCGCAGGACTGCTGTGGTTCGGCTGGTTCGGCTTCAACGCCGGCTCCTGGCTGGGCAACGACGACGGCGTGGGCGCCCTGATGTTCGTCAACACCCAGGTCGCCACCGCCGCCGCCATGCTGGCCTGGCTCGCCTACGAGAAGATCCGCCACGGCGCCTGCACCACCCTCGGCGCCGCCTCCGGTGCCGTCGCCGGACTCGTCGCCATCACCCCGTCCGGCGGCGCCGTCTCCCCGCTCGGCGCGATTGCCGTCGGCGTCATCGCCGGAGTCGCCTGCGCCGCCGCCGTCGGGCTGAAGTTCAGGTTCGGCTACGACGACTCCCTCGACGTCGTCGGCGTCCACATGGTCGGCGGCATCGTCGGCTCCCTGCTCATCGGCTTCTTCGCCACCGGCAAGGGCCAGTCCGACGCGGCCGGCGTCTTCTACGGCGACCACACCTTCGACCAGCTCTGGAAGCAGTGCGCCGGCGTCTTCGCCGTCCTCGCCTACTCCCTGCTGGCCTCCGCCGTCCTCGCCTTCCTCCTCGACAAGACCCTCGGCATGCGGGTCCCCGAGGACGAGGAGGTCTCCGGCATCGACCAGTCCCAGCACGCCGAGACCGCGTACGACTTCAGCGGCACCGGCGGCGGAGTCGTCGGCGGCTCCACGGCCCAGGCGCTCGCCGCCGCGAAGAACAAGAAGGTGGACGCATGAGGCTCATCACGGCGGTCGTCAAGCCGCACCGGCTCGACGAGATCAAGGAAGCCCTCCAGGCGTTCGGCGTCCACGGACTCACCGTCACCGAGGCCAGCGGCTACGGCCGCCAGCGCGGGCACACCGAGGTCTACCGGGGCGCCGAGTACACCGTCGACCTCGTCCCCAAGATCCGCATCGAGGTGCTGGCCGAGGACGAGGACGCCGAGCAGCTGATCGACGTCGTCGTCAAGGCCGCCCGCACCGGGAAGATCGGGGACGGCAAGGTCTGGTCACTGCCCGTCGAGACCGCCGTCCGCGTCCGCACCGGCGAGCGCGGCCCGGACGCGCTCTGACACGAGGAAAGACAGGAGTCGCTGGGTGACGCGCACGGACGACCGCAACAAGACCGACGACACGGGACCCAGCGGCTACGCGGCGGCCCGGCTGCACCTCCTCACCGAGGGGGCACGGTCCGGGCCGCCGCGCCGTACCGCCCTCGCCGGGCTCACCGACGACTGGCTGACCGGCCTCTTCACCGCCGCCGCCCCCACCACCAAGGGCATCTCCCTCGTCGCCGTCGGCGGCTACGGACGCGGTGAACTCTCCCCCCGCAGCGACCTCGACCTGCTGCTCCTGCACGACGGCGGCGACCCCGCCGCCGTCGCCGCCCTCGCCGACCGGCTCTGGTACCCCGTCTGGGACCTCGGCATCAGCCTCGACCACTCCGTCCGCACCCCCGCCGAGGCCCGGAAGACCGCCGGTGAGGACCTCAAGGTCCAGCTCGGCCTCCTCGACGCCCGCCACCTCGCGGGCGACCTCGGCCTCACCGCCGGGCTGCGCACCGCGATCCTCGCCGACTGGCGCAACCAGGCGCCCAAACGCCTCCCCGAACTCCAGGAACTCTGCGCCGAACGCGCCGAACGCCACGGCGAACTGCGCTTCCTCCTCGAACCCGACCTCAAGGAAGCCCGCGGCGGACTCCGCGACGCCACCGCCCTGCGGGCCGTCGCCGCCTCCTGGCTCGCCGACGCACCCCGCGAGGGCCTCGACGACGCCCGCCGCCGCCTCCTCGACGCCCGCGACGCCCTCCACCTCGTCACCGGCCGCGCCACCGACCGCCTCGCCCTGCAGGAACAGGACCAGGTCGCCGCCGAACTCGGCCTCCTCGACGCCGACACCCTGCTCCGCCAGGTCTACGAGGCAGCCCGCGTGATCTCCTACGCCGGTGACGTCACCTGGCGCGAGGTGAACCGCGTCCTGCGCGCCCGTGCCGTACGGCCCCGGCTGCGCGCCATGCTGGGGGGCGGCAAACCCGTCGCCGAACGCTCACCCCTCGCCGAAGGCGTCGTCGAGCAGGAGGGCGAGGCCGTCCTCGCCCGCACCGCACGCCCCGAACGCGACCCCGTACTGCCCCTGCGCGCCGCGGCCGCCGCCGCGCAGGCCGCCCTCCCGCTCTCCCCGCACGCCGTACGGCGCATGGCCGCCACCGCGCGCCCCCTCCCCACGCCCTGGCCTGCCGAGGCACGCGAACAGCTCATCACCCTGCTCGGCTCCGGCCGCCCCACCGTCGACGTGTGGGAGGCCCTGGAGGCCGAGGGACTGATCAGCCGGCTGCTCCCCGACTGGGAGCGCGTCCGCTGCCGCCCCCAGCGCAACGCCGTCCACCTGTGGACCGTCGACCGCCACCTCATCGAGACCGCCGTCCGCGCCTCCGCCCTCACCCGCCGCGTCAGCCGCCCCGACCTGCTCCTCGTCTCCGCACTGCTGCACGACATCGGCAAGGGCTGGCCCGGCGACCACTCGGTGGCCGGCGAGATCATCGCCAAGGACGTCGCCGCCCGGCTCGGCTTCGACCGCGCCGACGTCGCCGTCCTCGCCACCCTCGTCCGGCACCACCTGCTGCTCGTCGAGACCGCCACCCGCCGCGACCTCGACGACCCCGCCACTGTCCGCGCCGTCGCCGACGCCGTCGGCAGCGAGAGCACCCTGGAACTCCTGCACGCCCTCACCGAGGCCGACGCCCTCGCCACCGGCCCCGCCGCCTGGTCCACCTGGCGCGGCTCCCTCGTCAGCGACCTCGTCCGCCGCGTCTTCGCCGTACTCGCCGGCGAACACCCCGGCACCGAGCCCGAACCCGCGGCGCCCACCGCCGAACAGGAACGCCTGGCCATCGAGGCCCACCGCACCGGCGGCCCGGTCCTCGCCCTGCGCGCCCAGGCCGACCCCGGGGCGCCGGACGAGTCCGCGGAGACGGGCGAACCGCTCGGCGTCGAACTGGTCATCGCCGTGCCCGACCAGCCCGGCGTGCTGCCCGCCCTCGCCGGGGTCCTCGCCCTGCACCGGCTCACCGTCCGCACGGGCGGGCTGCGCACCCTGCGGCTGCCCGACGACGTCGACGACGACGGCTCCGTCCTGCTGCTCGACTGGCGGGTCGCCGCCGAGTACGGCTCGCTCCCGCAGGCCAGCCGGCTCCGCGCCGACCTCGTCCGCGCGCTCGACGGCTCCCTGGACATCACGAGCCGCCTCGCCGAGCGCGACGCCGCCTACCCCCGCCGTCGCGGCCGCGCGGCCCCGCCCCCGCGCGTCACCGTGGCCCCCGCCGCCTCCCGCCACGCCACGGTGATCGAGGTCCGCGCCCAGGACGCCCCCGGCCTCCTCTTCCGCATCGGCACGGCCCTGGAGAAGGCGGCGGTCCGGGTCCGCAGCATGCACGCCAGCACGCTGGGCGCCAACGCGGTGGACGCCTTCTACGTCACGACGGGCACGGGCGCGCCATTGCCGGGGGAAGACGCGGCTTCGGTGGCGCGGATGCTGGAGGAGACATTGCGGGAGTGACTTCTTGAGCGTGTCCTGCGTTCACTGGACATGCTCCCCGCCGGCGCGGGGGTGATCCGGGTCTGCTGACAGAGGCCGACGTGGATGCAACATGGTCCCTGCCGGTGCGGGGATACGTCCCCGCCCGCCTGCTGTGCCTGGCAGGCGGGGACGATTTGCTTGCAAGGCCGGATACCCTGGAGGGCAGCCCAAAACGACTCCGACCCCGAGGACCGACGCCGCCGTGTTCGATACTCTCTCCGACCGTCTCAGCGCGACGTTCAAAAATCTCCGCGGCAAGGGCCGGTTGTCCGAGGAGGACGTCGACGCCACGGCCCGCGAGATCCGCATCGCACTCCTTGAGGCCGATGTCGCGCTCCCTGTCGTCCGGTCGTTCATCAAGAACGTCAAGGAGCGCGCGCTCGGCGCCGAGGTCTCCCGGGCGCTGAACCCCGCGCAGCAGGTGCTCAAGATCGTCAACGACGAGCTGGTCACCATCCTGGGCGGTGAGACCCGCCGCCTGCGCTTCGCCAAGCAGCCGCCGACCGTGATCATGCTGGCCGGTCTCCAGGGTGCGGGCAAGACCACGCTCGCGGGCAAGCTCGGCCGCTGGCTGAAGGAGCAGGGCCACTCGCCGCTGCTCGTCGCCTGCGACCTCCAGCGCCCCAACGCCGTCAACCAGCTCAGCGTCGTCGCCGAGCGCGCCGGTGTCGCGGTGTACGCCCCCGAGCCGGGCAACGGCGTCGGCGACCCGGTCAAGGTCGCCAAGGACTCCATCGAGTTCGCCAAGGCCAAGGTCCACGACATCGTGATCGTGGACACCGCCGGCCGCCTGGGCATCGACCAGGAGATGATGGCGCAGGCCGCGGACATCCGCGACGCCGTCTCCCCGGACGAGATCCTCTTCGTCGTCGACGCCATGATCGGCCAGGACGCGGTCAACACCGCCGAGGCGTTCCGCGACGGCGTCGGCTTCGACGGCGTCGTGCTCTCCAAGCTCGACGGTGACGCCCGCGGTGGTGCCGCCCTGTCGATCCGGCAGATCACCGGCAAGCCGATCATGTTCGCGTCCAACGGCGAGAAGCTGGACGAGTTCGACGCGTTCCACCCCGACCGGATGGCCTCCCGCATCCTCGACATGGGTGACCTGCTCACCCTGATCGAGCAGGCGGAGAAGACGTTCAGTCAGGAAGAGGCCGAGAAGATGGCCTCGAAGCTGGCGTCGAAGAAGGGCCAGGACTTCACCCTGGACGACTTCCTGTCCCAGATGGAACAGGTCAGGAAGATGGGCAGTATCAGCAAGCTGCTCGGCATGCTCCCGGGCATGGGCCAGATCAAGGACCAGATCAACAACATCGACGAGCGGGACGTGGACCGCACGGCCGCCATCATCAAGTCGATGACCCCGGCCGAGCGCACCGACCCGACCATCATCAACGGCTCCCGCCGCGCCCGCATCGCCAAGGGTTCCGGTGTCGAGGTCAGCGCGGTGAAGGGCCTGGTGGAGCGGTTCTTCGAGGCGCGCAAGATGATGTCCCGCATGGCCCAGGGCGGCGGGATGCCGGGCATGCCGGGGATGCCGGGCATGGGCGGCGGCCCCGGCCGCACCAAGAAGCAGCCCAAGAAGGCCAAGGGCAAGCAGCGTTCGGGCAACCCGATGAAGCGCAAGCAGCAGGAGCTGGAGGAGGCCCAGCGCCGCGAGGCCGCCGCGCAGGGGGGCAACGCGCTCGGTCTGCCCCAGCAGGGCGGTCAGGACTTCGAACTCCCCGACGAGTTCAAGAAGTTCATGGGCTGACACCGTCCCGTCCACGTGCCGAGGGCGCCCCTTCTTCGTGAGGGGGCGCCCTTCGCGCATCCGGGTGTGCCCCTAGGGCACGCGGGCGATCAGGTAGCGGAAGACGTTCGGCATCCAGACCGTCCCGTCCGGGCGCCGGTAGGGGTGCAGGGACTCGGCCAGCTCCTTGCCGACCTGCTTGCGGTCCGTCGCCGCGACGGCCGCGTCGAACAGCCCGGTCGACACCAGGCCGCGTACCGCGCTGTCGGTGTCGGCGTACCCGAAGGGGCAGGCCACCCGGCCTGAGCCGTCCGGCCTCAGTCCGGCGCGCAGGGCGACCTCCTCCAGGTCGTCCCGGCGGGCCGGGCGCCAGGTGCGGGCGCCGCGCAGTGGTTCGGCCAGCTTGGCGGCGACCCGCAGGACGGTGGAGGTGGCGCACCGCTCGGGCGGGCCCCAGCCGGCCAGCACCACGGCGGCCCCGCGCGCGGCCAGCGGCAGCGCGGCGGCGAGGGTGTCACCGAGGTCGGCGGAGTCGTCGAGGGCGCCGACCGTCTCGTAGGCGGTCACGAGGGTGTAGGGGGGTGTGCCGTCGTCGGTGTCCGCGGGGGAGTCCGCCTGCACGAGCCGGGCGTCCAGGGGGCCGTCCGGGTCCAGGCGTTCGCGGGCGAGGGCGAGGTGTTCGGGGCGGGAGTCGACGCCGGTGACGGCCGCGCCCTTGGCGGCCGCCAGCAGCAGGGCGAGCCCGGAGCCGCAGGAGAGGCCCAGCAGCCGGGTGCCCGGTCCCACTTCGAGGCGCTCGTGGACGGTTTCGTGAAGCGGCAGAAGCATCCGCTCCTGGATCTCCGACCAGTCGCGCGCGCGTTTGCGGGGGTTCACGCGGGGTGGTGCGGAACCCGCGTGGGCCAGATGCTCCCGCACGAGCGTAGGTGTCATAGGTAGCGCCCCAATCCGCCGGCTGTCCGTCGCTGTGCCCGGTGTGTGGCCCCCGTGTGCCGTGCGTGCGCACTTTCCACGTATGCCAGGTAACTCCCGGCTCGCCGTGCCGTCCAGTGGTCGTGGGGCCCCGCTTGCCGCCGGATGGCGCGTGTGGCGCGAATTCACGCCCCCGCAACGCTGCCGCGCACCACCGGGTTCGGCGGTGCCCGGGCGCACCCGGTAACGTGCGGGTTCCGGTGGTGGCAGTAGCCCCGCCGACGCCGGTAGTCGTACGTCTGGCTACGCACCGGCTTGTGGGGGGCTGTGCGGCTTCTCCGTGAAACGGCGGACCCGCCCTCGTCAGGACGCATCGGCGACAACTGACGGGTAGGTGCAAATTATTTGAGATGCCCCGGAATAGGAACACAGCGGCACCCACGCTCGTTGTCATTACGTGAGCACGACACAGACACCACCTGTTCTCGCCGCGGAGCTGGCACAGGCGTGGGCCGACATTCAGCGGTACCACCCCGAACTGCCCGACCTCGCCGCACCGGAATCACTGATCGGGGAGTCGTCGTCCGCGTGCGGGCACGAGCTCTCCTTCGAGCGGCTGCTGCACGAGGCGGTGCACGGCATCGCCGCCTCCCGCGGAGTGCGCGACACCTCGCGCGCCGGCCGCTACCACAACCGCCGTTTCCTCGCCGTCGCCGAGGAGCTGGGCCTGGACCACCCCGACGAGCCGCATCCCAGCAGCGGCTTCTCGCTGGTCACGCTCAACCCCGAGGCCAAGCGGCGCTACCGTCCGACCATCGACCGGCTGCAGCGGGCGCTGAAGGCGCACACCGTGGCCACCTCCGCCGACACCTCGCGCACCTTCAGGGGCCCGGCCGCCCGGCACGGCTCCTCCGGGGGCGGGGTCCGGGTCAAGGCGGTCTGCGACTGCGGGCGCAACGTCCGCGTGGTCCCCTCGGTCCTGGCGCAGGCGCCGATCATGTGCGGCGGCTGCGGCAAACCGTTCCGCATCCCGGAGGCGGTGGCAGCGGCGAGCTGACGAGACGGCTGCTCGTGGCAGCCGTACGGTCAGCTTCCCTCCGTCCGGCGGGCGGGCGTGGGCCCAGCGCCGGGCGCCTCTGAGGCGTGCTCGGGATCACCGGCCGTGTCCCCGGGCGCCCCGCGGGGTGTGGCACAATGTCTAGCTGTACTCGACAGTCGCACAGGACCCCTCTCTCCTCCGGCTGACGCGTCCATCGGGCACTCGGGTACCGCAACCCCACGCGGCAACTCCGCCGTGCCCAACACGTCAACTCCAGGAGAACTCACTCCCGTGGCAGTCAAGATCAAGCTGAAGCGTCTGGGCAAGATCCGTTCGCCTCACTACCGCATCGTCGTCGCCGACTCCCGTACCCGCCGTGACGGCCGGGCCATCGAGGAGATCGGCAAGTACCACCCGACCTACAACCCGTCGGTCATGGAGGTGGACGCCGATCGCGTCGCCTACTGGCTGGGTGTCGGTGCGCAGCCGACCGAGCCGGTGCTCGCCATTCTGAAGAAGACCGGCGACTGGCAGAAGTTCAAGGGCGAGCCGGCCCCGGCGCCGCTCCTCGTCGCCGCGCCGAAGGCCGAGCGTCCGTCGTTCGAGGGCCTCGGCTCCGACGACGACAACAAGGGTGAGGCCATCACCCAGAAGAAGAAGGCTGAGAAGAAGGACGAGGCGGCCGCTGAGTCCGCCGAGTCGACCGAGGCCTGAGCAGCATGCTCGAAGAGGCGCTTGAGCACCTCGTGAAGGGCATCGTCGACAACCCCGACGATGTGCAGGTCGCCTCGCGCGACCTGCGCCGCGGGCGCGTGCTGGAGGTCCGGGTGCACCCCGACGACCTCGGTAAGGTGATCGGTCGTAACGGCCGCACCGCGCGCGCTCTGCGTACCGTCGTGGGCGCCATCGGCGGCCGCGGTGTCCGTGTCGACCTCGTCGACGTGGACCACGTCCGCTGACGCTTCATAGCAACCGGCTCGGGCCGGGGAGGGCCACTGGGCCGTCCCCGGCCCGCAGTCGTATGACAGGAGATCTGTACTCGTGCAGTTGGTAGTCGCACGGATCGGCCGTGCTCATGGCATCAAGGGTGAGGTCACCGTCGAGGTGCGGACCGACGAGCCGGAGTCGCGGCTCGCACCGGGCGCCGTCCTGGCCACCGATCCGGCGTCCGTCGGGCCGCTCACCATCGCCACCGGCCGCGTGCACAGCGGCCGTCTCCTCCTTCGCTTCGAGGGCGTCAGCGACCGCACCGGCGCGGAGGCGCTGCGCAACACACTGCTCATCGCCGACGTCGATCCGGAGGAGATGCCGGAGGACGAGGACGAGTTCTACGACCATCAGCTCATCGACCTCGATGTGGTCACCGAGGACGGCACGGAGGTGGGCCGGATCACCGAGATCTCCCACCTGCCCTCCCAGGACCTGTTCATCGTGGAGCGCCCGGACGGCAGCGAGGTGCTGATCCCGTTCGTGGAGGAGATCGTCAGCGAGATCGACCTGGACGAGCAGCGGGCGGTCATCACGCCGCCGCCCGGCCTGATCGACGACCGGGCCGAGATCGCGTCCGCGCGGGACGAGGCTTCGGAGGCTTCCACGCGCGACGAGGACGAGGGCGCATGAGGCTCGACGTCGTCACGATCTTCCCGGAGTACCTGGAACCGCTGAACGTCTCCCTCGTCGGCAAGGCCCGCGCGCGCGGCCGGCTCGACGTGAACGTCCACGACCTGCGCTCCTGGACCTACGACCGGCACAACACGGTCGACGACACCCCGTACGGCGGCGGTCCGGGCATGGTCATGAAGACCGAGCCCTGGGGCGACGCCCTGGACACCGTGCTGGCCGACGGCTACGAGGCGGGCGCGCACAGCCCCGCCCTGATCGTGCCGACCCCGAGCGGCCGCCCCTTCACCCAGGAACTCGCCGTCGAGCTGTCGGAACGTCCCTGGCTGGTCTTCACCCCGGCCCGTTACGAGGGCATCGACCGCCGGGTCATGGACGAGTACGCGACCCGGATGCCGGTCTACGAGGTGTCCATCGGGGACTACGTCCTCGCGGGCGGTGAGGCGGCCGTCCTGGTCGTCACCGAGGCCGTGGCCCGGCTGCTGCCCGGCGTCCTCGGCAACGCCGAGTCGCACCGGGACGACTCCTTCGCCCCCGGCGCGATGGCCAACCTCCTGGAGGGGCCGGTCTACACCAAGCCGCCCGAGTGGCGCGGCCATGGCATCCCGGACGTGCTGCTCAGCGGGCATCACGGCAGGATCGCGCGCTGGCGGCGCGACGAGGCGATGCGCCGCACCACCGCCAACCGGCCCGACCTGATCGAACGCTGCGACCCCGCCACGCTCGACAAGAAGGACCGGGAGATGCTCTCCATCCTGGGCTGGTCCCCGGACCCGGAGGGCCACTCGTCCGGGCGATTTTGGCGCAGGAGCGACGGCGTGGAACAATAGGCCGCTGTTGTGCGCCCGTCCGGCGTGCGCCCCTGCCACAGGGGGACACGACGCCCGTTCCGACCCGCACGGCAGACCTCTTCGAACATCTAGTTCCGTTGATGACCTGTGGCATCAGCGAAGAAAGCAGACGAAATGTCTCACCTGCTCGACACCATCGACTCCGCGTCGCTGCGCACCGACGTCCCGGCCTTCCGCCCGGGTGACACCGTCAACGTGCACGTCCGCGTCATCGAGGGCAACCGCTCGCGTGTGCAGCAGTTCAAGGGCGTCGTGATCCGCCGCCAGGGTTCGGGCGTCCGCGAGACCTTCACGGTCCGCAAGGTCTCCTTCTCCGTCGGCGTGGAGCGTACCTTCCCGGTGCACACCCCGATCGTCGAGAAGATCGAGCTCGTCACCCGCGGTGACGTGCGCCGCGCCAAGCTGTACTACCTCCGTGAGCTGCGCGGCAAGGCCGCGAAGATCAAGGAGAAGCGCGACAACTGAGCGCCTGCCTTCAGTCCTGACGGGGCCGGATAGCATCTGGCCCCGATGGACACCGAAGCACAGCCCGCCGAACGCGACCGTTCCCGCCCACCCGGTACACCGGGTACGCGGGGCCGGTCGCGTTTCGCGTTGGCCCCGCTCGCCGAGCGCGTGCCAGGCGGCCGGTTCACCCTGGCGCTCCTCACCTGCCTCGTCTTCCTGCTGCTCCTGAGCACATTCGTGGTGCGGCCGTTCGAGATTCCGAGCGGTTCCATGGAGCGCGGATTGAGGGTCGGGGACCGCGTGCTCGTAAACAAGTTGGCGTACCGTTTCGGTGCCCGTCCGGACCGCGGTGACGTGGTGGTGTTCGACGGGACCGGCTACTTCGGGCACGCCGACTACATCAAGCGCGTTGTAGGGGTGGGAGGCGACCACGTGGTCTGCTGCGACAGGGAGGGGAGGATCGAGGTGAACGGCCACCCGGTCGACGAGACGGGGTTCCTCTATCCGGGGAACAGCGCGTCCGACGTGCCCTTCGACGTGGTGGTGCCCGACGGCCGCCTCTTCCTGCTCGGCGACCACCGGGCCCGCTCCAGCGACTCCCGCGATCACCTCGGCTCGCCCGGCGGCGGCATGGTCCCGGTGGAGGACGTGGTGGGACGCGCCGACTGGATCGTCTGGCCGTACGGCCACTGGACGCGCATCGAGCGCCCCGGCGCCTACGCGCACGTACCTGCCGCGGAGGCCGCGCATGGGTAACCGGGCAAGGCCGCGCGGGGTGTCCGGCGCGGCCGCCGACAATCCGCTGCCCACCGGCGCCCGCCGGACCTCCCGGCCGAGCGCCGGCCGTTCGCGGGCGGAGCGGCGCAAGCTCCAGCGCAAGGTGAAGCGCAAACGCCGACGGTCGGCGGTACGGGAGATCCCGCTGCTGCTCGGGGTCGCGGTGCTGATCGCGCTGGTGCTGAAGACCTTCCTGGTGCAGGCGTTCGTGATCCCGTCCGGCTCGATGGAGCAGACGATCCGGATCGGGGACCGGGTACTGGTCGACAAGTTCACCCCCTGGTTCGGCTCCCGGCCGGCCCGCGGTGACGTGGTGGTGTTCCACGACCCGGGCGGCTGGCTGTCCGGCGAGGAGACGCCGAAGAAGAGCGACCCGGTCGTGGTCAAGCAGGTCAAGGAGGGGCTGACCTTCATCGGCCTGCTCCCCTCGGACAACGAGAAGGACCTGATCAAGCGGGTCATCGGGGTGGGCGGCGACCATGTGAAGTGCTGCGACGCCGAGGGGCGGGTCACGGTCAACGGCGCCCCGCTCACCGAGGGCGCGTACATCTATCCCGGCAACGCCCCCTCCGCGACCTCCTTCGACATCACCGTGCCCAAGGGCCGCCTGTGGGTGATGGGCGACCACCGGGGCAACTCCGCCGACTCCCGCTACCACCAGAACCTCCCCTACGGCGGGACCGTCTCCGAGGAGTCGGTCGTCGGCCGGGCGATGTTCATCGGCTGGCCCTTCGCGCACTGGACGCGCCTGGACGAACCTAAAACCTTCGCAAGCGTCACCGACGCGGCGTCCGGGGCGACTGCGGCCGGTGCCCCGTCGCATAGGGTTGCCCCCTACGATCCGAACGGACTGACCCAGCTCCCGACCCCTGCGGAACTCCCGCTCGTTATGGGAGTGGTGGGCCTGCACCATGCATGGGGCAGGCGGCGGCACAGAGTAAGGAGTTGGCGTGGGGGATGTGGCGGTTGGCGCACGGTCGGGGCACGACGGCGAGGAGCACCGCGGGCACCCCGTGGGGTCCGACGCCTCGGCCCCGGACGGCGCCGTGAACTCCGGGAACGGCTTCGCGGCGGACGGTGACGGCACCCCGCCCGGCCGGCCCCCGCGGACCGACGAGGGCGAAGGCGGCGGCGGTGCCGCGCGCCGGCCGGAGAAGCAGCGCTCGTTCTGGAAGGAACTGCCGATCCTCGTCGGTATCGCGCTGGTGCTGGCCCTGCTGATCAAGACGTTCCTGGTGCAGGCGTTCTCGATCCCGTCCGACTCGATGCAGAACACCCTCCAGCAGGGTGACCGCGTCCTGGTGGACAAGCTCACCCCCTGGTTCGGCTCGGAGCCCGAGCGTGGCGAGGTCGTCGTCTTCCACGACCCGGGCCAGTGGCTGGCGGGGGAGCCGACGCCGGAGCAGAACGCGGTGCAGAAGGCGCTGAGCTGGATCGGCCTGATGCCGTCCGCCGAGGAGAAGGACCTCATCAAGCGCGTGATCGGGGTCGGCGGCGACACGGTCGAGTGCGAGGGCAGCGCCCCGCTGAAGGTCAACGGCAAGGCGCTAGACGAGCCGTACGTCTACCCCGGCAACACGCCGTGCAGCGTGGACGACCAGGGCGGCCAGTTCAAGGTCAAGGTGCCCAAGGGCTACATCTGGGTGATGGGCGACCACCGCCAGAACTCGCGGGACTCGCGGTACAACCAGACCGACGAGAACCACGGCATGGTGCCGGTGAAGGACGTCGTCGGACGCGCGATCGTGAAGGCGTGGCCCGTCAACCGCTGGGGCACCCTGCCGATCCCGGACACCTTCGACCAGCCGGGACTGGACAAGCAGAGCTCGGCCGCCGCGTCGCTGCCGTACGCGCCGGGCGCCGGTGCGGTCGCCCTCGTGGTTCCGGTGGCGCTGTGGCGTCGCCGCAAGGGGGCCCGACCCGCTGCCGCCGAGGCCGCGCGCGAGAGGTGAGTTCGCGGGCACTTCAGGTGTGACCCATGGGCACTGCCGAGGGCGGTGTTTCCCGGAGACCCGGTGAAGAACCGGTCACCGGGGGACACCGCCCTCGCGGCTTTCCGGCCCGGTGTGCTACCAAAGGCGGATCGTGGCAGGCCGGGCGACCCCGGCGGAGGGGACCGGGAGACGACATGGCAAGTGCCCAAGGCGCGGAGTCCAAGGGCGGCCTCGGCGGGAGGCTGTCGGGCGTGGCGGTGGCCCTCGGCCTGCTGCTCTTCCTGGCCGGCTTCGGCTGGGCCGCGGTGACCTACCGGCCCTACACCGTGCCGACCAGCTCGATGACCCCCACCATCGACGCCGGTGACCGGGTGCTGGCCCAGCGGGTCGACGGCGCTGACGTGCGCCGGGGGGACGTGGTGGTGTTCAGCGACAAGACCTGGGTGACCGGCGCCGACGTGGTCAAGCGGGTGGTCGCGGTCGGCGGGGACACCGTCGCCTGCTGCACCGACGGCAAGCTGAGCGTCAACGGCAAACCGGTCGACGAGCCCTACCTGCCCAAGGGCACCCCGGCCGAGGTCAAGGGCTTCCCGACGGTGACCGTGCCCAAGGGCCGCCTCTTCCTGCTCGGCGACGAGCGCCAGGGCTCGCTGGACTCCACCGCCCACCTCACCGACGCCGCCGAGGGCACGGTGAGCCGCGGTGCGGTGCACGCCCGCGTGGACTCCGTGGTCTGGCCGATGCGGGGCATGCTGACCCGGCCGACCGGATTCGAGGCGCTGGGCACGCTGTCGGAGCCCGGTCCGCTGCCGCTGATCGAGGTGATGGTCGTCGCCGGTGCGGTACTGGTCCTCGGCGGCGCCGCCTACGGCCCGGTCGCGGCGCGCGTGGGCCGCTCGCGCGTCCGGAGCGGCGCGGAGCCCGTCCATGCCGGCTGAGGACACCCGTGCGGGCGGGCTGCGCAAGGTCGCCCGTGTGGTGCTGCTCGACCCCGCCGACCGCGTCCTGCTGCTGCACGGCCACGAGCCGGACGACCCGGCCGACGACTGGTGGTTCACCCCCGGCGGCGGTGTGGAGGGGGTCGAGACCCGTGAGCAGGCCGCGCTTCGCGAGCTCGTCGAGGAGACCGGCATCACTGAGGTCGACCTGGGACCGGTGTTGTGGTGCCGCCGGTGCTCCTTCCCGTTCGCCGGGCGCCGCTGGGACCAGGACGAGTGGTACTACCTGGCCCGTACGGCACAGACGGCGACGGCCGCCCTCGGGCTGACCGAGCTGGAGCGGCGCAGTGTGACCGGAGCGCGCTGGTGGACGTGTCGGGAACTGGAGCGGACGCATGAGACGGTGTATCCGACCAGGCTCGCCGGGCTGCTGCGCACGCTGCTCGACGAGGGTCCCCCGGCCACGCCCGTGACCCTCGACACGGAAATCGTCTGAGGGTTCGCCGGACTGGCGCACAATGGGGGGATCGCACGGCTGAAGGGGAAGCTGCCATGAGCGCCGAGGACCTCGAGAAGTACGAGACCGAGATGGAGCTGAAGCTCTACCGGGAGTACCGCGACGTCGTCGGTCTGTTCAAATACGTGATCGAGACGGAACGGCGTTTCTACCTCACCAACGACTACGAGATGCAGGTGCACTCGGTCCAGGGTGAGGTGTTCTTCGAGGTGTCGATGGCCGACGCCTGGGTGTGGGACATGTACCGCCCGGCACGGTTCGTCAAGCAGGTCCGGGTGCTGACGTTCAAGGACGTGAACATCGAGGAGCTGAACAAGAGCGATCTGGAGTTGCCTGGCGGGTGAGGCGGGCCGCTGTGAGGTAGCCGCGGGGCGGCTTCGCACTTGCTCGGGCGGGGCCGGCGCGGGTCGTCACTCACACGGGTGGCGGAGATATCCACAGACGCGGCTCCGTCCACCAAGATCCACTTTCTTCGGCGTGCCCCGGCACGGTGGGTGCCGGAGGTGGTGCCGACATGAACAAGGCACGCGGTGGACTGGGCAGGTACGGCGAGGATCTGGCCGCGCGGCGGCTGACCGAGGCCGGGATGACCATCCTGGAGCGCAACTGGCGCTGCGGACGCTCGGGAGAGATCGACATCGTCGCGCGGGACGGCGGCACGCTGGTCGCCTGCGAGGTGAAGACCAGGCGCGGCGGGGAGTTCCAGCACCCGATGGCCGCCGTGACGCCCGAGAAGGCGCGACGGCTGCTGGACCTGGCCGAGCGATGGGTGCACGCGCACGGCGGAGCACCGCCGGACGGGGTCCGGATCGATCTGGTCGGGGTGCTGCTGCCCCGGCGCGGCGCGCCCGCCGTGGAGCATGCGCGGGGGGTGGCCTGAATGGGATTCGCCCGCACCTGCTCGGTGGCCCTGGTCGGTGTCGAGGGTGTCCTCGTCGAGGTCCAGGCCGACCTGGAGCCCGGAGTGGCCGCCTTCACCCTGGTGGGGCTGCCGGACAAGAGTCTGACGGAGAGCCGGGACCGGGTCCGGGCCGCCGTGGTGAACTCCGGCGGCGAGTGGCCGCAGAAGAAGCTCACCGTGGGACTCAGCCCGGCCTCGGTGCCCAAGGCCGGATCGGGTTTCGATCTCGCGGTGGCGAGTGCCGTGCTCGGCGCGGCCGAGCGCATCGATCCCAGGGTGCTGGCCGACATCGTCATGATCGGCGAACTGGGTCTGGACGGCCGGGTCCGGCCGGTCCGGGGCATCCTGCCCGCCGTACTGGCCGCCGCCGACGCCGGGTACACCCAGGTCGTCGTACCGGAGTGCGCCGCGGCCGAGGCCGCGCTGGTGCCCGGGGTGTCCGTACTCGGCGTACGCAGCCTGCGCCAGCTCATCGCCGTCCTCGCGGACGAACCGGTACCCGAGGAGGAGCCGGACGCTCCCGGGCGCCCCGATCCGCTCCTCGCCGGGCTCCGGATGCCCGGTACCGGCTCGGCCACCGGTATGCACGGCGTCGGGGCGGCCCAGCACGACCAGGGCCACGACCTGGCGGACGTGGTGGGCCAGACCTCGGCGCGCACCGCGGTGGAGGTGGCCGCGGCCGGCGGTCACCACCTCTTCCTCGAGGGCCCGCCGGGCGCGGGCAAGACCATGCTCGCCGAACGGCTTCCCGCCGTACTGCCCCGGCTGACCCGGCAGGACTCCCTGGAGGTCACCGCCGTGCACTCGGTGGCCGGGCTGCTGCCCCCGGGCAAGCCGCTCATCGACGTGGCGCCCTACTGCGCCCCGCATCACTCGGCCACCATGCAGTCGCTGGTCGGCGGCGGCCCCGGCATCGCCCGGCCCGGTGCCGTCTCCCTGGCCCACCGGGGTGTGCTGTTCCTGGACGAGGCGCCCGAGTTCCGCAGTCAGACGCTGGACGCGCTGCGGCAGCCGCTGGAGTCCGGGCATGTGGTGATCGCGCGGAGTGCGGGCGTGGTGCGGTTCCCGGCGCGGTTCCTGATGGTGCTCGCGGCCAACCCCTGCCCGTGCGGGCGTTTCTCGCAGCGCGACTCCCTGTGCGACTGCCCGCCCTCCGCGATCCGGCGCTACCAGGCCCGGCTCTCCGGCCCGCTGCTGGACCGGGTGGACCTGCGGGTCGAGATCGATCCGGTGACCCGCGCCCAGTTGACCGACCCCGGCGCGCGGGGCGAGTCCACCGCGACCGTGGCCGACCGGGTGCACGAGGCCCGGCAGCGGGCGGCGGCCCGGCTGGCCGGGACCCCGTGGGGCACCAACAGCGAGGTGCCCGGCCGGGAGCTGCGCAGCCGCTTCCACGCCGTCGCGGGCGCGATGGACGAGGCCGAGCGCAATCTGGAGCGGGGCGTGCTCACCGCACGCGGCATCGACAGGGTCCTACGGGTCGCGTGGACCGTCGCCGACCTGCTCGGACACGATCGCCCGGACGCCGGGGACGTGGCTCTCGCCCTGCAACTGCGCACCGGCGTCCCCCGTGGCGTCCCCATGGCCATCGGAGCCCTGGCATGACGGCGGACCGTGCGCGGGAGGAGCGGACCGGGCGGGTGTTCCTCACCCGGGTGATCGAACCCGGCGACGACGTCGGTGGGCGGTGGCTGCGGCTCTTCGGGGTGCCGGAGGTGGTGCGGCGGCTGCGGGAGGGCGGCGACCCGCTGCCGGGGGTGAACGGCACCCGCTGGCGCGGGCTGCTGGCCCGGGCGGCGCGCGCCGAGCCGGAGGCGGACCTGGCGGCCGCGCGGGAGGCGGGAGCGCGGTTCGTGTGTCCCGGGGATGCCGAGTGGCCTGCCCAGCTGGACGACCTGGGCGACGGACGCCCGGTGGGCCTATGGGTGCGCGGCAGACCGGGGCTGCGGATGTGGGCGCTGCGTTCCGTGGCCGTCGTGGGGGCCCGCGCCTGCACCGAGTACGGCGCCCATGTGGCCGCCACCCTCGCCGCCGGGCTGGCCGAACGGGGCTGGGTGGTCGTCTCCGGCGGGGCGTACGGGGTCGACGGCGCCGCTCACCGGGGTGCCCTGGCGGCCGACGGGGCCACCGTCGCCGTGCTGGCCTCGGGGGTGGACCAGGCGTATCCGCGCGGGCACGCCGCGCTGATCGACCGGATCGCTCAACAGGGGCTGGTCATCGGGGAGTTGCCCCCCGGGGACCATCCGACTCCCAGCCGTTTCATCCTTCGCAACCGGGTGATCGCCGCGCTGACCCGGGGCACGGTCGTCGTGGAGGCCGCCTGTCGCAGCGGCTCGCTGGCCACCGCCCGGGCCGCCCAGCGGCTCGGCAGATTCACCATGGGAGTACCCGGACCGGTGACGAGCGGGCGCTCCGCCGGGGTGCACGAACTGCTGCGCGGGGAGGCGGTGCTCGTCACCGACGCGGCGGAGGTCGTCGAACTCGTCGGCGGGATCGGTGAACTGGCCCCGCCCCGGCGCGGCCCGGTGCTCCCGCGCGACCTGCTCGACCCCGAGGCGGCCACCGTCCTCGCCGCCCTGCCCACCGGCCGCCCGGCCGGCCCCGAGGAGATCGCCCGCGAGGCACGCACCACCCGGGAGGAGGCGGTCGCCCGGCTGTACGAGCTTCGAGCGCTTGGCTACGTCGAACGACACGACGACGGCTGGAAGTTGACACGCCAGGCGATGCTCCCGGTCGGGAGGGACCCGTACCCGACCTGACCGACGGTGTTCGGCCGTCCGGGGGAATCCTCTACGCCCTTGGGATTTACCGGAGTTGACGCCCGTAACCGGTCACGCTGAGCGAACCGGGTGAAGCGGGGGAGTGGCGTCGCACAGGGGTGCGCGCACGGGTGGTGCCCCACTGTTCGCACACCGCGACTCCTCAGTCACGCTACGCTCACGAAAGCTCGGGCACGGACGGGCCGTCCCGGCCCGCTCCCCCCTGCGCGGCCCGCGCCCACCGACGACCCGGCATCCAGCCCCTACCCCGCATCCCCCACGTACGGCACCGCAGTTCACAGCACTTCACGGCAGAACGGCACTAGGCGACGAATGCCCCAGCACACCTCCGGCTCCGACCGGGCGGCGGCCCCCCCAGCCGCCCGCGACGGCGGCAGCGTGCGACCGCCCGCTCCCTCGACGCTCGACGAGCTGTGGCGGTCGTACAAGGCGACGGGGGACGAGCGCCTCCGGGAGCAGCTCATCCTGCACTACTCCCCGCTCGTGAAGTACGTCGCGGGCCGGGTGAGCGTCGGGCTGCCGCCCAACGTGGAGCAGGCCGACTTCGTCTCCTCCGGGGTGTTCGGGCTGATCGACGCGATCGAGAAGTTCGACATCGAGCGCGAGATCAAGTTCGAGACGTACGCGATCACCCGGATTCGCGGCGCCATGATCGACGAACTGCGGGCGCTGGACTGGATTCCCCGGTCGGTCCGGCAGAAGGCGCGCAACTACGAGCGGGCCTACGCCGCGCTGGAGGCGAAGCTGCGGCGGACCCCGAGCGAGCAGGAGGTCGCCACCGAGCTGGGTGTGGAGGTCGAGGACCTGCACGCGGTCTTCAGCCAGTTGTCCCTGGCCAACGTGGTCGCGCTGGAGGAGCTGCTGCACGTCGGCGGTGAGGGCGGCGACCGGCTCAGCCTCATGGACACCCTGGAGGACACCGCAGCCGACAACCCCGTCGAGGTGGCCGAGGACCGGGAGCTGCGCCGCTTCCTGGCGCGGGCCATCAACACCCTGCCCGACCGCGAGAAGACCGTGGTCACGCTCTACTACTACGAGGGGCTGACCCTCGCCGAGATCGGCAACGTCCTCGGCGTCACCGAGAGCCGGGTCAGCCAGATCCACACCAAGTCGGTGCTCCAGCTCCGGGCCAAGCTGGCGAGCTTCGGACGCTGACTCCTGCCGCGTCGCGCGACCGGTCCGTAAAGTGGGGGGGTGCCAAGGATTCGAGCGGCCTCCGTGGCCGAGCACCGGTCGATGCAGCGAGCCGCCCTGCTGGACGCGGCCCGGTCCCTGCTGTCCGAGGGCGGGACGGACGCGCTGACCTTCCCCGCGCTCGCGGAGCGCACCGGTCTTGCCAGGTCGTCGGTGTACGAGTACTTCCGCTCGCGCGCCGCAGTGGTCGAGGAACTGTGCGTGGTCGACTTCCCCGTCTGGGCGGCGGAGGTCGAGGCCGCGATGGCGGACGCACCCTCCCCGGAGGGCAAGGTCGAGGCGTATGTGCGCCGGCAGCTCGCCCTGGTCGGGGACCGGCGGCACCGGGCCGTCGTGGCGATCTCCGCGAGCGAACTCGACGCCGGGGCGCGGGAGAAGATCCGTGCCGCGCACGGCGGGCTCGTGGCGATGATCGTCGAGGCGCTGGTCGGCCTCGGGCACGAGGAGCCCCGGCTCGCCGCGATGCTGCTCCAGGGTGTGGTGGACGCGGCGGTGCGCCGGATAGAACTCGGCGCGGCCGAGCACCCCGAGGTGATCACCGAGGCGGCGGTCGCCATGGCCCTGCGGGGCGTCCGCGGCTGAGCCTTCTGGACCTAAGCCTCCCGGGGTCGACGCCGCTCAGCCCGACGGCACCGGAACCCCCAGCACCGGCAGCAGCCGGGACGGACCGTGACCGAGCAGCCAAGGCGGCAGCAGGCCCAGAGGATTCAGATAGGTCTCCCCGTCCAGCAGCCCCCAGTGCACACACGTCCCGGGGCAGTGCGACCCCGCGCCCTCCACCGTCCCCACCACCTCACCGGCGCTCACCGTGGCACCCGCCTTCACCCCGGCGCGCACCGGCTCGTACGTCGTCCGCAGCGAGGTGCCCGCCAGGGCCACCGCGACCACGCCCCGGCCCGCCACCCGCCCCGCGTACGACACCCGCCCCGCCGCCACCGCCCGCACCGGGGCACCCGGTACCGCCGCCAGGTCCACACCCCGGTGCCCGGCGGCGTACACGCCGGCGGGCGGCTCCCAGCCGCGCAGCACCGCCGGACGGGTCCCCACCGGCCAGGTCCGCGCCAGCGCGGGCACCCGCTCACCAGCCGGTTCCTCCTCGGGCGGCGGCTCGGCCCACGCCAGGGGCGTGAGCACGCCGAAGGCCAACAGCAGGGGCACGAGCGCCCAGTTCAGCACGTGACGCACCAGTGATCGCATGCGAGAACCGTGCCGTCCCCCGCCCGATCCTGGCGGGATCTGTGGACAACCTGCCGGTTGTGGACAGCGGCGTCACCCGGTGCCCTGACCGTCCCGTACACTTCTTCTGGCGATCCGGGTCACCGGGTCGACTTCGCACGCCCCGGTACGAGGCCCGTCACAGGGTTCGTACAAGCGCCCCTCGGTCCTTCGCGGCACGGCGCACCGCGGGCGTCAGGCGCGACCGCCGTCCGGCGGACGCGGCACAACCGAGAAACTCAAGGAGATGGCCATGGCCGTCGTCACGATGCGGGAGCTGCTGGAGAGCGGCGTCCACTTCGGTCACCAGACCCGTCGCTGGAACCCGAAGATGAAGCGCTTCATCTTCACCGAGCGCAACGGCATCTACATCATCGACCTGCTCCAGTCGCTGTCGTACATCGACCGCGCCTACGAGTTCGTCAAGGAGACCGTCGCCCACGGCGGCACGGTCATGTTCGTCGGCACGAAGAAGCAGGCGCAGGAGGCCATCGCCGAGCAGGCCACCCGCGTCGGCATGCCCTACGTCAACCAGCGCTGGCTGGGCGGCATGCTCACCAACTTCTCGACCGTCTACAAGCGTCTGCAGCGCCTCAAGGAGCTCGAGCAGATCGACTTCGAGGACGTCGCCGCCTCCGGTCTGACCAAGAAGGAGCTGCTGGTCCTCTCCCGCGAGAAGGCCAAGCTCGAGAAGACCCTCGGTGGTATCCGCGAGATGCAGAAGGTGCCCAGCGCCGTCTGGATCGTGGACACCAAGAAGGAGCACATCGCGGTCGGCGAGGCCCGGAAGCTCAACATCCCGGTCGTCGCCATCCTCGACACCAACTGCGACCCCGACGAGGTCGACTACAAGATCCCGGGCAACGACGACGCGATCCGCTCCGTCACCCTGCTCACCCGCGTGATCGCCGACGCCGTCGCCGAGGGCCTCATCTCCCGCTCGCGCGTCGCCACCGGTGACAAGGGCGAGAAGGCCGCGGCCGAGCCGCTGGCCGAGTGGGAGCGCGACCTGCTCGAGGGCGAGAAGAAGGCCGACGAGGCCGCCGAGGCCGTCGAGATCGCCGCCGAGTCGCCGGCCCCCGACGCCCCGGTCTCCGAGGCCGTCGAAGAGGCTGCCGCCGAGGTCGCCGAGGTCGAGGCCCCCAAGGCCGAGCAGGCCTGACACCGGCGCTGACGGCGGGGGCGGCCCGAACCGCGGTCCCCGCCCGTCATCCGTAGCCCGACACGACGCCCGCGATCCGGCCCCCGGCCGGTCGCGGGCCCGTGCGGATCTCCGATCTCCCAAGACTTCCAGAAAGACTCACAGACTCATGGCGAACTACACCGCCGCCGACGTCAAGAAGCTCCGTGAGCTCACCGGCGCCGGCATGATGGACTGCAAGAAGGCGCTGGACGAGGCCGAGGGCAACGTCGAGAAGGCCGTCGAGGCGCTGCGCATCAAGGGCCAGAAGGGCGTCGCCAAGCGTGAGGGCCGCTCCGCCGAGAACGGCGCCGTGGTCTCCATCATCGCCGACGACAACTCCGAGGGTGTCCTCGTCGAGCTGAAGTGCGAGACGGACTTCGTCGCCAAGGGTGACAAGTTCCAGGCCGTGGCCAACGCCATCGCCGAGCACGTCGCCAAGACCTCCCCGGCCGACATCGAGGCGCTCCTCGCCTCCGAGATCGAGCCCGGCAAGACCGTCCAGGCGTTCGTGGACGAGGCCAACGCCAACCTCGGCGAGAAGATCGTCCTGGACCGCTTCGCGCAGTTCACCGACGGTTACGTCACCGCGTACATGCACCGCACGATGCCCGACCTGCCCCCGCAGATCGGTGTCCTCGTCGAGCTGGACAAGCCCAACGCCGAGGTCGCCAAGGGCATCGCCCAGCACATCGCCGCGTTCGCGCCGAAGTACCTCTCCAAGGAGGACGTGCCGGCCGAGGTCGTCGAGTCCGAGCGTCGCATCGCCGAGGAGACCACCCGCGCCGAGGGCAAGCCCGAGGCCGCGATCGCCAAGATCGTCGAGGGTCGTCTCAACGGCTTCTTCAAGGACGCCACGGTGCTCGGCCAGCCGTACGCCCTGGACAACAAGAAGTCGGTCCAGAAGGTGCTGGACGAGGCCGGTGTCACCCTGAAGCGCTTCTCGCGCATCAAGGTCGGCATCTGAGTCCGTACCGCGATCGACGCGCGACCCCGATAGGGTCGACAGCAGTCGTCCGCGCAGACCGCCGCCCGCGGCTGCGCGGCGGACGGCAGCAGATCTGACGAGGAGGCCATTGCCGCGCAAGGGAGCGAGAAGCGACCCACCGGCAATGGCCTTCTTCGTATGTGCAACACGTGAAAGAGGCGGGATCTCCATGACCACCAAGGCTCAGAAGAGCGACGACGGCAAAGTGCGCGGCCGGTTTCTGCTGAAGCTGTCCGGGGAGGCCTTCTCCGGCGGCGGTGGCCTCGGCGTCGACCCGGACGTGGTGCACAAGATCGCCCGCGAGATCGCCGCCGTCGTGCGTGACGGCGCCGAGATCGCGGTCGTGATCGGCGGCGGCAACTTCTTCCGCGGCGCCGAGCTGCAGCAGCGGGGCATGGACCGGGCCCGCTCCGACTACATGGGCATGCTCGGCACCGTGATGAACTGCCTCGCCCTCCAGGACTTCCTGGAGAAGGAGGGCATCGACAGCCGCGTGCAGACCGCCATCACCATGGGCCAGGTCGCCGAGCCGTACATCCCGCTGCGCGCCATCCGGCACCTGGAGAAGGGCCGCGTGGTCATCTTCGGCGCCGGGATGGGCATGCCGTACTTCTCCACCGACACCACCGCCGCCCAGCGCGCCCTGGAGATCGACGCCGAGGCGCTGCTCATGGGCAAGAACGGTGTGGACGGGGTCTACGACGCCGACCCCAAGACCAACCCCGACGCCGTCAAGTTCGACGCGCTCGGCTACGGCGAGGTCATCACCCGCGACCTCAAGGTCGCCGACGCCACCGCCGTCACCCTGTGCCGCGACAACAGCCTGCCGATCGTCGTGTTCGAGCTGCTGGCCGAGGGCAATATCGCGCGGGCCGTCAAGGGTGAGAAGATCGGCACGCTCGTGGGTGACGAGGCCAGCCGGGACTGACCGGCGACCCCGCCCCACCGGCGCGACCCGTCCGGGGCAAGGACGGGACGCGCCCCGGCCGGGGGATGGACAATGTCCTGGCGGTCGGGAACCGTGCAGGAAGCAGACGCGACGCAGCCGGCCCGCCGCCCGAACGGGCGCCACGGCCGGGCCTTACTCAAGACACGCAGGAGCAAGTGGTGATCGAAGAGACCCTCCTCGAAGCCGAGGAGAAGATGGAGAAGGCCGTCGTGGTCGCCAAGGAGGACTTCGCCGCGATCCGCACCGGCCGTGCGCACCCCGCGATGTTCAACAAGATCGTGGCGGACTACTACGGTGCCCCGACGCCGATCAACCAGCTCGCCTCGTTCTCCGTGCCGGAGCCGCGCATGGCCGTGGTGACCCCGTTCGACAAGAGCGCGCTGCGCAACATCGAGCAGGCGATCCGTGACTCCGACCTGGGCGTCAACCCCAGCAACGACGGCAACATCATCCGTGTGGTGTTCCCCGAGCTGACCGAGGAGCGCCGCCGCGACTACATCAAGGTCGCCAAGCACAAGGCCGAGGACGCCAAGGTCTCGATCCGCTCCGTGCGCCGCAAGGCCAAGGACGCCATCGACAAGCTGATCAAGGACGGCGAGGTCGGCGAGGACGAGGGCCGCCGCGCCGAGAAGGAGCTCGACGACCTGACCGCCAAGTACGTGGCGCAGGTGGACGAACTGCTCAAGCACAAGGAAGCGGAGCTGCTCGAAGTCTGATGAGCGACTCTTCCTGGGGGGCGTCGCCGCAGGCGGGGCAGGCCGGGTACTGGGGGCCCACCGCGGGTGGGCCTGTCCAGGGGGCTGTCACGGCGGGTCCCGCATACGATGCGCCCGAGGCGCCGCAGACTCGCCCCATGCCCAGCGTGCCCGACGTACCCGCGTATGGCGGAGACCAGGACGACGACCCGATGCCCGACGCCCCTCAGCCGGTGCCCGTGCCGAAGAAGACCGCGGGCCGTGACCTGAGCGCGGCCATAGGCGTCGGCGTGGGGCTCGGCGTGGTCATCATCGCCTCGCTCTTCGTCGTCAAGGCCGTCTTCGTCGGTGTGGTCGCCGTCGCGGTGGCCGTCGGTCTGTGGGAGCTGACCAGCCGGCTCCAGGAGCGCAAGGGGATCAAGGCACCCCTGGTGCCGCTCGCGGTGGGCGGTGCGGCCATGGTCGTCGCCGGGTACGCGCGCGGCGCCGAGGGCGCCTGGGTCGCCATGGCGTTCACCGCGCTGGCCGTCCTGGTCTGGCGGATGACCCAGCCGCCGGAGGGTTACCTCAAGGACGTCACGGCCGGTGTCTTCGCCGCGTTCTACGTGCCGTTCCTGGCGACCTTCGTGGCGATGATGCTCACCGCCGACGACGGTGCCTGGCGGGTGCTGACGTTCCTGCTCCTCACCGTGGTCAGCGACACCGGCGCGTACGCGGTCGGCTGGCGCTTCGGCAAGCACAAGCTCGCTCCGCGCATCAGCCCCGGCAAGACCCGTGAGGGCCTTATGGGCGCGGTCGCCTTCGCCATGGTCGCGGGCGCGCTGTGCATGCAGTTCCTGATCGACGACGGCGCCTGGTGGGAGGGCCTGGTCCTCGGCCTCGCGGTCGCGTGCAGCGCCACGCTGGGCGACCTCGGCGAGTCCATGATCAAGCGCGACCTCGGGATCAAGGACATGGGCACCCTCCTCCCCGGCCACGGAGGAATCATGGACCGCCTGGACTCCTTGCTGCCGACGGCGCCGGTGGTATGGCTGCTTCTGGTGGCGTTCGTGGGGTCCTGACCCCGTCTTACGGCCCCCTGGGCCCCGCTCTCCCTCCGAGAGCGGGGCCCAGTGCGCTGTCCGCCCACTCCGGCTGCCGCTCCAGAGGTGCTGCCTCGCGGACGCCCGGTACCGAGCACCGGGACACCGGGCAGCTCAGTCCTCGCCCACCTGCAACAGCACCACCGTGATGTCGTTGCCGACGGCGAACTCCGTCCACGCCGGGCGTCTGCGCGGGCCCGCAGGGCCTCAGCCACCGACGGCGGCAGGCGTACCCCGCTCCTCGGTGCTGCCCAACGGCCGGCGGAAGCCTCGCGAGCCCGAGCGGCCGGGGATCGGCCGGCACGGGGTGGACATTGACCCGCCGGTACAACCAGAGCCGCCCGCGGAAACGGAGTAGGCACGCGGCGCAGGGGAAGGCAGCATGGCTGCGTGAGCCAGGAGCAAAGGGCAGGCGGATCGACGGCAGCACTCCGCGACGCCGAGTCGGAGTCATGGTCTTGCAGAGCTGCCGCAGGCAGGCAGCTTGCGGCGATCGCAGGCCAAGAAGAAGTCGCTCCGGTCCTTGAACGGCTTCTGCTGGACCCTCACGACACTGCAGTCACGCAAGAAACAGCGGAGGCACTGCTGCAACGACGGGACCTTGTTGGTCTGGGCACCGTTCTTGCGGCGCTGTCACGGGCTGAGGCGTGGTGGACCGCTGACCAGCTCGACGGCGAGGTGTTCAACTATCAAAGCTGGATGATCGCCGATGGCAGGCGGGACCAGTTCGTGCAGCAACTGGAAGCACTCGCAGCCGACGAGGACGCCGGCGTCCGCGGGGAGGCTTTGCGGTTCCTCGGGAAGGAGTCGATCGGCTGACACCAGCAGCCGGGAACAGTGTCGATCGGCGCCGGACCTCAGCGGACGATCGGTCCAAGCCCACCATGCCCAAGCCCGGAGAACTTGCAGTAGCCGGGCAGCAACAGGCCCTCTACCGGCGCGTTTGGCGTGGACAGAGGTCCTGCTGTGGGTTCACTGGGCCGTCTCTGGGCCGTGGGCCGCTCCTAAAAGGGTGCCCGACGGGTCGGCACAGTCCCTGCGACTCTTCCGGATGCGCGCGCGTGGGAACGCCCCGCAGCGCGTGGCTGCGGGGCGCCCATCGCAACAGGCCCTAGTGGGGTTTAGTCGACTGTCTGCCCGTCGTACTTACCGCCCCTGCAGGTCGGGAGCACGGGCGTCGACCGATCGATCGTTCCGCCGCCGTCCGTGCACTCACCTGGGGTGACGCTGCTGACGCTGCTGGCGGTGGCGGTGGTGGCGGCGCCTGTGAGGCCCACTCCGGCGAGGGCTGCCGTGGTGATGACGGCGGCGAGGCTTCGTCGAATGCGCATTTGGTTCGCCTTTCACAGATTATCTCTGTTGGGACACCAATCAGCCTGATATTCACCCATGTGGGTGGCATATCGTGTTGGGCCATTCGGGTGACGGTGCTGGCGGATGCGGGGCCGGTGACGCGACCACCTAGGACCCGGTCTTAGACCGTTCGTGGCGGGTCGGCGAGAAGTACGGCGTCCACAGCTTTGCGGGTGCGTTCCTGGCTGCTCGGCATCAGATGCACGTACACCCGCAGGGTCAACCCTGGGTCGGAGTGGCCCAGGTACTCGCTCACGGCCTTGGTGCTCTCGTCGGCGTCCAGGAGCACCGAGGCGTAGAAGTGCCTCAGGGCATGCATGCCGTGCTCACGAGCGGACTGGTGCTTGCCGTCCGTCCCGGCTTCCGGGATCAAGCCAGCCGCCGCGAGTGCGGGCTTCCACTCCTGGATGTTGAAGTTGCTGCGCCAGACGAGTCCGCTTGCGGTGTCGGTGAAGAGGAGGCGGGCCTAGACCTTCGGCCCATCTGAGGTTCGGTGATGTCGGAGCCGTCGCCGAACGCCTTCACGGGGCGGACGTCAAGCCGGCTGCGCTCCGCTCCCGCCGGGCGCGCTTTCTGCTCCGCTGCGGGCGCCGCTCCTGCCTTCGGCCCGCGCCATGAACCACGCCCGCTCCACGGTGTGTGGGTCGACGGCGGACGGGATGGGAGCTGGGATAGGTGGTGGGGTGCGGGTTGGGTGCCGGGTGTACGCGAGTATGACGGCAGGCTCAAGGCTGACAGAAGGGTGGGACCCGTGCAGATAGCGGGAGTGGACTTGTACGTCAATCATCCGATCATGGCCTTGGGGTCCCCAGACTGGATTCGTGACGACCTGGAGTTGGGGGGCGTCCCCGCCGCGTCTTCCGATACTCATGTCATTGTCCGTGTACGAGCACAGACTGTTCTGATCAAGGTGCGGCTGTTCCAGGACTATGGCGAGGGGATTGCCCCTGATCCGTCGTTCACCACGGTCTTTGACGGATCGCTCTACTTGGCAGACCGGCGGTTCGTGATCGGGGATGTGCTCGGAGAGAGCCGATTCGTCAAGTACATCGGGGGACCGCAACGGTGGCGAGTGCGGGTGGCAGTGGACGATCCGAAGGGGTACGCGCGTGCTGCTGACGTGGTTCTTTCCGCCGAGGAGTAGAGCCGCAGGCGCTGTCAAGCCTGCGTGCAACGGCTGACACCAGCGGCTGACACCAACAAGCGCCAACAGCAGCGATCGGTGCCGGACCTCAGTGGACGACCGGCACAGGCGCAGGACCGGTTGACCGACGTCGCCGATCCCCTGTGATCGACCTGATAGGGATGAGGCCAGAGTTCACAGCCTCCGTTCGGGGCGGGCACGGTCGGCAACGCATGAACGACGCCCCACCAGCCGGCCCCAGTCAGACTCCACTGACTCCGGGTCAATGGCGCCCCATATCAGAGACTTTCACGCATTACGGCCTGGAGGTCCGTACGCGCTTCGTGGAACTGATCAAGAGCTTCGATGTATTCCACAGAGGCCAGGGAGAGGTCCGGCCTCGTATCGAGCAGATCTCGCCACTGACGCAAGAGTCGGTACACGCGATCCGACTTCTCCTTGACTGCTGGCGGTGCCTGCAGATTGATCTCATAGCGCCGCGTGAGCACCGAGGAGTCTCGAAAGGCATCCAAAGCAGCCTGGTAGCGAACAGTCGGGTCAGTCTCCCGCAGGATGATCAGTCGTAGGGAAGACGAACTCTCGGTCAGGGCCGTGAGGTATTGGTGTAGAGATCTCGTCGTAAATCCTGGACACGACTCGCATGATCACGGCGGTACCGCACGCGATCGACAAGCAGGGTAGCGCCGATGCCCAGCATGGCGCCGATAACCGCGCTGATCTGTGTCCCCCAGTTCACGAGCGGCGCCGTAGTGCTACCGGATCGCTCAGGGAACCCCGCAAGGTGGAACGCGGGCTGCACCACCGCTGATTCAAGGGCTGGAGTGGTGGTCAGCGACCGTGCGGTACAGCACAGGATCGCTCGGGAGGCCCGAATCGCCGGAACTGCGAGCGGCAGCAACAGCTTCTGGGAACATCCTGATCATGTGAACGGCGACAGTCCCTTGCTCTCCAGATGGGCGAGCAACGAGTCAAGGCATGCGTCTGCCGTGGCCAGGTCGGCACGGAAGAACGAATCCTCGCCGAGTGGCCCACCGCTGACAATGACCATCCAGGCCGTCCGCCGTTCAATCATGCGGTCACCGTCGACCTTGAAGACGGTCGTGACTCCGCGCTCGGCCAGCCACTCCATCAGCTCCAGCATGTCCACTCGCACCCCTCCGGAGAGATCGTCTCGTTCCTGCAGCACGCATTCCTGGGCCGTCCGAGGCCGTCCAACGCCGACAGACGCCACCCACGGGTGACCACCCCCACCCCGCTCCGGCCTGGGCACCCCGAGTCGATCTGAGACACTGGTACCACCATGCCCAAGCCCGGAGAACTCACTTTCGTTGCCCCCCGCGGAGCCAAGAAGCCGCCGCGGCATCTCGCTGATCTTTCGCCCGCCGAGCGGAAGGACGCTGTCGCGGAGGCGGGGGAGAAGCCGTTTCGTGCCAAGCAGCTCTCGCAGCACTACTTCGCGCGGTACGCGCACGACCCCGAGCAGTGGACGGACATCCCGGCCGGCTCGCGGGAGAAGCTGCGGGAGGCGCTGTTCCCGGAGCTGATGTCGGTGGTCCGGCATCTGGCCACGGACCAGGGCACCACCCGTAAGACGCTGTGGCGGCTGTTCGACGGCACGCTCGTGGAGTCGGTGCTGATGCGGTACCCGGACCGGGTCACCATGTGCATCAGCAGCCAGGCCGGGTGCGGGATGAACTGCCCGTTCTGCGCGACCGGGCAGGCGGGCCTCGACCGGAACCTGTCCACCGCCGAGATCGTGCACCAGATCGTGGACGGCATGCGGGCGCTGAGGGACGGCGAGGTGCCCGGCGGCCCCGCGCGGCTCTCCAACATCGTCTTCATGGGCATGGGCGAGCCGCTCGCCAACTACAAGCGGGTCGTGGGGGCCATCCGGGCGCTCACCGACCCCGCCCCCGACGGCCTCGGGCTGTCCCAGCGCGGTATCACCGTGTCGACCGTCGGCCTCGTCCCCGCCATCCACCGCTTCGCCGACGAGGGCTTCAAGTGCCGGCTGGCGATCTCGCTGCACGCCCCCGACGACGAGCTGCGCGACACCCTCGTCCCCGTGAACACGCGGTGGAAGGTGCGCGAGGTGCTGGACGCCGGGTTCGAGTACGCGGAGAAGTCCGGCCGCCGGCTGTCCATCGAGTACGCCCTGATCCGGGACATCAACGACCAGGCGTGGCGCGGTGACCGGCTCGGCCGGATGCTCAAGGGCAGGCCCGTGCACGTCAACCTGATCCCGCTCAACCCCACCCCCGGCTCCAAGTGGACCGCCTCCCGTCCCGAGGACGAGAAGGCGTTCGTGGAGGCCATCGCCGCGCACGGCGTGCCGGTGACCGTCCGGGACACCCGCGGTCAGGAGATCGACGGGGCGTGTGGCCAGCTCGCGGCCACCGAGCGGTAACCTGGGCCGGTCAGTACAACGTCATACCAGTCATACATCTGCATATTCCGACAGGGGAGCGCCACAGCGCTGAGAGTGCGGCAACCAGGCCGCAGACCCTCTGAACCTCGCCCAGGTCATTCTGGGTAGGAAGTTCGGTCATCACTCAAGCTGTTGTGCCCTGCCCGGCCTCCCGCGCGGAGTCCGGGCAGGGCCGCGTCTCTTCCTGGCCCACCCAGGAGGACCACCAGTGCACACCAAGACCTTCGTGGCCGCGGCGGCCGGCCTCGGCCTGCTCACGCTCTCCGCGTGCGGGTCCGCCGACACCAAGGGGGCCGCGGACACCAAGACCGTGACCCTCGTCAGCCACGACTCGTGGGCCGCGTCGAAGAACGTGATCGCGGACTTCGAGAAGCAGTCCGGCTACAAAGTGCGCGTCCTCAAGGACGGCGACGCCGGGCAGGCCGTCAACAAGGCGATCCTCACCAAGGACAACCCGCAGGGCGACGTCTTCTTCGGCGTCGACAACACCCTGCTCTCCCGCGCCCTCGACAACGGCCTCTTCCAGCCGTACGCCGCCAAGGGCCTCGGGCAGGTCGACCCCGCCTTCCAGCTCGACGCGGCGGGGCACCGCGTCACCCCGGTCGACCAAGGCGACATCTGCGTCAACTACGACAAGGCCTACTTCACCGAGCACAAGCTGAAGCCGCCGCGCACCTTCGCCGACCTCGCGGACCCGAAATACAAGAACCTCCTGGTCACCGAGAACGCCGCCACCTCCTCGCCCGGCCTCGGCTTCCTGCTCGGCAGCGCGGCCGGATACGGCGACAAGGGCTGGGAGGGGTACTGGAAGAAGCTGAAGGCCAACGGCGTCAAGGTCGTCGACGGCTGGGAGCAGGCGTACTACCAGGAGTTCTCCGGCTCCTCCGAGGGCAGGAAGGCGGGCGGCGACCGGCCGCTCGTCGTGTCGTACGCCTCCTCGCCGCCCGCCGAGGTGATCTACGCCAAGAAGAAGCCGAAGACCGCCCCGACGGGTGTCTCGGACGGCACCTGCTTCCGGCAGGTCGAGTTCGCCGGCCTGCTGGACCACGCGAAGAACCCCGCGGGCGGCAAGGCGTTCCTCGACTTCCTGCTGTCGAAGCAGTTCCAGCAGGACATGCCGCTGAACATGTTCGTGTACCCCGTGATCAAGGACGCGAAGGTGCCCGCCGAGTTCACCGAGTACGGGCCCGCCGTCAAGAACCCGGCGACCATGGCGCCCCGGAAGATCGCCGCCAACCGCGACCAGTGGGTCAGCTCGTGGACGTCACTCGTTCTGAAGTAGCGCGAGCAGCCGGACGGCGAGGCCGCGGGAGCGCGGCGCGGCTGGGGCTCATGGCCCTGCCCGTCGCGTTCTTCGCGCTGTTCTTCGCCTGGCCCGTCGCCGCGATCACGGCGCGCGGGCTCAAGGCCGACGGCACCTGGCACCTCGGGCGGTTCGCCGAGGTGCTGGGCCGCTCCGACATCCGGCACGTGCTCTGGTTCACCACCTGGCAGGCCCTCGCCTCCACCGCGCTGACCCTGCTGATCGCGCTGCCCGCCGCCTGGGTCTTCGCCCGGCTGGAGTTCCCCGGCAAGCAGGCGCTGCGGGCCGTGGTCACCGTGCCGTTCGTGCTGCCCACGGTGGTCGTCGGCACCGCGTTCCTCGCCCTGGTCGGCCACGGCGGACTGCTGGACGAGCTGTGGGGCGTCCGCCTGGACACCACGGTGTGGGCGATCCTCCTCGCGCACGTCTTCTTCAACTACGCCGTCGTGGTCCGCACCGTCGGCGGGCTCTGGGGACAGCTCGACCCCCGGCAGGAGGAGGCCGCCCGGATGCTCGGCGCCTCCCCGCTGCGCGCCTGGCGCCAGGTGACCCTGCCCGCGCTGGCCCCCGCGGTGGCCGCCGCCGCGCTGATGGTCTTCCTGTTCACCTTCACCTCCTTCGGCGTGGTCCAGATCCTCGGCGGGCCCACCTTCTCCACCCTGGAGGTGGAGATCTACCGCCAGACCTCCGAGGTCTTCGACCTGACCACGGCCGCCGTCCTCACCCTGGTGCAGTTCGCCGCGGTGGGCGCGATCCTCGCCGTGCACGCCTGGACGGTACGGCGCCGGGAGACCGCGCTGCGCCTGGTCGACGCCTCCGGCACCGCCCGCCGTCCGCGCGGCGCCGGCCAGTGGGCGCTGCTCGGCGGGGTGCTCGCCACCGTCGCGGTGCTGCTGGTGCTGCCGCTCGGCGTGCTGGTGCGCCGCTCGCTGGACGCGCCGGGCCTCGGCTACTACCGGGCACTGACCGACGCCGACGGCGGTACGTTCCTGGTGGCGCCGCTGCACGCGGTGTGGACCTCGCTGGAGTACGCGGTCGCCGCCACCGGTATCGCCCTGGTGGTCGGTGCCCTGGCCGCCGCGGCACTGGCCCGCAGGGACGCGGGCCGGCTGATGCGCGGGTTCGACGCGCTGTTGATGCTGCCGCTCGGCGTCTCCGCCGTGACGGTCGGCTTCGGCTTCCTGATCGCGCTGGACGAGCCGCCGCTGGACCTGCGCCAGTCCTGGTTCCTGGTCCCGCTCGCCCAGGCGCTGGTCGGCGCCCCCTTCGTCGTACGGACCATGCTGCCGGTGCTGCGGGCGGTGGACACCCGGCTCAGGGAGGCGGCGGCGGTGCTCGGGGCGTCGCCCTGGCGGGTGTGGCGGGAGGTCGATCTTCCGCTGGTGCGGCGGGCGTTGCTGATCGCGGCGGGGTTCGCGTTCGCGGTGTCGCTCGGCGAGTTCGGGGCGACCGTGTTCATCGCCCGGCCGGACAACCCCACGCTGCCGGTCGCGGTGGCCCGGCTGCTGAGCCGGCCGGGGGAGCTGAACTATGGCCAGGCGATGGCCCTTTCCACGATTCTCATGGTGGTCTGCGCGGCCGCGCTGCTCCTGCTGGAGCGGCTGCGCACCGACCGGACGGGGGAGTTCTGATGCTGCTGAGCCTGAAGGAGGCGACCGTCCGTCTCGGCGGGCGGCCGGTGCTCGATGCGGTGAACCTCGGTGTCGCCGAGCACGAGGTGGTGTGCGTGCTCGGGCCCAGCGGCAGCGGCAAGTCGACGCTGCTGCGGAGCGTGGCCGGCCTCCAGCCCCTGTCCTCGGGGCGGGTGCTGCTCGACGGGCGGGACCAGACGGGGGTGCCCGCGCACCGGCGCGGGGTCGGGCTGATGTTCCAGGACCACCAGCTCTTCCCGCAGCGGGACGTGGGCGGCAACGTCGCCTTCGGGCTCCGCATGCACGGCATGCCCAAGGAACAACGGGAGTCGCGGGTAAGGGAGTTGCTGGAGCTGGTCGGGCTGCCCGGCGCGGCCCGGCGGGCGGTGGCCGGGCTGTCGGGCGGGGAGCAGCAGCGGGTCGCCCTCGCGCGGGCGCTCGCGCCCCGGCCGAGGCTGCTGATGCTGGACGAGCCGCTCGGGCAGTTGGACCGCTCGCTGCGGGAGCGGCTGGTGGTCGAACTCCGGGAGCTCTTCAGCCGGCTCGGCACCACCGTGCTCGCCGTCACCCACGATCAGGGCGAGGCGTTCGCGCTGGCCGACCGGGTGGTGGTGATGCGGGACGGGGGGATCGCGCAGTCCGGGACCCCGCTGGAGGTGTGGCGCAGGCCGGCCGACGCGTTCGTGGCCCGCTTCCTCGGCTTCGAGAACGTGGTACCGGCGCGTGTGACCGGGGCGGCCGCCGACACCCCCTGGGGC
This sequence comes from Streptomyces sp. BK022, assembly GCF_004217355.1. Taxonomy (NCBI): domain Bacteria; kingdom Bacillati; phylum Actinomycetota; class Actinomycetes; order Kitasatosporales; family Streptomycetaceae; genus Streptomyces; species Streptomyces sp. BK022. Next base: position 1,092,079 of record NZ_SHKU01000002.1, read on the forward strand.
AAGCTGCCCGTGCCCGAGGGGTCACCGCAGGGCGCCGGTGAGCTGCTGGTCCGGCCCGCCGGGGTGCGGCTCGTGGGCGTCGGGGAGGGACTCGCCTGCACGGTGACCGCCCGCACCTTCAAGGGCACCCATGTGGCGCTCCGGCTCCAGCCCCGCGACGGCGGCCCGCACCTGGAGGCGGCCTGCCCGCTGCGCGACGCGCCCGGGACCGGCGCCGAGGTCGGGGTGGAGTTCGACGCGGCGGAGACCGTCGTCCTCGGCTGACCCGCGCACAAGGCAGCGGCCCGCCCCCGTACGAGAGGGGGACGGGCCGCTGTCGTGCTGGGTGGGCGAAGACGTCAGCTGCCGGTCTTCGCGCCACGGCGGCGCATGCCGAAGTACACCGCGCCACCGCCGACGACGACGAGGGCACCGGCGACACCGGCGATCAGGCCGGTGTTGGAGTTCGCACCGGTCTCGGCGAGGTTCGAGTCACCGATCGCCGCGGACGGCGCGTTGCTCGGAGCCTCGGACGCCGGAGCGGCGGCGCTGCTCTCGCTCGCGGACGGGGCGGCGCTGCCCTCGGCCGGGGCCGACGCGGACGGAGCGGCGGACTCGGAGGCGGGCGTGGTGGGGGAGGGGGACTCCTCCTTCTTGCACGCGGTCGCCGGAGCCGTCAGGTTGGGCTCGATGTTCTTGTTGTCGATGAAGCGGGGCACGTTGACGTTGACGCGGTAGACCGCGCCGGGCGCCCAGTCCTCGTCGAAGACGATCGTGGCGCCCTCCTTGGTGCCGGTCACCACCTGCTCGCCGATCTTCTTCTCGTCGGCGCCGTTGTTCTCCAGGAACACCGAGACGGTGGCCTTCTGGCCGGAGAAGTCGCGGTCGGTGACGGTGATCTGGCCCTTCTCACCCTTGCACGTGGCCTCGGCCTTGAACTCGCCGATGTTGCAGGCGAGAGCCTGACCGGAGACACCCAGGACCAGGGCGGCCGACGCGGAGGCCAGGCCCAGGATGCGCACGGAGCGGCGCGCGTTACGGCGGGATATGGACAAGTCATGTCCTTTGCTGAGTGCAGAACTGCGGGGGGTTGAAGGGGAGTTGGAGCGGAGCCCCAGCGTCCCCACAAGACACACAGGTTTATAAGCGCGCCATAAGCGTGTCAATGCGTAAGCAGTCAACGGGCGTTGACTTTACCTTCTTATTGCTCGGCGAGACGTTTCAACGCGTCGGAAGCCAGCTCGATCCGGCCAACCAGGGCGATACGGGACTCCATCGGCCGTTCCCGTGCCAACGCCCGCAGCAGGGGCCAGGTGGGGAGCTTCTCGGTCCAGTGCTCCTCGTCCACCAGCACCATGGGCGTCGGATTGCCGCGCGAGCCGTAGTAGTTGGGCGTGGCGTTGTCGAAGATCTCCTGCACCGTCCCCGCCGCGCCCGGCAGGAACACCACCCCGGCGTTGGAGCGGGCCAGAAGGCCGTCCTCACGCGTGGCGTTGGCGAAGTACTTGCCGAGGTGGGAGGCGAACGCGTTGGGCGGCTCGTGCCCGTAGAACCAGGTCGGGATGCCCACCGACCCGCCCCCGCCCGGCCAGCGTTCCCGCACCTCGAAGGCGGCCCGCGCCCAGTCCGTCACGGACGGGGTGAAGGAGGGTGCCTTGGCCAGAATCCGCAGGGCCTCGGTCAGCATCCCCTCCTCGAAGGGTGCCGCGTACGCCCCGAGGTTGGCCGCCTCCATCGCGCCCGGACCGCCTCCGGTCGCCACCGTGAAGCCGGCGCGGGCCAGTTCGCGGCCGAGCCGGGCCGCGCCCGCGTACTCCTCGGTGCCGCGGGCCATCGCGTGGCCGCCCATGACGCCCACCACCCGTGCGCCGGTGAGGAGTTCGTCCAGCGCGTCGGAGACGGAGTCGTCGTGGACCGCGCGCAGCATCGAGGCGAGGATGTCGCCGTCCGACTTGGTCCGCTGGAACCACGCGTACGCCAGCGCGTCCGGCGTCGCCTCGTATCCGTCGGCCAGCGAGGCGAACAGCTCCTCGGGGGTGTAGACGAAGCCGCGGTACGGGTCGAAGGGCAGGCCCGGCACCGGAGGGAACACCAGGGCGCCCCGGGCGGTGAGGTGCGCGGACGCGCCGAGGTGCATGGGGCACCCGAGGAAGACGGCGCCCGTGGTGTCCAGCCTCAGCAGGTCCTCCGTACGGCCGGTCAGGTCGACGGCCTGCACGCGGAACCCCGCGAGGGTGCCGTGCGCGGCGACGACGGCGTCGAACTCCGCCAGCGACTCGATCTCGTGGTCCGGGGCGACCTCTTCGGGCCGGGCGGGTATCGGAGGCATCCGCACATGCTAGTGCGGCCCCGCCTCACCTCCCGGCCCCGCCTCGTCACGCGACACGGTGCCGGGCCCGTAGCCGGGTGAAGGCGGTCGGGGTCGGCCGGTGGGGGAGGAAGTCGCGGATGCGCTCGGCGCAGGCGCGGGGGGACTCGGCCCCGGTGTCGCACTCCAGGTCGTAGTCGCCGTGGGCGTGGACGAGGTCGTACTGGAGGGCGGCGAGGCCCGGCTCCCGGTCGCCGCGGGCCCGCTCGCGCCGCTCCAGCTCCTCCAGCGGGCAGTGGACGCCCACGAAGAGCACGTCCTCGGGGCGCAGTACGGTCAGGCAGTCGGTCAGCCGCCACGGCTCGCTGAGCACGTGGTCCACCACCAGGTCGTTACCCACCTCCGCCATGGCCGCGACCGAGCGGTGGAAGCCGAGCCGGGTCCGGCGCAGCGCGGCATCGAACTCCTTCTGCGACAGCTCCCGTCGGGCCCGCATCGCGTTGAAGGCGTCCACCGAGAGGTGGGAGTACACGCCGTCGTCCAGGAGACCGAGCAGCTCGCGCGCGATGCTCGACTTCCCGGAACTCGACGTGCCGTTGAGAAAGATGATCCGGCCGGGTGTCATGCGGGCATGATCAGCCCTGGACCGCGGCGGGGTCCATCCACATGACCTCCCAGGTGTGGCCGTCCAGGTCGTCGAAGGCGCGGCCGTACATGAAGCCGTGGTCCTGCGTCGCCCCGTGCGCGGTGCCGCCCGCCGCGATGGCCTTCTCCACCAGCTCGTCCACCTTCTCCCGGCTCTCCGCGCTCAGACAGAGCAGGGTCTCGCTGGAGGTGCGGGAGTCCACGATCTTCTTCTGGGTGAACTGGGCGTAGTGCGCCGGCGAGAGGAACATCGCCACGATGGTGTCGCTGATCATCACGCTGACCACTTCGTCCGTGCTGAACTGCTCGTTGATGCCGTAACCCAGGTCGCTGTAGAACTTCCGGGTGGCGGGCACGTCGGCGGTGACCAGGTTCACGAAGATCATCTGCTGGTACATCGGTTCTCCCCTGCTACAAGTGCGCGAGCTGCGTTCGCCGGTATAGACGACGGGCCGCCGGAAAACTCATCGGCGGCCCGCGGACTTTCCTTCTTCGCTCGTCCCTCAGCGCGTCGGCGGCAGTGCCGACAGGTAGGCGATCAGCAGGGTGAGCGGGACGAACAGGGTGATCAGCGCGGCGGCCCGCAGGGCGGCGGAGCCCCGCAGCATGGTGGCCGGGGCACCGAGGCGGAGCAGCGCGGCGGTGGTGCCGGCGCGGTTCTGGCGGGTCTCGACGGCGGCGGTCAGCAGCGTGGCCAGTGTGCAGCCGCCGACCACCAGGGTGGCCACGGTCGACAACGGGCCGAAGGCGGCGGCCGGCTGGTCGTACAAGGCGGTCGTGGCGAGCGCCGCCGACGTCACCGCGCAGACCACCCCCAGCGGGCGTCCGATCCGGGTGGCCTCCGACATCAGCACCCGCCCCGCCAGCAGCCGCAGCGCGCCGGGCTGCGCCGACTGGAGCACCCGCCCGCACAGGTAGGTGAGGCCCGGCGCGGCCAGGACCAGTCCGAGCGCGGTGAGCAGCCAGCCGCCCAGTACCGCCGCGCCCTCCACGGGCAGCGCCAGCACGGACGCCGGGGCGGCCCGGTTCGCGTACGCCTGCACGGCGAGGCCCGCCGCCAGCGCGGCGACACCCCAGGGAAAGCCCGCCGGTGCCTCGCGGGGCGGCGGCGCGACGGTCAGTACGTCCGACCACCCTTCGGCCCCGGCCTCCACCGGAGCTTCGGCCGAAGCGGGTGCCTCCGCCTTGTGCAGGACGGCGTGCCAGCGGGCGCCGATGGACGCCGTGCCCTTCGAGGCGGGCCGGCGCGGGTCCCGGGGGCGCAGGCTGAGCGCCACCGCGGCCGACGCGGCGAGCGGCAGCAGCGCCAGCAGCGTCAGCGCGGCCGGTACCGGAAGCGGCCGGCCGGCCGCGAGGAACTGCGCGCCCTTCCCGTCGATGGGCAGCCCCGACAGGTCGCCGCGCAGGTGCAGGAAGAACAGCAGGGCGACCAGTGAGCCCAGCGTGCAGGCGAGCAGCGTGGTCAGCGCGGAGACCGCCATCAGCCGGCCCGGCCCGAGTCCCACCGCCGACAGCCCCGGCCGGGGCCGGGTGCCGGGGTCGGTACGGGCCACCGCGAGCGCCAGGTAGACCGTCGCGGCGAGCGGCACCACGCACCAGGCCAGGCGCAGCGCGGCCGCGCCCGGTGTCTGGGGGTGGCCCATCGCGTAGCCGAGGGAACCGAGCAGCAGGAAGCCGGTGCCCGCCGAGGCGGCCGCCACCAGCAGGCGGCGCAACTGGACGGCGGGCCGGGCCGCGCGGGTCAGACGGAGAGCGAGCACGCCGCCCGGCCTTCCGTGTCCGGGGAGTCGGGGAGGTGCACGGTCTTCACCCGGCGCCCGTCCAGCAGCGAGACCGAGCGGTCGGCGAGCGCCGCCGTCTCCGGGTCGTGGGTGGCGAGCACCACCGTGATGCCGTGCGAGCGGGCCGCCGTGGTCAGCGTGCGCAGGACGTGCCCCCGGTCGGCGCGGTGCAGCGGCGCGGTCGGCTCGTCGGCGAACAGCACGGTCGGTCCGGGGGCCAGCGCGCGGGCGATGGCGACGCGCTGCCGCTCCGCCTGGAGCAGTTCGTGCGGGCGCTTCCGCGACTTGTCACCCACGTCCAGCCGCTCCAGCCACTCCATCGCGGCCACCTTGGCGCGGCGGCGGCCGGTGCCGCGCAGCATCAGCGGCAGCGCCGCGTTCTCCCAGACGTTCAGCTCCGGCACGAGCGCCGGGGCCGGGTCGATCCAGCCGAACCGGTCGCGGCGCAGCTTCTCGCGGGCCATCGGGCCGAGGGTGTGCACGGGGGAGCTGTTGAACCACACCTCGCCCCCGTCCACCCGGACCTGCCCGGACAGGCAGCGCAGCAGGGTCGTCTTGCCGCTGCCGCGCGGGCCGCCGACCGCGAGGATCTCGCTCTCCCGGACGCCCAGCGAGATGCCGGCGATGCCGGGGGAGCCGTCGGGATGCTTGAAGTGCAGGGAGCGTGCCCACAGCACGTCGTTGTCCGGCGGAGCCTCCATGGCGTACACCTCGGTTCTGATCCGTTTTCCCGTGTCCTGTGCCCTGTTCGGGGGAACGAAGACCGGGCCGATCGGTCACTGGGCACGCTAGGCAGGCACCGAGGGGGAGGCGGTACAGCACACGGCCCCGGGCCGCCGTTCTCACTCGAACGGGCGGAGCCGGGGCCGGGGCGGCGGGGGTCAGAGCTTGGCCCACGCCTCCGTCAGGGTCGCGCGCAGGATCTGCTCGATCTCGTCGAACGTCTCCTGGTTGGCGATCAGCGGCGGGGCCAGCTGGATCACCGGGTCACCGCGGTCGTCGGCACGGCAGTACAGGCCGTTCTCGAACAGGGCCTTGGAGAGGAAGCCGTACAGGACGCGCTCGATCTCGTCGGCGTCGAAGGACTCCTTGGTGTTCTTGTCCTTCACCAGCTCGATGCCGTAGAAGAAGCCGTTGCCGCGTACGTCGCCGACGATCGGCAGGTCGTGCAGCTTCTGCAGGGTGCGCAGGAAGGCGCCCTCGTTGTCCAGGACGTGCTGGTTCAGGCCCTCGCGCTCGAACAGGTCGAGGTTGGCGAGGCCGACCGCGGCGGAGACCGGGTGGCCGCCGAAGGTGTAGCCGTGCAGGAAGACGTTGTCGCCGCGGTAGAACGGCTCGGCGATCCGGTCGGACACGACGGTCGCGCCGATCGGGGAGTAGCCCGAGGTCATGCCCTTGGCGCAGGTGATGATGTCGGGGACGTAGCCGAACTTGTCGCAGGCGAACATCGTGCCCAGGCGGCCGAAGGCGCAGATGACCTCGTCCGAGACGAGCAGCACGTCGTACTGGTCGCAGATCTCGCGCACCCGCTGGAAGTAGCCGGGCGGCGGCGGGAAGCAGCCGCCGGCGTTCTGCACCGGCTCCACGAAGACCGCGGCGACCGTGTCCGGGCCCTCGAAGAGGATCTGCTGCTCGATCTGGTCGGCGGCCCAGCGGCCGAACGCCTCCGGGTCCTCACCGTGGATCGGGGCGCGGTAGATGTTGGTGTTCGCCACCTTGTGCGCGCCCGGCACCAGCGGCTCGAAGGGCGCCTTCAGCGCGGGCAGGCCGGTGATGGACAGGGCGCCCTGCGGGGTGCCGTGGTAGGCCAGCGAGCGGGATATCACCTTGTGCTTGGCGGGCTTGCCGACCAGCTTGAAGTACTGCTTGGCCAGCTTCCACGCGGTCTCCACGGCCTCGCCGCCGCCGGTGGTGAAGAAGACCTTGTTGAGGTCGCCGGGGGCGTAGCCGGCCAGCCGTTCGGCCAGCTCGATCGCCTTCGGGTGGGCGTAGGACCACACCGGGAAGAAGGCCAGTTCCTGCGCCTGCTTCAGCGCGGTCTCGGCCAGCTCGACCCGGCCGTGCCCGGCCTGGACCACGAACAGGCCCGCCAGGCCGTCGAGGTAGCGCTTGCCCTTGTCGTCGAAGACGTGGGTGCCCTCGCCCCGCACGATGGTGGGGACGGGCGAGTTCTCGTAGGACGACATGCGGGTGAAGTGCATCCACAGGTGGTCGTACGCGGTGCGGCTGAGGTCCTTCTGCGTCACGGTTATCGGGTTCCCCACATGTAGGTCTGCTTCTTGAGCTTGAGATAGACGAAGCTCTCGGTGGAGCGGACGCCGGGCAGGGCCCGGATACGCCGGTTGATCACGTCCAGCAGGTGGTCGTCGTCCTCGCAGACGATCTCGGCGAGGACGTCGAAGGAGCCTGCGGTCATCACCACGTACTCGACCTCCGACATGGCGCTCAGCGCGTCCGCGACGCCGTCCACATCGCCCTCGACGTGCACCCCGACCATCGCCTGGCGGCGGAAGCCCACGGTGAGCGGGTCGGTGACCGCCACGATCTGCATCACGCCCTGGTCGAGCAGCTTCTGCACCCGCTGGCGCACCGCCGCCTCGGAGAGGCCGACCGCCTTGCCGATCGCGGCGTAGGGCCTGCGGCCGTCCTCCTGGAGCTGCTCGATGATGGCGAGGGAGACGGCGTCCAACTGCGGAGGGCCGCTCCTGGACTCGCGGGCGGAGTCCCTGTGTTCTGTGCTTCGACTGGCCACGCCCTCACTGTGCACGACACCTCGACAGTTTCGCAAGGTTCGATCGATGAAATTCGTTGTTTACGAGCGTGCAGTGTGCGGATTTCGCAGGACGGGTGGGAGTGGGGGTGTTGAAAACGTGGGTCTCCCGACTAGGGTTGGCTTGTCTCAGCCACCGGACAGCCGTGCGCCTTCCGGGGCGGGGACAGCTCGAACCCTCGAACCAGATCAGGAGGCCGGCAGTGAGCACCGAGCCGCGTGGGCTGCGCAAACTCCGGAACTATGTCGCCGGTGAGTTCCGGGACGCCGCCGACGGACGGACCACCGAGGTGGTCAACCCCGCCACCGGTGAGGTGTACGCGACCGCGCCGCTGTCCGGGCAGGCGGACGTGGACGCCGCCATGGACGCCGCCGCCAAGGCGTTCCCGGCGTGGCGCGACAGCACCCCCGCCGAGCGGCAGAAGGCCCTGCTGAAGATCGCCGACGCGTTCGAGGAGCGGGCCGAGGAACTCATCGCGGCCGAGGTGGAGAACACGGGCAAGCCCGTCGGGCTCACCCGCTCCGAGGAGATCCCGCCGATGGTCGACCAGATCCGCTTCTTCGCGGGCGCGGCCCGGATGCTGGAGGGGCGCTCGGCCGGCGAGTACATGGACGGCCTGACCTCGATCATCCGCCGCGAGCCGATCGGCGTCTGCGCGCAGGTCGCGCCGTGGAACTACCCGATGATGATGGCCGTGTGGAAGTTCGCCCCGGCGCTCGCCGCGGGCAACACGGTCGTCCTCAAGCCCTCGGACACCACCCCGGCCTCCACCGTCCTCATCGCGGAGATCATCGGCTCGGTCCTGCCGGCCGGTGTCTTCAACGTCATCTGCGGCGACCGCGACACCGGCCGCATGATGGTCGAGCACCCGACCCCGGCGATGGCCTCCATCACCGGCTCGGTGCGCGCGGGCATGTCGGTCGCCGAGTCGGCCTCCAAGGACCTCAAGCGGGTCCACCTGGAGCTGGGCGGCAAGGCGCCGGTCGTCGTCTTCGAGGACACCGACATCCCCAAGGCCGTCGAGGACATCTCGGTGGCGGGATTCTTCAACGCCGGCCAGGACTGCACGGCCGCGACGCGTGTCCTCGTCCAGGAGTCCATCCACGACGAGTTCGTGGCCGCGCTCGCCAAGGCCGCGTCCGAGACGAAGACCGGCCAGCCGGACGACGAGGACGTGCTCTACGGCCCGCTGAACAACCCGAACCAGCTCAAGCAGGTCGCCGGCTTCATCGAGCGGCTGCCCGCGCACGCCAAGGTCGAGTCGGGCGGCCACCAGGTCGGTGACAAGGGGTACTTCTACGCCCCGACCGTGGTCTCCGGCCTGAAGCAGGACGACGAGATCATCCAGAACGAGGTGTTCGGGCCGGTCATCACCGTCCAGTCCTTCACCGACGAGGACCAGGCCGTCGAGTGGGCCAACGGCGTCGACTACGCGCTGGCCTCCTCGGTGTGGACCAAGGACCACGGGCGCGCCATGCGCATGTCCAAGAAGCTGGACTTCGGCTGCGTGTGGATCAACACCCACATCCCGCTGGTCGCGGAGATGCCGCACGGCGGCTTCAAGAAGTCGGGCTACGGCAAGGACCTGTCGGCCTACGGGTTCGACGACTACACGCGGATCAAGCACGTCATGACGTCGCTGGACTCCTGACCCCCCTTGCCGGGTCGGATTGTCCCCGCGGGGGACGGGGCGGCACACTTTCGGGGTGCTTCACACCTCTGTTCGTGGTTCCGCCCCCTCCCGCCGGTCCGTCCTGCGGGCCCTCGGGGGCACCGCCGCGCTCGGCGCGCTCGCCGGGTGCGGGGTGCCCTCGGCATACGTCCGTCCCGGTGACCGCTCCGCCCCCGACCGGTCCGCCACCGACCACCGGCTGACCTGGTCGAACTGGCCGCTGTACATCGACACCGATGACGACGACGCGAACAGGCGGCCCACGCTCGACGCTTTCGAGAAGCGCACCGGGATCTCCGTCGACTACGTCGAGGAGATCAACGACAACGACGAGTTCTTCGGCAAGATCAGCCCCGCCCTGATGAACCACCGGCCCACCGGCCGGGACCTGATCGTCATCAGCGACTGGATGTGCGCGCGGTACGTCCGCCTCGGCTGGGTCCAGCGGATGGACCGGGCCGGGCAGCCGAACGTCGAGAAGTATCTGGACCCGCTGCTGCGCCGGCCCGCCTTCGACCCGGGCCGCATGTTCACCGTCCCCTGGCAGTCCGGGATCACCGGCATCGCGTACGACCGCCGCCGGCTCGGCCGCGAGATCCGGCACGTGAAGGACCTCTGGGCGAGCGACCTCAAGGGCCGGGTGACGCTGCTGTCCGGGCTCGACGAGGCGTTCGCGCTGCTGATGCAGGGCGACGGCGTGGACATCACCCGCTGGACGGCGGCCGACTTCCACACCATGTGCGACGAGGTGGAACGCCAGGTCCGCCGGGGCCAGATCCGCCGCTTCACCGGCAACGACTACACCAAGGACCTGGTCAGCGGCGACGTCCTCGCCTGCCAGGCGTACTCGGGCGACGTCATCCAGCTCCAGGCCGACAACCCGCACATCCGCTTCGTCGTCCCCGAGGAGGGCGCCGAGCTCTGGTCGGACTCCCTGATGATCCCCGACCGCGCCGCCCACAAGGCCGACGCCGAGCGCCTGATCGACTACTACTACACCCCCTCGGTTGCCGCCGAACTCGCCACCTGGGTCAACTACGTCTGCCCGGTCCCGGCAGCCCGGCGCATCCTCGCCGACAGCCCCGACCGGGAGACGGCCGCCCTCGCCGCGAACCCCCTGATCTTCCCCGACGGCCCGATGCGCGAGCGCCTCGCCATAGCCCGCGACATCAAGCCGACGGAACGGCCGGAGTTCGCGCGGCGGTGGAACTCGATCGCGGGGTTGTAGGGGTCTAGGGTTTCTCCCCAGCGATCAGGGGGGCTGGACATGTCGGGGCAGTCGTCGCCTCTTGGCGGCATAGTGCGGGGTCACCTGGGTTCCGAGCGGGCTGTGACCAGTCTGCGGAGCTACTTCGGGCTGGGGAGCGAGGCGGCTTATACCGGCGCTCGGTTCGAGCACCTGGGGGGTGGGGGTGATCGGGTCGGGGTCGCGGACGTGGTGACCGCCGAGGATCTGGTCGCGGTGCAGATGCTGTCGGTCACGGTGCCTGCCCAGGTCTCCCTGGACCTGCTGGAAGGGCCTCCGGGCCGGGCGCTGAGCGAGCTGCTCAGCCGTATCCCGGCGGATGCCGACATGGTCGAGGTCGATGCCGCGCAACTGGACACCGGCTCGGCTGCTGATCAGGCATGGAGACTCCTGCGTCGCGCGGACGGCGTCGGCTGGGTCAAGGCGGGCAAGCTGCTGGCCCGCAAGCGGCCCCGGCTGATCCCCGTCTATGACAACGTCGTGAAGTGCCTGCTGGGCTGGCCGCCGCACTTCTGGCTCCCCCTCCACACCGCCCTGCGAGCCGACGACCACGCCCTGCACCACACCCTCCTCGACCTGCGAAAACGTGCCGGGGTTCCCGAGACGGTCAGCGCTCTCCGGGTCTGCGACATCGTCCTCTGGATGGCGCACGCGAAAGATCACAAGGCCGGCCGCTGTGCCGCCCGTGGCACGCTGTCGGTATGACCAGCTCACCCGGTGACCCGCGCCGCCTGCGGGAGCTCAGGCTGTTGCGGCGGGTGCGGGACCGGATCGACCGGGAGTACGCGCGGCCGCTGGACGTGGAGGCGTTGGCTCGCGGGGTGCACATGTCGGCCGGGCATCTGAGCCGGCAGTTCCGGGCCGCGTACGGGGAGTCGCCGTACAGCTATCTCATGACGCGGCGGATCGAGCGGGCGATGGCCCTGCTGCGGCGGGGGGACCTGAGTGTGACCGAGGTGTGCTTCGAGGTCGGGTGCTCGTCGCTCGGGACGTTCAGTACGCGGTTCAGCGAGCTGGTCGGGATGGCGCCGAGCGTGTACCGGACCGAGGCGGCGCGGGCGACGGAAGGGCTGCCGACCTGCGTGGTCAAGGTGGTGACCAGACCGGTCAGGAATCGAGAAGCGCGGGTCCCGGGCCACGGCTAGCGTGACGGCCATGGACATCAGCATTCACGCCAGCTTCCTTCCGCAGGACGACCCGGAGGCGGCCCTCGCCTTCTACCGGGACACCCTCGGCTTCGAGCTGCGCAACGACGTGGGCCACAACAACCTGCGCTGGCTCACCGTGGGCCCCAAGGGCCAGCCGGACACGAACATCGTGCTGAGCCCGCCCGCCATGGACCCCGGCATCACCGACGAAGAGCGGCGCGTCATCGCGGAGATGATGGCCAAGGGCACCTACGCCAGCATGGTGCTGGCCACCCCGGACCTGGACGGTACCTTCGACCGGCTGGTGGCGGCCGGCGCCGACATCGTCCAGGAGCCCGCCGACCAGCCGTACGGCATCCGGGACTGCGCGGTACGGGACCCCGCGGGCAACATGCTCCGCATCCAGGAGCACCGCTGAGCCTGCCCGGCGCACGGCAGGAAAGCCAGTACGTGAAGAGGGAGACGGGATGACCAAGGGCGCGGACGTGCACGCCGCCGACAGCCACGAGATGATCCGGGTCCACGGCGCGCGGGTGAACAACCTGAAGGACGTCAGCGTCGAGATCCCCAAGCGCCGGCTGACGGTGTTCACCGGCGTCTCCGGCTCCGGCAAGAGCTCGCTGGTGTTCGGCACCATCGCCGCCGAGTCGCAGCGGCTGATCAACGAGACGTACAGCGCGTTCGTCCAGGGCTTCATGCCGACGCTCGCCCGGCCCGAGGTGGACGTCCTCGACGGGCTGACCACCGCGATCATCGTGGACCAGCAGCGCCTGGGCGCCGACCCCCGCTCCACCGTCGGCACCGCCACCGACGCCAACGCGATGCTGCGCATCCTGTTCAGCCGGCTCGCCGCCCCGCACCTCGGCCCACCCAGCGCGTACGCCTTCAACGTCGCGTCGGTACAGGCCAGCGGCGCGATCAAGGTCGACAAGGGGGCGCGCAGGGCGGAGAAGGTCACCTTCAGCCGCACCGGCGGGATGTGCCCGCGCTGCGAGGGCCGGGGCGCGGTCACCGACATCGACCTCACCCAGCTCTACGACGACACCAAGTCGCTGCGCGAGGGCGCGCTCACCATCCCCGGTTACAGCGTGGACGGCTGGTACGGCCGTATCTACACCGGCTGCGGCTTCTTCGACCCGGACAAGCCGATCGCCAAGTTCACCAAGCGGGAGCTGCACGACCTGCTCCACAAGGAGCCCACCAAGATCAAGGTGGAGGGTGTCAACCTCACGTACGAGGGCCTGATCCCGAAGATCCAGAAGTCGTTCCTCGCCAAGGACGTCGACTCGCTCCAGCCGCACATCCGCGCCTTCGTGGAGCGGGCCGTCACCTTCACCGTCTGCCCCGACTGCGCGGGCACCCGGCTGAGCGAGGGCGCCCGCACCTCGACGATCGACGGCGTGAGCATCGCCGACGCCTGCGCGATGCAGATCACCGACCTCGCCGAATGGGTGCGCGGCCTCGACGACCCCTCGGTCGCCCCGCTGCTCACCGCGCTGGGTCACAGTCTCGACTCGTTCGTGGAGATCGGCCTCGGCTATCTCTCCCTCGACCGTCCCTCGGGCACGCTGTCCGGAGGCGAGGCGCAGCGGGTGAAGATGATCCGCCACCTCGGCTCCTCGCTCACCGACGTCACCTACGTCTTCGACGAGCCCACCACCGGACTGCACCCGCACGACATCCAGCGGATGAACGGCCTGCTGCTGCGCCTGCGCGACAAGGGCAACACCGTGCTGGTCGTGGAGCACAAGCCGGAGACCATCGCCATCGCCGACCATGTGGTCGACCTCGGTCCGGGCGCCGGTACGGGTGGCGGCGCCGTCTGCTTCGAGGGCACGGTCGAGGGGCTGCGGGCCTCGGACACCGTCACCGGGCGCCACCTGGACGACCGGGCCTCGCTGAAGAAGAGCGTCCGCAAGGCGACCGGTGCGCTTCAGATCCGGGGCGCCGACACCAACAACCTGCGCGGGGTCGACGTGGACATCCCGCTCGGGGTGCTGGTCGCGGTGACCGGGGTCGCCGGTTCCGGCAAGAGCTCGCTGGTGCACGGGTCGGTGCCGGAGGGGGAGGGGGTCGTCTCCGTCGACCAGGGGGGGATCCGGGGGTCGCGGCGGAGCAACCCCGCCACCTACACAGGGCTGCTGGACCCGATCCGCAAGGCGTTCGCCAAGGCCAACGGGGTCAAGCCCGCGCTGTTCAGCGCCAACTCCGAGGGCGCCTGCCCCACGTGCAACGGCGTCGGGGTGGTCTACACCGACCTCGCCATGATGGCGGGCGTCGCCACGACGTGCGAGGAGTGCGAGGGGCGGCGCTTCCAGGCGGCGGTGCTGGAGTACCGGCTCGGGGGTCGCGACATCAGCGAGGTGCTGGCGATGCCGGTCAGCGAGGCGGAGGCGTTCTTCGCCGAGGGCGACGCGCGTCTTCCGGCCGCGCACCGCATCCTGACCCGCCTCTCGGACGTGGGCCTCGGCTACCTCACCCTCGGCCAGCCGCTCACCACCCTCTCCGGCGGAGAACGCCAACGGCTCAAGCTGGCCACGCACATGGGGGACAAGGGCGGCATCTACGTCCTGGACGAGCCGACCGCCGGCCTCCACCTCGCCGATGTCGAGCAACTCCTCGGTCTGCTCGACCGGTTGGTGGACTCCGGCAAGTCCGTCATCGTCGTCGAGCACCACCAGGCGGTGATGGCCCACGCGGACTGGATCATCGACCTCGGCCCGGGCGCGGGACACGACGGCGGACAGGTGGTGTTCGAAGGCACACCGGCCGACCTGATCGCGGACGGATCGACGCTGACTGGGCGGCACTTGGGGGAGTACGTGGGGGAGTGAGGGGCGCCGTTCCGCCGGGTCGGTGCCCACAGGGTTTTCGAGTCAGGGCCTTGTGCTTGTCCGCCCCGACCCCCTCGGTTACAGTTATTGCAGATGAATTTCTGTCCGGGTCGGTGATCGGAGGGTGGCCATGGCTCGTACGAGCGTTCTTGCCCGTGCCGAGAAGGTCCAACCGGATCCCTCGCATCAGCGCGCGCTCGCCGCGGCTGCCCGGATGGCGCCGGAGCAGGTTCAGGTCCTGCTGCGCACATCTGATGGCGGCGAGCTGGCGCTGCCCCGGGAACTCGTCCGCATTCTCCTTGCCTCCGCCGGCGAGCTGTCCCGCGGGCACGCGGTCACCGTCCTGGCCTCCGAGGCTCAGCTGTCGCCTGCTGAGACCGCTGAGCTTCTGGGCCTGTCCCGGCCGTTTGTCACCCGCCTGCTGGACGCGGGCGACATCCCGTCGACGAACCTGCCCGGAAGCAGCCACCGTGTGGTGCGTCTTGCCGACGTGCTGGCGTTTCAGCAGCGGCGTGAGCGCCGCAGGGAGGGGCGGCGGCAGATCGCCGACGCGTTGGACGACACCGAATCGGCCGGTTGATCCCGGTCTCGGTGCCGGTGGCGAAGCACAGGGGGAAGCGTGGCACCGCGGGTCTTCGTGGACACCAACGTCTTGTTTCCGTTCTCGGTGATGGACGTGATGCTGGCCCTCACGGAGGACTCCGTCCACGAGATCGTGTGGTCCGAGCGACTCCTCGCGGAGTGGGAGCGGGTCATCGTCCGCGAGGGCAGGCGTTCGGCGGAGTCGGCTGCCGCGGTCGGCCGTGCGGTTCGACGCTTCTTCGCCGACTGCGAGATCGCAGCGGAGTCCTACGAGCATCTCGTGGACGCGATGCCGGGCGATGACCCCGACGACCGGCACCATGCGGCGGCGGCCGTGGCTTCAGGCGCCTCCACGCTGGTCACCTGGAACCTTGCCGACTTTCCTGCCGGTGAATTGGCTGAGCGCGGAGTCCGAGTGATCGACCCGGACGCCTACTTGTGCGAGCTCTACGGCGATCTGCCCGACGAGGTGACGGACACGGTGGTCGGACTTGCCGCAGAGAAGCGCAACCCGCCCGTCACGACCTCTGATGCCGTCGCCCGACTCGCTAAGGCCGGGCTGCCGGGCTTCGCCGTACTGCTGACGCAGCATCTGAGTCCAGGGGGCTGAACTCAGGTACCGCGATGGCGGTTCACGACCGTGCTCCTAGGCCGACTTGGTCCGCAGAGCGGCAAGCGTGTCGATCCGGTTCGTCGTGATCGAGTCCGCGCCCAGGGTCAGCAGCTTGCGCATGGAGCGGGTGGTGTCCGGGGTCCAGACCGACAGCAGGTAGCCCTCCTTGTGGACGCGGTGGGCCAAGTCCCCGTCGACCAGTGAGAAGCGGTAGTTGAGGTAGCGGGGGCGCAGGGCCTGCAGGAGGGCGGGGCGGGGGCGGGCCGAGGTGGTCCAGGTGAGGGCCAACTCGGCTGTGGGGGCGGCCTCGCGGAGGGTCAGGAGGGATTCGGCGCCCGCTGAGTAGTAGACGCGGTCCTCGGCGTCGGACTGGCGGACCACGTCCAGGACTCGGTCCGCCACCCGGGGGGTCACCCCGCCGCACAGGTCCGCCATGACCCGCGCGCCCTCCGTCGCCGACAAGGCCTCCGCGAGGGTCGGGACGCCGCCCGCCGTCAACTCCGTGACCTGGGCCGCCGTCAGCGCGGACAGGGGGCGGTCGACCTCCCACAGGCGCTTCAGGGTGTCGTCGTGCAGGAGGACGGGGACGCCGTCGCGGGTGAGGCGTACGTCGATCTCCACCGCGTCCGCGCCCCGGTCCAGCGCGGAGCGCAGCGAGGCGAGGGTGTTCTCGCGGAAACGGTAGGGGTCGCCCCGGTGTGCGACGGCGGTCCAGGTCTGCATGGTCGACATTCTGGCAGCCAGGAGGGGGCCAGGAGGTCAGCCCGCCAGCCACGCCTCCGTGTACGCGTCGATCTCCGCGGCGATCCGCTTCTTCCCCGCCGCGTCCAGGAACGACGCCTCCACCGCGTTCTTCGCCAGGGCGGCCAGACCCCGCTCGTCCAGGTCGAGCAGGCGGGCCGCGATCGCGTACTCCTTGTTCAGGTCCGTGCCGAACATCGGGGGATCGTCGGAGTTGATGGTGACGAGGACGCCCGCGTCGGCGAACTGCTTCAAGGGGTGTTCGTCGAGGGTGCGGACGGCGCGGGTGGCGATGTTGGAGGTGGGGCAGACCTCGAGGGCGATGCGGTGCTCGGCCAGGTGGGCCAGCAGCTGGGGGTCCTGGGCGGAGCTGGTGCCGTGGCCGATGCGTTCCGCGCCCAGCGTGGTCAGCGCGTCCCAGACCGTCTGGGGGCCCGTGGTCTCGCCGGCGTGGGGGACCGAGTGGAGGCCGGCGGCCCGCGCGCGGTCGAAGTACGGCTTGAACTGCGGGCGGGGGACGCCGATCTCCGGGCCGCCGAGGCCGAAGGAGACGAGGCCCTCGGGGCGTACGCGGTCGTCCGTCGCCATCCGGGCCGTCTCCTCCGCCGACACCAGCCCGGCCTCGCCGGGGATGTCGAAGCACCAGCGCAGCACGGTCCCGAAGTCGGCCTCGGCGGACTTGCGGGCGTCCTCGATCGCGTCCATGAAGGCCCGGTCCTCTATGCCGCGCCGCACGGAGGAGAACGGGGTGACGGTCAGCTCGGCGTACCGCACCTGCTGCCGGGACATGTCGCGCGCGATCTCGTACGTCAGCAGCCGGACGTCCTCCGGGGTGCGGACCAGGTCCACGACCGACAGGTACACCTGGATGAAGTGCGCGAAGTCGGTGAAGGAGAAGTAGTCCGCCAGTGCCTCGGGGTCGGCCGGGACCTTGGAGTCGGGGTGCCGGGCGGCCAGTTCGGAGACGATGCGGGGGGAGGCGGAGCCCACGTGGTGGACGTGCAGTTCGGCCTTGGGCAGGCCGGCGATGAAGTCGTGCGGATCGCGGGCGGCGCTGCGCTCGGTCAAGGGAGCCTCCCCAGGCTGGTCGGACGGTGCGCAGACATCCTAGGACGGGGCGGCAGACCCCTGCGGTCGCTCAGGGAAGGGGCAGCTCCGTACGGCCCGCGCGGCGGCCCTAACATGGGCTGACAAGCTACGTGGGGGGATGAGGACGTGACGGAGCAGACGCAGCCCGACGGCGGCCGAGGGACCAGTGGGCAGGAGCCGGGCTCCGACCCGTGGGCACCGCCGCAGGGACCCTCACTGCAGAAGCAGCAGCAGAACCCCTCCTCGGTCCACGACCAGGCGACCATGGCCTCCATGCCCGCCGTCGGCCCGGGCCCGCAGGCCGGCCCCGCCGTGCCCCCGCAGCACGGCGGCCCCACCGTCCCGCCGCCGCCCCTCGGCCCGCACGGCCCCGGCGTCCCGCCCTACGCCCCGGCCGGCTACGGCTACCCGAGCCACCCCGGCCCCCAGGGCTACCCGGGTCCGCAGGGCTACCCCGGCTACCCCCAGCCCCCGGCCTACGGCTGGCCCGGCGCCCCCATGGGCCCCGCCCCGCAGAACAACGCCGGCACCGCCGCCCTGGTGCTGGGCATCCTCTCCATCGTGCTGTTCTGTCTCTACGGAGTCGTCTCCCTGATCCTCGGTGTCATCGCCGTGATCCTCGGGGTCCAGGGCCGCAGGCGTGCCGACCGGGGAGAGGCCTCCAACCGCGGGCAGGCCCAGGCGGGCTTCGTGCTCGGCATCATCGGCATCATCGTGGGCGTGGCCGCACTGGCGCTCTTCATCGGCATCTTCGTGTTCGCCACACACAAGGAGGACAGCCGGCCGGACGACGATCCCTTCGGCTCCTCCTACAACTCCGCGCCGCAGCACCCCGGCTCCTCCTACTCCACGCCGAGGATCCCCGCCTCAGCCCGCCTCTGAACGCAGCCGGTCCCGAGCCTCCATCAGCGCGAAGCCCAGGAGGTTCGGCCCCTTCCAGCGGGCCGGGTCCCACGCGGCCTCGTCCTGGACACTCAGCCCGATCCCCCACACGCGGTCCACCGGGCTCGCTTCCACCAGCACCCGCTCGCCGGTGCCGAGCAGGTACGCGCGCAGGCCGGGGTCGGCGGCGAACTTGTGCACGCTGCCCTCGACGACGATCCGGAACCGCTCACGGCGCCATATCTCCTCGTCGAAGCCCCGGACCAGGCGACCCGCCTTCTTCGCCCCGGCCGGATGCCCCGAGGCAAGCACCAGCCGCTCGGCGTCCGGGTCGGCGAAGAGGCGCGCCTTGCCCGCCATCATCCAGTGCTCGGCGGTCGCGTACACGATCCCGTCCACCGTGAACGGCGCCGGCCACCACTGGCTCAGGCACCCCGCGCCCACGCTCCCGTCCCGCTGCGGACGGTGCCCCCAGAAGTGCAGGTACTTCACGGGTACCCCGGCCCCGACCGCGCCGATCAGTGCTTCCATCCCGTCGATCTTCCCCATGCACGCGAGTGTGGCAGCCACCACTGACAACCCGTCCCTGCTTTTCTCTGGCGACTCGACAGCCCGCCGACAGATTCCGTCGCGTAACCAAAAGGCAACAACGGAATCCCTTGTTGCACTGCCGCTCCTCTGTCAGGATCGGCACTCAAATCGAGCTGGAGCCACGCCACCCGGCCCTTCCAGGGGTGTCCGGCGGAGGAGAGCGACATGCACAAACCGGGCACCGACACCCCGGAACGATTTCCCGCGCGTGACCGCTTCGCAGAGGGTGCGCAGTTCGTCGCGGGCCGCCCCGCGCCGGGCACCTCGGGCCGTACCCACGCGGTGACCGACCCCGCGACCGGCGAGGAGGTGTACCGCTACGAACTCGCCGGGGAGAGCGACGTCGACGCGGCCGTGGCCGCCGCGCGCGCGGCCTTCCCCGGCTGGGCCGCCGCCACGCCGGGCGAGCGCTCGGATGCGCTGAACCGTTTCGCCGCGGTGCTGGCGGACCGCGCCGAGGACTTCGCCCGTGCCGAATCGCTCCAGTGCGGCAAGCCGCTGAAGCTCACCCGCGAGTTCGACGTCCCCGGCACCATCGACAACACCGCCTTCTTCGCGGGCGCCGCCCGGCAGCTCCAGGGGCAGTCGGCGGGGGAGTACTCCGGTGACCACACCTCGTACGTCCGCCGGGAGCCCATCGGGGTGGTGGGGTCGATCGCGCCCTGGAACTACCCGCTCCAGATGGCCGCGTGGAAGGTCCTCCCGGCCGTGGCCGCGGGCAACACCATCGTGCTCAAGCCCGCCGAGCTGACCCCGCTCACCTCGCTGCTGTTCGCGCGGGCGGCCGTCGACGCGGGCATCCCGGACGGCGTGATCAACATCGTCAGCGGGACCGGGCCCGGCGCGGGGGAGCACCTGGTCGGACATCCGGACGTGGCGATGACGTCGTTCACCGGTTCCACCGCCGTCGGCCGCAGGGTCGCGGAGATCGCCACGGCCACCGTCAAGCGGCTCCACCTGGAACTGGGCGGCAAGGCGCCCTTCGTGGTGTTCGACGACGCCGACCTGGAGGCCGCCGCCAACGGCGCGGTGGCCGGCGCGCTCATCAACACCGGCCAGGACTGCACGGCCGCGACCCGCGCCTATGTGCAGCGCCCGCTGTACGAGGCGTTCGTGGAGCGGACCGCCGCGCTGATGGAGACCGTGCGGCTCGGCGACCCCTTCGCGCCCGGCACCGACCTCGGCCCGCTGGTCTCGCACGCCCACCGCGACCGCGTCGCCGGCTTCGTGGACCGCGCCCGCGCCTACGCGACCGTGGTCACCGGCGGCGAGGCCCCCGGCGGCGACCTCAGGAGCGGCGCCTACTACCGGCCCACCCTGGTCACCGGTGCCGCCCAGGACAGCGAGATCGTCCGGTCGGAGATCTTCGGGCCCGTCCTCGTCGTCCTCCCCTTCGACACCGACGACGAGGGCCTGCGGCTGGCCAACGACACCCCGTACGGCCTCGCCGCCTCGGCGTGGACCGGCAACGTCTACCGCGCCCAGCGAGCCACCCGCGAGCTGCGCGCCGGGTGCGTGTGGATCAACGACCACATCCCGATCATCAGCGAGATGCCGCACGGCGGATACAAGGCGTCCGGCTTCGGCAAGGACATGTCGGCGTACTCCTTCGAGGAGTACACGCAGGTCAAGCACGTCATGTTCGACAACACGGCCGTCGTCCGCAAGGACTGGCACCGCACGGTCTTCGGGGACCGCCACTAGGGCCCCGCCCGCTTTCCGAAAGGGCACCACGCGTATGGATCAGTACGAGCCCGGCCGCCTCACCCCGCCCCAGCTGGCCGCCGTGCGGCGCAGTCTGCGGAGCGGGCGGGCGGCGCTGACCCGCCGGTCGCTGCTGCGGGCGTCGGCCGGAGGCGTGCTCACGGCGGGGGGCCTGGGCGCCCTCAGCGCCTGTGGCATTCCGGCGGCCGGACAAACCCCGGGCGGCACCCCGGCGGACGACCGCTCGGCCCGGGAGAAGACCGTCGACTTCTCCAACTGGACCGAGTACATCGACGTGGACGACAGCGGCAAACGTCATCCCACGCTCGCCGCCTTCCAGCGGAAGACCGGGATCACGGTCCGGTACACCGAGGACATCAACGACAACAACGAGTTCTTCGGCAAGATCAAGCCGCAGCTCGCCGCGGGCCAGGAGACCGGCCGCGACCTGATCGTCCTCACCGACTGGCTGGCCGCCCGGCTGATCCGGCTCGGCTGGGTGCAGAAGCTGGACGCGGCGAACCTGCCGCACGCCTACGCCAACCTCTCGCCGCAGTTCCGCACCCCCGACTGGGACCCGGGCCGCGCCTACTCCTACCCCTGGCAGGGCATCTCCACGGTCATCGCCTACAACAAGAAGGCGCTGGACGGGATCGAGGTGAGATCCGTCTCCGACCTGCTCGACAACCCGAAGCTGAAGGGGCGGGTCGGCTTCCTCTCGGAGATGCGGGACAGCGTCGGGATGACCCTGCTCGACATGGGCAAGGACCCGGCCGACTTCACCGACGACGACTACGACGCGGCCATAGCCCGGCTGCAGAGGGCCGTCGACAAGGGCCAGATACGCCGGTTCACCGGCAACGACTACACCGCCGACCTCGCCAAGGGCGACTTCGCGGCCTGTGTCGCCTGGGCCGGTGACGTGGTCCAGCTCAAGGCGGACAGCCCCGATGTGGACTTCATCATTCCGGACAGCGGTTATGTCACCTCGACGGACAATATGCTGATCCCCAACAAGGCACGTCACAAGACGAACGCCGAGCGGCTGATCGACTTCTTCTACGAACCCGAGCCGGCCGCCGAGCTCGCCGCCTACATCAACTACGTCACTCCGGTCGACAACGTGAAGCCCTGGCTTGCGAAGATCGACCGGGACGCGGCGGACAATCCGCTGATCGTCCCCGACAAGGCCATGCAGGCGAAGTCCCACGCCTTCCGCTCCCTGAGCCAGAAGGAAGAGACGGCCTACGAAGAGAAGTTCGCGAAGCTCACAGGGGCGTGACGAGGATGAAGACGACGACAGACGGCAGCGGCGACGTCCGCCTCTCCGGCATCGGCAAGACCTACGGCTCGTTCACAGCCGTGCACCCGCTGGACCTCACCGTGCCCCAGGGCTCCTTCTTCGCGCTGCTCGGCGCCTCCGGCTGCGGCAAGACCACCACCCTGCGCATGATCGCCGGGCTGGAGGAGCCGACCTCCGGGACCGTGCACCTCGGTGACCTGGACGTCACCGGGCTGCCCCCGTACAAGCGGCCGGTCAACACGGTCTTCCAGTCCTACGCCCTCTTCCCGCACCTCGACATCTTCGAGAACGTCGCCTTCGGCCTGCGCCGGCGCGGCATCAAGAGCGTCAGGAAGCAGGTCGAGGAGATGCTGGAGCTGGTCCAGCTCGGCGAGCAGGCGCGCAAGAAACCGCACCAGCTCTCCGGCGGCCAGCAGCAGCGTGTCGCGGTCGCCCGCGCCCTGATCAACCACCCCAAGGTGCTCCTGCTGGACGAACCCCTCGGCGCCCTCGACCTCAAGCTGCGCCGCCAGATGCAGCTGGAGCTCAAGCGCATCCAGACCGAGGTCGGCATCACCTTCGTCCATGTCACGCACGACCAGGAGGAGGCCATGACCATGGCCGACACGGTCGCCGTGATGAACGCGGGCCGCGTGGAGCAGCTCGGCTCGCCCACCGAGCTGTACGAGAACCCGGGCACCACCTTCGTCGCCAACTTCCTCGGCACCTCCAACCTGATCGAGGCCGAGGTCGACTCCCGCAGCGGCGGCGACATCGTGCTGCGCGCCGGGGACGGCAAGCTGCTGCTGCCCGAGGCGCGCTGTTCCGCGCCCGCCCCGGCCGGCGGCAAGCTGCTGGTCGGCATCCGCCCCGAGAAGATCGCGCTCACCCACGCCGACGACGCGGGCTCGGTGCCCGAGGGCCGCAACCGCCTCACCGGCACCGTCGCGGACGCCGGCTTCATCGGCGTCTCCACCCAGTACGTGATCGACAGCCCGGTTGCGGGCGCGCTCGCGGTGTACGCGCAGAACGTCGAGCGGGACACCCGTCTGGTGCCCGGCGCCGAGGTCGTCCTGCACTGGAACCCGGCGCACACCTTCGCCCTCGACGCCGCCCAGGACATCGACGCGGGCACCGAGGAAGAGGCGGCCGTCTGATGCCGACGCTCGCCGAGGCGCCCCCGCCGCTCGCCCCGCCGGAGCCCGCGCGGCCACCCCGCGCGCGCGGCCGGTTCACCCCGTACTGGCTGCTGCTGCCCGGCATCCTGTGGCTGATCGTGTTCTTCGCGCTGCCGCTGGTCTACCAGGCGTCGACCTCGGTGCAGACCGGGTCGCTCGAGCAGGGCTACAAGGTCACCTGGCACTTCGCCACCTACTGGCACGCGCTCGCCGAGTACTGGCCGCAGTTCGTCCGCTCGGTGCTGTACGCGGCCGCCGCGACCGTGCTCTGTCTGCTGCTGGGCTACCCGCTGGCGTATCTGATCGCGTTCCGCGCCGGGCGCTGGCGCAACCTGATCATGATTCTGGTGATCGCGCCGTTCTTCACCAGCTTCCTGATCCGCACCCTCGCCTGGAAGACGATCCTCGCGGACAACGGGCCCGCGGTGCACGCGCTGAACACCCTGCACGTGCTGGACGTGACCGGCTGGCTCGGCTGGACCACGGGCGACCGGGTGCTGGCCACCCCGCTGGCGGTGGTGTGCGGACTGACGTACAACTTCCTGCCGTTCATGATCCTGCCGCTGTACAGCTCGCTGGAGCGGATCGACGGACGGCTGCACGAGGCGGCCGGGGACCTGTACGCCCGGCCCTGGACCACCTTCCGCAGGGTGACCTTCCCGCTGTCGATGCCCGGCGTGGTCTCCGGCACCCTGCTGACCTTCATCCCGGCGGCCGGCGACTACGTCAACGCCGAGCTGCTCGGCTCCACCGACACCCGCATGATCGGCAACGTCATCCAGACCCAGTTCCTGCGGGTGCTGGACTATCCGACGGCCGCCGCGCTCTCCTTCATCCTCATGGCCGCGATCCTGGCCATGGTCACGATCTACATCCGCCGGGCCGGGACGGAGGACCTCGTCTGACATGGCCGTCTTCACCTGGCTCAAGCGCCGTCTCGTCGTCATCGCGGGACTGCTGACGCTCGCCTACCTGCTGCTGCCGAACATCGTCGTGACGGTGTTCTCCTTCAACAAGCCCAAGGGCCGCTTCAACTACGAGTGGCAGCACTTCTCCACCGACGCCTGGCAGGACCCGTGCGGGGTGGCCGACATGTGCGGCTCGCTCGGGCTCAGCCTCCAGATCGCCCTGTGGGCCACCATCGGCGCCACCGCGCTGGGCACGATGATCGCGTTCGCCCTGGTCCGGTACCGGTTCCGGGCGCGCGGCGCGGTCAACTCGCTGATCTTCCTGCCGATGGCGATGCCCGAGGTCGTCATGGCCGCCTCGCTGCTCACCCTGTTCCTCAACATGGGCGCCCAGCTCGGCTTCTGGACGATCCTGATCGCCCACATCATGTTCTGCCTGAGCTTCGTCGTCACCGCGGTCAAGGCGCGCGTGATGTCGATGGACCCGCGCCTGGAGGAGGCCGCCCGCGATCTCTACGCGGGACCGGTGCAGACCTTCTGGCGGGTCACCCTGCCCATCGCGGCACCCGGAATCGCCGCGGGCGCGCTGCTGTCCTTCGCGCTCTCCTTCGACGATTTCATCATCACCAATTTCAACGCGGGCTCGACCGTCACCTTCCCCATGTTCGTCTGGGGCTCGGCACAGCGCGGAACGCCCGTTCAGATCAATGTCATCGGGACGGCCATGTTCCTCATCGCCGTACTGTTCGTGCTGGTCTCGATGCTCGTCACCCGTAGACGCGGTCACCAGAAGGCATAAAGCCCCGTAGGGAGTTGAAATCATGGCCCCTAGCGCCATGAGCCGTGGAAAAGACAACTGGATCGCTTCCCTCTCCGAAGCCCAGCCGGTCCCCTACTGGCTGGAGGACCCCGGCAGGCCCCGCCCCGAGCCCGCGCTCACCGGCGCCGACACCTGCGACCTCCTCGTGGTCGGCGGCGGCTACAGCGGACTGTGGACGGCGCTCAACGCCAAGGAGCGCGACCCCGGCCGGGACGTGGTGCTGCTGGAGGGGCGCGAGGTGGGCTGGGCCGCCTCGGGCCGCAACGGCGGGTTCTGCGCCGCCTCCCTCACCCACGGCCTGGCCAACGGCCTGGCCCGCTGGCCGGACGAGATCGGCACGCTGCACGAACTCGGCGCCCGCAACCTGGACGGCATCGAGGACGCGCTCGCCCGGCACGGCGTCGACTGCGACTTCGAGCGCACCGGCGAGATCGACGTGGCCACCGAGACCTACCAGGCGTGGGAGCTGCGCGACTGGCACCGGGAACTCCAGGACAAGGGCCTCGCGGACGGCATGGAGTTCCTCGACCGCGACGCCCTGCGCGCCGAGGTCGGTTCGCCCACCTTCGAGGCCGGTCTGTGGGACCGCCGGGGCGTGGCCCTGCTGCACCCCGCCAAACTGGCCTGGGGACTGAAGCGGGCCTGCCTCGCCCTCGGAGTCCGGGTGTACGAGCACACCCCGGCCCTGACCCTGAAGCAGTACGGCGCGGGCATGGAGGCCGGCACCCCGTACGGCACGGTCCGGGCCCGCAAGGTCGCGCTCGGCACCAACGTCTTCCCGAGCCTCCTGCGCCGGGTCCGCTCCTACACGGTGCCGGTCTACGACTACGCGCTGACGACCGAACCGCTGAGCCCTGAGCAGCTCGGCTCGCTCGGCTGGAAGAACCGCCAGGGTCTCGGGGACGCGGCCAACCAGTTCCACTACTTCCGGCTGACCCCGGACAACCGGGTGCTGTGGGGCGGCTACGACGCGATCTACCCTTACGGGGGCCGGGTGCGCGCGGAGTACGACGACCGGCCGGAGACCTACGCCAAGCTGGCCGGGCACTTCTTCACCTGCTTCCCGCAGCTGGAGGGGGTCCGCTTCACCCACGCCTGGGGCGGCGCGATCGACACCTGCTCCCGCTTCTCGGCGTTCTTCGGCACCGGCCATCAGGGCCGGGTCGCCTACGCGGCGGGCTACACCGGGCTCGGTGTGGGGGCCACCCGCTTCGGCGCCGACGTGATGCTGGACCTGCTGGACGGCGCGGACACCGAGCGCACCCGGCTGGAGATGGTCCGCAAGAAGCCGCTGCCGTTCCCGCCCGAGCCGTTCGCCTGGACCGGGATCGCCCTGACCCGCTGGTCGCTGGCGCGGGCCGACGCGCAGGGCGGGCGGCGGAACCTGTGGCTGCGGGCCATGGACCGGCTGGGGCTCGGCTTCGACAGTTAGCCCCCCGACCGCCTCGTGTGATCCAGGTCACTCGAAAGAGCCCGGTGAACTCGCGTAATGCGAGCGGCCCGACCTCCCTCTCCTTCGCAGACGCGCGTGTCCGCGAAGGAGAGGGAGGTCTTTTCATGACAGGGGCGAAGACTGCGGTGGAGTGGCTGGCGTCCGTCGCGCCGGACCCGGAAGCCTGCCGGTGGGAGTGGGAGCGGAGCCCGCTCGGGGTCGCCCTGCTGCCGGCCGGGAAGGGCTGGGACGTGCTCGTCCTGCCGGGGGAGCTGGGATATCCGACGCTGGACGTGCTCACCCGTGTCCTCGATCAGCCCGGCCCGGTGCTGGTCGACTTCGGGGACGACCGGGTGGGCTTCTTCGTGCCGCCCGGCACGGCCACCCGCTGGCTGGGCACCGGCATCCGCACCGCCGGGGCCGGCACCTGGATCGTCGTGCCGTACCCCGGCCGGGCGACCCAGGGGGTGCGCTGGCTGGTGCCGCCGGACGGGTCGGGCACGCTCACCGACCCGGCGCTGCTGGAGCTGGCGATGCACGAGGCTGCGGCCGCGCTGGCGAGCGAGGGGGACGGGCGCCGCCCGTGACTCCCTGACGGGCCCCTGGGGGTTCTTCGGCGGAGACTCCTTGACAACAGAATTGGTCTGGACCAAGTTGGGTGCACCCTCGACCTCCAACTCCCCCATGCCTGGAGGCATTTGTGGACCGTTCCCGACCCCTGGTCGCATTCCTCACGGTCATGGCTCTCGCCGTGCCCGGCAGTGCCGCGCTCTCGTCGGCCGCCCGCGCGGCCGACGCGGACGCCGCGGTCAACGGCGGCTTCGAATCCGGACTCTCCCCCTGGACCTGCACCGCCGGCACCACCGTCACCTCCCCGGTGCACAGCGGCTCCTCGGCGCTGCAGGCCACGCCACAGGGCAGCGACAACGCCCAGTGCGCCCAGACGGTGTCCGTCAGACCCAACTCCCAGTACACACTGGCCGCATGGGTGCGCGGCTCCTACGTCTACCTCGGCGCGAGCGGCACCGGCACCACCGACGTCTCCACCTGGACCCAGTCCGCGCCCGACTGGCAGAAGCTCACCACGACCTTCACCACCGGCGCCGACACCACCAAGGTCACCCTCTACACCCACGGCTGGTACGGCACCGGCGCCTACTACGCCGACGACGTCTCCCTCACCGGCCCCGGCGGCGGCACCACCACCCAGCCGCCCACCGTGCCGACCGGCCTGAGGACGGGCACCGTCACCGCCACCTCCGTCGCCCTGTCCTGGACCCCGGTGACCGGCGCGACCGGCTACGCGGTCTACCGGGACGGCGTCAGAGTCCAGAGCCCGAGCGGCACTTCGGCCACGGTGAGCGGCCTGAACCCCTCGACCGCGTACGCCTTCCAGGTCACCGCCGTCAACGGCGCGGGGGAGTCCGCCCGGTCCGCCACGGTGACCGCGACCACCCCGCCCCGCAGTGACGGCGGAGGCTCGTCCGACCTCCCCGCCCACGCCCTGGTCGGCTACCTCCACGCGAGCTTCGCCAACGGTTCCGGGTACACGCGGATGGCCGACGTGCCCGACAGCTGGGACGTCATCGACCTGGCCTTCGGTGAGCCGACCTCGGTCACCTCCGGGGACATCCGCTTCAACCGCTGTCCCGTCTCCGAGTGCCCGAACGTGGAGAGCGACGCCGACTTCAAGGCGGCCATCAAGGCCAAGCAGGCCGCCGGCAAGAAGGTGCTGATCTCCATCGGCGGCCAGAACGGCCAGGTCCAGCTCACCACCACGGCCGCCCGCGACGCCTTCGTCTCGTCCGTCTCGAAGATCATCGACCAGTACGGCCTGGACGGCCTCGACATCGACTTCGAGGGCCACTCGCTCTCCCTGAACACCGGCGACACCGACTTCAGGAACCCGACCACCCCGGTGATCGTCAACCTGATCTCCGCGCTGAAGACCCTCAAGGCCAAGTACGGCGCCAAGTTCGTGCTCACCATGGCCCCGGAGACGTTCTTCGTGCAGAACGGCTACCAGTTCTACGGCAGCGGCAAGTGGGGCGGGCAGGACCCGCGCTGCGGCGCCTACCTCCCGGTCATCCACGCCCTGCGCGACGACCTCACCCTGCTGCACGTCCAGGACTACAACTCCGGCCCGATCATGGGTCTGGACAACCAGTACCACTCCATGGGCGGCGCCGACTTCCACATCGCCATGACCGACATGCTGCTCACCGGCTTCCCGGTCGCGGGCGACGCGAACAACGTCTTCCCGCCGCTGCGCCCCGACCAGGTCGCCATCGGCATGCCCGCCTCGGTCAACGCGGGCAACGGCTACGTCGCCCCGGCCGAGGTCACCAAGGCCCTGGACTGCCTCACGAAGAAGACGAACTGCGGCTCGTACCCGACCCACGGGACCTGGCCCGCGCTACGGGGTCTGATGACCTGGTCGGTGAACTGGGACCGGTTCGCGGGCTGGGAGTTCCAGCGGACCTTCGACTCCTACTTCGGCTGAGCACCAGGCTCAGGCCGGTCAGCAGCACCGCGCCCAGGCACCAGGACGCCAGCACGTCCAGCGGCCAGTGGTAGCCCCGCCGCACCAGCCCGTACGACACCGCGAGCACCAGCGCGGCCGGGACACCGACCGCCGCGAGGCGTGCGGCGCGGGTGCGGCACCAGGGGAGCAGGAGCAGCGCCGAGGCGCCGTAGGCCACGGCCGCCGTCGCGGTGTGGCCGGAGGGGAAGTAGCCGGTGGCCGGGGGCACCACGGGGGTCCCCGGCCGCGCGGTCCACAGCTTCAGCGGGACCACGATCGCCGGGAGCACCGCCATCAGCAGCGCGGCCGCGCCGGGCGGAAGCCACCAGCGGGGCATCCTGGCGCTCCGGCCCCGCCAGGCCGCGTAGCCGAGGGCGAGCACCAGCACCGGTACGGCCACCGGGATGCCGCCGAGGTCGGAGAGGTGTTCGGAGAAGCGGTCCGGGTGGACCAGTCCCCGGCTGAGCCGGGCGTCCAGTGCCAGCAGCGGGCCGTGTGCCAGGACCTGCCAGGTGAGCAGCGCGAACAACAGCGCCGGGAGACCGGTCAGCAGGGCGGCGGCGAGGGCGAGGCGACGGGCGGGAGTGGACACCGGGCCAGCTTCGCATGTGCGCGGGCGGCGAGAAGGAGGTCGGCCGCCCCGGAACAGGGGGGGTGGTTCCGGGGCGGCCGACCGGACCGGGATGTCGCGCGCCCCGGGGGGTTTGGGGCGGCGACCGTCCGATCGGTGTGGAGATCCCGGAGCCGTCAGGCCCCGGTTGTGTGCGCGAGGGCACGACCAGGTCGAAGCTGGGGAGGCCCCGGCCTGAGCTCGCCCGCAGTCCCCTGCGAGCGGGGTGTATCTCTCATCGGGACCGAACTTACGGCAGGCGGAGGCGGTCGGACAGACGCAATCGCGTCCTGTCATCCACCTCGCACACGTTCTTCACACGGCCTGCCGCTGTCGCCCGCCAGAGGTACGGACCACTCGCTGAACGAGCGGTCCGGTCGCTCAGATGCGCGAGAAAGCCTGCTCGATGATGTCCAGGCCCTCGTTCAGCAGGTCCTCGCCGATGACCAGCGGGGGCAGGAAGCGCAGCACGTTGCCGTAGGTGCCGCAGGTCAGGACCAGCAGGCCCTCCTGGTGGCACGCCTTGGCCAGCGCGGCGGTGGCCTCGGCGTTCGGCTCCTTGGTGTCGCGGTCCTTGACCAGCTCGATGGCGATCATCGCGCCCCGGCCCCGGATGTCACCGATGATGTCGAACTTCTCGGCCATGGTGGCCAGGCGGCCCTTCATGACCTCCTCGATGTGCTTGGCCTTGCCGTTGAGGTCCTGCTCCTTCATCGTCTCGATCGCGCCGAGCGCGGCCGCGCAGGCCACCGGGTTGCCGCCGTAGGTGCCGCCGAGGCCACCCGCGTGCGGGGCGTCCATGATCTCGGCGCGGCCCGTCACGGCGGCGAGCGGCATACCGCCCGCGATGCCCTTGGCGGTGGTGATCAGGTCCGGGACGATGCCCTCGTCCTCGCACGCGAACCACTGGCCGGTGCGGCAGAAGCCGGACTGGATCTCGTCGGCCACGAACACGATGCCGTTGTCGCGCGCGAACTTCGCGATCTCGGGCAGGAAGCCCTTGGCCGGCTCGATGAAGCCGCCCTCGCCGAGCACCGGCTCGATGATGATCGCGGCCACGTTGTCCGCGCCGACCTGCTTGGTGATCTGGTCGATCGCCTGCTTGGCGGCCTCCGGACCCGCGTTCTCGGGACCGGTGGGCCAGCGGTAGCCGTAGGCCACCGGCACCCGGTAGACCTCGGGCGCGAACGGGCCGAAGCCGTCCTTGTACGGCATGTTCTTCGCCGTCAGCGCCATCGTGAGGTTCGTGCGGCCGTGGTAGCCGTGGTCGAAGACGACGACCGCCTGGCGCTTGGTGTACGCGCGGGCGATCTTCACCGCGTTCTCGACGGCCTCGGCGCCGGAGTTGAACAGCGCGGACTTCTTGGCGTGGTCACCCGGGGTGAGCTCGGCCAGCGCCTCGGCGACGGCGACGTAGCCCTCGTAGGGGGTGACCATGAAACAGGTGTGGGTGAAGTCGGCGAGCTGGGCGCTCGCGCGGCGCACCACGGCCTCGGCGGAGGCGCCCACCGAGGTCACGGCGATGCCGGAGCCGAAGTCGATCAGGCTGTTGCCGTCGACGTCCTCGATGACACCGCCGCCCGCGCGCGCGACGAAGACCGGCAGCGTGGAGCCCACGCCCTGGGCGACGACCGCGGTGCGGCGGGCCTGAAGCTCCTGCGACTTCGGGCCGGGAATGGCGGTGACGACGCGGCGCTCCTGCGGAAGTGCGGTCATGCGGGGCTCCTGGGGGTATTACGGACGCTTGCCTTGTTTTCCCGCAGGCTAAGACGGGTGCCGTGGGGTGGGCATGCTCCATGTGGGCGTTGTCGGCGCGGCCCATTGTCCGTGGTGGACATGGCGGGCCGGGCCCTCGGTGCGGCCGGACACCGGACGTCGGCCGCGTAAACCGTGAACTCCCCTTGCGGGGGCGTTAGATTGACTCGCTGACGGTGACGGACCGGCTGGTCAGGGGGCAGGGCGATGGACAGCGAAGGTACGCGGGACACGCGGGCCACCCGAACGGGCCCGGTGCCGCGCCCGACGCGGCCCCCGGAAGGGTCCCCGCCGCCCATGCCCACGATGCCACCCGGAGCCCCGCCCCGCCCGGACGGCTCGGCCTTCCTCGCCTGGCTGCGCGCCGCCCGGCCCGCCGCCGCGCCCGGTGTGTGGCGCCTCGGGCACCGGCCGAGGCCGGAGACCGAGCCCGAGCTGACCCCGGCCCGGCAGCTGCTCAGCGGGGCGGTGATCGCGTTCCTGGTGGGCTGGCTGGTGTGGTCGCTGCTGTGGAACGGCTACCTCGGCAGCTGGTGGGTGCTCCCGCTGGAGCTGTTCACCCCGGACTCCTGGCGCGAGGGCAACGACCGCGTCGGCAACGCCGTCCTCTGGTACTCGTACTACACCCTCATCGCCCTCGCCATCCTCTTCGTGGTCGCCCGGATCGGGCGCTGGGGCGAGGTCTGGCGGCGGTTCGGGCCGCCCGCCTGGGTCAGGTCCGCCACCCCCGCCGAACCACCGCCGCCCGTGCCCGGCGAGGACCCCGCCGACTGGCCCGAGCTGCGCGCCCACGGTGCCCGCGAGGCCGCCGAACGGCTCGCCGCCGAAGCACGCACCGGGCTCATGCGGGACGTCGACCACGCCCGGATCGACCGCGCCTGGCAGGGCGTGCGCTCCGGGACGAACACGCTGGCCGCCTTCACCGGCGCCGTCCTGCGCGACGGCTCCGCCGCCTGCCCGCACCCCTCCGGCGACCGGGACCTGCCCGCCCGGCAGGCCCGGCACGACCTGCTCACCGGCCAGGTCC
Source organism: Streptomyces sp. BK022 (assembly GCF_004217355.1). Lineage (NCBI taxonomy): Bacteria > Bacillati > Actinomycetota > Actinomycetes > Kitasatosporales > Streptomycetaceae > Streptomyces > Streptomyces sp. BK022. The sequence continues at coordinate 1,124,201 of NZ_SHKU01000002.1, forward strand.
GGCTCGGCACCGCCGCCGACGACCCCCGCAACCCCTACCAGTACCGGGGAGCCGGACTCGCCCTCGGCACCGATCTGCTCGGCACCTCCCTGGTCGCCGTCGGCCCGGCCGGCTCCGGCAAGACCGGCAGCCTCGTGCAGCCGCTCGCGGAGTCCCTCTGCCTGCACGCCCTCGCCGGCCGCGCCGCCGTGGTGAGCGTCGGCGCGGCCGGCGCCGGGATCGGTCCGGCCGAGGCGTACGACGTGGTGGTCCGCGTCGGCCACCCCGACTCGGTGTACGACCTCGACCTCTACGGCGGCACCACCGACCCCGACGAGGCGGCCGCGATACTCGCCGAGGCCCTCGTCGGCGACCTCGCCGACCCGCACCCCGGCTCCGACAGCCGCCGCTCCACCACCGTCCTCGCGCAGTTGCTCGGCCCCTTCCGCGCCGTCCACCAGCGCTTCCCCTCCGTGCCGGAGCTGCGCCAGCTCCTCGACGGCGCCCCCGGCCCGATCGCCGCGCTGCGCAAGGCGCTCACCGAGACCGGGCACGCCTCGCTGCTGCGCGAACTCGACGCACGGGAGCGGCAGCAGGCGCACCCCGGTGACGTGGCCGCCGTGCTGGCGGACCGGGTCGCGCTGCTGGACCGGCCCGCGTTCGCCGCCTTCTTCGACACCTCCGGCACGTCACGGCCCTTCACCCTGAAGGCCCTCGACCACCCGGTCCGCGTTCGCATCGACCTGCCCCAGCGGGGCCACGCCGACGCCTCCCGCATCCTGGCCCGCCTGGTGCTGGCCCAGTTCACGGCCGCCGTCACCGCCCGCGAGGACCGCTCCCTCTTCGCCTGCCTGCTGCTCGACGAGGCGGCCGGGGTCGTCACCCCCGAGTCCGTGCGCGGCGTCCAGCGGCTGCGCTCGGCCAACGCGGGCGTCGTCCTCACCCTGCGCACCCTGGACGACGTCCCCCGCCCGCTGCGCGGTCCGCTGCTCGGCGCCACCGGGTGCCGCATGGCGTTCTCCGGGCTCACCCCCTGGGACGGCCAGGACTTCGCCGAGGTCTGGGGCAAGGAGTGGATCGAGACCCGCGACGTCACCGATCGCCAGATCATCGCGGAGACCCCGGCCGGGAAGGCCGTCCACATGCTCCGCCGCGTCATCACCGGCCAGGCCCCCACCGCCCGCGCGGTCACCGTCCGCCAGGTGGAGCGCGAGCGGTGGTCCGCCTCCGAACTGGCCCACGCCGTGCCCCCGGGGCACGCGGTCCTCTCCCTCACGACCGTGCGGGGTGAGCACGCGCCGCCCCTGCTGGTGGACCTGAGGAGCTGAACGGAGGTCCGCGACCGTACGGTGAGGCAGAATCGGGATGGGCCGTTCATACGTGGCGGCCAAGAGATGACTGCTCCAGGCCGGCGCGACGGTGCGCCGGCCGCCCCGACCTGAAGGTCCCATGCCGCCGACGCTCGCCTCGCTCGTCCACCACTCCGCGCTGAAGCTGACGGTCCGCGCGGGGGAGGACCGGCTCGACGTGCCCGTGCGCTGGGCGCATGTCAGCGAGCTGGCCGACCCCGTGCCGTACATGGAGGGCGGGGAGCTGCTGCTGATCACCGCGCTCAAGCTGGACGCGGAGGACCCCGAGGCGATGCGGCGGTATGTGAAGCGGCTGGCCGGCGCGGGCGTCGTCGGCCTGGGCTTCGCGGTCGGCGTCAACTACGACGACATCCCCGAGGCGCTGGTGCAGGCCGCCCGGCTGGAGGGGCTGCCCCTGCTGGAGGTGCCCCGGCGCACCCCGTTCATCGCCATCAGCAAGGCCGTCTCCGCCGCCATCGCCGCCGACCAGTACCGCGCCGTCACCGCGGGCTTCGCCGCCCAGCGCGAGCTGACCCGGCAGGCGCTCACCACCGGCCCGGAGGGCCTGCTCGCCGCGCTCGCCGCGCAGGTCGACGGCTGGGCCGCGCTGTACGACGCGTCCGGTGCCGTCGTCGCCGCGGCGCCCGAGTGGGCGGGGCGCCGGGCCGCCCGGCTCACCGCCGAGGTCGAGCGGCTGCGGGAACGCCCCGCCCCCGCCTCCTCGGTGGTCGCCGCCCCCGACACCGAGGACCGCGTCGAGCTGCACTCGCTGGGCACCGGCCGCCGCCCCCGCGCGGCACTCGCCGTCGGCACCGCGGCCGCCCCCGGCACCGCCGAGCGCTACGCCGTGCACTCCGCCATCGCCCTGCTCACCCTCACCACCGAGCGTTCCCGCTCCCTGCATGCCGCCGAACAGCGGGTCGGCGCGGCCGTCCTGCGGATGCTGCTCGCGGGCGAGCCCGACCACGCCCGCGCGGTCGCCGGCGACCTGTACGGCGGCCTGCTGGATGCGCCGTTCCGGCTGCTGGTCGCCGAGTCCGCGCCGCGACAGGGAACGGACGGCGACCCGCTGGACGCGCTCGCGGAGGCCGCCGAGTCCGCCGCCGCCCGCTCCGGCGAAGCCGTGCTGGTGGTACCCGAACGGGACCGGCTGGTGGTGCTGGCCACCGACGGGGGCGCGGCCGTCACCGCCTGCACGGCCTACGCGGGCGCGCTGGAGGCGGCCCGCCTCGTCCCGGAGTCCAAGGGCGGTGACGACGACGCGCTCGTGGTCGGCCTCTCCGCCCCGGCCGGCCCCATCGCGGCCGCCTCCGCCTACCGCCAGGCCGAGCAGGCGCTCTCGGTGGCCCGGCGGCGCGGCCGGGTCCTGGTCGAGCACGAACACGTGGCGGCCGGCTCGGTCCTCCCCCTGCTGGCCGACGACGCGGTACGGGCCTTCGCCGACGGCCTGCTGCGGGCGCTGCGCGACCACGACGCCACGGGGCGCGGGGACCTCGTCGCCTCGCTGCGGGCGTGGCTGTCCCGGCACGGGCAGTGGGACGCGGCCGCCGCCGACCTCGGCGTGCACCGCCACACCCTGCGCTACCGGATGCGCCGGGTCGAGGAGATCCTCGGCCGCTCCCTGGACGACCCGGACGTCCGGATGGAGCTGTGGCTGGCGCTGAAGGCGACCTCGGGGGAGTAGCCGCCCCCGCGCCCACCCCGCCGAACCGGCACATCGGCCGCCCGTTTCCGTACGACTCGGACAAGCGACCGCCGCGTCCGCCCGCCCTACCGTGGATCACGCACATCACCCCCCGACGCGGAAGGGCCGGACCCGCACATGACCTCCACCCACGCCTTCTGGCTGGCCGGCCGCCAGGCCACCGGCGAGGACAGCTTCGACGTCTCCTCCCCGTGGGACGGCCGCGTCGTCGGCCGGGCCAGCGTGCCCACCGACGCCCAGGTCGAAGAGGCCGTGGCCGCCGCGTACGCGGTCCGCGACGAGTTCGCCGCCGTCCCCGCGCACGTCCGCGCCACCGCCCTCGACCATGTCGCGAGGCGGCTGACCGAGCGCACCGAGGAGATCGCCCAGCTGATCTCCGGCGAGAACGGCAAGCCCATCAAGTGGGCGCGCGGCGAGGTCGCCCGTGCCGTCTCCGTGTTCCGGCTCGCGGCCGAGGAGGCCCGGCGGTTCAACGGCGGCGAGGCCCAGCGGCTCGACACCGACGCGGGCGGCCAGGGCCGCATGGCGCTGATCCGCCGCTTCCCCAAGGGTGTCGTCCTCGGCATCGCGCCGTTCAACTTCCCGCTGAACCTGTGCGCGCACAAGGTCGCCCCGGCCATCGCCGCGGGTGTCCCGATCATCCTCAAGCCCGCCCCGGCCACCCCGCTGTCCGGCCTGGTCATCGGCGAACTGCTGGCCGAGACCGACCTGCCCGCCGGCTCCTGGAGCGTCCTGCCGGTCGCCAACGACAAGATGCCCGCGCTGGTCCAGGACGAGCGCCTCCCGGTGATCTCCTTCACCGGCTCCGAGCAGGTCGGTTACGCGATCATGGACTCGGTGCCGCGCAAGCACTGCACGCTGGAGCTGGGCGGCAACGGCGCGGCCGTCGTCCTCGGCGACTGGGCGAGCGACGCCGACCTGGACTGGGCCGCGAGCCGCATCGCCACCTTCTCCAACTACCAGGGCGGCCAGTCCTGCATCTCGGTGCAGCGCGTGATCGTGGACGGCGCGGTGTACGAGCGGCTGCTGCCGCGCATCGTCGCCGCCGTCGAGGCCCAGGTCACCGGTGACCCGGCCGACGACAAGACCGAGGTCGGCCCGCTGGTCAGCGAGGCGGCCGCCGAGCGCGTCGAGTCCTGGGTGAAGGAGGCCGTCGAGCTGGGCGCCACCCTGCTCACCGGCGGCGAGCGCGACGGCGCCACCTACGCGCCGACCGTCCTCACCGGCGTGCCGGCCGGTGCCACCCTCGCCACCGAGGAGGTCTTCGGACCGGTCCTCACCGTCACCAAGGTCGACGGCGAGGCCGAGGCGTTCGCCGCGGTCAACGACTCCAAGTACGGCCTCCAGGCGGGCGTGTTCACCCACGACATCCAGGCCGCCTTCCGCGCCCACCGCGCTCTCGAGGTCGGTGGCGTCGTCATCGGCGACGTCCCGTCCTACCGCGCGGACCAGATGCCGTACGGCGGCGCCAAGCAGTCCGGCGTCGGCCGCGAGGGCGTCCGCTCCGCGATGGACGACTACACCTACGAGCGCGTCCTGGTCCTCACGGGCCTCGCACTCTGACCTGCCACGGACAGGTCACCACCGGAACGGCCGGAGCCCGCTGTGCGGGGGCTCCGGCCGTTCTGTTGTGCCCGCGGTGATAAGCGGTACCGATGACGCGATCGGTTTCGCCTCTTAAGTCCGATAAACAGTGCCTATCGAGTCATTGATTGCGCTTTTGACTTTTTCGTACCCACGGGCGCACACTTCCCTCCGCATGGAGCCGCAGTCGGAGCGGTCATTCGCGGAAAGTGAGAGGGCATCGTGCCGATACCCATGGAAGACGCCCTGGACGAGCAGGTCGCCACCGCCCGGAGCAAGGCGAAGCTGCTCCGTTCCCCCGGCCGCTACCTGGTCCTCTCGGCGCTCGCCGGGGCCTTCATCGGCATGGGCGTCGTGCTGATGGTCAGCGTGTCCGGCCCGCTCAGCGCCGCGCACTCGCCCTGGGTCAAGCTGGTCCAGGGCCTGGTCTTCGGGGTCGCGCTGACGCTGGTGATCTTCGCCGGCGGCGAGCTGGCGACCAGCAACATGATGACGATGGTCCAGGGCGCGATCCGCCGGGTCATCTCGCCCGTCAACGCGCTCGCCGTGATCGTCGGCTCCTTCGTCGGCAACCTGGTCGGCTCGGTCGCCCTCGCCTGGCTGGTCCACGCCGCCGGGGTGCTGGACGTCGTCGCCGCCCCCGGAGCGCCCGCCCCGGGCCTGGCCGGTCTGACCGGCATGCTCACCGCCAAGATGGCCGAGAGCGGCGAGGCGATGTTCTTCCGCGGCGTGCTCTGCAACTTCCTGGTCTGCCTGACCGTGTGGATGGGCGTGCGCACCCGCTCCGACGCCGCGAAGATTATGCTGATCTTCGCGGGCATCCTGGCCTTCGTCGCCTCCGGCTTCGAGCACGTCGTCGCCAACATGACGACCTTCTCGCTCGGCCTCTTCGAGCACGTCCCCGGCGACACCCTCGCCGCCTTCGGCCACAACCTCCTCCTGGTCGGCCTCGGCAACCTCGTCGGCGGCGGCCTGCTGGTCGGTGTCGCCTACGCCTTCACCGGCCGCCGCACGGCGCCGCCGGTCACCGGCGCCGACAGCGTCCCGGCCCCCCGTGCCGGCGAGGCGCCTCTCGCGGCCCCGGCGGCCGGCAACGCCTGAGCCGGTACGACCAACGACCGCCCGGCCCCTCCTCAGGGCCGGGCGGTCGTCCATGCGCGGAGAGGATCACGGCGTACCCGGGATCGGGCCGAAGGCGGAGGGGACGCGGAACCCTTCTCCGTCCTCGTGCCGTCGCAGCGGACCACCGACGATGAACCCGCGCATGCGGTCCTCCCCGATCACATGCACATGCGACGCCTCGGCGACGGGAACTCCGTAGTCGAGCTCCACCGCCCGGATCTCCTCGGGCGTGCCTTCGCGGATGACCAGGCCGCGGTAGACCGTCTCCAGCAGGAGCCCCTGGACGCTCTCCACGTAGAGGTCGATCCGGGGGAGACGGTTCTCGGCGGTCGCCCGCAGCAGCAGTCGGTCGCCGTGCGCGGCCGTGTAGTGCCACGTCTCGAAGACGCGCTCGGAGCGGAAGATCCCGGTCATGGGCGCTCCCTCACGCGGTCTCGGGCATCGGCAGGAAACCGGAAGGCTCGTCGTTGGCGGCGCAGGTCTCACGGACCTGGAGCGGACCGCCCACGATGAACCCGGTCATGCGGTCCTCCCCGATCACATGGAGACGCCCTCCCCGGTCGAACACCTCCGGGCCCAGAACCGAAACCACCCGTGCCCTGTCCGCGTCCGTGCCCGGGCGGATCGTGATTCCCTCATAGGACGGCCGCAAGAGCATCGCCCTCACACCCGCGTGCAGATCGATGCGCGTGTCCGACGCCGTCCGGCGGGGGCTGCGCAGCAGCATCCTCTGGTGGTGGGCGACCGTGTACTGCCACACCGTGAAGGTGCGCGGAGACCGGAAGGTCTCGACGACTCGCAGCTCCTCGGTCCCGCCGCACTCCATGTCCTCTGTTCCCGGTATGTCGGTCACCTCTTCCGTCCCGGGCGTGGGGCGGGAAACGTGATCTCCCTCCCGTCGTCGCCGAATGGTACGGCGTGTCAAGACCGCCTCCCCCTGGGTCCCGATACACCCCGATGGAGCGCGATGACTGGTGGGAGTACCCGGATTCAGGTACCACTGATCTGATCCCGCAGCACGACCGGTCTCAGGTGACCGGCCCCCGACATCCCTCTTCGCGGCGAGGTGAGCCTCATGTCCGCCCCCACCACTCAACGCACCAACGTCTCCGAGCGCGAGGCCCGGCAGGTGGCGGAGGCCGCCCGCGAGCAGAACTGGCGCAAGCCCAGCTTCGCCAAGGAGCTGTTCCTCGGGCGCTTCCGGCTCGACCTCATCCATCCCCACCCGCTCCCCGACGCCGAGAGCGTCCGGCGTGGCGAGACCTTCCTCGCCGAGCTGCGCGCCTTCTGCGAGACGGAGATCGACGCGGCCCGCATCGAGCGCGAGGCCCGCATCCCCGACGAGGTCGTGGCCGGCCTGAAGCGGCTCGGCGCCCTCGGTATGAAGATCGACACCAAGTACGGCGGCCTGGGCCTCTCCCAGCTCTACTACAACAAGGCCCTCGCCCTGGTCGGCTCGGTCAGCCCCGCCGTCGGCGCGCTGCTCTCCGCGCACCAGTCGATCGGCGTGCCGCAGCCGCTGAAGATCTTCGGCACCCAGGAGCAGAAGGACGCCTTCCTGCCCCGCTGCGCCACCGACGCCATCTCCGCCTTCCTGCTCACCGAGCCGGACGTCGGCTCGGACCCCGCGCGGCTGGCCACCTCGGCAGTCCCGGAAGGCGACGACTACGTCCTGGACGGCGTGAAGCTGTGGACCACCAACGGGGTCGTCGCCGACCTGCTGGTCGTCATGGCACGGGTGCCGAAGTCCGAGGGGCACCCCGGCGGTATCACCGCGTTCGTGGTGGAGGCCGACGCCGAGGGCATCACGGTGGAGAACCGCAACGCCTTCATGGGCCTGCGCGGCATCGAGAACGGCGTCACCCGCTTCCACCGGGTGCGGGTCCCGGCCGCCAACCGGATCGGCCCCGAGGGCGCCGGTCTGAAGATCGCGCTCACCACCCTCAACACCGGCCGCCTTTCGCTGCCCGCGATGTGCGCCGGCGCCGGCAAGTGGTGCCTGAAGATCGCCCGCGAGTGGGCCGCCGAGCGCGAGCAGTGGGGCAAGCCGGTCGCGCTGCACGAGGCCGTCGGCTCCAAGATCAGCTTCATCGCGGCGACCACCTTCGCGCTGGAGGCCGTGGTCGACCTGGCCTCCCAGATGGCCGACGAGGACCGCAACGACATCCGCATCGAGGCCGCCCTCGCCAAGCTGTACGGCTCGGAGATGTCCTGGCTGATGGCGGACGAGCTGGTCCAGATCCGGGGCGGCCGGGGCTATGAGACCGCCGAGTCGCTCGGGGCGCGCGGCGAGCGGGCCGTACCGGCCGAGCAGATGCTGCGCGACCTGCGGATCAACCGCATCTTCGAGGGCTCCACCGAGATCATGCACCTGCTGATCGCACGCGAGGCCGTCGACGCCCACCTCTCCGTCGCCGGTGACCTCATCGACCCCGAGAAGTCCCTCCAGGAGAAGGCGAAGGCCGGTGCGGGCGCGGGCGCCTTCTACGCCAGGTGGCTGCCGAAACTGGTCGCGGGTCCGGGGCAACTCCCCACCTCGTACGCCGAGTTCAAGCACGGCATCGACCTGTCCGGGCATCTGCGGTTCGTCGAGCGGCACGCCCGCAAGCTGGCCCGCGCGACCTTCTACGGGATGTCCCGCTGGCAGGGCCGGATGGAGACCAAGCAGGGCTTCCTGGGCCGGATCGTGGACATCGGCGCGGAGCTGTTCGCCATGAGCGCGGCCTGTGTGCGGGCCGAGCGGCTGCGGCGGGAGGGCGAGCACGGCCGCGAGGCGTACCAGCTCGCCGACGCCTTCTGCCGCCAGGCCCGCGTCCGGGTGGACGAGCTGTTCGCCCGCCTGTGGCACAACACCGACGGCACCGACCGCAAGGTGGTCAAGAACGTCCTCGGCGGGGCCTACACGTGGCTGGAGGAGGGCATCCTCGACCCCTCGGGCGACGGCGTCTGGATCGCGGACGCCACCCCGGGAGCGAGCGAGCGCGTCAACGCCCGCCGCCCCTACGGCGGTTAGCCGCTAGCAGTACGTGTCGCTGCCGTCCCGGGTCGTCCACGAGCAGGTGTCCACCTTGGAGCCGTTCGACTTGGTCAGGGTCGCCGTGTCGCTGGTGTTGTTCCAGACGTAGGCACGGCGGCCCTGGTACTTGTCCGACGTGGTGTCGCGGCCGCTGCCGGTGTGGACCTTGAGGTACTTCCCTGCGCCGATCTTGACGTTCGGGAAGGAGTACCTGTGGTTCGAGGCGTCCTTCAGGACCCACCCCTTCAGCGAGACCGCCGAGCGGCTGGTGTTCTTGAGCTGCACCCACTCGCCGTTGAGGCTGGAGTTGGAGCGGGTGTCCTTGCCGGGGCTGTCGAAGTAGACCCGGTGGATCTGGACGGTGCCGGCCGCCTGGGCCGGGGTGCTCAGCAGGGTGCCGGTGAGCAGGGCCGCGCCGGCGAGAGCGGGCAGGGCGGCGCGAAGGCGCACGGTACGCACGAAGAGATCCCCCCAAGGATGTCGTCCACGAAACGCTGCACGGGCGAGAAGTTCACCCGTTCAACTGAATAGTTATCACAGGATCTTCACCTTGGTTTCACAAAGGGAGAAACCTTCCCGCGCTACGGGGCCCCGGTCCGGCCACCCGGCCATGGGACGCGCGGTCCGGGCGGCCGCCGGGTGCGGCCACAATGGGGGGATGACCGACAGCCCCGCCAGCCCCGCCCCGCTCGCCGACCCGCACCTCGTGTTCGACCCCGTCGCGGGCGACGGCCCGAAGGACGTGGTGATCCTCGGCTCCACCGGGTCCATCGGCACCCAGGCCATCGACCTGGTGCTGCGCAACCCCGACCGCTTCCGGGTCACCGCCCTCTCCGCGAACGGCGGCCGGGTGGACCTCCTCGCCGAGCAGGCGCGCAGGCTCGGGGTACGTACCGTCGCGGTGGCCCGCGAGGACGCGGCACCGGCGCTGCGCGAGGCCCTGGCCGCGCGGTACGGCACGGAGCCGCTCCCCGAGATCCTGGTGGGTCCGGACGCCGCCGCGCAGGTCGCCGCCTCCGACTGCCACACCGTCCTGAACGGGATCACCGGCTCCATCGGCCTCGCGCCGACCCTGGCCGCCCTGGAGGCCGGCCGCACCCTGGCACTGGCCAACAAGGAGTCGCTGATCGTCGGCGGCCCGCTGGTCAAGGCGCTGGCCAAGCCCGGCCAGATCATCCCGGTCGACTCCGAGCACGCGGCCCTCTTCCAGGCCCTCGCCTCCGGTACCCGCGCCGATGTGCGCAAGCTGGTCGTCACCGCCTCCGGCGGCCCCTTCCGCGGCCGGACCAAGGCCGAGCTGGCGGACGTCACCGTCGCCGACGCCCTCGCGCACCCCACCTGGGCGATGGGCCCGGTGATCACGGTCAACTCCGCGACCCTGGTCAACAAGGGCCTGGAGGTCATCGAGGCCCACCTGCTCTACGACATTCCCTTCGACCGCATTGAGGTGGTCGTGCATCCCCAGTCGTATGTCCACTCGATGGTCGAGTTCACCGACGGTTCCACGATCGCCCAGGCGACGCCCCCCGACATGGGTGGGCCGATCGCCATCGGTCTGGGCTGGCCCGAGCGCGTCCCGGACGCCGCCCCGGCCTTCGACTGGAGCAAGGCGTCCACCTGGGAGTTCTTCCCGCTGGACAACGACGCCTTCCCCTCGGTGAACCTCGCCCGGCACGTGGGCCGGCTCGCGGGCACCGCCCCGGCGGTGTTCAATGCGGCCAACGAGGAGTGCGTCGAAGCCTTCCTGGGCGGCGCTCTGCCCTTCAACGGGATCATGGAGACCGTCATCCGGGTGGTCGAGGAACACGACACCCCGGTCACGGGAACTTCGCTCACGGTGTCGGACGTCCTCGAAGCGGAGACCTGGGCCAGGGCCAGGGCCCGCGAACTGACCAACCGGACGGCTACCGCGGAGGCGCGTGCATGACGACCTTGATGTTCATCCTCGGCATAGTGGTCTTCGCGGTCGGTCTGCTGGTCTCGATCGCCTGGCACGAGCTGGGGCACCTGTCCACGGCCAAGCTCTTCGGCATCCGCGTCCCGCAGTACATGGTCGGATTCGGTCCGACCATCTGGTCACGGCACAAGGGCGAGACCGAGTACGGCATCAAGGCCGTCCCGCTCGGCGGCTACATCCGCATGATCGGCATGTTCCCGCCGGACGACGCGGGCCGGGTCTCCGCCCGCTCCACCTCTCCGTGGCGCGGCATGATCGAGGACGCCCGCTCGGCGGCGTACGAGGAACTGAAGCCGGGCGACGAGACGCGGATGTTCTACACGCGCAAGCCGTGGAAGCGCGTCATCGTCATGTTCGCCGGGCCGTTCATGAACCTGATCCTGGCGGTCGGGCTCTTCCTCACCGTGCTGATGGGCTTCGGTGTCCAGCAGGAGACCAACACCGTCTCCTCGGTCTCCGCCTGCGTCATCGCGCAGAACCAGAACCGCGACGACTGCAAGAAGTCCGACCCGGCCTCCCCGGCCGCCGCCGCCGGCATCAAGGCGGGCGACAAGATCGTCTCCTTCGACGGCAAGCCCACCGCGAAGTGGAACACGCTGTCCGACCTCATCCGGGACAGCGCGGGCCGCAACGTACCGATCGTGGTGGAGCGGGACGGCGAAAAGCTCACCCTGCACGCCACCATCGCCACCAACCAGGTGGCCAAGAAGGACGCCAGCGGCACCTACGTCCAGGGCCAGTACGTCACGGCCGGCTTCCTCGGCTTCAGCCCGGCGCGCGGGGTCGTCAAGCTCGGCTTCGGCGACTCGGTGGTCTGGATGGGCGACCAGGTCGGCCACGCCGTGGAGTCCCTCGTCGACCTGCCCGGCAAGATCCCGGCCCTGTGGAACGCCGCCTTCGGCGACGGCCCCCGCGAGCCGGACTCCCCGATGGGCATCGTCGGCGCCGCCCGCGTCACCGGCGAGATCGCCACGCTGGACATCCCGGCCTCCCAGCAGGTGGCCATGGCCGTCTTCGTGGTCGCCGGGTTCAACCTGTCGCTGTTCCTCTTCAACATGCTCCCGCTGCTCCCGCTCGACGGCGGTCACATCGCGGGCGCCCTGTGGGAGTCGCTGCGGCGCCAGGTGGCCCGGGTGCTGCGCCGTCCGGACCCCGGCCCGTTCGACGTGGCGAAGCTGATGCCGGTCGCCTACGTGGTGGCCGGGATCTTCGTCTGCTTCACCGTGCTCGTGTTCATCGCGGACGTGGTGAACCCGGTCCGGATCTCCTGACCTCGCACGACCAGGAGAAGCGGCCCGGAACCTAAGGTTCCGGGCCGCCGCCCATTGGGTGGGTTTGCCGGGTGGGATGTGCTGGGGGACAGCGCCGTGTCGTAATCTCAAAGCCTGGGTGCCCGCGGTTCACGGGACCGGATCTTGATCCACGACTTGGGGTTGCACAGCAGATGACTGCGATTTCTCTCGGCATGCCGTCCGTACCGACCAAGATCGCCGAGCGGCGCAAGAGCCGGCAGATCCAGGTCGGCACCGTCGCGGTCGGCGGCGATGCCCCCGTGTCGGTGCAGTCGATGACCACCACCCGGACCTCGGACATCGGGTCGACGTTGCAGCAGATCGCGGAGCTGACGGCGTCCGGCTGCCAGATCGTGCGGGTGGCGTGTCCGACGCAGGACGACGCGGACGCGCTGGCCACCATCGCGGGTAAGTCGCAGATCCCGGTGATCGCGGACATCCACTTCCAGCCGAAGTACGTGTTCGCGGCGATCGAGGCGGGCTGCGCGGCGGTCCGTGTGAACCCGGGCAACATCAAGCAGTTCGACGACAAGGTCCGTGAGATCGCCAGGGCGGCCAGGGACCACGGCACCCCGATCCGGATCGGCGTGAACGCCGGTTCGCTGGACCGCCGTCTGCTGCAGAAGTACGGCAAGGCCACCCCCGAGGCGCTGGTGGAGTCGGCGCTGTGGGAGGCGTCGCTGTTCGAGGAGCACGACTTCCGCGACATCAAGATCTCGGTGAAGCACAACGACCCGGTCGTGATGATCGAGGCGTACCGCCAGCTCGCCGCGCAGTGCGACTACCCGCTCCACCTGGGTGTGACGGAGGCGGGCCCGGCGTTCCAGGGCACGATCAAGTCGGCGGTGGCCTTCGGCGCGCTGCTCTCCGAGGGCATCGGTGACACCATCCGGGTCTCCCTGTCGGCTCCGCCGGTGGAAGAGGTCAAGGTCGGCAACCAGATCCTGGAGTCCCTGAACCTCAAGCAGCGTGGCCTGGAGATCGTCTCCTGCCCCTCCTGCGGCCGCGCCCAGGTGGACGTCTACAAGCTGGCCGAGGAGGTCACCGCCGGTCTGACCGGCATGGAGGTCCCGCTCCGTGTCGCGGTCATGGGCTGTGTGGTGAACGGGCCCGGCGAGGCCCGCGAGGCGGACCTGGGAGTCGCTTCCGGCAACGGCAAGGGGCAGATCTTCGTCAAGGGCGAGGTCATCAAGACCGTCCCGGAGTCGAAGATCGTGGAGACCCTCATCGAGGAGGCCATGAAGCTGGCCGAACAGATGGAAGCCGACGGCATCACCTCGGGCGAGCCGACGGTGGCGGTAGCGGGCTGAGAATGCTTTGGAGGGCGGGCAGGGGCCGCAGGCCCCGTCCCCGCCCTCCAGGGGCGCGGGGAACTGCGCGAAAGGCCACGACGAACCCGCACCCGCCGCACAGACACCAGGCACCCGAGCTCAAGAGCGCACCCCCGAAGCAGCGCAGCTATAGTGCGGGGACCACAGCAGAACCCCCAGGGTGAGGCCCCGCACGTGTTGACCCAGACCACCTCACGGGTGCTCGAACCGAGCGACCTCGACGCGGCGCTCGCGGTCCTCGACCGCGAGCCCGTCGCCAACGCCTTCGTGACCGCCCGCGTCCAGGTGGCCGGCCTCGATCCCTGGCGCCTCGGCGGAGAGATGTGGGGCTGGTACGAGGACGGCATGCTCACGTCCCTGTGCTACGCGGGCGCCAACCTCGTCCCCGTCTGCGCCACCCCCCGCGCCGTCCGTGCCTTCGCCGACCGCGCCCGCCGGGCCGGCCGCCGCTGTTCCTCCATAGTCGGCCCCGCCGGACCCACCTCCGAGCTGTGGCGCCTGCTGGAACCGCACTGGGGCCCCGCCCGCGAGGTCCGGGCCCGCCAGCCCCTCATGGTCACCGACCACATGCCCGAGGACATCCAGCCCGACCCCTATGTCCGGCGCGTCCGCAAGGACGAGATGGACACGATCATGCCGGCGTGCGTGGCCATGTTCACCGAGGAGGTCGGCGTCTCCCCGACGGCCGGCGACGGCGGACTGCTCTACCAGGCCCGCGTCGCCGAACTCGTCGGCTCCGGGCGCTCCTTCGCCCGCCTCGACAGCAGCGGCACCGTGGTCTTCAAGGCCGAGATCGGCGCCGCGACCGCCCAGGCGTGCCAGATCCAGGGCGTCTGGGTCGCCCCCGAGTACCGGGGCAAGGGCCTCGCCGCCCCCGGCATGGCCGCCGTGCTGCGCTACGCCCTCACCGACATCGCGCCCGTCGCCAGCCTCTACGTCAACGACTTCAACACCGCCGCCCGCGCCACCTACCGCAGGGTGGGGTTCCAGGAGGTCGGCGAGTTCATGAGCATCCTCTTCTGACGGGCACGCCGGGCCACCCCTGTACGCTCCCCGCATGGACCTCGTGATCGGCACCCTGGACCTCGAAGCCCACGTCGACGAGGCCCTCGCCGTCCAGGCCCTCGCCTTCGGGCTCGGCCCCGACGAGGTCGCCGTACGCCGCCAGATCGTCCAGCGCCACATGCGCATGCCCGGCGCCCGCGCGCTCGGCGCCACCAGCCGGGGCGCACTGATCGGCTTCGTGTACGGGATGCCCAACTCCCGCGCCCACTGGTGGTCCACCATCGTGGAGCCCTACCTGCGCGCCGAGGGCAACGACGGCTGGCTCGACGACTCCTTCGTCATCACCGAGCTGCACGTCCACCCCGGGCACCAGAACCGGGGCGTCGGCCGCCGCCTGATCACCCGCATCACCGACAGCGCCGCCGAACCCCGCTCGATCCTCTCCGCCATCGACACCGACAGCCCCGCCCGCGGCCTCTACCACTCGCTCGGCTACACCGACCTGGCCCGCCAGGTCCACTTCCCGAGCGCCCCCAAGCCGTACGCGGTCATGGGCGCCCCCCTCCCGCTGCGGCGTCCATAACCGATTTCCACCCGTGCGGGCGGCCCGGCTAACCTCCTAGCCATCACCTACATTTCCGGCAGGAGTACGAGAACAATGGCGAACGTACCGGTCCAGCGCATGTCCAAGTTGTTGGCGAAGACGCTGCGCGACGACCCGGCGGACGCCGAGGTCCTCAGCCACAAGCTCCTCGTCCGCGCCGGTTACGTCCGCCGCACCGCCGCCGGCATCTGGTCCTGGCTGCCGCTGGGCACCAAGGTCCTCGCCAACGTCGAGCGGATCGTGCGCGAGGAGATGGACGCCATCGGCGCCCAGGAGGTCGTCCTCCCCGTCCTGCTGCCCCGCGAGCCCTACGAGGCCACCGGCCGCTGGGACGAGTACGGCGCCGAGCTGTTCCGCCTCCAGGACCGCAAGGGCGGCGACTACCTCCTCGGCCCCACCCACGAGGAGATCTTCACCCTGCTGGTGAAGGACCAGGCGTCCTCCTACAAGGACCTGCCGGTGATCCTGTACCAGATCCAGTCCAAGTTCCGGGACGAGGCGCGCCCCCGCGCCGGCATCCTGCGCGGCCGCGAGTTCCTGATGAAGGACTCGTACTCCTTCGACACCGAGGACGAGGGCCTGGCCTCCTCCTACGCCCTGCACCGTGCCGCCTACCAGCGGATCTACGAGCGCCTCGGCCTCGACTACCGCATCGTCGCGGCCACCGCCGGTGCCATGGGCGGCTCCCGGTCGGAGGAGTTCCTCGCCCCCGCCGAGGCCGGCGAGGACACCTTCGCCGACTGCCCCAACTGCGACTTCGCCGCCAACACCGAGGCCGTGCACTACGAGCTGGCCCCGGTCGACGGCTCGGCCGTGCCCGCGCTGGAGGAGATCCCCACCCCGGACACCCCGACCATCGAGACCCTCGCCGCCTCCCTCGGCGTCCCCGCCTCCGCCACCCTGAAGAACCTTCTGGTCAAGGTGGACGGCGAGATCGTCGCCGTGGGTGTGCCCGGTGACCGCGAGGTCGACATGGGCAAGGTCGAGGAGCACTTCGCCCCGGCCGCCGTCGAGCTGGTCACCGCCGAGGACTTCGTCGGCCGCCCCGACCTGGTGCGCGGCTACGTCGGCCCGCAGGGTCTGGGTGAGAAGGTCAGGTACATCGCCGACCCCCGCGTGGCCCCCGGCACCGACTGGATCACCGGCGCCAACAAGGAGCACACGCACGCCAGGAACGTCGTCGCGGGCCGTGACTTCGAGGTCGACGAGTACGTGGACGTCGTCGTCGTCCAGGAGGGCGACCCCTGCCCCCGGTGCGGCGCCGGGCTGAAGCTGGACCGGGCCATCGAGATCGGCCACATCTTCCAGCTCGGCCGCAAGTACGCCGACGCCCTCAAGCTCGACGTGCTCGGCCAGAACGGCAAGCCCGTCCGCGTCACCATGGGCTCCTACGGCATCGGTGTCTCCCGCGCCGTCGCCGCCCTCGCCGAGCAGACCGCCGACGAGCACGGCCTGTGCTGGCCCAAGGAGGTCGCCCCGGCCGACGTGCACGTGGTCGCCGCGGGCAAGGCGCTCCAGACCGAGCTGGCCCTCGACGTCGCCGAGAAGCTGTCCGCCGCGGGCGTCCGCGTCCTGGTGGACGACCGGGCCGGGGTGTCGCCGGGCGTGAAGTTCACCGACGCCGAGCTGATCGGCGTCCCCCAGATCCTGGTCGCCGGGCGCCGCTCCGCCGACGGCGTGCTGGAGCTGAAGGACCGCAAGACCGGTGAGCGCGAGGAGCTGACGGTCGAGGAGGCCATCGCCCGCCTCACCGCCTGAGCGGAAACGTGAGAAGGCCCGGCCGCACCACGCGGCCGGGCCTTCCTCTGTATCGCTACAGCCAGGTGGCGAACTCCAGCAGCAGGTCCGCGTCCTGCTCACGGCCGACCCGCCGGGCACGCACTCCGGACTCCACGGCCCGGAACAGCGTCCAGCCGCGCAGCCGCTCCTGGTCCACCTCCAGCGACTCCGCGAGCCGCTTGATCCGGCGCCGGGTCACCGCCGCGCCGGAGGGCACCGCGATCAGGTCCTCCACCCGGTCCCGCACCAGCCGGGCCAGGTCGAACGCGGACTCGCCGACCACCGGGTCCGGGCCCACCGCCAGCCACGGCAGACGCTCTCCGCCGAGCACCTTGCTCTGCCGGAACGTGCCGTGCAGCAGCCGGTGGTCCGGCGCCCCGGCCAGCAATTCCTCGCGCACCGCCAGCGCCGCGTCCACCAGGGGCGCCGAGTCGGGGTCCGTCAGGGCGCTCGCGGCCATCGCCTCGGCCTGCCGTCCCGTACGCTCGGCCACCGTCTCGAAGCGGTGCGCGCCCTCGCCGGCCGGCGGGTCCACCCACAGGCGGCGCAGCGTCCCGGCCGCCTCCAGCAGCGCCTTGGCCTCCGGCAGCGAGCGCACCGACACGTCCGGGTGCAGCCGCTCCAGCAGCAGAGCACCCTCCGCCACGTCCTCGGGCCCACCGTCCAGGAGCTGTACGGCACCCAGGCCGCCCCAGTGCGCCAGCGCGGCTCGCTCGCTCTCCGGCCGCGCGCGTGCGGGCGCCAGCTTCAGCACGGCGGGGCTGCCGTCCGCGCGCCGCACCAGCAGCACCAGGCTGCTCCGGCCGCCCGGCACCTGCACCCGGTCCACGGTCAACTCGCGTCCGGTGACGGCCCGTTCGGCCGCCTCGGGCAGTCCCGCCAGCCAGTCGTCACCGGGCGGCGCGGTCTCCCGGCTCGCCCGGACCAGTCGCCGGGGCGGTTCCAAAGCCATGCGCGAGTCGTTCCCCTTCTCCTGCGTCCGCCTGCTGTTCCCCACGGACCCCCGCAACCGAAGGCCCAGGGAAGGCTACGCCTTCCACGTACCCCCTCAGAGCCGCCGGTCCGGCCCGGGGGGCACGGCTGGGGTGCCCGCTCAGGCCGTCGGGGACCCGGAAGGAGCGGTGTCCGCCGCGCCGGCCCGGCCCGTGGTGTCGTCGGTGCGTTCCGCGAGGCCGGGGAAGGCGGGGGTACGGCCGGACCAGCGGGCCGCGCGTACCGCGGACTCGCGCAGGGACGCGGTGGCGGTGGTACGGCGGGAGCCGCTGGTGGCGCGGACCAGGTCGGCGTAGACCCCGGCGAGACGTTCCTCCAGCTCCGCGGCGAGGCGCAGCGCGGCCGAGGAGTCCGCCACCGAGAAGGGCAGCGCGTACGCGGGGCTCGCCGCCACCGGCTCCCCGCCCAGGTCGCGGACCGAGCGGGCCAGGGTGTCGCGGGCCGCGCGGTGGGCGTCGTAGGCGGAGCGGGCCTCGCCCCGCCGGGGCGTGCCGATCCGGCCGCCGACGACCCCGTAGCCGTACACCGCCGCGTGCTCCGCCGCCAACGCGGCCTGGAGAGCGGTCAGTTCGGCCTGCTTCGTCTTCTCGCCGTCACTCACTTCGCCGCCTCCGTCAGCAGATAGGCGTGCGCGGCTCCGGCCGCCGACACCGATGCCATCAGCCGGGCCAGCTCGCCCGGCACCTCCAGCAGCGCCGCCGCGCGCCGGTCCGCCACGGTCCGCTCGGCGGACGCCAGCGAGGTCAGCGCCTCCTTGCGGTCGGCCGACGCGGTGGGCGCCGGCGAGGGCGACTTCGGCGCCTTCGCGCCCTTCGGCGTCTTGCCGGCCGGCGTCTCGGGCGCGCCGCCGAAGGCGTCCCGGTGCGCGGCCACCGCGGCCCGCAGCGGGGACAGCCGGTCGGCGAGCGCCGGGTGCGCGTCGAGCACCGCGTCGTAGCGCGCCAGCAGGTCGGCGCTGTCCCGCGCCGCCCGCGCGCGGGCGCGGGTGGCCGCCGAGGCCGCGCGCTCGGCGGGGTCCGAACCGGCCGAGCAGCCCGTCAGCAGGGCCGTGGCACCGGCCAGGGAGGCGAGCAGGGTTCTTCTGCGCGGCCCCGAACGGGCGCGCGGCGATGGGGAGTACGACACGGCAGACGTCCTCGGGGAACTCGTACGGGGAGGGACGGGGCAGACGCGGGGGCGAGGCGGGGGAAGGCACCGGAGAGCGGGGCCCTTCGAACAGGCCGCCCGCCCGTGATCACCGTACCCGCGCCCCGTCCCCGCACCACTCACCGGCACCGTTCCTCACCCCCGGCCGCCCACCGGACGGACGCGCGGGAGGTGCGGGCCCGCCGAGGGTGGACGGCAACACCCATCGCGACCGGATACCCTTTGACCAGACACGCGACCATCCCACAACAGCACACGCGGCCGAGGAGTCACCCGGATGAGCACCACCCAGAGCGAGAGGCTGCGAGAGCTGCTCGAACCGCTCGTCACCTCCCAGGGGCTGGATCTCGAGGAGATCGCCGTCGACTCCGTCGGACGCAAGCGTGTGCTGCGCGTGGTCGTCGACTCCGACACCGGAGCGGACCTGGACCGGATCGCCGATGTGAGCCGCGCGCTCTCGGCGAAGCTCGACGAGACCGACGCGATGGGCGACCAGGCGTACGACCTGGAGGTCGGCACCCCGGGCGCCGAGCGCCTCCTGACCGAACCCCGCCACTACCGGCGCGCCGTGGACCGGCTGGTGAAGTTCCAGCTCGCCGACGGCGGCGAAGTGGTCGCGCGCATCCTCGGCACGGACGACGAGGGCGTGGACCTGGAGGTCCCCGGTGTGAAGGGCCGCAAGGCCACCAACCGCCGGCTGACCTTCCCGGAGATCGCCAAGGCGCGGGTGCAGGTCGAGTTCAACCGCAAGGACAAGACGGACATGAAGGAAGAGGAGGAGGCGTAGCCGTGGACATCGACATGAGCGCCCTGCGGGGCTTGGTCAGGGAGAAGGAGATCTCCTTCGACCTGCTGGTCGAGGCGATCGAGTCGGCCCTCCTCATCGCGTACCACCGCACCGAGGGCAGCCGCCGCCACGCGCGCGTGGAGCTGGACCGCCAGAGCGGTCACGTGACCGTGTGGGCGAAGGAGGACCCGGAGGACGTCGAGGAGGGGCAGGAGCGCCGCGAGTTCGACGACACCCCCTCCGGGTTCGGCCGGATCGCCGCCACCACCGCCAAGCAGGTCATCCTGCAGCGGCTGCGCGACGCGGAGGACGACGCCACGCTCGGTGAGTACGCCGGCCGGGAGGGCGACATCGTCACCGGCGTGGTCCAGCAGGGCCGCGACCCGAAGAACGTGCTGGTGGACATCGGCAAGCTGGAGGCCATCCTGCCGGTGCAGGAGCAGGTCCCCGGCGAGACCTACCAGCACGGCATGCGGCTGCGTTCCTACGTGGTCCGCGTCGCCAAGGGCGTGCGCGGCCCCTCGGTCACCCTCTCGCGCACCCACCCCAACCTGGTGAAGAAGCTCTTCTCCCTGGAGGTGCCGGAGATCGCGGACGGCTCGGTGGAGATCGCCGCCATCGCCCGCGAGGCCGGCCACCGCACCAAGATCGCCGTGCGGTCCACCCGTTCGGGCCTGAACGCCAAGGGCGCCTGCATCGGCCCGATGGGCGGCCGGGTGCGCAACGTGATGGGCGAGCTGAACGGCGAGAAGATCGACATCGTCGACTGGTCGGACGACCCGGCCGAGATGGTGGCGAACGCCCTGTCACCCGCTCGGGTGAGCAAGGTCGAGGTCGTGGACCTCGCCGCCCGCTCCGCGCGGGTCACCGTGCCGGACTACCAGCTGTCGCTGGCGATCGGCAAGGAGGGCCAGAACGCCCGGCTCGCCGCCCGCCTCACCGGCTGGCGTATCGACATCCGGCCGGACACCGAGCAGGTCAACGACTAGCTCGGCCCGTCCGCCGACGCGATCCGGTCCGGGGCCTGCCTTGATCACCGAAAAGATCAGGACAGATCCCGACCGGATCGTGACCGTTCACCACACTGCAACTGTTCGATCTCTGCCCCAAAGGGGTGAGGTCGGTACGGGGAGGTAGACTTAACCGTGTCTGGCCGGACGCACACCCGAGCATGCCCTGAACGCACCTGTGTGGGGTGCCGGAAGCGAGCGGCCAAGAACGATCTACTGCGGATCGTGATGATCGAGGACGCCTGCGTCCCCGATCCTCGCGGTACGCTGCCCGGCCGGGGTGCTTATGTACACCCGGCACCGGTCTGTCTGGACCAGGCGGTTCGCCGCCGGGCGTTCACGCGGGCACTGCGCGCCCCGCGAGCGCTCGACACAAACGCGTTGCGCCGATACGTCGAGCAGACAACAGTTGCCGAACAGGCAACACCGTAAGAAGTGCCGCCCGGAACACCGCGGCGGCCTGGTACCTCGCGAGTCGAAAGCAGGTCGAGATTGCGATGAGCACTCGATGAGTACGCGATGAGTACGCCCATGAACTAGCGACGGTCCGGCATCACCCGGACCTCAAAGGAGCGAAGTGGCTAAGGTCCGGGTATACGAACTCGCCAAGGAGTTCGGTGTCGAGAGCAAGGTCGTCATGGCCAAGCTCCAGGAACTCGGTGAATTCGTCCGTTCGGCGTCTTCGACGATCGAAGCGCCTGTCGTACGCAAGCTGACCGACGCCTTCCAGGGCGGTGGCAACGGCAAGTCCGCCGGCAAGCCCGCCCCGCGCAAGGCGACCCCCAAGCCCGGCGCGCCCTCCCCGGCGCAGTCGGCACGTCCGGCTGCCCCGAAGCCGGGCGCCCCCAAGCCCGCCGCGCAGCAGCCCGCTGCCCCGGCGGCTCCCTCGGCTCCCGCGCCGGCCGCTTCCGGCCCGCGTCCGGTGCCGGGTCCCAAGCCCGCGCCGCGCCCGGCCCCGGCCACCCCGGAGTTCACCGCTCCGCCGGCCGCCCAGGCTCCGCAGGCCCCCGCCGCGCAGGGTCCCGCCACGCAGGCCCCGCGTCCCGCCGGCGCCCGTCCCGGCGCCCCCAAGCCCGGTGGCGCCCGTCCGGCCGCTCCCGGCCAGGGCGGTCAGGGTCAGGGCCAGTCGGGCCGTCCCGGCCAGGGTGCCCAGCGCCCCGGTGGCCAGGGCCAGCGCCCCGGCGCCCGTCCGGCCGGTCCCCGTCCGGGCAACAACCCCTTCACCTCCGGTGGCTCCACCGGAATGGCGCGCCCGCAGGCGCCCCGTCCGCAGGGCGGCCCCCGTCCGGCCGGCGGTCCCGGTGCCCCCGGCGCCGGTCCCCGTCCGCAGGGTCCGGGCGCTCAGGGCGGCGGTCCCCGTCCGCAGTCCCCGGGCCGTCCCGGTCCGTCGCCCGCCGGCATGCCCCGCCCGCAGGGCGGCCCGCGTCCCGGCCCGGCCGGTCCGCGTCCGAACCCCGGCATGATGCCGCAGCGTCCCGCTGCGGGTCCGCGTCCCGGCGGCGGTGGCCCCGGTGGCCGCGGTCCCGGTGCCGGCGGTCGCCCCGGTGGCGGCGGCGGTCGTCCGGGCGGCGGCGGCTTCGCCGGTCGTCCGGGTGGCGGTGGCGGTGGCGGCTTCGCCGGCCGTCCCGGTGGTCCCGGTGGCGGTGGCGGCGGCTTCGCCGGCCGTCCCGGCGGTGGCGGCGGTGGCCGTCCCGGCTTCGGCGGTCGTCCCGGTGGTCCGGGTGGCCGTGGTGGCACGCAGGGCGCCTTCGGCCGTCCCGGCGGTCCCGCGCGTCGCGGTCGCAAGTCGAAGCGTCAGAGGCGCCAGGAGTACGAGGCCATGCAGGCCCCGTCGGTCGGCGGCGTGATGCTGCCTCGCGGCAACGGACAGACCGTCCGCCTGTCGCGCGGTGCGTCCCTCACCGACTTCGCGGAGAAGATCAACGCCAACCCGGCGTCGCTCGTCGCCGTGATGATGAACCTCGGCGAGATGGTCACTGCCACGCAGTCCGTCTCCGACGAGACGCTGCAGCTCCTCGCCGGCGAGATGAACTACATCATCGAGATCGTCAGCCCGGAGGAGGAGGACCGCGAGCTGCTCGAGTCCTTCGACATCGAGTTCGGCGAGGACGAGGGTGGCGAGGAATACCTCGTGCCGCGTCCGCCGGTCGTGACCGTCATGGGTCACGTCGACCACGGTAAGACCCGACTGCTGGACACCATCCGCAAGACGAACGTCGTCGCGGGCGAGGCCGGCGGTATCACGCAGCACATCGGTGCGTACCAGGTCACGACCGAGGTCAACGACGAAGAGCGCAAGATCACCTTCATCGACACCCCGGGTCACGAGGCGTTCACCGCCATGCGTGCCCGTGGTGCGAAGTCGACCGACATCGCCATCCTGGTGGTCGCGGCCAACGACGGCGTCATGCCGCAGACGGTCGAGGCGCTGAACCACGCCAAGGCGGCCGACGTGCCGATCGTGGTCGCGGTCAACAAGATCGACGTCGAGGGCGCCGACCCGACCAAGGTGCGCGGTCAGCTCACCGAGTACGGTCTGGTGGCCGAGGAGTACGGCGGCGACACCATGTTCGTCGACATCTCCGCCAAGCAGGGCCTCAACATCGAGAGCCTGCTCGAGGCCGTGGTCCTGACCGCGGACGCCTCGCTCGACCTGCGGGCCAACCCGGAGCAGGACGCGCAGGGCATCGCGATCGAGTCCCACCTCGACCGCGGCCGCGGCGCCGTCGCGACCGTCCTGGTCCAGCGAGGCACCCTGCGGGTCGGCGACACCATGGTGGTCGGCGACGCGTACGGCCGTGTCCGCGCGATGCTCGACGACAAGGGCGAGAACGTGGAAGAGGCGGGTCCCTCGACCCCGGTCCTCGTCCTCGGTCTCACCAACGTCCCGGGCGCCGGCGACAACTTCCTGGTCGTCGACGAGGACCGTACGGCCCGTCAGATCGCGGAGAAGCGGGCGGCGCGCGAGCGCAACGCCAACTTCGCCCGGCGCGGTGTCCGGTTCTCCCTGGAGAACCTGGACGAGGCCCTCAAGGCCGGTCTGGTGCAGGAACTCAACCTCATCATCAAGGGCGACGCGTCCGGTTCGGTGGAGGCCCTCGAGTCCTCGCTGCTCCAGCTCGACGTCGGTGAAGAGGTCGACATCCGCATCCTGCACCGCGGTGTGGGTGCGGTCACCGAGTCCGACATCAACCTGGCGACCGGCTCCGACGCCATCGTCATCGGCTTCAACGTCCGCGCTGCGGGCCGCGCGGCGCAGATGGCGGAGCGCGAGGGTGTCGACGTCCGGTACTACTCGGTGATCTACCAGGCCATCGAGGAGATCGAGGCGGCCCTCAAGGGCATGCTCAAGCCGGAGTACGAGGAGGTCGAGCTCGGCACGGCGGAGATCCGCGAGGTCTTCAAGTCGTCCAAGCTGGGCAACATCGCCGGTGTCCTGGTCCGGTCGGGCGAGGTCAAGCGCAACACCAAGGCGCGCCTCCTCCGCGACGGCAAGGTCATCGCGGAGAACCTCAACATCTCCGGTCTGCGTCGCTTCAAGGACGACGTCACCGAGATCCGCGAAGGCTTCGAGGGTGGTATCAACCTCGGAAACTTCAACGACATCAAGGTCGACGACGTCATCGCGACCTACGAGATGCGCGAGAAGCCGCGAGCGTAACGCTGCGCTGTGCGTCGGCCGACGGGTCCTGGACCTGTCGGCCGACGCGCCGTCCCTGGGGGCTCCGCCCCCAGACCCCCGTTCACCTACCCGTTCCACCCGTCCCGGTCGGCCGTTCAGCCGACAGTGTCGGGTGGCGGGTGGGCACAGGCCGGAGGTCTGGGGGAGGAGCCCCCAGGTGGCGCGGAAACCCTGTCGAGCCACCGGCGGGTAAGCGGTACGGTGCTTAGACCACCGATCCCGTACCGGCGGGTCAACCGGTTACACATGTACGTGGGGACTCTGTCCTTCGACCTCCTCCTCGGCGACGTCCACTCGCTGAAGGAGAAGCGCTCCGTCGTCCGCCCGATCGTCGCCGAACTCCAGCGGAAGTACTCCGTGAGCGCGGCCGAGGTGGACCACATGGACCTGCACCGGCGAGCGCTCATCGGCCTCGCCACGGTGTCCGGCGACGCGGCGCACCTCACCGACGTACTGGACCAGTGCGAACGGCTGGTCGCCGCCCGCCCCGAAGTGGAGCTGCTGTCCGTGCGACGGCGCTTCCACGGCGACGACGACTGACCGAAGAAACGCGACGAACGCGAAGAAGAAGAAAGAACGGGAGACGGACCAGTGGCCGACAACGCTCGGGCGAAAAGGCTGGCGGACCTCATCCGTGAGGTGGTGGCCCAGAAGCTGCAGCGTGGGATCAAGGACCCGCGGCTCGGCTCGCACGTCACCATCACGGACACGCGGGTCACGGGTGACCTGCGGGAGGCGACCGTCTTCTACACGGTCTACGGCGACGACGAGGAGCGGCAGGCCGTCGCCGCCGGCCTGGAGAGCGCCAAGGGCATCCTGCGCTCCGAGGTCGGACGTGCGGCCGGGGTGAAGTTCACGCCGACGCTGACCTTCGTCGCGGACGCCCTGCCGGACACGGCCCGCAACATCGAGGACCTCCTCGACCGGGCCCGGCAGTCCGACGCCCAGGTGCGCGAGGCGTCCTCGGGCGCCGCGTACGCCGGTGGCGCGGACCCGTACCGCAAGCCGGAGTCCGACGACGAGACGGACGACGCCGCAGAATGACAGCCAAGCCCACCCCGCCCGACGGCCTTGTCATCGTGGACAAGCCGTCGGGCTTCACCTCGCACGACGTGGTCGCCAAGATGCGCGGGATCGCCCGGACCCGCCGCGTCGGCCACGCCGGCACCCTCGACCCCATGGCCACCGGTGTCCTCGTCCTCGGTCTGGAGCGCGCGACCAAGCTCCTCGGGCACCTCGCCCTGACCGAGAAGGAGTACCTGGGCACCGTCCGGCTCGGCCAGAACACCCTCACCGACGACGCCGAGGGGGAGATCTCCTCCTCCACGGACGCGTCCAGGGTGACCCGTGAGGCGATCGACGCCGGGATCGCCAAGCTCAGCGGCGACATCATGCAGGTGCCGTCCAAGGTCAGCGCCATCAAGATCGACGGTGTGCGCTCCTACAAGCGGGCCCGTGAGGGCGAGGACTTCGAGATCCCGGCCCGGCCGGTGACGGTCTCCTCCTTCACGGTGTACGACGTCCGGGACGCGGTCGCCGAGGACGGCACCCCCGTGCTCGACCTGGTCGTCTCCGTGGTCTGCTCCTCCGGCACCTACATCCGCGCCCTCGCCCGAGACCTGGGCGCCGACCTGGGCGTCGGCGGCCACCTCACGGCGCTGCGCCGGACGCGGGTCGGCCCGTACAAGCTGGACTCCGCGCGGACCCTGGACCAGCTCCAGGGGGAGCTGACCGTGATGCCGGTCGCCGAGGCCGCCTCCGCCGCGTTCCCGCGCTGGGACGTGGACGCCAAGAGGGGCAGGCTGCTGCTCAACGGCGTCCGGCTGGAGATGCCCGAGGTGTACGCGGGCGCCGGTCCCGTCGCGGTGTTCGACCCCGAGGGCCGCTTCCTCGCGCTGGTCGAGGAGCAGAAGGGCAAGGCCAAGAGCCTCGCCGTCTTCGGCTGAGCGGGTCTTGTGCCCGTGGAGCGGCGGTCACGGGGTACATGCCACATCCGCCGCTCCACGGTCCCCCCTCGGTTCCCCCACCCCTGAGGTCTATCCACTCCGCACGGCCGATTCACCCGTCCGGCCGGGCGCTCGGAGTGAACCGGGGGAGCGGAAGGGGGCGCTTTCTCCCCGTGCCCTGTTCCGGTGATCATCGCGCGCCTACCGTCGAGGCGAGACGAGGGCGCACGGCTGGGGAGGCGGGACGATGGCGGGAGAGGGGCCGCGACCGGGGAGCGGCGGCTTGGGTGACGGCGCGGACGCCCTGGTGCAGATCCGCGATCTGTCCGGGCGGCTGCGCGGCGTCGGCTTCCTCGCCGACCACCAGGGCACCCTGCTCACCAGCCACGAGGCCGTCGAGGGCGCGGACCGGCTCGTGCTGCGCGCGGCCGACGACCGCACGCGCGCGGTCGACGCCGAGGCCGTCGTGCCGCTGCCGCGCCACGGGCTCGCGCTCGTCCGTACCGAGAACCTGGGCGTCGCCCCGCTGCCGCTGACCGTGCGCGACCGGATCGAGGCGGGCACCTACGTACGTCTCGCCGCCGGCGGCTGGCGCGAGGCGCGGGTGCTCACCGCCGCCCCGGCCGCCTGTCCCGTCGGGGACGGCGGCCTGGTGCTCAACGACGCCCTGGAACTCGCGCTCGGCACCGCGGCCCGCGACGCGCTCCGGCCCGGCGCGGGCACCACCGGCGGCCCCGTCCTCGACGCCCGCACCGGCGCGGTCCTCGGCGTCCTCGGGGCCTCTCTGCGCTCCACCGACCGGGACTGCGGCTTCGCCGCTCCCGTACGCCCCGCCGACGAGACGGACCCCGAGCTCACCGCGCTGCTCGTCCGCAACGCGACCACCGTCCCGGCCTACGGCGCCGATCTCAACCTCGCCGGGGTCCTCCAGCTCTGCGCCGCCTCCGTCAGCCAGGACGGCCCGCCCGGCACCCTGACCGGGCTGCCCAAAATCGTCGGACGGGCCTCGGTGGCAGCGGAGCTGGACGACTTCACGGCGGGTCCGCACGCCGTGCTCGCGCTCACGGGTGACCCCGGCAGCGGCCGTACGACCGAGCTGGCGGCGCTCGCCGCTCGGCGCCGGCAGAGCGAGGCCCCGGCTCCCACACTGTGGCTGCGCGGGGCCGACCTCGGGGACACCGACGACTCCGTGGCCGACGCCGTCCGCCGCGCGCTGGAGCGGGCCGCGCCCGTGGCCGCCGCATCGGGGCCGGCCCGCCCCGCCGACCTCGCCGGCCTCGACCCCGAAGAGCCGGCCGCGCTCGCCGCCCGCGAGGGGCGCCCGCTGCTGCTCTGTCTCGACGCCCCCGAGGAGATGCCGCCCGCCCTACTGCCCGCGTGGGCCGCAAACACCGCCGCGTGGCTGCGCGCCACCGGGGCCCGGCTGGTGCTGGCCTGCGGGGAGGAGTTCTGGGAGAGCGTCGCCGAGGAGTTCCCCGCGCGCCTGCGCCTGACCGGGCTCACCCGCCAGGAGGCCCGCACCGCCCGCTCCCGGTACGGCGTCCCCGAGGGCGCCCTCTGCGAAGCCGACGCCCGGCACCCGCTCGCCCTGCGCCTGCTGTCCGAGCTCCCGGTCGACGCGCCCGCGCGCCCGCTGGACCGGCACGATCTCTTCGCGGCCCACCTCGACCTGGCCTGCCTCCGCGTCGCCGAGCGGATCGCCGCCGCCGACGGCCTCGACGACACCGCCGTACGACGCCTCGCCACCCGGGTCGCCGGGCAGGTGCACGAGGCCGCCCGGCACGCGCTCGGGCACGGGCGGGGCGTGCTGGACCGGGAGAGCTTCAAGGCCGTCTTCCCGCCCGGACGCGCCCCGGCCCGGCTCGGCGGGGGCACCGGCTGGGCGTCGGCCGTCCTGGAAGAGGGGCTGCTGGTCCGCTCCGGGGGCGGATACCGGTTTGCCCACGAGGAGTTCGCGGACTGGGTGCAGGGCACGCATCTCGACCTGGACGAGGCACTGCACGTCCTGGTCCACCGCCCGCGCGCCGAGCGGCCGGCCGGGGTGATGCCGGTGCCGCGCCACCGGATCGGGCCCGTGGTCCAAGCCCTGCTGCTCCTCGGGCGCCGTAGTGGAACCCGTCAACTCGCCTTCCGGCTGCGGGAACTGGCCGACGCCCTGGATCTCGACCCCGGGTCCTGGTGGGCCGCCCGGCTGCTTTCCCGGACCCTGCTGCGCACTCCGGACGCGCTGCCCTATCGGGAGGAGCTGCGCTTCCTGGCCGACCGGATCGTGGCCTGGCGGCGCGCGGGGCGGGCGGTGCCCGCGGAGTTCGGGGCCGCCTTCTGGACCGCGCTCGCGCTGCCCGACGCCGAGCGGTTCGCCCTGCTGCGGCGGCTGGTGCCGGCCGACCCGGCGGTGGCCGAGGGGGCGGGGGAGCGGTATCTGGACGCGGCGGCCCGGCTGCTCGCCGCCGACCCGGCCGCCGGGCAGCCGCACCTCACCCGCTGGTTCGAGGACGAGCGCCCGCTGCCCGCCACCCCGCACGCCACCGTGGCCACCGCCGCCCAGGCCCTTCTGCACACCCACCGCCACGGCGCGCTCGACCACCTCACCGAGGCCCTGATCGACAGCGGCCACCGCAGAGCCGTCGAACTCCTCGCCGTCCTCGCCGAGGACGAACCCTCCGCCGCCTGCCGCGCCGTCGACCGCTGGGCGAGAGACGAGGACCCCGGCCGCCGGGCCACCGCCCTGGTCCTCGCCCGCCGCACCGCGCCCCACACCGGCACGAGCGCCGACCACACCCTGTTGCGCCGCGCCGCCCACGCCCTGCTGGCCCGTCCCGCCGACCGCGCCCTGCACGGCGGCGCACTGGCCCTGCTGGTCGTCGACCCGGTCAGCCGCGACCAGCACCTGCCCAGGGCGCTGCGCCACTTCACGGCCGGCGACCGCGGCCTGCCGCCCACCGCGCTCCTCCCGGCCCTGACCACCCACCCCGACACCGTGCTCGACGCCTTCCGTGCCCGGCTGCGCGGCGGCCCCGACCTCGCCGTCACCCTGCGCGCGCTCGCCGAGGTCACCGACCCGGCGCCCGCCCGCCGTATCGCCGCCCTGGTCCGGGAGACGGTCGCGCCCCGCGCCGAGGCGGCTCCTTACGTCGCCGAGTACGTCGACCGCCGCCTCGGCCACGGCCCCACCGCCCGCACCGAGCTGCTGCCACTGCTCACCGGGCTGCTCGGCAAGGGCTTCGAGCCGGCCCGCGCCGCCCTGGCCGCCGTACTCGTCGCTCCCGGCACCCCGGCCACCACCCCGCTGCGCCGCGAACTCCTGGACCGGCTGCTCGCCCACGAACGGGACCCCGAGGTGCTGGTCGCGGTCCTGCGCGCGGCCGCCACCCTCGTGGACAGCGACGGCGCGGGCCCGGCGGCGCAGGAGGCGCGGGGGCTGATCCACCGCACCGCCCGGCTCCTCGGCCGTACTCCCGGGGGCGGCGACCACCGGCTGACCGGCCTCGTCCGCGAGCTGCCCGGCTTCGGCGCCCGGCTCGCCCGCTGGCTGACGGAGGCGCCGCAGGAGTGGTCCGCCGTCCTCGGCCCCGGTGTCCGGCGCGCGATCGAGGAGCGCGCCGGGACGCCCGTACCCGCGTGAGCAGGGGTTTTCCGCGTGCGTCCGGTCACAGGGGGCGTACCGATGCGGAGCCCGGTGACCTGGCATGGCACTCTTGGACCTGCACAAGAGTCAGACACGGACACGGGTTCGAGGAGCGGTCACAGTGCAGCGCTGGCGTGGCTTGGAGGACATCCCCCAGGACTGGGGGCGCAGCGTCGTCACCATCGGGTCGTACGACGGTGTCCACCGCGGCCACCAGTTGATCATCGAGCACGCCGTCGACCGCGCCCGCAAGCTGGGCGTCCCGGCCGTCGTGGTCACCTTCGACCCGCACCCCAGCGAGGTCGTACGGCCCGGCAGCCACCCCCCGCTGCTGGCCCCGCACCCGCGCCGCTGCGAACTGATGGCGGACCTCGGTGTGGACGCGGTGCTCGTCCTGCCGTTCACCCCCGAGTTCTCGCAGCTCTCCCCGGCCGAGTTCGTCGTCAAGGTCCTGGTCGACAAGCTGCACGCCAAGGCCGTCGTGGAGGGCCCGAACTTCCGCTTCGGGCACCGCGCGGCGGGCACCGTGGACTTCCTCGCCGAGCAGGGCCGGGTCTACGACTTCGAGGTGGAGATCGTCGACCTGTACGTCACCGGGGAGGCGGGCGGCGGCAAGCCGTTCTCGTCCACGCTGACCCGCAACCTGATCGCCGAGGGCGATGTGGCCGGCGCCCGCGAGATCCTCGGCCGCCCGCACCGGGTGGAGGGGGTCGTGGTCCGGGGCGCCCAGCGCGGGCGTGAACTCGGCTTCCCCACCGCCAACGTGGAGACCCTGCCGCACACCGCGATCCCCGCCGACGGCGTCTACGCCGGATACCTGTACGCCCAGGGCGAGACGATGCCGGCCGCGATCTCGGTCGGCACCAACCCGCAGTTCGACGGCACCGAGCGCACGGTGGAGGCCTACGCCATCGACCGCGTCGGCCTCGACCTGTACGGGATGCACGTCGCCGTCGAGTTCCTCGCCTATGTGCGCGGCCAGGCGAAGTTCGACTCGCTGGGCGACCTGCTGGTCCAGATGGGCGCGGACGTGGAGCGCTGCCGGGAGATCGTGGCCGCGGACGCGTAGGACCCGGGGACATGAAAGGGCGGCCGGTGCCGGGCACCGGCCGCCCTTCGCCGTCTCCGGCTACTGCTGCGGCGGCGCCTGCGGGGGCTGCGGGGGCTGCGCCTGAGGGGGCTGCGCCTGAGGCGGGCCCGGGTACGGGTACTGCTGCGCACCGGGGTGCGGGGGGTACGGGTGACCCGGCTGCGGCTGCGGCTGCGGCTGCTGTTGCGGCGGGTACGGGTACTGCTGCTGGCCCGGCACGAACGGCTGGGGCTGCTGCTGCGGCTGCGGCTGCTGCGGCGGATAGGGCTGGCCGGGAGCCTGCTGTCCCGGCATTGGCGGCGCGGCGACCGGCGGCGGGTTCCCGTCCCGGGTCCACAGCCCGTGCGCCTGCTGGTGCCGTACGAAGTCCTCGGCGACCATCGCCGCGAGCGTGAAGTACGCCTCGCGCACCTTCGGCCGCATCATGTCGAGGTTGACCTCGGCACCGGCCGACAGATGCTCGTCGAACGGCACCACGACCACGCCCCGGCAGCGCGTCTCGAAGTGCGCCACTATGTCGTCGACCTTGATCATCTTTCCGGTCTCGCGAACCCCGGAGATGACGGTGATCGAACGGGAGACCAGGTCGGCGTAGCCGTGCGCGGACAGCCAGTCCAGGGTGGTGCTGGCGCTGCTCGCGCCGTCCACCGAGGGCGTGGAGACGATGATGAGCTGGTCGGCGAGGTCCAGCACCCCGCGCATCGCGCTGTAGAGCAGCCCGGTGCCGGAGTCGGTCAGGATGACCGGGTACTGGCGGCCGAGCACGTCGATCGCGCGCCGGTAGTCCTCGTCGTTGAACGTGGTCGACACGGCCGGGTCCACGTCGTTGGCGATGATCTCCAGACCGGAGGGCGCCTGCGAGGTGAACCGGCGGATGTCCATGTACGAGTGCAGGTGCGGGATCGCCTGCACCAGGTCACGGATGGTCGCGCCGGTCTCCCGGCGCACGCGGCGTCCGAGGGTGCCCGCGTCCGGGTTGGCGTCGATGGCGAGGATCTTGTCCTGCCGCTCGGAGGCCAGGGTGGAGCCCAGCGCGGTGGTCGTGGTCGTCTTGCCGACGCCACCCTTGAGGCTGATCACCGCTATGCGGTAGCAGGACAGCACCGGGGTGCGGATCAGCTCCAGCTTGCGCTGCCGCTCCGCCTCCTCCTTCTTGCCGCCCAGCTTGAACCGGGACGCTGCCGCCGCGGGACGCCCGCTGCGCGTCTTCTGCCGCTTGTTGTTCAGCAGACGGTCGGAGGACAGCTCCACGGCCGCGGTGTAACCGAGCGGCGCGGCTCCCGGATGCGTGGGCTGCCGCTGGTCGTGCTGCACGGGCTGCGGCCATGCGGCCCCGGCGCGGGGGTCGACGGGCGGCTGCCCCCCGGGCCCCGGCGGGAAGCCGTAACCGGGCTGCGGGGCAGGCGGGTTGGGCTGCGGGGAGTCGGTCTGCTGCTGGGGGAAGCCGTAACCCGGGGGAGGGGTGGGGGCGGCCGGGGGCTGCCCTGGGGCACTCTGCTGCGGGAAGCCGTAACCGGCGGGCGGGGCAGGGGGGTTGGGCGGCTGGGGGGAGTCGGTCTGCTGGTGGGGGAAGGCGGTGGCCGGGAGCGGGGTCTCGGTGGCCGGGGGCTGCCCAGGGGCACTCTGCTGCGGGAAGCCGTAACCGGCGGGCGGGGCAGGGGGGTTGGGCGGCTGGGAGGGGCCGGTCTGCTGGTGGGGGAAGGCAGGGGCGGGCGGCGGGGTGGGGGCCGTCGGCTGCTGCTGTTGCGGGAAGCCGTAACCAGGCTGCTGGGCAGGAGGGCTGGGCTGGCCGGGGAAGCCGTAACCCGGCGCCGGGGGCGGCTGCGGGGCGCTCTGCTGCTGGGGCGGGAAGCCGTAACCGGGCGGCGGGGCGGGCTGGTCGGGGGCCGACTGGTCCCACGCGGCCGGGGCGGGCTGCGGCGGGACGGGCGGCTGCTGCGGAGGCGCGGGCGCGTGCGGCGGCTGACCCGGCATGGGACCGGCCTGCGCGGGCCACTGCGCCGCCGGGGCGGGCGCGGCGGGCTGGTACGACGGGGGCAGCGGGGGGACGCCACCCTGAGGAGGGGCGGGCGGGGGAGTCCAGGCGGCGGGGGTCTCGGCGGCAGTGGGCTCCGCAGCCGGAGTTTCCGAGGTGTCCTCGTGCTCGGCGTCGGCCTCAGGGGCTTCGGCCTCCTGCTCGGCCTCGTCCTCGGTGGGCTCGTCCTGGGCGGACTCCGCCTCGGCCCGGCCGTCCTCGTCATGGGTCTCAGCGGCAGCGGACGGCTCGTCGTCGCCGTCCGCGGCAGAGGCAGAGGCAGCATCCGCGTCCGTAGCCGCGCTTGGCTCACCCTCGGCGTTCTCCTCGCCGCTGTCCGCCGCCTCGTCCTCGGCCGCCTCCCGCTCCGCGATCTCCCGCTTCAGCGCGGCAGCGGAGAAGCGCATGGTGGCGCCGCTCTCCAGGTCCCCGTTCTCCGGCTCGGGGCCCGGCCCGGCGGGCGCCGAAGCGCTCTCGGGCTGCTGCGCCTCGAACCCCGCGGGCAGCGGCGCCGCCGGAACCGGATTACCGGCCGGCGGCACGGGCGGCGGGGTGTGCGGCGTACCTGACCCGGACGCCGGGGCGAACGGCACACCGGGAGCCGGCGGCGTCGCCGGGAACGGTGGCACCGGGCCGGGTTCACCGGAACCGTGCGTACCCCCACCGGCCGAACCGCCGGAGGCGGACGCGTTCTGCGTGTACCAGGCGGGCGGCGCGTAATCGATGGTGAACTCGCCCGTGTTCTCGACCGCCGACTCCGCGTCGGGCTGGTCGTCGTCGGGTGTGGCCCAGCCCCCGCGCATACCGTCCCGATCGCTGCTCACAGTTCCTCCTGGTGTGGTCGAGCACTTTCATCGCGTGCCGGGGCGACCGGGCCCTACAACGGTCCGGTCCACCGGTGCTCCCCCCAGGGACGGCGCCCGTCCGCAGGTTTCGGCATCGCGCCCGCGCCCAGCCTAATCACCACGAGCCCCACCCCGGCAGGCCCGGTTCATACCCGGAACGCTCACAACACGAACAAAGCGGGCGAGAAAGGTCGGTTCAGTCCATCCGGCGCGGGTTGCCCAGCAGCCCGACCTCGGCGTCGGTGGGCTGCGTCAGCACGTACTGCCGGTCCCGGTCGGTGCACCACAGGGTGACCCCGTCGGGCAGACCCGGCAGCGACTCGACCTCGGCCCGCGACAACCCCATCGTGCGCCCCAGCTCGGCCGCCTCGTCCGGCGAGACCCGCTGGATGCCGGTGAGCCGCGCCTGGCGCAGCAACCGGGGCGCCACCGGGGAGAGATACGGCAGCAGCGTCACCACCGACTGCCAGGGCCCCGCCGCAACCCGCCCGCGCGGCGGCCGCATCCCGCAGTCCCGCACCACCAGCACCGGCGTGCCCGCGGAGGCGCCCTGCGGAGGTACCCGGCCCACCTCGTACACCGAGAGCCCGTTCTGCCCGCCGCCCATGGCGTGCACCATCTGCATCCACGCCTGCGGCCGGCCGGTCTCCACCGCGACCCGCGCGCCCGTGGCCGCCGTGCGCAGCGCCAGCACCTGTGCCGTCCAGAGGCCGCCGATCAGCACCACGTCGTACGGGGTCGGCCGGTTGACGCCCAGCACCGCCGGGCGGCCCTCGGTGTCCACCCCGGCCACCACTCCGTCGTCCCCGATGGGCAGCGCGAGCGCGTCCAGTTCGGCGGCGGGCAGGAGGTGCCGTCCGTGCCGGGGGCCGAGCAGCCCGAACCCCTGCCGCAGCCGCTCCCCGGCCCGGCGCAGCCCGGACCCCGCGCGCGTGGGCGCTTCCGGGACGGTGGCCGTCCGCGTGTTCGTCATCGCGCGCCTCCCAGCGGCAACGTGGCCAGCATTCCCGGCAGTTGCTCACGGTCCAGCCGGGCGAGCCCCGCACCGGCGTGCCGGGCCGCGCCCTCCAGCGAGCGGCGCGCGGCCACGAGTTCGTCGTCGCTGCGTCCCGTCACCCGCAGGTGACCGGTCAGCGCGACCTCCTGCCGCTCCGCCCGCGCCAGGGTGAGGCTGAACGTGGTGGCCAGCGCGGGGGTCGCCGTGACCAGCGCGACGAACTGCGGCAGCGTCTCGCCCCGTTCACCGCCCAGCCGGGGCCAGCGCCGTATCCAGTACGTGGTGTGCCGACGGTTGTCGCAGCGCCAGCCGCGCCCGGACTCCTCGGTGCGCCGCTCGCGCCGCTCACCGCGCCCGGCCTCGGCCGTGACCAGCGGGTTGGCGGAGGCGGAGGTGGCGAGCGCGCCGATCAGCTCCTCCTCGTCGAGGATGGTCGCCCGCATGCCCGCGCCCGTCAGCCGGCTCGCCAGATGGTCCGCGACCCGCGCCACGCACTTCTGCGCCCCCGTCAGTCCGCCCCCGCGCGCCGCTACGGCCTCCGCGCACAGCTCCGGGTCGAGCTTCAGCGCGATCCAGGTGATCCGGACGGCCGGAGCGCCCGTCTGCTCCTGCAGCGGCAGGTAGTTGGCGACGGCGACCGACTGCTGGGGGAGGTGCAGTGCGGGCGCCGGCTGGGTGTGCAGCACCACCTGGGCGGACTCCAGCCGGATGCCGTCGACCTCCAGGGCGTCCCGCACCAGGGCCAGGGGCAGCGGCTGGCGGTTGCGGTCGGCGCGCAGTGCCGTCGCGTCGGCCTCCACCTGGAGGACGGCGGTGAGGAACGTGCCGTCACCCACCATGCCGACCGGGCGCCGGTCGCGTCCCCCGTACGAGTAGGTCCGCAGCGCGGGTTCGCATTCGAGCGCGGGCACCAGCGCGGGCTCCGTGCCCGGTGGGACGGGCGTGTTCCGGGCGCGTTGTTGACGCGCCCTCAACGCCCGTGCCGTGACCAGCCATTCGGGCAGCGTGCGGCCTCGGCGGCGCACCACCGCCAGCAGCACCAGCGCCAGCGCGACCAGCCCCGCGGGCATCAGCGCGAACGGTGAGATCACCCAGCCGACGACCAGGACGGCGACGGCCAGCTCCAGCAGCACGAGCCGTTGCAGGCGAAACGATCCGACCTGCCCACCCGTCGTACGGAAGTGGGTCCCGGAAGGAGTGGCCGGGCGCGGCGGCACGGCCGGGGCGCCGCCGGACTCCGGCCCGGGCGCGCGCGGCTCTTCGGCCCGCGCCCGGCCCCGCAAGCGCGACCGCGTAACGGAAGCCATCACCGAATCCCCCCGTATCACTCACAACTCACGGGTCCCGGCATCCCATTCGGGTCCCTTCAAGGCCCCGGTACCCTACCCGCTCCACCAGCACCGGCGGCCACCATGCATAGTAGAGGGCCGGTCTGACATCGCGGCGCGGGACCGGTGCCCGCCACTGCGACAACGGGGAGAAGCAGGCACTTATGGCATCACGGCGGGATGAACTCAACGCCTACACGTTTGCGAAGAGGCGCACCCTCGCGGCCTTCCTCCAGCCGTCGCCGTCCGGGACCGAGGAGGGCGCCCCCAAGCCGCTGCGTGCCGTCGTACCCACCCTGGTGGCGGGCGCGCTGACGCTGGCCGTGTTCGGCGCCTGGGGCATGTTCCAGCCCACCGCCCCCGCCGGCTGGGACGAGCCCGGAACCCGGGTCATCGTCGGCAAGCAGTCCACCACCCGGTACGTCGTACTGAAGACGGGGAAGACCACACGCCTGCACCCGGTGCTCAACCTCGCCTCCGCCCGCCTGCTGATGAACGACGCCGGCTACCAGGTCATCCAGGTCAGCGACAAGATCCTCGACTCCGGCAAGCTGTCGCGCGGCCCCATCCTCGGCATCCCCTACGCCCCCGACCGGCTCCCCGCCGCCGACGACGCCGGCACCGCCAAGCGCTGGGCCGTGTGCGAACAGCCGGGCGGCAAGGGCGAGACCGTCCAGCAGGCCACCTTCGTCCTCGCCGCGCGGGACGCCCCCAGGACGGACGGCGCCGACCGCCTCCACGGCGGTGACGTCCTCTACGTCAAGACCCGCACCGGCGCCCGCTACCTCGTCGACGCCCACGGCACCGCGTACGCCCTCACCGGCACGGAGAACGACCTGCTGACCAACGCCCTCGTCGGCACCCGGCAGCCCCAGACGGTCACCAAGGAATGGCTCGCCACCCTCCACCAGGGCGCCCCCATCCGCTTCCCGCGGCTGCCCGCGAACGTCGGCGACCCCGCCGGGGTGCCCGGCCAGCTCTCCGCCGAGGAGAACAGGGTCGGCATGGTCCTGCGGACCGAGACCGGCGAGGGCACCAAGAACTACGTGGTGCTGCCCGGCAAGGTGCAGCCCGTCAGCGACTTCACCGCCTGGCTGCTCATCACCTCGCCCCAGACCGGCAAGCTCAACATGAACAGCCAGGCCCGCAGCGTCGGGCTCCAGGACTTCACCGCCGACCCCACCCCCTTCGCCGGACAGCCCGCCGACTGGCCCCAGCAGCAGGCCGTCCGGGTCAACGCGGCCGACTCCGCCTCCGGCCGCGACACCGTGTGCAGCGTGCTCCGCGAGGTCTCCGGCGACAACACCACCACCCTGAGCACCTGGGCCGGCAAGGACTACCCGGCCGAGATCACCGCCGACGGCACCAGCACCTACGTCACCCCCGGCACCGGCCTGCTCTACACCCAGAGCCAGGGCACCGCGACCACCGCGGGCGGCCTCTTCCTGGTCACCGACACCGGCCTGCGCTACGCCGTCCAGAACAACGGAGACAGCGACAGCCGCACCTCCGACATCGGCGCGCAGGCCAAGAAGTCCGCCGACGGCACCCCCGAGCCCAGCGAGGCCCAGGTCAAACTCGGCTACGAGAACGTCCGGCCCGCCAAGGTGCCCGCCGACTGGTCCGAACTGCTCGCCAAGGGACCCCGCCTCGACACCAACGGCGCCCGCCAGCCGCAGGGTTCGTGAGCGCGCACCTCCCACGCGACGACAACACGATGAGGAGCGCCGTAGGAGTGCTGCCCGCGAAGGCAACCCTGCTGACCGCCGCCGTACTGCTGACCACCCTCGGCACCGCCCCGCCCGCACCCGCCCTCCACCTGGACGGCAGCGGCGAGTGCACCTACCCCGCCAAGACCGTCAAGGGCACCCCCTGGTCCCTCCAGCGCGTGCTGCTGGACGAGCTGTGGCGCGGCACCGACAAGGGCAAGGGCGTCCGGGTGGCCGTCATCGACACCGGCGTCGACACCAGGAACCCCCAGCTCGCCCCGGCCGTCGACAAGGGGCTCGGCCGCGACTTCCTGACCAAGGGCAAGGGCGCCGACCCCACCGACGACCAGGTCGGGCACGGCACCAAGGTCGCCGGGATCATCGCGGCCCGTCCCCGCGCGGGCACCGGGTTCGTCGGACTCGCCCCCAACGCCACCATCATCCCGATCCGGCAGAACGACGCGCGGAACAGCGGCGACTCCGACTCGATGGCCAGGGCGATCGACCACGCGGTGGCCAAGGGCGCCGGTGTCATCAACATCTCCCAGGACACCACCAAGCCGCTCTCCGGCACCTCCGCCCTCGCCGAGGCCGTACGCCGGGCCCTCGCGCACGGGGTCGTGGTGGTCGCCTCCGCGGGTAACGACGGCCTCGACGGCAAGGTCAAGAACACCTACCCGGCCGCCTTCCCGGGTGTCCTCGCCGTCGCCTCCTCGGACCGCAACAACGAACGCGCCCCCTTCTCCCAGGCGGGCTCCTTCGTCGGCGTCGCCGCTCCCGGTGTGGACATCCTGTCCACCGTCCCCGGCGGCGGCCAGTGCACCGACAACGGCACCAGCTTCTCGGCGCCCTTCGTCGCAGGCGTCGCCGCGCTCCTCAAGGAGAAGCACGGCGACTGGAGCCCGGCCCAGATCGTCACCCGCATCGAGCAGACCGCCGAACGCTCGGTCAACGGCCACGACAACTTCGTGGGCTGGGGCGTCGTCGACCCCGTACGCGCCGTCCAGGACTCCGACCTCGCCGCCGCACCGGCCAGCCCCACGCCCGACCCCGGCCTGTCCAAGGCCCCCGTGCCCGACGTGGCGCCCTTCTCGCTGGCCGAGTCCCGCGAGGAGCGCGACCGGCGCTACGCGACCTACGCGCTGGGTGTCGCCGTCGTCCTCGTCGCCGTCATCGCGGGCACCGCCATCGTCACGCGCGACCTGCGCCGCCGCCGCAGGAACCCCGCAGCGTGAGCCACGGCGCAGCCGCCTGCTGGGCCGAGGGTAGATCGTGCACGAGCACAACTGAGGTGACGGCTCGGCCGGCGCGGAGGACCCGGTACGTCCCCCGCCCGTGCCCCTACTCGGACGCGGCCTCGCGCGCCCTCTCGGTCTCCTCGACCGCGTTGAGGCCGCCGTTGCGCTCGGTGGGCGTCAGGTCGAACTCCCCGTCGCGGGCGCCGAGTACGAAGGCGTGCCACTCGGCCGCGGTGTAACGCAGCACGGTCTCGGGTTCGAGCGAGGACCGCATGGCCACGGCACCGTCGGGGAGGTGGGCGATCTCCACCCGCTCCTCGTGCTCCTCGGCCCCGGGCGCGCAGTGCCAGGCGACGCCGGAGATGTCGAGGGCGTACAGCTCGTCGCGCTCACGATCCTTGCGCGCCTTCATCTCCTCAGCCGTCTCCGTCATGGCGCGGCGACCCCTCTCCCACGTTTCAACGCATCGTGCCGACAGTAGCCGTCACGGTACCGGTAGCCGGAACTCCCGTATGTTGACTTTGCAGTTGGAAGGGCCACTCGGAATGACTAGAGTGGCTCCGGGTGCCACGACTGTGGTACCGCACGGGGGCGGTGCGACGCTGCGGCACGCGGCGCGTGAACACGCAGCAGGGCTTGCCCGCCAGGAGGGCCGGGACATCGGTTCCGGCGGACCCGTCGCGGTGGTGAAGGTCACCGTCGCAGCAAGAGGAGGGCAAGAACGTATGGCTTCGGGCGTTGACCTCAGCGCACACGCGCTCACCGGACTCGCGAACGACATCCGGGACTTCCACCACACGGTGAGCGAGCGCGTGACGTCCCTCAACCGGGTCGTCGACATGATCCAGGCCGGCTGGAAGGGCGCGGCGGGCAAGGAGTTCGACACCGTCCAGCAGGGTGTGAACAGGAACCTCAAGAAGCTCCAGGACGACCTCGTCGACCTGGAAGAGGCGATGCGGGCGAGCGTGGGCGGCTTCACCGACCAGGAGCAGGAGCGGATCTCCGACATCCGCAAGGTCGACAACTCCTACGAGGTCAAGAGCCGCATCACGGACCTCGCCTGAATTCCGCCGCATCCACGAGGGAGTAACGCATCATGAGCTACTCAGCAGACCGCACCGCAGTCAATTACGACACCGTCACCCAGGCCGCCAGCGACGTCCGCAACACGGCCAAGAGCCTGTCCGAACAGCTCGAGACCCTCATGCGCCGCGTGAAGGCCGTCGCCGAGACCTGGGAGGGCGAGGCGAAGACCGCCTACGCCGAGATCCAGCGCGACAGCAGCGAGCAGATGGACCAGATGACCCACAAGCTCGCCCGCATCGCCAAGCTCCTCGACGACTCGGTCGTCGGCTACCAGGACACGGACCAGGGGAACGCGGCCCGGTTCCGGATGCTGATGGGCTGAGCCCGGGCCCGAGCCGCAGAGCCGGGCCTGAGTCTTGAAAGGGGCGCCACGCATGCGTGGCGCCCCTTTGACGTTCACTCGGACGAGCTATGTCAGTGGGGCCCGTAGAGTCCTGAGATCGCTTGCGGCGGGCTCTGTGACAGGTCGGTTCCCTGGCAGCCGACCTGCCGGGCCATCTTCAGCGCGGCAGTGTTCGCCACCAGCATCTGGGCGTCGACTTCACTCCTGCCCGACAGCTTGACCTTGCTCTCCCGCTCCAGGCGCGCGTTGATGATGATGCTCTTCTTCTCGGGCTTCGTCATCCGGCAGTGGAAGTAGATGGAGACCGCTCGGTGCAAGGACGCCGCTGAGGCGCCGGTCCGGTAATACGTGTAGTCCTTGAAGAACGCAGGTTGCGGCTTCAGGACGACCAGAGCCTCTCTGAAATACAGAGTGACGAGCGGATAACCACCTTCGGGCGCCCTCAGAAGGCACTCGGGTACCTCCCACAAATCTTCGTGCTCGTTGTACTTGCCGTCTGCGGCACGAAGTTTCGCGATCGCTTCCGCGGGTTCGGACAAGTCTTCGTTGAAGCGCTCGGTGCCGGCCAGTTTCGCCAGCGCCGATGCCACGGCAGGCGCACGGGCGAACCGCCCACACACCTCATTGGCCCGGACTCCCGCGTCCTCGTCACCGGCGCCACAGGCCGAGACCGTCATAGCCAGAGCG
Organism: Streptomyces sp. BK022; assembly: GCF_004217355.1. NCBI lineage: Bacteria > Bacillati > Actinomycetota > Actinomycetes > Kitasatosporales > Streptomycetaceae > Streptomyces > Streptomyces sp. BK022. Next base: position 1,165,453 of record NZ_SHKU01000002.1, read on the forward strand.
ACAGCCGACCCCGCGAAGCGAAAAGCGCGCGGTATGGAGACTGCCCGGCGCCTCATGCCCACTTGACGGTCCCCAAGCGCTCCGCGTCCTCGCAGCGGGCTCCCGACTGTGCGTGGGCGGCGAGTGCGCGGGCCACCTCGGCGGCATCGGACCGGTTGGTGTCCGCGTCACCTCCTCGGTCGAGCTTCGTGACCTCGACACTGAGGTTGGGCTTGACGGTCAGTTTGGAACCGGCGGGATCGCACGGCAGGTAGATGGCGGCGGAGAAGGGCGAAGCCACGCCTGATCCTGCTCTGCCGAGTGTGAACGACTTGTAGTCCTTCTTGCTTCCGATGTCGCCGTTCTTCTCCAGATCCGTCCGCCAGTCACTGACGGAGCCACTATCAGTCAGCTCCGCGGACAGAAGGAGCCTGCCCCGTCCGTTGACCTGCACGGAGCACGAATAGCTGTAGGAGTTGGTGACCGAGCCCTTTTCGGTCGCGGTTGAGCGGACTTTCTCACCGGACCCGACAAGCCGACTGAAAGCCCCGGAGGCGCTGTCACTCGTATTTACCTCGGGGCAAGCGCTGTCTGCCGAGATCGTCTGCTCGGTTCCATCAGGAGCCAGGAAATAACCTGCGGAGCCACCGACCACCAGAGCCAGCGCCGCCGCGACCGCAAGATGTGTTGCTGTGAATTGCCTAGACATGAAAACGGTCCTGCCTTCTGGTGGTGCTACTGGCCGCTGCTCTGAACTTCGCCCTTGAGGTACTTCTGTACGTTGCTCTGCCCCGCGCGGAAACCATCGTCGACCGCGGAGTCGGAGATCTCCTTGTACAGCCGGAAGCTGGGGTCGTGCCGCAGGGTGGTAGCGGCGAGGGAATCCCTTGTGGTCTGAGCGGTGTCTTCCTTGAGCACTTCCCAGTGCTGGCCGTCTCGATAGATCTGACCGTCCAGCCTGTCCCGGTTGGCGCCCTGCACAATGCCGTTGATGATCTCTCCGCTGGCGGTACCCGCCAGACCACTCGCGACGGCTCCTCCTGGCCCGCTGAAGGCGGACGTGCCCAGACCGATGCCGATGCCGGCCAGACTTCCTGCCCAGGTTCCCGCTTTTCCGAGAGCGGTGTTGTAGGCGCTGTCACCCTCGACCAGCTTGTGCTCGAGGGCGTAGTCCCGGCCGGAGCCGATGACGCCTTCGATTTCCCCGGCGTCTCTGCTGATCGACGTGATGGTCTGCGTGAGCGCCTGGTGGTGGTCCGGCGAAAGCGTATTCACGTAGGCGCCTGGATGGTTCATGTGGTATTCGAGAATGCTCGCCGTGTACTGGTGCTGTCCGAGGTTCACGGCTGCGTATCCGTCCGGATCCTGACCGATGGTGTGCAGGAACCGCGTCACGTCTTGTTCCTGTAGATCGGCGTCCGATCCCTTGTGTGGGAACAAGGTAGCGATGTCGCCCTTGTGCGGGTCGATCGCACGGTGAATGTCCGGCATGTACTCGGCGGAGATCTGCCCGAGACTCTCCGCCATGCCGTCACGCACCAGGTCCGGGTGCTTGGACATGTTGGTGACCAGGCGGTTCATGATGTCGGCCTGCTCGGCGGAGTGGACAGATGTCGCGGCGGACGGGCCGGCTTCGTAGTTGTGCCCGGTCGTGGCGGCCTCCAACGCGTGCCCCAGGGAGACGAAGCCCGGCAACTGCTGCTTCTGGTCCGGGCTCGGCACGAAGCTCGCGCTGTCCTGGGGCCAGATCCTGGGGTCGGGCCCCTTCTTGGTCTCGACGCCGGTCAGGTAGTTGAAGTGTTCCTTGTCGTGGAAGAACTCGGTCGAGGCGTGCGGGTTGTGCCCCAGGGCCTCAAGGAACCCCGTCATGGGATCCTTGCCGTCATCGTTCTTCGCCGCTCCAAAGTTGAGGGCGTCGTAGTACTGCCCGCCGTGCGACCACAACTGCGGGGCGTCGGTGTCCTTCTCGTAGTCGATCAGCTTGTTGCCGTAGTCGTTCAGGAACTTCTGGTCGAACTCCCCATGACGCATGAGGCTGCTCGTGATCTGGAAGCCGTACGGCCCCGTGGTGTCCCTGGTCCGGTCACTGATGAACTGCTGATCGCCGAGTGCGATCACGTCTTTCTTCCACCGCTGCATCTCCGCACTGTTGGAGTGCGTGGCCTCCGCGAGAGTGAGGCCCAGGTTCTTCTGGAGGTCCTTGAGCGTCGCCAGTTCCTTCTTGGGCATGTTGCCCTGGTGGGAGTCGACGATCGCGGACCAGTAGGTCATGGTGCCCTTGCCACCCATGCCGGTCGCCACCTTCTCGGCGAAGAGCTTGTCGCCGGTGTGCTCCTTGAGCAGGTGGTTGGCATGGGCGAGTTCGCTGGGTGAGGCGTGAGCGCCCTTCCTGGAGAGGGCGACGAACTCCTGGGCGTCCTGGACCGCCTTCGCGTCCCTGAGGGACTTGTAGTCGGTGCCGGAGAAGTTGTGCTCGTCCTTGCCGACCAGCGTGACCAGCGCCCGGGAAGCGACTTCGTCCGCCTCGGTGGCCTTGTCGATGGCGGCCTTGATGTCGGCTCGAACGTGGTCGAAGTCCGCCTGCTTCGGATCGGGCCCTTCATAGTCCTTCCCGCGGCGGTCGGGGTGGACGAGGTAGCTCACCGATCCGTCGGTGCCGATACGGATTCCCTTGGCGGGAGCGTCCGCGACGATGGCCCCAAGCTTTTTCTTCGACGCCTTGAAGTCGGCCAGCGCGTCCCGGAGGATGTTCCGGATGCTCTCCGCTTCCTTGGCCGCGTCGCCGAATTCCTTGGCGGTCTTCTTGATGAAGGGGCGGGTGATGCCGGCGTTCTGGCCCTTCCAGTCCGCCTTCTCCGCCTTGTGCTGCATGCCTTTCTCGGCCTTCTCCTGCAGCGTCTTCAGTTTCTTGACGGTCTCCGTCCAGTCGTTCACGGCGTCCTGCATGCCGCCCAAGCGGGCATGGAGGAGATCGTCGAACGCGACCATGCTCAGTTTTCCTTACTTGAAATGCTTGTCGATTTCCTCGACGGAAAGATTGGTCTTGAGGGTTTCCTCATAGTTCTTGTGCGTCCACACCGTGTCCTCCAAGTGGTTGTGGATATGCGCACACGCACTGAGCAGCGCCTCCGCCTGCGAACGCCACGTGTCCCACGCGGAGTACAAGGCGGAGCCGGTCTTGAACCCGTCGTCGGTCAACTGGGTCGAGGCGGTGCCGGTGGCGGCGCCGGCGTGGAAGGCGTCGGTCTCGAGGTGGTGGAACAACTCCTGCGCGTCATTCCCCACGGCCTTCAGATCCGGCGAAGTGACGGTGTAATCGGAGGCACCCCCGCCTGCGTCTCCTGCCGCCACATGATTGAGCTGCATACTGCTCTGCTGCCGGGCCGTAGCGGTGTTACGCGCCTGACCCCACATCGCGTCGAATGACATGGCGTGTTTCTAGTCTTTCTGGAGCGGCAGGTACTTCATCGTTGCCGGGTCTGGGAACTTGATGTCGTTCTCGCATTTGAGGAGCTCGGACATCTTTTCAGAAGAACGGAAGAGGGTGCGGAACCGGGTTTCGGGACTGAGATCCAGGGTGCTGAAAAAACTCCCGGTAACCGAAAACGAGGAATCCCTATTCTTGGTCTGGCATGGGTAGTAGACGTCGGCGCTGCCTGCCTCCATCGTGGCCTGCATGCCGTTTCCCAGCTTGTAGGCCCTATAGGAACTGTAGCTCTGCTCCTGGTCTTCCGGGAAGAGGCTTTTCAGTCCGGGCGTGAATTTGATGTACAGAGCGTCGGACCTCAACTCGGGCGAGTTGCTCCTGGAAATGCGGCAGGCGTACGCAGCGTGATCCTCGTCGAGCAGGGCTTTTGCCGCAGACGCGTGCGACGTCGATTTAGCTGAGACATGCAGGTCGTCGAAGTCACTGCTCGTCCGGGCCTCATTGATCGCGCTTGAGTCGATGATCCCATCACATGCCGTCTTCAAAGCCTCGGCGCCATGGGGTGAACTGTCCGCCCCGCAGCCCGCACTCGTCAGCAGCGTAAGCGTTATGCCGAGGGTGGCTACGCGGAGCCGCTTCACAGGCCTCCTCCGTCCCTGCGGTCCGCGGTGTTCGCCCCGCGGTCGTAAGCATTCAGCACGTCTTCCGTGAAGTCCCTGCCGTGCTTCTCCTGCATGTAAAGAAGGGCCGGTTTCGTTGCGCGCAGCACACCGAGATCGGTGAAGCGGGTGGCCGTCATCCTGTTCTTGTCAGATAGATCGGCCTCCCTTTCCTTCACCTCCCTGCCCACGTCGATACCCCATTGTGTTTCCACTGCGGCACCAGCGCCCTCGACCAGAGTAGGAACCGCAAAGGCTGCCGCAGCCGACATGGCAGGACCGCCCACCGGAAGCAGAACCAACCCGGTTGCCAACCCGATTCCCTGGCTGATACCGAACTTTTTCCATTCGGCCGACTCGGCGAGCTTGTCATTGATTTTATCGGTGGCGTCCTTGTATTCCTTGTTCACATTGGAGATGCGACCTTCATCCAAGACGCCGTGAACGTAGCCGCCGTTCCTGAGGATTTTGTGCGCATCGTCCGGTGAGTCCCCATGAGCCTCGAGCGCGCCCAGGGTGAATGCTTGCTGCCCGGACGAGAGGATCTTGTATCCGTCTTCTCCTTGAGCCACGTTGTAGAGGAAATTGCTTGCCGTCGACTGCTCCAGTCGGAGGTGGCCATTACCGCTGTGGTTGTAGAGATCATCGCGGCCTTCGACAAAACCACGACCGCCCTCGTCGATTGTGGACCAGTTGAGGTCATCCAAGTATCCAGCGCCCATCCGGCCCAAGCTGGCATCAATTCCTGGTTTGTGTTCGACGAACTCGCCGTCCTTGGCAACCGTCACGGCCACTTGCTCCATTATGTTTGCCGTGCGGCCATCACGGTGCAACGTCATGTCCGGCTCGTCGTACGGCTTACCCAGGGTTGCCGCTTCGAGGGCGTGACCCAGTTCGTCATAACCGTAACCCTTGTGATCCTTGGCGAATGGGTTGCCGTTCACCCACTCGCGATCTTCCAGGAGGTATTTCAAATCAGGGTCGGCCTTGTACGTGTGGTCCCAGTCCTTCGAGTAGAAGAGATCCTTCGCGGCGTCCGGGTTGTGCCCCAGCGCCTCCATGTATCCCGCCATCGGGTCGACGCCCTGGTCGTTCTTCGAATCGAAGTTCAGATATGGCGAAGGATCGCCCTCGGCCCGCCACAGTTCGTTCGGTTTGTCATCCTTGTGGGACTTCTCGTAGGCGATGAGCTTGTGGCCGTAGTCGTTGAGGAATTCGCGGTCGTAGGAGCCGTACCGCATCAGGCTGCTCATGACCTGGAACCCGAAGGGACCCTTCTGGGTCGTGCCGCGGGCCATGTCGAGGTAGTCGATCTGGTGGGAGCCCTGGGTGAGGACGTCCCGTTTCCAGTGGTCCATGGCGGGGCTGTCGACGTGGGACGCGGTGGCGAGGGTGAAGCTCAGGGACTTCTGGATGTCGGCGGAAGCCTTGGTCTGCGCGTCGCCCGTTTGAACCCGGTCGGCGATCCGCGTCCAGAGTTCGAGCGTCCCCTTGCCACCGAGATGGGTGGCGAACTTCTCCGCGAAGTAGGGATCGCCCTCGTGCTGACTGAGCAGGGTGTTGATCCGGCGCAGCTCGGCCGGGTCGAGGGAGTCCAGCGCGGACGCCATCCCCAGCTTGCTCCGCTTGCCGGTCAGCTTCTCCAGTTCCCGCAGGTCCCGGTCCGCCTGCTCGCGCCCCTTCTTGGCAGCGGCGATGCTGTCGTACGTGTTCGGGTTGAAGCCCTTGCCGCGGCCGTTGTGATCCTGGGTGAGCGCCCAGTGCAACGTCTCGTCGGCCTCCGCCGCCGTGTCGAGCGCGGAGCGGATGCCGCTGCGGTACGCCTGGAGAGACTCCTGGTAGCCCTTGTTCAGCGCGGCCACGTTCTCGGTCGGAGTGTCCGCCGGCGGATCGAAGTACACCTCGCCGGACGGCTTGATCGAGAGGTACCTGTCGCTCTCGATGTCATGCGTGAGGTTCTTCAGCTTCTTCTGCGCGCCGGCGAGGACCTCGTGGGCGTCGTCCAGGAGCTTGTAGACGTCCTGGGCCTCGTCCGCCGCGGCGGTGATCTGCTTGCCGACGTACCGCACCTTGCCGAGTGCGGCGGTGGCGCCCTCGCCCTTCCAGTCCGAGCCCTCCAGGTCCTTCTCCACCGTGTTGGAGTACTGCGTGTGGACCTTCTTGAAGCCCTCTGGCAGCTTGCGCCACTTGTTCACCGCCTCGGACAACTCGGTGAAGTCGGCGTGGAGAAGGGTGCGGTAGTCCAGCATGTGATCCCCGTTCGTGCCCGTTACTTCAGGCGTTCCCTGCTGTGGCGGGCCTTTTCCTGCTGCTCGCGGGCGGCGTACTCGTTTGCGCTGGTGCGGAGGGCGCCGGCGACGTCGTTCTTCAGCAGGCTCTCCACGTAGTCGACCTGGCCGCGCCACCTCGTCATGAACGTCGTGAACGCAGGGCCCGACTTGAAGCCCTTGAGACTGCCGGCCACCTGACCGGTCTCCTTGCTCGCGGCGTCGTCCGTCTTCACGAACTCGGTGCGGGCGGTGTCGGCGCTCTTCGCCCGGTGACGGAGGAAGCCGGCGTCGGCGACCAGCTTCTTCCCCTCGGCGGCCCCACCCGGGTCCGCCGGGACGTGATTCAGCTGCATGCCGCTGTGCTGCCTGGCGGCCGCCGTGGTCCGCGCCTGGCCCCACATCTCATCGAACGACATGTACGTCTTCTCTCTCCGGGGCCGTAGGCACTGGCTCGCTCACGGGTTCTGCTCCGTGCGGTGCGGGTTGTCCGTGGGGGTGGGGACGTACGGGGGGTAGGCAGGCGGGGGCGGCGTCACGGGCGTCCGGCGCCGGGAGCGCAGCACGCCGATGGTGACCACCGCCCCGATCAGAAGAGCGCCCGCTACGGCTACGCCGGTCCAGAGAAGGGCGTTTCCACCCTCACTCGGCTTCGGCACCGCCTTCTCCTGCTTGGCGGGCGCCGTGGGCTTGGATGGCTTGGGGGAGGGGGACTTGGCGGCGGCTGCGGCCAGGTCCGGGAGGGGGTAGACGTCGGCGGGGCCGGGGTCCACGGTCTCGGTGAAGGCGCGCCGGGGGCGTACGGCGCCGTAGCCGAGAAGATCGGTCCTGTTAGCGCCGTTCGCGGGCTTGGCCAGCGTCTTCAGCATGACGCGCAGGACCTGGTTGTTGGTCCAGTCGGGGTGCGCCGACCAGATGAGAGCGGCAGAGGCCGAGGCTATCGCGGTGGCGTCGCTGGTGCCTTGTGACTCGCAGAGCTGAGTCCTCGAGGTACAGGCGTGAAACATGTCCACGCCAGGAGCGACGATGTCGACCTCAGGTCCCCTCTGGGAAAACGCAGCCACCTTGACATCCCGATCGACCGCCCCAACTCCGACCACGCCAGGCGTTGAGGCCGGGTAAGAAGGCAGGTTCTCCTTGTCGCCCCTGTTGCCGACCCCTGCGAAGAGGAGCTTCCCCTTGGACAGGGCGTATCTGACGGCAGCCTCGAGTTCCGGAGTGCCGACGTCGTGGCTACCACGTGAGTCACTTAGCGCCAGTGACATGTTGATGATCTGCGCCTTGGAGTCGGCGGCGTAGCGGATCGCCTGTGTCAACTTCTCCGAGTACACAGTATTGGCGTCCCCCCGACCGCTGACCTCCTCGCTGTCCAGCATTCGGATGGGCAGGATCTTCGCTCCCGGCGCGAGCCCGTACGAAGCGTTTGCTCCACCGCGCGCTCCCGTCGCGGCGATGATCGCGGCCATCGACGTGCCGTGGCCTACGACATCGGTGTGCTCGTCGCCGCGCAACGAGGAGAAGTCCGTGCCGTCAAGGACCTGACCCTTGAGATCCGCTAGCGAGCCATCGACCCCGGAGTCAATGAGGGCAACTGTCATTCCGCGCCCCGTACTGGACTTCCAGATCTCGGGTGCGCGCATGGCGTCGAGGTACCACTGCTCCGCTCGGATGGACTCCGCCTGCGCGGGACCGGCCGAGAGACCGACGAGCAGCAGGCCGAGAGCGGCCGCCGCTGTGGAGGAGACTCGACGGCGCTGCATGCCTCTGGTACGCATGTACCTTCCTGGGTTGATTGGTGCGGACTCAGTCGACCACCGGGGGCAGAGTCCGGCGCCCGTCTCTGGTCCAGGTCTCCTCGTCTTCCACGAGGTAGTCCGGTCGCTTGTCGTGCTCTGAAGACTTGCGCGAGTCGGCGGGCCTGCCTGGGGTACCGGTGCGACCGACCTGGGAGGTCTGTGCTTGGTCGGCGCCCCTGGCTGACGGGCGAACGAGCCCGGAGCCTCCCGAGGTGAAGGGACGACCGCCGGGCCGACCCGGCTGGCCGGAACGCCCACCGAGAACCCCTCCCGTCTCGGACCCGAGTCGGCGACCGGCGCCGCCCATGGCTCCTGCGGAGCGAGCTCCTTGCGCGGAGCCGGGTGTGATGGCGCGACCGAGAGGGGTGCGGCCCTGCCCGTTCTCGCTTCCGATGACGGTTCCCCGGGGAATCCCGTTCGCTGGCCGACCAGTTGCGCTGACCGGTCTGCCGCCGACGATCCCCGTGTCCCGAGGCATGCGTGTCATACCTTCGATCGGCTTCGCCAGACCGGGCACCTGCGGGAGCCGGCCGGCGCCGGGCGTGCGGAACGGCAGCTCGGCACCGGGGGCGCGGCCACCTCCGGCGAAGGTCGGCGGCAAACCGACCGGCAGCCCCGGCGGAGCCATGTCACGCTGCGGCAGAGTCGGACCCACCGACGGCGCCGTGACTGGTGGCGCCGAGGTGCGTGGAAGCGTATCGGCGCTGTCGATGTTCAGGGACACGGGCTCAGGACGACTCGCCGTGTGACCACTTGAACGCGTCGGGGCATCGAGGCCAGGGCCTGCCGTGGCGTGGTGTACGGCAGCAGGCTGCGAGCTTCCCCTGGAGCCGGCCGTAGAGCTGACCGCACCGGAATAGTCGTGTCCGGCGTACTCGGTCGACCTGCCAGGGACCATCTTCTCGTCACTGACCCACCACTCAGCATCTCCCGTCCGCCCCGACGCCGGCGCGAACGTAGGAGGCGTGATGCTGTTTATCTGCATGGCTGAATGCTCATATGACTCCGCCAGCTTCCGCATCTGCTGGATGGCGTCCTGGCGGGTCGCGTCAATATGTGTCTGGGCGGCGGTCGCGTCGGAGTGGGCCGTCTCGGCTGCCTTACGGGCGTCAGGGTCGTTCCGCGCCCCCGGCTGCCTCGCCGCGTCGATCGTCTTGTGGGCGTCGGCCAGCACGGCCTTCGCCTTCGTCGTCTCCGAGGTGTCCGGCATGGATGCCTTCGCTGCGGCGATGGCCTGCGAGACCTCGCTCATCCACTGCGACGCCGCCCCCGCGTAATCGCCGAGCCGGAGGGTGGCACTTGCGGTGTGCCCGCCCCAGTCGCGGAAGGAGTCACCGGCCTTGCCCTGCCACTCAAGGCCCTTGACGTGCTTCATGAGGTCGTCGCCGATCTTGGTGATCGTCGACGAGGCATTATGCAGCTTGGTGGCGAGATGGGCCGCAGACTCCTGGTCGGCGGAGTCGAGCATGGCCGCGAGCTGCTCATGCGTCATGGACTCGAAGTCCGTACGGCTGGGCTTCGGCTGCTTCTGCTCGCTCACGACAATCCCTCCTTGACGTGTCCTGCACCCGCCGAGTCCTTCGCGCCCCGCGCATAAGGATCCCGAGCCGCGTCGTAATACTTCTCCGCCTCCGCGTTCACCGCCCGCATCCGCGCCTTGATGTCCTCGTCGAGGTTCTCGTAGCCCACGCGGGAGGCGTGGACCGCGAGGCTCATGCTCTCGATCTGGGCGCTGAGGGCCTTGGAGAGGTTCTCCAACTCGTCGTGGACGATGGTGTACGAGTCGTGGAGGAACTGCGCCTCCTTGAAGGTGGCCGCCCCGAGCTGGGCCCGCGGCAGCCGGTCCTCGCCGACCTTGCCCGGTGCCGCCTCCGACTTGTCCAGCTCGACCAGCAGCGCGTCGACCCGCTTCTTGAAGCTCTTCATGGCGTTGTGCTGGATGTCCAGCGCCATCGCCGGATTGACCCCCGCCAGGGTGTCGAAGCCGGTCCCCGTGTCAGGAACCTTGCCGCCCCCGTCCGAACTCACCTCAGCCGCCTCCCCGTTCTCCCCGTGTCATCCCCGCCCCTTCGCTCGTTCGAACGCAGGAACGGGGGTGGTTTCCATCGATCACTCTAATGGCGTTGCGGAAGCAACCCCAGTTGAATAAGGGACGTTCCGCGCTTGCGGGAAACGAACACGCCACGCCCCGGCGGCATGGGACGCGCCCGTACCGTGCCGAGGATGTCGCCCTCGCTGGGGTCGCCCGAAAGAACGACGCCCTGTGCGCCCAGCTCCTTCACCCGCTGCATGAACGACTCGTACATCGCACGTGAGGCACCCGCCTGACTGCGGGCGATGACGAACTTCACGCCGACGTCCCGCGCGAACGGCAGGTGCTCGACCAACTGACTCAGCGGATTACCGGAGTTGGTCGTCACCAGCTCGTAGTCGTCGATGATGACGAAGAGCTGCGGGCCGCTCCACCAGCTGCGGTCGCGCAACTGCTGCGGGGTGATGTCCGGCTTCGGCGCGCGCATCTCCATGAACTGCCGGATCGCGTCCATGTGGACCTGCATCGCCGAGGCCATCGGCGCGTACTCCAGCAGGTGCTCCTCCCCGACCGCCTCCAGCATGGTGCGCCGGTAGTCGCCGACGACGATGCGGGCCTCGGCCGGGGTGTACCGCTCGGCGATCTGCTTGGCGATCAGCCGCAGCAGATTGGTCTTGCCGGACTCGCTCTCCCCGAAGACCAGGAAGAACGGGTCGGTGTCCAGGTCGACGAAGACCGGCTCCAGGCTGGCCTCGTCGATGCCGATCGCGATGCCCGCCTGCGGGAACTCGAAGCCCTTGGGAAGCTGGTCGGCCGGCAGCTTGCGCGGCAGCAGACGCACGGTCGGAGCGGCGGGTTCCTCCCAGCCGGCCTTGACCCGCTGGACCAGCGCGGCCGTCGCCTCGGACAGGTCGGCCGCCGACGAGGAGCCGTCGACGCGGGGGAGCGCCGTCATGAAGTGCAGCTTCTCCGCGACCTGGCCGCGGCCGGGCACGCCCGCCGGGACGTTGACCGCGACCTTGCGGTCGAACTCGGAGTCCATCGGGTCGCCCAGCCGCAGTTCGAGCCGGCTGAGGATCTGGTCCTTGAGGGCCGCGCGGACCTCCATGTACCGAGACGCGGAGACGACGACATGGATGCCGTAACCGAGACCCCGGCCCGCGATGTCGTTGACGACGCCTTCCAGGCCCTCGTACTCCGTCTTGAAATTGCCCCAGCCGTCGATGACCAGGAACACGTCCCCCCACGCCTCGCCCGGCAGCTCGCCCGCCGCGCGGCGCCTGCGGTACGTGGCGACGGAGTCGATGCCGTTGGTGCGGAAGAACTGCTCGCGGCGGTTGAGGATGCCCGCGACCTCGGCGACCGTACGGCGCACCCGCTCCGGGTCCAGCCGGGACGCGACCCCGCCCACGTGCGGGAGGTCCGCCAGGGAGGACAGACCGCCGCCACCGAAGTCCAGGCAGTAGAACTGCGTCTCCAGCGGGGTGTGGGTCAGCGCGAACGAGGCGACCAGCGAGCGCAGCAGCGTCGACTTCCCGGACTGCGGGCCGCCGACGACCATCATGTGGCCGGCCGCGCCGGAGAAGTCCCGGTAGAGCACCTCGCGCTTCTGCTCGAAGGGCTTGTCGATCAGACCCAGCGGCACGGTCAGCGCGCCCGCGCGCGGGTACTCCGGCGCGTGCAGACCCCGCTCGGGCGAGACCGACAGCGCGGGCAGCAGGTGGTCCAGCGCGGGTGCCTCGTCCAGCGGGGGCAGCCACACCTGGTGCGCGGGCACGCCCTGGCCGTCGAGACGCTGCACGATCACGTCCAGCACCGTGTCCGCCAGCGCGTCGTCCTCCGCGCGCGCGGCCCGCGCCCGCTCCTCGGCGGGATCGGGCGCCACGTACGCCATCGGCACCGGCAGCGCCGTGAACCGCGCCGGACGGCGCTCCACGGGCGCGCTGCCCCCGGTGACCTCGGCGCCGCCCGCGCGGTAGGTGCCCGAGACGTACGCCGCCTTGAAGCGCGTCATCTCGTCCGTGCCGAACTTCAGATACCCGGAACCGGGCACCGACGGCAGGTGGTAGGCGTCCGGCACGCCGAGCGCCGCCCGCGACTCGGCCGCGGAGAACGTCCGCAGACCGACCCGGTAGGACAGATACGTGTCCAGACCGCGCAGCCGCCCCTCCTCGAGCCGCTGCGAGGCCAGCAGCAGATGCACGCCCAGGGAGCGGCCGATACGGCCGATCTGGATGAACATGTCGATGAAGTCGGGCTTGGCGGTGAGCAGTTCGCTGAACTCGTCGATCACCAGGACGAGCGAGGCCAGCGGCTCCAGCGGGGCACCGGCCGCGCGCGCCTTCTCGTAGTCGTGGATGTTGGCGTAGTTGCCCGCCGCCCGCAGCAGCTCCTGGCGGCGCTGGAGTTCGCCCCGGATCGCGTCGCCCATGCGGTCGACCAGGGTGAGGTCGTCGGAGAGGTTGGTGATGACGGCCGCGACGTGCGGCATCTGGGACATGCCCGCGAAGGTCGCGCCGCCCTTGAAGTCCGCGAGGACGAAGTTCAGGGTCTCCGAGGAGTGCGTGACCGCGAGGCCCAGCACCAGGGTGCGCAGCAGCTCCGACTTGCCGGAGCCGGTCGCGCCCACGCACAGGCCGTGCGGGCCCATGCCGTCCTGGGCGGCCTCCTTCAGGTCCAGCATCACCGGCTGGCCGTCCTCGCCGACGCCGATCGGCACCCGCAGCCGCTCCGACATGGAGCGCGGCCGCCAGGTGCGCCGTACGTCCACCGAGGCGGCGTCCCCGAGGCCGAGGAGATCGGTGAAGTCCAGGTTGGACAGCAGCGGTTCGTCGTCGTCCCCGCCGCCCATCCGCAAGGGGGCGAGCTGCCGGGCCAGCGCCTCGGCGCCGGGCAGCGACAGCCCGTCGGGCGTGCCCTCGAAGGCCACGTCGCCACCGGAGTCCAGCCGCAGCCGCTCCGGGCGCACCACGACGGAGAGGTCGCCGCGCGGGGTGTCCAGCTCGCCGGAGACGACCTCGACGATCGTCACGCCCTGGAGACCCTCGGCGGCCGCGAACACCGACGACGGCGGCACGATCCCGCCGTCGAGCACCACCAGGATGTGCGGCTGGTCCAGCAAGGGCTGCCCGCCCCGGCTGAACCGGGGCCGCTCCTCCAGCCGCCCGGCCAGCAGCTGCTCCAGCTCACCGAGGTCGTCGCTGAACAGCCTGCGCGTGCCCGCGCCGTCGAACTGGCCCGGCAACTGGCAGTGCGGCAGCCACTTCGTCCAGTCCCAGCGCTCCGCCGCGCCCCGCGAGGCCACCACGGCCACGGTCAGGTCGTCGGGGGAGTGCAGGGTCGTCGCCTGCGCCACCAGGGCGCGCGCCGCGGACTGGGCGCGCTCCGGGTCGCCGGAGACCGTCACGTGGTAGAAGGCGCGCAGCGACAGCGCCACCGGGAGGCCGTCCAACTGGCCGTGCACCGACAGGAAACGCTGCATGGCGCCCGCGCACAGCGGCTCCAGCTCGTCCACCGGCGCGGTCTGGGGCGCCATCAGGGGAGTGGCCAGCTGCTGCGGGCCCAGGCCGATCCGGACCTGTCCGAAGTCCTCGTCTGCCACGCGCCGTTCCCACACGCGGCTGCCCTCGGCGACCAGCGACCACAACTGTTCGGGGGCGGGGTGCAGATAGAGCTGGGCGTCCCGCTGACGCAGGGCGGTCCTGCGTACCGTGCGCCGCGTCTGGGCCAGGTAGCGGAGGTAGTCGCGGCGAACGTCGGCCATTTGCCCTTGCGTACCGCGACGGTGCCGGACGATCTGCGAGACCACCATCGCGGCCGTGGACACGAGCATGACGACACCCATGATCCGCATGAACGGATGGGCGTTCGGGGATGCGAAGTAGAACACCACGGAGGAGCCCATGCCGAGGGTCGGCAGGACCTGCATCAGCATGCCCTCCTGCTGCCCGCGCGGCAGCTCGGGAGGAGCCTCCAATTGCACCTCTTCCGAGGACACTTCGGGCGGCAGCGCACGAGGCGGGCGCTTGATGACGAGCTGGCTCACCGGAGCGTCAATCCTCCTGCGCGGACGATCGGTTGATCACCGGCACCCCCGTGGCGACGGTCGTCCTCCGCTTGCCGGCGATCCTACTGGTCACCACTGACACCGGGCCCCGGTAGGGTGACGCCCGCAGCGTGCGCATCCGCGAACAGGGGGTCTGTGAAGGTGACTACGACAGCGGCGACGGGATTCAGCAGGGTCACGGTCGTGGCACCCGACAGCCGTATCGACGTGGCGCTCCCGGTGGACATCGCCGTGGCCGACATCTACCCCGAGATACTGCGGCTGACCGGCCAGACCCAGGAGGTCGGCACCCCGGCCGGCTACCACCTGGTCCGCCGCGACGGCCGCGTCCTCGACAGCGCCCGCACCCTCGCCGACGAAGGCGTCCTGGACGGGGAGGTGCTGAGCCTGCGCCCCTTCGCCGAGTCCCTGCCGCCCGCCGTGTACGACGACGTCTCCGACGCCGTCGCCTCCGCCGTCGTCCGCGACCGGCACCTGTGGAGCGAGGACCTGCTGCGCGTCGCCGGACTCGCGGGCGGCGCCCTGCTCATCCTGCTGACCGGCTTCGTCCTCTGGTACGCCGACCCGGTCCGCCACGACATGCACGGCCTGCCCGGTGTCATCGCCGGCGGCCTCGGTGTGCTCCTCACCGCCTTCGCCGGGGTCCGCGCGCGGGTGTACGGCGACCGGGGCGCGGCCGTCGCCGTGGGCCTCGGCGCGCTGCCGCTGCTGATGATCGCCGGTTCCGGGGTCATCGGCGCACCGGCGGCCCAGGGTCCGGGCAAGCTCCAGTTCATGCTCGGCTGCGTGGCCGTGCTCATCGCCTCGGTCGTCCTGGTGGCGCTGACGCCCGGCGGGGACGCGCCCTTCGTCGCCGCGTCCTTCCTGGCGACCGCCGGCACCGTCGCCACCTTCGTGGCCCTGCTCGCCGACGCCTCCGCCACCGCGACCGCCGCCGTGTGCGCCCCGGCCGCCGTCGGCCTGGTCGCGTTCCTGCCCGGCCTCTCCGCCCGCTTCGCCCGGCTGCCCATCGGCTACGCCTCGCCGCACTCCGCCACCGACGACGCCTTCGACCCGGACAGCGCGCAGGGCGCGGACGCCGAACCGCTCGACGCCGACCTCGTCGCCGCCCAGGCCCGGCGCGGGCACGAGATGCTGCTCGGCCTGGTCGGCGGCACGGCGGCCCTGGTCGTCGCCTCCGCCGCCGTCCTCGGCTTCTGCGACAACGTCTGGGGTCAGCTCCTCGCGCTCACCACCGGCCTCGCCATGCTGATCCGCGCGCGGCTGTTCCGGTACACCGCCCAGGTGGCCTGCGTCCTGGTCGCCGGCCTCGCCGCCGTCGCGCTGCTGCTGCTCGGCCTCGCCCTGAACCCGCCCCACGCGGCTCTCACCGATTTCGTGCTCCACCAGGACCGCGGCGCCCTCGACCTGCGCACCGCCTGGCTCACGGCGGCCGTCGCCGCGGGCGCCGTACTGATCACCGCGATCGGCCTGATCGTCCCCGCCAAGGGCCTCTCCCCCTTCTGGGGCCGCTTCCTCGACCTCGCCGAGGGCGCCGTCCTGCTCGCCCTGGCCCCCCTGTGCCTCGCCACTCTCGGCGTCCTCGCGGACGTACGCTCGATGGTCGGCTAGGCACCGTGAAGAGGCCCCGGACAGCCCTGGTACCCTGAGTGACGGCCGTTCGTGTACGCACCCCCGGAGCATCCGCTCTGGAGGCCGCGCTCAGCGAGTCCCCGCCTCCCGAGTAACGGAAGCTCCCCCGAGATTCAGACCGGGGGCACTCGGCGGCAACCACCATGAGGAGTACGAGTGTCTCTCGACGCCGCTACGAAGAAGCAGATCATCGCCGAGTTCGGCCAGAAGGAGGGCGACACCGGCTCCCCCGAGGTCCAGGTCGCCATGCTGTCGCGC
The DNA here is from genome assembly GCF_004217355.1 of Streptomyces sp. BK022. Taxonomy (NCBI): domain Bacteria; kingdom Bacillati; phylum Actinomycetota; class Actinomycetes; order Kitasatosporales; family Streptomycetaceae; genus Streptomyces; species Streptomyces sp. BK022. Next base: position 1,181,569 of record NZ_SHKU01000002.1, read on the forward strand.
CGGATCTCCGACCTGACCGAGCACCTCAAGGCCCACAAGCACGACCACCACTCCCGCCGTGGTCTGCTGATCCTGGTCGGTCAGCGCCGTCGCCTGCTGCAGTACCTGGCCAAGAAGGACATCCAGCGCTTCCGCGCCCTGGTCGACCGCCTCGGCATCCGCCGCGGTGCGGCCGGCGCCAAGTAAGTCGCCATGAGGGAGCGGTTCCCGAGCTGTCGGGAGCCGCTCCTTTTTTGGCTGTACGGGCCCACCGCCCGTACCCGCTGTAGGTGCGGAAACGTGCGGACTGTCACTCCCCCTTTGTAGGGTGTTGGCACAACGCATCACGTACGACACAGAACGAGGAGACGCGCACCGCGCCGCCGCCGGTCCTCGGTAGTGGCCCCCAGGGGGAAAAGAGACCCTGGGTGCTTCGATCGAAGACCGGCCCGCACCAGACGGAGCGCTTCTCCCACCACCGTCCCCCCCGCCACACGGGCGAACGGGACGAAGACGAGGAGAGAACGCTAGTGGAGAACGAGACCCACTACGCCGAGGCCGTCATCGACAACGGTTCCTTCGGTACCCGCACCATCCGCTTCGAGACGGGCCGCCTGGCCAAGCAGGCCGCCGGCTCCGCCGTGGCGTACCTGGACGACGACACCATGGTGCTGTCGGCCACCACCGCCTCCAAGGCGCCCAAGGACCAGCTCGACTTCTTCCCCCTCACGGTGGACGTCGAGGAGCGGATGTACGCCGCCGGCAAGATCCCCGGCAGCTTCTTCCGCCGTGAGGGCCGCCCCTCCGAGGACGCGATCCTCACCTGCCGCCTGATCGACCGCCCGCTGCGCCCGTCCTTCAAGAAGGGCCTGCGCAACGAGATCCAGGTCGTCGCCACGATCATGGCGCTCAACCCGGACCACCTGTACGACGTCGTGGCGATCAACGCCGCGTCCGCGTCGACGCAGCTCGCCGGCCTGCCCTTCTCCGGCCCGATCGGCGGCGTCCGCGTCGCGCTGATCCGCGGGCAGTGGGTCGCGTTCCCGACGCACACCGAGCTCGAGGACGCCGTCTTCGACATGGTGGTCGCGGGCCGCGTCCTGGAGGACGGCGACGTCGCGATCATGATGGTCGAGGCCGAGGCCACCGACCAGACGATCAAGCTGGTCGAGGGCGGCGCCGAGGCGCCCACCGAGGAGGTCGTGGCCGCCGGTCTCGAGGCCGCCAAGCCCTTCATCAAGGTCCTGTGCCGCGCCCAGGCCGACCTCGCCTCCAAGGCCGCCAAGCCCGAGGGCGAGTTCCCGATCTTCCTGGACTACCAGGACGACGTGTACCAGGCGCTGAAGAAGGCCGTGCAGCCCGAGCTCGCCCAGGCGCTCACGATCGCCGGCAAGCAGGAGCGCGAGGCCGAGCTGGACCGCGTCAAGGCGCTGGCCGCCGAGAAGCTCCTGCCGGAGTTCGAGGGCCGCGAGAAGGAGATCTCCGCCGCTTACCGCGCGCTGACCAAGCAGCTGGTCCGCGAGCGTGTGATCAAGGAGAAGAAGCGCATCGACGGCCGCGGCGTCACGGACATCCGTACGCTCGCCGCCGAGGTCGAGGCCATCCCGCGCGTGCACGGTTCGGCGCTGTTCGAGCGTGGCGAGACCCAGATCCTGGGCATCACCACCCTGAACATGCTTCGCATGGAGCAGCAGCTCGACACCCTCTCCCCGGTGACGCGCAAGCGCTACATGCACAACTACAACTTCCCGCCGTACTCCGTCGGCGAGACCGGCCGCGTCGGCTCCCCGAAGCGCCGCGAGATCGGCCACGGCGCGCTCGCCGAGCGCGCTCTCGTGCCGGTGCTGCCGACGCGCGAGGAGTTCCCCTACGCGATCCGCCAGGTGTCCGAGGCCCTCGGCTCCAACGGTTCGACGTCCATGGGCTCGGTCTGCGCCTCCACCATGTCGATGCTGAACGCCGGTGTGCCGCTCAAGGCCCCCGTCGCCGGTATCGCCATGGGCCTGATCTCCGAGCAGGCCGACGGCGAGACGCACTACGTCACCCTCACCGACATCCTCGGTGCGGAGGACGCCTTCGGCGACATGGACTTCAAGGTCGCCGGCACCAAGGACTTCGTGACCGCCCTCCAGCTCGACACCAAGCTGGACGGCATCCCGGCGTCCGTCCTGGCCGCGGCCCTCAAGCAGGCCCGCGACGCCCGCCTCCACATCCTCGACGTGATGATGGAGGCCATCGACCGGCCCGACGAGATGTCCCCGAACGCCCCGCGGATCATCACCGTCAAGATCCCGGTCGACAAGATCGGTGAGGTCATCGGCCCCAAGGGCAAGATGATCAACCAGATCCAGGAGGACACGGGCGCCGACATCACGATCGAGGACGACGGCACGATCTACATCGGCGCGGTGGACGGACCGTCCGCCGAGGCCGCCCGCGCCACGATCAACGGCATCGCCAACCCGACGATGCCCGAGGTCGGCGAGCGCTACCTGGGTACGGTCGTGAAGACGACCACCTTCGGCGCGTTCGTCTCCCTGCTCCCCGGCAAGGACGGTCTGCTGCACATCTCGCAGATCCGCAAGCTCGCCGGCGGCAAGCGCGTGGAGAACGTCGAGGACGTCCTCGGTGTGGGCCAGAAGGTCCAGGTCGAGATCGCCGAGATCGACTCCCGCGGCAAGCTCTCCCTCATCCCCGTGATCGAGGGCGAGGACGGCTCGGACGACAAGAAGGACGACGCCGACCAGTGACGTCCCGTAGCTTCAAGGCGACGGCCCGCACCTCCTCGGAGGCGCGGGCCGTCGCCCGTACCCAAACCCTCATCAAGGGCCGAGACGGCATCGGCACCGTCCGCAGGACCACCCTCCCCGGCGGCCTGCGCATCGTCACCGAGACGCTGCCCTCCGTGCGCTCGGCCACCTTCGGCATCTGGGCGCACGTCGGCTCCCGCGACGAGACCCCCGCGCTGAACGGCGCCACGCACTACCTGGAGCACCTGCTCTTCAAGGGCACCGACAAGCGCTCGGCCCTCGACATCTCCGCAGCGGTCGACGCTGTCGGCGGCGAGATGAACGCGTTCACGGCCAAGGAGTACACGTGCTACTACGCACGCGTGCTCGACACCGACCTGCCGCTCGCCATCGACGTGGTGTGCGACATGCTGACCGGCTCGCTGATCCGCGAGGAGGACGTCGACGTCGAACGCGGCGCGATCCTCGAAGAGATCGCCATGACCGAGGACGACGCCGGCGACTGCGTGCACGACCTGTTCGCGCACACCATGTTCGGCGACAGCGCCCTGGGCCGCCCGGTCCTCGGCACGGTCGACACCGTCAACGCCCTCACCGCCGACCGCATCCGCCGCTTCTACAAGAAGCACTACGACCCGACCCACCTGGTCGTCGCGGCCGCCGGCAACATCGACCACGCCAAGGTCGTCCGCCAGGTCCGCGCCGCCTTCGAGAAGTCGGGCGCGCTGCGGGACAACGGCGCCCAGCCCATCGCCCCGCGCGAGGGCAGCCGCGCCATCCGCACCGCGGGCCGCGTCGAACTGGTCGGCCGCAAGACCGAGCAGGCCCATGTCATCCTCGGCATGCCCGGCCTCGCCCGCACCGACGACCGCCGCTGGGCCATGGGCGTGCTCAACACCGCCCTCGGCGGCGGCATGTCCTCCCGGCTCTTCCAGGAGGTCCGCGAGAAGCGCGGCCTGGCCTACAGCGTGTACTCCTACACCTCGGCCTTCGCCGACTGCGGTCTGTTCGGGGTGTACGCGGGCTGCCGCCCGAGCCAGGTGCACGACGTGCTGAAGATCTGCCGGGACGAGCTGGACCAGGTCGCCGCGCACGGTCTCAGCGACGACGAGGTCAACCGGGCCATCGGCCAGATGAAGGGCGCCACCGTCCTCGGCCTGGAGGACACCGGCGCGCTGATGAACCGTATCGGCAAGAGCGAGCTGTGCTGGGGCGACCACATGTCGGTGGACGACATGCTGGCCCGGATCGCCGCGGTGACCCCGGACGAGGTCCGTTCCGTCGCCCGCGACATCCTGGGACAGCGCCCGTCGCTGTCGGTCATAGGCCCGCTGAAGGACAAGCAGGCCGCCCGGCTCGACGACGCGGTCGCCTGACCCCCAGCCCCTCAACTGCGGTAAGGAAACGAAGAGATGAGCAAGCTGCGCGTGGCGGTCCTCGGTGGAGGCGGCCGTATCGGGTCCGAGGCGGTACGGGCCGTCGAGGCCGCCGAGGACATGGAGCTGGTCGCCTCCCTGGGGCGGGGCGACAAGCTGGAGACGCTGGTGGACGCCGGCGCCCAGGTCGCCGTCGACCTCACCACCCCGGCCTCGGTCATGGGCAACCTCGACTTCTGCGTGCGCCACGGCATCCACGCGGTCGTCGGCACCACCGGCTGGACCGACGAACGCCTCGCGCAGCTGAAGGGCTGGCTCGACCAGTCCCCGGAGACGGGCGTGCTCATCGCCCCGAACTTCTCCATCGGCGCCGTCCTCACCATGAAGTTCGCGCAGATCGCCGCGCCCTGGTTCGAGTCGGTCGAGGTCGTGGAGCTGCACCACCCCGACAAGGTGGACGCCCCCTCCGGCACCGCCACCCGCACCGCCCAGCTCATCGCCGAGGCCCGCCGCAAGGCCGGCACCGCCGAGGCCCCGGACGCCACGGTCACCGCGCTGGACGGGGCCCGGGGCGCCGACGTGGACGGAGTGCCCGTGCACGCGGTCCGGCTGCGGGGCCTGCTGGCCCACCAGGAGGTCCTGCTGGGCGGCGAGGGCGAGACCCTCACCCTCCGCCACGACTCGCTGCACCACAGCAGCTTCATGCCGGGCATCCTGCTCGGTGTGCGCCGGGTGGGGTCCGCTCCGGGCCTCACCTTCGGCCTCGAACACTTCCTGGACCTGGGCTGAGTACCCCCCCCTCATGCGCGCGAAGATCACTTACCTCGTCACGGCCGCCGTCCTGGTCTTCTACTTCGTCCTGGTCGGCAGCCGGGGCGTGATGCTCATCCAGTCCGGCACGCTCCTCACCGTCACCTTCGGCGTGGCGGTGCTGATCCTGCCGGTCATCGGCGTCTGGTTCCTCTGGAAGAACACCCAGTTCGTCCGCCGGGCCAATCAGCTGGCCGCCGAGCTGGAGGCCGAGGGCGGCCTGCCCGTCGACGAGCTGCGCCGCACTCCGGACGGCCGGATCGACCGCGACTCCGCCGACGAGGTGTTCGCCCGGCGCAAGGCCGAGACCGAGGCCGCCCCGGACGACTGGCGGAGCTGGTTCCGGCTCGCCGTCGCCTATCACGACGCCCGCGACACCCCGCGCGCCCGCAAGACGATGCAGCGAGCCATCGCCCTGCACGACGGCCGCCACATCCCGGCCTGACCCCTCAGCCGCGCCGGTACTCCGCGGCCCACGCCTCGATCGTGTCCGAGGCCCGGTCGAACCCGGCCGGGCGGTTCAGGAAGTCCAGCGAGTGCGTGGTCAGCAGCGGGGGCGTGTCGTCGGGGGCGCGGTCGTCGCGGACCAGCGTCAGCGCCTGCCCCTGCACCGTGCGGGGCAGGCCCAGCCAGCGCACCGGCTGCTGTGCCGTCCGCAGTGAGACCACGCGCTCCCAGGGCACTGTGCGCGTCACCAGGAAGCCGACCTGGCGCAGGCCGCGCGGGCTGACCCAGACGCCCATGCGCAGCACCCGCAGCGCGGCGACGACGATCGCCGCGGTGAGGACGAAGGTGATCCCGGCGGAGGTCGTGGTGCCGGTCAGGGCGGTGAGTACGGCCCCGAACAGCACGAACGAGGAGAACAGCAGCCCCAGCGCCGCCCCGCCCACCCGCCACGGGCCGGGACGGTACGGGCGCCGCCAGCGGTCCCGGTCGTCATAGGGCAGCGAGCTGTCGTCGGCCGCCTCGAAAGTGCGGTCGGCCGTCAGGAAGGGCAGGGGCACGGCTGTTCCTCGCAAGGTCCTCGCACGGGCTTGTGCCCGGTGAGGCTATCCGCCTGTGGCGGGGCTCACCAGCCGTGGACGGCCACAAGGGTCAGTGGCCCGGCGCCGCCTGCGACTGACCGGCCGGCGGCGCGGACGGAGTGGACAGCGCGGGCATGCCCACTATCAGCGCGCCCACTATCCCGGCGACCAGCGTCAGTACGAGCAGCGACCGTCCGGCGCGCTCACCGCGGGACGGCCGCTCGGGGGGCGGAGGAGTGACATTGCCGCGGAACCTGTCGGCCTCGGCGATGAAGGCGAAGGGTACGGGCTCACGACGACGGAACATCTGGGGTGGGTCTCCTTCCGGGGGTCTGCGACCTCACCCCTTCAGACGACGGAGTGACCCAAAAGGTGCCCATGTCCGGAAAACCGCTGGATGCGATTTTTGAGGTGAGGTGTTGCTCTGACCGGTGCGCGTGCCCCGTATGGTGGCTGCAAACCGCAGAAGTGATGGAAGGACCTTTGTGACCACCCCCGAGCCGCTCACGCTCCGTAGCGACGTCACCGTCGAGCTGGTGAAATCCAGCGCCTCCGACAGCGACGTCCTCTTCGCCGCCCGTGTCTCCACCCTCGGCGAGCAGTCCCTGGACGAGCTCCAGAAGGACCCCGAGCGCTCCAAGGGCCTCATCAACTACCTCGTGCGCGACCGGCACGGCAGCCCGTTCGAGCACAACTCGATGACCTTCCTCATCAGCGCCCCGATCTTCGTCTTCCGCGAGTTCATGCGGCACCGCGTGGGCTGGTCCTACAACGAGGAATCGGGCCGCTACCGGGAGCTGCAGCCCGTCTTCTACGTCCCGGACACCTCCCGCAAGCTGGTCCAGGAGGGCCGCCCGGGCAAGTACGTCTTCGTCGAGGGCAGCCCCGCCCAGTACGACGCGGTGCGCGACACCCTGACGGAGTCCTACGAGCAGGCGTACGCCTCCTATCAGAAGCTGCTCGCCGAGGGTGTCGCCCGCGAGGTCGCCCGCGCGGCCCTCCCGGTCGGCCTGTACTCCTCGATGTACGCCACCTGCAACGCCCGCTCCCTGATGCACTTCCTGGGGCTGCGCACCCAGCACGAGCTGGCCAAGGTGCCGTCCTTCCCGCAGCGGGAGATCGAGATGGTGGGCGAGAAGATGGAGGCCGAGTGGGCCCGTCTGATGCCGCTCACCTACGCCGCCTTCAACGCCAACGGCCGCGTCGCTCCGTAACCCTGTTCCCCCGCGCGGAACGGATGTACGGATCAGCCTCCCGAAGTGTCCGTATTGCGGCATTTAGAGAAGTTCATCTAGCCTGATCAAACGGACCCGGCACTGCTTGAACCCCCGAGCAGGCAGTGCCGGGCTCCTTGTCGGCCGGGAGTTTGACCCGCGTTTGTCCTGACTTTCCCGACACCCCACGGGCAGACCATGGATCGAGTACCGAGTAGCGTGTCACCCATGGCTCCGACCTCCACTCCGCAGACCCCCTTCGGGCGGGTCCTCACCGCCATGGTCACGCCCTTCACGGCGGACGGCGCACTCGACCTCGACGGCGCGCAGCGGCTCGCCGCCCACCTGGTGGACGCAGGCAACGACGGCCTGATCGTCAACGGCACCACCGGCGAGTCACCCACCACCAGCGACGCGGAGAAATCGGACCTCGTACGAGCCGTCGTGGAAGCGGTCGGCGACCGCGCCCGCGTCGTGGCCGGAGTCGGCACCAACGACACCCACCACACCCTCGAACTGGCCCGCCAGGCCGAACGCGACGGCGCGCACGGCCTGCTGGTCGTCACGCCGTACTACAACAAGCCCCCGCAGGAGGGCCTGTACCGCCACTTCACGGCCGTCGCCGACAACACCGGCCTCCCGGTGATGCTCTACGACATCCCCGGCCGCAGCGGCGTCCCGATCAGCACCGAGACCCTGGTCCGCCTCGCGGAGCACCCCCGGATCGTCGCCAACAAGGACGCCAAGGGCGACCTCGGCCGCGCCAGCTGGGCCATCGCCCGCTCCGGCCTCGCCTGGTACTCCGGCGACGACATGCTGAACCTCCCCCTGCTCTCCGTCGGCGCGGTCGGCTTCGTCTCCGTCGTCGGCCACCTCGTCGCCCCCGACCTGCGCGCCCTCGTGGACGCCTACACCTCGGGCGACGTCGTCAAGGCCGCCGAGATCCACCAGAAGCTGCTCCCGGTGTACACCGGCGTCTTCCGCACCCAGGGCGTCATGACCACCAAGGCCGCGCTCGCCCTGCTGGGCCTGCCGGCCGGTCCGCTGCGCGCCCCCATGGTCGAGTGCTCCCCGGAGGAGATCGCCCAGCTCAAGATCGATCTTGCTGCCGGCGGGGTACAGCTCTGACAACAGACTTCAGCACCATCCGAGCCACACAACCGCATCACACAACAGCACAGCGGGCGCAGCGGCGTCCCGCCCCCCTTACGACAACCGCACGCACTGAACGTCATGCGCGCCACGTGCCCACCGGTACGTGGCGCGTGTGGTCAGGAGAGTCTTTTGAGTCATCCGCACCCTGAACTGGCCCCGCCGCCGCCGCTCGCCAAGGGCGGCCTGCGCGTCACCCCCCTCGGCGGTCTCGGTGAGATCGGCCGGAACATGACGGTCTTCGAGTACGACGGCCGTCTGCTGATCGTCGACTGCGGCGTGCTCTTCCCCGAGGAGGAGCAGCCCGGAATCGACCTGATCCTGCCGGACTTCTCGTCCATCCGGGACCGCCTCGACGACATCGAGGGCATCGTCCTCACGCACGGTCACGAGGACCACATCGGCGCGGTCCCCTACCTGCTGCGCGAGAAGCCGGACATCCCGCTGATCGGCTCCAAGCTGACCCTCGCCCTGATCGAGGCCAAGCTCCAGGAGCACCGCATCCGCCCGTACACCCTGGAGGTGGAGGCGGGCGACCGTGAGCGGGTCGGCCCCTTCGACCTGGAGTTCGTCGCGGTCAACCACTCCATCCCGGACGCCCTCGCGGTCGCCATCCGCACCCCGGCCGGCATGGTCGTGCACACCGGCGACTTCAAGATGGACCAGCTCCCGCTGGACGGCCGCCTCACCGACCTGCACGCCTTCGCGCGCCTGAGCGAGGAGGGCATCGACCTCCTCCTCTCGGACTCCACGAACGCCGAGGTTCCCGGCTTCGTCCCGCCCGAGCGTGACATCTCCAACGTGCTGGACAACGTCTTCGCGGGCGCGCACAGCCGCATCATCGTGGCGAGCTTCGCCAGCCATGTGCACCGCATCCAGCAGATCCTGGACACCGCCCAGAAGTACGGCCGCAAGGTCGCCTTCGTCGGCCGCTCCATGGTCCGCAACATGGGCATCGCGCGGGACCTCGGCTACCTGAAGGTCCCGCCGGGCCTGGTCGTCGACGTCAAGCAGCTCGACGACCTGCCGGCCGACAAGGTCGTCCTGGTCTGCACGGGCTCCCAGGGTGAGCCGATGGCGGCCCTGTCCCGCATGGCCAACCGGGACCACCAGATCCGCATCGTCGAGGGCGACACGGTCATCCTGGCCTCGTCCCTCATCCCGGGCAACGAGAACGCGGTCTACCGCGTGATCAACGGCCTCACCCGCTGGGGCGCCAACGTCGTGCACAAGGGCAACGCCAAGGTGCACGTCTCGGGTCACGCTTCCGCGGGCGAGCTGCTGTACTTCTACAACATCTGCCGCCCGAAGAACCTCATGCCGGTCCACGGCGAATGGCGCCACCTGCGGGCCAACGCCGAGCTGGGCGCCGCGACCGGCGTCCCGCACGACCGGATCGTCATCGCCGAGGACGGCGTCGTCGTCGACCTGGTCGAGGGCAAGGCGAAGATCGCGGGCAAGGTCCAGGCCGGTTACGTCTATGTCGACGGCCTCTCGGTCGGTGATGTGCGCGAACCCGCGCTGAAGGACCGCAAGATCCTCGGAGACGAGGGCATCATCTCGGTCTTCGTGGTGATGGACGCGTCCACGGGCAAGATCACCGGTGGTCCGCACATCCAGGCCCGCGGTTCCGGCATCGACGACGGCGCCTTCGCGGAGGTCCTCCCGAAGATCACGGAGTCGCTGGAGCGGTCCGCCCAGGACGGCGTCGTGGAGCCCCACCAGCTCCAGCAGCTCATCCGGCGGACGCTCGGCAAGTGGGTCTCGGACACCTACCGCCGGCGCCCGATGATCCTCCCGGTCGTCGTCGAGGTCTGATCCACGACGCGCTGACCTGCACTGGGGCCCCTCGACACCGGTCGAGGGGCCCCAGTCGTATCGCCCGGGGGAACGCCTGCTCGAAAAAATCTTGACAGCACGGGTTGACACCCCCCTGGCCGATCCGTAGAGTCCTTGGTCTGCCCCGGAGCCGTAACGGTTCCGCGGTGGCACCTCGCCGCGTAAGCGGCACTCAACCACCAGTACGACCATCCCCCTGGGATTGCTTTCGGCACGTCCGAATTCAATTCGAATGGGAACCGGCGGCCCGATTAGGAACTGCCGGGGATGATCCGCTAAGGTTTGAGACGTCGGAACGGCCCAGCGGGCCGGGAAGACAACCCCCTCTGACTGGGAATCAGACGCCGAAAGGATCTGATAGAGTCGGAACCGCCGGAAAGGGAAACGCGAAAGCGAAGAACTGGAAAGCACCGAGGAAATCGGATCGGAAAGATCTGATAGAGTCGGAAACACCGAAGGGAAGCCCGGAGGAAAGCCCGAGAGGGTGAGTACAAAGGAAGCGACCGTTCCTTGAGAACTCAACAGCGTGCCAAAAATCAACGCCAGATTTAGTTGATACCCCGTCTCCAGCATCTGCTGGGACGAGGTTCCTTTGAAAAAACACAGCGAGGACGCTGTGAACCATCGGACTATTCCTCCGGTGGTTCCGCTCTCGTGTGTGTCGTCCCGATTACGGGAAAACATTCACGGAGAGTTTGATCCTGGCTCAGGACGAACGCTGGCGGCGTGCTTAACACATGCAAGTCGAACGATGAACCACTTCGGTGGGGATT